>NZ_OZ248541.1:0-477516 GCF_965234735.1 Limnohabitans simekii (SeqCode) | reverse complement strand
GCAGCAGCAACTGCGCTTGGTCATTCACCCAAGCTGGCACCGTATTGGCGTTACGGCTGTTCTGCGCTCGATCAGCAGACATCTCACAAGCCTGCTTGGGGCGGTAACCTCGAGAGCCAGTGTTGCGGCTCAACTCCCGACTGATGGTGGACTTGTGCCGGTCCAGCAGTTTGGCTATTTGAGACTGATCGTGTCCGGCTTTCATAAGGGCATGAATCTGATATCTTTCAGCTTGGCTGAGGTGTTTGTAGGTCATAAGCAACTTCGACTGCCAGGTCAAGAAGCTTTGAATGCTAAACATTCTCAGCCACCTAACCATTAGTTAATCAAAGTTGCACTTCGTGCTTGAATCCACCGGATAAAAAGTCTAGCGCTTCCAAGCCATTTTCAACCACCGAAACTTGATGGCCCATTTTGGTCAACATCAGCAGCATGATTTTTTGATTAACCGGATGGTCTTCCGCCAACAGAATATGAAGTTTTTTAAAATCAATTGAGCCAGCAGACAGTATTTTGATATTTGAATCGCCGACAACATTCTTGGGTAATTGACAGGGTAATTTCACCCGAAAAACCGACCCCTTGCCGGGCGAACTTTGGCTGGTGATTTCGCCACCCATTTTTTGAATCAAACTGCGTGTGATCGAAAGCCCCAAACCAGTTCCGCCATAAACACGACTCAGGGTGCTGTCTGCTTGCACAAATGGTGCAAATAAAGACTCCGTCAACTCGGGATCAAAACCAATACCCGTATCTTCAATGACAATGATCAAAGACATCCGTTCAGACTGTTCAGTCATTTCTAGATTCGAGCTTAATTTGATGTGGCCATGGTGGGTAAATTTAATGGCATTGCCAATCAGATTCGTCAGTATTTGGCGCAGACGCACTGAATCCAACATCAAATCTGAGGGCAAAGAAGCATCTGTTTCCAAAATCAAATCGAGCCCTTTTCCATGGGCGGCAGCCTCAAAAAATCGTTTGGTATCTGTCAATAAATCTCTGATATCGGTAGAAACGAGCGTGATTTCCAATGCACCAGACTCAATTTTGGAGTAATCCAAAATATTATTGATGACACTCAGTAAATATTCCGACGAATCCCTTGCAGTTTCTAGCAAATCTCGTTGCTGATCATTCAAATCGGTATCTAAGGTCAGTTGAATCATGCCGCCAACGCCGTTCAATGGGGTTCTGATTTCATGGCTCATATTGGCCAGAATCTCACTTTTCAACCGGTTTGCGACTTCCGCTTTTTTCATCATCTCTCGTAAATCTAATTCACGCTGCAAACTTTCGTTAATCATTCGATTTTGTTCAAAGCCCTCTCTTCTCAGCCAAACGGACAAGTAACCCATCATGCCGACGAATGGCAAAAAATAGGCGACGTGCAATGCAAAAACCGACCAAAAATCAGTGGTGTCAAAAACATAAAGCGGGAATCCCTGCGTTTGCGCCCATCCAACTACCAGGTGCTGTAAATAAATAAAAACAGTTGCCACGAAAATAGTTCGCCAATCTCGGTAATAAAGCAATATGCCAATCAGTCCAAATGCAGAAAAATGCGCTTCAATGTCTCCACCGCTTTGGTGAATGATGAGGCTGGTGTACATCATGAAAGCGCAAGCCATGAACAGCCGTGTGAGCAATTCTCCGGGTCGTTTTTTGGTGAGGTGATAAGACAGCAAAAGCGTGGGAATTCCCAACAAAAGTGGGGCCTTCCAAGTGTCTCGATAGGGAGAAATTAACAAGCAAATGATGGTCAAAAAGATATTCATTTTGACCATGATCTGATCTGCATTGACTCGATATTGACGCAACGAGTCATCAAATAGCGATTCGCTTTTAAAAATATGTATCAAATTCATTGGGTGCCTTGGCACAAGGACAATAACCAAGGGGCATCTTCATAAGCAAACCACGCCAACATGAGAAACCCGTAAATAAGCCATGAAATAATCAAGATCAAATCGCTCGAGATTAAATTTGATTTGAATATTGATTTATAGCTTTTATTTAAATTTACTATATTCATATCAAGTCAACCTCAATATGACGAGGAATTAAAATGCAACTGAACATCTTCAATCTCCCTTGATCAGGGAATTGAATTTTACGCATTATTGTTAATCTGATGCAGATTGAATCATTCAATTGCCAGAAATAAGTGCCGCTGTTTTTAAAACAATTGGGGTCAGTTTCCAATTAAGTCACGGCGGCTTGCCGACCACGGTGGGCTCGTCCGCCGCTCACCGCCACTTCGTGGCAACGAACGCTTAAGCGTACCGACCCACCATGTTCGCAAGCTGAGACATCACTTAGAGCCGCTCGGCCTGGGGACCATTTTTTGAGCGAAAGACCAGAAAAATGAGTCCCCATGGCGGGCGGCGAAAGCGTGACTTCAACGTCAAAACAATTGGAATCTGACCCCCATTATTCAGGCAGCAACACGGCCAACCGGGCCTGTACTTTTTGCAAGCGCTCGCCATCGCCTTGGCGGCGGTAAATTTCCTGCAAATTGCGCAGCATGCGGGCGATGATGTCGCGCGGCGTAGCGGGCTCTAAGTGGTAGGCCAAGGCGTCATCCGAGATGGCCTGCGGACGGCCCGGTTTGGCGCCATGCAGCCAAGGAATCAGGCGTTCGGCCAGGTCGTCGCGGCTGAGTGATTCGCCGCTGAAAGGGTCGAGCACCACATGGCCTTCTTGCGGGTAGGTGAGGTCGAGTTTGACCAAAAAATGCCCCGGAAAACTCACGCCATGCACCCGCAGCCCCATGCTTTGGCCCAACTCCAGCCACAGCACGGCCAAGCTGATGGGAATGCCCAAGCGCTTGGTCAGGACCATGTTGATGAAGCTGTTGTGCGGGTCGTCGTAATGGTTCACGTTGCCGGCAAAACGCAGTTCTTCATAGAAAAAATGGTTCAGTTCGCGCAGCTTGTCCAGCGGCTCGGCGTTGGCCATCAAGCGGCGTTTGAGCTTGGCGCTCATCACGTCCACCTCATCCAACACCTGCTGGATGTCCAAACCAGGGAATTCATCTTGCGCCAAGCTGATAGCGGTTTCCAGCAAGGGAAAATCGTCGTCGCTTTGCACCAAGGTGGTGAAATAGTCCAGCGCCGAGGGCTTTAATTTGTAGTCCATCTTGCAATCATGCCTTCAGCGCCGCCACAGCGCACGCAAATCCACCCCAAGACCCTTCAGTATTGCGAAATACACCACAACACCCCCGCTGGTCACCCCCAACATCAATCCCGCCCGCATCCATGCTTGAGCCTGCAGGCCGGTCCAATCCCAATAACCAGCCGCGTACCACAGCAGCCCGCCAAACACCGCGCTGGCCGCCAGCACTTGCGCCATCAGCAGCCACCAGCCCGGCAAGGGTTTGTATTTGCCTTGCAAGCGCAAGCCCACCAACAAACTGAGCGCATTCACCAAGGCCCCCAAACCGATGGACAAAGTGAGCGCGGCATGCGCCAAATGCGGCACCAAGAAGAAGTTCAAGACCTGCGTGAACACCAACACGGCCACCGCAATCCGCACCGGCGTGCGGGTGTCTTCATTCGCATAAAAGCCCGGCGCCAGCACCTTGATGGCCACCAGGCCCAGCACGCCCACGCCGTAGCCGGTCAGGGCCGCCGTGGTTTGCGTCACATCCAGCGCGGTGAACGCGCCGTAGTGGTAGAGCACAGCGACCATGGGTTTGGCAAACACCAGCAAGGCGACGGCGCACGGCAGGGCCAGCACCAGCACCAGGCGCAAGCCCCAGTCCAGCATGGCGCTGTAGCGTTCGCTGTCGCCACTGGCTTTGGCGGCAGAGAGTTGCGGCATCAGCACCACGCCCAAGGCCACGCCCAGCATGGCGATGGGGAACTCCATCAAGCGGTCGGCGAAATTGATCCAACTCACGCTGCCCGGCGTCAGGTGCGAGGCGATTTGCGTGTTGATCAGCAGCGACAACTGCGCCACGCCCACACCCAAAAGGGCGGGCCCCATCATGGCCAAAATGCGCCGCGTGCCGCCGTCCTGCCAAGCTTGGCGAATACCTGCGGGCGACACGGCAATGCGCGGCAGCAGTCCCAGGCTTTTCAGCGCCGGGATTTGCACCGCCAGCTGCAACACCCCACCCAGCATGACGCCGCCCGCCAAGGCATAGATGGGCTCCAGCCCGCGGCTGGCCAACCAAGGAGCGCCCAGCCAAGCCGCCAAGATCATGCAGACATTCAGCAGCACAGGCGTGGCCGCTGGCACGGCAAAGCGCCGCCAAGTGTTCAAGATGCCCGCGGACAGCGCCACCATGGACATGAAAGCGATGTAGGGAAACATGTAGCGCGTGAGCAGCACGGCGGTTTCCAGGCCCTGCGGCGACTGTTTCAAGCCACTGGCCATCAGCCACACCAACCCGGGCGCGGCCAGCACGCCCAACACGCTGGTGATCAAAACCGCCCAAGCCAGCAGCGTGGCCACTTTGTCAATCAAGACCTGGGTGGCGGCGTCGCCCTGCTCGGCCCGGGTGGCGGCCAGCACCGGCACAAAGGCCTGGCTGAACGCGCCCTCGGCGAACAAGCGGCGAAACAAATTCGGGATGAGAAAGGCCACGCGAAAGGCGTCGGCGACCGCGTTGGCCCCAAAGGCGCTGGCGATCAGGGTCTCACGCGCAAACCCAGTGATGCGCGACAGCAGGGTCAGCAAAGAGACGGTGGAGGCAGACTTGAAAAGGCTCACGCGGTGGAGTGTAGCGGTGGGTTTGGGGCCGTAAAGGGCTGGTTTGCTACAATCACCGGCTTTGCCAGCATCATCCTCAAACCCCTAAAGGAAATTCCATGGCCTCAGCCAAACCCAAGAAAAAGAACCCACGCCTGGCGTCGGGCCGCAAACGCGCCCGCCAAGACGTCAAACTGAACGAAGCCAACAGCTCGTTGCGCTCCAAATACCGCACTGCGGTGAAAAACGTTGAAAAAGCAGTCCAAGCCGGCGACAAAACCAAAGCCGCTGAACTGTTTGGCAAGATGCAATCCGTGGTGGACATCATTGCCGACAAGAAAATCTTCCACAAAAACAAGGCTGCTCGCGACAAGAGCCGCCTGGCCGCCAAGGTGAAGACCTTGGCCCTCGCCGCCTGACGATTCAGGCATCCAGCCCGGCCTGCTGACCGCAGGCCGCCGTTTGAAACCGGTGCGCTGTTGGCAAAAAAACAAACAAACCACCCTTCGGGGTGGTTTTTTTGTGTCAAATTTACCTAAATTGCCGCTAATTTAGTTTCAAATTAGTTATTTATAGCTCTATCATTGGATTTTTTCAATCAGATCCATGATGCAAACGGCTCCCAACCTACCTGCTTCCCAACCCTTGGCAAGTTCATCCTCCTCAGCCCTTGGCTGGCGCAAGATGGCGTTGTTGAGCTTGCTGCTGTTGTTTGCTTGGCTGGGCATGCCGCAAGGGGCGCAGGCGGCCTGTCCAACCATCACCACCAAAGGGGTTAAAAGTCCACCCAGCATCGTTGTAGGCAAAAGGACTGCCGGAGCCGAGTTGGCCTCTTTCTACAACTATGTTTTGCTGGAAGACTGTGGCGATCTTCGCGGCAGCACGATTTACATCTCCAGCTTCAAGGAAAACCTGATCTACAACCAGAACAATACAGAACCTGGCACCAAGCTGGATTCTTCCAATCCGTCCACCACCAACATTGATTACACAGGCTATGCCTGTCCAACCTGCGGCAACAGCTTCGAAAACCTGAAATTCACGATGACCCGCATCATCGAGTTGTATGACGATGGCAACCGCTTGTGTGGTTCGAGCACGGTCTTCTCCACTGAAGGATTTGCCAATAGCAACGCCATCAAAGTGACTTGGCCCAATGGAACGCCCTGCACCAAAATGAAAATCGAGATGCGTGTGCGGATCATCCAAACTGCCAACAGCTTGCTGACCAAAGAAGAATTGACTTTCAGGCCAGAACAATTGCCTCAAACCAGTGTGTCTCTGAGCACCAACAATGTCCGAACGGTGATTCCAAGTTCGCCCAGCGCCAGCTTCAAGTTGGCACCCTCGCCCTCTTGCACCTTTGCGGCCAACAGCCAAAACCTGAAAGTGGAGCTGGGGTCCTTGCAGCTCAACAATGTGGACAAAACCAACACCAGCAAAGCCCTGCTGACCAAGCCCTTCAGCTTGAACCTGACCAGCTGCACGGCCACGGACCAAGCCCGCAAAGTCAACCTGACCTGGACTTTCAACAAACCCAATCCGAACAACCCAAGCCGCCTGAGCAATCAAAAATCAGATGGATCCAAAGGGGTGGATGTGATGGTGATCGCCGCTGACAACCAAAAAATGGCCTTGGACACAGGCACGGCTTATGCAGACCTGACCATCAAAAACCTCGAGACCTACCGTGCGTTGAACAACGCCAGCAATGTGAGTTTGAATTTCAATGCCGCTTTTGTGGCCAATGGCGAAGAGCCAGCGCCGGGGATTTTTTCGTCCACCGCCACGGTCATGCTCAGCTACGAGTAAACACCCTGAAGGTCAGCTGGAGGAGCCGGGCAAAGGACCGGTGATGACTTGCAGTTGGTTGTCTCGCGCAAAGCCCATCACGAAATCCCAAGCCATCACATGGGCTGAGCGCATGTCGGTGTGCACCACCACGCATTTCTGGCCCTGCCAATCGTTGGGCACACACCAAGGTGAATAGCTGAGGTGGTCACCGGGCAACGCGCCACCCGGGCGGATGCTGCTCATCACACCCGCCAGACGCTCCGCCCAATCGCTGGGGCGGAAGGTTTGGCCGGAAGTGGTCAATCCAAGAATGATGATGTCGTGCGCTTTGAGATCGGCCATGGGTGAGAAGGTAAGACTGCACAGATTCTAGGGTTGCCGTATTTCAAAGCCCTGACAAGCTTTTGCCGCCTAAAATCCCCTTCCCGGCTCCAGCCTGCATGGCTGCTGAGCCGATTTCATTTTTGAGCCCATCTCCAAGGAGCCTCCATGTCCAGCGCCCACGACGCCACCGCCCACCTGATGAACACCTATGGCCGTTTGCCCATGTCGGTGTCGCATGGCCGAGGTGTGCATGTGTTTGACACGGCAGGCAAAAGCTACTTGGACGCACTGGCTGGCATCGCGGTCAACACCTTGGGCCACGCCCACCCCAAGCTGACCCCGGCGCTGCAAGACCAGGTGGGCCGCATGATGCACAGCTGCAACTACTATCACATCCCCTTGCAGCAGCAACTGGCGGACAAACTGGTTGAGCTGTCGGGCATGCGCAATGTGTTCTTTTGCAACTCCGGCTTGGAGGCCAATGAAGCCGCTTTGAAAATGGCCCGCAAGTTCGGTCATGACAAAGGCATTGAACGCCCTGAAATCGTGGTTTATGAGCGCGCCTTTCATGGCCGCAGCATCGCCACCCTGAGCGCCACCGGCAACGAAAAAATCCAAAAAGGCTTTGGCCCCTTGGTGGAAGGCTTCATCCGGGTGCCGCTGAACGACATCGCTGCTTTGAAGCAAGCCACCCAAGGCAACCCGAACGTGGTGGCCGTGTTTTTTGAAACCATCCAAGGTGAAGGCGGCATCAACCCGATGCGCGCCGACTACCTGCGCGAGGTGCGTGCCCTGTGCGACGCGCAAGACTGGCTGCTGATGATCGACGAGGTGCAATGCGGCATCGGTCGCACCGGCAAATGGTTTGCCCATCAATGGGCGGGCATCTTGCCGGATGTGATGCCCTTGGCCAAGGGCTTGGGCTCGGGCGTGCCCATTGGCGCGGTGGTGGCGGGCCCCAAGGCCGCTGGCATCTTTCAACCCGGCAACCATGGCACCACCTTTGGCGGCAACCCGCTGGCCATGCGGGCGGGCGTGGAAACCATCCGCATCATGGAAGAGGACGGCTTGCTGGAGAACGCCCACCGTGTGGGTCTGCATTTCAAAGCCGCGTTCGAGCGCGAGTTCAAAGGCCTGTCTGGCGTCAAAGAGATTCGCGGCCAGGGTTTGATGATCGGCATTGAACTGGATCGACCTTGCGGCCCCCTCATGGGCCAAGCCATGGAACACGGTTTGCTCATCAGCGTCACGGCTGACAGCGTCATCCGCTTGCTGCCTGCACTCATCATGACCGAGCAAGAGGCCGACCAAGTGGTGGCCTTGTTGGTACCGCTGGTGAAACAATTTTTGAACACGCCCAAGGACTGACATGCGCCAGCCCCTCCAACACTATTTGCAATTCACCGACTTGTCGGCAGACGACTACGCCTACTTGTTCAACCGCGCGGCGCTCATCAAGGCCAAGTTCAAGGCCTATGACAAACACCAGCCCCTGACCGACCGCACCCTGGCCATGATTTTCGAGAAGGCCTCGACACGCACCCGCATCAGCTTTGAAGCGGGCATGTACCAAATGGGCGGTGCGGTGGTGCACCTGACCACCGGTGACAGCCAGCTGGGCCGGGCCGAGCCGATTGAAGACAGCGCCAAAGTCATCAGCCGCATGGTGGACTTGGTGATGATCCGCACCTACGAGCAAACCAAGATCGAGCGCTTCGCCGCCAACTCGCGGGTGCCGGTCATCAATGGCCTCACCAACGAATTCCACCCCTGCCAAATCTTGGCCGACCTGCTCACCTTCATCGAGCACCGGGGCGATGTTCAAAACCCTTTGCACTGCCTCCAAGGCAAGGTGGTGGCTTGGGTGGGCGACGGCAACAACATGGCCAACACCTGGTTGCAAGCCGCCGACTTATTGGGCTTCACGGTCCATGTCAGCACGCCCAGCGGCTACGAGGTGAACCAAGCCGTGGCGGGTGTGAAGAACCCGGCTTGTTACAAGGTGTTCCAAGACCCGTTGCAAGCCTGCCAAGGCGCTCATTTGGTTACCACCGATGTCTGGACCAGCATGGGCTTTGAGGCGGAAAACGAAGCGCGTCGCCAAGCCTTCGCCGCTTGGTGTGTGGATGAAGCCATGATGGCCGCCGCCCACCCGGATGCCTTGTTCATGCATTGCCTGCCCGCGCACCGTGGTGAAGAGGTGCAGGCCGAGGTGATTGACGGCCCGCAAAGCGTGGTGTGGGATGAAGCCGAGAACCGCTTGCATGTGCAAAAAGCACTGATGGAGTTGCTGCTGCTGGGCCGACTCTGACTCAGTATTTGTAAAGCCAGGGCTGGTCCATCAGGTTTTGACCGCCCAAGCCCATGGCGAGGTTGCGTGCCCACGCCAGCGGCCCGCTGGCATGAAACACCCGGCCATTGCGCCGCGCCCGTTGTTGCACCTTGGCGGCACGTTGCCACCTGGCCATGGCATAGGCTTGCAAGCGCTGTTCCACGGTTTGGCTTTGCTGTTGCCAGTGTTGCGCCAAGCTGTCGGCGTCCTCGATGGCCATGCCTGCGCCTTGCGCCAAATACGGCAGCATCGGGTGCGCCGCATCCCCCAGCAAGGCCACTTTGCCTTTGGCCATCTCAGCCGCTTGCCGCAATGGCGGCTTGTCAAACAAGGCCCAGGCTTTGCGGCTGTGCCCGGCCATGCGCACCAGCTCTTGCAGCGACGGACAACAGGCGTACATCGCGGCTTGCAAATCCAAGGTGGCTTCTTCGGCGCTGCGCACATGTTCCCAACCGGGCGCCGCCGGGATGTCTTGGGCTTCCACCAACACCACCAGGTTCAACAAGTCGCCGCCACGGATCGGGTAATGCACCACGTGCAAACGCGGCCCCAGCCACAAGCCCATGCCGTCGCCGCGCCACACCGGCGGCAGTTGATCGCGTTGCAACACACTGCGGTAGGCCCAATGGCCGCTAGGCACCAGGGACTGCGGTCCCCACACTTGATGGCGCACCCGGCTGCTGATGCCGTCGGCGCCAATCAAGGCCATGCCTTGCATGGGCCCTGAGTTTTCAAAACCAATTTGCACACCCTCGTTCAAAGATTGCACGGTGTGCACACTGCTGTTCAAGAGCACACTGGCTTTGTTTTGCGTTTGCACGGCTTCAAGCAAGCTCTGGTGCAAATCGGCGCGGTGGATGGTGAGGTAAGGCGCCCCGTAGCGGTGCACGAAGTCGTCGCCCATCGCCATTTGGCCGAGGCTTCTGCCGTCCAAGGCATTGCGCACCTCGAGGTGGCTGGGCACAAAGCCGCGTTGCGCCAACACGTCCTTCAAACCCCAGGCGTGCAAACGCTTCATGGCGTTCGGGCCCAAGCCAATGCCGGCGCCCACCTCGGCGAAGGACTCTGCTTGTTCAATCAATTGGCTGGTGGTGCCCACATGGCCCAGGGCCAGTGCAGCGGCCAAGCCGCCTATGCCGCCTCCGGCGATCAGTACATCTCTCATGCGATCATGCTAGCAAACGTGAATGTCAGGCCCCATGCAACTTGAAACAAGCGTCCAACTGGCCGCGCCAAACTTGCTTTTGCGCCTCGGGCACAAAGCTGGCCTCGAAGCTGTTGCAGGCCAATTGGTAGGCATGGGCCGCGGTCAGGGGCAGCGCCGCGAAGGTCTGCAAAAAGTTGTCGTTCAAGTAGCCGCCAAAGTAAGCCGGGTCGTCGGAATTGAGCATGACGCACAGGCCTTGGTCCAACATTTCCCCCAGGTTGTGGTCGGCCAAGTTGGGGAACACGCACAGCTTTTGGTTCGATAAAGGGCAGACCGTGAGCGGGATGCGTTCCTGGGCCAAGCGTTTCATGAGGGCGGCGTCATGGATGGCTTGCACGCCGTGGTCGATGCGCTCGGCTTTGAGCAGATCCAAAGCACCCCAGATGTAGGCTGGCGGGCCTTCCTCACCAGCATGGGCCACCACGTGCAAACCCAGTGCGCGGGCTTGCGCAAACACACGCTCGAATTTTTCAGGCGGGTGGCCGCGCTCACTCGAATCAAGACCAACGCCAATGATTTTGTCCAAATGCGGCTTGGCCTGTTCCAAGGTTTGCAGGGCTTCTTCTTCGGACAGGTGCCGCAAAAAACACATGATGAGTGAAGCGCTGATGCCCAACTTGGTGTGGGCATCCACACAAGCGCGGTGCAAGCCGTTGATGACCGTGGCCATGGGCACCTGACGGGCGGTGTGGGTTTGCGGGTCGAAGAACAACTCGGCATGCACCACGTTGTCGGCTTGGGCTTTCAGAAAGTAGGCCCAGGCCATGTCGTAGAAGTCGGGCTCTTGCAGCAACACACTGGCACCAGCGTAATAGATGTCCAGAAAACTTTGCAAATCGGTGAACGCATAAGCAGCTCGCAGCACTTCCACACTGCTGTAAGGAATCTGCACCTGGTTGCGCTTGGCCATCTGAAAAATCAATTCAGGTTCGAGTGAACCCTCGATGTGCATGTGCAATTCGGTTTTGGGCATGGCCCGCAACAAGTCGGGCAAACGCTCAGGGGATACAGCCGCGAAATTCATTCAACACACTCCAAACGTGATGCCCAGCTGTTGCAACAGGCGGCGGTAAGCGGCGGACCCTTTGTCCACCGCGACGAAGGATTCTGCCCCAGCCTGCAAGGGCAACAACTGCGGGCGCTGGGACTCCAGCACCGGCTTGTCTTGCAAAAAGATGGTGTTTTGAAAGTCCAGCACTTTGTCAGCGGGCAGCTCGAAGTCGGCCATGGCCATGCGAAACCACACCCGGCTTTGGTCTGCTTGAACAGGTTGTATGAACAAAGCGATGGATTCTTCATAGCCGGGCTTGACACCACTGTCCGCGCCCGGCACTTTGGTGAGCACCGCCGCATACGGGTGCGCCACCTCGTAGGTGTAGGCCACCATCGCGCCGCCAGAGGCCAAGGCACTGGACTGCGGTTGCCAAGCTTGGGCGTTGATCAACTTGAAACCGTGCGCGGTGGTTTGCACCTGGTAGTCGGGAATCTGCGTGTGCTGGGCGTCGCCCAACCAGCCCTCGTGCACAAAGCTGAAATGCGCCATGTCCAAAAAGTTTTCAACAATGCGCGGGGCGCTGGTGTTCACCAGATACGGCCCGGCGTTGAGTTTGCGCAAACCCGTTTGCGCTTCGGCGTTGAACGGTGGCAGGTCATGACCATCGGGTGACAAACACACCCAAATCAAGTCATAGGCTTCGCGCACCGCAATGGGCCGGGCTTGTTGCGCTTGGCCGGGTTGAAAGTCGGGCATGGCGGGCACCCGGGTGCACGCGCCTTGCCCATTGAATGTCCAGCCGTGGTAGGGGCACTGCAACTGGCCTTGGCAAACACGGCCCAATGAGAGTTGCGCGCCTCGGTGGGGGCATCGGTCGTGCAAGCCCTGGGCTTGGCCCTGGGTATCGCGCCACAGCACCACGGGCAGTTCAAGCAATTGCACCGACAGGGGTTGGTCGGTCAGGTCATGGGCATCGGCCACCGGATGCCACAAAAGGTGTTCAATCGGCGTCATGTCGGCGGCCTTTGGGCAGGTAGTGTTGGTGCTTGGGCACCCAAGCTTGGTAGGCCTCGATCCAGTTGCGGGCAACCCGCTGCTGCGCCTCGGCCAAGCTGATGTCGCCGTTGCAGACCATTTTGTAAACCACGAATTCGAGGTCGTTTTTCTGCTCGGCACCCCATTCACCTGACCGCGGTTGCGGCCAGAGGTTTTTCGGGTCGCTGGGGTTGCCACCAATGCTCAGGGGGATCAGGTGGTCTTGTTCGTAGTTCTGCGGGTTGCGGTCTGCGTAATTGAATTGGCGCAGCTGCTGACGCTTCATGCGGTTGGTGTATTTTTTGTCGGGACGCACCTTGGCGGTGTAGCCCTTCACGCAAACCGTGGATTGCAGGTTTTGAGGTGTCACCGCCGGGTCGATGGCTCCCGGCGTGAACGCCGGGTTGGGCAAGGCCGGGGCAACCACGCCCTGGGCTGGCGAGCTGCTAGTCTGCTGCGCCCAGACGCTGCCGGTTGTGAGCAGTCCAGCTGCTAGCCACCAAAAAAAGGCTGCCCGAGGGCAGCCTTTTTGATTCAAGCCAGTGCGCTTGACAACAAGCATTACTTGCTGCCGGGCACTTTGCCTTCCACGCCTTTGACGTAGAAGTTGACGCCGCTCAGGAATTTGTCGTCAGCGACTTCATCCTTTTTCAGCAGGGTCTTGCCGGTGTTGTCAACCAAGGGACCTTTCCAAATGGCATAGGTACCGGCTTTCAAGCCCGCTCTGATTTCATCCACTTTGGCTTTGGTGTCAGCAGGCACGTCTTCAGCGATAGAAACGATGTCGATCGCGCCTTCTTTCACGCCCCACCACACGCCTGTGCCACCAACCCATTTGCCTTCCAAGGCTTCACGGGTGGTTTGGATGTAGTAAGGCGCCCAGTTGATGATGGCCGAACCCAAGTGGGCTTTGGGGCCGTAGGCGGTCATGTCCGAGTCCCAACCGAAAGCACGCTTGCCTTTTTCTTCGGCTGTTTTCAGCACGGCAGGTGAATCGGTGTTTTGGAACAGCACGTCAGCACCGCTGTTGATGAGGGAGGTGGCAGCTTCGGTTTCTTTGGGTGGGTTGAACCACTCGTTGACCCACACCACTTTGGTTTTCACCTTGGGGTTGACCGACTGGGCGCCCATGGTGAAAGAGTTGATGTTGCGGACCACTTCAGGAATGGGGATGGAAGCCACCACGCCCAAGGTGTTGGACTTGGTCATCTTGCCTGCGATCACACCGGCCATGTACGCGCCTTCATAGGTGCGGCTGTCGTAGGTGCGCATATTGGTAGATTGCTTGTAACCGGTGGCGTGCTCGAATTTCACATCCGGTGTGTCTGCAGCCACTTTGAGCATGGGCTCCATGTAGCCAAAGGTGGTGCCGAAAATCAGCTTGTTGCCTTGACCCACCATGTCGCGGAAGTTGCGCTCGGCGTCAGCAGACTCGGACACGTTTTCGGTGTAAGAGGTTTTGATTTTGTCGCCAAATTCGGCTTCCAAGGCTTTGCGAGCGTTGTCATGCGCGAATGTCCAACCGCCGTCACCCACAGGACCGACATAGGCAAAAGCAATTTTCAATGGCTCGGGTTTGGGTGCTTCAACAGCGGGTGCTGGCTCGGCTTTGGGTTCTTCCTTTTTGCCGCAACCCACAAGCAAGGCGGCAGAAACCAGGCCCAATGCAGCTGCACGGAACCAAGAACGTTTGTACAAATCTGTCATGAAAAGTCCTTTGTCAAAGTAAGGCGGAGGAGGTTGGAAAACGGGTGATTATGGCCCCAGACAAGGCTTTGCCCAGGCTGGGTGCGAAATTTTTCATCATGTGCCGGGGTAAAACGGTTTGCCCAAGGAGGCTGGCATGTTGACCCGAATCCACTGGGGATTGCGGGAAATCAGCGCCAGCACCAAGATGGTGGCCAAGTAGGGCAGCATGCTCAGGAACTGGCTGGGCACCTCCACCCCACTGGCTTGGAAATGGAACTGCAGCATGGTGACGCCGCCGAACAAATAAGCCCCCAGCAACACCCGCGCTGGCCGCCAAGTGGCGAAGGTGGTCAGGGCCAAGGCGATCCAGCCCTTGCCCGCGATCATCCCCTCCACCCACAGCGGGGTGTAGATGATGGAAATATAGGCGCCCGCCAAACCGCACAAAGCGCCGCCAGTGACCACCGCGCCCAGGCGGATGCCGCGCACCGAATAGCCCAAGGCATGGGCCGACTGCGGCGACTCGCCCACCGCCCGCAGCACCAAACCGGCTCGGCTGCGCTCGAGGAACCAAATCAGGGCGATGGTGAACAAGATGACCAGATAGACCATCGGGTGTTGTTTGAACAAGGCCGGGCCCACAAAAGGCAGATCGACCAAACCAGGCACCTCAAAGCGCATGCGCTCGGGCAGCTTGGCCTGCACATAGCCGGTGCCCACAAAGGCCGAGAAGCCCACGCCAAACAGGCTGAGCGCCAAACCGGTGGCGTACTGGTTGGTGTTGAGGCCAATCACCAAGGCACCAAAAATCAGGGCCAACAAGGCACCAGCGCCCATGCCCGCGGCAAAGCCCAGCAGATCGCTGCCGGTGTGCACCACGGTGGCAAAGCCAGCGATGGCCGCGCACAGCATCATGCCCTCGGCACCGAGGTTGACGATGCCCGCTTTTTCGTTGATGAGCAGCCCCAAAGCCGCGATGGCCAAGACCGTGCCCGCACTCAGGGTGGCGGCTATTAACAATGCATAGGATTCCATCACGCCACCTCCACACGCTTGGGCGCCCAGCGCAAGCGGTAATTCATCAAGACATCACAGGCCAACAAGCTGAACAACAACAGCCCTTGGAACACACCGGTGAGGGATTTGGGCAAGCCCAAACGGGACTGGGCCAACTCGCCGCCGATGTAGAACATGCTCATCAGGATGGCCGAAAACACCATGCCCACCGGGTGCAAGCGCCCGACAAAAGCGACGATGATGGCCGCAAAGCCATAGCCCACCGGCACATAAGGGGTCAGCTGACCAATGGGGCCGGCCACTTCCAAGGCACCGGCCAAACCGGCCGCGCCGCCCGACACCAACAAGGCCAACCAGATGGCTCGGCTGGAAGAGAAACCCGCGTAGCGGGCTGCATGCGGGGCCAAACCACCGATTTGCTGCGCCCAACCGGCCCGGGTGCGGAACAAAAACACCCACAGCAACAGCGCTCCCAGCAAAGCCAAAAAGACGCCCATGTTGATCCGCGAGCCTTTGAACAAACGCGGAATTTGTGTGGCCGCCTCGAAGGTTTTGGTTTGCGGGAAGTTGTAACCCAAGGGGTCTTTCCACGGGCCATAGACCAAGTAACCCAAGACCATGATGGCCACATAGACCAGCATCAGGCTGACCAAAATTTCATTGGCGTGAAAGCGGTCGCGCAAAAACGCCGTGATGCCGGCCCAGACCATGCCGCCCAGCACGCCCGCCAACAAGACCGAAGGCACCATCACCCAGGGGCTGCTGGCTTTGTCGGCCATCAAGGCGATGCCGGTGGCGAACACCGCGCCCATCACATACTGGCCTTCGGCACCGATGTTCCAGACGTTGGAGCGGAAACAAAGCGCCAAGCCCAAAGCGATGATGAGCAAGGGCGTGGCTTTGACCACCAACTCGCCCAAGGCGTAAGCGCTGCGAATGGGTTCCCAGAAAAACACCGCCAAACCCTGCACCGGGTCTTTGCCCAGCGCCAAGAACAGCACCACCCCGATGACCACGGTCAGCACCAGGGCCAACAAGGGTGAGGCGATGCGCCAAAAGCCTGAAGGCTGAGGCCGGGCTTCAAGTTTCAACATGTCAATTCACCATTTCTTCTTGTTGGTCCCACAAGCCGCTCATCCAACTGCCGATCAAGGCCACGTTGGCGTCGGCCCGGTTGATCGAGGGTGACAAGCGGCCTTGGGCGATGACGTGCATGCGGTCGGAGAGTTCAAACAACTCGTCGAGTTCTTCACTCACCACCAAAACCGCACAACCGGCGTCACGCAGCGCCAGCAAAGCGCCACGGATTTGCGCCGAAGCGCCGACATCCACGCCCCAGGTGGGTTGCGAGACGATCAGCAGTTTGGGCGCCGCGTCGATTTCGCGGCCAACGATGTACTTTTGCAAATTGCCGCCCGACAGCGACTGCGCCAGCGCATGGGCGCCACCGGCCTTGACCTTGTAGCGGTTGATGATGGATTCGGCCTGGGTTTTCAGGGCGTTCATGTCGATCCACCCCGCCCTGTTGATGGCGTCGGACCGGGTGAGCAACAGGTTGTGCGCCAAGCTCAGGCTGGGCACGGCACCCCGGCCCAAGCGTTCGTCCGGCACAAAGTGCAAGCCCAAGGCACGCCGCTGGGTCGGGCCTTGCGAACCCACCGCCTGACCCAACAAACGGATGCTGTCGGCGGGGGCGCGGGTGTCCTCACCGCTCAGGGCATACAGCAACTCGCGCTGGCCATTGCCCGACACCCCAGCGATGCCCACAATTTCGCCTTGGCGTACTTGCAAATTCAGGGGTGACAGGTTCATGCCAAACGGGTCTTGGCGGGCCAACTGCAGTTGCCGCACCTCTAGGACCACGGCACCGGGTTGGCTGACTTTGGGGTTCAAGGCGGGCGGCTCGCTGCCAATCATCATTTGGCTCAAAGACGCATTGGTTTCTTCGCTGGGAATGCATTCGCCGCTGACACGACCGGCCCGCAGCACGGTGCAATGGGTGCACAGCGCACGGATTTCATGCAGCTTGTGGCTGATGTACAAAATGCTGCAACCCTCGGCCACCAACTGGCGCAGCACGGCAAACAGTTTGTCCACGGCTTGCGGGGTGAGCACCGAGGTGGGCTCGTCCAGAATCAGCAACCGCGGTTCACACAGCAAGGCGCGGATGATTTCCACCCGCTGCATCTCGCCCACGCTCAGGGTGTGCACGGGGCGCTCGGGCTCGATGTCCAGGCCATAAATGGCGGCTTTGTCGCGGATGCGTTGGGTCACCTCGGCCAAGGACAGGCTTTTGTCCAAACCCAACCAGACGTTTTGCGCCACGCTCAGGGTGTCAAACAAACTGAAATGCTGGAACACCATGCTGATGCCCAATTGACGGGCCTGCTGGGGGTTGCGAATGCGCACCGCTTGGCCATTGAAGCGGATGTCCCCGGCATCGGGTTGCACCGCACCAAATATGATTTTCATCAGAGTGGACTTGCCCGCACCGTTTTCGCCCAAAATGGCGTGAATCTGGCCGGGCATCACGTCCAAGGAAATATTGTCATTGGCCAGCACGGCAGGGTACTGTTTGCGGATGCCTTTGAGGCTCAACAAAGGAACAGGACTCATGCCAAGTTCTCCCCAAGGTTTCCGGGCATCACCTTTTGAATCCAACCAAAGCACCTCGTTTCCATGACCATTCCTCACTTAGACCTGATTTTTAGAAACACAAAGAATTCAATTCCGAATGTATCGCCCAGTCGCACCCTGTTGGACATTTTGCGCGAAGAGCTGCGGGCCACCGACGTCAAGGAAGGTTGTGCCAGCGGCGACTGCGGCGCTTGCACCGTGGTGATTGGTCACGGCCCGCAAGCGCACACGGTCAACAGCTGCATCCGCATGGCCCATTCTGCCCATGGTTTGCAAGTCACCACCGCCAGCGATTTGCCCACCAACGGTCAACTGCACCCGGTTCAGCAAGCCATGTTAGACCACCACGGTTCGCAATGCGGTTTTTGCACCCCCGGGTTTGTCATGAGTCTGTACGACCTTTACAACCGCGCCCAAGGCCAAGCGGTCACGCGCGAAGAAGCCATGGAAGCGATCTCGGGCAATTTGTGCCGCTGCACCGGCTACCGCCCGATCTTGGACGCCGCCTGCGCCATGCACCTGTACCCAGCCCCCGCGCCGCGCCGCCAACTGAAAACCGGGCCCGACTTGCGCGACCCCTTGAACCCGCATTACGCCCTGCCCACGTCGTTGGCTCAACTGCTGACTTTGCGTGCCCGCCACCCCCAAGCGCAGTTGATGGCCGGTGGCACCGACGCCGGTTTGTGGGTCACCCAACAGCACCGCCGCTTTGACCAAGTGATCGACCTGACCCGCGTGGCCGAGCTGAAAAAAGTAGAAACCTATCCCCACCATCTGGCCATTGGTGCGGCGGTGAGCCTGCACGACGCCTTCGCGGCGCTGGCCCAACGCCGCCCCGAGGTGACGGATTTCGCCCACCGCTTTGCCGGTCGTCCGGTGCGCCAGTCCGGCACCATCGGCGGCAATCTGGCCAATGGCTCGCCCATCGGTGACTGCATGCCGCTGTTGATCGCCCTGGGGGCGCAGGTGGTGCTGATGGCCTACCGCCATGGCCGCATGGTGTCGCGCCATGTGCCCTTGGAAGACTATTACCTGGGCTACCGCCAAACCGTGTTGGCCCCCGACGAAGTGCTGTGTTGGATCGTCGTGCCGCAGCCTCTTCACAACGAACGGCTCCACGCCTACAAAGTGTCGAAACGCCAAGAGGACGATATTTCCACCCTTTGTTTGGTGCTGCGTTGGCACCAAGACGCCCAGACCCTGCGCGATGTGCGCATCGGTGTCGGTGGTGTCGCGGCCACGCCCGTGCGGGCTCGGCGCACCGAAGCGGTGATGGACAACCAGTCTTTGGACGCCACCACCTTGGCCCGGGCGCAAGACAGCCTGGGCCAAGAGTTCAAACCCATCACTGACATGCGTGCCAGCGCCGCGTACCGCCATCAGCTGTTGCGCAACCTGCTGCAACGCGCTTGGTTGCAGGCCCAAGGCGTGGCCCACACCCGCTTGGAGGATTTTTAAGATGAACACCCTTGACCAAGCGCTGGACCAAGACGCAAAACACGAAAGTGCACATGGGCATGTGCAAGGCTTGGCGGCCTACATCGACGATCTGCCGCTGACCGAAGGCACGCTGCACGCTGCGCCGCTGATGAGCAACGTGGCCCATGGCCGCATCCTGTCGCTCGACCTGAGCGCCGTGCTGGCCGCACCCGGCGTGCGTGCCGTGGTCACCGCCGACGATGTCGTGGGCGACAAACTGCTGGCCACCTTTGTGCACGACGAACCGATTTTTGCCAGCACCCATGTCGAACACATCGGGCAGGTGCTGGGCGTGGTGGTGGCCGACAGCCACATTCAGGCCCGCGCGGCGGCGGCCTTGATGCAATTGAAAGTGGCCCCCCTGCCCCCTGCTTTGATTGCCCGCACCGCGCCAAGCACGGTGTTGCCCAAGGTCCATGTGCAACGCGGTGACGCCGCGCAAGCGCTGCAGAACGCGCCGCACCAATTGCGCAACCAGCTGGAAATTGGCGGCCAAGAGCACTATTACCTGGAAGGCCAAATCGCCTATGTGCTGCCGCAAGACGACGGCGAGTGGTTGGTGCACTCCAGCACCCAACACCCCGGCGAAGCCCAGCATTGGGTGGCGCATGCCTTGAATGTCCCTTTGCACCGCGTGCGGGTGCTGTGTCGCCGCATGGGCGGCGGCTTCGGCGGCAAAGAAACCCAGTCGGGTCACCCGGCAGTGTGGGCCGCATTGGCCGCGCAAAAAACCGGCCGCCCCGTGAAGCTGCGTTTGGCGCGTGAAGACGATTTTTTGATCACCGGCAAACGCCATCCGTTCAGCCACGATTACCAAGCCGGTTTCAACCACCAAGGCCGCTTGCTGGGCTTGCAATCCACCCAATGGGTGCACTGCGGTTTCAGCGCCGACCTGAGCGGCCCGGTGGCCGACCGCGCCGTGTTCCACACCGACAACGCGTATTTTTTAGAGGCGGTCGATATCGTCTCGCACCGCAGCAAGCTCAACACCCAAAGCCACACCGCGTTTCGCGGCTTTGGCGGGCCGCAAGGCGTGTTGTTGATCGAGGCCTTGATGGGTGACATCGCCAGGCAACTTGGCCTGGACCCGCTGGATGTGCGCTTGGCCAATCTTTATGGGGAGGCCCCACGCAACACCACCCACTACGGCATGACCGTGGAAGACAACATCGCACCCGCGCTCATGACGCAGTTGGCCGCTGATTGCAATTACCGCTCACGCCGCGCCGAGATACAAGCCTTCAACGCCAGCAGCAAGGTTCTCAAGCGTGGCATCGCCTTGACGCCGGTGAAATTCGGCATCAGCTTCACCGCCACCCAGTTCAACCAAGCCGGTGCGCTGGTGTCGGTTTACACCGATGGCAGCGTGCGGGTGAACCACGGCGGCACCGAGATGGGCCAAGGCCTGCACACCAAGGTGTGCGCGGTGGTGGCCCAGGTCTTGGGCTTGCCGTTGACACAGGTGCGCATCAGCAGTTCGGACACCGACAAGGTGGCCAACGCCAGTGCCACAGCAGCCTCCAGCGGCACCGATTTGAATGGCCGCGCCGCCGAACGCGCCGCCTTGCAAGTGCGCAGCAACATCGCCGCCTGTGTGGCCCAAGCCGATGGCTGCACGGCTGCCGAGGTGCGCTTCCTGAAGGGCCAAGTGCACAGCCCCAAGCAAGTGCGCAGCTTCGAGCAAGCCGTGCAATACGCCTACAGCCAACGGGTGCAGTTGTGGAGCGATGGTTTTTACGCCACACCAAAAATCCATTACGACCGCGCCACCCTTTCCGGTCGGCCGTTCTACTATTTCGCTTATGGCGCAGCCTGCAGCGAGGTCTTGATCGACACCCTGAGCGGCGAGCACAAGGTGTTGAAAGTCGACATCCTGCACGACGTGGGGCATTCCTTGAACCCGGCCTTGGACATCGGTCAAATTGAAGGCGGCTTTGTGCAAGGCATGGGTTGGTTGACCACCGAAGAACTGGTGTGGGGCGCTGACGGCAAGCTGCTGACACGGGGCGCGAGCACCTACAAAATCCCCACCGCCGCCGACATCCCGCAGCACTTCAACATCCAGCTGTGGCCCGAGGCCAACCGCGAAGACAACATCGGTGGCAGCAAGGCGGTGGGCGAGCCGCCGTTCATGCTGGCCATCAGCGTGTTCGAGGCCTTGCGCGATGCCGTCGGCCAATGCTTGGGCGGCAACGCGCCGGTGCACCTTGACGCACCCGCCACGCCCGAGCGCGTGTTGATGGCGCTGCAACCCAAGCAGGCTTGAAACGCCTTGCGTTCTGGCTGGCATGATTTTTTGAATTGAACCCTGAACCGATGAACAAACACCCCGAACCCGGCCTGCCAACGCAGCAGGCATATCGCGCCAGCCTGCTGTGGTTTCCCGATGGCGACAGCGACCAGATTCAATTCGAGGCCGATGGCCTGTTGGTCACCGAGCGCGGTGACGACGGCGTGGCCCGCATCAGCGCCATCGGCCCCTATGCCTTGTTGCACGCGGCCCATGCGCAAGTGGCTTGCACCGATTGGCGCGGCCGTTGGCTGGCACCGGGCTTTGTCGACATGCACATCCACTATGCGCAAACCGACGTCATCGCCTCGCCCGCCGATGGCTTGCTGCCTTGGTTGAACCACTACACCTTTCCGCAAGAAACGCGTTTCGCCGATCCGGCCCATGCGCGTGAAGTGGCGCAGTTTTATTTCGATGAGCTGATGCGCCACGGTGTGACCACCGCGCTCACCTTCGCCACCGCGCATGTGGCCTCGGTGGACGCGTTTTTTGAGCAAGCGCAGCAGCGTCAATTGCGCATGATTGGCGGGCGGGTGCTGCAAGACCGGCACAGCCCGGATGGTTTGCGTGACCGCAGCGTCGAACAAAGCCTGCTTGAAACCGAAAGCCTGATTCACAAGTGGCACGGCGTGGACCGTTTGGGCTACGCCATCACACCGCGTTTTGCGCCCACCTCCAGCCCCGAACAATTGCACGGTGCAGGCGTTTTGGCGCAGCAACACAGCAGCGTGTGGGTGCAAACCCATGTGGCTGAAAACGCCGATGAAATCCGCTGGGTGGCCGAGTTGTTTCCGCAAGCACGCAGCTACTTGGATGTGTATGAAAACGTCGGCTTGTTGCGCCAGCGTTCGGTGTATGCGCACTGCTTGCATCTGGATGCCAACGACCGCGATCTGATGGCCGAGCGTGGTGCGGCGGCGGCCGTGTGCCCAACCAGCAATTTGTTTTTGGACAGCGGTTTTTTCCATTTCCAAGACGCCCAAGCCCAACGTGTGTTGCACGGCTTGGCCAGCGATGTGGGCGGGGGCACCAGCTTCAGCCCGTTTCACACCATGCATGCGGCCTACACCGTGGGCCGCCAAAGCGTCGGGCGCGATGGCCATTCGCTGAGTGCCCAGCAGCTGTGGTGGTTGCATACGGCAGGCGCGGCACAAGCGCTGGGCTTGGCCGGTGTGTGTGGTAATTTGGCCGTCGGTTGCGAAGCCGATTTCGTGGTGCTAAACCCGCAAGCCACGCCCCTTTTGGCGCGGCGCACCGCCGCTGCCGATTCCTTGGACGAGCAACTCTTCGCCATGATTGTGTTGGGTGACGACCGCCTGGTGGACAACGTGGTGGTCAATGGCCGACCCGGTGCATAGATCACATTGCCAGAGCATGGACTTGGTTTTAAACTTTCGCCACCATGAATGCCCTGCACTTCGACTCCCTGTCCTATGCCAATCGGCTCAAAGCCGCAGGCATGGAGCCACAGTTGGCCGAGGTTCAAGCCTTCGCCATGGCTGATGTGCTGCATGTGAACATGCAAGACTTGGCCACCAAGCAAGATGTCACGCAAAGCGATCTGGCCACCAAGCACGGGTTTCAGGTCATGCAAGAAGGAGTACAGCAAGAATTCCAAAACGTGCGCAATGAAATGGCGCAAGAATTCCAAAAATTTCGCAAAGAAGTACAGCAAGAATTCCAAAACGTGCGCAACGAAATGGCGCAAGAATTCCAAAAATTTCGCAAAGAAGTACAGCAAGAATTCCAAAACGTGCGCAACGAAATGGCGCAAGAATTCCAAAATGTGCGAAAGGAAATGAAACAGGAATTCCAAAACGTGCGCAATGAAATGGCGCAAGAATTCCAAAACGTTCGCAATGAAATGCAACAAATGGAAGCTGGCATACGCAAAGACATGCAAATCATGGAGACCAGTCTTCGCCAAGAGATGCAGCTCATGGAAACCAGTCTTCGCAAAGACATCCAGCATCTGGAAATCACCACCAACCACAACCTCATGCTGCTAGAGCAACGCATGGTCATCAAGCTGGGCAGCCTGATGGTGTTGGCCATCGGGGTGATGGCCACCCTGGTGAAATTGCTCTAAAGCACCAGCAAAGCCCTGAAGTCGTTCACATTGGTGTGGGTCGGGCCGGTCACCACCAAATCATCCAAGGCTTCAAAAAGCCGATAGCTGTCGTTGCGGTCTAAAAACGCAGACGGTTTCAAACCTGCATGGTCTGCTCGCTCTAGGGTGTCCGGGGTCACCACGGCACCAGCGTTGTCTTCCACGCCGTCAATGCCGTCGGTGTCCGCCGCCAAGCCCCACACACCGCTCATCCCTTGCAAACCCACCACCAACCCCAAACAAAACTCACCGGCCCGCCCGCCTTTGCCGCGTGGCGAACCCGGCGCTTGTGGGCGCACCGTGACCGTGGTTTCGCCGCCGCTCAAAATCACGCACGGCTTTTGAAACGGCCCGTGTCCCAGCGCCGCAGCGCGTGCCAAAGCCGCATGCACCTTGCCCACCTCACGCGACTCGCCTTCGATTTCATCCGACAAGATGTAAGCGTTCAAACCCGCCGCCTTCGCCACCTCGGCGGCGGCTTGCAGCGACTGCTGCGGCGTGGCCATCATGCGCACCTGGTGGCCTGCAAACACCGCGTCTATGGGTTTGGGGGTTTCCAAGGCGCCCGAGTGCAGGGCCGCTTTCACGCTGTTTGGTAATTCAATGCGGTAGCGCTCCAAAATGGCCCAAGCTTGGGCGCAGGTGCTGGCGTCCGCCACGGTGGGGCCGCTGGCAATGATGGCCGGGTCGTCGCCGGGCACATCGCTGATGGTCAGCGTCACCACCTGGGCGGGGTGGCAAGCCGCCGCCAACCGCCCGCCTTTGATGCGCGACAAATGCTTGCGCACCGTGTTCATCTCGGTGATGTTGGCGCCGCTTTCCAACAGGGCGCGGTTGATCTGTTGTTTGTCGGCCAGGCTCAAGCCGTCCGCGGGCAGGGTCAGCAGCGCCGAACCGCCGCCAGAGATGAGGCAAATCACCAGGTCGTCGGGCTGCAAGCCTTGCACCAGCGCCAAGATGCGCTCGGCGGCTTGCACACCTGCGGCGTCGGGCACCGGGTGGGCGGCCTCCAACACCTCGATGCGTTGCGCCAGACCGGCCGGTCGGGGCGGCGTGTGGTGGTAGCGGGTAACCACCACGCCCGCCATCGGCGCATCGGCAGGCCACAGTTGCTCCAGGGCCTGGGCCATGGCGCCTGCGGCTTTGCCCGCCCCAATCACCACGGTGCGACCGCGCGGCACGGCGGGCAGCACGGCCGGCAGGTTCAAGAGCGGTTGGGCCCGCGCCACGGCTGCGGCAAAGAGTTGGCGTAAAAAATCGCTGGGCTGCTGATGGGGGGAGATGAGGGTGTTCATGTCGAAAGTTTACGCAGGGACTCAAGTCTGTGGTTTTGCGGTCGATTCCCTATAGGTCTCACTTTGAAAAGCAATCCATGACCGCCGATGAAATTGCCAAACAGTTGAAAGAAACCGCGTCCAACCCGGAAGAAATGTGGGTGTACGCCGCCGCCGTGGTGTTTTTTCCGGTGGCGTTGGCCATGCTCTTGTGGCGCGGCCTGAACAAAGGCTTTGAGGCGATGTGGTCCCAAGCCATGAGCAACTCGCGGCAACAACTTCGCTATGACAACATGGTCAAAGAGCAACAAGACCAACACATGCAAAAAATGCAACTGGAATACCAAGTGTATTTAGCCCAGCGGGAAAAACGTTTGCAAGCCTACGAGAAAAAAATCAAGGCGTCGACGCCGCCAGAAACCAGCGTCCCAGCGCTTGACGCTCCGGCTCCGTGAGCCCGGTGGCGTTGTTCATCGGCATTTGTTTCAGCACCACCACCTGTTGGTAGATGTTTTGCGCGTTGGCGCGAATGTGGTCGGCTGAATCCAAGCGCAGGTTTTTCATTTGCACTTGGTCACCGTGGCAGCTGATGCAGCGCTGGTTGACGATGGCCTGCACCTCCTCGAAGCTGACCGGGGCGGTGCTGACATCGGCGCTGGCGGGCGCGGGGCGCAGGGCCACGATCAAGCCGATGATGATGGCCGCTCCGAACGCGGCATAGGGCCAGGGATGGGCACTTCTGCCCAAACGCCACGCGTGCTTTTGCACAAAAAACTGGCGGATGCTGGCACCGGCCAACATCATCAAAAACAACAAGATCCAGCGCTGCGGGTGGCTGACCAACAAGCCCTCGTGGTTGGCCAACATCGCGAACAACACCGGCAAGGTGAAGTAGGTGTTGTGGACACTGCGCTGCTTGCCGCGCAAACCGTAAAACGCCATGGCTTTCTCGTCATACGGCTGGCCCGAGGTGAGCGCTTTCACCACCACGCGTTGGCCCGGAATGATGCAGAAAAACACATTGGCCGTCATGGTGGTGGCGATGGTGGCCCCCATCAGCACAAAAGCGGCACGACCAGCGAAGAGTTGGCAGGCCAGCCAGCACAGCGCAGCCACCAAAACCAGCATGATGGCGCCGACCCAGGCTTGGCCTTGGGGGTGGTTGAACAAGGCTTTGCACAGCGCGTGATAGAAGAGCCAAAACCCCACCAAAAACGCCAAGGCTGTGGTGATGGCGGCGGCGGGCGACCAGGCCATGACCGAGGTGTCGATCAAGAAGGTGGGAGCTTGCCAAAGGTACATCATGGCAAACAAGGCGAAGCCGCTCAGCCATGTGGCGTAGCTTTCCCAGTAAAACCAATGCAAGGTGCTGTTGATGTGACCCGGGGCGCCAGCGTATTTTTGCGGGTTGTAAAAACCACCGCCGTGCACCGCCCACATTTCGCCGCCGACGCCTTTGTCTTTCAGCGCCGGGTCTTGCGGCGGGACCAAGTTGCTGTCGAGGAAGACAAAGTAAAACGACGAGCCGATCCAGGCGATGGCGACGATGACGTGCAGCCAGCGGACCAGCAGTTGCACCCATTCGAGCAAGTAGGTTTCCATGGGGTCGGACTTTAGCTTATGGGTAATTGGGGTCAGATTCCAATTGATTTAGAACAATTGGAATCTGACCCCAATTACTTGCCGAGGAGCAGCAACTGCGCGGCCACGGCCACGGCGATTTCGGAGGGTGATTTGCCGCCAATGCCGGGCAAGCCAATCGGGCAGGTCACCCGCGCGAAGTCGGCGTCGCCAAAACCTTTGGCCTCTAGGCGATGTCGAAAGGTGGCCCATTTGGTGGCGCTGCCAATCAGGCCGATGAAGGGCACATCGTTCAAGTCACGCGCACGCCGCAAGCAATCGGCCAACACCTCCAAATCCTCGGCGTGGCTGAAGCTCATGATCAACACCAGACTGCCCGGTGCCAGATCGGCCACCGCGGCTTGCACCGGCGCGGAATGTTCACATTGCACATGGCGCGGGGTGTCAGGCGGGAACACCTCGTCGCGGCTGTCGATCCAACGCACATGAAAGGGCAAATCGGCCAACAGTTTCACCAGCGCCTGCCCCACGTGGCCGCCGCCAAACAGCGCCAGTGGTCGGCCTTCTCCTGCCAAACCCGCCTGCAAGCGGGGCGCATCGGCGGCGCTGATGTGCTCAAAACCCAGTTCCAGCACGCCGCCGCAGCACTGCCCCAGGCTGGGCCCCAGCGCCACGCGCTGCGCCTCGGGCAGCGGCAAGTCGGGGTTTTGCAATGCCGCCCGCGCTTGGGCGATGGCTTGGTGCTCCAGGTGGCCGCCGCCAATCGTGCCCACCTGGTGCGCATCAAACACCGCCATCCAGGTGCCGGTGTCGCGCGGCACCGAGCCCTGCGCCTGCTGCACCCGCACCAGCACGGCGGGCGCAATCAGCAAATCTTCAAGCAAATCTGACAGTTGTTTCAAATCAATCCTCGGGTTATCAAGCTTGCCAAATGCGCCCAGCCGGTGCAGAGTCCAGAGCTTAGTACGGCACAAGGAGCGGTCATGCGGGCTGGTTCAATCCCAGGCAATCACCACCCGGCCAACACGTTGGGCGCGGCAGGCTTGGTTGTGCGCACAGCGGCGTCGATCACGCCCTGCGAACAGACAAGCAGCCTTGGCACGCCTTGGGCCGCAATCGGCGCTGGGCTGCTGCTCAGCCTGAGCGCCTGCAGCTTGATGCCACCCCCAGTGGTCCAAGCACCCGCTCCCACACCCCCCGTGGCCATCATCAGCGTGCCGCCACCCGCGCCACCCAGTTTGCCGCCGCCCGCCGTGCAGCCCTTGCCCGCCACACCGGTGCCCGCCCTGGTCTCGGATGCCCGCAGCCCCAAGGAGTACCGCACCGACGCGGCCAGCCACATCTACCGGCAATACCAACAATCCATTTACAAAGGCAAGATGCCGCCCATGCTCAAAGCCGTGGGCGTGATCGAGGTCAGCGTCAACAGCCAAGGCCAGGTGGACGAGATCGTCTGGTTGCGTGCCCCCCGGCATGTGCCCGAGGTGATGCGCGAAATCGAAACCAAGGTGCGCGAAGCCCAGCCCTACCCGGCGCCGCGCCTGCTGAAAAAAGTGAAATACGTGGACACCTGGTTGTGGCATGCCAGCGGCCAGTTTCAACTCGACACCCTGACCGAAGGCCAGCACTGAGGCGGCGCTGAACGAGCGCCCCAACACGGCCCGCCCGGCTTCAAGAACCACGGTAGGTGGAAAAACTCCAAGGGCTGACCAGCAAAGGCACGTGGTAATGCTGGCGGGTATCGGCCACGCCAAAGTCCAGCGTCACTTGGTCGAGGAATGAGGGCTCGGGCAAGGCCACGCCCAAGGCTTTGAAATAGGGCTTCACTGAAAACACCAGCCGGTAGGTGCCCACTTGCAAGCTGTCGTTGTCCAGCAAGGGGCCGCCGTCGTTGCGGCCATCGGCGTTCAGCGTGAACGACTTGAGCAAGCGGCTGTCTGCGCCCTTGGTGGCGTACAAAGCCACCTCCATGCCGCCCGCTGGGCGTCCGTGCATGGTGTCCAAAACATGTGTGCTCAATCCCATGTGCAAGCTCTCCGAACAGGCGTTGAGGCCGAAAGGTATAGTTGAAAATTCGCAGTGTAGCTTTCCATCCCATGCCCATCTCCTCCCCTTCTCGGCCACAGCCTTCACAAGAACGCATTCAGTGGCTGAACCAAGCCAGCACGGCCGAAGCCCTGGCCTGGCTGGATGGGATTTACGAACACTCGCCCTGGGTGGCCGAACAGGCTTTGGCGCAGCGCCCGTTTCGCAGTTTGGCGCACTTGAAATGGGCCTTGGCGCACAGCGTCATGCAAGCCGACCCGACGCAGCAAATGGCGCTCATCAAGGCCCACCCCTTGCTGGCGGCCAAACCCAACCCGCACCTCACCAGCGAATCCAAACAAGAGCAACAAGTGGCGGGCTTGTGGCAAAGCACGCCAGCGCAAGCGGCCCAATTGCAAGCCCTGAACCAGGCCTACATCGCCAAATTCGGCTGGCCGTTCATCGTTGCGGTGCGCGGCCCACGCGGCAATGGCCTGACACCCCAGGCCATTTTGGACACCATGGCCTGGCGACTCCACCAATCTCCAGCGCTGGCATTCCAAGAAAATTTGCGGCAAATTCACCGCATCGCCGAACTGCGCTTGAACGAAAAATGCCAACAACACCCGGTCTTGGGCGGCGAAGTTTGGGATTGGCACGCATGGCTGGCGCAGTTCAGCGACCCGGGTTTCCAAGAGCACGGCCAACTCAGCGTCAGCTACCTGACCCCGGCGCACCAAGCCTGCGCCCAAACCATCGCCCTGGGCATGAGAGCCTGCGGTTTTGACGAAGTGACCATTGACGCGGTGGGCAATGTGGTGGGCCGCTACCACCCCGCCCAAGCAGACGCGCCTTATGTCCTTACCGGCAGCCATTACGACACGGTGCGCAATGGCGGTCAATACGACGGCCGCCTGGGCGTCTTTGTGCCCATGGCCTGTGTGCGCGAATGGGCCAGCCAAGGGCAACGCTTGCCTGTGGGCTTGGAAGTGGTGGCCTTTGCCGAAGAAGAAGGCCAGCGCTACAAAGCCACGTTTTTGGCGTCCTCCGCTTTGGTGGGCGACTTCAATCCCGTCTGGCTGGACCAACAAGACACCGCAGGCATCAGCATGCGTGAAGCCCTGCAAGCCGCTGGTCACAACCCGAAAGACATCCCGGCCCTGAAACGCGAGCCTTCAAAGTACCTGGGTTTTGTCGAAGTGCACATCGAACAAGGCCCGGTTTTGCATGCCTTGAACATGCCTTTGGGCATCGTCACCTCCATCAATGGCAGCGTGCGCTATGTGGTTGAACTGACCGGCACGGCCAGCCATGCAGGCACCAGCCCCATGGACCAACGGCACGACGCGGTGGCCGCCTTTGCCGAATGGGCGGTGTATGTGGAGCAACGCGCCCGCCAAGATGGCGACTCGGTGGCGACGGTGGGCATGTTGAACGTGCCGCAAGGTTCGATCAACGTGGTGCCCGGCTTGGTGCAGTTCAGCTTGGACATGCGGGCCCCCAGCGATGCCCAGCGCGACGCCTTGGCCACCGACATCTTGCACAAACTGCGCACAGTTTGTGCAGAGCGCAGCATCCATTTGAAGCTGGAAGAAACCGTGCGTGCCGCTGCCGCGCCCAGCGACCCGGGCTTGCAACGCCGTTGGGAAGAAGCGGTGTCTGGCCTGGGATTGCCGCTGCACCACCTGCCCAGCGGGGCAGGACACGACGCCATGAAGATGCACCAAGCCATGCCGCAAGCCATGTTGTTTGTGCGCGGGGAAAACCAGGGCATCAGCCACAACCCGCTGGAGAGCACCACGGCCGACGACATGCAGTTGGCGATCGAGGCTTTCGCGGCCTTGATGCAGGCCGTGTCACCGCGCTGAATCAGCGGTTTTTCAGGCTCTGCCACACCTGCTGTTCGTTGGACAAGCCTTCATCTGCCAAGCGCTGGTTGATTTGCGCATGGTCGCTCAAGGCGGCCAACTCCCGCATTTGGCTGAACAAGGTGCGGTAACGCGCCAAGGCATAGTCGGCATTGCTTTGGAGCAAGCTGGGGTGAAGCTCCACATTCGGAGGCTGCTGCTGGGCTTTCAAAGCTTCTTCCCGTTCTGCCCGCAGCTGGTCCGTGAAGGCCGACGACATGATGGCCGCTGGAATGGCAAACACACCGATGCCCACCAAGGCCAACAACACCGTCAGCAGCCGACCCGCTGGGGTGATGGGCGTGATGTCGCCATAGCCGACACTGGCCAAGGTCACCACCGCCCAATACATGGCTGTGGGAATGTCTTCAAACTTGTCAGGCTGGGCGCCGCGCTCGAGCAAGTAACCCATGGCGGCGGTGATGAACACCAGCATCATCATGATGAATGAAGAGGCCGCCAACACCGGCAATTCACGCCGAATCACCAAGAACATGGTTGAGGTGGATTTGTTGTAGCGGCTGAGCTTGAGCAAACGCGCCAAACGCACAATGCGCAAGAAGCGCAAATCAATCAGGTTGGCAAACAGAACTTCCAAAATGAACGGCAAGATGGACACCAAATCCACCAAGCCGCTGAACGAGGTGCCAAATTTCCATCGGGCTCGCATGGGTTGGGCTGTATCGTTTTCTGCCGACGCGTAAATGCGCAACAGGTATTCGATGGTGAACAGGCCAAAGGCCACGGAGTCAAGGATGAAAAAGTGGGTTTCAAAATTGGCGCGAATGCTGTCGACCGACTCCAAGACGATCGACAACGTGGACAGCGCGATCCAAAAAATCAAAAACAGGTCCACCATCAAGGGCAAGCCTTCTGGCTTGTTGTCCGAGGCGAACATCAAGGTATGCACTTTTTGGCGTCGCGTCATGCCCGCGGTTTGCTGCTTGAACTGCGCCAAGGCAGGCAACAAGGTGGCACTGACTTTGAAGATCCGCAACAGCCGCAACAGCCGCAGCAAGCGCAAGTCGAGGCTGACAATGCTGGCCAGGTAAAAGGGCGCAATCGCCAGCAGGTCGATGATGGCGTAGCGGCTGCCCATGAAGCGCAGCCGCGCGAATCTGGACTTGGCGAATTCGGGGTCAGCCGGCGCGGTCCACCACCGCAGCAGGTACTCCAGCGTGAACACGATGACCGACAGGGTTTCAAACGCGGCCAACTCGACGGCATAAGCGGCCTCGAAAGCATCTGCGGTTTCAAGCACCATTGCCAAGACGTTCAACAAAATCAATAAAGTTGACCAACGTGTCACGCTGGCATGCAGTCCTTGGGGATTTTGTTCATTGAACAGCAGGTCATAGACCTGCTGCTGCCAAGAAGGATGGGTGTGGGTTGAAGACTGCATAGGGTCAAATACCTTCACTCAAAAAATTTGGATGGTAGTTGAGACAACCACCCCCGAATGCCCAAACAAGTCACACGGACTCCAGCTGGGGCGGTTGCGGCAACTTTCATGGGTTTGGGCGGGTGGGTTTCCATGCTTGACAAGCGGCTTGTGGCCCATTTGTCGAACTGGCGCTGCCTCAAAATCAAATAAATTTAATATAAAAACATACATAAAAGATTAAAAATATATAAATATAGTAATTTGAGTTTAATCGGTTAAATACTGATCTTTTTTCATTTTTAATTGTTCTATCATGCCGTTCGATTTTATCAATTCAAAGGGGAATAAGCCCATGGCGAAGAACATCCGATTTGGAGAGTATGTACAGGCTGTCACTGTCGACTCGAACACCATCAGCTATGACAAGCTGATGCCCAAACCAAGACTTGACAAAAACGGCAAGGAAATCACCAGCAAACCGGAAAAGCTCAAGCTCTCCGGTGCGGACGTGATGAATGTGTTGAAACCCTATTTCAACACCCGCTTCATGGAGCAAGCCCGCGCAGTGGTGCCCCTGGCCCTGTTTTTGGCCTTGTTCCAGTACATCGTGCTCCAACGCTCCATCCAAGATGCCACGTTGATTGGCGGTGGTTTGATCGCCGTCATGATTGGCTTGATGATCTTCATGGAAGGTTTGAAGCTGGGCCTGATGCCTTTCGGGGACATCATCGGTAGCAAATTGCCGCAGAAACTCCCTCTGCCGGGCGTGTTGACCGTGGCCTTCTTGCTGGGCATTGGCTGTACCTACGCCGAACCCGCCATTGGCACCTTGCAAGTGGCTGGTTCGATTGTGGACCCCACCAAAGCGCCTTACCTCTACACCATGCTGAATGCGCATGCCCCCTACACCGTTTTGTTGGTGGGCTTGGGTGTGGGCGTGGCCGCGGTTTTGGGCACGGTTCGTTTCCTGTATGACTGGTCACTCAAGCCTCTGATCTTCATCGCCTTGGCACCTGGCGTGCTTTTGACCGCCTATTGCGCCATGGACCCCGAACTCGCCACCATCGTTGGCTTGGCATGGGACTGCGGTGCTGTGACCACCGGTCCAGTGACTGTGCCATTGGTTCTGGCGCTGGGCATTGGCGTGGCCAACTCGGGCGGCAAAAGCAGCGGTCAGTTGTCCGGTTTTGGCATTGTGACTTTGGCCTCCATTTTCCCGGTCGTGGCGGTGTTGAGCTTGGGCATCTACCTCAAGTTCACCTTGCCAGTCGCTGACATTTTGGCCGCGGCTGAAGCCTCCAAAGCCGCTGCAGCCGCAGCCACCAACCCCGCTTGGTACGAAGCCTCCCCTGGCTTGGACATCAAGATGGGCATCCAGGCCATCGTGCCTTTGGTGCTGTTTTTGTTGATCGTGTTGTTTGCGGTTCTGCGTGAAAAACTGCCCAACGCCTTCATCATCGTTGCCGGTTTGATCATGTGTGTATTGGGCATGTGCACCTTCAACGTCGGCCTGACCTACGGTTTGGCCGCCTTGGGCTCACAAACTGGTTCACTCATCCCCATCGCTTTCGTCAGCTTGGATGGCTCACCAGCCTTGTACTCACCAGCTGTTGGCATGTTCTTGGCTGCCGCCTTCGCCTGGTTCTTGGGCTATGCCGCCACCATGGCCGAGCCTGCCTTGAACGCCTTGGGCGTGACGGTGCAAAACCTGACCAACGGCTCCTTCAAGAAATCTATGCTGATGTATGCGGTTGCGATTGGCGTGGCCACCGGCATCATGTTGGGCGTGACCAAGCTGATCTTTGACTACAACTTGTTGTACATCTTGGTCCCCGGCTATCTCCTTGCTTTGGTCTTGACCTTGGTGTCATCAGAAGCCTTTGTGAATGTCGGCTGGGACAGTGCGGGTGTGACCACCGGACCGGTGACCGTGCCTTTGGTGCTGGCCATGGGCTTGGGCTTTGGCAAAGCGGTCGGCGCTTTGGAAGGCTTTGGCATCTTGGCTGCTGCCTCGATTGCACCTATTTGCTCGGTGCTCGCCTTGGGCGTGTACGTCGAGTGGAAAACAAAACGCGAGTTGTCCAAAGCACAAGCTGCTTGACAACCCATCCAAACAAACATTCTTAGAAATAGTCAAAGGGGAATTTCATGGCTACCAAACGCAAGGTTACAAATTTGACCGAGGTTGCGAACATCACATGTGTGATTCAAAAAGGCTTGGCCGATGGCGTCAACGCTTCTTTGTTGGATGTCGGCGTCCAGGGTGCCACCGTGCATTACGGCGTGGGCACCGGTGTGCGCGAGCGCATGGGCATCTTGGGTATTGCGGTGGACGTTGAGCGCGAAATCATGAGCGTGCTGGTCCCGATGGACCAAGTCGATCGCATCTTCGAACGGATTTTCTTGGCTGCCCATCTGGACATCCCTGGCAATGGCTACATTTTTGTCACGCCTTTGCTGCAAGCCGCCACCTACATCCCGCCGCATTTGCTCAACGACTGAGCAACACCACAGGAGTTGAACTGACATGAGCAACGAACACACAGAAGAAGCCGTGCTTGAAGACAAGCCTGTGGTGATTCCCAACATCACCTACACCCGCATGCTCACCTGCATTCTTTATGAAGGTGGCGCGGAAAAGGTGTTGGAGGAACTGCACCACAAAGGCGTGAATGAAGCCTATTACTACAACGTGCGCGGCAACCCGATTGGCCGCGCCTCACTGGCGGGTGACTTGCCTGAAATGCCCAAAACTGAAGTCTTGCATGCTGTGGTTTCTGCCGACCAGGCCGACTACATCTACAAATTCATCTACGAAGAGTTCAATTTGAACCAGCCCGGCATGGGTGTGATTTCGGTCAACCGATTGATCCGCTCCTCACCCAATGTGATGCCAGCCGATATGCAGTACGAAGCAGTCAGCTAACGCCAACACCACAGCAAGTCCATTCAAACATTTTTCAGGCGATCAACTGCCACCCCAACAAGGAGTCATCCATGAGCGAAGAAGTCAAAAACCGTATTCAGCGCAACAAACGTCTGATTTTTGATGCTGAAGCCTATGTTCAGTTCAACACAGCCCAAGTTCAATCCACCCGCAGTCGGGTGGAAGAAAACGTCACTGATGCAATGCAGGCCTACACCATCACAGCCTCTGGCAACCGTGAGTTGGTCATGCGCACTTTGGACGATGTGTACCGCAACCGCTTGGCGATGCTGGAAACACTCAAGCCAGCTTCGGATGCCGAAGAATTGTTCCAGCGCACCATGACCAACCGCGTGCGTTTGGAATACTTGGAAAACCGCTCTCGCATGAACCGCGAGATGCTCAAAGCCTCCGAAAGCATGATCGAAGCCATCAAGCAATTGCAAGCCGTGGCTGCCAACTACCACTCCATTTGCGAACGCATGCAAGAGCATGCCGATGAAATGGCCGACAAAAACGCCCAATGGTTTGACGGTGAACTGCTGCAGCTCATGCATGCTGCAACGACCACCAACAATGATGCCCGGGCCATGGAAAACTACGATCTGGTCACCGGTTTGCGCACCAATTCCTTGGAAAACCGCAAAACGATTCAACAAGTGGCGGCACACAGCGCCGACTTGGCGGAATCCTTGGGTGAACTGCAAGACAATGCCAACGAGCAGCGCGACGAACTGGTCAAGCTGCGCGAGAAGATTGATGCCAATCAAAACCGCGTAGCAGACTCCATGTTCGCCATGTAATTTCCCCTTCATGCAGGGTTTTAAAGAAGCAATCTTTCGAGATTGCTTCTTTTTTGTCTGACAATCCTGCATTGCCCATGAATTCAACGATGTCATCGCCAGTCAAAGCTTCCTTCCAAACCCGTCTGATGGAAATTTTGGACGGTTCACCCAAGCACACGGCCAGCCGTTATGTGGAATGGGTCATCACTGCGGTTGTGCTGATCAATTGCACGGCCGTGGTTCTTGATTCGGTTCCTGAAATCCACGCCAAATACCAAGCCTTCTTTCACACCCTCGAGTTTTGGAGTGTGATGTTTTTCACTGTTGAATACCTGTCTCGTGTCTGGTCCTTGGGTGCCAAGTACGCTCCCACCGAAGGCGGCGCTTGGAAAGGCCGATTTCAGTACATCTTCAGCACGTATGGTTTGGTGGACTTCTTTGCCACCATGCCCTACTACCTGCATTTCTTCTTTCCCTATATTGATTTGCGCATCTTGCGTGTGCTTCGTTTGTTGCGGCTTTTGAAGCTCACCAAATACAACACAGCCCTGCAAGACTTGTTTCGGGCGGTGTATTCAGAGCGCAAGGCCTTTGGCTCGGCGGTGTTCTTGATCACGATCGCCACCATCGTGTCTGCCTCCTTGATGCATGTGGCCGAAGGTCGTCTCAATCCGAAAGACTTCGGCACCATTCCGCATTCAATCTACTGGGCCATCGTCAGCATCACCTCGGGCTACGGCAATGTGGAGCCCTTGACCAAAGCGGGCGAAGTCATTGCACTGGTCACCGGCTTCATTGGTGTGTGCATGGCCGCCATCATGACCGGTATCGTGGCCTCGGCGTTTGCCAACCAAGTGGCCCGCAAAAAGGCCGCTTTTGAAGCCCAATTGCGTGAGGTGTTTGAAGATGGGTTGATGTCCGATGCCGAAGAAGCCAGTCTGAAACGTCTGCAAACCCAATACCGTTTGACCGATGAGCAAGTGCAAGCCATGTTGTTGCGTGCGCAAAATAAATCCGCATCCAAGGGATGACCCTCGCCATGCCCCAATCTCGCCTCCACCTGACCCCCTACCAACGCGTGAGACACCGCGCCTATGAAATCATGGAAGGCGCTGTGGTTGACAAGTACAGCCGTTCCATCGAGGTGTTTGTGGCCACCCTGGTGGTGACCAACGTGATCGCCATCATTTTGGAATCCGTGCCTGAAATTCTGCAACCCCATGCGGCTGCTTTTCATGCCTTTGATGTTTTCAGCGTCGCGGTGTTCACCTTGGAATACCTGCTGCGGGTTTGGTCTTGCGGCGCCAAATACGATATTGGTAAACCAGCCACCCCCAACGGCCAAGCCCCTGGCAGTTGGCGCGGTCGAAAAGAATACGTGTTCAGCTTTTACGGCATCGTTGACTTCGTCAGCACCGTGCCGTTTTATTTGCAACTCTTGTTCCCAGCGGCCGATCTGCGTGTGCTGCGCTTGTTCCGTTTGCTGCGTATTTTCAAACTCTCGCGCTACAACAGCGCTTTTGAGGACATCGTGGCCGCCGTCAAAGCCGAACGCGACTCTTTTTCATCGGCTGTGTTTTTGCTGTTCATCAGCTGCATGTTGTTCTCCTCGCTGATTTACATCGTCGAAGGCCATGCCCAACCCGATGTGTTCCCATCAATTCCTGCAGCCATGCACTGGTTTTCGGTCACCATCATTGCAGGTTGGGGCAATGTGGAACCCGTGACTTACTTTGGCACCGTCTTGGTGATTTGCACCCAAATTTTGTCGATCGCCTTGGCCGCGATCTTGACCGGTGTGGTCGCCTCTGCTTACACCGCCCAAGTCGAGCGCCGCGAAGCGCTTTACGAAATGGAGCTGCGCGAGGTGCTGGCCGATGGCGTGGTGACCGAGGAGGAACAAGAACACCTGAAAGCCTTGCAAGCCAAATTTGGCATGTCCGATGACCAAGTGGCCGCCCTGGTGGCGCAAATGGAAGATGAAAAACGCGTGGCCGATTCCAAAAACTAAGCCCATTTAAAAGCTCACATGAAACCTCGATTTTTACGTCGCCTCCTCGACTACGGCCTGCTGGCCTTGGGTCCATTGTGGGTGGCCGTCGCCATGTATGCCTTGGCCAGAGGTGAGGCCTGGGCGCTGTCTTGGAACCGCGTGCTGTTCGAACACAACCCCTATTGGTTGTTGCTGGTCATGCCGGTCGGTTTTGCGCTCATTCGCTACGCCACCATGAAGCTGGCGCCGCAAGCAGGCGGCAGTGGCATTCCCCAAGCCATGGCGGTGATTCACATGGGACGGGTTCGGTCCTTTCTGAAAACCCTGATCTCGCCTGTGCAAGCGGTGTTCAAAACCATTTTGGTGATTCTGGGCATGTTGTGTGGCGCCTCCATTGGCCGCGAGGGCCCGGCGGTGCAAATTGGTGCGGCCATCATGGCTGGCTGGGGCTTGAAGGCGGTGCGGCGTGTGCGGATCGACCCCCGCACCTTGGTCATCATTGGCGGGGCAGCGGGTTTGGCATCGGCCTTCACCACGCCGCTGGCCGGGGCGATGTACGCCTTTGAAGAACTCGGGTCACGCCGCTACTTCCGCTCGCGTTCCTTTGCCCTGTTGTGCATCATCGCCTCCGCTTGGATCAGCTATCGATTGTTTGATGGCTATTCACCCTTGGCATTGAATGTTCCTGAGCCAAGTCTGCCAACCGCGGGGGTGTTGTTGCTCACTTGTGCTGTCTGTGGTTTGTTGGCAGGCGCCATGACTTGGCTCATGGGCACGGGTTTGCCGCGCATCCTGCCGACCACGCGCACCCCTTTGCAAGCAGCGGGTTTGGCAGCCGCCATCGGTTTGTTGCTCGCCATCTTGGCCATCGCCTGCCAAGGCCTGACCTTGGGCAGTGGCAATGATGTGGCTTACCAAATGCTCAACCTCAGCCCTGAACACGCCAACACCATGGGCTTTGGGTTGATGAAATGGTTGTCAACCACTTTGAGCTTTGCCACAGGCATACCCGGCGGCATCTTGGCCCCGTCCCTGTCCATCGGTGCTGGCATTGGGCAAGACCTGTCTGTTTATTTCGTTGGTGGCAACGACCGCGTGTTTTTGATTGCGGCCGGTATGGCGGCTTTCTTGGCCGGGGTCATTCAAGCGCCCTTGACCGCCACCTTGGTGGTGGTGGAGATGACCGGCATGTACGACCACATTCTGGCCATGCTGATGATGAGCTTTGGCGCCACTTGGGTGGCGCGTTTGATTTGCCCCACCAGTTTGTATGTCACGCTGATGAACAAACTCATTCCCGTTCCCCCGCCTCGTCAACCCTGATACACACCAAGGAGTACCAACATGGCTGTCAATCTCAGAGAGGAATTGCAACACCCCACCACCCCGCTGGGCAAGCAGTACTTGTCATTGGTGCTGTTCACCATTGTGGTTTCAGTCTTGTTTTTGTTTTTCAGTCTGGAGTTGCCACAAGCCTTTCACCACAGCCAAACCTGGGTGATGTGGTTTGAGCTGTTTTTCTTGGTGGTGTTTTCCATTGATTTCTTGCTTCGTGTGGCGACCCAACCACTGACAGACGCCAAGAATTTCATCTTGCTGGTGTTTGATTTGCTGGCCATTGTGCCGTCTGCCTTGGTGGTGATGGCCTATTGGGGTTTGATGCCAGAGCAGCACCTGGAGATTTTGGGCTTGCTGCGCTTGTTCCGTCTTTTGCGGGTCCTGCAGCTGTTGCGCATGAGCAGTTTGCTGACCGAAATTTTGGGCATCTCCGTCTTCAGCTTGGTGTTTGGCAACATGGCGGCCCACTTGGGTTTGCGGGTGTTGGTGAGCTCGGTGGATAAGACCCTGCAACTCAATATTTACCAATACATTGAGCGCCCCATTTTGTTGTTGGCGGTCACCGCTGTGGGTTCGGTCATGGGCATTGCATTGGCCATCACCTTTGGTGTGGTCAACCGCAAGCGGGACTTGATCACGGAAATGCACAGAACCACCATGGATGCGGTGGACAACTTTGAGCGCGATTTCAAGGATGTGTTTGAAAACGTCACCCCAGAGCAACGCACTGCCATTTTTGGCACCTTCCGCAAAGACATGGCCAGCTTTGTCAAGAGCAAACTGTCCTACGACGCCATGAGAAGCAGCGCAGACACCTTCCTCAGCCAAGTTCGCGCCGTGGTCAAAACACGACCCAGCATGGATGTGCCGTTTCACGCGGTGCTGGTGCAGCGGGTGTCGGGTCTGCTGACCACCACGCAAATCACCTTTCCTGCGGCTTTTTATGGCTGGTTGGGTTTGCTGGCCAACCTGTATTTTGTGTTGGTCATGATGGCCACGCCGGGCATCACGGGTTTGTTTGTGCAGCTGCTGGTGATCTTTGTCTTCCAAGGCTTGTTGATGATCATCAAAGACATGGACTACCCCTTGGACTTGGATGGCACCATGTTTAACTCCAAGATCATCGACTGATCTGATCCATCCCAGGCCTTTGGTGGGCAAGCTTCGGGCTTGCCCTTTTTCATCACCCCAACTATTCACATGCAAACAATTTCCTCAAGCACCCCCCTGACTGGCTGGCGGCTCCACGCCTACACGATCATTTTTGAAGCCGATACGCTGTGGGGCCGGCGGTTTGACATTGCCTTGATCTGGTGTATTTTCTTGAGTGTTTTGGTGGTGATGGCTGACAGCGTTCAAGGTCTGCACAATGGGTTTCGCACACCTTTTTTAGTGGCTGAATGGTTCTTCACCATTTTGTTCACCGCTGAGTATGTGATTCGCCTGCTGTGCCATCCGAGGCCGTGGATTTATGCGCGCAGTTTTTTTGGTGTGATCGATTTGCTGGCTTTGTTGCCCACCTACTTGGCGTTGTTTTTTCCTGAGCTTTATGCACTGATGGACGTGCGGGTGATGCGCTTGTTGCGCATCTTCAGGGTGCTGAAGATGCCCGGCTATGTGGCTGAATACCAATGGCTGGTGCTGGCCTTGGGTGACAGCCGCCGAAAAATCATGGTTTTCCTGTCCTTTGTGATGCTGCTGGTGATCATCGTTGGCAGTTTGATGTATGTGATTGAGGGGCCGAACAATGGCTTCACCAGCATTCCTACCTCGATTTACTGGGCCATCACCACCGTGACCACGGTGGGGTTTGGTGACATCACTGCCAAAACTGACTTGGGGCGGTTCGTCGCATCGGTCTTGATGTTGATCGGTTGGGGCACCCTGGCCGTTCCCACCGGCATTGTGACGGCCGAGATGGCGCTGCACTACCGGGGCGAACATTTGTCGGACCATGTCACCACCCGCAGTTGCCATGAATGCTTGACCGAGGGTCACATGGCGTCAGCTGTTCACTGCCACAAGTGTGGCGCGAAATTGCCCGCTTATTTGCATAGCTGACAATAGGCGCTCCAACCAGAACATGGTTCGCCCAGAACAAGGTCCTTGACCCCACCGGAGACAGCCATGAACGACATGAGCACAACATTGATTCTGTGGGCCGCCCTGTTGGGCGCGATTGCAGCGGGCTCCATGGTGTTGGGGGCGATTGTCGGTATCACCACGCCGATGTCGAACAACACCGTGGGGGCCATGGCCGGTTTTGGTGCCGGGGCCCTCATCTCTGCGCTGGCCATTGAACTGGTGGCGCCCACGGTGCAAGCCCTGTCCAATGCCGAGCCGTCCCAACGGAGTGCTGAAATGGGTCACATGGTGGCGATGCTGCTGGGCATGATGGGCGGCGGTTTGCTGTTCCTGCTGCTCGACCAACTCCTGAGTGCCCATGGCGGCTATTTGCGCAAAGGCGCTTATGTGCTGGCCCAGCACACGAAGAACAAACACCAACAACAAGTCGAGCTGATCCAGTCGATTGGCAGTTCCTCGTTTTTCAACAGCATGTCACCGGCCTTGATGCAGGAGTTGATCAAGTTGCTGCACCCCAAGTTTTTGGTGGAAGGCGAAACCCTGTTTAACATCGGTGACGCTTCCAACGAGCTCTACATCGTGCGCAACGGCAGCTTGCGTTTGTCGCACAGCGACGGCACGGGCCACGCTGCGGACCGTGGCGACCTGGTTGGCGAGGTCTCGTTCTTGGGACACCAAGCCCACAGCACCATCGCCGTGGCCGAACATGGCCCGGCCGAGTTGTTGGTCTTGCACAAATCCCAGTACGAGGCGTTTGCCCGCAACCACCCCGAGTTCGCAGCCTCGGTGCGCGAATTGGCCAGCCAACGCATTTCAGAAAACCGACGCCAAGTGGACGAAGCCACCCATGCGAAACAAGAATGGGCCGACTTGGCGATTCAAGCCTTGCGCAGCAACGGCAGCACCTTGCCCACGCCCACCGACCTGAGCAGCATGAAAGACGAACACAACAATGCGGGTATGGCAATTTGGCTGGGCAATTTGTTGGACGTGATCCCCGAGAGTTTTGTGATTGGCACGGTCATGCTGTCGCTGGTGGCCGCCAAAACCGCGGCGGGTGTGCCGCTGACTTTCATGGAAGTGATGCCCCTGACCTTGGTCGGCGCCTTGTTATTGGCCAATTTTCCTGAAGCCTTGTCTGCCAGTGTCAACATGAAGCACCAAGGATTCACCACTTTCAAAATCATCATGTTGTGGTCGGTGCTGACCGTGATTTGCGCTTTGGGTGCGGCCTTTGGTGCCTATGTGGGTGAGTCGATTCCGCACAGCGCCATGATCGTGGTGGAAGGCATTGCTGCAGGGGCCATGCTGACCATGATTGGCTCGGCCATGTTGCCCGAAGCTGCCCACTTGTCCACGCCCAACATGGCGGGCTTTTCCACCCTGGTGGGATTTGTCTGCGCCGTGGGTTTCAAATTATTGGAATGAAACGCTGAATGTCTTGGCTGGCCAAACTTGATGTGGATTACAGCGTTGAAGACCAGCGTTGCGTCGCCCGCCATCTGCACGAAGGCCCACTGCGGATTCTGAAAAGCCTCTACCCCGAAGGCGATGCGGTGTGCCACAACATCTTGGTGCACCCGCCCAGTGGCTTGGTGGGGGGTGACGAACTGCGCATTGGTTTGAACCTGCAAGCCCATGCCCACGCCTTGATCACCACGCCTGGGGCGACGCGTTTTTACGGCTCGGATGGCCTCACCGCCTCGCAACAGGTGCAGGCCACTTTGGCCGACCACGCACGTTTGGAATGGCTGCCCTTGGAAGCCCTGGCCTACAGCGGTTGCCAAGCGCACAACCAGGTGGTGTTCAAGCTCGCACCGCACAGCCAATTGATCGCCTGGGACATCACGGCACTGGGCTTGCCGCATGCCCATCAGCCTTTTGTGCAAGGCCAGTTTCAACAGCATTTGGAAATTGAAGGGGTTTGGTTGGAACGCGGCTGTATACGCGCCGACGACCAGCGTTTGCTGCACAGCCCTTTGGGACTGAATGGCCACAGTGGCCAAGCCACTTTGTGGTTGGCGCAAGGCAGCGACATGGCCGACGATGAACGCGCCCGGGTTCTGCACATGGCGCGTGAGGTCTGTGAAGCGCACAGTCTGCGTTTGCAAGCCGGGGTCAGCTCACCCAACCCGCGTGTGGTGGTGTTGCGGGTCTTGTCCGATCAACTCGAGCCCGCGGTGGACTTGCTGAAAAAGGTCTGGCTGCAGTGGCGCAGCCAGGTGTGGGGTATGCCTGCGGTGGCACCGCGCATTTGGGCCATGTGACTGCTTGAAAGGCTTGCATTCCAGTGCAAGGTTTGGCGGGCCTGATTTTTAGAATGGCCTGATGCGCCATCCCTCTCCCAACTGCACCTACTTGGCGATTGCCGAAGTGCGTTTTCATGCGGTGCAACATCTGGCGCAGCACATCAACACCGTGCAAGCGGCGTTTCACCAGGCCAACCATGTGCAAGCCCAGGTGCTGAAAAACCAAGGGGTGCAGCTAGAGCAAATGGGCGAGCAGCAAATGCTGTTGCCCACGGTGCAAAACCACTTTGCGTTTGCCAATATAGACAACACGCGGCAATACATCCTGAACGAGCAGTGCCTGGTGTTCAAGATGACCGATTTTCAAGACATCGAGTCCTTCATCAGCTTGTTTCAAGAAGGTGTTTACATCATCAACAAGATGCTCAACATCGTCACCAGCCACCGCATGGGCATGCGTTTGTTAAAGCGCATCATCCCGCGCCCGGGCCTGCGCTTGCAAGATTATTTGCAAGTGGGTGATGCGCAGCTCTTGGGCCGCTTTGGTGGTTTGTCAGGCCACGGCCACACCGAATTGGCGCACCAATTCAACGAGATCCATTTGCTGCACCGTGTCAAGACCCATCCCGCCTCAGGCCTGGAACTGCCCCACGACATTCAAAGCAACGACATGGCGTTCAAGTCGCACATGATCACCCACCAAGGGCCGAGTATTTTTCTAGACAGCGATGCCTTCATCGAGCGTTACCAAGATTTGAGTTTGTCCACGGTGAAAGACAACCTGCAAAAAATCCACGCCATCTTGGGGCTGGCGTTTCAATCCTCGGTCAGTGACATGGCCTTGAGCGACATCGGGTTTCGCTAAGCCCGACCAAGCCATCTGCCCAAGCTGGTTCGGCCACTGGCCATTGCCCCGGGTGAGGTGGGCACGCGCACCGGCGCGGGGTTGGGCAAGCTGCCGGGCACTTGGAAGCTGGGCAGCCAAGAGGGCAGCAAAGTTTTCACCAAGAAGGCCACCGAGGATGCGCCTGTCAACACCTGGTAGGTGAGCGGGCTTTGAATGACTTCACGGATACCGGCGTAGATGCGCTCTTCAAAATCAAGCGTGATGTCGTCGATTTCCGTGCTGTTGGTTTCAAGTGTGGTGGGAGCGCTTGAAAACACATCGGGCAAGCCAGGTGCTGTAGGCGAAGGCAAGCTGAAATCTTGGTCCAACTCGTTAAAGCCAGCCACCAGTGATGACTCAACAAGATTCAAGTTTGGTGCCACGGCGGTGCTGCCTCGCACCGGCACTTTCAGTGACGCCTGAAGCAAATTCGGTGAACGCGTGTTGGCATTGTTGGTTTGGGTGTTCAGGCTGCCGAAGCTTTCGGACGCAGTAGCTGTCCCCTGGCTCAGGGTGTTTGAAGTTTGGGTGGCGCTGGACTGTGGATTGCTGCTTGCATTGGTTGTTGTATTCGTACTTGCATTGCTTGTTGCAGTGTTGCTGGTGGCTGAAGACACCTCAGACTTTGCATTGGAAGAGGATGGGTTGGCAGCGGGTTGCAGATTGGCGCGGCTGTCATTCAATCGCTGTGTGGTGACGTTGGCAGGCAGCTGGGTAAAGGCGGCCACAGCAACGGCTTGCGCCACCGGGGCTTTGACAGGCAATGCTGTCACGGTGTAATTGGCCAAGGCCGTGGTGAAGGCGGCCACCGCGTAATTGCCTGCATCCTCACCCGACAAGGTGTTCACCGCTTGTTTGTAGTCACCCACCTTGAGAAAACCGGGTGAACTGTAGTCGGGGCTGTCCAACGAAACACTGCCGATCACTTTGTCGGCCCCCAAGACACCCACCAACACGGCAGCACCGGGTTTGAAACTGCCGGTGACCGCACTGGCTGCCGCAACATCAGTCACGGTCAAGGATGCAGGCGTGATGAAGGCCGCCGTGGTTTGGCCCGTGCTCAAGCTGTAGTTGCTGGCTAATTCACCGTTCATGCCATCGCTCAGTGTCACGCTGTCCACCGTCACCAGATTGGCAGCCAACACATTTTTTGAATTGAAGGAGGCGGTTCCACTCACACCCACTTGTTCACCGCCCACCAAACCAGCAGTGATGCTCAAAGATGGGGTTGCTGTGGTGGTGCCGTCGTACACCTTGTTCGGTGTGGTCACGCTGGCGGTCAAGGCTGCGGGTGTGATGAACGCCGCCGTGGTTTGACCTGCGCTCAAGCTGTAGTTGCTGGCCAAGCCTGTGCCGTCTGCCAAGCTGATGCTGTCCACCGTCACCACATTGGCAGTCAACACGTCCTTCGAATTGAAGCTGGCGGTGCCGGTCACACCCAGTTGTTCACCAGCCACCAAACCAGCAGTGATGGCCAGTGTGGGGGCGGCGGAGGTGTTGCCGTCATACACCTTGTTCGGTGCGGTTGCGCTGGCGGTCAAGGGTGCGGGGGTGACAGTCGCCACACCGGTTTGACCCGCACTTAGGCTGTAATTGCTGGCCAATTCACCATGCACACCATCGCTCAGTGACACGCTGTCCACCACCAATTGGGTCGCCGTCAACACGTTCTTGCTGTTCAAGGTGGCTGCGGCTTGCACAGCCAAATGGCTGTCACTGCCCACCCATCCGCTCAACACCAAGCTGGGCGCTGCTTGCGTGCTGCCGTCGTACACCTTGGTGAAGGCGTTGACGCTGGCCGTCAAAGGCGCTGGGTTGATGTTGGCCGACACACCCGTGATGGCGGCCACGCTGTAGTTGCCTGCATCCGCCCCAGACAAACTCAGATTGGCAACCGTCACAGGCACGGCTGTGCCTGCATGGGCTGATGCAAACACCGCTGTCGGCACTCCCGACACCGTGACCTGATCTGCACCCAAGGGCTCAGCAACCGCAATGCCCGTCAAGCTGGCGGTGGTGGTGCCGTCATAGGTTTTGTCAAGCGCGGTCAAACCACTGAGGGTCAAGGAGGCAGGCGTGATGTCGCCGGTGACGTTGCTGGGTTGAATCAAAAGATAGTTGTCTTTGGCGGCACCCGCGATGCTGTCAGCGATGGTGACGGCTTTGCCGGTGCCTGCATCTTTGTCCGCGAAGCTGCAGCTTTGTGTCAGCACCAACACATCGGCCCCTTGCACACCCACCAAGGTGCCACCGCTCACACTGGCCGTGGTGGTGGCGTCATACACCTTGCTGGCCACGATGGTGTTGCTGACCGTGAGGTCGCGTTGGCTGATGCTGGCCGTCATGCCGATGCTGGTGGGCAGCACATAGTTGGCACCATCGCCGGTGGTGGTGTCGATGCTCAATCCGCTCAGCAACACCGTCTTGCCCACACCCACGTTCTTGTCATTGAACTGCCCGGCGGCTGTGCCGAGCAGTGTCACGCTGTCGGCACCCAAGGCGGCGACCACGGGTGCACCGGTCACGACAGCATCGGTGTCGGCGTTGTACACCTTGTCAGCCGCTGTCAAGCCCGAGAGGCCCAAGGTGGCCCGGCTGATGTTGGCCGTCACATAGGAGGGTTGGTTCACCGCATAGTTGGCCGCATCCAGGCCGCCCAAGGTGTTGGAGGCGACCACGGCTTTGTTCAAACCAGCATGTTTGTCGGCGAACTGGCCTGCTTGGTTCAGCGTCACCACATCGCCTGCCAACACCCCATTCAAGCTGCCACTGCTGAGGACCGCGCTGGTGTTGGCGTCATACACCTTGTTCGCGGCCACTTGCCCCGTCACACTCACCACCAAAGGCGTGATGTCGGCGGTGTGGCCGGTGAGCCCGGTGGCTGCATAGTTGCCTGCATCCGCGCCACCCAGAACAGCCGACACGGCTTTGCCGATGCCTGCATGTTTGTTGTCGAACAGGCCGGTGGTGGCGGTCACCACATCCCCACTGAACAAGCCTGTGAAGGACGCACCCGAGAAGGATGCAGCGGTGCTGCCGTCATACACCTTGTGGCCAGCCACCAGACCCGTGACCGACAAAGTGGCTGGGGTGATGTCGCCGTACACCCCATACAAACCTGTGACTTGGTAGTTGCCTGCATCTGCACCCGACAAGCTAAAGCCTGTCACATCAATGTACTTGTTGGTGCCCACGTTTTTGTCGGCAAAAAACCCTGTGGGTGTGCCGTTGAAGTTGACCTGCCCGCCACCCAAGGGCTTGGCCACCGCCACACCAGTGAGTGTGGCCACCGTGGTGCCGTCATAGACCTTGTTCGAAGCCGACAAACCTTCCACCGTCAAGATGGCGGGTGTGATGTCGCCGAGCAAACCCGTGGGCTGCGTGAGTTGGTAATTGGCGGCTTTGCTGCCGGTCAAGACATTGTTCGGTGTGATGGCAATGCCTGTGCCCACGTTGGCGCTGGCGAAGGTGCCTGCTTGCGTCAAGGCCACGTCATCGGTGTTGACCACCCCCGACAACAGCCCGCCGGTCATGCTGGCTGTGGTGGTGGCGTCATACACCTTGCTGGCACCTGTTTGGCCCGTGATGCTGATGTTTTTGGGTGTGATGTTGGCCGTGAGTCCAGTCGGTTGGCTGATGACGTAATTGCCCGCCGCTGTGCCGCTCAAGCTGTAGGACAAATTCACCGGGATGTTCACACCTGCATTGGCACTGGTGAACGAGCCTGCTGGGGTCAAGCTGATGTTGCTCGCATCCATGGCCAACACGCCTTGCACCTGGCCACTGGCCACCGAGGCCGTGGTACTGCCGTCATACACCTTGTCGTTCACAGCTGCATTGGCCACGCTGATCGACAGCGGGTTCACCGTGTGGTTGGCCGCCACAAAGCTGAACTGGTAGTTGTTGGGGTTGCCACTGGTCACACTGGCCGCACTGGGTGTGACGCTGAAACTGCCCGCTTGCGCCACGCCGGTTTTGTTGGCAGTTTGGGTGACACCACCCATGGCATCTGCACCGACCAAGGCGGTGTTTGAATAATTGGTTTGACCTGCCAACGCGGCATAGCTGGTGACACCATCGTAATCCGCAGTCAACGCGGTGTTGGTGATGGTGATGGTTTTGGGCGAGATCACCAAGTTGGCATTGGTGATGACCGGGTTGCTGTAGTTGGTCTGCGCCGAGCCGGACAAACTCACCACCATGTTGGAGGCATAGGTGCCTGCGTCCGTGCCCGTGGCCACACCCGACACGCTGATGAGTGCCGCATCAGCAGCCACCATGGCGCTGCTGGTGTAGCTGCCGGTGTAGGCGCTGCCTTTGTAGGGGTTGCCGGTCAAACTCGCTGTGGCTGTCACCGACAGCGTGATCGGATTCAAGCTGGCCGTGTTGGTGCTGGTGCTGTTCGGTGTGGCGTTGAACGAAGACGCCACTTCGTAGTTGTTGAAGTTGGCGTTGCCCGTGTTGGCGGTGATCGCCGTCACATACTTGTTGGCTGTGGCCACGTTCGCATCGTTCAAAGTCACGGCGGTCGGCACCATGGTCTCGCCATTTTTCAAACCCGTCACGGTGGTTGCGGTAGGCGTGATGCTGGTGGTGCCGCTGTAGGTGCCCGTGACAGACAAACCCAAAGACGCCTTGCTCACCGTCCAGGTGCTGGCCGCGCCACTCATGATGGTGTAGTTGCCCAAGGCGATGCCGCTGTTGTAGGTGAGGCTGTAAGACCCGGCGTTGGTGGTGCTGGAAATACTTTGAATCCCCACCGACGCGCCATTGCTGAACAGCTCCCACACCGGTGTGCCGGTGGCGGTGGGGCTGGTGATGGCACTGCCAAACGAATTGGTGATGGCATAGCTCAACACAGGCGTGTCGCCATAGACACTGGAACCCGACACCAAGCTGATGGTGGCCAAGGTGTTGTTCTGTCGCAAGAAGGGCAATTGGTTGTTGAAGTAACTCAGCGACTGCCAGACCGAGTTGGTGTCCCAACCACTGAAGTTGGACAGGGTTTGCATGTCGGTGGTGGACAACGCTGCAACACCTGCGGTGGCGACGAGTTTGCCGCCGACACCGCCCGACGTGGTGTTCAAGCCAGCGTTGTTGGTGCTGTTCCAGTAGTTGTTTTGCAAGCTGCTGCCCGTGGCCAATGCGCCGATCAAACCACCGCTGTTGACACTGCCACTGACACTGCCCATGGCGTAGTTGTTTTGCATGCCGCCCTTGGCAGCAGCATCAAACTTGCCCACCAAACCGCCGAGATAACTGCCTGTGCTGCCATTGACATGGCCGGTGGCAAAGTTGTTGCTGATTTGTACATAGCCCCCATTGCTCGGCAAGCTCACCTGCCCGACCAAGCCACCTGCCACACCACTTGCAGCCGTCTGTTGCACTGTACTGGTGGCATAGCTTTGTTCCACATTCGCCGAGCCTGCGCCTGCATTGATGACACCGACCAATCCACCCAAGGTTTTGGCGGCAATGACCGCGCCAGTGGCATAACTTTGGTTGATGTTGGCATTGCCACTGGCCCCACTGCTGACCAAACCCACCAAGCCACCGACATTGTTGCCCAGCGCTGAAGTGGAGGTCACGCTGCCCGTGGCATAGCTTTGCAAAATACGGGCGTCGCCATAGCCTTGGTTGTTGCCGACCAAACCGCCTACAGAATCGCCCCCCGAAGAAACAGTACCGGTGGCGTAGCTGTTGGAGATGTACGCGGAATTCGAGGACGTGGCAGACGTGTTGATGCCGATCAAGCCACCCGTACTGCTGCTGGAAGCATTGCTGACGTTGCCACTGGCGTAACTGTTGGTGACATTGCCACTGGAACTGGTCGCGGTATCGATCGAGTTGGTGCCCAGCAAACCACCCACACCACCCTGAGTGCCTGTCACGGACCCTGTGGCATAGCTGTTGGCAACACTGACCGTGCCCGAGTTCGAAGCTTGGTTCAAACCCACCAAGCCGCCCACATTGGTCGAGCCACTGACAGCACCGGTGGCGTAGCTGTTGCTGATGGCATGGTTGACGCCGCTGGCATTGGCGAAGTTTTGACCAATCAGGCCGCCTGTCCATTGCTGCCCTGCGGACACAGCACCAGTGGCGTAACTGCCTGTCACCGTCGAGCTGCTGCCAGCTGCGCCACTGCGGTTCAAACCCAAGAGCCCGCCCGTGCCTTTGGTCAGCGAAGAAGGATTGTTCCAAACGGTGCCGGTGGCGTAACTGTTCAGAATATTCGCCACGCCGTTGATGGAATTGACTTGGTTGAAACCAATCAGCCCGCCCATCCAAGAAAACGCTGCGGTGACGTTGCCGCTGGCATGGCTGCCGGTCACCGTGGCAATGCCACCGCTGGCATTGACCGTGTTGGAGCCAATCAAGCCGCCAAAATAATAATTGTTGCCGCCATTGGTGGTGTTGCCATTGACGTTGCCCGTGGCATAACTGTCTGTCACGGCCACCGTGCTGCTGGCGCCAGCGGCATTGTTGAATCCGATCAAACCACCAATCGAGTTGGGGCCGCTTGCATTCACATCCCCCGTGGCAAAACTGCTGGTCACCGTCGATGATGCACCCGTTCCCGTGGTGGTGTTTTGTCCAATCAAGCCACCAACAAAACTGCCTGTTCCCGTCACACTGGCTTTTGAAAAACTGTTCAAGATGTTGCTGGGGCTCGCGCTGTTGCTCGAGCCATTGCTGCCAATCAACCCGCCGATGTAGCCAACTCCGGAAACAACACCCGTCGAAAAACTGTTAGCTACCAAGCCCGAGTTGTTGCCCACCAAGCCACCCAGGTTGCTATTCAGCGCAGTGCCAGCGCTGTTGGTGACCGAATAAATAGAGGCATTGGCAAAACTGTTTTTGATCACCCCTGAGTTGGTGTTGACCAAACCGCCCGTGCCAGTGGCCGCGCTGCTGGCGGACATGTTGACACCGACATCGCGAATCAAGCCTGATGAATTGCTGAACAAACCAATGGCACCGGTGCCGGTGAGGTTGCCCACCGTGTGGCCCAAGCCTTCAAACTTGCCGGTGAACGTGCCAGTGATGGGCGACGCGGTGAAAGAACGGTCGAAGTTGTAGTTTTGGCCCAGTGCAAATTTACCGCTGGTGCTGTTGATGCCACCTGTGGCGTTGGTACTTGCCGCATAGGTGCTGGGGTTGCTGATGACGGTGTAACTGTCCACCGCGTTGTTGCCCAACTGGGTGGTGAACAAACCCGCACCCGTGCCCGCAAAGTTGATCGACCCGGTGAACTCTGTTTTGTTGGCACTGAAGCTGCCGAAGTTGTAGTCGCCGGTGCCCACGCTGGTGCCGTACACCAAGGCCACCGAACCACCAGTTGGCACATTGATGGCGCTGTGGATGTTGATGTTGTTGGCCGCAGACAGCGTGAGTTTGTTCGCCGAGGACCAACTCACCGTCTCGTTGATGTGGATGTCGCCACTGGTGCCACTGGCACCACTGCTGCTGAGGATGGTGACGTTGTTGGCGTTCAGGTTGGCACCCAAGGTGGCCCCCGAGATGTCGCTGCCTGCACCTGTGCCCACCGTGAAATCGGTCGGGTCGATCAACCAACTGCCGCCTGTGCCTTGGGGTGCGTGGGTGGCCACGCTGGTGTCCTCGCCAATGCTCACCTGCGAGCCCGAGGTTTCAATCTGACCGCCATCGCCACCCAATGCGCCACCTTGCGCACTCAAGCTGCCATTCACGTGCAGCACGCTGTCGAGGTTGTTCAAGCTGGCGATGATGTCGATGCGGCCACCTTGGCCTGCGCTGTTCTGCGCGGCATCGGCCGAGACGCTACCGGTGTGCTCAATGCGGTGGCTGGCTACCAAGCGCACCACACCACCATTGTTCACCAAGCCATTGGCTTGGATGCTGCCGCTGTTGTGGACCACGCCACCTTGAATCGCATTGGCCGCTTGCGCCGACAAAATCACCAAGCCGCCGGGGGCCATCACCGCCTGGCCATTCTCCACATAAGCCGCCACGGTGGCGGGTGACACCAAGATGTTGGTCAGCGTGTCATTGGCTTCAAATTGAAGGCGGTAGGTTTCTCCAGCGGCCAACACGATGCTGCCGCCCTTGGCCACCACCACACCGAGGTTGCGCACTTCAGGGGCCAACAAAGCGATGTAGCCGCCCAGCTTGGAATTCAACTGTCCGTGGTTGATGATGTGTCCAGCGGCACCGCTGCGGTTGAAGTGGTAATGGCCGTTCAAGAAATCGGCATCGCTGATGCTGTGCGTGGTGGCCAGCAAGCTGCCCACATCCACACTCGCGCCCGGCGCGAAATACACACCATTCGGGTTTTGCAAGAACACCGCGCCATTGGCTTTGATCTGCCCAAAAATCTGGCTCGGGTTGCTGTCTTGCACCCGGTTCAAAGTCACACTTTGAGCGCTGGGTTGTTCAAACTGCACCGTGGCTTGTGAACCCACATCGAAGCGCTGCCAATTCAGCACCGCTTTGTCGCTGCTTTGTTTCACCGTCAACACCGCACCCGACTGCGACACCTGGGCCGCGCCAGCGCTGACTTGTGCACCTATGGGCAACTGATTCAGTGCAGGTGCGGCCAAGGGCGCAGCATGCGACGCGAAAGAAAACCCCATGCAGATCAAGGCCGCGATCAAGGGCTTGATGAAGAAGTGTGCGAAACCTGCTGCAACTCGCGTCGTCGCTGGGTGCACGGTCACAGCTGCGCCATGCCCTTGGGCGGTTTCAGGCACCGCCATGCAAGTGGCGGTGGCCTGGTTCCAAATGACTTTGTAACAGTGGTTCATGCTGCCAGCGCTTAAAACTTCAAACTGGCACTGAGCCAAAACCGGTTCACCACCAAAGACCCGTCTTGGTCTTGCCCGCTGGCGGTGGGGTTGGGGTTGCTGCCCAAACGCCTGGCCACCATGGCTTTCAGATTGAGGCCCTGCGGGCTGACAAAACCATAGCCCAAGCCGTAACCCTTCAACGCGTAGTTGTTCAATGCATCCGTGCTGTTGGGTTTCACCTCCACTTGCCCGTGGTCGTAAAACGCAAACCAGCTGCTGTGGTTGCTGAATCTGTGGCGCAACTCGAGGTTCAGCAATTGACCCGAAGAGCCACCGCCCTCGCTGCTGGGATAAGCCCGCACACCGGTCATGCCGCCGAGGTAGAACTTTTCGGAAGCGTCCACATTCGTTTGGCTGGCTTGACCATTCAGCACAGCCACCAGCGACCAACGCGGTGTCAGTACTTGCGTGCGGTTGAAAGCGTATTTGAGTTTGTTGTAGCGGCCTGCCGTCACGCTACCTTCTTTTTTCAAAAGATCGCCGCTTGTGGCCATCAGCTGCCAGGTCGAGAATCCACCGCCTGCATCAGCATCAGCGATTTGGCCTTGCAAACCAGCACTCAGGGCGCGGGTGTCATAACGCGAGTCCACCACATCGTCACGCTTGTTCAGGTAGTTCTTCTGATCCCAGGCCAGCGATGCGTCCAGCTTGTAACGGTTGCGTCGGGCCAAGGGGTAGCTTGTCTCCAGACCCACACTGTCTGCGCGGCCGCTCAAGTGCAGGCTGCTGCTCACGCCCCCAGAGGCCGTGGTCAAACGGGCGCTGTAGTTCAAGCGGGATGCTTGCAGGCCCATGCTCCAGCCTGCTCGACCGATGGGCCAACGGTAGGCCGCACGCACATAATCACTGCCCTCAGAGGCCATGGCTTGGGCGCTGAGTTGGTCGCCCAGCTTCAAGGGGCTGTTCACCGTCAGGTTCAGCACCACACGCTCTGCACCAGTAGAACGTGCGCCAGCGTTGTCGATGGTGGTGTCGATGCTGGTGGCGGGCAAGTCTTGGGTCGTCACCAAAAAATCAGTGCGCCCCATCTGGGTCCCGGCCACCAATTGACCTTGAACTTGAATGCCTGCCAAATCAGACAGCACGGCCAGGGCGCGGTCGATGTTGTGGGCATTGAGTTTGGCACCTCGGGGTTGAAACGCCAAAATGGTTTCTTCAATCCGTTGGGCATGCACCCGTTTGGAACTTGGGCCGTCCATCACCACGCGTCCGAAGATGGCTTCATTGATCTCGATGGTGACCACACCATTCACGATGTCTTGCGTGGGCAGCTTGGTTTGCACCACATAACCCGCTGCACGGTAATGGTTGGCAATCAACATCGCAACAGCTTCCAATTGGGCCAAGTCCACCGACTGACCCACCAGCTGCGCGGCCAAGCCATTCAACACCGCATCCGTGTAAACACTGTTGCCTACCCATTTGAACTTGGACACCTTGAATCGGTCACCGCCACTGGTCTTGGTCTTGGGCATCGCAGGGGGCATGCTGTTGGGCAGCTTGAGGGGTTGGCTCACGCTGCGGTCTGTTGGCATGCTTTGCTGCAATTGCCCCGCATTGGGCAAGGTGTCAGCCCATGCCGTGGTGCTGCACAGAACACACAAGGCCCAACACAGCACGGCTGCGCTGAATGGGGTCTGTCGTCTTGCAAGGTGCAACGGCATGGCGGGTCTTGGAAGCTTGTCGGACTGGGTTTATAGCAATGGCTTGGACAAAAAGCTTTCGTTGGAATGCAAGGAATTTCAAAGCCAGCCCGTAAGATCTTTCCCCATGAACACATGGTTTTGGCGTCATGGATGGAGTCGTTGTCTGGGCATGGCAGCCTTGTGGGCAAGCACGACCCTGGTTTGTTTGGCCGCGAACATGGCTTCGCCACCGGTCCACTTCAAACAGTCTGTTTATGTCGATGAAAGTCAACAACTGGACATTCAAGCGGTGCAGCAAGCCGATTTCAAACCCTTGGACAACACCGAAAAATTGGACTTCTCTCACAGTGTGGTGTGGCTCAAGTTGGAAGAGGTTCAGCCCAGCGACAGCACCGTGGACTGTTATTTGAAATTTCTACCTGCCATGTTGACCGAGGCCACGGTCTATGTCCCTGACGAGTTCATGTCCAACGAGTGGCAGGTTCAAACCTACACGGCCAACGCCTTGGCTTTGCCCTTTCGCTTGGTGCCCAACCCGAACCACGGCGCGATCTACATGCGCTTGCGTTCCCCCATGGACTTTCGCATGAACTTGATGGTCGATGTGAAAGACAAAATTGATTTCGTGCAACGCCGCATGGACATGTTTGTCATCATGGTGACCACCATGACCTTGCTGGCCTTGGTATTGGCCTTGGTCCGGTTGGGGCTCAACTTCAACTGGCTCAGCGTGGGCATCGCATCGCTATCTATCTGCATTCCTGCAGCCTGGATCAGCGGCATGGGCATGCTGCCTTTTTTGACAGGCATTGATCAACAATTTTTCCACCGCGTCTTTCCGCTGGCCATGATCGGCGGCATGACCTCGTTTTTCTTCATTTGGATGGTGCTGGCCACCCAACTGTTCAAAGGTGGGCAATGGATCAGGTATTTGTGGATTTTTTCCGCCGCCTTGGCCCTGATTTGGTCAGGAGCCTTGTTTGACAGCACAGTGGCCATGATGCTGGCGGAAAAAGTCTACAGATACGGCCAATGGGTCTGTTTTGCGGTCTTGCTGATCCAAGCTTTTCAAGCCCGACATCAATTGAAATTGCGCTCTGAAATCGGCTTGTTTGTGTTGCTGCTGCTGTTCGTCTTGACCCCCTACCCGAGTGCTGCCAATTTGTTCAAGCCCTTTGTCAATCCGTTTGGCTTGGGCGACATGCACATGATCAGTTTGGTCATGCTGCTCAGAACCTCCTTGCCCTTGGCGGTGTTGGTGCTGACAGCTTGGACCTACGACCTGCTGGTGAGCCAGCGTGTGAAAAAAATCAACACGCAATTGGCCGTCACCCAAGATGCGCTGGACAAAGAATCATCGCGTTTGAAATTGCAAAAACAATTCATCGCCATGCTGACCCATGAATTGAAAAATCCCTTGATGGCCAGTGCCATGGCCTTGGGTTCAATTCGACAACGCTTGTTGGGCGATGAGCAGTCGCTGCAAAGGGTGAACGCCATCAGTTATTCCCTGGATGAAATTGACGGCATCATTGAACGCTGCTCGGAAATTGACAAGTACGAGCAAGGCTACATCCCCGTCACCATCGAGCCTGTGCCCTTGGGCGTCATCCTGAGTGTGGTGAAAAACGCGCAAACTTCGGAACGCATCTACAGCATCGTGCGCGGTTGTGATGAACACCAACTGGTGCAGACCGACATGCACTATGTCAAAGCCATTTTGAACAACCTGCTGAACAACGCGCTGAAATACGCCGTGCCAGAAACACTGGTGGAGTTCAAAGTCGAGGCCAAACAGACCGAGCAGCATTCGGAGATTGTGTTCACGGTGTCGAATGAAGTTCCCCCCGATGGTGCGCCCGACCCTGCGCAGGTGTTTCAGCGTTATTACCGCGCCGAATGGGCCAAACAACAATCGGGCGCGGGCTTGGGCTTGTGGTTGGCGCAGTCCATGGCTCATGCCCTGGGCACCGAGTTGCATTACACCCATGATCAGAACATGGTCACTTTTCACTTTGCAATCAAGGCCTGAACATGCAAGACGACCAAGACCTTGAAGCTGTTGACCTGACACCCCCACCCGTCTTGGGCTCGGTGCTGTTGGTGGAAGACAATTTGCGTGTCAGCGATGAACTGGCCTTGGTGTTGTCGGCTGCAGGCTATGCCACGCGATGCGCCTATGACGGCGACCACATGCGGTCCTTGTTGACCATCACCACCCCGGATGTGGTTATGTTGGACCTGAACCTGCCGAACGAAGATGGCATCAGTTTGTGCAAATGGTTGCGCGACTTGCACCCGTTCATGGGTATCGTGATGTTGACCGCCCGGGTGATGGGCAGTGAGCGCACCGAGGGCTACCAGGCCGGGGCTGATGTTTACCTGACCAAACCCACCCGGCCGGATGAAATCTTAGCGGTGATTCGCAACCTGATGCGCCGCCATGATCGACATGGTGCCAGTCCCTTGGCTGCCACGGCGGCCTGGACCGTGCACCAAAAAAGCATGTCCCTGAGTGCGCCTGATGCGGATGTGCTGAGCCTGACACCGAAGGAAACCATCGCCCTTATCACCTTGGCGCAAACCTCCACACATTGCACCTACGACGACTTGATCGACAAACTAGGGGCCGAAGCGCAACGCACCAGTTTCGACAAGGTGCGGCTGGAGGTCTTGATCAGTCGTTTGCGAGCCAAATTGTTCAAGTTCAAGGGGCAAGCCTTTGAAATCAAAACCGTGCACGGCGCGGGCTACCGTGTCTCAACGCCCTTGAAGGTCAAGGCAGGATGAAGGGCTGCTGGTCGGTGTTTAAATTGACACCAGTTTTCTGATGCCTTTGTCTTTCATTTCAGAACCCGGTCCTTGCGCAATCACTTCACCGCGCTCCATCACCACGTACTGATCGGCCAGTTCTTCGGCGAAGTCGTAGTACTGCTCGCACAACAAGATGGCCATGTCGCCACGCTTGGCCAGTTGTTGGATGACGCGGCCAATGTCTTTGATGATGCTGGGCTGAATGCCTTCGGTCGGTTCATCCAAAACCAACAACTTGGGCTTGCCAGCGAGTGCACGTGCAATGGCCAACTGCTGTTGTTGCCCACCTGACAAATCGCCACCCCGCCGCTGCCGCATTTGTTCCAGAATGGGAAACAAGGCGAACAACTCTTGCGGAATGTCCGCAGAACCGGGTTGGGTGGCCAAACCCATGCGCAGGTTGTCTTCAACAGTGAGTCGGTTGAAGATGTCGCGGCCTTGGGGCACATAGCCAATGCCGGCCCGTGCCCGCTCGTAGGGCGTGGCGTTGGTGATGGTGTGGCCTTCAAAGCTGATGTGACCTTGGCGCACCGGCACCAAGCCCATCAAGGCTTTCAACAAGGTGGTTTTGCCCACGCCGTTGCGACCCAACAAGACCGTGATTTGTCCAGCTTTCGCCGTCAAACTGATGTCTCGCAGGATGTGCGAGCCGCCGTAGTACTGGTGAATATGTTCCATGGCCAACATGATCAGCGCCCCAAATAAACGTCAATGACGCGTTCGTCTGCTTGCACCACATCCAAGCTGCCCTGAGCCAACACCGCGCCATCACACAAGACCGTGACGATGTCAGAAATTTGGCGAATGAAGGCCATGTCGTGCTCCACCACCATCAGGGAATGCTTGCCCTTCAAGCGCAAGAACAATTCGGCGGTGCGCTCGGTTTCTTGGTCGGTCATACCCGCCACGGGTTCATCCAGCAACAACAACTTCGGGTCTTGCATCAGCAACATGCCAATCTCCAACCATTGTTTTTGACCATGGCTCAGGTTGCCAGCTTGGCGTGTGAACGCGCCTTCTAAATGGATGGTGTGCAACACCTCGGCCAAGCGGTCGTTTTGCTCGCCGTTCAATTTGAAGAACATCGAGGCCGCCACACCTTTGTGGGTTTTCAAAGCCAATTCCAGGTTTTCAAACACGCTCAGGTGTTCAAACACCGTGGGTTTTTGAAACTTGCGACCAATGCCCATCTGGGCAATTTCCGGTTCGTTGTGGCGCAGCAAGTCGATGGTGCTGCCAAAGAACACCCGCCCCGAATCCGGTTTGGTTTTGCCGGTGATGATGTCCATCATGGTGGTCTTGCCCGCGCCATTGGGGCCAATGATGCAACGCAGCTCACCCACGCCAATGTCAAGCGACAAATTGTGGATGGCCTTGAAACCATCGAAGCTCACGTTCACATCTTCCAAATACAAAATGCGGCCGTGCGCGAGGTCCAATTCGCCTGGTGTGTGCAATCTTGAAAAGGCTGCATGGCGTCCACCCGAGGCCGGTGCTTGCACTTGTTTGAACTTGAAGTCTTCCAAGCGTTGGGCGTTGGCTTCCATCAAATCGGGGGTCATGATGCGGCTCCAGATTTTTGCCACTTGCTGCGGATGGTTTTCACCAAGCCCACCAAACCTTGCGGCATGTAGAGCGTGACCAGGATGAACAAGGCACCCAAGACATACAACCAGTACTCGGGGGCCACCACGGTCAACCAACTTTTGGCACCATTCACCATGAAGGCGCCCACAATCGGGCCAATCAGGCTGCCACGGCCACCCACAGCAGCCCAGATGGCAATCTCAATCGAATTGGCTGGGCTCATTTCACTGGGGTTGATGATGCCCACCTGCGGCACATACAAGGCCCCAGCCACGCCGCACATGACAGCTGAGATGACCCAAATGCTGAGTTTGTAGGGCAATGGGGAATAGCCTGAAAACATGACCCGGCTTTCGGCGTCGCGGATGGCTTGCAAAACGCGGCCGTATTTGCTTTGCACCAACCAACGCGCGGCCAAGAAAAATCCCAACAAACACAAAGCGCTCAATACAAACAAAACCATGCGCATGTGCGGTGTGGCCAAGGGCATGTCCAAAATGCGTTTGAAATCGGTGAAGCCGTTGTTGCCGCCAAAACCGGTTTCATTGCGGAAGAACAAGAGCATGAAGGCAAAGGTCATGGCCTGCGTGATGATGGAGAAATACACCCCTTTGATGCGCGAGCGAAACGCGAAGTAGCCAAACACCAAAGCCAACACACCGGGTGCCAACACCACCAACAACAAGGTGGCGACAAAGCTGTCGCTGAAGTACCAGTGCCAAGGCAGGGTTTTCCAATCGAGGAAGACCATGAAGTCGGGCAACTCGGACTTGTAATTGCCATCCAAACCAATTTGACGCATCAGGTACATGCCCATGGCATAGGCACCCAGCGCGAAAAACAAACCATGACCCAGTGACAAGATGCCGGTATAGCCCCAGATCAAATCCATGGCCAAGGCACAAATGGCGAAGCACATGATCTTGCCGATCAGGGACACGGCGAAATCACTCAAGTGCAAAGGATGATCGGCAGGCAGCACCAGATTCAGCACGGGCGCTAAAACCGTCAGCAACACCAACAAGACGGCGAAGACGGTCCATCCCTTTGAAGAGAGCAAACGCGGGGCAGCAGGCATTTCAAGTTTGTTCATCTCAGGCCTCCGCACTTCTGCCCTTCATCGCAAACAAACCTTGGGGTCGTTTTTGGATGAAGACAATGATGAACACCAAGACGGCAATTTTGGCCAGCACCGCGCCGGTCCAACCTTCGAGCAATTTATTCAAGACGCCCAAGCCCAGGGCCGCATAAACCGTACCGGCCAATTGGCCCACACCACCCAAGACCACCACCATGAAGGCGTCCACGATGTAGCCTTGGCCCAGATCGGGGCCGACGTTGCCAATTTGACTCAAAGCGCAACCAGCCAACCCCGCAATGCCCGAACCCAGCGCAAACGCATAGGTGTCGATACGCGCAGTGTTGACGCCCATGCATGACGCCATGGCGCGGTTTTGGGTGACGCCACGCACAAACAAACCCAAGCGCGTTTGGCTGATCAGCAAGGCCACAGCGGCCAACACCATCAAGGCAAACACCACAATCAAGACACGGTTCCAAGGCAGGCTCAAGTTGGCCAACACTTGAATACCGCCACTCATCCACGACGGGTTTTCCACCGCCACGTTTTGCGCCCCAAACACGCTGCGCACGGCTTGCATCAAGATCAAACTGATGCCCCAGGTGGCCAACAAAGTTTCCAAGGGTCGGCCATACAAATGGCGCAAGACCACACGCTCCATCACCACCCCCACCAAAGCAGCAGTCAAGAAGGCCATGGGAATCGCCAAGGCCAAGTAGTAATCGAACAAGCCCGGGGCATGGCTGCGCACCAAAGCCTGCACCACATAAGTGGCATAAGCCCCCACCATCATCAACTCGCCATGGGCCATGTTGATCACGCCCATCAAGCCATAGGTGATGGCCAAACCCAGCGCCACCAACAACAAAATAGAGCCCAAGCTGATGCCCGTGAACAAGGCCCCGAGTCGTTCACCCCAAGCCAACGTGGCTTTGATGTCGGCCAAGGAGGCCACGAGTTGGGCTTTGACTTGCGGGTCGGTTTCCACCGTCAGTTGTTGGTTCAACAACAGCTGGGTGTTGGGTGTTTTGCTTTCGGCCAATGCACGTGCCGCTTGCAAGCGTTTGGCGGCATCGGGGTTGGCAATGTCAATCGCGGCATTGGCCAAGCGCAACAGCTTGGCAATGGCTTCATTTTTTTCAGCGGCCAAGGCTTTTTCAAGCAAGGGCAATTTGCTGGCATCCGGTTCGGACACCAAGGCTTGCGCGGCTTTCATGCGCTGCGCGTCATCGGGACTGAGCAATTGCAAGGCGGCCAAGGCGGCATCCACCTCGCCGCGCATTCGGTTGTTGCTGATCACGCTTTCGGCGTTCTCGGGCATCTTCACTTCGGCGTTGGTCACGGGGTCGAGGGCTTGACCGTCACGCACCAGCACCACGCTCTCGCCCGCCACCATCACGGCGTCATCGGCCAAGGCTTGAAGGAATACAGCGGTTTGCGCATCGGCTTGGGCCAAGGCTTTTTGCAAGCCCGTGATACGGGCATCTGTTTCACCCAGCACCATCTCTTGCACTTGCGCCGTGGTCAGTGCTTGAACGGGACTCAGCCACAGCATCCAGCACAACGCACTTCCAACCCATCCAATCCGTTTCATACCTGCTCTTTGTCTCTGTTTCAAAAAACAGGGGAGTGACTTGACGCCCCTCCCCTGTGCATCTCGCTCAACAGCTGCGATTACTTCTTGACAGGTTCGTCAGGCTTTTTATCGTTCCCAACGATGTAAGGGCTCCAAGGCTTGGCTTTGACAGGGCCTGGTGTTTTCCAAACCACGTTGAACTGACCATCCGCTTTGATTTCGCCAATGAACACAGACTTGTGCAAGTGGTGGTTTTTCTCATCCATCTTGCTGGTGATGCCGCTTGGTGCTTTGAAAGTTTGACCGGCCATGGCAGCGATGACTTTGTCGACATCGGTGGTCTTGGCTTTTTCAACCGCCTGCTTCCACATGTGGATGCCGATGTAAGTGGCTTCCATCGGGTCGTTGGTCAAAGGCTTGTCTTTGTGACCTGCAATACCCTTGGCTTTGGCGTAGTCCGACCATTTTTTGATGAACGCATCGTTGGTCGGGTTCTTGATGGATTGGAAATAGTTCCATGCCGCCAAGTGACCGACCAAAGGCTTGGTGTCCACGCCGCGCAGTTCTTCTTCACCCACAGAGAAGGCCACCACAGGCACGTCTTTGGCTTTCAAACCCGCATTGCCCAACTCTTTGTAGAAAGGCACGTTGGAGTCACCGTTGATGGTGGAGACCACAGCGGTTTTGCCACCGGTGGAGAATTTCTTGATGTCGGCCACGATGGTTTGATAGTCGGAGTGACCGAAGGGTGTGTACTTCTCGTCGATGTCAGACTCTTTCACGCCTTTGCTGATCAGATAGGCACGCAAAATTTTGTTGGTGGTGCGGGGGTACACGTAGTCGGTGCCCAACAAGACCCAACGCTTGGCGCCACCGCCATCTTTGCTCATCAGGTAGTCCACCGCAGGAATGGCTTGTTGGTTGGGCGCAGCACCGGTGTAGAACACGTTTTTCGACAGCTCTTCGCCTTCGTACTGCACGGGGTAGAACAGCAAGCCGTTCATTTCTTCCACCACGGGCAACACGGATTTGCGTGACACGGAAGTCCAGCAACCGAAGATCACCGACACCTTGTCTTGACCCAACAGTTGTTTGGTTTTCTCTGCAAACAAAGGCCAGTTCGAGGCAGGATCAACCACCACGGGTTCGAGTTTCTTGCCCAACACGCCGCCCTTGGCGTTGATTTCATCGATGGCCATCAACACGGTGTCTTTCAACACGGTTTCAGAAATGGCCATGGTGCCAGACAAGCTGTGCAACACGCCCACTTTGATGGTGTCAGCCGCTTGGGCCACGGTCATGGACAAGGAACCACTGACGATGGCAGCTGCTGCGGCCAGTGCTTTGAGGTGATGACGACGATTCAACATGCAGTGAACTCCAAATGTTTTCGAGGGTTGAGAGGAACGCGCCTTGTGGGCTGCGCCTTCACTCTTTGCAAGCCTTGTGCCAGCCTCCGTAGAAACCCGCGTTCACTGGAGATGCGCGTTTTGGCGTCATGTGTTCAAGCTTGGATGCACCAGAAAAACACATCCTGTTTGGTGCAAGGCACCAATTGAAGGCACGTTCAAGGTGCAAATCAAGTGCAAAGTGAGGCACGCCAATTGCATGACAATTCAAATCTCTATAGACAACGCATTTGCACACGCCATGGAACTCACACCCCGCGAAAAAGACAAGCTGTTGATCTTCACCGCCGCCTTGCTGGCTGAACGGCGCCGGGCCCGTGGCTTGAAACTCAACTACCCCGAAGCCGTGGCCTTCATCAGTGCCGCTGTCATGGAAGGTGCACGTGATGGCAAAACCGTGGCGCAACTCATGAGCGAAGGCCGCAACATCCTCACCCGTGCCGATGTGATGGACGGCATTGCCGAGATGATTCCCGACATCCAGGTCGAAGCCACTTTTCCCGATGGCACCAAGCTGGTGACCGTGCACCAACCGATTGTTTAAGGAGCCCCAGATGCACAAACTTCTTTTTGGCCTGACCATGATGATCAACTTGAGTGCTTTCGCGCACGAAGGCCATGGCCTGTCAGGTTCGCACGGCCATGCCACCGATGCCTTGGGCTTTGTGGTGACGGCGCTGGTGGTGGTCGCCATGATCTGGGCGGGGCGCAAATGAGCATGACGCCCGGAGAACTTTTCACAGACGCTGGTCACCATGCTTTGAATGTGGGTCGTCGCACCCACACCTTGGTGGTGCGCAATGCGGGAGACCGGCCCATTCAAGTCGGCTCGCACTACCACTTCGCTGAAACCAACCATGGTTTGCAATTCGATCGGGTTGCGGCCCAAGGCATGCGCTTGAACATCGCCTCGGGCACGGCCGTTCGTTTTGAACCCGGTCAAGAGCGCACCGTGGAATTGGTGGACTATGCAGGCGACCGACAGATTTATGGCTTTCGTGGCGACGTGCAAGGTGCATTGAAAGGAGCCGCGTGATGGCCCAGATTGAAAAACGCGCTTATGCCGAGATGTACGGCCCCACGGTGGGTGACCGATTGCGCTTGGCCGACACCGACCTGATCATCGAGGTGGAAGAAGACCACACCTTGCGAGGTGGCAGCTATGGCGAGGAAGTGAAATTTGGCGGCGGCAAAACCATTCGAGACGGAATGGCGCAAAGCCAACGCACCCGCAATGGCCCCTTGGGCACCGGCGCACAAGCTGGTGGGGCGATGGACTGTGTCCTGACCAACGCGCTCATCGTGGACCACTGGGGGATTGTGAAAGCCGACATCGGCATCAAAAATTCACGCATCGCCGCGATTGGCAAAGCCGGTAATCCTGATACGCAACCGGGCGTGGACATCATCATCGGCCCCGGCACGGAAATCATTTCCTGTGAAGGCATGATCGTGACCGCAGGGGCCATTGACACGCACATCCATTTCATCGCACCCCAGCAAATTGAAGAAGCCTTGTGCAGCGGCGTCACCACCATGTTGGGCGGCGGCACAGGGCCAGCCACCGGCACTTTTGCCACCACCTGCACGCCCGGCCCTTGGAACATCGAGCGCATGTTGCAATCAGCAGACGCGTTCCCCATGAACCTGGGTTTTTTGGGCAAAGGCAACGCGGCTTTGCCCAATGCCTTGCATGAACAAATCAATGCGGGTGCGATTGGCCTGAAGTTGCACGAAGACTGGGGCACCACACCAGCAGCCATCGACAACTGTTTGAACGTGGCCGAGGACACCGACACGCAAGTGGCCATCCACACCGACACCTTGAACGAATCCGGCTTTGTGGAAGACACCGTGGCCGCGTTCAAGGGCCGCACCATCCACACCTTCCACACCGAAGGTGCGGGCGGTGGCCATGCGCCCGATATTTTGAAAGTGGTGGGCGAAGCCAATGTGCTGCCCTCTTCCACCAACCCGACACGGCCTTACACCATCAACACGCTGGACGAACACGTGGACATGCTGATGGTGTGCCACCACCTCGACCCGTCCATTGCCGAAGACTTGGCGTTTGCCGAAAGTCGCATCCGCAAAGAAACGATTGCAGCCGAAGACATCTTGCATGACATCGGGGCCATCAGCATGTTTTCCTCCGACTCGCAGGCCATGGGTCGTGTGGGCGAGGTGATCATGCGTTGCTGGCAAACCGCGCACAAGATGAAGCAACAACGTGGCCTCTTGCCCGGTGACACCGACCGGCATGACAACGCTCGCGTCAAGCGCTACATGGCCAAGCTGGCCATCAACCCGGCCATCGCCCACGGCATCAGCCACGAAGTGGGGAGCTTGGAAGTGGGCAAGTGGGCGGACATCGTGTTGTGGAAACCGGCCTTCTTTGGTGTCAAGCCCTTCATCATCATGAAAGGCGGCTTCATCGCCATGGCCGCCATGGGCGACCCGAATGCGTCCATCCCCACGCCCCAACCTGTGCACTACCGACCCATGTTTGGGTCCTATGGTGGCGCGTTGCACAAAGGCTCCCTTAGCTTTGTGTCGCAAGTGGCTTTGAGCGCCGACATTGGTGGTCGCTACGGTTTGCACAAAACGCTGAGCGCCGTGAAAAACATCCGAGGTGTGGGCAAACGCGACATGATTCACAACCATTTGACACCGCACATGGAGGTGGATGCGCAAACCTATGCGGTGCGTGCTGATGGCATGTTGCTCACCTGCGAGCCCGCCAGCAGCCTGCCGATGACCCAACGCTATTTCTTGTTCTGATTTTTAATTGGGGTCAGATTCCAATTAATAATTGGAATCTGACCCCAATTAAATCACCATGATCCATTTCTCCAAACTCGTTCGCCAAGGCCAAGGTCTGGCCAAACCCTTGCTCAATCGTGCCCACAGCGTCAGCTTGGATTGGGACGTGCGGCAAAAAAGCCGTTTCGAAACCACCGACAGCGGTGGCCGCAGCGTGGGCGTGTTTTTGCCGCGCGGCACCACAGTGCGCGGCGGTGATGTCTTGGTGGGCGCAGATGGCTCCTTGTTGCAAGTGCAAGCCGCACCGCAAGCGGTGTTGCGCATCACCTTCGATGCTGCTCACGGCACGCCGTTCGATTTGACCCGCGCCGCCTACCACTTGGGCAACCGCCATGTGCCCATCGAACTGCAAGCCGATCATTTGAAAATAGAACCCGACCATGTGTTGGCCGACATGCTGCGTGCCATGCATTTGAAGGTGGATGCAGTGAATGAATCCTTCGAGCCCGAAAGCGGTGCTTATGGTGACCACGGCGGTCATCACCATGGGCAAGATCACGCACATGACCATGGCACAACCCATAAGCATGATCACGGCCACGATCATGCGCATCAACATGACGACGGTCATGTGCACGGTCCGCACTGCAAGCACGACCACGGATGAGCAACACTGATTTGCTATGGCTGATGCAACTGGCCTCACCGGCCTTGCCAGTGGGCGGCTTCTCGTACTCGGAGTCTTTGGAGGCTGCGGTGGAGCATGGCTTGGTGAACGACGAAGCCAGTGCGCAAGCTTGGTTGTTGGACCAATTGCATTTGGTGCAAGCCCGCAGCGAATTGCCGGTGGTGGCGCAGGCCATGACCGCTTGGCAACAGCAGGATGTGCCCCGTTTGATGCAGCTTAATCAATGGGTGCTGCAAACCCGCGAAACCTTCGAGAACCGTTTGCAATCCGAGCAAATGGGTCGCTCCCTGCTGGACTGGTTGCGCAACCACACCGATGTCGATGAAGAACGTGTTCACACCTGCCAACAACTGCCGCCCACCTGGCCGATGGTGTTTGCCTTGGCACTCACCACGCGTGAAGTGCAGCCGCGTGATGGCTTGTTGACCAGCGCCTTTGCCTGGGCAGAAAACATGGTGCAAGCCGCCATCAAATCGGTGCCTTTGGGGCAACGCAGTGGGCAGCGCATCTTGGCTGCGCTGAGCGCCGACATGCCCGCAGCGGTGGACCACGCCCTTTCTTTGAACGACGAGCATCGTCAAGCCTTTAGCCCGCGCCTGGCCATTCTGTCGGCGCGTCACGAAACCCAATACTCACGACTGTTCAGATCATGACCACACCACTTCACCACATTCCTTTTCGCACCAAAAAACTGCCCCCCTTGCGTGTCGGCATCGGCGGGCCGGTTGGCTCTGGCAAAACCACCTTGCTGGAAATGCTGTGCAAAACCATGCGCGACGATTACGACCTGATCGCCATCACCAACGACATCTACACCAAGGAAGACCAGCGCTTGCTCACCGTCAGTGGTGCCTTGGCTGCTGAGCGCATCATGGGCGTGGAAACCGGCGGTTGTCCGCACACCGCCATCCGCGAAGACGCCTCCATCAACTTGGAAGCCATCGACCGCATGCTGGATAAATTTCCGAATGCCGATGTGGTGTTTGTCGAGAGTGGCGGCGACAACCTGGCGGCCACCTTCAGCCCCGAGTTGAGCGACCTGACCATCTATGTGATTGATGTCGCCGCTGGCGAAAAAATACCGCGCAAGGGTGGTCCGGGCATCACCAAAAGCGATTTGTTCATCATCAACAAAACCGACTTGGCCCCGCACGTGGGCGCCGACTTGGCCATCATGAAATCCGACACCGAGCGCATGCGGGCTGGTGCCCAAGGCGTCAAGCCGTTTGTGATGACGAATTTGAAAACCCTCAGCGGCTTGGCCGAGGTGGTGAAGTTCATAGAAACCAAGGGCATGCTGACCAGCGCAGCCCACTGAACTAGCGGGTGGCCCAGCCACCTGACATGGGAAACACCTGGCCGACAAAGCAATCGGCTTGGCTGGAACACAAGTAGGCGGCAAAGGCCGCGTCTTCTTCGGCTTTCACCAATCTGCCCAGTGGCACTTCGCGTTTCAAGCGTTCTTGAAACCGGGGATTGGCTTGCACCTCGGGCGGAAAGTAAGTGGGGTTATCGACAAAATTTTGCGCGATGGCATTGACCTGGATGTTGAACGGGGCCATTTCCACACCCACCGCTTGCACATAAGCGAGCTGGGCACCGCGGGCTGCGCTGTAGCTGGATGAGCGCTTCATGCCGCGCAAGGCACTGGCGCTGCCCATCACCACCACCTTGCCATGCCCTTGCGCTTGCATGGACGGCAACACGGCTTTGACCATGCGCTGCAAAGGATGGACCATGCTGTTGAACACCGCTTGCCATTCGTCTTCGCTCACCTCAGAGGCCAGGGTGACGGGCGCAGGCATGGCCAAATTGGCCACCAACACATCGACAGTTCCGTGCTCGGTCAGCATTTGCGCAGGGGCATCCAGAGGTTGCAGATCGCGCACATCCGCCAACACGGTGGCCCCTTGCGCGGCCAAGGCTTTGCACAAGGCGGGGCCCATGAAGACATCGGCTTGGGTCACCAAAATCCGCAAACCTTTGAGCATGGTCACTCCGGCAAGTCGTCTTCAGCGTCGACCAACACTGCGCCTTCAGGCAAGGGGCGTGCTTGGCGCTTGCCGGTTTTTGCCAGAACCTCCACATAGACCTGCACCGCTTGCGCTTTGGCCACCGCGTCGATCGTGCTGATGAGTTCAGACAAATGCACGGTTTGCGCTTCTTCTTTGGTGGCGGCCACTTTGCAATCAAAGTCCCAAAAGTCGGCGCCTTCAGGCAGGTCTCGTCGGCGTTCGCGTTTCAAGTATTTGCGCACGTCATGCTTGACGGCGTCGAGCACCCGATCGGGATGCCGACCGTCGATGTGCAAGGGATAGGTTTTTCTCATGCAGCAATTATGCGGCCACCCTGCACCCCTTCTGCAGGGCACGATAATGCGCCAGCAGAACCAGAAAGGTCCTTTTTCATGTCAGCAGTCTTGGCGATTTGTATCGGGGCTTGTGTGGGTGCCTTGGCCCGCTGGCAACTGGGTTTGCATTTCAACAGCACAGGCGTCTTGCCTTGGGGCACTTTGTATGCCAATTTGATTGGTGGATACCTGATTGGCGTGTGTGTGGCGGTGTTTCAAGCCTTGCCCGACCTCGATCCTTTGTGGCGTTTGCTTTTGGTGACGGGTTTTTTGGGTGCGCTCACCACGTTTTCATCGTTCAGTGCCGAAGTCGTTCAGATGTTGCTTGCCTCGCGTTATGTCTCGGCGCTGGTGACCGCATCCCTGCACCTGCTGGGGTCTTTGCTTTTCACGCTGGCTGGCATCAAAACAATTGAGATGATCTGGGTCAGGTAAGCACTTTGTCAGGGCTGTGCGTCACAGTCCGGCCACCATGAAAACCATGATTTCCGCCAATGACCGTCTGAACCGCATAGAACGGGCCCGCCATGCTGTGATGGTGGAGGGCACGGCTTCGACGCCTTGGGTGCAAGGCTGGATCAGCGACAGCTGGCGACGCTGTATCGCCCAAGGCTTGAAAGCCGATGATGCCTTGAGCTTCAATCCGGTGTCCACCAGCCACATCAAACAAGCCCTGGATCAAAACCGCGACCTGATTCAATCAGCCAAGCCTGAACTCGAACGCTTGGGCCGCGCGATTGCGGGCACCCCATTTTTCGCCCTCATCACCGATGCGCAAGGTGTTTTGCTCGACCTTGGCGGTGCCATTGATCGACACGACAAACGTGTCAGCAGCATCGCGCGTGTGGGTGTGGACTTGTCCGAACGCGCGGTGGGCACCACCGCCATCAGTGCCGCGCTGACCGAAATGCGTCCCGTCTGGTTGCACCGCAGCGAGCATTTCTTCAACGACACCGCCATCTACAGCTGCGCTGGTGCGCCGCTGTGGGGCTCGCAAGGCGAATGCATTGGCATGCTCGACTTGACCGGCGTGCAAACCGCCGAGCGCCCTGAGCTGATGCATTTGGCAGCACTGTCAGCCCGCAGCATCAGCAACGCCTTGCTGTTGCGCCAGCCGCACCACATGCTGCTGCGCCTGAATTGGCCTGGTCGTTCCATGGGTGACGACAACGACGGCCTGGTGTTGCTCGGCAGTGACGGCGAAGTCTTGGGTGCCAATCCTTGGGCTCGTGAGATGCTGAATTTGCATGCCCACCCGCAAGTTCATGCCAGCGACGTGTTTGCGCTGCCTTGGGGTTTGTTGTTTGATGCAGCCAATTCAGACCAAGCGGTGGAAGTGCCGCTGTGGAGTGGCCTGCAACTTCAGGCGCGGGTTTATGTGCAACATGGTTATGCGCTGGACAACCAACCCAAAGCCACCGGGCCCTTACAGCAACTGCAATCGGCCATGATTTCCAAGGCCATCGAGCAGGCACGCGGCAATGTGGCACAAGCGGCCAAGGTGCTTGGCATCAGCCGCGCCACGCTCTACCGCAAGCTGTCCCGCAAGCCCAGTTAGTTCAAAGAGCCATCCTTAGCTCACCAGTTTCAGGCCTTTGGCATCCGGGTCGGTGGCGTGCAGCACATCGGCGAAGCGATGACGCACCGAGGCTTCTATGCCCGCGGCATCCAAACCCAACGAGCTCATTATTTTGACTGGGTCGCCATGCTCGGTGAACACATCCGGCACACCCAAACGCAGCACGGGGATGTTGATGCCTGCATCCTGCAAAGCCTCCAACACCGCAGACCCTGCACCACCCATGAGGGCGCCTTCTTCCACCGTGACCAAGGCATCGTGGCTTTGCGCCAAAGACAGCAGCAGTTCGGTGTCCAAGGGTTTGGCCCAGCGCATGTTGGCCACACTGGCGTTCAAAGGCAAAGCGGCTTGCAAGGCGGGGTAGAGCATGGTGCCAAAAGCCAGAATGGCCACGCCCTTGCCTTGGCGGCGCAATTCGCCTTTGCCAAAAGGCAAAGTGTCCAAGCCAGCGCTGAGGGCGGTGCCCGCACCAGAGCCGCGCGGATAGCGCACCGCCACCGTGTGGTCTTGGGCGTGGGCGGTGCTGAGCAGCATGCGGCACTCGTTTTCGTCTGCTGGGCAGGCGATGCTGATGTTGGGGACGCAACGCAGGAAAGGAATGTCATACACACCCGCATGGGTGGGGCCGTCGGCACCCACAATGCCTGCGCGGTCCAGCGCCAGCACCATGGGCAGTTTTTGCAAGGCCACGTCATGGATCACTTGGTCGTAGGCACGCTGCAAAAACGTGGAGTAGATGGCCACCACCGGCTTCAAGCCTTCGCATGCCAAACCAGCCGCAAACGTGAGTGCATGCTGCTCTGCGATGCCCACATCGTGGTAGCGGTCGGGGAAGCGGCGGTGGAACTCGACCATGCCCGAACCTTCTCGCATGGCGGGCGTGATGGCCACCAACTTGGGATCTTGCACCGCCATGTCGCACAACCATTGGCCAAACACCTGGCTGAAGGTCTGTTTGGGGGCGGTGGTCGGACTGATCAAGCCCACCTTGGGATCGAATTTGCCCGGACCGTGGTAAGCAATCGGGTCGGCTTCTGCCAATTGGTAGCCCTGCCCTTTGCGGGTGACGACATGCAAAAACTGCGGACCTTGCAATTGCTTCAAATTTTCCAGCGTGGGAATGAGCGAGTCGAGATCGTGGCCGTCAATCGGGCCAATGTAGTTGAAACCAAATTTTTCAAACAAGGTGGCGGGCAGCACCAAGCCTTTGGCTTGGTGTTCCAAACGACGGGCCAACTCAAACAAGGGCGGCGCGTTTTTCAAAACTTGGCGGCCCACCTCTTTGGCGGCCGAGTAAAAACGCCCACTCATGAGTTGCGCCAAATAGCGGTTCAAAGCGCCCACGGGCGGGCTGATCGACATGTCGTTGTCGTTCAAGATGACCAGCAAATTGCAGTCGGCCACACCAGCATTGTTCATGGCTTCAAAGGCCATGCCTGCCGTCATGGCACCGTCACCGATGATGGCCACGCAATGGCGTTGCTCGCCCTTTTGCTTGGCCGCCAAGGCCATGCCCAGTGCGGCAGAAATGCTGGTGGAGGAATGGGCCGTGCCGAAGGCGTCGTATTCGCTTTCGTCGCGTTTGGGAAATCCAGCCAGGCCGCCCAGTTGGCGCAGGGTGTGCATGCGATCACGCCGCCCGGTGAGGATTTTGTGCGGGTAGGTTTGGTGGCCCACATCCCAAACCAAACGATCATGGGGTGTGTTGAACACATGGTGCAAGGCCACAGTGAGTTCGACCGTGCCCAAATTGGAGCTGAGATGACCACCGGTTTGCGCCACACTGGTGAGCAGGAAAGAGCGCAGCTCATCAGCCAAAACGGGTAACTGGGCTGGCGACAGTCGCCGCACATCGGCGGGCGATTGAATGCTGTCGAGCAATGGTGTCATGGGGCGATCTCCTGCAAACCCTGCAACCATGCAGGGTACGCTATTGTCATGAGGGTGAGCATAGATGTGTCAATTCAAGTTGACTATAAGGGGTTTACCCTTGTATTTTTAGATTGACGCATGAAAAAACCCCCGGGCAAAGCCACAGGGGTTTTGAACAAAACCGAAAAAAGCGATCAGCCTTTTTTGGCGTAGGCACTGCACCAGCCAGCAGCAGCAACCTGCTTGCCTGCAAACAGAGGACAACCGCCTGCCTTGTCGCCGGCTTTGCCTGAGTACAAAGCACAGTTGTCGCAACGCTGTTCAGCCTTGTGGTTGGCGTATTTTTTCTTATCGACTTTGCTGGTATCTGCCTTGTAACCCAGGGCTGCAGCTTGGGGGTCGTTTTCGGCGACCAGGGCTTGGGCCATGGCTTGGCCGGCCAACAAGGCGGTACCGCCCAAGCTGAGTTGAATCACAAATTCGCGACGACTTGTCATAAATGTCTCCGTTAGATAAAGAAACCCCAATTGGGGAAAAACCTGGGGGATTTTGGCGCATCCCTCGGGGTTCAAGCACAACGCCCGCCAGATACCCCAGGTTGACGCTCAAGTAAGCAGCCCACTGCGCAACATCAGCGGGATGAGGGGCTGGCAGATTGGCGCATCGCCGTTTTGATCTGGGCCGGGGTCCAAGCCGGTTTGTCGGGGGCATAGCGTTGTCGCATCCAGCCCACCAAGTCCAGCATTTGCGCCTCGCTCAAGCTGTCCTTGAAGCCGGGCATGAAGCCCACGCGCTGGGAGGGTGGTTGTTGAATACCGGACTGAATCACCTGCACCAGGTTGTCCGGGGTGGCGCTGTGCAAGTTGCCATTCAAGGACAGCGGCTGGTTCACGCCCAACAGTTGCGGCCCGCTGCCGTCATGGTGGCATGCGCCGCAGCTGCCCTCAAATTGGCGCTGGGCGGCTGAAGGCAGCGGTGCAGAGGCCGCGGCTTGTTGCACCACCTGTTGGGCTTGGGCGGTTTGCTGGCTGTCGTTCAAAGGGGCAGCGGTTTGCAATGAGGCCAAATACACCGCCATGGCTTGCAAATCGGCGTCAGGCACGGTTTGCAAATTGCGCACCACTTGGGCCATGGGGCCGCTGGCCACGCCATGGAAATCGGTGTAACCGTGGCGCAAATAGTGGAAGAAATCTTCAGCTCGCCAGGGCACGGGTGACGGGTTCAGCGAGGTCAGTGCCGGTGCCTGCCAGCCGTCTAACACTGCGCCTTGCAAAAAGGCACTGCTTTTTTGCTCGGCCCCCAAGGCATTGCGTGGCGTGTGGCAGGCCCCGCAATGGGCCGCGCCATTCACCAAGTACTCGCCTCGGTTCCACTGCGCGGTTTGCGCTGGGTCGTATTGGTAGGTGCTGGGTTGATGAAACAAACCATTCCACAGCAGCATGAGCGAGCGCATGCCAAACGGAAAGCCCATGTCGGCTTGTGGCGTGGCTTGCGACACCGCAGGGCGTTGCATCAACCAAGCGTAGAGCGCCGTCATGTCGTCATCGCTGATGCTGGCAAACGCGGTGTAGGGGAACGCAGGGTACAAAGCGTGGCCATCGCGCGAGATGCCTTGGCGCATGGCCCGCTCAAAGGCTTGGTAGGTCCAAGCACCCAAACCGGTGTCCGCATCGGGCGTCAGGTTGCTGCTGTAAACCGTGCCAAATCCTGTGTTGAAAGCCTTGCCGCCAGCAAAGGGCTCGCCTTGGTCGCTGGTGTGGCAGGTGACGCAGTTGCCCAAGGCCGCTACTTCCGCGCCGCGCGCCAGCACGGCTTGGCTGACCGGGGCCAAAGGACTCGCCATGCGCGGCAAACTGCTGCGCCAACCCACACTGGCCGCGGTGAAGGCGGCCAAGGCCAACAAGGCACCACCCACTTTGGGCCAGCTCCAGCCCTTGGCCCAGCCCGGTTGTGACGAGGGTGCGGGGTCGGGATTGCGGCTGGCTTGGGGTGTCGGCTGCACGGGTGCGGCCAAGGGGTTCAAGGCGGCTCGCACCACTTCCGGGGTGAAGGGTGGTTGCCGAAAACGAATGCCGGTGGCGTCAAAAATAGCGTTGGCAATCGCCGCCGTGCCGGGCACCGAGGAGGATTCGCCTGCGCCCAAGGGGTCTTCCAAGGGGCGCGGCATTTGCACCACTTCGATGACGGGCACTTGCGGGAATTGCAAGATGGGGTAACTGCCCCACTCCGCGCTGGTGACCCGGCCATCGGTGGCATCGGTTTGCACTTGTTCCAGCAAGGCGCGGCTGGTGGTTTGCAACACATTGCCATGGATTTGCTGCTCGACCCCTTTGGGGTTGACCACCATGCCTGCGTCATGCCCCACCACCACCCGCTGCACCTGCACCTCACCGGTGGTTTTGTGGACCCGCACGTCGGCCACCCAAGCGGCCCAAGCGGCACCAAAGCCCGGCCACTTGCTGTGGATGTAGCGGGCATAGGCCACGCCCTGCCCGACCAACCAATCACCCTCCGATGGGCGTTGTTGCGGCTGGGTGTGCGCTTGCCAACCGGCTTTGTCAGCAGTCGCCTGCACCATGGCTTTGGCGCGTTCATCGGCCAAATGCGCCAAGCGGTATTGCACGGGGTCCGCGCCAGCGGCAGTGGCCAATTCGTCGATGAAACTTTCATGCGCAAACGAATTCGGCAAGGCCGACACACCGCGCAACCAAGAGGCCCGCAGGATGGGCGGCATGTCGTTCACGGTGACGCGCAAGTCGGCATAGTTGTAGGGTGGCCGAGCGGTGCGGTCGCCCATTTCAAAAGCTTGGGCAATGGGCTCAACGGTGCGCGTGAGCAACAGCGCCAAAGTGGTGGCGCCATTCGAGGGATAGCTTGTTTGAAAATCGTAGCCACTGGGTTGCCCCTCGCGACCCAAGCCGCCACGCACTTGCATGAGTTGGGCCGCGCCTTTGGGCTCCCACAGATGCTCTTGTTCGCGGGTGAGTTGCACACGAACAGGCGCACCCACGGCTTTGGACAACAAAGCGGCATCGGCGGCCACATCGTCGGCGCCGTTGCGGCCGTAGCAACCGGCGGCCTCCATGCGGATGATGTTCACTTCGGTGTCATGCAGACCGCACAAACGCGCCACATCAGCGCGCAAAGCATGCGGGTTTTGCGTGCCTGCCCAGACCAACAAGCGGTGTGGCGTGTCTGAATTGTTCAAGCCATGCCACCAGGCCACGGCGCAAGACGGACCGATGCTGGCATGCATTTGGTAGGGCCACACATAGGTGCGCTGCAAGGTGTGGGCGGCGTCTGCCAAGGCTTCGTCCACCAAGCCCTCATTCACCACCTCACGCGGCGTGCTGGGGTTGCTGCGAATGGCGTTTTCAAGGTCATGGGTGCCGGGCATGCCAGGCCACGGTTTCCAATGCACCTGCAATTCGCGCATGGCCTGTTCGGCGTGTTCTTCGCGTTCGGCCACCACGCCGACAAAATCGCCTTGCACCACCACCGCGTGGATGCCGGGGATATGGGCAATGGATGAGGCTTCCACCCGGTCCAAGGTGTGGCCAATGAAAGCACCGCTGTCGGCGCCCGCATAGGGCGGCCGCACCACCCGGCCATGCAGCATGCCGGGCATGCGCATATCGTGGACATAAATCAAATCTGCAAACACCTTGGCGGGGATGTCCACACGCGGCAAGCTTTGACCGACCCATTGATGTTGATCCGCTTGTTTCAGTTCAGTGTCGCGTTGCAAGGGCAGATCGACCGCCTGGTCTTTGAGCAAGGCTGCCCAAGGCAAGCGGCCGTGTGGGGCACAGAAGACTTCACCGTCTTGAAGCTGCACCTCGCTTGGGGGCAAGGCCCAGCGTTGGGCGGCTTGAGCGATCAACCATTGGCGGGCTTGCGCCGCCGCAGCTCGCAACGGCGCGGCATGGATTTGAATTGAGGCGCTGGCAATCGTGGCCCCTTGGTTGGGCGACACCGCGGTCATACCCATCAAGACATGGACTTTGGAAGGATCGGTGTGAAGTTCTTCAGCCACCAACTGGGTCAAGGCGGTGCGCAAACCGGTGCCCAAATCCACATGGCCATGCAAAGCGGTGACGCTGCCGTCGTCCCACACGGCCAACAAACATTCATCGCCCTCGCTGGCGTGGCTGTAGACAAAGGGCGGTTGGCCAGGCGTTGGGGCTTGCTGGGGCAAGGCGGGGCGACAAACGCGCAAGACGCCTTGCGCTTCAAACAAATCAGCGCGTTGGTGAACCTGCTGGGCACGCATGGGGTCAGGCCGGGGTGGGATGCATCAGCCGCGCAGCCCGTTTGACCGCGGCCATGATCTCCACATGGGTGCCGCAGCGGCACAGGTTGCCCGACAAGGCTTGGCGGATTTGGCTGTCGGTGGGGTCGGGGCAGCGTTTGAGCAAGGCCACGGTCATCATGACCATGCCGTTCAAACAATAGCCACATTGCGCGGCTTGTTCATCGATGAAGGCTTGCTGCACCGGATGCGGTGCGCTGGCTTGACCCAGGCCTTCAGACGTGGTGATGTCGCGGTGTTGAATTTCTTGGGCAGGAATGACGCAAGCCCGGGCGGGTGTGCCGTCGATCAACACGGTGCAGGCACCGCATTGACCCAGGCCACAACCGAACTTGGGGCTGTTGAGCCCCAAGTCGTTGCGCAACACATGCAGCAGCGTGGCAGCAGAAGTCAGTCGCAGGGCATGGTCTTGGCCATTCACCTGCAACTGCACATCAACGGTACGCAGCGGCTGCATCGGTGCGAAAAGGCGAACTAATCAACCGACTTGGATATCAGCAGACTGGATGCGCTTGACACCTTTGGCTGCCATGTTTTTCCAAGCAGCGGCCAAGGAGCCGTTCAGGTCGATGGCGCGGCAAGCGTCTTCCACCACATACACCTCAAAGCCAGCGGCACGGGCGTCCATGGCGGTCCAAGCGACACAGAAGTCGGTGGCCAAACCGGTGACGAACACGGTTTTGATACCGCGTTGCTTCAAGTAGCCAGACAAACCGGTGGCGGTTTTGGCATCGGCTTCCATGAAAGCAGAGTAGCTGTCGACCTTGGGGTGGTAACCCTTGCGGATGATCAACTGGGCTGAAGGCAGTGACAAATCTTTGTGCAATTCAGCATCTTTGGTGCCTTGCACACAGTGGTCGGGCCACAGTACTTGGGTGCCGTAAGACAGTTTGGTGGTTTCAAAAGGTTTTTTGCCGTCATAGGCAGAAGCAAACGAGGCATGGCCTTTGGTGTGCCAGTCTTGTGTGACCACGATGTTTTCAAAGGCAGTTGAAATGCGGTTGATGACGGGCACCACTTCCGAGCCTTTGGCCACAGGCAAGGTGCCACCTTCCACAAAACAATTTTGCACATCCACCGCAATCAACACCGATTTGGAGCCGGGTTTGATTTTGGATGCGGCCATGGCCCAAGGTGCCATCACACCAACTGCGCCCAGGGCGCCCATTGCTGCCAGAAGTTTTCTGCGATCTGTTGTCATCTTCGATCTCCACTACAAAAAAACGCACAACCCGTGCGTGGGGAACCTGTCAACGCAGACCGTCTTGGCCCACGATTTCATGCACTTGCAAGCCGCCGACACGCGGATGCGGACGGCCACTGTCGGTGACCACCACGGCCACCAGAATTTCATTCGAGCGCGGCGCGTCGCTGATGCGGGCCTCCATGGCGTCAAAGTGGCTGCGCACAAAGGCCGCATCCTTGTGACCCAGCGGCACATCGATGGCCGTGCCCAGCGTTCCTTGTTTTTTGGCCGACGGCACCAGCGCTGCGCCTTTGCTGACGGCCATGCGCAAGGGTGCGCCCAGTTTGGGGTGCAAGATGGCCGCAGCATGTTCGAGTTCACCCGACTCGCCAACGATGGCGGCCTTGCCATAACTGTGCGCATCCGCAGGCTTGATGCCCAAGGCCTTGACACATCGGGCCCCCAGCAAACCGCCCAACTCTTCGCCAATGGCGATGAGTTCATCCAGGTTGTCGCTGAAGCGTCCGGCATACGGATTGGCAATCACCGCCATGGCCAAGGCGCGGCGGGTCGGCGGCGAGACGGCCACACCACCCTCTTGCAGCAGTTCGTCCACTTGCACCACGATTTTTCGAATTTGAGCTGTCATGTTGTTCTCCTGCGCTGTCTCAGCGCAATCCATTCCATTGGCTGATGTCTTGGGCGGCCAAACCACCCACCCGGGCATGCACCCGTGCACCGGTGCTCATGGCCAAGATCAACACGATGTCATCAGCGCGTGGTGCGCCTGGCACCCGCACTTCGATGGCGTCGAAATGGCTGCGCACATAACTGGCATTGATGTGGGTCAGGGGCACGTCCAGCGCCGCACCCGGCGGGCCTACTTTTTTGGTGGACGGCACGATGGACAAGGCGTTGCCAGGTTGACCGCTGCTGGCGCTGCCCTGGCCCACCGTGTAGGCCGCGCGGTCGCCCTTCCAGCCCAGCAATTCGCGCATGGCATAGCCACCGGGCACATGCCACAAGGCACCGTGTTCAAGTTCCCCGGCTGCACCGACGATGGCACCTTTGCCGTAACCCTGAATCGCCTCTGGGGTCACACCCATGGCTTGGCACAGTTGCTGGGCAAGTTGAACACCCAGCGGGTTCAAGGCGTCCATCATGGGCAGGATCTTGGCGTTGTACGGACCGGCATAAGGATTGCGCAACACCGCCGCGATGGCACCCCGCACCAAGGGGGTGTCAGCCACCGGGCCAAATTCGTGGTGGATCTCCTCCACATGGGTGAAGACACGGCGTACATCGATCAAGTCTGAGCTCAAACCAAACACTCCAAAACGGGTGTCACGGCCACTTGGCCTTGGCAACACAAATAGGCGGCATGCAATTGGCCCCGCGCTTGCAGGCCACGGGCACAGTCTAGCCCGAGTTGCAAAGCGTCTTGAATCAGTGCCGGGGGCAAGCTGGGCACGTCCACCGTCACCATGCGGTCGGCCAAGTCGGTGTCGTCCCGCAGGCTGTTGGCCGGGCGACGCTGAATCCCGGGGTGCTGAATAGTCACGGCGTTGGCAATCAAGGTGGCGGCCACATCGGCAAGCGCAGCCGTGTCGGCCAGCACAGTGACGCTGTCGGCCACGCCGAATGAAAAACTGCGCCCGCCCCAGCCGCTGGTGGCCACACCACGCACCGGCATGGCGGCGCTGATGACGAACTGGCCATCGGTGACCAAGGCGCTGGCGGCAACGGCAGCCAAGGCTTGCGCCAACTGGCTCACCACGCCAATGCGCCATTCGCCGCGCTGCAAGTGCAGTGCGATGTCGCCGCCATTGTTCACGTAGGCGCGGTCCACACCGGGCAGCGCCAAGGCCTGCAGCACCTCTTGCGCCACCGACCCTGCCACTGCGGCCATGGGTGTGATGAATTCATCGGCGCTGGCCCACGCCAGTTCTGAAGCCGCCTGGTGCATGCGTCGCGCCACCACGCTTTCAAAGCGGTGGTCATGCAATTCATCGACAGGGCGACGCAGTGCTGGCAATTCACGCACCAACTCGGGCAAGATGGTTTCAAAACGCTGCCAAGCCGTTTGCAAGGCGTGTTCACAAGCGTTTGAATCGCCGTCGAGTTGCAAAACGATGTCGATGGGGCCGTGCTGAAAATGCCAACGTCCGTTCGATAAGGCTTGACGGCAGGCTTGCATGACTCAGCCCAGCATGGGTGCTTGGGTCAGCGGCCAAGGGTTGGCGCCAACGGGCGGTGTTTCCCAGCGCAGTTGCGTGGGGGCGCCGTCGTTGTGCCATGCGCCTTTGCGCAAACTGTCGTCCAGGCTGCGCACAAAGCCCATGTGGCCGCCCAAGGCCTCATAGTCTGAGAGCTTCATGCTGAATTCGATGGGGGCAACGATGGCCGGTGTGGGCACGGTGCCAAAGCTGTTGGCAGGCATGCGCAGCACGTCCACCATCAAGGTGATGCCACCGCCCGGCCACACATAGGCCGGTGCGCCACCGCAGGTGACGTTCACCAAGGCTTGCTTCACCGCGCGGGTGAGTTGGATCGGGTTGTCGGTGACGCCGGATCGCAGGCTGCCACCCGCACCGCCCAAGAACAAGACCGACACCAAAGAGGGTTCGCAGTTGTCACCAATGCGGTCGACCACCTGTTGCACGGCGTCGGGCATGGGCGCAGGTTGAGGGGTTAAATGGTCATCCAAGACAAACCATTCGGCGTGTTCACCGGTGGTGGAGGTCATCAAGAAACGCAAGCCTGGCCAGGCCTCTTCGGGGTCCCACGCTTCCAAGATGGACAACGGGTTTTGGATGTTGGTGCCGCCCCAGCCGGTGCCGGGTTCGGCCACTTGGAAGTAACGCCCGGGTGTGGACTTGCGGCCTTTGATGCGGATGCCGCTGGGCTTCATGTGCAAACAGCGCCCGGCTTGGTGCTCGGTCAGCACGCCGGTGATGTGGTCGTCAACCACCACCACTTCGTCGCACAAGCCCAGCCATTGGCGGGCAAACATGCCGATGGCGGCCGAACCGCAACCCACGCGCATGCGCTGCTCGGTGACGCCATCGACGATGGGCGCTTGGCCTGCTTGCAACACCACCTTAGCTCCGTTTTCAATCTGCACCTCGGCGGCTTGGTGGTTGCCCAAAGTGTGCATGAGCGCCAAGGCGCTGCGGCCTTGTTTTTTGCTGCCGCCTGTGAGGTGGTGCACGCCGCCCAAACTCAGCATTTGCGAGCCATATTCAGCCGTGGTGACATGGCCCACCACTTCGCCATCGAACAAAACAGCGGCGCGTTCTTCGCCCAAATGGCGGTCGGTGTCGATCTTCACCTTCAGGCTGCAATAGCTGAAGATGCCTTCGGTGACCACGGTCACCATGTCCACACCTCGCGCCTTGGAAGCCACGATGAAGGGGGCGGGTTTGTAATCGGGGTAGGTGGTGGACGAGCCAATGCCGGTGACGAAGACGCCGCGCTCTTGGCTGTCGAGGGCTTGCAAGGTTTGCGGCAAGGTCTCGCCATCCATACGTGCGGTCAAGGTTTGCACTTGGCTGCTGTGTGTTTGTTGGCTGAGGAACACCACCGGGTCTAAGCGCACCAACAAACCAGCGTGGTTGGCATAGCGGTCACAGGCCCCCACCCGGCCTTCTGAAATATGGCACAGCACGGGGCAGGCATTGCATTCCACCTTGCCTTCACGCACCGGGCCAGTGCGCGGGTCTACCCTTTGCAGTCCCAGAGGCAAAGCGGAATCTGTGGCGGGCAATCCGTCGGTGTGGGTGTTGCGGGGTGTGGTCATGCGTGTGCGGTGCGGAGAATCAATTCAGCCCTCAGTCGTTGACGCATTATGCTGTCGGCCAGCGCGGTTCAGAATTTCAAAAGAAAGCATTCAGGAGAAACCCCATGGCCACCACCACCCTTGAAGAAGCCTCAGGCAAGGTTGTTCTCAAAAACATCGGTCTGCTGCTCTCGGGCGACATTGATCAACCGATCTTGGATGCCGACACCATCGTGGTCATGGACGGGATCATCACCGCCGTGGGACGCGAGAAAGACTGCGACATCTCCCAAGCCAAAACCACCATCGACGTGCGCCAAACCTGTGTGGCGCCAGGCTTGATTGACAGCCATGTGCACCCGGTGTTTGGCGACTGGACGCCACGGCAAAACCAAATCGGTTGGATCGACTCGACCATGAACGGCGGCGTCACCACCATGATCTCGGCAGGTGAAGTGCACCTGCCCGGACGCCCCAAGGACATCGTCGGTTTGAAGGCCTTGGCCATCACCGCACAACGCGCTTTCAGCAACTTCCGCCCCGGGGGTGTCAAGGTGATTGCGGGTGCGCCCATCATCGAAAAAGGCATGACCGAACACGACTTTGCCGAGCTGGCCGCCGCTGGTGTGACCCTGTTGGGCGAGGTGGGCTTGGGTTCGGTGAAAGCGGGTTACGAGGCCAAAGAAATGGTGGCTTGGGCGCGCAAGCACGGCATCCAAAGCACCATCCACACGGGTGGCCCGTCCATTCCCGGCTCGGGTTTGATTGACAAAGACGTGGTGCTCGAGGCCGATGCGGATGTCATTGGCCACATCAACGGCGGCCACACCTCTTTGCCCGAAGCGCATGTCTGCGAGTTGTGCGAAAAATCCAGCCGCGCGATTGAAATCGTGCACAACGGCAATGAGCGCGTGGCCATTGCGGCGGCCAAAGCCGCACTGGAACTCAAGTGCCCACACCGCGTGATTTTGGGCACCGATGGCCCGGCAGGCTCGGGGGTGCAACCGCTGGGTATGTTGCGCATGATCGCCCTGCTCTCCAGCCTGGCCAACATTCCCGCCGAGTTGGTGTTTTGCTTTGCCACCGGCAACACCGCCCGCATACGCAAGCTGAACTGCGGCCTGATCGAGGTGGGCCGCGCCGCCGACTTTGTCTTCATGGACCGTGCCCAAGAAACCGCGGGACGCACCCTTTTGGAGAGCGTGGAATTGGGCGACATCCCAGGCATTGGCATGGTGATGATTGATGGCTTGGTGCGCTGCACCCGCAGTCGCAACACGCCACCGGCCACGCAAGTTCCGGTGGTGGTTTGAACATGGACAGCAGCCCGCCTTTGTTGCATTGCCGCGAGGGCGTGGCCACCATCACCCTGAACCGCCCTGCGCAACGCAACCGTTTGGAAAACGGCGATTTGCAAACCTTGTTGCAGCATGTGGCGCAAATCAACGAGGACTTGAACATTCGTGCCATGGTGCTGACCGCCAACACCCAGGGCCAGCCCAAACCGGTGTTTTGTGCGGGTTATGACATCGGTGGATTTGCCGAACCAGGCCAGGGCTCCACAGCTTTTGAAAAAGTGCCCGAAGCTTTGGCCCAACTCCGCCCCATCAGCATTTGCGCCTTGAATGGCAGCGTGTATGGCGGCGCCACCGACATGGTGTTGGCCTGCGACTTGCGCCTGGGTTTGAAAGACTTGGAATGGCGCATGCCCGCTGCGGCGCTGGGCTTGCACTATTACCCCAGCGGCTTGTTGCGCTATGTGAACCAGTTTGGCGTGGCAGCGGCCAAGCGAGCTTTTCTGACCGCGAAAGTGTTCAACACCACGGAATTGCATGCGCTGGGCGTGTTGGAAATGGTCGAGGGTGTAGAAGGCTTGAACGACGGTTTGCGCGATTTGCTGCGCGATGTTTTGAACATGGCCCCACTGGCTGCGCAAGCCACCAAACGTTCCATCAACGACATTGCTGCAGGTCTTTATAACGAAGCCGTGCTCCGAGAACGCGAGTTGGACAGCGCCCGCAGCGAAGACTTTGCAGAAGGTTTGAAGGCTTTTGCTGAAAAAAGAAAGCCGATGTTCAAGGGCCAGTGACACCCATACCGATCGGGCTGACACCAAACAACCAAGCATGGCCGCCCAACAAGAAAACGGCCCACACCAGAGCACCGATGGCCATCACTTTCATGGTGGTGGACGATGCCACTTCGGACACTTCAGTCGCCTCAGGCTCCATGCTGTCCAAGAGGCGGTCTCGTTGACGCGCAGCGCGGAAGGACAGCACCGCCCACACCAAAAAAGTGCCGAACAAAACGACATCAACCAAACGGCCGTTGGATATCAAGTGCGCCAAGGCCCAGACTTTGACAGACAACACCATGGGATGGCGCAAGCGCTTCTGAATGGCGTTGCGGGGCACATAAGTGGCCACCAACAAAATCATGGCCACCAACATCAGCAAAGAGGCTGCATGGCGCGTGGCCACAGGGGGCAACCAAAGGATGCTGCTGTCTACCCGGGCCAAACTGTAGCCATAAACCAGCAATACAAAACCAAGCAAGGAGACCAGACTGTAGAGTCCCTTGTACATTTTGTCGCCCAAGCGCAGCATCGTGGCGGTGCGCCAGTCCTCGGCAAATACACGCACCGAATGACAAGCTAAAAACAAAATCAAACCCAGCAGCAACAAGCCCATGACATGTTCTCCAATCGTTATCAATGTTGACGTTGCAACACCCAATCAGCGACAGCTTGAAGCGCAGGCGCTGGGGACAATCCACTCTCTCGCAATGCATTTTGCGCTTCTTGCGCCAAACGGCTGGCCTCTGCACGGGCACCTTCTAACCCCATCAAAGAGACGTAGGTGGGCTTGTCATTGGCCGCGTCTTTGCCCACCGTTTTGCCCAAAGCAGCCACATCAGCGGTCACATCCAAAATATCGTCCACCACTTGAAACGCCACGCCAAGTGCTTGGCCGTAGCGCAACAAATGTTGCACGGTGGCCTGCGTCGCCTGCGCGGCGACTGCGCCCATGACGACGCTGGCTTCCAGCAAGGCACCGGTTTTACGTCGGTGCATTTGGCGCAATTCGTCTGCACTCAAGCGCTGACCGACACTGGCCAAATCGATGGCCTGACCACCCGCCATGCCCGCATGACCGGCAGCCCGAGACAACAAACCGCACAAGCGGGCTTGCACGCTGGCAGGAATGTCGCTGTCCTCAGGGGTCAACAACTCAAAGGCCAACGTTTGCAAGGCGTCACCCGCCAACAAAGCTTGAGCTTGGCCAAACTGCACATGCACCGTGGGTTTGCCTCGTCGCAACACATCGTTGTCCATGCAAGGCATGTCGTCATGCACCAAGGAATAGGCGTGGATCAATTCCATGGCACAAGCAGCACGCAGTGCGGCATCCAAAGTCCAAGCTGCGGGCTGGGCTGTGCAAGCCTCCATGCTGGCCATGACCAACAAGGGGCGCAAACGTTTGCCGCCATCAAGCACGGCATAACGCATGGCGTCGCCCAGACCAGCAGGAGCATGCGGCGTCACCCACTGTTGCAAGGCCTGCTCAATGGTGAGCAGATGCGCTTGGCTCCAAGCCTGCATGTTGAAGGGGGTCATGCCTCGTCGTTCCAGCTTTTCAGGCTGCCCGCTTCAAGCACCTGTATTTGCGCCTCGACGGCTTTGAGTTGACCGCGGCAATGGCTGAGCAAAAAAGACCCGCGTTGGTAGGCCTGCAGCAAGTCGGCCAAGGGCATTTGCCCCGATTCCAAGGTGGCCACCAGCTGCTCCAGTTCTTGCAAACCAGCCTCGTAGCTGTCGGGCAGGGCTTGCGCTTTGGCGGAAGCAGATGAGGGGGCGGCGGCCTTGGTCATGGGGGTCTGGGCAGTGGTTTGGCGCGATTGTAGGGGGGCTCTGGGGGACGGCTACAATCCCCTTCCCTCTGGCGACCTGCCAGTTTTTTAATCACCTCCCTGTGGGGAGTCTTTAGGTCAGGACGGTCCATGTCTGATTTAAGTCTTCAACTGCAGCAGGCCTCTGGCCAACTCCCAGTTACAAGCTATTTTGACGAGGCGCTTTATCAGCGCGAAATGGCTTTGCTGTTTCAGCAAGGTCCTCGTTACGTCGGTCATGCCTTGGCCGTGCCCGAGGTGGGTGATTACATGGCCTTGCCCCAAGAACACGAAGGCCGCGCGTTGGTGCGCAACGCACAGGGCATCGAACTGATCTCCAATATTTGCCGCCACCGACAAGCGGTGATGCTCAAAGGTCGTGGCAATTTGCAGTCCCCTGCTGCCAACATGGGCGGCAACATTGTCTGCCCCTTGCACCGCTGGACTTATGCCACCAATGGTCAACTGCTGGGGGCCCCGCACTTCCAACAAGACCCGTGTCTGAACCTGAACAACTACAAGTTGCGTGAATGGAATGGCTTGCTGTTCGAGGACAACGGCCGCGACATCGAGGCCGATTTGGCCCACATGGGCCCACGCAGCCAACTCGACTTCACCGGCTACGCCCTGGACCACGTCGAGTTGCACGAGTGCAACTACAACTGGAAAACCTTCATCGAGGTGTACCTCGAGGATTACCACGTTGGTCCGTTCCACCCCGGCTTGGGCAACTTTGTCACCTGCGACGATTTGCAATGGGAGTTCAAAAAAGAATACTCGGTGCAAACTGTTGGCGTGGCCAACCGTCTGGGCAAAGCGGGCAGTCCCACCTATGAACGCTGGCACGATGCCTTGCTGAAGTACAACCAAGGTGCAGTCCCGCCCCACGGCGCGATTTGGCTCACCTACTACCCGCACATCATGGTCGAGTGGTACCCGCATGTGCTCACCGTGTCCAGCTTGCATCCCATGGGCCCGCGCAAAACCATGAACATGGTGCAGTTCTTCTATCCGGAAGAAATCGTCGCTTTCGAGCGTGAGTTTGTCGAGGCGCAACGCGCTGCCTACATGGAAACTTGCGTCGAAGACGATGAAATTGCCGAACGCATGGACCAAGGCCGCTGGGCTTTGATGCAACGCGGTGACAACGAATTCGGCCCCTACCAAAGCCCGATGGAAGACGGCATGCAACAGTTTCATGAGTGGTATCACCAGCACATGAACGTTCAGCCTTAATGCAAGCCCTGTGGATGCTGCTGGCCGCAGCCTTGTTGGCCAGCATGAGTGTGTGCGTGAAATTTGCCTCCGTTTATTTTCACGCCAGTGAATTGGTGTTCTTTCGTGGCCTGATCAGCTTGGGCTTGGTGGCGGCTTTTGCCCACTATCGCGGTACACCCCTCAAAACGCCTATCCCGGCCATGCACTTTTGGCGCAGCATCGTCGGTGTCACATCCTTGGGCGCTTGGTTTTATGCGATTGGCAAACTGCCCTTGGCCACCGCCATGACCTTGAACTACATGAGCAGTGTGTGGATTGCCGCGTTTTTGGTGGGCGGCAGTTTGATGGGCACACTCACTGGCAACGGCCACGACATGCGTCGTCAAGGGCCCTTGGTGTTGGCCGTTCTGATGGGCTTTGTGGGTGTGGTCATGATGCTGCGCCCGACCATCGAGCAAAACCAATTGTTCGCTGGCTTGGTCGGTCTCATCTCTGGGTTTTTTGCCGCCTTCGCCTACATGCATGTGATGGCCTTGGGCCGCACCGGCGAGCCCATCACGCGGATTGTTTTTTACTTTGCCTTGGGCACCGCCGTGGCAGGTTTGTTGGGCATGACCGTCACCGGCTTGTCAACATGGGACTGGAGCCACGCGGCTTGGTTGCTGCCGATTGGCATCTTGGCCTCCTTGGGTCAGGTTTGTCTCACCCTGGCGTTTTCACGTGGCTCCACCTTGGTGGTGGCCAATTTGCAATACGCGGGGATTGTGTTTGCAGCGCTTTACGGCATGATGTTGTTTGACGAACAATTGCCCACCATCGGCTGGCTGGGCATGGGCTTGATCATCGCCAGTGGCGTGGCCTCCACTGTGTTGCGCACCCGCGCCGTTCCCGATTCACCTGCTGAGGAGCATTGAGCATGTACACCACTTTGATTTCCGTGCGCGAATTGCAAGCACTGCGTGACCCCTTGGTGGTGGTTGATTGCAGTGCCGAGTTGACTAACCCAGCGGCAGGCCGGGCGCAATTTGAAGAGCAGCACATCGCTGGTGCACTGTTTGCTGACATCAACACCGACTTGGCCACGCACGACAAAGCCTTGGCCGTGAATGGCGGTCGTCATCCACTGCCTACCCGCGAACACTTTGCCAAGTGGCTCAGCAGCTGCGGCATCGACGCGCCAACACAAGTGGTGGTCTATGACCGTCAAACCATGAACTACTGTGGCCGTTTGTGGTGGATGCTCAAGTGGTGCGGCCACGAAGCTGTGGCGGTGCTGGATGGTGGTTTGCAAGCTTGGGTGGCGGCTGGTGGTGCGGTGGCCAGTGGTCCTGCAGCACCCGTGAAAGCCTCATCTTTTCCATTGCGGGACAGCTTGGTCGCGCTCAAATTCACAGCCGATGTGTCAGCGGCTTTGGGCCAGCCCACGCAAACCATTGTGGATGCCCGGGCCCCTGCACGGTTTAAGGGTGAGACCGAGCCTTTCGACCCGGTGGCGGGTCACATTCCGGGGGCGTTGAACCGGCCGTTCACCAGCAACTTCACGCCAGAGGGCTTCATGAAAAGCCCAGCTGTTTTGAAAGCCGAATTTGAAGCCTTGTTGAATGGGCGAGAGGCCCACAGTGTGGTGCACCACTGCGGCAGTGGCATCAGTGCAGTTCCCAATGTGTTGGCCATGGAAGTGGCTGGCTTGGGTCGTCCCGCTTTGTATGCAGGCAGTTGGAGTGATTGGTGCAACACCCCGGGTTTACCCTTGGCGAAAGCTTGAAATGCACCGCTTGAGTGCATATCTCATGATTAACCTACGCATACCAAGGTTATCCTTGGGGCATTCAAGCCAACAAGTGGTTCTGAATGATCATCCCGTGTCTTACAAACATAAATTTCTTTCCCCATCACACAAGGACTGACATGAAGTATTTCGCCAAGCCCTCTCTCGGGTGGTTGTTGATTGGTTTCTTTTTCACCAATGCTTTTGCTGACACCACCAACGTCAAGACCCAAACCATCGTTGAAATCACGAAAAAAGGGGAGCATTGTGAAAATGACCCCAATTGTTTCAACCGTTACCATCCCGCCATCAAGCCCATTGCACGCGCGAAACCTGGTGATTTGATCGTGGTTCACACCCGTGACGCCCTGGACGCCAAACTCAATATCAACTCTGTTGCCAAAGACGTCACGGCGATTGACACCAACCTGATTCACCCGATGACCGGCCCCATCCACATCGAAGGCGCCAAGCGCGGCGATGTGTTGGCCATCAAACTGATTGACATCAATCCCAATGAATACGGTTACACCACCCTGATTCCTGGTTTCGGCTTTTTGCCCGATATGTTTCCAGATCCTTATGTGGCCAACTGGAAGCTGAACCGCTACGAGGCCGTCTCTGCTCAGCTGCCTGGCGTTCGCATTCCCATGAATGGCTTCATGGGTTCGGTGGGTGTCATGCCTGGCGAAGAAGAAGTTGAAAAATGGTTGGCCCGCGAAAGCCAACTGGGTGCTGCGGGTGGCGTGGCTCTGCCACCTCAACCTATCAGTGCCCGTCCTGCAGAAATCTGCGGCCCCAACGGCAGCCACAAAGACAAGTGCTTGCGCACCGTGCCTCCCCGTGAAAACGGCGGCAACATGGACGTCAAGCAAATGGTTGAAGGCACCACCCTGTTGTTGCCCTGCTACATCGACGGTTGCGGCTTCTTCATTGGTGACGTGCACTACGCACAAGGCGATGGTGAAGTGGCAGGTACCGCCATTGAAATGGGTGCAGTTGTGACTGTTTCCACCGAAATCCGCAAGGGCATGGCCTCTTTGGTCAAACAACCCATGTTTGAAGGTGGCTCACAAATCAAGAAATTGGAGCCAGACAGCTTCCACGCTGTGGTCGGTTATCCCTTGAAAAAAGCGGGCGAAGTACCACCCCAGTGGGCTTACCTTGACAGCGAAAAAATCAAACCGCTGACCAACCTGTCCAACGATTTGACCTTGGCTGCACGCAACTCCATGATCGCCATGATCGACTGGCTGATGGCCACCAAAGGCTTGAGCAAAGAGCAAGCCCTGGTTGTTGCCAGCGTGGCCTGCGACTTGCGCATCAGCAACGTGGTGGACGTGCCCAACTATGCCGTGACCACCATTTGCCCGATGGAAATCTTCGGTAAGAAATAATCTTTCTACGCTGTATAAAAAGAGCGAGTCACTCTCGCTCTTTTTTTTGGATCTTCTGATATGCAAAGACGCTCTTTCCTTTCTCGCTTGAGTCTGGCTGCCGCCATGAGCGGGCTGCCTGCCATGGCCTTGGCCCACACGCCCTACCGTTTTTGGGATGTGTTTCGAAAGCGAAACATGGTGATCCTGACATCGCATCAAGACTACACCGGAGATGACATTGGCGATCTTTGGGTGGCCACGCTGCGGCAAAACCTCCCGCTGAGTCGCGCACTGGTCAGTCGCACACAAGATTTGGGTCGCATGGCCAGTCTGCTCAAAACAGACCAAGTCAAGCTGGCGGTGTTGTCTCATGAGCACGCGCGGCAAATGTTTGCAGGCGATGCGCCCTTCGAGAGTTTCAAGCCCCTTGAATTACAGATCTTGGTGGACAACGGCAAGTACCTGTTGGTGACCCGACCGGATGTGCCTCTCTACCATGGTTATTTGGTGACACGCGGCTTGATGGACTCGGCGGCATCACTGCAATTGACAGATCCCGGCACTGGCCGACATGGCATGGCCATTCACCCTGGTGCCTTGGCTTTTTACAAAGGCGAGAAAATCGATCCACCGCCCCCACCCCCAGACAAATGAAAAAGCCTGGTTTTCACCTTCGTTGGAGCCTGCTGTGGGCTCTTCATTGGCTGTTGTGCGCAACCAGTTGGTCACATGATTCCATCACCACTGAAGTGCGACAAAACTACCTGGCCAAGCTGTCTGAAACCCAGCAAATACTGGTGACAAGCTCTTCTCCTGCTGGCAAAGCCAAAGCGCATTTTTTGCTGGGCACCACGTTGGATGAAATTCGCGACTTGTTCAACCAAGACATCATCAGCCATGGTGCGGTCAAGGGACTGGAATCGACATTGCTGCTGAGCGAGTTGGCCCGTGCGGGTTTCAAGTTAGAGAAATCTCCGCAAATCGGTCTTTACCTGTCCGCCCTGAATCACTACCGAACAGCGCTCAAGTTGGATGGCAAAGCCCCGTTCAATGAACAGGCCAAATACCTGCTTTTTAAAAACCAGTTTTACGACAGCTTCAGCGACAACCCGCTGGCCCCTTTTTCTCAAACTCGCGAAGAATTGACTGAAATGCTGACCATCGGCAACAGCTTGCTCAAGGCCAGAGACAGCACAGTCAATGCCGAAGAGGTTAAGTTCATTCTGGCCATCCATGTTTTGCAGGCTGTTCAACAAGGCATGGTGCCAAAAGAAGAGGGCACGCGTCAGTTTAAAAAACTACACGCTGAACTTCGCAAAGAATACCCGCAAAGTCTCAAACCATTGACCTTGGAGGCGCTCGTGCCTGCCCCTTGACCATGCTGGCTTTACCCCCTCGTTTGCACCGTTTTCTTCTTTGGGCCTCGCTGGCAGTCGGCCTGCTGGCCTCCAATGGGTTGACGTTGGCCCATCAAACAGGCAACAGCTATGTGACGATCCGTGAAGCAGAGGGTCGACTGCAACTAGAACTCGACTTCATCGTTCGCGACCTGGGCAACTTGCTGCAACAAGCTGCGCAAACGGATGCCGCGGCACCATCCCCTGATCAATTGGCGGCGATGCAGCCCGCCATCACAAAAGTGATTCAGGATTCACTGGACATAGAGATAGATGGCGCGTCCGTTGCATTGGTGTTCGATGCGCAATCGGTGGTACTGCATAACGACGGGCTGTATGTTCGACAACGCTTCAACGCTCCGCTTGAAGCCCAACCCCCCAAATTTGTCGTTGTTCGTTACCAATTCTTCACACAAAACGACAAGTTGGGGCGTGCCTTTTTCAAATTGCGCCTGTCTAACGATGAAATATCCTCGGTCTTTGACCATGACCATGCGGTTCAACGCTTTGTGTTGGGAGAGGCCAAAGGTTGGTCCACCTTCTGGCTCTTCATTCAAGAAGGGGCAAGGCATGTCCTGGAAGGCCCGGATCACCTGCTGTTTTTGTTGACCCTGCTTTTGCCAGGCCTGTTGTTACTTCAGCCTGCAGCCACCCCTACGGCCGCACGACATCCCGAAACAGCCGCAAAATTTGCCCTGAAGGTGATTACCGCATTCACCTTGGCGCATTCCATCACCTTGATTTGCTCGGTCTTGGGTTGGGTGAGCCTGCCCGATCGGTTCATTGAATCTGTGATTGCCCTGTCCATCATGGTGTCGGCGGCCATGAATTTACAAACGCGTTTTCAGTTCAGCCATTGGAAGATGGCATTTGTCTTTGGATTGATCCATGGCATGGGCTTTGCCAATGGCCTGAGAGAACTGGGTTTGTCGAGTATGTATTTTCTCGAAACCATGCTGGCTTTCAATCTGGGGGTTGAATTGGGCCAACTGTTTGCCGTGCTGCTGGTTGGCTTGCCAGTTGTCGTGTTGTTCAGAAGTCAAGTTGCCAAAAAAAACCTGATGCGCTGGGGATCCGTGTCTGTTTTCTTGGTCGCATTCTGGTGGTTTGTGCAACGCTTGATCGGTTGAAGCGCCATCGTTTGTGGGGTCTTCAAAATCCCACGTAACGGACAAATTTTTCGTTGTCTTCTCGCACTGACTTCACATGGTTGGCCACGAAATCTTCATCCGGATAGCCCATGGCAATGCAGATCATGATGTTTTGATCATCTGGAATTCCGGCATGCTCGCGCACCACCTTGGACTGCATGATGCCTTGGCCGTTGATGACACAGCCCAAACCACGCTCCCAAGCTGCCAGCACAATGGCATGCGACAAGGCACCTAAATCAAATTGACTGATGGCTGCCGGTTCGAGGTATTTGTCATAGGTCAAAACCAACGAGACCGGCGCATCAAATTGGCGAAAACCGCGCATCACCCAATCGGTGCGACGTGCTTTATCGTCACGCGCAATACCCATGGCCTCGAACAACTGAATGGCAATGTCCACTTGTCGTCTGCGGTGGACGCCTTCGTACTCTTCTTTCATGGGGAAGTCGCGTTTCGGTGGTACGCCATTCATCATGTTGTCTGAGTTCCCTTGGCGGATGCGATCCAAAGGTTCGCCCGTCACCACATGCACATACCAAGGCTGGGTGTTCATGCTGGAGGGCGACCATTTCGCCACCTCGATGATGTCTTCGATGACTTCGCGGGGCACTGGTTTTTGCAAATAACCGCGTACGCTTTTGCGGGCTTTGATCAGTTCTGAAAATTCCATGTCGCCACTCCAAATCATGCTTGAACGCCAGGCCGCAAGATGGCCCCAGCCGAGAAAATTGAGAGCCTGTTCAATGCACGTGCATGAACTCGGTGGCCGCCGTCACCAAGGCAATCCCCGCAAACAACCACAGCACTTGCATCGCTGTCGCTGGGGCAGTCAATCGTTTTTGCAGTTGGGGTATCAAGTCAGCCAAAGCCACATACACATAACTGCTGCTGGCGACCACCAGCATGAAGGGCAGCCAAGACTCGTGACCTTCGATCAAGAAATGTCCCAGCAGTCCGCCCAACACGGTCACGCCACCGGCCATGCAGAGTTTGAGCAAAGCACCCCGGCCTTGACCAAAGCCACGTTGCAACACCGCCAGATCACCCATGTGGTGTGGAATCTCGTGCGCCAGCACCGCCAGCGATGCCGCCACCCCCAATCGGATGTCGGTCATGAACGCAGCAGCCACCAAGATGCCATCGCCAAAAGCGTGCACGCTGTCACCGGCCAAGACCGCCCAACTGCCTGCAAAACCTTGCTCAGAGGACGGCGCATCTGCCCCTTGATCATGATGGGCATGGTCGTGGCCCTTCGAATGACTGCCGTGATCATGGTCATGACTGTGCTCATGACCGTGGTGCCACAACTCCGCCTTGTCCAACAGAAAGAAAAAAACCAAGCCTAACAACAATGTCGTGAACAAGACATGCGGGGTGATATCAGATTCAAAAGCCTCCGGCAGCAAATGCATGAAGGCTGTGGCCAACAATGCGCCCGCTGCCAGGCTCAACAAATGTTGGGTGAAGCGTCCCAAGAGGGCACGCGACAGCAAGGCCGCCAGCAACACACTGCCCACGCCTGCACCTAGCGTACCCAGCACAGTGGCCCACAAGGTCAGATTCATCGTTGTACGTTTTCTTGGCTCAGCAGCAAGCTCATGCCACGCCTTGTTGTTGAAACCAGGCCAACATGCGCGACCAACCGTCTTTGGCTGCCGCTTCACGGTAGCTGGTTCTGTAATCTGCATGAAATGCATGGGGCGTGTCAGGGTAGATTTGAAACACGCTGGCTTTGGCGCTGTTGTTGCCGCCAGCCAAAGCAGCTTTCATGGTGTCGACGTTGTCTAGAGGAATGCCACTGTCTGCACCGCCGTACAGGCCCAAGACGGGGGCTTTCAATTGCGCCACCAGTTCAACCGGTTGTTTGGGGGTCAGGGCTGAGCTGGGCCCAACCAAGCGGCCATACCAGGCCACACCGGCTTTGACAGCGGATTGATGCGCGGCATACAACCAGGTGATGCGACCGCCCCAACAAAAGCCTGTGATGGCCAGTTTGGCTGTGTTGCCGCCATGGGCTGAGGCCCAAGTCACACAAGCATCCAAGTCATTCATCACTTGGGCGTCCGGCACTTTGGACACCACTTCTGCAATCAACTTGCTGATTTCGCCGTAGCTGCTGGCGTCACCTTGACGAACCATCAATTCAGGGGCGATCGCCAAGTAGCCTTGGTGCGCCAAGCGGCGTGTGACGTCTGCAATGTATTCGTGCACACCAAAGATTTCAGACACCACCAACACGACCGGCAGATTGGATTGACCAGCGGGTGCGCTGCGGTAGGCCGGCATTTGAAATCCCGCCACATCAATCATCACCTCGCCGTGAACCAGTCCCTCGCCGGTCGTTTTCACGGCGTTTTGGGCAACCACCGGCAAAGCCGCTGCGGCATAGCCAACCCCCAAAGCGGTTTGCATCCAGGTACGGCGGTTTGGCTTGACCCATGGTTGGGCAGGGGCCAACAGGGCTTGGCCATCGGTCAGTAAGGCGGGGTTCATAGGGCGGGTTTAGGCATGCGAAGGGTGGTGATTATGCGCCCCAGCAAACAGGGCTTGGCAGATGTGTGCGCCAAGCCAGGTCCGCTTGAATGTCTGAATTTTGTCAAAAAACCACAGAATTGAATACCAAATATACAAATTTATTTTAAAAATACCAATTATTTACTTTATTTGCGATTTAATTTGTCTTTAACGACACCAAAGAATTCATTTCACATGATTTACTTTTTACAAACAAAGCCCAAGCAACTGTCAAGTTTGATGGTTTGTTGGCTTGCGACCTTGTGTTGGGGCCTGACCGATGTGCAAGCAAAAGCCAAGCCGCCCATCCAACATTTGGCCATTGAACGGTGCATTGCAGACGCCGCGCAATTTCACCGGGTTGACCCGCAACTCCTGAAAGCCATTTTGATGGTGGAAAGCCGCCTCAACCCCAAAGCCATCAACCACAACACCAACGGCACGAAAGACATCGGCGTGGCACAGGTGAACACGGTTCACCTGCCCACGCTGGAGAAGCATGGAATTGGAGAAAAGGAATTGAAGGATGCCTGTGTCAACACCTATGTCGGTGCTTGGTTGCTGAGCAAGCAAATTGCACGGCATGGCCTGACTTGGTTTGGCATCGCAGCCTACCACTCCACCACACCCGCAAAAAATGCGCGTTACCAAACGTTGATTTACCGAGAGTTGATGCGACATCGTTCGCCAGACAACTTCAGCATCACAGTGCCTACCGCGCTGCGCTAGACCCATCTGGGGCGATGCCTGGATTGACAAATCAAGCCGCCGCAGGCTTTGGATGTTTCAGTGGGCTTGGTCCCAGTTGGCCCCCACGCCAACCTCGGCCAGCAAAGGCACTTTCAAATCAGCCACCCCGGCCATCAAGTTTGGAATGTCGGTCTTCATCCATTCCACCTCAGCCTCTGGAACCTCAAACACCAACTCGTCATGCACTTGCATGATCATGCGGGTTCCCTTGTGCTGTGCATCCAGCACTTGTTGCACCTTGACCATGCTGAGTTTGATCAGGTCGGCGGCGGTGCCTTGCATCGGCGCATTGATGGCCGCGCGTTCTGCACCACTCCGGCGCGGCCCGTTGGGTGAATTGATTTCGGGCAGGTACAAACGCCGCCCAAACACCGTTTCCACATAGCCCTGCGCCTTGGCTTGGGCGCGGGTCTCGTCCATGTAGCGCTTCACACCCGCAAAGCGTTGGAAATAACGTTCGATGTAGTTTTTGGCTGCCGTGTTGTCGATGCCCAGCGCCTTGGCCAAACCAAATGCACTCATGCCATAGATGAGCCCGAAGTTGATCACCTTGGCATAGCGGCGCTGCTCGCTGCTGACCGTGTCCGGTGTCAGGCCAAACACCTCGGCCGCCGTGGCTTTGTGCACATCCAAGCCTTCGTGAAACGCTTTCAACAGCGCCGGGTCTTGGCTGATGTGGGCCATGATGCGCAGTTCAATTTGGCTGTAATCGGCGCTGGCAATCACATGGCCAGGTGAGGCCACGAAAGCTTCGCGCACTTTGCGGCCTTCCGGCGTTCGGATGGGGATGTTTTGCAGGTTCGGGTCGTTGCTGGACAAGCGTCCGGTGACGGCCACGGCTTGGGCGTAATGCGTGTGAACGCGGCCCGTGCGGGGGTTGGCGAGTTGCGCCAATTTGTCGGTGTAGGTGCCCTTGAGCTTGCTTAAAGATCTGTGCTCCAAAATTTTGGCAGGCAAGGGGTAGTCTTCAGCGAGCTTTTCCAACACTTCTTCATCGGTGCTGCGAGCGCCCGTGGCGGTTTTCTTGATGACGGGTAAGCCCAGTTTGTCAAAGAAGATTTCACCCAACTGTTTGGGAGACGCCAGGTTGAACGGTTGACCCGCAATGACATAAGCGTCTTGCTCGAGTTGCATGATCCGGTGCCCCAATGCATGGCTTTGCGCAGCCAAGGTGGGTGCGTCAATCAACACCCCATTGCGCTCAATCCGATAAAGCGCTTCGCTGCTTTGCATCTCCAACTGGTACACAAAATTCAGCTTGTCATCTGCCTGCAACAAGGGCCAAAGTTTGCTGTGCACAGCCAGCGTGTAGTCCGCGTCTTCACAAGCGTATTGGGCCGCGGTGGCCACGTCCACTTGGGCAAATGAAATTTGGTGCGCACCCTTGCCGCAGAGATCTTCATAAGACAAACCTTTGCGGCCCAAATGACGCAGTGCCAAGCTCTCTAAGCCATGCGGTTTGTGGACTTCCAGCACATAGCTTTGCAGCATGGTGTCATGCGAGAAGCCCTGTACTTCGATACCATGGTTGGCCAACACATGGCGGTCGTATTTCACGTGCTGACCCAACTTCAATTTTTGGGAGTCTTCCAGCCAAGGCTTCAAGCGCGCAAGGACTTCGTTCAAAGGCAATTGCGTGGGTGCATCGGCGGCGTTGTGGGCCAAAGGAATATAGGCGGCGTCGCCGGGTGCAATGCACAAGCTGATGCCCACCACCTGGGCTTGCATTTCCACCAGGGATGTGGTTTCAGTGTCAAGCGCCACCAACGCTGCTGCTTGGATTTTGGTCAGCCATTTTTCAAATGTCGCCCAGTCCAACACGGTGTCGTAATGCTGGGGATGAACCTCTTGCGACAGAGGGGTATCGGCCAACGGCCCCAAATCACTCAAACCACCGGCACTGGCAGGTGCGCTGCTTTTGTCGGCAGCAGCCATGGAAGAGGCCAAGCCTTTGAAGCCATGGGCTTGGTAAAAATCAATCAAGCCTGTTTCATCAGGGGCTTGCATCAGCACGCCATCCAATGAGGGCCAACCCGGCACATGGTCTTGCAAGTCGCAATCGGTTTTCATGGTGACGAGTTGACGGCCAGTAGGCAACCAATCCACCGCTTGGCGCAGGTTCTCACCGGCCACGCCTTTGATCTCGTGGGCTTTTTGCAAAAGTGCATCCAAAGAGCCGTATTCCAGCAACCACTTGGCAGCGGTTTTAGGACCGACCTTGGCCACGCCCGGCACGTTGTCAACCGTATCGCCCACCAGGGTTTGGAAATCAATCATCAGTTTGGGCGGTACGCCAAATTCGTCGGTCACACCGGCCACGTCCCGCTTCTTGCCGTTCATGGTGTCAATGATGGTGATGCGCTCGTTCACCAATTGACTCAGGTCTTTGTCGCCACTGGAGACCACCACATTCATGCCCATGGCGGCGGCGCGGTTCGCCAGCGTGGCAATCACATCATCGGCCTCAACGCCGGGCACATCCAACAAGGGCCAACCCAACATGCGAACCATGCGGTGAATCGGTTCGATTTGACTGCGCAAGTCGTCCGGCATGGGTGAGCGCGTGGCTTTGTATGGGGGGTAGATATCGTCGCGAAAGGTCGGGCCCTTGGCATCAAACACGCACACAGCATGCTGCGTCGGGTAATCCCGGCGCAGACTTTGCAACATGTTGACCATGCCCCGAATGGCCCCAGTGGCTTGGCTGTTGGGATCGTTTCGGTCAGCGCGTAGATCGGGCATGGCATGAAACGCGCGGTATAAATAGCTGGAACCGTCTACCAGCAACAGGGTGGATGTGTCTTGCATGAGAAGGATTGTGCCTACAATCTCGGCTTCCATTGGCTCTAGCTGTTTCCACTTTTATTCATGGCCGTTTTCACCGAAGTTTCTGAACAGCAAGCCCGCGACTTGTTGACGCAACTCGCCATTGGCGACTTGGTATCCCTCCAAGGCATCAGCAGCGGTATTGAAAACACCAACTATTTTCTAACCACAGACCAAGGCGAGTTTGTACTGACTGTTTTTGAGCGATTGAATCACGACCAACTGCCGTTTTATTTGTACCTGATGAAGCACTTGGCCGAGCGCGGCATTGAAGTGCCTGATCCGCGGTCCAATCGACAAGGCGATATTTTGCTGACCTTGCTTGACAAACCTGCAGCCGTGGTGAATCGCTTGGCCGGTGTCTCGCAAATGCATCCAGGGGTTTCACACTGCGCCGCCATGGGTCAAACCTTGGCCAAGATGCATTTGGCTGCACATGACTTTGACAAGCAGCAACCCAATTTGCGAGGCCTGGCTTGGTGGAACGATACCGTGCCGCAAATCTTGCCCTTTCTGAGTGCCGATCAATCCCAATTGCTAAGCCACGAACTGGCTTTCCAAAACCATGTCAGTGGTTTGTCCGATTACACCGCCTTGCCGCGTGGTCCGGTGCATGCCGATGCGTTTCGCAACAATGTGATGTTTGTCAACGAAACCTTGAGCGGCGTATTTGATTTTTATTTTGCAGGCGTAGACAGTTGGTTGTTCGATCTGGGTGTGTGTATCAACGACTGGTGCATTGACGACACCACTGGCGTGATGAACACCCCCAATCTGCAGGCCATGTTGGCGGCCTACCAAACTGTGCGTCCCTTGAGCGCTGCTGAGCGTGCTTTGTTCAATCCCATGTTGCGGGCCGCCGCTCTGCGTTTTTGGATATCACGACTGTGGGACTTTCACTTGCCCCGTGAAGCCAGCATGTTGCAGGCCCACGATCCCACACATTTCGAGCGGGTGTTACAACAGCGCTTGATTCACCCTGTCCACCTCTGAAGCCATGAAACTCCAAGTTGTTACAGCCCGCACGGGTACCGCCTGGGTCAGGCAAGGCATCAAAACATTCTGGCGCCAACCTTTGGCCCTGAGCGGCATGTTTTTCTTGTTCATGGGCTTGATATCGCTCACCTCCTACCTTTCTTATGTGGGCACGCTGCTCGGTTTGATGATGCTGCCCATCATCACCCTGGGCTTGATGGCAGGTGCGAGAGAAGCCGATTTAGGTCATTTTCCAATGCCGCGCATCATGTTCATCGGCTTTCAGCAAGGCGCATCGCAAAGCAAAAGCTTGCTTGGCATGGGCGCTATTTATGCATTGTTGTTTGGTGTGGTACTGATGCTGTCGAGCGTTTTTGACGGTGGCGATTTTGCACGCATGTATTTGCTGGGCGGCAGCTTGACCGAAGAGGCCTTGCTGAGTGAAAACTTTCAAACAGCATCTGTTTTTTGCATGATCATGTATGTGCCTTTGTCAGCTCTTTTTTGGCATGCGCCTGCCTTGGTGCATTGGCACCGTCAGCCTTTGGTCAAAAGTATTTTCTTCAGCACCATGGCTTGCCTGGCCAACTGGCGTGCATTTGCGGTGTTTGGCCTCACCTGGTTGAGCATTTTCATCAGCACCAGTGTGATCTTGAGCTTGATCAGTCTGGTGATGGGAGACGGGCAGTTATCGATGATGTTGATGTTGCCAGCCATGATGCTTTTGGCCGCCATGTTTTTCGCCTCCAGCTACCACAGCTTTCGCGAGTGTTTTGTCAGCGAGCCGGTGCTGGCCTGAACTACACCTGCGTGAGTTTGGCCACCGACAAGGCCAACCATTTCACACCATGCCGATTGAACTTGACTTGGGCTCGCGCGTCTTCACCCCCGCCTTCCACCGACACCACCGTGCCTTCACCAAACTTGGTGTGAAACACCTGCAAGCCTGAACGCACCCAGGCATTCGGGCCGCTGGCTTGCGGTGCTGCGCGTTGCGGAACAGACGGTGGTGTGGACGTGAAAAAACCAGCACGGCTGCTGTCACTGTGCCCAAAACTACTGGGCCGAGCGCCCCACTGCGCTTGCGCGGGCAAGCCCATGGGCGGCGTCAGCCACTTCAGGGTGTGCTCGGGCATTTCATCAAAGAATCGGCTTTTGATGTTGTAGCGGGTCTGGCCATGCAACATCCGGGTCTGCGAATGGCTTAAGTACAAGCGTTTGCGAGCCCTTGTGATGGCCACATACATCAGCCGCCGCTCCTCTTCCAAGCCTTCAAAGTCACTCATGGCGTTTTCATGGGGAAACAAACCTTCTTCCAAGCCGGTGATGAAAACGCAATCGAATTCCAAACCTTTGGCTGCATGGACTGTCATGAGTTGCACCGCATCTTGTCCGGCCTGCGCCTGGTTGTCCCCCGACTCCAAAGCCGCGTGCGTGAGAAAGGCCACCAGCGGCGACAAGGTTTCACCGGTTTCTGCGTCGGCTTGCAGGCCTTCACCTTTGGCCGCTTGGGAGGCTGCAAAGTCGGCTTGGCTTTGCAGGGCTTCATCCACAGGCAAGGCCACCGCGTCTTTGCCAAAGCCTTCTTGGGTGACAAAACTCTCTGCCGCGTTGATCAACTCTTGCAAGTTTTCAACGCGATCGGCACCTTCACGCTCGGCTTGGTAATGCTCAATCAGCTTGCTGTGGTCCAGCACCAGTTCGATGATTTGCCGCAAGGTTTGCCCTTGGGTTTGCTCGCGCAGCACATCCAACTTGGCCACAAAAGCAGACAGGTTCGCACCCGCTTTGCCGGGGATGGTGCTGACCGCGTCATGCAGAGCGCAGCCACTGGCGCGGGCAGCGTCTTGCAATTGTTCGATGCTGCGGGCACCAATGCCGCGCGGTGGGAAATTCACCACCCGCATGAAGCTGGTGTCGTCGCGCGGGTTTTCCAACAAACGCAAATAGGCCAGCGCGTGTTTGATTTCAGCGCGTTCAAAAAAGCGCAAACCACCGTAGACACGGTAGGGCATGGCCGCATTGAACAAAGCGGTTTCAATCACCCGGCTTTGGGCGTTGCTGCGGTAAAGCACCGCCACTTCGCTGCGGGTTGCCACGCCCTTGTGGCCATCGCCATCGCGGCCGTCGCGCAAAAGTTGTTTGATTTCTTCCACCATCCAATGGGCTTCGGCCAAGTCACCGGTGGACTCCATCACACGCACTGGCTCGCCTGCGCCTTGGGTGGTGTGCAGGTTTTTGCCCAAGCGGGTTTTGTTGTGCTTGATGAGTTCGTTGGCGGTGTCCAGAATATGGCTGTGGCTGCGGTAGTTTTGCTCGAGCTTGATTTGGTGCTTCACCTCAAACTCACGCACAAAGTCGGCCATGTTGCCCACACGTGCACCGCGAAACGCATAAATGCTTTGGTCATCGTCACCCACTGCCAACACGGCGCTGCTGGGGCCACTGAGCAACTTGATCCAGGCGTATTGCAAGCGGTTGGTGTCTTGAAACTCGTCAATCAGAATGTGCATGAAGCGCTGCTGGTAGTGCTCGCGCAGCGGGTCGTTGTCGCGCAGCAGCTCATAGCTGCGCAGCATCAGTTCACCAAAGTCCACCACGCCTTCGCGCTGGCACTGATCTTCATAGAGTTGGTAAATCTCCACCTTTTGGCGGGTTTCAGGGTCGCGCACTTGCACGTCTTTGGGCCGCTGACCATCCTCTTTGCAACCCGCAATGAACCATTGCAATTGCTTGGGTGGAAAACGTTCGTCGTCGATATTGTGTTGCTTGGCCAGTCGCTTGATGGCCGAGAGTTGGTCTTGGGTGTCCAAAATTTGAAAAGCTTGCGGCAGGTTGGCCAGCTTCCAATGCGCCCGCAAAAAACGATTGCACAGCCCGTGGAAAGTGCCAATCCACATGCCGCGCACATTCACGGGCAGCATGGCCCCCAAGCGGGTCAGCATCTCTTTGGCAGCCTTGTTGGTGAAGGTGACCGCCATCAAACCGCCCGGGCCCACCTGCCGGGTTTGCAGCAACCATGCAATCCGGGTGGTCAGCACCCGTGTTTTGCCCGAACCCGCGCCAGCCAAGATGAGCGCATGTTCGGGCGGCAAGGTGACTGCGGCGAGTTGCTCTTCGTTCAAACCCTGCAACAAGGGACTGTGCAGAGAAGGTGTGTCGGAGGCGTGGGCAGGGTGAGAAGAAAGCATGCGGCGATTGTAGGCAGGCCTGTTTTGATTCTGCGTAGAATCAATCACCGAGCCCAAGAATCTTGCTGCTCGGTTAGGGACAAAGCTCAACCGACCAAGCCCCAAGCGCTCAATCCTGTTATTTTTTGGAGCTTGGACAATGGAAATATTCGATTACGACAACATCCTGTTGTTGCCCCGCAAGTGCCGCGTTGAAAGCCGTTCTGAATGTGATGCGTCGGTCACCTTGGGCGCCCACACTTTCCGCTTGCCCGTGGTACCGGCCAACATGAAAACCGTGGTGGATGAAAACATCTGCTTGTGGATGGCACAGCACCACTACTTTTATGTGATGCACCGCTTCGATTTGGACAATGTGCAATTTGTAAAACACATGCACAGCAAAGGTGTTTATGCCTCCATCTCTTTGGGTGTGAAAGCACCTGACCGCGCCACGGTGGACACCTTGGCCGCTGCGGGATTGACACCTGACTACATCACCATCGACATTGCGCACGGCCACGCCGACAGCGTGCGCGACATGATTGCTTACATCAAGGGCAAGTTGCCCAACAGCTTTGTCATTGCGGGCAACGTGGCCACGCCCGAAGCGGTGATTGATTTGGAAAACTGGGGCGCAGACGCCACCAAAGTGGGTGTGGGCCCGGGCAAGGTGTGCATCACCAAACTCAAAACCGGCTTTGGCACCGGCGGCTGGCAACTTTCAGCCCTCAAATGGTGCGCTCGTGTGGCCACCAAGCCCATCATTGCCGATGGTGGCATCCGCAGCCATGGCGACATCGCCAAGAGCATTCGGTTTGGCGCTAGCATGGTGATGATTGGCTCTTTGTTCGCAGGCCACGAAGAGTCGCCCGGCAAAACCGTGGAAGTGGATGGCGAGATGTTCAAGGAGTACTACGGCTCGGCCTCCGACTTCAACAAGGGTGAATACAAACACGTGGAAGGCAAACGCATCCTCGAGCCCATCAAGGGCAAGCTGGCCAACACCCTGGTGGAGATGGAGCAAGATGTACAAAGCTCGATCTCTTATGCAGGCGGCACCAAACTGATGGATATCCGCAAAGTCAACTACGTCATCCTGGGCGGCGACAATGCGGGCGAACACCTGCTGATGTAAAAAACCATGACCACACTCAAAGCCCCTGAACTTTTGCTGCCCGCCGGCTCGCTCGACAAGATGCGTGCCGCCTACGATTTTGGCGCCGACGCCATTTACGCGGGGCAACCGCGTTACAGCCTGCGTGCCCGCAACAACGAGTTCAAGCTGGAGCAAATCGGCATCGGCATTGCCGAAGCGCACCAGCGGGGCAAGAAGTTTTTTGTCACCAGCAACTTGCTGCCGCACAACGACAAGGTGCGTACCTACATGCGCGACATCGAGCCCGTCATCGCCATGAAGCCCGATGGTTTGATCATGGCCGACCCGGGTCTGATCATGATGGTGCGTGAGAAATGGCCTGAGGTCCCCATCCACTTGTCGGTGCAAGCCAATACAGTGAACTGGGCAGCGGTGAAGTTTTGGCAACAGGTGGGCGTGACCCGCATCATCTTGTCGCGCGAATTGAGCCTGGATGAGATTGAAAAAATCCGCCAAGAATGCCCCGACATGGAACTCGAGGTGTTTGTGCACGGCGCTTTGTGCATCGCGTATTCGGGCCGTTGTTTGTTGTCGGGTTACTTCAACCGCCGCGACCCCAACCAAGGCACCTGCACCAACGCCTGCCGATGGAGCTATGGCACCCAAGCCAGCGCCACCGATCCCAACACGGGTGAAGCCATGGCGGTGCCGATGGACACCGATTTCGATTTCGCCAAGTCGCAACAAGAAGCCGAGCAAACCTTTTCGGCTTGTGGCGATGGCCAACGCCACCCCGAGGCCGACAAGATTTACCTGCTGGAAGAAAAAGGCCGCCCTGGTCAACTCATGCCCATCATGGAAGACGAGCACGGCACTTACATCATGAACAGCAAAGACTTGCGGGCCGTGGAATATGTGGACCGCCTCACCAAAATCGGCGTGGACTCCCTGAAAGTGGAAGGCCGCACCAAGAGTTTGTATTACGTGAGCCGCACCGCGCAGGTGTATCGACGTGCGATTGACGATGCTGTGGCAGGCAGACCGTTCAACCCCGAACTGATTTCTGAATTGGATGGCTTGGCCAACCGTGGCTACACCGCTGGTCTGATGGATCGCCGCCCTGCCAACGATTACCAAAACTACGAAACAGGTCATTCAGTAGGCCACCGCAGCCAGTTTGTCGGCGAGGTGCGGGCCGTGGCCGATGGCTGGGCTGAGATTGAAACCAAAAACAAATTTTCAGTGGGCGACCGGATTGAAATCATCCACCCCAGCGGCAACCGCATCGTCACACTGGAACAGATGAAAGACAAAAACGGCGCGTCGATTGACGTGGCCGCTGGCAGCCCCACGCATGTGTGGATTCCGATCGTTGGCCCAGCCGACGGTGGTTTGTTGGCACGGCTGTTGTAAAGCAGTTCAAGATCCTTGGCCTCAGCCCACAAGCTTTGGCCAAGGCATTCTGGCCCACAAGGTGACAAGCACGACATGTTCGCGTGCGTCCATCATGGTTTTTAGAAATAATTATTTATAATTAATTTATAACATATTTATTAAATTTTTTAAGAAAATAAGGGTAAATACTGGTAGCCGCAGGCTGTGATTTTTCAGATCAAGGTGCATTTATGGTGACAATCGCACACCATGATTGCCTCAGACATCTCCACCCCACATGATGCGCCTTGGCGTGCCGCCTACGACAAGGCGGGCATCGCGCCCGAACTCAACCCGCCCACCCACGCCAGCCTGGCCGCGCTGGTGCACGAGGCCTGCAGCCGCTATGCCCAGTCTGCGCCCAAGCAGGCCGCATTCACCTGTGTGGTACCCAACGGCATGAACGGTAGTCTGGGCTTTGCCGAGGTTGACACGCTGTCTGACGCATTTGCCGGCTACCTGCGCGGCGTGTTGGGCCTGCAGGCGGGTGACCGGGTTGCGGTTCAACTGCCCAACTGTCTGGCCTACCCGGTGGTGGCGTTTGGCGTGTTCAAGGCGGGTTGTGTGCTGGTCAACACAAACCCCCTCTACACCGAAAAAGAAATGGTGCACCAGCTCAAGGATGCGGGTGCGCAGGCGCTGGTGATCATCGATATGTTTGCCGACAAGCTGCCCGCTGTGCTGCAAGCCACCGGCCTCAAGCACGTGGTGCTGGCCGATGTGACCGCCTTCTTCCCAGCGGTGCCGCGTGCGGTGGTGCGCTCGGTGCAAAAGGTTTGGAGCCGGGTCTTGCCGCCAATCACTGTCCCCCACGAGCGGCTGGCGCCAGCCTTGAAACGCGGCGCAGCGACGCTGTCGCAAACCCCGGCGCGACGCTACTGGGAGGGCGTCGGTCCCGGCGATCTGGCCGCCCTCCAGTACACCGGCGGCACCACGGGGGTCAGCAAGGGCGCGATGCTGACGCACAGCAACCTGCTGCACAACGTCAACCAGATGCTGGCCATGGGCGCTACCCACATGCGGGCAGGCCAAGAGTGTGTGCTCACGGCCTTGCCGCTGTATCACATCTTCGCCTTCACGGCCAATTTGCTCGGCTTCTTGGTGATCGGGGCGCACAATGTGCTGGTGCCCAGCCCGCGTCCGGTGCAGAACCTGCAACGCGCCATCGAAAACAACCCGATCACCTGGATGACGGGGGTCAACACGCTCTACAACGGCCTGCTCAACGAGGAATGGTTTCTCGCCTATCCGCCCAAACAGCTCAAGGCCTCGATTGCTGGTGGCACAGCGCTGCACCAAGCGGTGGCTGAACGCTGGCGCCAAGTCACCCAGACGCCAATCGCCGAAGGCTATGGCCTGACAGAAACTTCGCCCGTGGTCAGCTTCAACCCGCTGTCGGGCACACCTCGCAACAGCAGCATCGGCATTCCGGCGCCGGGCACGCATGTGCGTTTGGTCAATGATGCAGGTGATGTGGTGGCCGCTGAAGAGCCTGGTGAAATTCAGGTCAAAGGGCCGCAAGTGATGCAAGGCTACTGGGGCCAGGCGGAAGAAACTGCCAAGGTGCTACAAGCTGGCTGGCTGGCCACCGGCGACATCGCTGTGATGGACCGCGAAGGCTTTCTGCGCATTGTGGACCGCAAGAAGGACATGGTGCTGGTGTCGGGTTTCAACGTCTACCCCAACGAAGTGGAAGATGCGATCGCGCAGATACCCTCGGTGCTGGAAGTGGCTGTGATCGGCGTGCCCGACGAAACAACCGGCGAAGCGGTGCGAGCCTATGTGGTGCCCAACCCAGACCACGCAGGCGACGTGAGTGCTGAGGAGGTGGTTGCCCACTGCAAAAAACAACTCACTGCCTACAAAGTACCGCGCCAAGTGATCGTGCGCGATGAGCTGCCTAAATCGCCCATCGGCAAGGTGTTGCGCAAGGAACTGCGCGCCGAAGCCCTGGCCGAACTCGGTGCCCAGCGCTCCTGAGCGTCCGCGCCCCACCCCAACGATATTGCGGAGAACACCCCATGGTGACCGAATTTGAAACCAAGTTGCTCGGCTTCATGATGATGATCATCATGCTGGGCATGGGCGCCTCGCTGACCTGGCGCGACTTTTTGATCGCCTTTCGCAAGCCCAAGGGTGTGATCGTCGGGCTGGTCTGCCAATACGGCATCATGCCTGCGCTTGGCTTTGCACTGGCCCAAGTACTGGGCCTGCCACCAGCAATTGCGGTGGGACTGATTCTGATGGGTTGCATGCCCGGTGGCACCACCTCCAACATCTTCACTTACTTCAGCAAAGCGGTCCTGGCACTTTCCATCATGATGACCAGTGTCTCCACGCTGGTGGCGCTGGGCATGGTGCCTGCCACCTTGGCTTTTTATTCAGGATTGGCTGGCTATGAAGGCGACTACACCATTCCAGCTGCCAATGTGGCCCAGGTGCTGGTGGTGTTGCTGGTGCCAACCATCATTGGTATGGTGCTGCGCAAGGCCAACCCCAATGTTGGTGCCACCCTGGAACTGTTTGGCGGCATCATGGGCATTGCGGTGATCCTCTTCCTGGTGGTCACTTGGATTCCGCGCAACCACCAGCTTCTGCTAGATACACCACTCAATGTCTATCTTGGTGCCATTGGCCTGGGCCTGGTCGGTATGGCCTTGGGATACGTTCTGGCGCGACTCCTGAAGCAGGACCCCAACCGCAGCCGCACCATCGCCTTGGAAACCGGTATCCAAAATGGCCCACTGGCCATTCTGATTGTGACGATCAGCATCTCTGGCCCACGCCAACAAGACGTGCTGCTGATACCAGTGTTGTATTCGCTGTTCATCGTCATCAGTTCCAGCATCGTGACGGTGTTTTTCCGCCGTGCCAGCGAACGCGAGGCACTGGCCCGCGACCGCGCCAAAGTTGGCGTCGTGGCCAGTTTTGGCGCAACTGCGCCACGGCCTTGACCGCCCCTTGAGGCCACAGACCACGCGCCCCGGCAAGCCTTGCCTCAGGCCGTCACTGTTTTCGCGTTTTGCACGTACTCATCGATCTGGTTGAAGTTCATGTACTTGTAAATGGCCGCGCCATCCTGGTTCACGATGCCCATGGCTTCGTGGTACTCGGCCACCGTTGGGATGTGGCCCAGCTTGGATGCAATCGCCGCCAATTCAGCCGAGGCCAAAAACACGTTGGTGTTTTTGCCCAAGCGGTTGGGGAAGTTGCGCGTGGATGTTGACACCACGGTCGCACCTTCGCGCACCTGCGCTTGGTTGCCCATGCACAAACTGCAACCTGGCATTTCAGTGCGTGCACCCGCTGTGCCAAAGGCGGCGTAATGGCCTTCCTTGATGAGCTCGCTTTCGTCCATTTTGGTGGGCGGAGCCACCCAGAGCTTGACCGGGATATCGCGTTGACCGCCCAACAGTTTGGCGGCGGCACGGAAGTGGCCGATGTTGGTCATGCAAGAACCAATGAAAGCTTCATCGATCTTGGTGCCAGCCACTTCGGACAAGAACTTGGCGTCATCTGGGTCGTTCGGGCAACACAGAATGGGCTCTTTGATCTCGTTCATGTCGATCTCAATCACATGCGCATACTCGGCGTCTTTGTCGGCTTCGAGCAGTTCGGGCTTGGCCAACCAAGCCTCCACTTTCTCGATGCGACGCGCCAAAGTGCGGGCGTCGGCATAGCCGTCGGCGATCATGTTTTTCATCAACACGACATTGGAATTCAGGTACTCGATGATGGGTTCTTTGTTCAGCTTGATGGTGCAACCAGCAGCCGAGCGCTCGGCAGACGCGTCAGACAACTCAAATGCTTGTTCCACTTTCAAATTCGGCAGGCCTTCGATTTCCAAAATGCGGCCCGAGAACTCGTTGATCTTGCCAGCCTTGGCCACCGTCAACAAACCCTTCTTGATGCCGTACAAAGGAATCGCGTGCACCAGGTCGCGCAGGGTGACGCCGGGTTGCATCTCGCCTTTGAAGCGAACCAACACCGACTCGGGCATGTCCAAAGGCATCACACCGGTGGCAGCCCCAAAGGCCACCAAACCGGAACCGGCAGGGAAAGAAATGCCGATGGGGAAACGGGTGTGCGAGTCGCCACCGGTGCCCACGGTGTCGGGCAACAGCAAACGGTTGAGCCAGGAGTGGATCACGCCGTCACCAGGACGCAGTGCCACGCCGCCGCGGTTGCTGATGAAGGCGGGCAATTCGCGGTGGGTTTTCACATCCACCGACTTGGGATAAGCGGCTGTGTGGCAGAAGGACTGCATCACCATGTCGGCGCTGAAACCCAAGCAGGCCAAGTCTTTCAACTCGTCGCGGGTCATCGGGCCGGTGGTGTCTTGCGAGCCCACGGTGGTCATCTTGGGTTCGCAGTAAGTGCCAGGGCGAACGCCTTGGCCTTCAGGCAATCCAACGGCGCGTCCCACCATTTTTTGCGCCAGCGTGAAGCCAGCTTTGGTGGTTGCAGGAACAGTCGGCAAACGGAACACGGTGGAGGCAGGCAAGCCCAAAAACTCTCGGGCTTTGGCGGTGAGTGAACGGCCAATGATCAGGTTGATGCGGCCGCCAGCACGCACTTCATCAAACAGCACATCACTCTTCAATTTGAACTCGGTGACGGTGGTGCCGTTTTTCACAATCTTGCCTTCATAAGGCAGGATGTCGATGACGTCGCCCATCTCCAACTTGGAGACATCCACCTCGATAGGCAAGGCACCCGAGTCTTCTTGGGTGTTGAAGAAAATGGGCGCGATCTTGCCGCCCAAAGTCACACCGCCAAAACGCTTGTTGGGCACGAAGGGGATGTCTTGGCCGGTGGCCCAAATCACGCTGTTGGTGGCCGATTTGCGGCTGGAACCCGTGCCCACCACATCGCCCACATAAGCCACCAAATGGCCTTTTTTCTTCAGGCCTTCAATGAACTGCATGGGGCCGCGTTTGCCGTCTTCTTCAGGCTTGAAGGCTGCGCCTTCGCGGGTGTTTTTCAGCATCGCCAGATAGTGCAACGGAATGTCGGGGCGGCTCCAAGCATCTGGCGCGGGTGACAAATCGTCGGTGTTGGTTTCGCCGGGCACCTTGAACACGGTGACCGTGATTTTTTTGTCTACTTCGTGGCGGCTGGTGAACCACTCGGCATCCGCCCAGCTTTGCATCACTTCCTTGGCTTTGGCATTGCCCGCTTTGGCCTTGTCTGCCACGTCGTTGAAAAAGTCGAACATCAACAAGGTTTTCTTCAAAGCGTCAGCCGCCACACCAGCCACTTCAGGGTCGTCGAGCAACTCGATGAGCGGGTGCACGTTGTAGCCACCCACCATGGTGCCCAGCAACTCGGTGGCTTTGGCCTTGGAGATCAAACCGACTTTCAATTCGCCATGGCCTACCGCGGCCAAAAACGAGGCTTTCACTTTGGCCGCATCGTCCACACCGGGAGGCACGCGGTGGGTCAGCAGGTCCATCAGGAAAGCGTCTTCGCCAGCGGGCGGGCTCTTGATCAGTTCGATCAATTCAGCAGTTTGTTTCGCATCCAAGGGCAGCGGGGGGATGCCCAAAGCGGCGCGTTCGGCAGCGTGGTCTCGGTAAGCTTTCAACATGGTCTTCTCCTGAAAAATAAATCAATCAACGGTTCGCCGCATCAACCTCAATCAAGGGTTGGTCAGGTGTGGTTTTCATCGCCTCGGCCATGGCTTTTTGCGATGGGTGTTGGCAGTCGTCGACCAAGCGCTGGCCACGTCGGCTGTCCATCAGCATCGATTTGCTGTTGAGTTGTACCCAGGTGGCGCCAGTGAAAGGATCTTCAAGTCGCACCACACCAGAGTAGGTGGACACAGCCACCAATTTGAATTTGAATTTTTTGAAATGCAGCAGGTACTGCCCAGGCGCATTCGGCACTTCTTGCAAGCTGACGATTTGATTGGCCTCACATGGGAAGCGGCCCAAAAACACATGAGGCTTGTCTTGCGCCAAGGTCCATGTGCTTTGACCCAGCAGCAAACAGCTGCACAGCACGAGGAGCCCTGTCTTCTTGGTTTTCATGGTTTGAAAAACATTTGGGCTTGGCTGGGCATGGCGCGTCCCGTGGCGTGAGCCCGCTCGAGCACTTGCCAAAAGAAGCGGTAACTGGCGCGATCGTGCAACTGTCCGCCAACGCTGATGGGCGCCCAGTTTTCATTTTGCGCGGCCAGCATCACCTCGCAAGCCTGCTCAATGTCTTTTTCAGACGGCGCCATGGCTTGCAAGATGGGGCGAATTTGCGAAGGGTGGATGCTCCACATGCGGGTGTAGCCCAGTTCTTTCGACGCACGACTGGCAGCGGCTTGCATGGCCTCGGGGTTGCTGTATTCGGTCACCACACAGTGCGACGGCACCTTGCCGTGTGCATGACAGGCACTGGCAATTTCCAGCTTGGCCCGCAACACCAGCGGGTGGCTGAACTGCCCCGCACTGCCCATGGCATCGGCTGGAATCGCGCCACCGTGGGCCGACACAAAGTCCATCAAACCAAAACTCAAGGACTGCAACCGCGGATGCGAAGCAATGTCAAAGGCCCGGTGCACGGCCGCTGGTGATTCGATCAAGGCATGAACGGCCAAGTGCTTGGCGCCAGCGGCGTCGATGGCTTGAACAGCCAACACCACATCATCCACCGACTCGACCTTGGGCAGCATGATGTGGCACAAACGTGCGCCAGCCCGGCCGACAATGGTTTGAATGTCGGCCTGAAACGCGGGGTGATCCACCGGGTGAACCCGCACCGCCACACGCGCATCGGGTGCTGCCGCCATGGCCAGTTCAGACACCAGCGCCGCATGCTCGGCCTCGCCACCCACTGGCGCACCATCTTCGCAATCCAAGGTGACGTCGAAGACGCAAACCCCAAATTCTTGCGTCATTTCAGCCTGCAATTGCAGGCTTTTGCGCATGCGCAGCTCAACCCCGCTGTAATGGTCACACACCGGCAATGTGATGGCACCGGCTTGCGCCCCTTGCAATACTTCACGCGGATGCGCACCCACCCGAACAGTTGTTTCAGGAGGTGCAGCCAAGCTCATGCAAGTGGTCCGAGTGTTTTGACTTACTTCAGCAAGTGGGCCACGCCCGCTTGCTCATCGGTCAGTTCTTTCAAGGTTTTATCGATGCAGCCTTGGCTGAAAGCGTCAATGGCCAAGCCTTCAACCACTTTGTACTCGCCGTTCTCGCAGGTGACGGGAAAACCAAACATCACGTCTTTGGGAATGCCATACCAACCTTGCGAAGGTATGCCCATGGTGACCCATTTGCCATGCGTGCCCTGCGCCCAATCGCGCATGTGGTCAATGGCGGCGTTGGCTGCTGAAGCGGCAGAAGACAAACCGCGCGCTTCAATGATGGCCGCGCCGCGCTTGCCCACCGTGGGCAAAAACACATTGGCGTTCCATTCTTGGTCGTTGATCATGTCTTTCACCGACGCGCCTTGGATGGTGGCGAAACGGTAATCGGCGTACATGGTGGGCGAGTGGTTGCCCCAGACGCAGAGTTTTTCGATATCGGCCACAGCTTTGCCGGTTTTGGCTGCGATTTGCGACGCGGCGCGGTTGTGGTCCAGCCGCAGCATGGCGGTGAAGTTGCCAGGTTTCAAATCGGGGGCGGACTTCATGGCGATGTAAGCGTTGGTGTTGGCGGGGTTGCCCACCACCAGCACCTTCACGTTGCGCGAAGCGACCGCATTCAAGGCTTTGCCTTGGGCGGTGAAGATGGCACCATTGATGGACAACAGTTCAGCACGCTCCATGCCGGGGCCGCGAGGACGTGAACCCACCAGCAAGGCGTAGTCGGTGTCTTTGAAAGCCGTCATCGGGTCGGCATGGGCTTCCATCCCCACCAACAGTGGGAAAGCGCAGTCTTCCAACTCCATCATCACGCCCTTGAGGGCTTTTTGCGCCTTTTCATCGGGAATTTCCAGCAACTGCAGGATGACGGGCTGGTCTTTGCCCAGCATTTCGCCAGAGGCGATGCGAAACAGCAAGGCGTAACCGATTTGACCTGCTGCGCCGGTAACGGCAACGCGGACGGGCTTTTTGCTCATGAGAAATCTCCGAAATTAAAAAAAGAAAAGACTTTCGCGGGGGCAGACGCCAGCTGGACGTCCAGCAGACATGTGTCTTATAGAAGATATGATAGCGGCTCGATCATGACCAGAGCCTGACGCGTCTACCGTGAACCCCTCAACCACCGCAGAAAACAGCACTGAATGGACCGACACACCCGTGCCGGCATCACCTGCCTTCAGCCCACTTTATCAGCAGATCAAAAGCTTGGTGCTGCAAAGCCTGCAGCTGGGCGAATGGAAACCAGGCGACCCAATTCCCAGTGAATTCGAACTGGCCGCCCGTTACAAAGTCAGCCAGGGCACGGTGCGCAAGGCGATTGACGAGCTGGCCAAAAACCATTTGCTGGTGCGTCGCCAGGGCAAGGGCACTTTTGTGGCCACCCATGCCGAGCAGCAAGTGCAGTTTCGTTTTTTAAAGCTGAAGCCCGACCAAGGTGATTTCATCAGCCAAGGTCCGGCGCAACGTCAAATCGTTGACTGCAAACGCCTGAAAGCCCCGAAAGACGTGGCCCAAGCCCTGGCTTTGGCCAGCGGCGACCCCGTGTTCCAAGTGCGGCGGGTGCTGTCGTTTGGCGCGGTACCCACCATTTATGAAGACATTTGGCTGCCCGGCGCGCCCTTCAAAGGCCTGACCGCCGAGCGCCTGAGTCGCGACACTGGCCCGATGTACGCCTTGTTTGAGGCCGAATTTGGCATCAGGATGCTGCGCGCCCAAGAAAAACTGCGGGCGGTCAACCCCACCCCAGATGAGGCGCAGCTGCTGCAAGTGGATGGCAACGCCCCGCTGTTGCGGGTTGAGCGCCTGTCCTACACCTACCAAGACACCCCCATGGAGTGGCGAATTGGCGTCTACCGCACCGATCGACACCACTATTTGAACGAATTGAATTGATTGGTATTCATTTGAATGCAAGCCAACTGTCATTTTTGTGCATTGCAATAGAATGATCCGTTCTGCCCCGAAAAGCCTGTTTCCCGTCCCAAAAACGACCCCGAGAAAGCCTGACGCATGACCGACAAAGCCCCATCAAGGCCAGAGTTTCGCAACATCAACGCCTTCAACGACCTGCCCACCTACCGCCTACCCCCTGCCGGTTGGGTGTCCATCCTGCACCGTGTCAGCGGTGCCCTGATGTTTTTGTTGCTGCCCTTCATCATCTGGTTGTTCGATAAATCCGTCTCGTCGGAATATTCATTTGCCAAATTCAAAGCTGCTTACAACGGCGGCATCGGCTGGTACCCCAGCTGGTTCATCAGTTTGGTCACTTTGGCACTGATTTGGGCCTATTTGCACCACCTGATCGCCGGTTTGCGCCATTTGTACATGGACGCCACCCACTCGGTCAGCAAAGAGTTTGGCCGCTCCAGTGCCATCTTCACCTTGGCGACAAGCATCGGTCTGACCGTGCTGTTGGGTGCCAAGTTGTTTGGCCTCTACTGATTCAAGGAGCTGAAAAATGACAGACAAAATAGGTTCCAAACGTTTGGTGGTGGGTGCGCACTACGGTTTGCGCGACTGGATGGCGCAACGCCTCACCGCCGCGCTCATGGCCTTGTTCACCGCGCTGGTGTTGGTGCAAGTGATTTTTTCGCGTGGAGAGATCGGCTATGACCAATGGGCCGGTATCTTCAGCCCACAGTGGATGAAAGCCCTCACGTTTTCCATCTTCTTGGCCCTGTCCTACCACGTCTGGGTCGGCATGCGCGACATCTGGATGGACTACATCAAGCCCGTCGGTTTGCGCTTGGCGTTGCACCTTTTCACCATCGTCTGGTTGCTCTCTTGTTTGGGCTGGGCGGTTCAGGTTCTTTGGAGACTTTGACAGATGACACGTTCCACCCTTCCCCGCCGCCGTTTTGATGTGGTCATTGTTGGAGCTGGTGGCTCTGGCATGCGTGCCTCGCTGCAGCTTTCTCGCGCTGGCCTGAACGTGGCGGTGCTCTCCAAAGTGTTCCCGACCCGCTCTCACACCGTGGCGGCCCAAGGCGGCATCGGCGCTTCCCTGGGCAACATGTCAGAAGACAACTGGCACTTCCATTTCTACGACACCGTCAAAGGCTCGGACTGGCTGGGCGACCAAGACGCCATCGAATACATGTGCCGCGAAGCCCCGAAAGTGGTTTACGAGTTGGAACACATGGGCATGCCCTTCGACCGCAACCCCGATGGCACCATTTACCAGCGCCCCTTCGGTGGCCACACCTCGAACTACGGCGAAAAATCCGTGCAACGCGCTTGCGCATCGGCCGACCGCACAGGCCACTCGATGTTGCACACCCTGTATCAGCAAAACTTGAAAGCCAACACGAATTTCTTCGTCGAATGGATGGCGCAAGACCTGATCCGCGACGCTGAAGGCGATGTGGTGGGCGTGACCGCTTTGGAAATGGAAACCGGCGACCTGCACATCTTGGAAGCCAAGACTGTGTTGATGGCCACCGGTGGCGCTGGCCGTATTTTTGCGGCGTCGACCAATGCCTTCATCAACACCGGTGATGGTTTGGGCATGGCCGCTCGCGCTGGTATCCCCCTGGAAGACATGGAATTTTGGCAATTCCACCCCACGGGCGTGGCCGGTGCTGGCGTGTTGCTGACCGAAGGTTGCCGTGGCGAAGGCGCGATTCTTTTGAACAGCCTGGGCGAACGTTTCATGGAGCGTTATGCGCCCACCTTGAAAGACCTGGCGCCACGTGACTTTGTGTCCCGCTGCATGGACCAGGAAATCAAGGAAGGCCGAGGCTGCGGCCCCAACAAGGACTATGTGCATTTGAAGTTGGACCACCTGGGTGTGGAAACCATCATGAAGCGCCTGCCCTCGGTGTTCGAGATTGGCCACAACTTTGCCAACGTCGACATCACCAAAGAGCCCATCCCCGTGGTGCCCACCATCCACTACCAAATGGGCGGTATTCCCACCAACATCAACGGCCAGGTGGTGACGCAAACCGCCACCGACCACAACGCGGTGGTCAATGGTTTGTACGCCGTGGGCGAATGTTCGTGCGTGTCAGTGCATGGTGCTAATCGCTTGGGTACGAATTCGCTGCTGGACTTGCTGGTGTTTGGCAAAGCCGCTGGCAACCACATCGTCGACTTCCACGAGAAAAACAAAAACCACAAACCACTGCCCGCTGACGCCGCCGATCGCACCTTGGACCGCTTGGCCCGCTTGAACAACACCACCAGCGGCGAATACGCCCAAGACGTGGCCAACGACTTGCGCACCAGCATGCAAAAACACGCTGGCGTGTTCCGCACCCAAGCCAGCATGGACGAAGGTGTGCAGCAAATCGCCGAACTGCGCGAGCGCGTCAAGCACATCGGTTTGAAAGACAAGAGCAAGATTTTCAACACCGCCCGCATTGAAGCGCTGGAAGTTGAAAATTTGATTGAATGCGCCCAAGCCACCATGGTGTCTGCTGCGGCACGCCACGAAAGCCGCGGCGCCCACACGGTGGATGACTATGCCGATACGCCCGAACACCCTAACGGCCGCAACGACGAACAGTGGCTCAAGCACAGCTTGTGGCACAGCGCCAGCAACAGCATGAGTTACAAGCCGGTCAAACTGCAACCACTGACCACCGACAGCATCCCACCCAAAGTCAGGACCTTCTAATGAAACGCACTTTCAACATCTACCGCTACGACCCGGAAAAAGACGCGAAGCCGTATATGCAGACCATCGAGGTGGAACTCGACGGTCACGAGCGCATGTTGCTAGACGCCCTGATGAAGCTCAAGGCGCAAGACCCCAGCTTGTCATTCCGCCGCTCTTGCCGCGAAGGCGTGTGTGGTTCAGACGCGATGAACATCAATGGCAAAAACGGTTTGGCTTGTTTGACCAACATGCTGACCTTGCCAGGCGTCATCACCTTGAAGCCGCTGCCTGGCTTGCCAGTGGTGCGCGACCTGATTGTGGACATGACGCAGTTCTTCAACCAATACCACTCCATCAAGCCTTATTTGATGAACGACAGTCTGCCGCCTGAAAAAGAGCGTCTGCAGTCGCCCGCTGAGCGCGAAGAACTCGACGGTTTGTACGAATGTATTTTGTGCGCCAGCTGCTCGACCAGCTGCCCTTCGTTTTGGTGGAACCCCGACAAGTTTGTCGGTCCCGCGGGCTTGTTACAGGCCTACCGCTTCATCGCGGACAGCCGCGACCACGGCACCGCCGAACGCTTGGACAACTTGGAAGACCCCTACCGTTTGTTTCGCTGCCACACCATCATGAATTGCGTCGATGTCTGCCCCAAAGGTTTGAACCCGACGAAGGCGATTGGCAAGATCAAAGAATTGATGATCAGCCGCGCTGTTTGATGGTCGATGAAGAACTCGATGCGCTGCCCGCCGACGAACCTCTGTCTGCGGCAGCGCTTAGCAAATTGCGCTGGCGCAGCCGCCGTGGTTTGCTGGAAAACGATTTGTTCATCGAGCGGTTTTTCAACCAACACGCTGATGGGATGACCGTGGCAATGGCACGTGGCATGTATGCACTGATGGATTTGGCTGACAACGATTTGCTGGACACCTTGCTGAACCGCCCTGCCAAGCCGCTGGCGGTTTCGGACCCCGAAGCCCAGGTGGTGCAGTCGGTGTTGGCTTTGCCCGAAGTGCAAGCGCTGCTGCCCTTATTGAGAACTTGATGAGAATTTGTTTTTTTGAAATTGTTTGACACAGGAAATGACCATGAAACTCGCCGATTACAAAGCCACCCTTCAGTTCAGCAACGGCAAAGAAGCTATCGACATGCCTGTCTATCAAGGCAATATTGGCCCGGACGTGATTGACATCCGCAAGTTGTATGGTCAATCTGGCATGTTCACATACGACCCTGGTTTCTTGTCAACCGCCTCTTGCCAATCGGCCATCACTTTCATTGATGGCGACAAAGGCGAATTGCTCTACCGTGGCTACCCCATCGAACAACTCGCCACCAACTGCAACTATTTGGAAACCTGCCACTTGCTGTTGTACGGAGAGCTGCCCAATGCGCAACGCAAAAAAGAATTCACAACAACGGTGACGCACCACACCATGGTGCACGAGCAAATGCAATTTTTCTTGCGCGGTTTCCGTCGTGATGCCCACCCCATGGCCGTGCTGACCGGCTTGGTCGGCGCTTTGTCGGCCTTCTATCACGACAGCACCGACATCAACAACCCTGAACACCGCGAAGTGGCGGCCATTCGCTTGATCGCCAAGATGCCCACCTTGGTGGCCATGGCCTACAAATACGGCGTCGGTCAACCTTTCCTTTATCCTCAGAACGACTTGTCTTATGCGGGCAATTTCTTGCGCATGATGTTTGGCACGCCTTGCGAGCCTTATGTGGTCAACCCAGTGCTCGAGCGCGCCATGGACCGCATCTTCACTTTGCATGCCGACCACGAACAAAACGCGTCCACCTCCACCGTGCGCTTGTGTGGTTCCTCCGGCACCAACCCGTTTGCCGCCATCGCCGCTGGTGTGGCGTGTTTGTGGGGCCCGGCTCACGGCGGCGCCAACGAAGCTTGCCTGAACATGCTGGAAGAGATTCAAGCCAATGGCGGCATTGCAAAAGTCGGTGAATTCATGGAGCAAGTCAAAGACAAAAACTCGGGCGTCAAGCTGATGGGCTTTGGCCACCGTGTTTACAAAAACTACGACCCCCGCGCCAAGCTGATGCAAGAAACCTGCGACGAGGTGTTGAAAGAACTGGGCTTGGAAAACGACCCCTTGTTCAAGCTGGCCAAAGCGCTGGAAAAAATCGCATTGGAAGACGAGTACTTCGTGTCACGCAAGCTCTACCCCAATGTGGACTTCTACTCTGGCATCGTGCAACGCGCCATCGGCATTCCTGTGAACCTGTTCACCGGTATTTTTGCCTTGGCCCGAACCGTCGGTTGGATTGCGCAGTTGAACGAAATGATCAGCGACCCCGAGTACAAAATCGGTCGCCCACGTCAGTTGTTCACCGGCTCGGTCAAGCGCGACGTGCCCCCCCTGAACAAACGCTGATCGCCATGGCCATCGTTCGCAAAGCTGTTTTTCCTGTCGCTGGTTTAGGGACCCGGTTTTTGCCGGCCACCAAAGCCAGCCCCAAGGAGATGCTGTGCATCGTGGACAAGCCGCTCATTCAATACGCGGTGGAAGAAGCCATCGAGGCGGGCATCACCGAGATGATTTTTGTCACCGGTCGCAGCAAACGCAGCATCGAAGACCATTTCGACAAATCCTTCGAGCTCGAACACGAACTTGAGGCCAAACAAAAAACCGAGTTGTTGAAGCTGGTGCGCAATATCAAACCCGCCCATGTGAACTGTGTGTATGTCCGCCAACCTGAAGCCCTGGGCTTGGGTCATGCGGTCAATTGCGCGGCGTCTTTGGTGGGCAACGAGCCGTTTGCCGTGGTGCTGGCTGACGACTTGCTGGACCACCAACCCGGTGTCTTGAAACAATTGGTGGGCTTGTACGAGCACTACCGCAGCTCGGTGGTGGCGGTGGAAACCATCGCGCCCGAGCAAAGCCGTTCTTACGGTGTGGTGGCAGGCACCCCAGCGGGCGATCGCCTGACCAAGATGTCGCAAATCGTGGAAAAACCCACGCCTGACAAAGCCCCGTCCAACCTGGGCGTGGTGGGCCGCTATGTGTTCACGCCGTCCATCTTCAAACACATCGACCAACTGCAACCCGGTGCTGGCGGTGAATACCAACTGACCGACGCGATTCAAAGTCTTTTGAAGCTTGAAGCCGTTTATGCCTGCGCCTACGAAGGCGTGCGCTACGACTGCGGCAGCAAGATTGGTTTTTTGAAAGCCACGGTGGAATTGGCCTTGCGCCACCCCGAAACCGCTGAAGAATTCAAGCAGTATCTGGCAAACCTAAAATAGCCCGCTGACAAACTCGTCAGACCGACCAGGACCCCTCATGGGACGCACGCTTTACGACAAGATTTGGGACGAACACGTCGTCCATACCGAAGAAGATGGCACCGCCATCCTCTACATCGACCGCCACTTGGTGCACGAAGTCACCAGCCCCCAAGCGTTTGAGGGCATTCGCCAAGCCGGGCGCAAGGTCTGGCGGGTCAGCTCGATTGTGGCCACCGCCGACCACAACACGCCCACCACCGGTTGGGAGTTGGGCTACGACGGCATCACTGACCCGATCAGCAAAGAACAAATCACCACCCTCGACGCCAACATGAAAGAGTTCGGTTCGGCCGCGTTCTTTCCGTTTTTGTCCAAACGACAAGGCATCGTGCATGTGATTGGCCCGGAAAACGGCGCCACCCTGCCCGGCATGACCGTGGTGTGCGGCGACAGCCACACGTCCACCCACGGCGCGTTTGGTGCGCTGGCCCATGGCATTGGCACCTCCGAGGTTGAGCACGTGATGGCCACGCAAACCTTGTTGGCGAAAAAAGCCAAGAACATGCTCATCAAGGTGGAAGGCACCTTGGCCAAAGGCGTCACTGGCAAAGACGTGGTGCTGGCCATCATCGGCAAAATCGGAACGGCCGGCGGCACCGGCTACACCATCGAGTTTGCAGGCTCGGCCATTCGCGGTTTGAGCATGGAAGGCCGCATGACCTTGTGCAACATGGCCATCGAAGGCGGCGCTCGCGCTGGCCTGGTGGCGGTGGACGAGAAAACCATCGAGTATGTGAAAGGGCGTCCCCTGTCACCCGGCACCGATGCCAAAACCGGTCAGTTTGTCGGTGGTGCGGAATGGGACCAAGCGGTGGCCTATTGGAAAACGCTGCAATCCGACGCGGACGCCAAGTTTGACGCCGTGGTCGAGCTCCAAGCCGAGGCCATCTTGCCGCAAGTCACCTGGGGCACCTCGCCCGAGATGGTGTTGGACATCAATGGCATCGTGCCCGACCCCGACAAAGAAAAAGACCCGAACAAACGTGGTGCGATTGAACGCGCCCTGACCTACATGGCGCTCGAACCCGGCAAGGCCTTGAACGACTTGTTTGTCGACAAGGTGTTCATTGGTTCGTGCACCAACAGCCGGATTGAGGACATGCGCGAAGCGGCTGCTGTGGTTAAAAAACTCGGTCAAAAAGTGGCCAAGAACATCAAGCTGGCCATGGTTGTGCCCGGCTCGGGTTTGGTCAAAGCGCAAGCCGAGCAAGAAGGTTTGCACGAGATTTTCAAAGCTGCAGGCTTTGAGTGGCGCGAACCTGGTTGCTCGATGTGCTTGGCCATGAACGCCGACCGCTTGGAGCCCGGCGAACGCTGCGCCTCCACCAGCAACCGCAATTTTGAAGGCCGTCAAGGCAATGGCGGGCGCACCCATTTGGTCAGCCCCGCCATGGCCGCCGCCGCTGCCATTCACGGCCATTTTGTCGACGTGCGCAAGTTCGCCTGAGGAGTCCCAGATGCAAAAATTCACCCTCCACAAAGGCATCGTGGCCCCGATGGACCGCGAAAACGTCGACACCGACGCCATCATCCCCAAGCAATTCCTCAAATCCATCCGCAAAACCGGTTTTGGCCCCAACTTGTTTGATGAATGGCGCTACCTCGACCATGGCGAACCCGGCCAAGACCCGGCCAGCCGCAAACCAAACCCTGACTTTGTACTGAACCAACCGCGCTACCAAGGCGCGTCGGTGCTGTTGGCCCGCAAAAACTTTGGTTGCGGTTCATCTCGTGAACATGCACCGTGGGCCATCGATCAATACGGTTTTCGCTGTGTCATCGCCCCCAGCTTTGCCGACATCTTTTTCAACAACTGCTTCAAAAACGGCTTGCTGCCCATCGCCTTGCCCGAGTCCACCGTGAACCAGTTGTTCAACGACGTGCTGGCCTTCCCCGGCTATGAATTGACCATCGACCTGGAGCGCCAAGTCATCCTGCGTCCCCAAGGCGAGGAGATTTCTTTTGAAGTGCAAGCCTTTCGCAAATACTGCCTGCTCAATGGCTTTGACGACATCGGCCTGACCCTGCGCCAGTCCGACAAAATCAAAGCCTTTGAAGCCCAGCGCTTGGCCACCAAACCTTGGTTGGCCCACACCATGAAGACCCTTTGAGACAACACCTATGAAAATCGCAGTTCTGCCCGGAGATGGCATTGGCACCGAAATCGTTGCAGAGGCCATCAAGGTTTTGCATGCGCTGGACCTGAAATTTGAGATGGAAACGGCCTTGGTGGGTGGCGCGGCTTACGACGCCCATGGCCATCCCCTGCCCGAGAGCACCTTGAAGCTGGCCAAAGAAGCCGATGCGATTTTGTTTGGCGCTGTTGGCGACTGGAAATACGACACCCTCGACCGCCCATTGCGACCCGAACAAGCCATTTTGGGTTTGCGCAAAAACCTCGGCCTGTTTGCCAACTTCCGCCCCGCCATCTGCTACAAAGAATTGGTGAACGCGTCCAGCTTGAAACCCGAGTTGGTGGCCGGTTTGGACATCCTCATCATCCGCGAGCTGACGGGTGATATTTATTTTGGCCAACCGCGTGGCCGCCGTGTCTCCCCTGACGGTGCCTTCGCCGGTGCCGAGGAAGCTTTTGACACCATGCGTTACAGCCGCCCCGAGGTGGAACGCATTGCCCGCGTGGCGTTCGAAGCCGCCCGCAAGCGCAGCAAGCGCGTGACCAGTGTGGACAAAGCCAATGTGTTGGAGACCTTCCAGTTCTGGAAAGACATCGTCACCGAGGTGCACAAAGACTACACCGATGTGGCCCTGGACCACATGTACGTGGACAACGCCGCCATGCAATTGGTGAAAGAACCCAAGCGCTTTGACGTGGTGGTGACCGGCAATATGTTTGGCGACATCCTCTCCGACGAAGCCTCCATGCTGACCGGCTCGATTGGCATGTTGCCCTCGGCCTCGCTCAATTCAAGCAGCCAAGGTTTGTACGAACCCAGCCACGGCAGCGCCCCTGACATCGCTGGCAAAGGCGTGGCCAATCCGCTGGCCACCATCTTGTCTGCGGCCATGATGCTGCGCTTTAGCCTTGGTCAAGAAGCCGCGGCAGTGCGCATTGAAGACGCCGTGAAAAAAGTGCTGGCCCAAGGCCTGCGCACCGGCGACATCTACAGCGAAGGCACCACCAAGGTGGGCACGTCGCAAATGGGTGATGCGGTGGTCAAGGCGCTGGTTTAAGCTGCACTTGCTCCCAGAAGTTTTTCCGCTTTTTGAATTTGAATACCTTCTTCAATGGCTTTGACGCATCCATCCAAGCCCGGAAAAATACCAGCAGCGTCGAAACCTTTGATTTTTAATATCTTGAGTAAAGTCGTTGCTTTTTTGACTGGCAAACTGAATTTATATAAAACTGCACTATGCCAATGCGCAGCCACGACTTGAGGGGTCTTAACCATTTCTGACCACACGGTTTCTAAGTCTGGCAATCCGAAGACGTCATCATGATTAAATTCAGATGTGTCTTTGCCTTGCGTCATTTTTTGCACTAAAGTGAACTTGCCTCGCTGCGCAGTCAAATTTGGGTTGTAGTGGCGCGGTGGATCGACTAAATGGATTCGGTAAGGATAAAAATCAGCCAATGGAACAGGTGTCGGGTCTATTGATGTTGATTGTGGAGTCAACGGGTCGATTACAGAATAGTGAAAAAATTCTTGAAACGTAGCCCAAACGACGATCTGCTGATCTGCCAACGCGTCGAAAGATTCAGTTTTGACTAATTGCTTGACGCCCCTGGTTGCTGCAAAGTACATGGCAATATATGCATCAGAGGTCCAGTCCAGCAATGGCGTCGGAACACCGTGGTGTTGAGCCATTGCGATTAACTGCCAATTTCTGGGGTCTTGAAATAAATCTTGAGTTGGCCAGTAACTACTCTTTACATATGACGGGTTCATCAACTCATCATGTAATTTCCTGTCAATTTGCGGCAGCTCGTATCCTAAATTGATGGCTCTTCTATAAAAACTCCCGATCGCCCCGAATAGACAAGAGGCTTTTGTATAAGCATCAAGTATTGGAGAAGTTTGCCAGCCAAATTTGCCGCCAAATGACAGGATTTTTTCTTTGTCATTTGGTCTGTCTATGCTGGGTATCAATTTGTCGCTGCCTAGACCCCCTCGGTAAATAAACACCCCTGAATGTGGGTTTTTAATTATTTCGTATGTCAAATTGTTGAAATCATCAATGAATTTTTCAGGGTCTTCATAAACCATACTTTTTACACTTCCAGTAGCTACTGCTTTTTGGTTCATGTTCAGATCATAATTTATGTTCATTTTTAATGTATCGAAAAATTTAATGAATAAATAAGTATAATATTTTTCGGATAATGCTAATTTTTTTGAATGGCCTTTCTAAATATTATATTTATAGATAACATAGTGATGAAGGAGAAATGACATGCTCACCACCAATCTACGCAAAGTCGGCGGCTCAGTCATGCTGGCCGTACCGCCAGCCGTTCTTGAGCAATTGAACCTCCAAGCAGGTGCAGCGGTCGGTTTATCGGTGTCCGATGGGCATTTGGTGGTTCAACCCCAAGTCAAGCCGCGCTATAGCTTGAAAGAACTGTTGGCACCGGCTGAAGATGCAGTAGCACCTGCGCCACCCGACCGAGAGTGGCTGGATTCACCTGCAATTGGTCGTGAATTGCTGTGAAGCGCGGCGATATTTATATGGTCTCACTCGACCCTACCGAAGGCCGAGAACAACGCGGTAGTCGGCCAGTTTTGGTGGTATCTGCTACGGCCTTCAATATGGCGACTCAATTGCCCGTGGTCTGTCCCATCACCAATGGCGGTGACTTTGCACGCCGCATAGGTTTTGCCGTGACCCTGAACGGCATCAAAACCACTGGCGTCGTGCGCTGTGACCAACCCCGTGTGCTGGACTTGACCACACGACACGCCCGCAAGGTGGACACCCTGCCGGTAGATCTGATGGATGAAGTGCTGGCCCGGCTGAACCCTATTTTTCAGTGAGCCTGGGGTACCGCGGTTGTTGCTGGTGCTGAGTGTGGGGGGGGTGACATGCCCCCATCTCCCCCTTCTTTTGCAAAGCTTTCAGCTGTTTCCAGCTGGCTTTGGGGCAGGCCTTGGGCTTGTGGGCGGGCACACACCAGACGCTGAAACTGCCTTGGTCTTGTTGTGCCAAGCAGCTTTTGAAATCTTTGACCGCCAAATACCGAGGGGGTGCCACGGCAAGTGCAGGCAGCAAACAGCTGGCAAGCAAGCAGCCATATATAGTTTTAAAGAATTTGTAATTTATTCTCATACAGCTATTATGTGTTCAAAAAAATAGAGCATCCGCCTTTCGGCATATGTAAAGCATATGTTAAACTAACCCCCTCTTAGCTTCCCAGGAGGCCCTGTGAACAAAGCCCAAGACATCAGCGCCAGCTACATCATTGGCAAGCCTCGGCAAGTCAGTTTGTTTCGCAACGGCGCCAACCAAGCCATTCGCATCCCCAAAGAATTTGAGCTACCCGGCAAAGAAGCCCTGCTCTACCGGGATGGCAACAAGCTGGTGCTGGAAGCCATCATCACCGAGCCCGAACGGGGCAGCCCAGCAGCTTTGGCGCAAGCCTTGCAAACCATGGCCAACTGGACACCGCTGACAGACGATTTTCCCGATGTGGACGCCGGTTTGCTGCCCCTCGATGACGTTCGTTTCGACGACCCCGCATGAGCGCTGCCACCACCTACTTGCTCGACACCAACATCATTTCGCACATGATGCGCTACCCGCAAGGCGTGGCCGCTCAACGCGTGTTTCAATTCGCCACACAAGGCGCGAGCGTGCAACTGTGCACCAGCGTGGTGGTCGATTGCGAGTTGCGGTTTGGTTTGCAACGACGCAGCAACCCGCAGTGGTCTTTGCGTTTCGAGGCTGCCATGGCGTCTCTCGAGATATGCCCGCTCACACCTGAGGTATCGGCGTTCTACGCCAAGCTTCGGTTTTCACTTGAGCAACAAGGCCAACCCATGGGCCCGAACGACTTGTTGATTGCCGCCCATGCGCTATCGATGAAGGCCACATTGGTGTCTGCAGATTTGGCGTTCAAACGCCTGCCTGACTTGGTCGTCGAAAACTGGCTTGCATAGCGCCGTTTTCTAGCGGCTAGAATAGCTACCCATGAAATGCACCGCATCCTTTTTGATGACAGCCTCCACCAGCGCCTCGCTGGGTGTGAAGGTGCGCACCGTCTCCATCACAACGACCACCACCAAGGGCTGAACAGCTCTGGTTCGTCGTGCCCTCCCCGGCCAGACGAGCTGGGGGTCAAAAACACTTTGATTGAAAGGGCAGAAAAATGAAAAAAATTGGAAACCGCGTCGGTCTCGTCGGTTGGCGAGGCATGGTCGGTTCGGTCCTGATGGACCGCATGCAAACCGAAAACGATTTTGCTCGCATTGAACCCGTCTTCTTCACCACATCCAACACGGGTGGCGCAGCGCCTGCCATGGCCAAAAATGAAACCAAGCTGCTGGACGCCCACAACATCGACGCACTGAAGGCCTGCGACATCATCCTCACTTGCCAAGGTGGCGACTACACCGCCGAGGTGTTTCCAAAATTGCGCGCTGCAGGTTGGAACGGCCACTGGATTGACGCCGCCTCCACCCTGCGCATGAAAGACGACGCCGTCATCATCTTGGACCCGGTCAACATGCCGGTCATCAAAAACGCCTTGGCACACGGCGGCAACAACTGGGTGGGTGGCAATTGCACCGTCAGTTGCATGTTGATGGGCGTGGGCGCTTTGTACAAAGCCGGTTTGGTGGAGTGGATGAGCACTCAAACCTACCAAGCCGCTTCAGGCGGTGGTGCGGCCCACATGCGTGAGCTCATCACTCAATTTGGCACGATCTATGGCGAAGTGAAATCCTTGTTGGACGACCCGAAAAGCGCTATTTTGGAAATCGACCGCAAAGTCATTGCCAAGCAACGTGCGCTTTCCGCCACAGAAACCGCCAACTTTGGCGTTCCCTTGGGCGGCTCGCTCATTCCTTGGATCGACAAAGACCTGGGCGCGGGCAAACATGCCGGTGACGAGTTCTGGGGCATGAGCCGCGAAGAATGGAAAGGCATGGCTGAAACCAACAAAATTTTGGGTCAAGGTGCCGGATTCAACACGCCTGCCGTGCCGGTTGATGGTTTTTGTGTCCGCGTGGGTGCCATGCGCTGTCACAGCCAAGCGCTGACCTTCAAACTCAAGAAAAACGTGCCATTGGCTGATATTAAAGCCATGATTGCCGCCGACAACGAGTGGGTGAAAGTGGTTGCCAACAACCGTGAAGACACCATGCAGCACCTGACGCCCGTGGCGGTCACAGGCAGCATGACCATTCCCGTGGGACGTTTGCGCAAGCTGAATTTCGGACCCGAGTACCTGGGCGCTTTCACGATTGGCGATCAGCTTTTGTGGGGTGCGGCTGAACCTTTGCGCAGAATGTTGCAAATTTTGTTGGATTCGTAAAAAACATCGGGAACCTCTTGGCTCCCGAAGTTAAAGTAGATTATGATGAAGGCTTCATAAATAGCACGAGAATCATTCTTTATGCTTCACTTGAACACTCCAACATCTTCTTTGCGCGGCATTGTGGTGGCTTTATCAGTCTTGATGAGTTCACAAGCCCAGGCTTTGCAACTGGGTCAACCCGTTCTGCAATCTCAGTTGGGCCAGCCACTCAAGCTTGAGGTGCAAATCAGTGATTTGAATGCGCAAGAAGCCCAAGACTTTCAAGCCGTCTTGGCCGATGAAACGGTTTACCAAACCGCCAAAATCAATCGTGTTGCAGGTTTAGACAATATCACTCTCACCTTGAGCAAACGCAGCGACGATGTGTATGTGTTGCAGATGTTGGGCACAGAGCCGCTGGTCTCGCCTTATGTGGATGTGCTGCTCGAGTTCCGTTGGGCCACCGGTCGGTCTTTTCGCAATATTGGCTTCCCGCTGAGTGGCACACTGAACAACACACCCAAAGGCTTGGTGGCCGCTGAACCTGCGCCAGCACCAGCAATCAATGCACCACGGCCTGCCCCGCTGCCCAAAGACCCTGCGCCAGTGGCCAAACGCAGCGAAGCTGCCACGGCTTTGCCCGAAGCGGGTAAAAGCATTGAGGTGCAGCGCGGCGACACCGCCAGTGGCTTGATTTTGGCCACAGACACCGACAATGTGTCGCTGGACCAATTGCTGGTCACCATGTTGCGCAACAACCCCAAAGCTTTTGTCGACAACAACGTCAACCGCCTGAAAGCTGGCGTGTTGGTCACCTTGCCCAGCCCCGAGGAAGCCAGCCAAGTTGATCGTCAAGAAGCGCGTCAAAGCATCCGCTTGCAAGCCCAAGATTTCGACGCCTACCGCGCGCAATTGGCCAGTGCCGCTCCTGGCACCAAATTGGCGGACTCCAACCAACGTGAAGCCAGCGGCAATGTCACCGCCCAAGTCAATTCCAACAGCCCTGCTCCCAGCGATCAGTTGACACTCAGCAAACCCGGAACGACGGATACTGATCAGGCCAGCAAACAACTCGAAGCTGAGCAGACCGCCAAGCGCAATGAAGAGTTGGCTAAAAATGCCAGCGAACTCGAAGCCATTTCAAAAGCTGCAACCAATGCAGAAGAAGGCACGGGCCCTGATTTCAGTGGCTTTGAAGCCCAATATCAAGCCGCCATGGTGTGGGTCAAGCGTCATGCTTTCGAGCTGATTGGGGCCTTGGCCCTGTTGGCCGCTGCGTTGGTGGCTTTCTCCTTGATGCGTGAACGCCGGTCATCTGCAAAAGCACGCCAAGAAGATGAAGCCAATGAAATGGACTTCATGCAGGAGCCAAGCGCCCAAGGCCATGCTGGTTTGAACTTGGACTTTGATTTGGACTTGCCTCAGCACCCTGCGCATGGCAATTTGCCACCAGCCGCGCCTACTGCAGCACCCTCCCCAACGGCTTCGCCAAGCCACAGCAACGCAGCGCCTTTTCAAGTGATTCAACCCACCAGCGCCGCCAGTCGCGCACCGCACATGGCCATGCATGACAACGCACACATGGGCGAAGATCCGTTCAAAGTGCGCTTGGAATTGGCTGATGAACTTTGGAAATTGGGCCAAAAACAAACTGGCCGTGCCTTGGCGCAAGAAGTGGCCGATCAAACCCACGGTGAAACCCGCGACCGTGCCATGCGCTGGCTGACCGAACGGGCTTGAGCGGCATGCGTTTGGCGCTGGGCCTGAGCTATTTGGGCTGCGCCTACGAAGGTTGGCAAAGCCAAGCCTCGGGTCTGACGGTTCAAGACCACCTCGAAAAAGCCCTCCTCGAATTTGCCGGTCACAAGATCGGCACCTTGTGCGCCGGCCGCACCGATTCAGGCGTGCATGGCCTGCGCCAAGTGGTGCATTTCGACACCACCGTCGAACGCGATTTGAATTCCTGGGTGCGCGGCACCAACGCTTACTTGCCCCACGACATTGCGGTGCAATGGGCGCATGAAGTCCCCACAGATTTCCACGCCAGGGGCAGCGCCTTGTCCCGCCGCTACACCTACTTGGTGCTGGCGTCGCCGGTGCGCCCCAGCCTCGAAGCAGGTCGTGTCGGTTGGGTCTACCGGCCCATGCAACTGGCCCCGCTGCAAGCTGCCGCCTTGCATCTGGTGGGCGAGCATGATTTCACCTCGTTTCGCGCCTCCAGTTGCCAGGCCTTGAGCCCTGTGAAAAACATCTTGCGCATTGACATTCAACGCGTGGGCCGCCAAGACGGCAGCGCTTATTGGCGCTTTGACTTTGAAGCCAACGCGTTTTTGCACCACATGATCCGCAACCTGATGGGCTGTTTTGTGGCCATTGGCCAAGGTCTGCAAGAGCCAGACTGGATGCTGGACGTGCTGCAAGCGCGGGATCGCAAAGCGGCCGCACCTACTTTTTCACCCGATGGCTTGTATTTCGCAGGCCCGGTCTACGACCCCAAGTGGGCCATCCCCGCCTTCACGCCCTCTTATGATTGGCTACCCGGCCAATCACCATGACCCAGATCCCCATCAAAATTTGCGGCCTGACCCGCGCCCAAGACGTTGCAGCCGCTGTGCAGGCAGGTGCCAACGCGGTGGGCTTTGTGCTGTATGCCCCCAGCCCCCGCCATGTGACGGCGGAACACGCCGCCGAACTGGCCAAAATGTTGCCCGCCTTTGTGACGCCGGTCCTGCTGTTTGTGAACGCCACGGAGGCTGAACTCACCCATGCAGCCGCCCTGGTGCCCGGCGCTTGGCTGCAGTTTCATGGCGATGAAACCCCCGATTTTTGCCAAAAAGTGGCCCAAAAGCTGGGGCGGCGCTGGTTGCGAGCCGCCCGGATACCCAAGGAAACCCCGCAGGGCGCAGCGGCTTTTGACCTCGTAAACTACGCGCTCAACTACTCGCAAGCCGATGCCCTGTTGCTCGACACCCTGGTCGATGCGTATGGTGGCAGTGGCAGCACATTCAATTGGTCACAGCTTCCAACAAACGTCAATGCTCACCTCGTTTTGTCTGGTGGACTCACACCTGCAAACGTGGCCGACGGCATCCGGGCCGTGCATTCGCGCGGACGCTCGTTGGCGGTTGATGTGAGCTCGGGCGTGGAAAGCGCCAAGGGCATCAAAGACCACGACAAAATCCGCGCCTTCGTGGCAGCCGTGCGCAACACGTCGCTTGCCTCTTGATTTTTGGCTGCAGCTGCAGCCCCAGCCCCCAAGGGATCAGCCCCATGTCTACCTACCAACAACCCGATTTCAGTGGCCACTTTGGCAAATACGGCGGCAGCTTTATCAGCGAAACCCTGACCCATGCGATTGAAGAGCTGAAAGCCGCCTACGCCAAGTACCAGCACGACCCCGAGTTCATCGCCGAGTTCAAAAGCGAACTTGCGCACTTTGTCGGTCGCCCTTCGCCCATTTACCACGCAGCCCGCATGAGCCGTGAAATGGGCGGCGCCCAAATTTATTTGAAGCGCGAAGACTTGAACCACACCGGTGCCCACAAGATCAACAACACGATTGGCCAAGCGATGCTGGCCAAGCGCATGGGCAAGCCACGTGTGATTGCCGAAACCGGCGCGGGTCAACACGGTGTTGCCACCGCCACCATCTGCGCCCGCTATGGTTTGGAATGCGTGGTGTACATGGGCAGCGAAGACGTGAAGCGCCAAAGCCCCAACGTCTACCGCATGAAGCTGTTGGGCGCGACCGTTGTGCCCGTGAACAGCGGCAGCCGCACCCTGAAAGACGCTTTGAACGAGGCCATGCGCGACTGGGTGGCCAACGTGGACAACACCTTCTACATCATCGGCACCGTGGCTGGACCACACCCCTACCCGATGATGGTGCGCGATTTCCAAAGCGTGATTGGCGAAGAATGCATCGCCCAAATGCCCAACATGCACAACGGCCTGCAACCCGATGCGGTGCTGGCTTGCGTGGGCGGCGGCTCCAATGCCATGGGCATTTTTTATCCCTATATTCCATTTGACAACACACGATTGATTGGCGTGGAAGCCGCTGGTGAAGGCATGGACACCGACAAACACTCGTGCTCATTGCAACGCGGCGTGCCCGGGGTGTTGCACGGCAACCGCACCTATGTGCTGCAAGACGCCAACGGCCAAATCACCGAAACCCATTCGGTGAGTGCGGGCCTGGATTACCCCGGCGTTGGCCCCGAGCATGCGTTTTTGAAAGACATTGGCCGGGCGGAATATGTTGGCATCACCGACACAGAAGCGCTGGAAGCCTTTCACTATTTGTGCCGCACCGAAGGCATCATCCCGGCGCTGGAGTCCAGCCATGCGGTGGCCCACGCCATGAAGCTGGCCAAAACCATGAAGCCCACGCAGTCGATTTTGGTCAACCTGTCAGGCCGAGGCGACAAAGACATTGGCACCGTGGCCGACCTCAGCAACGCGGACTTCTTCTGCCGCCCCAGCTGCCAAGGCCAATCGGTCAAAGGCGACACCACCATTTCACTGTCGCAGCTCAAAGGGGCACACGCATGAGCCGCATCACCCCTGTCATGGCCGCGCTGAAAAGCCAAGGTCGCAAAGCCCTCATTCCGTATTTGATGGCCGGTTTTCCGCACCCCAACCACACCTTGGCGCTGATGCAAGCGCTGGTGGAAGGGGGTGCCGACATCATCGAACTGGGCGTGCCGTTCAGCGACCCCATGGCCGACGGCCCGGTGATTCAAGAAGCCGGTGAAGAGGCGCTGCGCCACCATGTGGGCATGACCGAGGTGTTGGCCATGGTGCGACAGTTTCGCGCCACCGACACCCATACCCCCGTGGTGTTGATGGGCTATGCCAACCCGGTGGAGAGCTACAACCTGGTGCACGGCGAGCATGGCTTTGTGAAAGACGCTGCCACTGCGGGTGTGGACGGTGTGCTGGTGGTGGACTATCCGCCCGAGGAATGCGTGGACTTTGCCGCTGCCTTGAAGGCGCACCAGATGGACCTGATTTTTTTGCTGGCCCCCACCAGCACCGACCAGCGCATGCAGCAAGTGGCTGCGGTGGCCAGCGGCTATGTGTATTACGTGTCACTCAAGGGCGTCACCGGCTCGGGCGCACTCAACACCGACGAGGTGGAAGCCATGTTGCCGCGCATTCGGCAGCATGTGCACATTCCCGTGGGTGTGGGCTTTGGCATCCGCGACGCCGCCACCGCCCAAACCATTGGCAAAGTGGCTGACGCGGTGGTGATTGGCAGCAAATTGATTCAACTCGTCAAGGCCGCCAACCAAGGTGAAGCCCCTGCCGCCGCCCGCGACTTCATGCGCGGTATCCGCCAAGCGCTGGACGCATAATCCCCTCTGCTTTTCCTGGAGACAACCCATGAGCTGGCTTGAAAAACTGCTGCCTTCCAAGATCCAACCCTCGGACCCTGCGGACCGCCGCACCGTGCCCGAAGGCGTCTGGGTGAAATGCCCCAGTTGCGAAACCGTGCTTTATAAAAACGATTTGCAGGAAAACCAAAACGTTTGCCCCAAGTGCAGCCACCACCACCGCATTTCAGCGCGGGCCCGCTTGGATGCGTTCTTGGACCCGGAAGGCCGCTACGAGATTGGCCAAGAAGTCCTGCCGATGGACCCCTTGAAATTCAAGGACAGCCGCAAATACCCCGAACGCCTGAAAGAAGCCCTGGAAAACACCGGCGAGACCGACGCCTTGGTGGTGATGGGCGGCGCGGTGCACAACATCAATGTGGTGGCCGCTTGCTTTGAATTCGACTTCATGGGCGGCTCGATGGGCTCGGTGGTCGGCGAACGTTTTGTGCGCGGCGTGCACACCGCGATCGAGCAAAAAGTGCCGTTCATTTGCTTCACCGCCACCGGTGGTGCCCGCATGCAAGAGGGCTTGTTGTCGCTCATGCAAATGGCCAAAACCAATGCTTCCCTCACCCGATTGGCGCAAAAAGGCCTGCCTTATATCAGCGTCTTGACCGACCCGACCATGGGCGGCGTGTCCGCAGGCTTTGCCTTCATGGGCGATGTGGTGATCGCCGAGCCCAAAGCGCTCATTGGTTTTGCCGGTCCGCGCGTGATTGAAAGCACCGTGCGCGTCACCTTGCCAGAAGGATTCCAACGCGCCGAGTTCCTGATGGAAAAAGGCGCCCTGGACCTGATTTGCGACCGCCGCGATTTGCGCAAAACCATCGCCAACACCTTGGCCATGCTGACCAAACAACCGGCCGACTCGGTGAGCTGACCCCCAGGGCGGGCAACCCGTCACATAGCGGCAATCTCTACCCCTATCTCAGGGTTTGGCGGCCCAATATCAAATTTAATAATTCACAATGGGTTGCATCGCTTGTTTGATGTACGTTCTATCGAAGGACGTTCACAACCCACCCTATGAATCGTTTTTTCAGGCTTTCTGGACGACTGCTTGGCTTGACGCTTTTACTCAGCAACCCGGTTTGGTCGCAAAGCCTGCCGCAGTTGTTGGAAGCGGCCACCGCCAGCCATCCCAGTGTGCGCAACCAACAGGCCCAGCAGCGTGCCGCCCTCAAAGGGGTGGACGCCGCCAAGTGGCAGTTTTTCCCGACACCTTCGCTGTCGGTGGAAGGCGTGAATGCTTCGAAAGACGATCCGAGCTATGCAGGTGATGCGCAAGTGACCTATTTGCGTCTGCAGCAACCTTTGTGGACCGGCGGGCGATTGACCAGCAACCAAGACAAAGCCCGCGTCAACCTGGACCTGGCCCAGGCCAACACCGTGGACACCCAGTTGCAACTGGCCTTGCGGGTGGTGCAGGCCTATGCCGATTGGACCACTGCTGATTTGAAAGTGAAGGCCTATCAAAGCAGCGTTGAAACCCATCAACTGCTGCTGGTGCAGGCCCGCAACCGGATTGCGGAAGGCGTGTCACCTGCCAGCGACTTGAACTTGGTGCAAGGCCGCGCAGATGCTGCTGCTGCCGAGCAGTCGGTGGCGGAGCTGCTGCGCCAACAAGCCTTGAACCGGTTGGTGGAGTTGACCGGCCAAAGCACGCTCAGCCAAGCCTCATTGCAAGCCCACAGCACCAAGGCACCATCATGGCCCACTGACTTGTCCAGCCTCACCGACCAAGCCTTGGCCAACCATCCAGGTGTTCGACGTGCGCAGTTGCAACGCCGTTTGGCCGAATTGACCATCAGCGAACGTCAGTCTGATTTGCAACCCGATGTGTTCATCCGCGCCGAGCGGCAGTGGGGCAACTATGCCTACAAAAACGCCAGCCCCGAAAACAGGCTGTTCATCGGTTTCAACAGCAAGCTGGGGGCAGGCCTGTCCAACTTCAGCAACCTGGAAGCGGCTTCGGAACAACTGACTGCCGCAGCCGCTGAAGTGGAATCACAAGAGCGCTTGGTGCGCGAGCAAGTGGCGGCCGAGATGGCACAAGCTCAATCATTCACACTGCGACTCCGCGCTTTAGACGGGGCCTTGGTTTCTGCCCGCACCGTGTTCGAGTCGTTTGGACGTCAATTCAATGCGGGGCGCAAGTCTTGGCTCGACTTGATGACGGCTGCCCGAGAACTCGCCAGCGCCGAGGTGCAAATGGCTGAACTCAGCGGCGCTGAACTCCTGACTGCATGGCGACTTCAATTGCTGACCCAAGGCTTGTCTTCCATGGCAACCACCTCCCCATGAGCACCTTGCCCCCCACGCTTCATGTGTGCTTGATGCGCATCGCCCAGTTGCAAATGCAACCGTTGGACCGCAACGCCTTGCAAGAGGCGGTGGAATCTGCATCGCAGCTGCACACCGAGCCACGGCCCTTGCTCAAGCAGCTGGCGCACAGAATGCATCTGCCCCAACCCAAGTGGGTGCGACAACCCGACCCATCGGCCATGCCCTTGTTGGCGCACCACGCCCAAATGGGATGGCTGGTGCTGCGCGGCCTGAATGCCCAGCAAGCGTGGGTGGTGGAAGTGCTGAACCCCGACAAGGGCGGCTTTGAAGAAAAAGCACTTCACGATTTGCAAGGCCTCACCATGGCCAAGTTGTCTTTGGCAGTGCCTTTTGAATCGTCCAACAGCCCGGTGTATCAATTGGTCAAGCGCGAACTGTTGAGCCACAAGCGGGTGTTGGCTGAAGCCGCCTTGGCCGGTTTGGTGCTGAACCTGATCACGCTGGCCGTGTCCTTCTACAGCATGCAGGTCTACGACCGCGTGGTGCCCACCGGCGCCAGCCAAACCCTGATGGTATTGACGCTGGGGGTGTTGGTGGCTGCCGTGTTTGAATTGACCATCAAGCACCTGCGCTCGCATTTGTACGCCCACTTGATTGACAACGTGGATCAGCGATTGTCGCGGGCCGTGTATTTGCGTTTCTTGAGCTTGCGGCTGGACCAACTGCCACGCAGTGTGGGCACCTTGGCGTCGCAACTTCGTGGCCACGAGTCGGTGCGCGGTTTCCTCACGACGATCACTTCGCAGTTGATGATTGATGCGCCGTTTGCCATTCTGTTCTTGCTGCTCTTGGGCATCATTGGCACCCCTTTCTTGGCGCTCATCCCCCTTGGTTTCCTGGTGGTGTCGGTGTCGGTGGGGCTTTTTTACCGCAAGCGGGTTGAAGAGTTGACCCGCAAAAGTGTGGCCTCGGCCAACCTGAAAACCGGCTTGTTGGTGGAAACCGTAGAAGGCGCGGAAACCATCAAGTCGGGCCAAGGCGGTTGGCGCATGCTCAGCCGTTGGATGCACACCAACGATGATGCCCGCAGCCAAGAACTGCAAATGCGCGACATCACCGAACGCAACCAACACCTCACCGCCTTCTTCCAGCAAGTGGCCTATGTGCTGCTGGTGGCCAGTGGTGCGCTGATGATCAGCCGAGGCGAGCTGAGCGTGGGTGCCCTGATTGCCTGTTCCATTTTGTCGGGTCGGGTCTTGCAACCCGTGGCCATGATCCCCGCACAACTGGTGCAATGGGCGTCTGTGAAAGCCTCGTTGCAAGCGCTGGACCGGATCTGGCAACTCGAGGACGACCACCATGGTGTGGAACATCCGCTGACTCCTGAAACCATCCAAGGCGGCTACAAGCTGGAGAAAATCAGTGTCTCCTATGGCGGCCCGGTGAAGGCGCTGGTCATCCCGCAATTACAGATTCAAGCTGGCGAAAAAGTGGGCATCTTGGGGCCCATTGGCGCGGGCAAAACCACCTTGCTGCGCTTGCTCTCGGGCATGTACAAACCGCAAGAAGGTCGGGTGCTGTTGGACCAACTGGACCTTGCCCACATCAGCAAACCGGTGCTGGCCGAGCACGTGGGCTTTTTGCAGCAAGAGGGGCGATTGTTTGCAGGGAGTTTGCGCGACAACCTGATCTTGGGGCTGTTGGACCCGGGTGACGACGCCATCTTGGCCGCTGCTGAAAAAACCGGTTTGCAACGTACCGTCATCAACGATCACCCGAAAGGCTTGATGCAAGAGATCACCGAAGGCGGCCAAGGCTTGTCAGCAGGGCAACGCCAGTTGGTGAATTTGACGCGCTTGTATTTGCGTGAACCCACGGTGTGGTTGTTGGATGAACCCACGGCCTCGATGGACCGACAAACCGAGGGCGTGGTGTTGCAAAGCCTGCGCCAAAGTTTGCAGCCGCAGCACACCTTGGTGGTGGTGACCCACAAGCCCGAGTTGCTGGTGCTGGTGAACCGACTCATTGTGGTGGCGCAACACCAGGTGGTGCTGGATGGGCCCCGCGACGAGGTGTTGGCACGTTTGAACAATCCCACGCCCACGAATCCAGGGGCCAAAGCATGAACCTGAACCATTGGGAAGACGATGCCCGCAAACCCTCATCCGCCTTGCTGTGGTGGTTGATCTTGGCTTTTGCTGCCTTTGTGGCTTGGGCTTCTTTCTTTGAAATCAACCACGCGGTGCGCACCACCGGCCAAGTGATTTCCAGCGCCCGCACCCAAGTGATTCAGGTGGCCGATGGCGGCGTCATTTCAGGTCTGCATGTGCAAGAAGGTCAGAGTGTGAAAGCTGGGCAACTTTTGGCCACGCTGGAAAAAGAACGCGCCCAGGCGGGTTTTGATGAAGGGCGTTCGCGCATCATGGCCTTGCGGGCCGCCTTGCTGCGCTTGCAAGCCGAGGTGCAAGGCACGGTGCCGCAGTTTGGCAAAGCCTTTGCCCCCTACCCCGGTATCGTGCAGGCGCAAATGGGTTTGTTCCAACAACGCCTGAACAGCATGAAGGCCGAGTTGGACACCTTGAACGACAGCTTGGTGTTGTCGCAACGCGAACTCGACATGAATCAAAAGCTGTTCAAAAGCGGCGATGTGAGCGAGGTGGATGTGCTGCGCTCCAAGCGGGCGGTGTCCGAGGTGGAAGGCCGGATGGTGGCGGTGCGCAACAAGTATTTGCAAGAAGCCCGCACCGACATGACCCGCACCGAAGAAGATCTGGCCAGCCAAGAACACAAGCTGTCTGAGCGTGAAAGCGTGCTGTCGCACACCGACATCACCGCGCCCATGGCTGGCATCGTCAAGTATTTGCGCGTGACCACCTTGGGTGGTGTGCTGCGCCCTGGCGACGAGCTCTTGCAAATTGCGCCCACCGGCGACGAGTTGATCATCGAGGGCAAGGTGACCCCCGCCGACATTGGGCAACTGCAAATGGGCCAAACCGCACAGGTGAAGATTGACGCGTTCGACGCCAGCATCTATGGCGGCTTGACAGGTGAGCTGATATTCATCAGCCCGGACACCTTGAACGAGACCGCGCCCAATGGTCAAAACATGTCGTATTTTCGGGTGCGGGTGAAAGTGCTGCCGCAGCAAAGCAACCCCAAGGCGGCGCAAATATTGGTGAAACCCGGCATGACTGCCAGCTTGGACATCATGGTGGGTGAGCGCACCGTCATGAACTATTTGCTCAAGCCCTTGGTGAAATCCTTCAGTGGGGCGATGACTGAGCGGTGAACGCTCGCCCGTTCATTTTTTCTGCTGCTACAGCACCACCAAGGTTTTGTTGGCAAGCAACTGATCCAGGGTCAGCGACGAGCCAAAGGGAAACAGGTTGTAATATGCCCAGGCGCCCGTCAGTTGAATGGTGAGTTCTGGTGAAGCAAAAGATGCTGCACCCTCAAGATCAACTTTCAGCAAGGCTGTGGTGGTCGATCCAGACTGTGTCAATTCCACATACTTGTTGATATTGGCGCTGAGGTTGTTGGCGATCACGCCATTGGCAGAGAAAGATTCAGCCAATAAACCGGTGAGGTCAATTTTGTCGCCTTGAACAAGGCTGAAGTCAGTCACTGTGTCAACATAAGGAGTTCTGACACCATTGACATCAGGAACCGAAGTTGATGAGGGCGCAAAGGCATCGCCCGCTTCCCACCTGAAGGTGTCTCCACCTGCATAAACGGTGCCGCCAAATGGGCCATGCTCTCCACCGGTCAATCTGTCATTTCCTTTGCCGCCAATCAACACATCGAAACCCATATTGCCGGATAGAGTGTCATTCCCAACCCCACCATTCAGGGTGTCATTCCCTTCACCTCCACTCAGAGTATCGTCCCCAGCCAAGCCCATCAAAATATCGTTACCCTGCAAACCTGAAAAATTATTGTTGCTGTCATCCCCCGTAAAGGGGGTTGGTATCGGTGCGACATGGATCACAAGGGTATTGGCATGGTCCGTATAGTTTGCTGAGGTGGGAGAGCCGCTACCCACTGCGCGAATAGCGTCACTCAGCCCTTCAGGAGTGCCGTCCAATGTGTAACGTTTGATCAGGTTGTCGTCGTTCGGGGTGGTCAGCCCTTTCATGTCTTGCTGAATTTCGGCTTGACTGCGCACGTCGTTGTAAATTCGGGCATCGTAGATGGACAGGTCGGCATAGGGATTAGGCCATGCACTTCGACCGATCCAGTTTTGTGATCGAGCATTGTTTCCAGAACCTCTGTCTAACGATTGACTATTGTGCAAGGTTCCCGTGCCCACTAGTTCTCCATTGATATAGACACGCATTTCTGCAACATCTATAACTGCTGCCACATGATTCCATTGATTAAGCGGGCGAGTACCGTATTCGACATTGCCGACAGCTCCTCCATTGTGAAGTCGAAAATAACTATTGGACAAAATAATATTGTTTGTATTCTGTCCGTTGCTCAAATCAAATATCCTGGCATGAACTTCATTGGCTGAAAAGTTCACCCATGCTTCCAAAGTGACTTGATTGCTGATTGAATTGATGGCGCCTAAATCAAGATAATCTGAGGAGCCATTGAGCGTCAGCGCTTTCACTGAACTGGTGTTTGCGCCGTTTTTGACCTTAAAGCCGATATTGGCAAAGTTCATTCCGCCAGCCGCACCATCCGGCGGCGAATACACCAGCGAGCCAGCGGCAATTTGTGTCCAGCTAATCTCCGTGCCCGCTGAGACTGAGGTGCCATTTAATAACAAGCTGCCAGTACTGCTCGAGGGAAGATAGCTCGTAGTCGGCAAGGACGTGATCACAATAGATGCAGTGGTGTCACCTTCGGCGTCACTCAAACCAAAGTCACTCACAGTCAATGCTTTTTTTCGACTTGATGAGGTAAGTGAATAGCTGATGGCGTTGTTGGTGACTATGGCATTTTCGTTGGCGCCTGTCACGTCCACGGTCAGCGTGTTGCTGCCACTCAGGCTGCCATCGCTGGCGGTGACGGTGAAGCTCTCGCTGGCGTTGCTGATCAAGGCATTGATGGCGGTGTTGTTCGGCACGTAGGCGTATGCACCGTTGGTGCTCCTGACGTACAAGGTGCCGTAGCTGCCGACTCTGCTCAGGTCGTAGGTCACACCGTTGATGGTTGTGCTACCGTTAGTGCCGCTGGTGATTCCGTAGGTGAGCGTGCTGCCTTCTGGGTCAGAGGCGCTCAGAGTACCAGTTTGGATAGTGAATGTGTCGGCTGCTGCCGTGTCGGTCAAGCTTAGGGGGTCCGGTGTAGTCAGCACCGGTGCATCGTTGATGCCGTTGATGTCAAACTTGATGCTCACTGTGGCTGTGGCTGCCGCAGCGTCTTTCACCTGAACTGTAAAACTGTCTGAGACTGTGGTGGGATTTGGCGAGTTGGTCAGGGCTTGGGTGGCTGCCTTGCTGTTGTCCAAGGCATAGCTCACCACATCGGTCGCCACCGTCAAGGTGGCCGTACCATAGGTGCCTGCCTTGGTATACGTGAGGCCGCTGTCGGCGGTACTCCAACCATTGGTGTCGTAGCTCAGACCGACTTCAACATCGCTTTTGCTCAGTTGAATGTTGGCGCTGGCGATGCCCGGCGTGTCGTTGGACGTACCAGAGGCTTCCACCAAGACCGCACTTGGCGCGCCCGCAGTCAGGGTGGGCAAATCGTTCACCGCAGCCACATTGGTTGTCACTTGGATGGCGGCTGACAACAATTGGCCATCAGAGGCCTTCACTTTGAAAGCGTTCAATTCACCGTTGGCATTGGTAGCCGCTTTCCATTGGAATGTGTCGCCCTCACCCCAAGTCGTCCCGCTGGTTGCATCTGTCCAGACTGAACCGTTCAATTTTTGCAAACTGCCTGAACTGATTTCATCAATGACAAAGGTGAGGCTCTGTGTTTCAACATCAGATTCATCGGCAGCAGTCGCCAGCATGGAGAAGGTGATTTCATTGTAAGTATCTTCTGTGAAATTTTGGAGTTTGGCCACCGACGTCAAGGTGGGCGCGTCATTCACAGGCGTCACATTGAAGGTGATAGTTTTGGCACTGCTGGTGTCTGCGCCGCTGTTGGCCGTGCCGCCATCGTCTTGCACAGCAAAGCTGAAACTCGTGTAGTCATTGCCATTGGCGTTGGCCGCAGGTGTGAACTTCAAGTTGCCTATATCGGTAGCCGCAATACGTTGGTTGACAACCACGGCTGTGAAATGATCATTGACGTCCTTCAAGGCGAGCACACCGGAGGAAGGCGTGCTTTTAATGATCACCGCATTCAAAACTTGAGGTTGTCCATTGGCATTGATTTCCCCATTGCCGTTGAAGCCGAAATCGGATGCACTGAATGTTCGGCTCGCATCCTCATTGATGGTGATGGTTTTGTCGTCGGCACTGGGCGCTTCATTCACATTGGTCACCGACAGCGTCACCGCTTGTTCGGAGGTGTTGACGCCGTCACTCACCTGCACCGTGAAGCTGTAACTGCTTTTGACTTCGTAATTCGGGCTGCTGTTGATTTGGACTTGGCCAGATTGGTTGATGACAAAGGCACTGGCGTCATCGCTCAACCCGGCTTTCAGTGAATACACCAAACTGCTTTGAGACAACGCATCCGTGGCTTTGGTGCTGTAGATGACGGTGTCAGCTGCGACGTTTTCCAGCACACTGGGACTGGCACCTCCACTGATCACAGGTGCCGTGTTGTCCACCTTGATCGACCCGGCAGACTTCGCAGATTTGTTACCCAAACTATCAATAGAGTAGGCTCTGTAAACGCCATCAACCAGCGTGTTCACGGCCACGGCTTGATTGGTGCCAGCCTGTGTCGAATCGAACGTGACTGAGGCGACCGCCGCTGATTGGACGCTGGCTGCATCTGAAATCGAAGCACCCTCTAGCACCAAATACACCGTGCCCGGTTCGTCCATGCTGACCGTTGCCAGTCCGTTGCTGCCCAATGTGGCTTGTGCCAAGGTGACCGAGGGCGCGTTCGAATCGGCACTCCAACGTTTGGCATTGGAATTCCCGTCTAGGTTCAAGTTGCCAGCATCATCTTGGAAAGTGCCATTGCCTACAGACACAGAAGCCATCCCCCTGAAACCGTCTTCAACGGTGAAAGTCGCTTCATACACAACAGGCGCGCCAGTTGCAGAGGTACGCGTCAAATCCTTCAATGTCCCACCCACAAGTGAGATGTCAGCGTCTGAGAAACTGCTGCCGGGGTCTTCGCTGAATGTGAACATCACCGTGTCCGAGGGATTGATCACATCCAATTGATCCAAGCTGCTGGTGATGCGAACGGTGGGAGCCACCGAGTCCACTTTGAAAGAACTGTTGGCCGCAGCAGCGGTGACAGCAAGCACCGCGTTGTTGCCTGTCGCATCTTTCAATGCGCTGCCGCTGGGCAAGTTCAAAGCATTTGTACTGTAGGCGATGCCATTGCTTGAATTGTCATCCACTGACAAAACGGTGTACTTGAACACCAAGGTTTTGTCTTTACTCTCGCTAGTGACATAAGTGGCTTGCCGGGTTTGCCCATTGCCAAAATTCAGCGCAAATTGGGGCGTACCAGTCACAAGCACATCCTCACTCATTTCAACAGTGGCCGTGATGACATCACCCGCCTTGTAAACACCCGCTGTGCTGGGTTTGCCACTCAGAATCACGCTGGTAACGCTTGGCGCTTTGGTGTCAATCAATTGGCTGGCCAATTGGTTGGCGTTGGCCAGGGCATTGCCTGCCGCATCTTTAAGCGTGCCGCCCACCAAATTCAATTCGACCAACTCATGTTGTTGGTCGCTGGCAGGCCTGACCACCACCGTCAGTTGGTTGGTGTTGGTGCCTGAAGTGGGCGTGACGGATGACACTGTGGCGTTGCTGGCTGTGAAGTTGCTTGTCGACCAGGTGCCGCTGATGGCCTCACTCAAGGTCACCACAAAGCTGATGTCGGTATTGGTGGCCAAGAGGGATTGGCCTGTCACGCCTGTGACGGTGGGTGCCACCGTGTCCACACGGATCGTCTTGTTGTCAGTCAAGGCCACCTCACCTGCATATCCCGCATTACCGGCAGCGTCTGCCCAAGCCCCAATGTTGAAGCTCACTGTGCCATTGTTGAGATTGGCCCCAGGCTTGAACACCGTGGTGTATTCGGTGCCAGAAACATTGGTCCATAGCGTGTCTGTTGTGCCAGTCTGTGTTTGAACACTGCCCGAACTGACCGTGAGATTGGGCAACGTCGCTGGTGTTTCACTGAACCTGGCCGTGATGGTGGCCGTTTCGCCGAGCGCCAACAAGGTGTCGGTACCCGCATAGGACAGGCTCAGGGTTGGTGCCGTGGTGTCAACCAAAACAGTGCTGGTGATGCTTGAATGCGTCAGTACCGCACGGTTGCCAGCGTTGTCTTGGATGATGCCAGTGCCCAGGCTCAGTTTGTCCTGCGCAACCGCGATGCCATCTGTGTCGTTGTCGCCCGCTTGCACCGTGTAGCGCCAAATCTGCACCGTGCCGTCGGAATTTGCTTTGGCTTGCTTGTAAATGGCTGAACGTTCAACACCCCCTATTTGCAGTTTCAACACTGGTGAACCGCTGACTGTCACGGCTTCGCTGAAGGTCACTTCAATGTCCACAGACTCACCCGCCTTGAGCGGTTTGTTGAGCCCGTTGACCAACACCATGCTTTGAATAATGGGTGACGAGGTATCGAAGGTGATCGGGGGCGGTGTGCCCTGCGTACTTCCAGCGTTGCCCGCCAGGTCAGTCCAAGCACCAACCGTCCAGCCGACGCTGCCATTGCTGTCTGCGGGCGCGGTGTACGTGGCCGAATAACGCAAGCCGTTGGAGCCCACTTCTTCAACCCATGTCGAGAGTGTGCCTGTGCTGGGCGTCAAGGTCGGTGGCACCAACACCCGCTCACTCAAAGTGAGCTTCACAGTGGCAGTTGCTTTCTCTTTGTTGAGTAGAAGTTGACTGTTGTCAATACTGAATGAAAGCGTCGGTGCTGTTTGGTCGACGCTGAAATTCAAGGTTTGTGCAGAATTGTTGCCAGCCTTGTCTGCGGCCTCAACGCGCAGGCTGTAGTTGCCATCGGTCAAACTGCTCAGGTCACCGGCGAGGCTGCCCGTGTTTTGCAGGCTGACAGGGTTCGTGGTGACTTCCGTCTGTCCTTTGAACAAACGCACACTGACGGTGTCCAAGCCAGAGACGCCATCTGAAACTTGCAAACCAGTTTGCCAACTGCTTGTTTCCGTGCTGCTCAGGTTCACATCTGCAGGCTGGGTGATGGCAACACTGGGGCCTTCTTTGTCCAGCAAAAAATCCTTGGTGATGCTGTTGCTTTTGCCGTATAGGCTGTTAAAGGATGCTGTGAGCGTGTGGGTACCCGACGTCAGGTCAGCCGCTTCATCGGCCGTCAAGACGACCGACCATTCACCACTGCTATTGACTTGAAGATTCCAAGTTTTGGTCGTCCCCAACTTCAGTGTCATGGTGCGATTTGATGCCATGTTCAAGGTGTCACCAGGCTTGTAGTCGGTGACTGTGCCCTTGAGCAAGACGCCATCAGCAAGCTCCGTGGCATTGACCTGGTTATCTGCCTCCACGTCCTCTACGGTCAGCACAGGAGGCGCTTTTTTCAGGGCAACTTCAGACTCGCTCTTGTCTTGCAGCAATTCGTAGCCAATGGATTTGACGGAGACCTCTACATCCAATATGCAATCGCTGATGATGAAAGCATCCAATTGACCATCGATGTCTTTGTTTTCAGACAAGTCAAGTGACCATTGTTGTTTCTCGCGGTCATATGACAGGGGGCCATTACTATTGAGATTCTCTTTCAATGTCAGCGTGAAAGTGCGATTCAACACCTTCACCGTCAAAACGTCTGCGTTTTCCAAGGCTCCGTATTTCTTTTGGCCGTTGTCATCGACACCGACCTCTTTCAGGGCTGTGCCTTTGATGGTGGGTGTGTAGGTGTTGGTCTGCAGCAGTTGGATGGTGGGAATGTCAGGGGGGTAGAGCTTGACCAACAAACTGGCTGTCACAGGTTCGGCAGTATTGCCCGCCGCATCACTCACCCGCACGGTCATGTCATAGCTGTTGCCATGCACCAGGCCACTGAGAACGGCTTCCACATCATTGTTGGTGCTTTGTGTCACGGTCCACACATTGGGCCCGTCAAGCACCTCAGTGACGATGCCTGTGAAGCTGTGGCTGTTCAAAATGAATTCAAGACTCTGACCTGCTTCGGCATTGGTGGTGCCTGACAACGACCAATCGGTGGTGCTCAACTGAATGGCGTTGAGCTCGAACAAGTTCAAGACATTGTCAACCTTGGCCCCGATCACATTTAGGGACCAACCAGTGAGGTCGGTCGGCATGGTGTCAGTTGGCAGTGTCAGTGTGGGTGCAATGGTGTCGATGCGAATCGCTTTGGTCATTTCGCTCGACACATTGCCAGCTGTGTCTGTAACCACCACGGTGAGGTTTTGCGAATCTTCGCCAACAGGTATTTGAGAGGTGTCCAATTTCAAGGTCCATTGGCCCTTGCTTGTCACCATGGTGTGCAACGTCAATCCATTGAAAGTGATCATCACGTCATCGTCTTCTTGGGCACCCGTTGCTGTGCCGCTGATCAGAACCCCGTCATTTCGCTCTTGTAGGTTGATGACGTCATCTCCCCCGACTTTGTTGAGAAGGAGCGAGGGCTGCGTCTTGTCGATCAACCAGTCTTTGACGGATTGATTGATTGCAGACAAATTGCCCGCACGATCTTGTTGACGCACTTGAATGGCACCGAGAACATGGTCACCTTCGGCCAAGGTGAATTGGTTGTTGCTGCCGGTCAGCCATTTTTTGCCACCATCCACGCTGTATTGCCAGGTGGCGTTGTCCTCGATACCCGTGACGGTGACCACCCCGTTGTTTGTGATGCCATCGGCACTGGAGCGTCCCGAATCGGTGAACGTCAACTGCGGCGCTGGGGGTGGCAAGGTATCCACACCGATGGTGGGCAAGTTTCCACTTTGACCCAGGTTGCCTGCGTCGTCCTGCCATGCGCCAATTGAAAAAACCACTTCCCCTTCCAAATCAACGGCGGGTGTGAAATTGGCTGTGAATTGTTTGGGGTCACTGCCGTCCACTGTCCATGCGCTGATGGAGCCCGCCGAAGTGGTTCCCATCATCGCGCTGATGATCGGTTCCTGCGTTGGGACTTCACTGAAGCTGAGCGTCAAGGTGGCGGTTTCTCCCACCTTCAATTTGGCCTTGTCACTGCTGATGCTGACGATGGGTGAGGTGTTGTCAATCGTCCAAGCTTTCGAAGAAGCCGTGATGGCCGACACATTCCCCACAGCATCGGTTTGACGAACTTGCACAGCCCCTTGGGCATAGGTGTTTTCAGTCCCCAGAACAAAGCCTGGGCCTGCGTTGTTGGGCATGTCGCTGCCAAGGGTCCAAGCGTCCTTGGTGTTCAAACGGTATTCCCACTTGGCACCTGCTTCCACGCCTGTGACCTTGACCGCGGTGGGCTTCGTCAAACCATCGGTGTTGCTGATACCTTCATCTTGCAGTTGCAAACCCGGCGCTTCAGGGGCCGTGTTGTCCAACCGAAAGACTGAAGTGGCAAGCCCCGCTGGCGCGGTAGTTTCAAACGACAAGCCTGATGTTTGGCCCACCAAGGTACCGCCATTCAAATTCAGGCTCGTCACCGTCAATTGATTGCCGTCCAGCACTTGCGTGGATTTGGCAGGTGCTGTGAATTCAAAAGTCCATTCGTCTCCAGCGGCATTGTGGCCTTTGTTCGTGCCTTGTAAATTGTCACCATTGAAGTTGATATTCAACACAGGACTGCCATTGCCACCCAGTGTCAGCGCCTCGGTGGTTTTCAAGATCACTTGAAACCTGTCCCCAGCTTTCACCAAGGTCTTGCTATTGGGTGCAGGTGACAAAGATTGCATGCCGGGCGCGTTCATGACCGACATCTTGAATGATTGGCTCACACTTAAACCACCCGCATCGGTGGCGGTCACTGTGACGTTGGTGGCGTCACGCAACGTGTTGGGTGTGCCTGAAAGCTGACCATTGCTTGCATTGATGCTCAAACCTTGCGGCAAACTTGTGGCTGTGAAGGTCAAGGGGTCGTTGGCATCCACATTGCCAAATACATTCGAGAGATTCAAGTTGAAATCGCGGCCCTTGGCGATGATCTGATCTGTGATGGTTGCTTTGACCGTGGGTGCCTCATTCACATCGCCCAAGTTCACCGTGATCTCTTGATCGACAAACTCGTTTTGAGCGTCTTTCATGCGAACAGTCACTTGCCACGTTTTAACCTGCGCATTCGCTTCAAAATCAACATCATTCTTGAAACTCAATTTGCCATCAGCACTCAGTTTGAAGAGGTCTGCATGGATGTTGTTGGCACTGCTGACCAAAGACCATGTCAAATTGGCCAGTTCTGGCATTCCCAAGGTCACACTTTCTTGCGCTGGATTCAACACCTCGTTGGTGTCAGCGTAAACAAAGCTGGCTGGCTTTTCGTCGATGCGCACCGTTTTGGCCATCACCGACTGCACTTGGTAAAGCGCTTCTTGGCTGAAACTTTTCACCACCCCTTTGATGATGGCATTCGCATGGGATGAGTCTTTACCAGCTTGGGGGTCGTTTTTATTGATCAACAACGCCGCTTTGGCCCCGTCTTCTTCGACAAAGGCATCGTTCAACATGCCCAACAATGACTTGTTGGCATTGTTTTTGGACTCTAGGGCGCGAAATGCATTGCTTTGGGTACTGCCCCCGGTCTTGGCCCAATTTTGAGCAGCCACTTTTTCAGAGGCTGCTTGCGCAGCCATCAAACCTTTCAAAATGTCTACACGGCTGCTGTTGTTTGCTTGCGTGCTCATGCTGTTCAACAGCATCTGATCCACTTCGGCTTTGTTGGCCGCAAATGTTTGAAGCGTGTCGATGACGGGGTTGTCTGGCTTGTCGATGGCCAGGCTCAGGGCATCGGCAAATACCCTGTCGGTGGCTAGGCGATTGGCCTTGGTCATCAAAGCTTCTTTGACCAAGGCTTGCTTTTGACTTGCACTGCCGCTGAATTCCAGGGCGGCTGCCAGCATGTCGCTGACGACTTGGTCGCCTTGCACTTGCGTGGCTTCGGTGGCCAAAGCCTTCATCCAAGCTGCTTGCTTGGCTGTGTTGTTGGGGTCGGCCAAATGGTTTTGTTTGCGCAACCCCAGCAGTTGCCATGCGCTCAAGTCCACGGCAGCTTGGTCGGCGCTGCTGGTTTCAACCAAACTGGTGATGGATTTGAGATTGCTCACCTCCGCTTGTGCAGCCGCCAGTTCAGAGCTGCTGGTCGTCGGTTTGGCCTTGAGATTGCTCAAATTTTTCTGAGCCGCTGTGAGTTGCGTCAACGATGCTTGCCACGCTTTCGCGGTGGTGGTGTCAGCTTGCAGCCCATCTGACAACAGTTCTAAATTGTCACCAAGTCGCGCCAGTGCTGCTGGATTTTGCCCATCGGCCCAGTCAGCCGCCATGTCGTCTTGCTTCAAGCCTTGCAGTTCAATCCGGTCCAGCGCGGTTTGCGCTTGCTGCTTCAAGCTGGAAAGCGCTTGGTCGTAAGACGCTTGCGCCCTGGCAATCGTGGCCACACTCAGCTTGGTGTTGCCCAGCATTTGTTCGGAAAGCTTTGCTTGGTCCAAGGCTTTGTTGAACGCCTGCCCCAAAGCGTTGTCAAAGCTGCCCTTGTTGGCATTCAAGGTTTCAAAAAATACAAGGTTGGCGTTCAAGCTGCTGTTGTTCACCCACGCATTGCTCAGGGTGTCCCAGTCGGTGGTTTGCTTTTGGAGTGCTGTCTTGGCTGCGTTCAGCAGCTTCGTCAAGTCAGGGCCCAGCAGGTCGTCGGCTTTGAGCATGTTGGCAATCAAGACACTGCTGTAAGCCTTGGTCGCCGCGGTTTTCACCGTTTGCAGGGCGGGCATGCTGGAGAAGGAAATACCTTGCGCGGTTTCAGCCTCGGCCATGCCTTGCGCCATCAGCACTTGCGCCGCGCTGCCAGCGTCCGCATTGAAACTGGGGTTGCCACTGGCGTCCACCCGGATGCCTGCAGCCATGGTGGCAATCACATTCGACAAATCCCCTGCATGTGACAACGCAGCCAAGACGCGTCCATAGTCGTTCATACCGGTATTCACATTGCCATTCGCATCCGTGATGGGCGTCACGGATGCGCTCGTCACATCCACGTTGTCGCCCAAGCCCAGCACCTTGGCCAAGGCTTTGTTGGTGTTGGCCACGGCTGTGGGGGTGAGTGTGGCTTCGGTATAGCCCGCTGCTGCAGCTTGCGCCGCCGATTTGCCCGTGGCGATGGTGGCGGCAATTTCAGTCAAGGGCGTCACGTTCGCCGTCACGGCCCCACCCGTGGCACCAAGCACTGCGATGGAGCGCAAGTCCACTGACAAGTCCACCAAGCCACCGGCCTCGTCCATGTAGTCCATGCCGGGGTTGTCGGGGTCGGCATCCACATCCTGAATGACCAAGATGACCACGCCCACGAACGTGGTGGTGAAGCTGTAGCTGCCGTCATCAGCCACCTTCACATCTTCCAGCAAGGCACCTGTGTCGGCACGGTACACCTTCATGTGCAGCCCGTTGCCGGCCACGGCCGGACCAGCTGTGAACGCACCGCTGCCAACGGTAGGAGGGACTGTATCCACCGCTACGCTGGCCACGCTGGTGGAGCTGCCTGCGTTGCCCGCCGCATCGGCCCAAGCACCCAAACTAAAGGCCGTGGTGCCTTTGGTGTTGGTTCTGGGGGTGAAGGTGGCTGTGTAGGTTTTGAGGTCGGCACTGGCCGTCCACGCCGAGAAGCTGCCCACAGCACTGTCCACGCTGGGCAACTGTGCCGGCGCTTCACTAAAGACCAAGGTAATGGTCGCCGTCTCACCCACTTTCAGAGTCGCGCTGCTGCTGCTCAAACTCACCGCCGGAGCAGTGTTGTCGATGGTCCACGCCAAGGCCGACAACACCGTGCCCGAAGGATTGCCCGCCGCATCGGTTTGCCTCACCTGTACCGCGCCCAAAGCGTAGCGGACGTTAGCAGCCAACATAAAGCCCGGCCCCGCATTACCGGGCAAGTTGCTGCCACCCTGCCAGGTGACGCCCCCGTCCAAGCTGTATTCCCAGCTCGCCCCAGTTTCAAGACCGATGACCGTCACCATCGTGGCGCTACTCACCCCATCGTTGGCATCGCTGCCAGTGTCCACCCAATGCAAGCTCGGTGTGGCCGGAGCGGCAGTATCCACCGCTACGCTGGCCACGCTGGTGGAGCTGCCTGCGTTGCCCGCCGCATCGGCCCAAGCACCCAAACTAAAGGCCGTGGTGCCTTTGGTGTTGGTTCTGGGGGTGAAGGTGGCTGTGTAGGTTTTGAGGTCGGCACTGGCCGTCCACGCCGAGAAGCTGCCCACAGCACTGTCCACGCTGGGCAACTGTGCCGGCGCTTCACTAAAGACCAAGGTAATGGTCGCCGTCTCACCCACTTTCAGAGTCGCGCTGCTGCTGCTCAAACTCACCGCCGGAGCAGTGTTGTCGATGGTCCACGCCAAGGCCGACAACACCGTGCCCGAAGGATTGCCCGCCGCATCGGTTTGCCTCACCTGTACCGCGCCCAAAGCGTAGCGGACGTTAGCAGCCAACATAAAGCCCGGCCCCGCATTACCGGGCAAGTTGCTGCCACCCTGCCAGGTGACGCCCCCGTCCAAGCTGTATTCCCAGCTCGCCCCAGTTTCAAGACCGATGACCGTCACCATCGTGGCGCTACTCACCCCATCGTTGGCATCGCTGCCAGTGTCCACCCAATGCAAGCTCGGTGTGGCCGGACGAATTGAATCGCTGTCGGGACCAACTGCGCCAGGAACCACCGACACCTTGTTGTTCACATGGCTGGCAATGGTGCTCATGCCCAACAACAAACCTACAGCGCCCAAACCCATGCCGGACACGGAGCCTGTCACCGTTGTGCTGACAGCACCTGAAGTTGTGGCACTGGCTGCGCCAGTGGCGGCATCTGTCATGGCGGCATCTGTCATGGTGGCATTGGCCATGGATTCATGACCACTGGCTTGCGCCCACAAATCGCTTTCGCGCCAACTCTTTGGGCTGACGTCCAATTCTGACAAGTCAAAGGTGTTCTCAGTGTCCCAAGCTTCTTCAGTCAGCAAGTATGTAGCCGTGTGCTCTTCAGGATTCGTCAGCTGATCAGCCGTTAACGCCACATCCAGGCTGCCCAGTTGTAGGTCGTTCAATGATTCAACACCATCTTTTGGTGTAAAAAAGGCAGGCAAGACCAAGACCAACTTGCCATCCACCCAAACTTCCAAGGCTTGGCCTTTGCGCCGAATCTGCTGACCCGGCACAGGGCGCTTGGTGGCGGCATCCAGCAACACATAGCGCGGCTGCAACGCTGGCACGCCCTGACCAGTATCTTCCAGTTCGGTTGAACCTGGAACCCGCGCTTGTTGTTTTTCCAAACCCAGCAAATATGCCATGACCACCCTAAGAATCAACCATCAACATCCCACCGAAATGGGCTCTATCGAATGTGGATTCGGCAGACCTGCAAAAAATTCAAACAAACCTGAAGTTTGTTGTAAATATTGAATTTTTTGTTTATGTTGATTTACTGACTGATTCTAAAAATTTGCAGTGGTCATCAGGGCTAATTCAGAGGGAGAAACCGGTAATAAGTGCCAGTATTAAGCGAGGTTTTTCAGCGGTAATAAACCTCAACCCGGCCTTTCAACGTCAGCAACAAAGGTTTACCTTTTCGATCGACCGTTTTGCCAGCAGGGACTTTGATCCAGCCTTCACTGATGCAGTACTCCTCGACGTCATGGCGTTCTTTGTCGTTGAATCGAATGCCGATGTCATGTTGAAAAATGGCGGGCAAATAATGCGGGCTGCGAGCATCGATGGACAAACGGTCGGGCAGTTCGGGGCGGGTGCTGGATTCAGTCATGATGTTGGCTTCAAAGTGCTTGAAAAGGTGCATTCTCGGTGAACTCTTAGAATCCTTGGATGTCAGAAAACACACCCTCCCCCGCTCCCCAAGACGACAACCAACTGATTGCCGAACGCCGCGACAAACTGAAGAACATGCGCCAACGGCAAGCGCTTGGCGGCCCAGTCGCTTTCCCCAACGATTTCAAACCCGCCCACCATGCCGAACCCTTGCACACCGCCCATGGTGCCAAGACGGCCGAGGTCTTGGTCGAGGAAAAGCACGCCGTTCGCATCGCTGGTCGCATGGTCCTGAAGCGGGTCATGGGCAAGGCCAGTTTCGCCACCTTGCAAGACAGCACGGGCCGGATGCAGGTGTATGTCAAGGGCGAAGACATCGGCCTGGAACTTTACGAAGACTTCAAACACTGGGATTTGGGCGACATCGTCGGTGCCGAAGGCCACCTGTTCAAAACCAAAACCGGCGAGTTGTCGGTGCACGTCACCAGCATCCGCATGCTGACCAAAAGCCTGCGCCCCTTGCCCGACAAATTCCACGGTGTGCACGACCAAGAAATCAAATACCGCCAGCGCTATGTCGATCTGATCACCGATGAAACCTCGCGCCAGCGTTTCATCGCTCGCAGCAAAGCGGTCAGTGGCATCCGCGAATTCATGGTGCACCACGGTTTCTTGGAAGTCGAAACACCCATGCTGCACCCTATTCCAGGTGGCGCAAACGCCCGACCCTTTGAAACGCACCACAACGCCCTGGACCAGCAAATGTTCCTGCGCATCGCCCCCGAGCTCTACCTGAAACGCTTGTTGGTGGGCGGCTTCGAGCGGGTGTTCGAGATCAACCGCAATTTCCGCAACGAAGGTATTTCGGTGCGCCACAACCCCGAATTCACCATGATGGAGTTCTACGCGGCCTACTGGAACTACCAAAACCTGATGCAGTTCACCGAAAGCCTGATTCGTGACGCCGCCGAAAAAGCGGTGGGCACCTTGCTTCTCACCTATGACGGCAAACCCGTCGACCTGTCCAAGCCCTTCGCCCGCCTGACCATCCGCGAAGCCATCATCCAACACACCGAAGCGGGTGACCATGTGGACGACAGCGCATGGCTGATCAACGCTTTGAAAAAGCTTGGCCACTCGGAAGAAAAACACAAACTCTCTGGCCGCAGTTTGGCCGGTTTGCAGGTGCTGTACTTTGAAGAAACCGTGGAAGACAAGCTGTGGGAGCCCACCTTCATCTGTGAGCACCCGGTGGAAATTTCACCCTTGGCTCGTGCCAGCGACAGCCATCCTGAGGTGACTGAACGTTTCGAGCTCTACATCACCGGCCGAGAATTTGGCAATGGTTTCAGCGAGTTGAACGACGCCGAAGACCAAGCGGCACGTTTTCATGCGCAGGTGAACGCCAAAGACAGCGGCGACGATGAAGCCATGTTTTATGACCACGATTTTGTGCGGGCCTTGGAATACGGGATGCCGCCAGCCGCTGGCTGTGGCATTGGCATGGACCGTTTGATGATGCTTTTGACAGACAGCCCCAGCATCCGGGACGTGATTTTGTTCCCGGCATTGCGCCGAGAACATTGAAAGCGAATTAAGCCTTGGGCGCGGCTTCGGTGGCTGCGCCTGGTTTCACCACAGGCTTGGGCGGTTTGCAGTCGTGGCAAAAGAAGGCCAGGCTGCCGGCAAAGCGCTGTTGGCTGCCTTGGCGACGGGGTTTGTGCATGCCGCACTTGATGCAAGACATGGTTTCGCCCATTTTGCCCATACCCGCGAAGGGTGAACCGTTTTCTCGACTGGTAAAACGAAGACCACTCTCGTCAACCGAAGTTTTGCCAGATTTGGTAGCCATGTCATTCCTTTAACAAACCTTGTGACCCGTCAAGCGGGGTCAAGAGGGTCTATTTTAACCGTTAATGGTTTGGGCCCTTTGTGCTGCAAATGTATGCAGCCAGTTCAGGGAAGCAAGGCCAAAGCCTGTAAATAGGCAGGGGTTTGCATCAAGCGGTTCCAGTCCAAAGCAGGACTGCGCGGCAACAAAGCGCAACGACGGGCTTCACTGGCGGCGCTGGCGGACCATTGCACTTGGCGTTGGGCTTGCGCCAAGCCATCCAACAAGTCGTCCACCGCCCGCCCACCTTCGGGGCTGTCAGGGGTGCTTTGGTTGCACAGCAAGACCAAGTCACAACCCGCGTTCAATGCGGTGACAGCCGCCTCGGTGTAACTCACCTCACGGCCATCAATCAGTCGGGCACCGGCCATGGACAAATCGTCGCTGAACACGGCACCCATGAAACCCAACTGTTGGCGCAAGATGTCTTGCAACCAGCGCTTGGAGAACCCAGCGGGCCGACCGTCCACTTTGGGATAGATGACGTGGGCAGGCATGACGCTGCTCATGCTGGTGTTGAGCCATTCGTAGGGCAAGGCGTCGTCGGTGAGGATGTTTTTCAGGCTGCGCTTGTCCACCGGGATCTCGGTGTGCGAGTCGGCCTTGACAAAGCCATGCCCCGGGAAATGCTTGCCGCAGTTGGCCATGCCAGCTTGCAACAACCCGTGCATCAGGCTCTTGGCCAACAAACCCACCATGCGCGGGTCCCGCGCAAAGGCGCGGTCGCCAATCACGCCACTGCTGCCAAAGTCCAAATCCAGCACAGGCGTGAAACTGAAGTCCACGCCGCAAGCTCGCAACTCTGAGGCCAACACGAAGCCGCAGGCGGTGGCGGCGTTCATGGCTTGCAAGGCGCCGCTGCCCACCACGCCGTTTTCGTCCTCGTTCCACAAAGCGCCCAAAGAGCGCATGGGCGGCAAATGGGTGAAGCCGTCCGTCCTGAAACGCTGGACCCGCCCGCCTTCATGGTCGACACAAATCAAGGCATCAGGGCGCACAGACTTGATGTCGGCGCACAAGGCGCTCAGTTGTGCACGGTCCACCCAATTGCGACCAAACAAAATCAAACCGCCGGTGAGCGGATGCGCCAAGCGGCGGCGGTCGGTGTCGCTGAGCGCGGTGCCAGCAATGTCCAAAATCAGCGGGGCGTGGGCAACAGGTTTCATGAGTCAGGCGGTGGTTTGTTCAACGATGACATGGCTGGTGGCGTAGTCGGTTTCGTCGCTCAGGGTGACATGGGCCCGCAGTTGCCGTTGCTTGAACCAATCTTGCAAAGCACCATGCAAAACGATCGTGGGTTGGCCGCTGGGCAGTTTGCCCACCTCGCAATGCCGCCAGGTCATGGGCATGCGCATACCCAAACCAATGGCTTTGCTGAACGCCTCTTTCACCGAAAAACGCGTGGCTAGAAAACGAATACCTCGGTCCGGCCAACGCAGGCTGCGGGCGCGAAAGGTCTGCATTTCAGCCTCGCTCAAAATCTTCAAAGCAAAGCGTTCGCCATGCCGCTCGAAGCTGGCACGAATGCGGCGGATGTCGCAAATATCCGTGCCAATGCCGTAAATCTGGCTCATGCATTCAGACATTTCAAATAGGCTTGGATGGTGGCGTTGTAGCCCATCTCTAAGGCATCGGCCATGAGGGCATGGCCTATCGACACCTCTTTCACATCGGGCACGGTTTGCACAAAGTCGCGCAAGTTGAATAAATTCAAGTCGTGCCCCGCATTGATTTCCAAGCCCACCGCTTGCGCGGCCACAGCGGCCGCTTTGAACTGCGCCAACACTTGGGCAAATGCAGCCTGCCCATGGGCTTGGGCATAGGGCTCTGTGTATAACTCGACCCGATCAGCACCCACGTCGCGGGCTGCCGCCATGGCCTGGGGGTCGGCGTCCATGAACAAACTCACGCGGGCGCCCAAATCTTTCGCTTCGGCCACCAGGCCCTTCAAGACGACTGCGTCTTGTGGGAATCGCCAGCCGTGGTCTGAAGTGAACTGCCCTTCACCGTCTGGCACAAAAGTCACTTGATGCGGCCGCACCAAGCGCACCAAGGGCATCAGGTTGTGCAGCGGGTTGCCTTCGATGTTGTATTCGCGGTCGGGCCAGTCTTTCAACAAAGCGGCCAAGTCGTGCACATCGCTGTCACGAATGTGCCGTTGGTCGGGTCGAGGGTGCACCGTGATGCCATGCGCACCAGCTTGCAAACACAAGGTGGAGGCACGGGTGACGCTGGGAATCCCCAGGTGGCGGGTGTTGCGCAACAGCGCAACCTTGTTCACATTGACGGAGAGGTGGGTGTTCATAGGGCTTGCAAATCCATCATCACTTGGCGGGTGCGCAAGCTGCTGACCCCACAATGGTAGTGCAACAAAGCACGCAACTGGGTTTGCAACAAGCTGCGGTCTTCGCTGGGCCATTCGGCACAAATGCGCAGCAAGCTGGTGAGGGGTTCGTCGCCATCCAAGGCGGTTTGCAATTGCATCCATTGACCGCCCAGCAACTGCTGCCCTTGCGGCATGGCCTGCAAGCCGCCTTCGGCCACCAGGCCATAGCCCTTGTCGGGCAGCACGGCTTGCAGCGTCATGGTTTGCAACGACAAATCAGGCAAGAAGCCGATGTCTCGCAGCAACATCAATTCAAAGGCCCGCAGCAGCGGTGCGGTGGTGTGGTCCAAGCCGCTGGCCAACACCTTCACGGTTTGGCGGTAGACATCAAACAAAGCGGCGTGCGGGTCGTCACGCGCCAACAAGCGCAGCAAGAGTTCATTCAGGTAGTAGCCTGACAGCAAGGCCTCACCGCTGGGCATCACATGGCCGCCAGCCCATTCGGCGCTTTTCAAGGTGCGGATTTCGCCGTCTCCTCCAAAACACAAGAGCAGCGGTTGCAGGGGCAACAACACCGGACGCAAATTCGAGGTGGGCCGCTTGGCCCCTTTGGCCACCAAGGCGACGCGTCCATGGTGACGGGTGAAAACTTCCAAGATGCGGCTGGATTCACTCCAGTCGTAGTGGTGAATCACGAAGCCGGGTTCGTCCAGAACCCGAAACACCTTGGACCTATTCGTAGCCAAAGCTGCGCACCCGCGCTTCGTCATCGGCCCAGCCGGAGCGCACTTTCACCCAGAGTTCGAGGAACACCTTGGCGTCCATCAGCTTTTCCAACTCTTGTCGCGCCATGGTGCCGATTTGTTTCAAGCGTTCGCCTTTGTCGCCAATCACCATGGCCTTGTGGCCATCGCGCTCGACGACGATGGTGGCGGCAATGCGCACCATGCGCGACACCGTTTTGCCGGGCTCTTCGGTGAACTTGTCGATGATGACGGTGGAGGTGTAGGGCAACTCGTCACCCGTGAGGCGGAACAATTTTTCTCGGATGATTTCGCTGGCCAAAAACTTCTCGCTGCGGTCGGTGAGCTCGTCTTCGCCATACCACCAAGCTTGCTCGGGCAGGTATTTTTGGCACTGTACCAACAGGCGCTCAATGTCTTTCGGATTCTTGGCCGACATCGGCACAAACTCGGCAAACGCATGTTTGCTTTGCATCTCTTGCAACCAAGGTGCCAGCTCTTCTCGGCGGTTCACTTTGTCGAGCTTGTTGGCCACCAGCATGGCCGGAATGTTTTTGCTGAGCAGCGCCATGACTTTGGCATCTGCGGCTGCAAAGCTGCCCGCATTCACGACAAACAACACCAAGTCCACATCACCCACCGCACCCAGCACGGTTTTGTTGAGCGAGCGGTTCAAGGCATTGCCATGGGCGGTTTGAAAACCCGGGGTGTCGACAAAAATGAACTGGGTTTGTTCGATGGTGCGGATGCCGGTGATGCGGTGGCGGGTGGTTTGTGCTTTGCGCGAGGTGATGCTGATTTTTTGACCCACCAAGGCATTGAGCAAGGTGGATTTGCCCACATTGGGCTTACCAATGATGGCCACCGTGCCGCAGCGCTGAGGAGGAGTGGCTTGTTCTTCGGTCATGGGGGGTTTTCTCGCAACCATTGCAGCATGGCCAAGGCCGCTGCTTGTTCACCACTGCGGCGTGAACTGCCAATGCCGCGTTGCGACTGTTTCAATTCGGGAACTTCGCATTCCACATCAAAGGTTTGCTGGTGCGCCGCACCGGTGGTGCCCACCACGCGGTATGTGGGCAGTTGCCAACGCCGAGCTTGCAGCCATTCTTGCAATTCGGTTTTCGGGTCTTTGGCCGCGGCGATCATGGTCGGTGACATATCGACTTTGTCGAACAAACGCAACACCAAGGCTTGGGCCGCATCAAAACCACCATCCAAAAACACCGCGCCAATGACGGCCTCTAGGGCATCGGCCAAGATGGAGGGGCGTTGTTGACCGCCAGAGCGCATTTCGCCCTCACCCAAACGCACCATACCGGCCAGTCCCAGGTCCACAGCCAAGCGGTGCAAGGTGTCTTGTTTGACCAAGTTGGCCCGCACCCGTGACAAGTCGCCTTCCGGCAAATCCTGCAAGGCGGTGTAAATCATTTTGGAAACCGCCAAGTTCAACACCGAGTCGCCCAAGAATTCAAGACGCTCGTTGTGACCCGTGCCAAAACTGCGGTGGGTCAGCGCCAAGGCCAGCAATTTGGGATCGGCGAAGGTGTGCTGCAAACGGGTTTGCAAGGCCGCGTGTGACTGAGCGTCAGAGACCTTGACCATGCTCAGTCAAAACCACCTACACGTGACGGGTTGGCGAAATTCATCCAGATGAAAAAGGCTTTGCCAACGATGTTTTTGTCGGGCACAAACCCCCAATAGCGCGAATCAAGAGAGTTGTCGCGGTTGTCGCCCATTGTGAAATAGTGGCCTTCGGGTACGGTGCAGACCACCCCTTCAACGTTGTAGCTGCAGTTTTCCTTGAATTCAAAATCATTGATGCCGCTGACAAAATTGGGCACCCGGTCGTCATTGAGCAAGCGGTGTGCACGCTGCTGACCCATGTCTGCAGGGCGGCTGCCAATAGGCATCGCCTCTTCAAATTGCTTGCTGTAACGCATGGTGTCAGCATCGAAAAACTCAGGCACAGACACCTTGCTGACCAACTGACCATTGATGGTCAGCACCTTGTTGATGTAGGCGATCTTGTCGCCCGGCACACCCACCACCCGCTTGATGTAGTCCAAGCTGGGCTTGGGCGGGTAGCGAAACACCATGACATCACCACGTTCAACAGGGTTGTTGTCAAGGATCTTGACATTGAGCACGGGCAAACGTATGCCGTAGTGGAATTTGTTCACCAAGATCAAGTCGCCAATGTGCAGCGTGGGAATCATGGAGCCCGAGGGTATTTTGAAGGGCTCAAACAAGAAAGACCGCAAAAAGAAGACGGCTGCAATGACCGGAAACAAGCCCGCTGTCCAGTCCAACCACCAGGGTTGACGCAACAAGGCTTCTCGCGCTTGCAAGGCCGGTGTGTCGTCCTCTTGTGAAGTGATGCCTTGGGCGGCTAGAGCCTGCAAGCGCTGGGCTCGTTCGGCATCAAAGAGGACAGCGGCAGCCCGCCGACGTGGCATGAAGTGCAGTTGCTCGGCCAACCAATAAACACCCGTCACCGTGGAGGCCATCAGCAACAGAAGTGCAAAAGAACCCTCGATGACACCTGCGTACCAAGCGCCAGCATAGGCCACGAAACCAGCCAAGATGAATGCGGTGATGGTTGACATCAGTCTTCTACCTGCAAAATCGCCAAGAAAGCTTCTTGGGGTACTTCAACTGATCCAATTTGTTTCATGCGCTTCTTACCTGCTTTTTGTTTCTCTAAGAGTTTGCGTTTGCGACTGATGTCACCGCCATAGCATTTTGCCAGCACGTTTTTGCGCAACGCCTTGATGCTTTCACGCGCAATGATGTTGGCACCAATGGCTGCTTGGATGGCCACGTCAAACATTTGTCGGCTGATGATTTCGCGCATCTTGGACACCACCGCCCGGCCGCGGTACTGAGACTGGGTGCGGTGAACGATGATGGACAAGGCATCCACGCGTTCGCCATTGAGCAAAATATCGACCTTCACCACATCGGATGCGCGGTATTCCTTGAACTCGTAGTCCATCGAGGCATAGCCTCGGCTGACGCTTTTAAGTTTGTCAAAGAAGTCCAACACAATTTCGCCCAGGGGCATTTCATAGGTCAGCATGACCTGTCGACCGTGGTACGCCATGTTGAGTTGCACGCCACGCTTCTGGTTGGCCAAGGTCATGACCGCGCCGACATAGTCTTGCGGCATGTACAAATGGACTGTCACGATCGGTTCGCGAATTTCTTCCATCTTGCTGGCCTCGGGCATCTTCGAGGGGTTTTCCACCATGATGACTTCGCCGTCGGCCTTCAGCACTTCATACACCACGCTGGGGGCGGTGGTGATCAGGTCTTGATCGAACTCGCGCTCCAAGCGCTCTTGCACAATTTCCATGTGCAACAAGCCCAGAAAACCGCAGCGAAAGCCAAAACCCAGCGCTTGCGACACCTCGGGTTCGTAGCGCAGCGAAGAATCGTTGAGCTTGAGTTTCTCTAGCGCATCCCGCAAGGAGTCGTATTGGCTGGCTTCCGTGGGGTACAAACCAGCGAACACCTGGGGCTGGATTTCCTTGAAACCAGGCAAGGCTTGTTCGGCAGGCCCGAGGTTGTTGGGCAGCTTTTTCTCCAAGGTGATGGTGTCACCCACCTTGGCGGCTTGCAATTCTTTGATGCCCGCAATGATGTAGCCCACCTGGCCCGCTTCAAGGGAATCACGCGGTTCATTGGCCGGGGTGAACACACCCAGGTTGTCGGCGTTGTAGACCGTTTCGGTGGCCATCATCTTGAAACGCTCACCTTTGCCAAGGCGTCCATCCACCACCCGCACCAGCATGACGACGCCTACGTAAGTGTCGAACCAGCTGTCGACGATCATGGCTCGCAACGGGGCATTCGGATTGCCTTTGGGTGCGGGAATTTTGGCCACCACAGCTTCCAAAATATCCTCCACGCCCATGCCGGTTTTGGCCGAGCAGGGAATCGCATCCGTGGCGTCGATGCCGATGACGTCTTCAATCTCTGCTTTGGCGTTGTCAGGATCGGCCTGCGGCAAATCCATTTTGTTGAGCACCGGCACCACCTCCACGCCCAAGTCGAGGGCGGTGTAGCAATTGGCCACGGTCTGCGCTTCAACCCCTTGGCTGGCATCCACGACCAAGAGTGCGCCTTCACAAGCCGACAGCGAACGACTCACCTCATAAGAGAAGTCGACATGTCCAGGTGTATCGATCAAATTCAGGTTGTAAATCTGGCCATCGCGGGCCTTGTATTGCAGCGCAGCGGTCTGCGCCTTGATGGTTATCCCACGCTCTTTCTCAATGTCCATCGAGTCCAACACCTGCGCTTCCATCTCGCGGTCACTCAGTCCGCCGCAGCGCTGAATGATGCGGTCTGCCAGCGTGGATTTGCCGTGGTCAATGTGCGCGATGATCGAAAAATTTCTGATGTGGTTCATCAATGCAAGCAGTTAAGTGTTTGAATTTACAGAGGAGAAAGCCATAAAAAAGGGCGCGTCAGGTGATGACGCGCCCGGAACCAACAATCTATGGCAACTGCGATAGTTGGGACTTCATTGTAGGCAGATCGCGCCCAAGCGATAGCCCCTTGCGGCGAGTCGCTTTGACAAAGAAGGCCAAATTGGTGAAATTTATTCACAGGTTGTGCACAATTTGAGTTTGATTCCATCAGGATAACTTGTGGGTGAGCTGTGGAAGGATATGTACAAGCCAGAGATTGACCTCCAGAAGACAAAAAGCAACGATCTATATGCTCAAAATCCTTGTCTTGGTCTCTGCTTTAGATTGAAACAAATCAGATTCTATTCCTGTTGTTAGCGTGCGCCCACATTAAAAATATTTTCAGAAGTCGTTGGAAGAATCCATCAGTCGGCATTTCCAAGGGTTAACCCTTGGAAATCCTTGGTTTTCAACGCGGGCGAATCAGGACATATTGCGCCCAGTCGCCCCTTCGAAGCAAGACATTGACGGGCTTGGCTTTGTCCAAGCGACCCAAAATCTGGGCGAACGCCTTGACGTCTGGCACTTCAATGTTGCCGATTTGCATGATGACATCGCCTTCACGAATGCCAGCACGCACGGCGGGTTCAGCCACTGCATCGACACGCACGCCACCACGCAGCTTGAGATCCTTTTTCATGGCATCGGTCAAATCGCTGACCGTCAAGCCCAGCAGTTGCTGGCCGTCTTTGGCAGCCGGTTTGTCCGGGGTTTTGGCCGCAGCGGTTTTCTCGGCTTCAAATTCACCCACGGTGATGGCGAAATCTTTGGTCACGCCGCGTCGCAACACGGTGATTTGGCTTTTGGTGCCCGGCTTGGTGCCGCCAACCGTTCGGGGTAAATCAGAGGACTTTTCGATGGTTTTGCCATCGAATTTCAAAATCACGTCACCCGCTTCCAAACCAGCTTTGTCAGCTGGCGAACCGGCTTCAATGCTGTTGACCAGCGCACCTTGGGGCTTGCTCAAGCCCAAGGACTCCGCAATCTCTTTGCTGACGTCGCCAATGCCCACACCCAAGCGGCCACGCTGCACCCGGCCACTGGCTCGAAGCTGCTTGCTGACGTTGTCCGCTTCATCGATGGGAATGGCAAACGAGATGCCCATGAAACCACCAGAGCGCGAATAGATTTGACTGTTGATGCCGATGACTTCACCGCGCATGTTGATCAGCGGCCCGCCAGAGTTGCCGGGGTTGATGGCGACATCGGTTTGAATAAAGGGCAAGTAGTCACCGGTGTCACGACCTTTGGCGCTGACGATGCCCGCAGTGACCGTGTTTTCCAATCCAAAGGGTGAGCCAATGGCCATCACCCATTCACCCACTTTGAGTTTGTTCGGGTCACCCAAGGTCACAGGTGGCAAACCCGTGGCTTCAATTTTGACCACGGCCACATCCGTGCGCTTGTCGGCGCCAATGATGCGGGCGGTGAACTCGCGCTTGTCGGTGAGTGTGACCAACACTTGTTCAGCACCATCAACCACATGCGCGTTGGTCATGATGAAGCCATCAGCGGTGAGGATGAAGCCTGAGCCCACGCCACGCGGTTGTTCTTCAGGCTGCTGGGGACGATTGGGGCGTCGTTGCCCCGGGGCGCCGGGCACAGGCACACCAAAAAAACGACGAAACAATTCTTGCATTTCCTCGTCTTGGCCTTCGCCAGGTGCACCAGGATTGCCGGCCACAGGGGACTGTGCCGCTTGCTTTTCCAAGGTCCGGATGTTGACCACAGAGGGACCGACTTTTTCAACCAAATCGGTGAAATCGGGCAAAGCGCGTCCTGATCCGGCATTGTTCGCCAGGCCAAGACTGGGCGCTGTCATCAAGCCCATGAACAAGGATGCAGCCGCCAGCAGGGAAATCACCTGATTGCGTCGACCTAAAGACTGAATCATCTTGTTACTCTCCAAGAAAAAGGAATTGAACAGTTGTAACGTCAACCCGCCTGCCAATGCAGACTCCTCGTGAGTGACCACTAGGCTTCGGCGGTCTTTCGCCCATCAAAGGCGTTTGAACACCAAGCTGCCGTTGGTGCCACCAAAGCCGAAATTGTTCTTCACAGCAATATCGATCTTCATATCGCGTGCGGTGTTGGCGCAATAGTCCAGGTCACACTCCGGATCGGGGTTGTGCAAATTGATGGTGGGCGGCGCCTTCTGATCATGGATGGCCAGCACCGTGAAAACGCTTTCGATGCCACCCGCACCGCCGAGCAAATGGCCGGTCATTGATTTGGTGGAGCTGACCACCATGGACTTGGCGTGGTGGCCAAAGGCCGCCTTGATGGCATGGGTTTCGTTGATGTCCCCAAGCGGTGTGGACGTGCCATGGGCATTCAGGTAGTGCACCTGCTCGGGTGCGACACCGGCATTGTTCAAGGCGCTCAACATGGAGCGGCGCGGGCCATCCATGTTGGGGGCCGTCATGTGGCCAGCATCCGCACTGCGGCCGTAGCCCACCAGTTCGGCGTAAATCCGGGCGCCGCGTTTCTTGGCGTGCTCGTATTCTTCGAGGACCATGACACCAGCGCCCTCCCCCAACACAAAACCGTCACGGTCTTTGTCCCAAGGGCGAGAAGCTGTTTTCGGGTCGTCATTGCGGGTGGACAGCGCACGCATGGCCGCAAATCCGCCCAAACCCAATGGTGACACAGTGGCTTCAGAGCCACCGGCCACCATGACATCGGCGTCACCGTACTCAATGATGCGCCCCGCTTCACCAATGCTGTGCAAGCCGGTGGAGCAGGCTGTGGCGATGGCCAAATTGGGGCCTTTGAAGCCACAGCGCATGGACACATGACCAGAAATCATGTTGATGATGCTGGCGGGCACGAAAAAGGGAGAAATACGGCGCGGGCCACGGGCCATCAGTTCGTCGCGCATGGTTTCAATGAGGGGCAAGCCGCCTATGCCAGAGCCAATCAAGCAACCGATGCGGAATGAAGCTTCTTCATCCAAAGCGTCTCCGGTGGGCAAACCAGCATCCGCCACAGCTTGCAAACCAGCGGCCACCCCCAAATGGATGAAGCGGTCCATGGTGCGGGCTTCTTTGGGTGAGATGTACTCGTCCAGATTGAAATTCTTCACTTCGCCGGCAAAGTGGCAAGCGAAAGCCGATGCATCAAAGTGGGTGATGACATCAATGCCGGACTGCCCGGCCAGAATTTGTGCCCAAGACGCTTGAGCGGTGTTTCCCACAGGAGAAACACAACCCAAACCGGTCACGACGACGCGACGGCGACTCATGCGAAACCCCGGGGAATCAAGCTTTTTTGTGGCTTAACGCGTAATCGATGGCGTTTTGCACGGTGGTGATTTTTTCGGCGTCTTCATCGGGGATCTCAATGCCAAATTCGTCTTCCAAGGCCATCACCAATTCGACGGTGTCCAAAGAGTCGGCGCCCAAATCGGCCACGAAAGCCTTTTCAGAAGTAACTTGGGACTCTTCAACGCCGAGTTGTTCGGCAATGATTTTCTTGACTCGTGCTTCAATATCGCTCATGGTTCCCTCAGAGGGTTTTGTTAACAAGTCCGCGATTTTAGCCGCGCGGACGGGTCGGCTTACTCATGGCTTGTACCAAGGCCGTCAGGCCATGTACATGCCGCCATTCACATGGATTTCTTGACCGGTCACATAACTGGCATGGGGACCGGCCAAAAACGCCACGGCATGGGCCACATCTTCAGGCTTGCCAAGGTGTCCCAGGGGGATTTGTGACAGCAAGCCCTGTTGCTGCTCGGAAGACAAGGTGGCGGTCATGTCGGTGTCGATGAAACCAGGCGCCACGCAATTGACCGTGATGTGTCGGCTGCCCAGTTCGCGGGCCAGAGCCCGGGTCATGCCAGCCACACCCGCTTTGGCGGCGGCGTAATTGGCTTGGCCAGGGTTGCCGGCGGCACCCACCACGCTGGTGATGTTGATGATGCGGCCATAACGCTGCTTCATCATGGGTTTCATGACGGCGCGGCTCATGCGAAACACCGCTTTCAAATTGGTGTCGATGACGGCGTCCCAATCGTCGTCTTTCAAACGCATGGCCAGCATGTCGCGGGTGATGCCAGCGTTGTTGACCAACACATGCAAGGCTCCGGCTTGCGCCAGCACGCCGTCCACCACGGCTTGCAACTGCTCGGCGTCATTCACTTGCAGCACCAAGCCTTGGCAACCCGCGAAGGCCGACAGGTTGTGGCTGATGCGCTCAGCGCCTTCAACGCTGGTGGCGGTGCCAAATACTTTGAAACCGTTGTGCGCCAGTTGCAGGGCAATGGCCGCGCCAATGCCACGGGATGCCCCAGTGACCAAGGCGACTTGAGGAGAGTTGTCTGTTGAGCTCATGTTTTATTTGGAGGCAGGAAACAGGGCCAGCACCTCGGCCAAGGTGGCGGGGTCGAACAAGGCGTTGGCGTTCAAATCAGGGGCGATGCGTTTGACCATGCCGGTCAAGACCTTTCCGGGGCCGCATTCCACCACGTGGCCCACGCCCAGTTGCTGCATGCGCTGCATGGTTTCCACCCAGCGCACCGGCCCAAAGGCCTGACGGTACAGCGCGTCTTTGATGCGGTCGGCGTCGGTTTCAGTGGCCACATCGATGTTGTTCACCAAAGGAATACCCGGGCTGTGCAATTGGATGCTGCTCAGCTGGCCGCGCAAACGCTCGGCGGCCGGCTGCATGAGGGCGCAGTGAAATGGCGCAGACACGGGCAGTGGCAGGGTGCGTTTGGCCCCTGCTGCTTTGAGTTGCTCGCAGGCCAAAGCCACGGCGGCTTGGCTGCCGGAGATGACGGTTTGGCTGGGGTCGTTGAAATTGGCGGCTTGCACCACCTCGCTGCTGCCAGCGGCAAAGCCGCTTTGAACGTGGTTGCAAATCTCCACCACTTTGGCCGCGTCCAGGCCCAGCACGGCGGCCATGGCACCCGAGCCCACCGCCACCGCTTCTTGCATGGCTTGGGCGCGAAAGCGCACCAAGGGCACAGCGTCGGCCAAACTGAGGGCACCACTGGCCACCAGCGCGGAATACTCGCCCAAGGAATGACCCGCCACAAAGTGCGGCGTGGCGCCACCCTCGGCTTGCCACACGCGGTAAGCCGCGATGGCGGCCACCAGCATCACCGGTTGGGTGTTGGTGGTGAGTGCCAGCTCTTCTTTGGGGCCTTCATGGATCAGCTTGCCCAGGTCTTGGTCGAGCGCTTCGCTGGCCTCCTCCAAGATGGCTTCCACCACCGGGTGGTCGTTCCACGCGTCCAGCATGCCCACCGACTGCGAGCCTTGGCCAGGAAATACAAATGCAAATGTCGTCATATCAATAGCGCAACAAAATAGAACCCCAGGCAAAACCACCACCCACGCCTTCAAGCATGACCAGTTGGCCGGGCTGCACCCGACCAGCCCGCACACCCGCGTCCAAGGCCAGCGGAATCGAGGCGGCAGAGGTGTTGCCATGCTCGGCCACCGTCAGGATGACCTTGTCCATGGAGAGTTTGAGCTTTTTGGCGGTGCTTTGGATGATGCGGATATTGGCCTGGTGTGGCACCAACCAATCGAGGTCGCTGTCGTGCAAACCCGCCTTGGCCAAAACGGTGCGGGCGGTTTCTTCCAACACGCCCACCGCCAGCTTGAACACGCCTTGCCCGTCCATTTTCAGCACCGGGTCGCCCAAGACCTGGCCGCCATGCACATGGCCGGGCACACACAGCAGGCCCACATGCTTGCCATCGGCATGGATGTCGGTGGCCAAAATGCCGGGCTGCTCGGAAGCTTCCAGCACCACGGCACCCGCGCCATCACCAAACAGCACACAGGTGGTGCGGTCTTTGAAATCCAACAAGCGGGAGAACACCTCGGCACCCACCACCAGGGCCCGACGGGCATTGCCCGCGCGGATCATGGCGTCAGCCACGCTCAGGGCATAAATGAAGCCCGCGCAGACCGCTTGCACATCAAAGGCTGGTGCACCAGAGATGCCACCGGCTTCGGGGCTGAGTTGCGCCAACTTGTGCTGCAAGATGCAGGCGGTGGACGGGAACACCATGTCGGGTGTGGAGGTGGCGACGATCACCAAATCGATGTCTTGGGGGCCGAGCTTGGCGGCTTGCAAGGCGTTTTTGCAGGCCTCGAAGGCCAAATCGCTGCTGAACATTCCTTCATCGGCGAAGTGACGGGCCCGAATGCCGGTGCGCTCAACAATCCAATCGTCCGAGGATTCCACGCCGTTTTGAGCCAAGTCAGCCACCAGATCGGCATTGCTCAAACGACGGGGCGGCAGGTAACTGCCTGTGCCAACGATGCGGGAATAAAGGGTCATGGGTTTGAAGAAAGGGCCTGCGCTGCCGCGGATGCCGCCAACAAAGGGGCGGCATGGGTGAGTTGCGACTGCACACGGGCCAGTAAATCGTGGTCCGCCGCATCATACGCCCGGCTCAAGGCGGTCAAAAAAGCCAGTTCGTCCGCCGAACCATGGCTCTTGAACACCAAGCCGCGCAAGCCCAGCAGCGCCGCGCCGTTGTGACGTCGGTGGTCAACCAGATGTTTAAAGCCAGTTAGCGCAGGATAAGCGATGATGCCCGCAATTTTCGTGAAGATATTGCGCGAAAAGCTGCTTTTCAGGAAATGGCTGACCATCGCCGCCAAGCCTTCGCTGGCTTTCAAGGCGACATTGCCAACAAAACCGTCACACACGACGATGTCGGTCGTGCCTTTGAAAATATCGTTGCCTTCAACATTGCCGTGAAAATTCAAATCGCCGGAATTGGCAGCAGATCGCAGCAATTCAGAGGTTTTTTTGATGTTTTCGCCACCTTTGATGGCCTCTTCACCAATATTGAGCAAGCCCACCGAGGGTTTTTCAATGCCATAGAGCACCGACACCAAGGCCGAGCCCATCAAAGCAAACTGCAAAAGATGCTCTGGCGTGGAATCCACGTTGGCGCCCAAATCCAGCATGGTGGTGCCGCCACCCTTGATATTGGGCATGGCGCCCGCAATCGCCGGGCGATCAATACCATCCATGGTTTTCAGAACATAGCGTGAGATAGCCATCAATGCGCCCGTGTTGCCAGCAGATACCGCTGCTTGAGCATGGCCGTCGCGCACCTGCTCGATGGCCACGCGCATCGACGAGTCTTTTTTGCGGCGCAAAGCCACTTCCACCGGGTCGTCCATTTCGACAACTTCCGAGGCGGGCAGGATGCGGGCACGGGGATGGGAAAAAGAGGACAGCGCTTCGGGCAGGCCGACCAACAAGAGTTGGGCGCGGGGATGAAGCTTGAGAAATTGGCGGCACGCCGCCAAGGTGACACGGGGCCCATGGTCACCGCCCATGCAGTCCACGGCCACGGTCACCACTGGAAACACCCCTGAAGATTGCTCACTTTGGAGTCGCCATCAAGCAAAAGGCCCGCGCGAGACAAGCTGCGACGGGCCTTGATGGCAAGCCTCAATCAGGCTTCGGATTTGGTTTTCAGCACCTTGCGGCCACGGTAGAAACCGGTGGGGCTGATGTGGTGGCGCAAATGCACTTCGCCAGTGGTGGGCTCAACGGCCAAACCAGGCACATTCAGTGCATTGTGTGAACGGTGCATGCCCCGCTTAGAGGGGGATTTTTTGTTTTGTTGGACAGCCATGGCAGGCTCCTGAAGATCGTTGGTTCAAATGGGATGCCCTGGCTTGGCCGGGCAAAGAATCAAAGATTATAGCGGCTTGCAACTTTTCACTGTTTAGGCGCTTTGAGGGCTGCCAAGGCGGCAAACGGGTGGGGCAAGTCGTCTTCCAGGGCTGCACTCAAGGGGGCATGGCAGGCATCGTGGCGCGGCACCAAGGGCATGGCCAGCAGCACATCGTCTTCCAGCAGGGCATGGGCGTCGAATTCGGGGTCCATGGCCAGCAAGTCTTCTTCGGCGGCGTCATCCTCGGCCAAGGCGGTGGCTTCATCGGCCACCAAACGGAACCAGCGGTCTACCTGCACGGGGATGTCCATGGGTTCCAGGCAGCGCTGGCATTGCTGGCTCAGGGTCACTTGGGCTGTCAGGTGCAGCCAAGCCTGTGCTGTGCCCGCCACGGTCCGCAGTTCACCTGTCAAGGTCCATTGGCAGGTGCGGTCGGCCAAACCGGGTTGGTCCAAACAAGCCTCAAAAACACGCGATAGCTTGGCAAGCGGCGTGGCGTCTTGCCAAACCCCTTCCAACTGGGTGAAGCGGTGGAGGTCCAGTACGCGGGGTTGCCAATCGGTTTTCATGCGGTTCAGTGTAAGAGAATGGTGCATGCCCAACAGCCCCTTGCCCCGCCCCCTGATTTTGGGCTCCACCTCGCCCTACCGGCGTGAATTGCTGCAACGCCTGCGCCTGCCGTTCGAGGTGGTGCGGCCCGAGGTGGACGAAACACCCCATGCAGGAGAGTTACCCGTGGCCTTGGCCCAGCGCTTGGCCATGGAGAAAGCCCTGGCCGTGGCGCGGCAGCACCCCCAAGCGGTGGTGATCGGCTCCGACCAAGTAGCCGATTTGGACGGCGAACCACTGGGCAAACCCGGCACCCACGAGCGGGCCGTGGCCCAATTGCAGCGCATGCGCGGGCACACCGTGGTGTTTCAAACCGCCGTGGCCGTGGTGTGCATTGAGAGTGGTTTTGCCGAGCAGGCCTTGGCGCAAGTGAAGGTGCAGTTTCGCCAGCTCAGCGATGCGGCCATCGAAACTTACTTGCGCGCTGAGGAGCCCTACGACTGCGCTGGTAGCGCCAAAAGCGAGGGGCTGGGCATTGCCTTGCTTGAGCGCATCGACAACCAAGACCCCAGCGCCTTGGTCGGCCTGCCGCTGATCCACACCTGCCGCTTGCTGCGGGCTGCTGGCCTGCCTTTGCTGAATTAAGCCATGAGCCAAGCGCCCTTGGGCAAGTTGTATTTGGTGCCCACCCCCCTTGATTTTTTATGCGCCACGCAGGTGCCGTTGAACCACGTACTGCCCGTGAGCACGGTGCGAGCAGCCTCGCAAATCGACCATTGGATTGGCGAAAACGCCAAATCCACCCGGGCTTTTTTGAAACGCATCGACCTGGAACTGGCGCTGAAAACACCTCTGCAAGCCCAAACCATCACCGAATTGCCGCGCCAAGTGCACAAGAAAGGCGACCTCAAGGCCGGTGGTGACATGCGCCCGTTGTTGCAAGCGGCCTTGCAAGGCCACGACATCGGTTTGCTGAGCGAAGCGGGCATGCCAGCCGTGGCCGATCCGGGCTCTTCGGTGGTTCGCGCCGCCCATGATTTGGGTTTGCAAGTGCTGCCTTTGGTAGGACCCAGTGCCTTGCTGTTGGCGCTGGCGGCCAGTGGCTTGAATGGCCAGCAGTTTGCTTTTCTGGGCTATTTGCCGCAAGACGCCGCAGAGCGCGACACCCGCCTCAAAGCGCTGGAAAAACACGCCTTGAAAACCGGTGAAACCCAAGTGTTCATTGAAACGCCCTACCGCAATGCCGCCATGCTGTCAGGCTTGCTAGGCAGTTTGCAAGCCAGCACACGTTTGGCGGTGTGCAGCCATTTGACCTTGCCTGAGATGCGGATTCAAAGCCACAGCGTGGCTGATTGGAAACGCCACCCCGATGCACCGGATAAAAACACCCCGGCGGTGTTTGCCTTTGGGCCTTGAGATTTTCACCCCTTCGGCCTGATGGCCGCTTTAACGCAGTGAGGGCATCAGGCTGAGCGAAGTCTTCACCATGGCTTCGCCCATGGCGGCCCCAAAGCGCTTGGCCAGGCGTTCGGCCACGTTGTCTTGGCGGGTGTAGTCCACGATGTCTTCGGCTTTCACCACGTCGCGGGCCACACTGTCTAAAGTCCCGAATTGATCGGCCAAGCCCAAGGCAATCGCCTGCTCACCGCTCCAAAACAAGCCACTGAAAACATCGGGCGTTTCCTTCAAACGGTCTCCGCGACCGTCTCGAACCACTTTGATGAATTGTTGGTGAATCTGGTCCAGCAAGGCTTGTGCGTGGGCGCGTTGCGGTTTGCTTGGCGTACTGAACGGATCGAGAAAGCCTTTGTTCTCGCCTGCCGTCATCAGGCGTCTCTCGACACCCACTTTGTCCATCAAATCCGTGAAGCCAAAGCCATCCATCAACACACCAATACTGCCAACAATACTGGCTTTGTCGACAAAAATTTGATCGCCTGCCACGGCAATGTAGTAGGCCGCTGAAGCGCAGGTTTCTTCCACCACCACATAGACTGGTTTTTGATGCAAAGCCTTGAGACGGCGAATTTCATCGTTGATCATGCCCGCTTGCACCGGGCTGCCACCCGGCGAATTGATGAGCAAGACAATGGCTTGCGCCCCTTCATCCTCAAAGGCTTGTCGCAGGGAGTCCATGATCCATTCGGCGTTGGCATTGGCATCTGCATCAATCTCTCCTTGGATTGAAATCATGGCGGTGTGCGAGGCTGGGTTGTTCGAGGTGGCAGCTTTGTTTTGATGAAATGAAAACCAAACGGCTGTCAACACCAACAAGGACCAAAAAATGCGAAATCCAATGCGCCAACGACGCGCAGCACGCTGCTCATCCAGTTGTGCCATGACCAATCGCTCCAGCGTTTCGCGCTCCCAGTGGCCGGGTGCTGCTTTGTCGTTGGCAGTGGTGTTGGCAGACGTGTCGTCGTTCATGGCTTAGAAGTCCAAAGGCTTGAGGTTGTATGCAGTATGCCAGTGGACCACGCCCTGACGCTCTGAAAGGGTGATTTTGACCAAACCGCCTCGGCAAGGTCCGCCCACGCATTCTCCTGTGTCAGGGGCGTAAGTAGCGCCGTGGGTGGCACACAGCAACCAACGGCCCTCGGTGTCGAAAAACCGATCGGGTTGGTAGTCCATCTCCATGGCCACATGGGTGCAACGGTTCAGGTAGGCCTGCACCTGTCCTTCAAACCGGACCGCAAAAGCGCGGCAGGTTTGGCCTGCATAGACCACGTCAAAGGGCACGGCCAAGCCGCTGTCCAACAGTTCACTGCTTTGGCAAAGTGGCACCAAGTCTTCAGCCATGTCCGATCAACCAATCGTGCAACTCGGGCACGGAATGCACCACAGCCAAAGGGCCGAAGTTTTCCAGACCATCAGCGCCATGGGCGCCATAGCTGACCGCCAAACTGGCGCAACCGGCGTTTTGCGCCATTTGCAAATCGTGGGTGGTGTCGCCAATCATCAAGGTGCGCTCAGGAGAGACGCCAAACTCGGCCATCAACTCGTGCAGCATGCGCGGATCGGGTTTGCCCGCGGTTTCGTCGGCGGTGCGCGAGCCGTCAAACATGCCGCGCAAAGCCACTTGGTGCAAAGCATCGTCCAAGCCTTTGCGGCTTTTGCCAGTGGCCACGGTTAAGAGGTGTTGGCGTTCGCGCAGCGCTTGCAGCAGCGGCAAGATGCCGACAAACAAAGACAAATCGTTGTGGTGCAAGGCGTAATGGTGCCGATAGCGTTCGCCCAACAGCGGGTATTTTTCTTTCGGCACATCAGGTGCTGCATGTGCCAGCGCAGGCATGAGGGCCATGCCAATCACATACCCAGCCTGTTCGTCTGTGGGCTTGGCACCACCCACATCGGTCACCGCCGCTTGGATGCAGCGCACGATGATTTGCGTCGAGTCGTACAGCGTGCCGTCCCAATCGAAAGCGATCAGGTCATACTGACGGGGGCGGGGGTTGGACATGATCGATGAATTGTTGAAGTTCGGGGGGCAAATCGGCTTGCAAGGTTTGCGGCTTGCCCAACTGCGGATGGACAAACTGTAACCGCCAGGCATGCAAGAACATGCGCTTCAAGCCTTCTGCAGACATGCGCTTGTTCAGTTCAAAGTCGCCGTATTTGTCGTCGCCCACGATCGGGTAGCCCTGACTGGCCAAATGCACCCGAATTTGATGGGTGCGCCCGGTTTTGATGGTCACTTCCAGCAGGCTGTAATCGCCCACCAAACGCGCCACCCGAACCAAGGTGATGGCGCGTTGGGCGTTGGCATCGTCTTTGTGGGCGATGCGCACCCGGCGCTCGCCCTCGCCCACGCCGCTGGGCAACAAATAGCGCTGCAGCGGCAAGTCGATCACTTTTTTATTGGTTGGCCACTGGCCTTTGACCAGCGCCAAATAGGTTTTGCCGGTTTCACGGTCGCGGAACTGGTCTTGCAAGCGCGTGAGGGCGCTGCGTTTTTTGGCCACCAGCAGCACACCCGAGGTGTCGCGGTCCAAGCGGTGCACCAACTCCAACATCCGCGCGCCGGGTCGGGCCTGGCGCAATTGCTCGATGACGCCAAAACTCACGCCGCTGCCGCCATGCACCGCCACACCGGCCGGTTTGTCGATGGCCAGCATTTGTTCGTCTTCAAACAAAATGGGGAATTCACGGCCCGGGGCCACCGGCGCGTCGGGCGACGGCGTGGACACCCGCACCGGCGGCATGCGCACCAAATCACCGGTTTGCACCCGAGTGTCGGCACTGGCGCGGCCTTTGTTGATCCGCACCTCACCGGTTCGGATGATGCGGTACACATGGGTTTTGGGCACGCCCTTCAAGTGGCGCAGCAAAAAATTGTCCAAGCGCTGACCGGCGGATTCCTCGTCCACCGTCAAGTTTTTGACCGCGGCGGTTGGGGTAGCGTCTGTGTCTATAATGATCTTCACCAGTGTCAGGTTCTAAGTGCTTGATTTGAATAAGAGATTAGAGCACGTCCCACCAGCACTGAGAGGTCGATGCCCATCGTGGCCGCCGCAAGCCTTACCGCCCAATTGCGGTCTGCCCTGCGGTCACGCAAGCCGATGCCTTGGAAAAACCCAGAAACGGAATACCCCAGTTGCAGGTTTGAAATCCAACCTGCAACGGATTCAAAGTGAGATTGTCGATACATGAACGTCGTGTTGGTTCTGCTGAAACTCTGCTTTTCCTGGCTTGCGCCAGTTGAAACGGTGCGCGTTTTCCAGCCCCCCACCCGTTCGCCAATGAACCCCATGGCCCTGTTGGTCATGCCCGTTCGCCTGCAACTCGCCCGCATCCACCCCCCGCCTTCGACCCGCAGACACCGCTAACCCGGTGCTCGTGCGCGTTCCACGCGGCATTCCCTTTCGTTTTTTCTTGCATTGGCCCACGGCATCGTTGGTCCGCCATGGACCTGTGTTGTTAGCAAGAAAAGGAACGCATCATGAAACGGATGCTGATCAACGCCACGCAAGCTGAAGAGCGCCGCCTGGCCATCGTCGACGGACAAAAACTCCTCGACTACGAAATCGAAATTGAAGGGCGCGAACAGCGCAAGGGCAACATTTACAAAGCGGTGGTGACACGGGTTGAACCCTCGTTGGAAGCCTGTTTTGTCGATTACGGTGAAGAACGCCACGGATTTCTGCCTTTCAAAGAAATCTCCAAGCAGTATTTCTCGGGCAATGTGTCGGCCTCGCAGGCCCGCATCCAAGACGTCATCAAAGAAGGCCAAGACCTGCTGATCCAGGTGGAAAAAGAGGAGCGCGGCAACAAAGGCGCGGCCCTCACCACCTTCATCAGTTTGGCCGGTCGCTATGTGGTGCTGATGCCCAACAACCCCCGGGGTGGCGGCGTCAGTCGCCGCATCGAGGGTGACGACCGGGCTGAACTCAAAGAAGCCATGGACCAGTTGGAATACCCCAACGGCATGTCCATCATCGCCCGCACCGCCGGTATTGGCCGCAGTGCCCCCGAGTTGCAATGGGACTTGAACTACCTGCTCAAGCTCTGGACTGCGATTGACGGCGCCAGCAAGTCCAAAGGCGCTTTCCTGATTTACCAAGAATCCAGCTTGGTGATCCGTGCCATCCGCGACTATTTCAACAATGACATCGGCGACATCCTGATCGACACTGATGACATTTACGACCAAGCGCAGCAGTTCATGGCCCACGTCATGCCCGAGCATGCGGCCCGGGTCAAGCGCTACCGCGACGAAACACCGTTGTTCAGCCGCTTCCAAATCGAGCACCAAATCGAGTCAGCCTATGCCCGCACGGTCAACCTGCCGTCTGGCGGCGCGATCGTCATTGACCACACCGAAGCCTTGGTGTCAGTTGACGTCAACTCGGCGCGTGCCATCAAAGGTGGTGACATCGAAGAAACCGCCACCCGCACCAACTTGGAAGCCGCCGACGAAGTGGCACGCCAAATGCGTTTGCGCGATTTGGGTGGCTTGATCGTCATCGATTTCATCGACATGGACGAATCGAAAAACCGCCGCGAAGTGGAAAACCGCTTGCGCGACGCGCTGCGCCAAGACCGCGCCCGGGTGCAGTTCGGCACCATCAGCAAATTCGGCTTGATGGAAATGAGCCGCCAACGTCTGCGCCCCGCTTTGAGCGAAGGCGCTTCCATCCCTTGCCCACGTTGCGGCGGCTCCGGCCATGTGCGCGACACCGAAAGCTCGGCGCTGCAAATTTTGCGGATCATTCAAGAAGAGTCGATGAAGGACAACACGGCCGCGGTGCATGCCCAAGTGCCGGTGGAAGTGGCGTCGTTCTTGTTGAACGAAAAACGCTCCGAGATTGCCAAGATTGAAATCCAACAACGCACCAACGTGCTGTTGATTCCCAACAAAGGTTTGGAAACCCCGAACTACAAGTTGGAGCGTTTGAAGCACGACGACCCGCGTTTGGACAACATCCAAGCCAGTTACAAGATGGCCGAGGAGATCGAAGACCCGACCGCCGTCACCCGTCGTTCGCAAGAACCCACCAACAAACAAACGCCGGTCATCAAAGGCGTGTTGCCCGATCTGCCCGCACCGCCTGCCGAGGCACGCCCACCCCGCGCTGAGCGCCCTGTACCCGCAGCGCGTCGTGAAGCCGCTGTGGCACCGGCCGAAAAAGGCTTCTTTGGCTGGCTCAAAGGCTTGTTCAGCAGCGAACCTGCTGCGGCACCCGCTCCCGCGCCCGCAGGACGTGGCAAGCCCGGTGAACGCCGTGAACCCGGGCGTGATGGCGCCCGCGGCGAAGGCCGTGGCGATGGTCGACGTGGTGGCCGCCGAGGCGAAGGCCGTGGCGAAGGACGAGCCGAAGGCCGTGGTGGCGATCGCGCTGAACGTGGCGAAGGTCGCGGCGAACGCACCGAGCGCCAAGACGGCAGAAACGCCGAAGGCCGCGCCGAGCGTGGTGAACGCGGTGAAGGCCGCAGTGCCGAGGGCCGCAACACAGAAGGCCGCGCCGAGCGTGGTGAACGCGGTGGTCGCAATGGCCGTGGCGAACGCAGCGGAGAAGCCCGCAACCGACCCGAAGCTCGCACCGAACTGCGCACCGATGACGCTCGCAGCAGTGATGCCCCTAGCACTGAGACCTTGGATGCCAACGGCGAAAAAGCCGCCCGCCCAGCGCGTGGCGAGGGCCGCCGTGGCCGTGGCCGCCGTGGCGAACGATCCACGCCAACCGGTGACAACCAGACCAACGAGGACGGCTTGCAACAACTGGCTGCGCCTTCGGAGGCATCAGCCGATGGGGCTCCACACAGCGAATCCTCGCAGCCTGGCCAAGACGGTGAAGCCTTGAGCGAACGCCGTGAACGCCGCAGCCGGGACCGCTATGGCCGAGATCGCCAACCGCGTGACAACCTAGCCGACAGTGCATCCACTGCTGAGCATTCACAGGTTCAGGCCCCCTTCCAGGCAAGCGTCCACACGACTGTGGCCGCGCCTGCTGCAGCCCGCATGCCCACGGTGGGTGCTTACGAGTTGCCCATCAGCAGCTTGCAAGGCGTGGCCCAGTCCTCTGGTTTGGAATGGGTCAATTCCAACCCCGAGCGCATCGCCCAGGTGCAAGCGGCGATTGCCGCCGAGCCCCGTCCGATTCATGTGCCGCGCGAACGCCCACCGGCGGTGGTGATGGACGAAGGTCCTTTGATCTTGGTGGAAACCAAGCGGGATTTGGGTCAGATGCCCATGCCGTTTGACAACAGCGCTTCACATTGAAGCCGCTGGCCTAGACTTTGGCGGACAGCTTCCAGCACGCCAAAGCCTGGGCGTTGTCGCCCTTTTGCTCGGCCAGTTCGGCCAAGGCCCGCCACGCTTGACGTTGTAAGTCTTTGTCGGTGATGCGCGGGGCCACCTGTTCCAGCATTTGCTGGGCCTTGCCCCACAAGCCGTGGCGCAAACAGACCATGCCACTCAGGTACTGCAGTTCCATGCTGCGTGGATTGGCCAAGCGGGCTTGCTCGACCCGCGCCAGCCATTCACTGTTGGGCGTCATCGCGTCCATGGCTTGGGCCAAGACCTTCACCAAGCGTTGCCGCTGCAAAGCACTGCCGGTCTCGGGCATGCGGGTGAGCTCTTGCCAAACAGGAAGCAACCATTTCAAGGCCAAGGTGGGTTCACCTTCCAGCGTCAACAAGCGTTGCGCCGCATGCATGGCGATGTCCACTTGCAACCGCTCGTCTGGCAGCAGAAGTTGCCAAGAGGCTTGCAACTGTCCGCTGTCATGACAATCGTCCAAACAAGCGATGGCCAAGCCACGCACCAAACTCAGCGCCGGTGCGGCAGAAAACGCGCCGTGCTTGGCCAGCAAGCGGGCCGTGTCCAAGGCGGGCAAATGGTTTTGTCCCAAACGATCTGCTTTCAAACGCAAACGCAGCGCCAGTGTGCGACGCGCCGTGCCATGCGGCAGCAAGCCCAAATACTGCTGCGCGGTAGCGTTGTCGCGGTCATGCAAAGCCCAGCGCACGGCATTCAAATGCGCGGCATCCCGCAGTTCCAGTTTTTGCGCCACACGCCCCATGTCTTGATGGGCCAGTACTTGCTGGAAGTGCTGTTCCCGCGCCGGGTGGTCGCGCAACGCATGGGCGCTTTCAGCGGCCAGCAAATGCAACAAGCTGCGCATCAAACCCAAACTGGGCAGGTGTTCGGGCGGGGCGACGGTCAACAGACTTTCAACTTGGCTGAGCGCTTGCATGGCGGCTTTGCGCGAACGTGTGTAACGCCCGGTCATCCACAACACCATGGCGTTGAGCAAGGCGGTTTGCGCCACCCGTTCGCGTTGCTGGGCACGCCAGTTGCGTGCTTGTGCTGGCAGTTCGAACAAGGACATCACGCCGCGCAATGCCAAGTAAGACAACACAAAGCCCAACACCAAAGCAATGACCACCAGGTTCAAGGACAAGTCGACCCGGTAAGGCGGCACAAACACCGTGACCGTGCCGTACTGCTGGCTCAGACCCAGCGCCACCGAGACGGCCACACCAAACAGGGCAATCAGCCACAAAGCCAAGCGCATCTCAGCGGCCCGCCGATGCTGTGGCCAAAGCTGCCATGGTGCCGTCCAAGCGAGGCAAGTTGGTCAAGCGGATTTGGCCCTGTACTTGTCTCAACAAGGCTTTGGCGGTTTGACCCGGGCGGTTGGACAAATCGAAAAACTGATTCATGTCACGCTCAGCCGTGGCCAGGTCGTTGCGGGCGGTGATGGTTTGCCGCGCCAACAAACCCAATCGGGCGTTGAGCAAGCGAAGCTTCAAGTTTTCGCGGGCAAAGAAGCTTTGCTCAGGTGTCAGCAAAACCGATTCGGGCACCTCGATCCGACTGACACGGACCAGGCCTGTGATCTCTTGCCAAATGCGTTGACCCACCCCCGATAAATCATTGTTGGCCCACATTTGCGACCAGCTGGGCTGGGGTCGTTGGTCGGTAGACAGCGCCCCTTTGCGGCTGGGGCCCACGGCATTCACCATGGGCAAGGTTTCAACCAACACCACCAACTCGTCCAATCGAATCAACACGTTGGGCAAATCTGTCAGGCTGGCAGATTGCAAAATGTCGATGTCACGTTGGATGGCTCGCAGCACGGGCGTCAAACGCGGTTGCGGCACTTTGGACAAGCGTTTTTGCGCTGATTGCAATGCGGCCAACATGGGCTGAATGCTGCCGGTCAATTCGGCTTGTTGCTGGGCCAAACCCAGCGCAGACTCGATGTCCACCACCAGGTTTTCATCACGCGAACGCGACAAGCTTTGCATCAAATCTTCCAACTGGCTGCGCTGCAATGCCACTTCACTCAAACGCGCATCCAGCAATGCCACACGGGCTGCTGTTTCTTGGGTGAGCTCTTGGGCATTTTTGGCCAAGCTGTTGGCTTGCATCGAGAGTTGGCCAGCATCGGCGCTTTGCCTGGCCAGCATCTCTTGCATGGTGCTGACTTTTTGCCAGAGCTGCCATGACATCAACACCGCAATGACGGCCATGACCAGACTGGCATGAGGCATCCATCTGCGCCAGCGGCTGGCAGGCAGGGCGTGTTCAGTCACACCAAGCTTGGAATCATTGTCTGAAGGTGTGGCACTGCTCATTCAAAGGATTCTAATGAGGCGATGATGTCCAGCAAGGTGGGCTTGCACACCCGGATGTGTTGAAAGCCGATTTGCCGGTTGGCATCGGCAATGCGCTCATGGGTGGCCAAGGCCCTCGCCTTGGACCAATCTTGAGCTGGCAACAGCTGCGCCAAATGGGTGACGGACTGGCTGCTGCTGAACACCCAAATGCTGCCATCCTGCGCCGCCATTTTGGCGCGGGCTTGTTGTGGCGCATCCCACACGGGCAGATTCCTTTGATAAACCGCCACGCTGTCGACTTGGAGGTTGACGCTATCGAGTTGCTTCATCAACCAATCGCGGCCAATGCCTTCATCGGCGGTTGCAGGCTTGTCACCATCGCTGCCACGCAACAACAACACGGGGCGACCTGGCAAGAGTTGGGGCGACACCACGCGCCACAAGGCTTCGGTGTCAAATTGGCCAGCCTGCAATGGCGGCGAATCGATCAGCCCCTCGGGGACGCCGACATCCAGCAAAGCTTGTCGGGTGCCTGGACCCGTGGCCCAGCAGCGGGTCAGGCCCCAACCGGCTTTGGGTCGATGGTGTTGAAAAGCATGCACCACAGCGGCACGGCTGACAAACATGACGGCTTGGTAACCATGCCAAGCGGCCAATGCTTTGTTGATGCGCATCAAGTCCGCATGGGCTTGCACCTCAATCAGCGGCCAAGCGAGTACCTCAAAACCTGCCCGTGCGATGGCTTTCGACCACAACAGACTTTCAGCAACAGGTCGGGTAATGACAACAGCCTGGGGTTTGGCCACTCAGGCCGCCCCTTGGCTGTGCAGTTGTTGTGCAGCCGCCAAGCCGATCTCTTCAGCGTCGGCCAAGCTGCTGACATCACCTTGGCAATGGGCACGGATCAAAGGGGCCTTCAGATTTTCAAGACTGCCCCAAGCGGCGTGCAAGTCGAGCACTTGACCATGCAAGACCGCATGGGCAGCCAAAGGCATGGAGCAACTGCCCCCCATGGCACGGCTGACCGCGCGTTCGGCGGCCACGGCCAACCAGGTGGTTTGATCGGCCAGGGGTGCCAAGATGCTTTTCACATCGTCGCGGTGGCTGCGAATTTCAATCCCCAAAGCGCCTTGTCCAGCCGCGGGCAACATGTCCGTGGTGGCAAAAATATGGCGAATGCGATCGGCCAGACCCAAACGCTTCAAACCTGCAGCGGCCAGCACGATGCCAGCGTATTGGCCTTCATCGAGTTTGCGCAAACGGGTGTCCAAATTGCCGCGCAAGGGCTCAATTTGCAGGTCGGGGCGCAATGCGTGAAGCAACACGGTGCGGCGCAAACTCGAGGTGCCCACCACGGCGCCAATGGGCAGGTCTTGCAGCGTGGCGAAGTGCGGCGACACCCAAGCGTCACGGGGGTCTTCGCGGGCCATGACGCAGGCCAAGGCAAAGCCCTCGGGCATGTCCATGGGCACGTCTTTCAAGGAATGCACCGCCAAATCGGCTCGGCCTTCTTCCAAAGCGACTTCGAGTTCTTTGACAAACAAACCTTTGCCACCGACTTTGCTCAAAGACCGGTCGAGGATTTGATCGCCTTGGGTGGTCATGCCCAAGATATCCACCTTGCAGCCTTGCGCTCGCAACAGGTCTTGCATGTGATGGGCTTGCCACAAAGCCAAACGGCTTTCACGGGTAGCGATGGTCAGGTGCACAGGGCTCAAAATAGATGGGTGTTGGTCGTCTGATGTCTTCAAATGCTAGCATGAGGCCTCCTATGGTTTCCCCTTGCTGACGCGAAAAATCGGATGACCAAAACCACTGTGCCGCTCGTTGCCAAACGCCCGCTGTCCGGCGCTCTCAGCCAAGCAGAGCGACCGCTGGTGGACGATATACGTTGGTTGGGTCGGATTTTGGGCGACGTGATCCGCGAACAAGAAGGCGATGCGGCATTTGGGTTGGTGGAACAAATTCGCCGCTTGTCGGTGGCGTTTCGCCGCGATGCCGATGCCTTGGCAGGCAAAGCCTTGAAGAAAAAATTAGCGGCTTTGTCCAGCGAGCAAGCGGTGAGCGTGATCCGCGCCTTCACCTACTTCAGCCATTTGGCGAACTTGGCCGAAGACCAGCACCACATTCGCCGCCAGCAAGTGCACGAACGTGCTGGCGACATTCGCAGCGGCAGTGTCGAGCAGGCCTTGGGCAAACTCAAAAACGCGGGCTGGACCGCCAAAGCGATTCGCCAAGCTTTGTCCCATGCGCATATTTCACCGGTGTTGACAGCGCACCCCACCGAGGTGCAGCGCAAAAGTATTTTGGACGCCGAGCGCGGCATCGCCCACAGCTTGCAAGAACGCGACGCCATCACGTCCCGCCCCACCGACGCCACCACCGCCAAAGCCTTGGCGCAGATTGACGCCCAAGTGCGGGCCCGGGTGCTGCAACTGTGGCAAACCCGATTGCTGCGCTTCACCAAACTCACCGTGGCCGATGAAATTGAAAACGCCATGGGCTATTACGAGTCCACGTTTTTGTCTGAAATTCCCAAGCTGTATGCCGACCTGGAAGCCGCGCTGGGCGGCCAAGCCATTGCGCCTTTTTTCCGCATGGGCCAATGGATGGGCGGCGACCGCGATGGCAACCCGAATGTGAACGCCGACACCTTGCAATACGCGGTGCAACGGCAAAGCGAAGTGGCGCTGCGCCACTACCTGACCGAGATCCATTGGTTGGGCGGTGAGTTGTCCACTTCGGCCATGTTGGTGGGCGTGCCCAAAGCCTTGCAAGCCTTGGCCGATTCGTCGCCCGACACCAACGCACACCGCCAAGACGAGCCCTATCGACGCAGCCTCACCTTCATTTACGCCCGCTTGGCCGCCACGCTGCTGCACCTGACCGGCAAAGAAGCGGCTCGCCACGCCCTGCCGCCGCAACAAGCCTACCCGGATGCCCACAGTTTCTTGGCCGACTTGCACACCTTGGACGAGGCCCTCACCGCCCAACACGCCCAAGCCTTGGCGGTGCCGCGTCTGCGCCCCCTCATCCGTGCCGTGCAGGTGTTTGGCTTTCAGTTGGCCACCATCGATTTGCGGCAAAGCTCGGACCAGCACGAGTTGGTCGTGGCCGAGTTGCTGAAAGTCGCAGGCATTCACGCGCAGTACGCCAAATTGAGCGAAGCAGACAAGCAAGCCCTGCTGATGCAAAGCTTGAACGACCCGCGTCCCTTGCGCCTGCCGCACCACAGCTACAGCGCCCACAGCGTGTCCGAGTTGCGCATTTTTGAAACCGCGCGGCAAGTGCGCGATGACTTTGGCGCAGACGCTATTCGCCACGCCATCATCAGCCACACCGAAAGCGTGAGCGACTTGCTGGAAGTGTTGGTGTTGCAAAAAGAAACCGGCTTGCTGCAAGGCCGCTTGAACGATGCAGCCTTGGCGGCGTTGATCGTGTCGCCGCTGTTTGAAACCATTGAAGACTTGCAACAAGCGCCGTACATCATGCGGGCCTATTACGCGCTGCCCGGCATCGCGGCCATGGTGAAACGCAGCAGTGGCGAGCAAGACATCATGCTGGGCTACTCTGACAGCAACAAAGACGGCGGCATCTTCACCAGCAACTGGTCGCTCTACCAAGCCGAGTTGGCCTTGGTGAATGTGTTCCAACATTTGGAGGAAGCACATGGCATCACGCTGCGCTTGTTCCATGGGCGCGGCGGCACCGTGGGGCGCGGCGGCGGTCCGAGTTTTGACGCTATTCTTGCGCAACCCCCCGGCACGGTGCGCGGCCAAATCCGACTCACCGAGCAAGGTGAAGTGATCAATTCGAAATACGCCAACCCCATGTTGGGACGGCGCAATTTGGAGACTTTGGTGGCGGCCACCATGGAGGCCAGCCTGTTGCAAGCCCAAAAAGCCGCGCCTCGTGCTTTCATTGAGGCGGCCGAAGTTTTGTCGGCGCACAGCTTCAAGGCCTACCGGCATTTGGTCTACGAGACGCCCGGCTTCACCGACTACTTTTTTGAAGCCACGCCATTGCGTGAAATTGCTGCACTCAATATTGGTTCTCGGCCTGCTTCACGAAAAGCCAGCCAAAGGATTGAAGACCTGCGGGCCATTCCCTGGGGCTTCAGCTGGGGCCAATGCCGCCTGACCCTGCCCGGGTGGCTCGGCTTTGGCTCGGCGGTGCACCAGTTTTTAGACCAGCACCCCTCACTGAGCCGCGCCCAAGCCCTGGCGCTGTTGCGCCGCATGGAAAAACAGTGGCCGTTTTTTCGCACCTTGCTCTCCAACATCGACATGGTGATGGCCAAGAGCGATTTGGCGCTGGCCTCGCGCTACGCCGAGTTGGTGACCGACGTCAAACTGCGCCGGCGGATTTTCAAAGCGATTGAAACCGAGTGGCAACTGACGGCGCAGGCGCTGCAACTCATCACCGGGGCCAAGCAACGCCTGGCCAACAACGCGGCGCTGGCGCGGTCCATCAAGCACCGTTTTCCCTACATCGACCCGCTGCACCATTTGCAAGTGGAGTTGATTCGGCGGCACCGCGCGGGCATCACCGACGAACGGGCGCAGCGCGGTATTCACCTGTCCATCAATGGGATTGCAGCAGGTCTGAGGAATACAGGCTAAGCCTGCGCTTACTTGGCTGGGGCAGGAGCGGCTGGTGCTTCGGTGGCCGCGGCGGGTGCAGTGGCTGGTTTGGTTTCCTCTGGGGCGTGAACGGCATCTGCACCGTGTTTTTCACCGCTCATGTCCACATTGCCGCCTGCTTTGTAAATCGCAAAAAGTGCGACGGCGGCAAAAATCACAAATCCCAATGCTAGTTTCCACATGAACAATGTCTCCGTTAAGTTGTCCCCGTTCTGGGGTCTGCGAAGAATTTAGCACTGACAGGCCTTTGGCAGGCTTACAAATGGTGGGGTTGCAAGTGGTGGCGCTGAAGGCACGCTGTTTTGGAGTCACGCCTGCGCCGCCCGCCATGGGGGCGCATTTTTCTGGTCTTTCGCTCAAAAAATGGCCCCCAGGCCGTGCGGCTTTGAAGGAATGTTTCGGCAAGCTGGTAACTGAGGCGCGAAATTAATTGGAATCTGACCCCCATTTCCCGAAATTAATTGGAATCTGACCCCCATTTCCCATGCAGGGACCGGCAAGAAGCCCAATATATGCTTTGAAAGTGGGGCAAAGAGGACGCGCCTGCGGCGCCCGCCATGAGCTTCATCAAGCCAAGTTGGTTCTGAATGCACGCCTGCGCCGCCCGCCATGGGGGAGCATTTTTCTGGTCTTTCGCTCAAAAAATGGCCCCCAGGCCGTGCTGCGCTGAAGGAATGTTTCGGCAAGCTGATAACTGAGGCGCGAAATTAATTGGAATCTGACCCCATTTCTTTGGTCAGCAGGTGATACAAAATTTTGGCAAATCCTTGAATTTATGTGTCATAAAAACGCCTGCAAGCCCCGTCCCTGCTGACCCACCCCTCAAAACAAGGGGTTTTGGACCGACGCCAAAACCGCTTGAATTTGATCTGCCTGCTGGCGATGGAATCACTACAGCTTGACCAACGTGCTGGGTCAAATGCGCAAGCGAACGTTGCAGCTCCGCTGCGGTGAGCGGCTCTGAAGAGATGCTTCAGCTTGCAGAACATGGCGGGTCGGATGCGTAGCGAACGTTGCCACGAAGTGGCGGTGAGCGGCAGACGAGCCCGCCGTGGTATGCAAGCCGCGTGACTTCCTTGGGCTTCATCAAGCCAAGCTGGTTCTGAAGGCACGCCTGCGCCGCCCGCCCAAGCCCTGTCAGCCCACACCTAAAATGCCCCGATGACTTCTTCCAATTCGCTCGACCGCAAATCCCAGGCTTGGTCCGCCCTGTTCTCCGAACCGATGAGCGAGTTGGTGCAGCGCTACACGGCCAGCGTGTTTTTCGATAAGCGCCTGTGGCGTGCCGACATCCAAGGCAGCTTGGCCCATGCCGAGATGCTGCAAGCCCAAGGCATCATCAGTGCGCAAGACTGGGCCGACATCCAGCGCGGCCTGACGCAGATCACCCAAGACATTGAAAGCGGCCAGTTTGAATGGAAGCTGGAGCTTGAAGACGTGCACCTCAATATCGAAGCGCGGCTGACCCAACTGGTGGGAGACGCTGGCAAACGGCTGCACACCGGCCGCAGCCGCAACGACCAAGTCGCCACCGATGTGCGCCTGTGGCTGCGTGACGAGATTGACGCGATCCGCGAACTGCTGAAGAACCTGCAACGCGCTTTGGTCGATGTGGCCGCGCAGCACACCCACACCGTCATGCCCGGCTTCACGCATTTGCAAGTGGCACAGCCGATCAGCTTCGCCCACCATTTGCTGGCTTATGTGGAAATGCTGTCGCGCGACGATGAACGCATGGCCGACATTCGAAACCGCACCAACCGTTTGCCCTTGGGCTCGGCCGCCTTGGCAGGCACCACCTATCCCTTAGACCGCGAACGTGTCGCCAAGTCTTTGGGCATGGTCAATGCGCAAGGCGAGCCCCAGGTCTGCCAAAACAGCTTGGACGGCGTGAGCGACCGCGACTTCGCCATCGAGTTCACCGCCGCCGCTGCGCTGTGCATGGTGCACATCAGCCGCTTGAGCGAAGAGCTGATTGTCTGGATGAGCCAAAACTTTGGCTTCATCCAAATCGCCGACCGCTTCACCACCGGCTCGTCCATCATGCCGCAGAAGAAAAACCCGGATGTGCCCGAGTTGGCTCGCGGCAAAACTGGTCGCGTGGTCGGCCACCTGATGGGTTTGATCACCCTGATGAAGGGCCAACCGCTGGCCTACAACAAAGACAACCAAGAAGACAAAGAACCGCTGTTTGACACGGTGGACACCTTGAAAGACACGCTGCGCATCTTTGCCGAGATGGTGGGCGGCCAAGTGAACCCGGCCACCGGCGTCAAAGAGGGCGGCATCCGGGTGAATGCGCAGGCCATGGAAGACGCCGCTAAAAAAGGCTTTGCCACCGCCACCGACTTGGCCGACTATTTGGTGAAAAAAGGCCTGCCATTTCGCGATGCCCACGAGACCGTGGCGCACGCGGTGAAGGCCGCCGCCAGCCACCGCTGCGACTTGTCCGAGTTGCCATTGAATGTGCTGCAAGGCTTTCACGCGTCCATCGAGAAAGATGTGTATGACGTGTTGAGCCTGCAGGGCTCTTTGAACGCTCGCAACACCTTGGGCGGCACTGCACCGGCGCAGGTGCAAGCGCAAATCGCGCGGCACCAAGCCCGCCTCGCATGAGTGCCAGCCCGATGCAAACACCCCAACGACCCCGCGTCGTCATCATCGGCGGCGGCTTTGGCGGTCTCGAAGCCGCCAAGTCCCTGGCCAAAGCGCCTGTCGACATCACCTTGGTGGACAAGACCAACCACCATTTGTTCCAACCCCTGCTTTACCAGGTGGCCACGGCAGGTTTGGCCGCACCAGCCATCGCGGCCCCCACGCGCAGTTTGTTTCGCGAACAAGCGAACTTGACCACCTTGCTGGCCGAGGTCAGCAACATTGACGCCGCCGGCAAACAAGTGCTCTTGTCGGATGGCAGCAGCTTGTTGTTTGACCACTTGGTGGTGGCGGCTGGCGCCACCCACAGTTACTTTGGCCATGACGAATGGGCCGCCCACGCGCCGGGCTTGAAAACGCTGGAAGACGCGTTTGAAATCCGTCGTCGCCTCTTGTTTGCCTTTGAATCGGCCGAGAAAGAACCGGACCCTGAAAAACGCCAAGACTGGCTGACCTTGTGCGTCATTGGTGCTGGTCCCACCGGTGTGGAAATGGCCGGGGCCTTCGCTGAAATCGCCCGCCAAACCTTGGTCGGTGAATTCCGCCGCATCAACCCGCATGACGCCCGGATTTTGTTGCTCGAAGGCGGGCCGCGTGTGCTGCAAGCCATGCCCGAAAGCCTGAGCGCCAAGGCCCTGAGCCAACTGCAAAACCTGGGGGTGGAGGTGCGCTTGAATGCCATCGTCACCTCCATTGATGCCCAAGGTTTGAAGGTTCGTGGCCCTGCGCCTGCGGGTGTGTCGGGGACGGTGGATTACACGATTGCCAGCAAATGCGTGGTCTGGGCTGCGGGTGTGGCGGCCTCGCCCTTGGGCGCGAACATCGCCCAAAACACCGGCTGCAGCATCGACCGCGCCGGTCGTGTGGTGGTCAACCCCGACCTGAGCGTGCCGGGTTGTCCCCACATCAGTGTGATTGGCGATTTGGCAGCCGCCATGAGCCACCAACCCGGCAAAAAACCCACGCCGGTGCCCGGGGTCTCACCGGGGGCCAAACAAATGGGCCACTTGGCCGCGGCCAACATCCTCAAACGCATCGCAGGCAAAGCCACCCATGCATTTCGTTATGCCGATTACGGCAACCTGGCCACGATTGGCCACAACAGCGCCGTGGTTGACTTGAGCACCCCTTTCGGTCCCTTGCGCTTTTCAAAGCGGCTGGCCTGGTGGTTTTGGTTGCTGGCCCACATTTACTTTTTAATTGGTTTTCGCAATCGTTTGGTGGTTTTGATGGATTGGGCCATGGCCTATGCCAGTTACAGCCGCAATGCCCGGGTGGTGGCGGGCACCCTGGAAAAACCCGAACACGTCGGAGAAAGCTGACTGAGAGGGTTGAATCTGCGTATGATTTGTCTCATCAGCGCACAGACGCTGGAACCACAACCAGAGACAAACCATGACGACCACTGCCCCCATGCTGCTTCAACGCATCTATGACAACGAACGCGAGCAAGCCAACAACATCTTCCTGACCCAGCCCACCGGTCAGGGACAGGTGCAAAACCTCACCTGGGCGCAGGCTGTCGATCAATCGCGGCGCATGGCGGCGCATTTGAAGTCTTTGGGCTTGCCGCATGGGGCCAAAGTCGCCATCTTGTCCAAAAACTGTGCGCATTTCTTCCTCACAGAATTGGCGATTTGGATGGCGGGTTACACCACCGTGGCCATCTTCCCAACGGAAAGTGCCGACACCGTGAAGTTTGTGTTGGAACACTCCGAGTCCAGCCTGTTGTTTGTCGGCAAATTGGACGAATGGCCGAAACAAGCCCCCGGCGTGCCCGAGCACCTGCCGCGCATCGCCCTGCCATTGGCCCCCAGCACCACCTACGACACCTGGGACGCCATCACCGGCCGCACCGAACCCCTGAGCGGCGAACCCTGGCGCGAGCCCACCGACTTGGCCATGATCATTTACACCTCAGGCTCCACTGGACAACCCAAGGGCGCCATGCATTCCTTCGAGCGCATCAGTGCGGCCACGCAAGGCATCCTTGACCGCTTGGTGGAAACCATGGGCGGCGACCGTGGCCACCGCATGTTGTCCTACCTGCCTTTGGCCCACGTGTTTGAACGCGCCTTTGTCGAATCCACCGCCTTCATGCATGGCCGACTGCACGTCTTTTTTGCCGAGTCCTTGGACACCTTCGTGCAAGATTTGCAACGTGCGCGACCCACCATCTTCATTTCGGTGCCGCGTTTGTGGATGAAATTCCAGCAAGGCGTGTTTGCCAAGATGCCCTCTAAAAAACTCAATCTGCTGCTGAGCATCCCCGTGTTGAAAAACGTGGTGGCCCGCAAAATTTTGGTGGGCTTGGGTCTGGATCAAGTCGAGTTGGCTGGCAGTGGCTCGGCCCCCTTGCCGCCCGAGCTCATTCGCTGGTACCGCCGCCTGGGCTTGAACCTGGTGGAAGGCTATGCCATGACCGAGGACTTCGCCTATTCGCACACCCAGCATGGGAAGTTCAACGAACCCGGCTATGTCGGCCCGCCCTACCCCGGTGTGCAAGTGCGCATCAGCGAAGAAGGTGAAGTGCTCATCAAGTCGCCCGGGCAAATGCTGGGCTATTACAAACGCCCCGACTTGGATGCCCAAAGTTTCACCTCGGATGGCTTCTTCAAAACCGGCGATCTGGGTTCACGCCTGCCGGATGGCCAGCTGAAAATCACCGGCCGTTTGAAAGAGCAATTCAAAACCAGCAAGGGCAAGTACGTGGCCCCAGCACCCATTGAAAACCGATTGAATGCCAACCCCATGGTGGAGTTGTGCATGGTGTCCGGTTCGGGCTTTGAAAAGGCTTACGCGCTGGTGGTGCTGGCCGAAGACCTGCGGCCCAAGGTTTCGCAAGCCAGTGTGCGTGCCGAGGTTGAGCAAGAAATGGCCAATTTGTTGGCCCATGTGAATGCCCATTCCGCAGAATATGAACAACTGAAAATGTTGGTCCTGAGCACCGAGCCTTGGACCATCGAGAACGGTTGCCTCACACCCACCATGAAAATCAAGCGCAGCCGCATCGAGTTCAATGTGCAACACCAGATTGACAACTGGTACACCCATGGCAAAAACGTGATCTGGGCTTGAACCTGGTCTATTCGGCTTTTTGTCCGGACAAGGCCCAAGCCAGCAAGCCCGCCAGTAAACCCCAAAACGCCGAGCTGATGCCCCACAGGCTGAAGCCGGAAGCGGTGACCACAAACGTCAAAAACGCCGCTTGTCGGTGAGACACATTCTGCAAAGCCGTGGCCAAGGCGTTGGAGATGGTGCCAAACAGCGCAATGCCTGCAATCACGGTCACCAAGGCTTTGGGGAAGGCGGCGAACACGCTCACCATCGAGGCCCCGGCCAAACCGGCGATGAAATAAAACACACCCGCACTGATGGCGGCGGTGTAGCGCCTCGAGCGATCGGGGTGCGCCTCGGGGCTGGAACAAATGGAGGCGGTGATGGCCGCCAAGTTCACCGAGAAAGCGCCGAAGGGTGCGAGCACCACATTCGCCACACCAATCCAGCCAATGACCGGCGACAAGGGTGGGTGGTAGTCGTGGGCCCGAAGCGAGGCCACGCCTGGGATGTTTTGCGAGGCCATGTTCACAATGAAGAACGGCAAGGCCAAGCTGATGAACCCGGACAGCGTGAATGTTGGGGTGGTCCACACCGGATGCGCCCATTGCCAATCAATGTCTTGCAAGTGCACCTGCCCTTGCATCGCAGCCAGCACGCCGCCCACCAGCATGGTCAGCACCACGGCATAGCGCGGCGACCAACGCATGGTCAGCAAATACACCAAGACCATGATCAAGGGCAACCAGAGTTGCGTGGACATGACCACGAACACATCCAAGCCCAGCCGCAGCAACACACCGGCCAACATGCCAGCCGCCAAAGGCAGGGGCACCCGATCCATGAAGCGTTCAAACCAGCCACTGAAGCCCACCAAGGTGACCATCAGGGATGACATGACAAAAGCAGCCACCACCTCGCCCATGGGCCAACCTGGCGCAGAGATGATGAGCATGGCCGCACCCGAGGTGGACCACGCGGTGACGATGGGTGTGCGGTAGCGCCAAGACAGGCCGATGCACGTGGCCGCCATCCCCATGCCCAAGGCCCATACCCATGAAGCCATTTGGGCAGCATCCGCGCCCGTGGCTTGCGCCGCTTGAAACACCAAGGCCAAGGAACTGGTGAAGCCCACCAAGACGGTGACCCCGCCAGCGAACACCGTGGACAGCGCCACGTCTTTGAAAAATCTCATGGCGCAGAGGCTAACATGATGGGATTGAACAGGAGTAACTGGATGTCTGTGATCACGACCATTGAAGATTTGAGAGTGTTGGCCGAAAAACGCGTACCGCGCATGTTTTACGACTACGCCGATTCAGGCAGCTGGACCGAAAGCACCTACCGCGCCAATGAGGATGATTTTCAGAAGATCAAATTCCGCCAGCGTGTTGCCGTGAACATTGAAAAGCGGGACACGTCATCCACCATGATTGGTCAACCAGTCGCCATGCCTGTCGCCATCGCGCCCACCGGCATGACCGGCATGCAACATGCCGACGGTGAAATTTTGGCCGCCCGCGCCGCCAAAAAATTCGGCATTCCTTTCACCCTCTCCACCATGAGCATTTGCTCGATTGAAGACATTGCCAAGCATGTGGGCGAAGGTTTTTGGTTTCAGCTCTATGTGATGCGCGACCGCGCCTTCATTGAACGCCTGATCGACCGCGCCAAAGCCGCCAACTGCGGCGCACTGGTGCTCACCCTGGATTTGCAAATCCTGGGGCAACGCCACAAAGATTTGAAAAACGGTTTGTCGGCACCGCCCAAACCCACCCTCGCCAACATCCTCAACCTGATGACCAAGCCGCGTTGGTGCTTGGGCATGCTGGGCACACCGCGCCGTAGTTTTGGCAACATCGTTGGCCATGTGCAAGGCGTGAACGACATGAGCTCATTGGGCGAATGGACCGCCAACCAATTCGACCCCACACTCAGCTGGGAAGACGTGGAATGGGTGAAAAAGCGCTGGGGCGGCAAGCTGATTTTGAAAGGCATCCAAGACGTGGAAGACGCGCAACTGGCGGTGCGCAGCGGCGCTGATGCCTTGATCGTGTCCAACCACGGTGGCCGTCAACTCGACGGTGCAGAGTCCAGCATCAACGCCCTGCCCCGCATTGTCGATGCGGTGGGCCGCCAGATTGAAGTGCACATGGACAGCGGCATCCGCAGCGGCCAAGATGTGTTGAAAGCCAAGGCCTTGGGTGCCCAAGGCACCTACATTGGCCGCGCCATGCTGTATGGCTTGGGCGCCATGGGTGAAGAAGGTGTGGCCAAGGCCTTGCAAATCATCCACCGCGAACTCGAATTGAGCATGGCCTTTTGTGGCCACACCCAAATCAACACGGTTGACAAGGGCATTCTGCTGCCAGGAACCCTGCCCAATTAAGGCTTTGTTTTTTTCGTAAGCTTCAGTCTCATTACCAATCTTGGAGATTTTCATGACCGCTTCATTGCAACGTCCGGATCGCCGTCAATTTTTGCAACAAGCCTCGGCACTCTCCGGCGCCTTGGTCTTGGGTTTCCAGGCGCCCGCCGCCATGGCTGCGGGCAGCAGTGGTGTCACAGAAGTCACGCATTGGATCGTCATTCAGCCCGATGACAGCGTCATCATTCGCATCGCTCGCACCGAATTGGGTCAAGGCTCAATGACGGGCTTGGCCATGCTGGTGGCAGAAGAATTGCAATGCGATTGGTCCAAAGTTCGCGCCGAGTACGCCAATGTCAACGAACACATGCGGCGAGACAAGATTTGGAAAGACATGACCACCGGTGGTAGCCGGGGTATTCGGGAATCTCACGAATACTTGCGTCAAGCGGGTGCTGCTGCTCGGACCATGCTGGTCACTGCGGCTGCACAACAATGGAACGTGCCTGCAGCGGAATGCCAAGCCCTCAACAGCGTGGTTTCGCATCCTTCGGGCAAACGCGCCACCTACGGTGAATTGGCGGGCGTGGCCAGCAGCTTGCCCGTGCCCACCAATGTCAAGCTCAAAGATCCCAAAGACTGGCAACTCATTGGCACCTCGCCTCCCCGCTTGGACCTGCCAGCCAAAATCGATGGCTCACAACTCTATGCTGTTGACATCCAATTGCCAGGCATGCTGCATGCAGCCATTCACCAATGTCCGGTGTTTGGTGGCAAGGTCAAAAGCGTGGATGACAGCAAGGCCCGCAACATGCCGGGTGTGCGCAAAATCGTCACCAGCGACGAATGGGTGGCGGTGGTGGCTGGCAATTGGTGGCAAGCGCACAAAGCGGTGCAAGCTTTGAAAGTGACCTGGGACAACGGCGCCAATGGCGCTGTCAACAGCGACAGCATCATGCGCAAGTTGAAGCAAGACTTGGCCGCTGACAAAGCCCCAATTGCCCGCAAAGACGGCGATGCCACCAAGGCTTTCGCCAGTGCGCACAAAGTGTTGGAAGCCGAGTACTTCACCGGCTTTGTCAACCACGCCACCATGGAGCCGCAAAACGCCACGGCGCTTTACAAGCCTGATGAACTGCAAGTGTGGGTTGGTACGCAAAACGGAGAGGCCTCCATCAATGCGGCTGCACAAGCCTCTGGGCTGCCCGTGGCCAAGATTCAAATCCACAAAATGCACGCCGGTGGTGCTTTTGGACGCCGGGTCATGCACCAAGACTACACGATACAAGCCGTGAAAATCGCCATGACCATGCCGGGCACACCCATCAAGCTCATGTGGTCTCGCGAAGAAGACATGCGCCAAGGCCGTTACCGCCCTGTTTCTCTGGTCAAGCTGCGCGGTGCCTTGAACAAAGACGGCGAGTGGACTGCTTGGGAAGCCCGTCAGGCCGACCAATCGATTGCGATCACGGTCCTGCCAGCCATGATCAAAGACGGCATTGACCCGATCAACACCCGGGTGTTTCGCGACAACCCCTATGCGGTGCCCAACTTCACCAACGAGTACATGCTGAACCAGTTCCATGTGCCACCGGGCTTTTGGCGTGCCGTGGCGCACACCAACAACCCGTTTTACCGGGAATGCTTCATTGACGAGTTGGCCCATGCCGCAGGCAAAGACCCCTACGCATTTCGCCGCCCTTTGCTGCAAGGGAAGAAAGATCAGGCCGTGCTTGATGCCGTGGCGAAAGCGATAGGCTGGGACAAGCCCGCAGCCAAAGGGGTTCACCGTGGCATTGCGGTTGTGGATTCCTACGCCAGTTTCACAGCAGCAGCGGTGGAGTTGTCGGTGCAAGACAAGGAAATCCATGTGCACCGCGTGGCCGTGGCCATCGACTCAGGCTATGTGGTGCATCCTGATGCTGTCAAGGCGCAAATTGAAGGTGGTGTGATTTGGGGTCTGTCGGCCCTCATGTTCGAAGACATCACGATCGACAAAGGTGCGGTGGTGCAAGGTAATTTTGGCGACTACCCCTTGGCCCGCATGAGCCATGCCCCCGAAGTCATCAGCGTGTTGGTGCCTACTGGGAATTTTTGGGGCGGGGTTGGTGAGCCACCGATTGGCGGCGTGATTCCAGCGGCCATGAATGCTTTGTTCAGCGCCACCGGAGAGCGTATCCGCTCCTTGCCTTTGCGACACCATGGGTACAGCTTCAAAACCTGATGGCAGATTGCCAGCCACGGGCCTCAGCCCTTGGCTCGGCCTGTTGATTTCTCTGGCTTTGGGGGGGTGCAGCAGCACCCGACCCACCGCCGTGGATGTGGATCGAAAACAAAACTTGGCCGTGCCCCAAGTGGCCGCCGATGTGGTGAGCAAGCTCAGCAACTTCACCGACCGCACCCTCTACCGCGCCCAGGGTTTGCTGGACACACCTTCCGTGCAATACCAAGATGAACGTGTTCAAGCCATGTTCAAGCGCTTGATTGCGCAGGTGGACGTGATTCATCCTGAAGCCTCCACTTGGGATTGGGAAATCCATGTGGTTGACCGTGGCCGGGTGAATGCCTACACCGTGGGTGCGGGCAAAGTGATGGTCTACCGGGGATTGATTGAGCACTTGGCGCTCACCGAAGACGAATTGGCCTTCATCCTGGCGCATGAGATGGCGCACAACCTGCGCGAGCACATGCGGGAGTATTGGAGCAACTATGTGCCCATTTATGCCGCCGGTGTGGGTTTGTCGCAAGCCTTGTCGCCCTGGGCCAGCGCCATGATCATCGACTATGGTGTCGACAAAAACCTGTCGCGCACCAAAGAAACCGAAGCCGATCGCATTGGCTTGGAGTTGATGGCGCGGGCCGGTTTCAATCCAGCGGCAGCTCAAAGCACCTTTCAAAAGTTCTACCAAGAAGAACAGATGAGCAGAGACGCCTTGGGCTATCTCCAATTGATTCCGCGCTGGACCTATTTGCGCACCCACCCGCTGTCGGAAGACCGCGAAACCGATGTCCGGCAACAGCAAAACAACATCAACGACATCTACGAACTCAGCGGCAAAGTTGCACCCGCTGAAAAACCATTGAGCAGCAAAACGACAGTCAATCAAGACTACATCGACGACTACGAGAAACTGTATTTGGTGGGTCGCATCGCGCCAGAAACCGTGTTCACGCGGCTGGTGCATGCCGAACAGGATGTGAGTTTTGGCACCGACCTGGGCTACGGTTGGATGTTGCACCGCACCCCACAAGGGGGTTTGAATTTGCACGCTGGCTTGACCTTGTTCTATGGGGACCCGCAAATCAGGGGCAACTTTGGCGGTGTGTTCACTGAACTAGGCTGGGTGTTCAACCCGAACTGGCAGGTCTATGGTCGTTGGGTCTCCGCAGAAGACATCGATGGCTATGACCAGCGCAAACAAAAATTATCGGCCGGTGTGCGCTGGGGTAATTACAACCTCGGCCATTTGTACTTGGAGTTGGGCCAGGGTCGCGCCCAGTTCATCGGCAGCAGTGTCTGGACCCACCAGACACAAACAGAATTTGGCTACGCCTTCAATTTCGGCATCTTCTAAGCCCCATGCCCGTGCTTCCCCGCCGCATCGCCCACCTGGACATGGACGCGTTTTATGCGTCGGTGGAGTTACTGCGCTACCCGCAACTCAAAGGCTTGCCGGTGGTCATTGGCGGCGGTCGGCGGCGTGAAGACGATTTGCTGGGCCGGATGCGTTTGTTGCAACCTGAACGCGAGTGGACAGCCGACCATCTGAGCGAGATTCCTGTGGACCTGTTTCCGCGCTTGTCCGGTTATGTGGGCCGCGGCGTCATCACCACCGCCACCTATGCTGCCAGAGCCTTTGGCGTGGGCTCGGCCATGGGCGTGATGAAAGCCGCCAAGCTGTGTCCGGATGCAATTTTGTTGCCGGTGGATTTTGCGCAATACCGCCACTATTCACGCACCTTCAAAGACATCGTCCTCGATATTGCACCGTTGGTGGAAGACCGTGGCGTGGATGAGATTTACATCGACTTCACCGACGTGCCCGGCGGGCAGCGCGAGGGTGGACGGGTGCTGGCCCGCTTGATGCAAAAGGCCATCACCGATGCCACCGGACTCACCTGCTCCATGGGCGTCGCCCCCAACAAATTGTTGGCGAAGATGGCGAGCGAACTGAACAAGCCCAATGGCATTTCCATCATCTACCCAGAAGATGTGCCCAGCAAAATCTGGCCACTGGCTTGCAGAAAAATCAATGGCATTGGCCCCAAAGCCGATGAAAAATTGCAAGCCCAAGGCATCCACACCATTGGCGACCTGGCCTTGAAAGAGCGAGACTGGCTGATAGCCCATTTCGGCAAAGCCTATGGTGCTTGGCTGCACGATGCGGCGCACGGTTTGGACGAGCGCCCCGTGGTCACCGACAGCGAACCGGTGTCGATGAGCCGCGAAACCACTTTCGAAAAGGACCTGCATGTGGTGCACGACCGCGCTGCATTGGGGGACATCTTCACCCGCCTGTGCCAACAAGTGGCGGCCGACTTGCAACGCAAAGGCTACGTGGGTAAAACCATTGGCATCAAGCTGCGCTTTGACAACTTCAAAAGTGTGACCCGCGACCAAACGATGGACCACTATACCGCCAACCCCTTGGAGATTCGACAAGTGGGTGGTTTGTGTTTGAAACGGGTGGACTTGAAACGCCGACTGCGCTTGTTGGGTGTGCGCGTGGGTGCCTTGGTCAAAGCCGATTCCGACGAAGCCAAGAACCCCTTATCCTCTGCCCTGACTGCCCGAGAACCTGCCCCAAAGAAAGAGACACACCATGAGCAAGCTGACCTGTTTTGAACTGCGCATTGAAAACCATATCGCGCACTTGGTTTTGAACCGGCCCAGCGAACTCAACACCATGCACATGGTGTTTTGGCGCGAGCTCGATAGCGTCTTGCACTCACTCCACGCCAACCCGCAAGCCCGGGTTTTGGTGATCAGCAGCACCGGCAAGCATTTCAGTGCAGGCATGTCCCTTGACGCTTTTGGGGCGTCGGTCAGCATGGACGATCAAAGCGCGGAAGGACGCGCCGCGATTGCCGATTTGTTGTGGGAATTGCAGTCCACCTTCACGCGTTTGGAAAACCTGCGCATTCCCGTCATCGTCGCCATTCAAGGGGGATGCATTGGTGGCGCAGTCGACATGGTGACGGCTTGTTGCTTGCGCTATGCCAGCGCCGATGCGTTTTTCTGCATCCAAGAAATCAACATCGGCATGGTGGCCGATGTCGGCACCTTGCAGCGCTTGCCCAAACTCATTCCGATGGCGGTGGCCAAAGAACTGGCCTACACCGGTCGCCGCATGGGTGCTGAACAAGCCTTGCAACACGGTTTGGTGAACCAGGTCTTGCCCGATGCAGCCAGCGCCCTGGAAGCCGCCATGAAAGCCGCGAAAGAGATTGCCAGCAAACCACCGATTGCCATCGCGGGCACCAAGCAAGCCCTGCACTATGCCCGCGACCACAGCACCGATGATGCTTTGAAACAAATGGGTTGGTTGCAAAGCGGCATTTGGAGCAACCGCCATGTGCAAGAAGCGATTGAGGCGTTTCAAGCCAAACGCACCGGCCACTATCCTGATTTGGCGGAGCTCAAGTCGTTCAAAGACTGAGGCTCATTGCCGTGCGTTGCGCACATGGGGCGGCATGGCTTGCGGGTGGCTGCTGCGCCAAGGGTTGATGTCCACGCCGCCACGCCGGGTGTAACGCGCATACACACTCAGCTTGCTGGGCTGACAGCGCGTCCAAATGTCCATGAAGATGCGCTCGACGCAATGCTCATGAAATTCGTTGTGGTTGCGAAAGCTCACCAGGTATTGCAACAAACCAGCTTGTTCAATTTGCGGTCCGCTGTAGCTGATGGCCACACTGCCCCAATCGGGTTGCCCAGTCACCAGGCAGTTGCTTTTGAGCAAATTGCTGCACAAGGTTTCGGTCACGGGCTTTTCATGACTGGCCGCTTTCAGCAACTGTGGCGCAGGTTGGAATTCGGTGCAATCCAAATCCAAGCGGTCCAAATCCACGCCTTCAAGCTCTTGCACTTTTTCAAGGGCAAATTGTTCTGGCAACAGCAACTGCACGCCCACTCCCGCTTGCATCGGACCACCGCGCCAGACCGCCTCGCTCAGGTCTTGTTGCATCACTTTGCGCACGTGCGCCAGGGACTCGAACCGGCTGTTGTTGAAACTGTTGAAATAAAGCTTGAGAGATTTGCTCTCGATCAAATGGGTGCTTTCACAAGGCACGACCAAGCGACCCAAAGCGATTTGCGGTTTGCCACGCATGTTCAACCAACTCAGCTCATAGGCGGTCCACAAATCAGCGCCAACAAACACCGGCTGGCCCGTGATGCCCAGTTGTTCTCGTTGCGTAGCTCGGGGCAAGGGGAACAACAAGCTGGGGTCGTAATGGTCGGCATAGCTTGCGGCCTTGCCCAGCTGGGATTGTTCAGGGGAGTTCATGCAGGCGTGTGGGCGTTCAAGAAGGGCAGCAAGCGGTTCATCATCAGACTGACCGCGCCGGGTGGAAAGTCGTGGCCCATGCCATCGATGCCCATCAGTTTGGCGTTCGGAATGCGTTTGGCAATGTCTTCACCGCAGGCATAAGGCAACAAGGGGTCGGCTTTGCCATGCATCACTAAAGTCGGCACATGGATGTTGTGCAGCATTGCAGCGCGGTCGCGGTCGGCCATCACCGCCAGCATTTGCCGATAGGCCCCCATGGGTCGCACACTGCGTTTGTTGGAGTCGTCCACCAGTTTTTGCTGCGAGCCCTCGGGGTGCTCAAAACCCGGCCCCGCCAAGGCTTTGACAAAACGCAAGCCATGCTGCCGCGCGGCTTCTGAGCCCGACGCAGGTGGCGTCATGAGGATGCGCCGCATGGCCGGTCTGGGGCCAGGCAAGCCCTTCGCGCCACTGCTGCTCATGATGTTGGTCAGGCTCAGCACACGCTCGGGCGCGGTCAGGCACAAGCGCTGGGCAATCATGCCGCCCATGCTGACGCCGACCAAATGGGCTTGCTGGATTTTCAAATGGTCCAGAACGGCCAAGGCGTCTTGGGTCATGTCTTGCACGCTGTAGGGAGTTTGGGGTTTCAGGCCCAACTTTTGCTGAAACATGAACCACAGCAGATTTGGTGTTGGGGCTTCATCCATGGACTGCGACAAACCGATGTCGCGGTTGTCAAACCGCACCACTCGAAACCCTGCTTGGTGCAGTTGATGCACCATGTCATCGGGCCAGACGATGAGTTGCATGGACATGCCCGCGATCAGCAACACCGCTGGTCGATCCCGCTCTCCCGTGTCTTCCACTTCCAGGCGCAAGCCATTGGCAAATATTTGCATCTTGTTCAATCGTTGATGTGACGGCGAAAGACCAAAGTATCGTCGCTGGACACACTGGGGGCGAAGGCATAGCCTTCCAGGTTGAAGTTTTGCAAGGCTTGCGGTGTTTTCAGTTGGTGTTGAATAGCGAAGCGAGCCATCAAACCACGGGCGCGTTTGGCAAAGAAGCTGATGATTTTGTACTGGCCATTTTTATGGTCTTGGAACACGCACTCGATCACCCGCGCTTGCAAGACTTGGCGGTCTACGGCTTTGAAATATTCTTGCGACGCCAAATTGACGATGACCGGGTCTTTTTCTTTGGCCAGTTGGGCATTCAGGTGCTGGGCGAGTTGCGAACCCCAGAATTGATACAAGTTGTTGGCTTTCCCATGCTTGAGCGACGTGCCCATCTCGAGGCGATACGGCTGCATCAAATCTAAGGGTTTCAACACCCCGTACAAACCACTCAGGATGGCCAGATGGTCTTGCGCCCATTGCAATTCTTTGGGCTTCAAACTCTTGGCGTCCAGTCCTTCATAAACATCGCCGTTGAAAGCCAGCACCGCAGGTCGGGCGTTGTCCTTGGTGAACGCGGGGGACCAAGCTTTGAAGCGATCGGCATTCAGTTGTGCCAAAGGCGCACTCAAGTCCATCAAGTCCGCAATTTGCTTGGGCGTCTTCTTTTTCAGGGTGCTGATCAGGTCTGCCGACTGCGCCACAAACTGTGGTGCACTGGCTTGCACCGTTGGCAGCGGGGATTCGTAATCGAGGGTTTTGGCAGGAGACAGCAGGAAAAGCATGGAGAGCATTATCTGTGCATACAAGGTATTGCAATCATTTTCATTTATGGAAATTCAGGCACAAGAACGACTTTTGATGATCTTAATATTGGGCCATCTGACATCCCCCTATCAAGGACAGACATGCTTGAATTGCGTCCAAACTGCGAATGCTGCGACAAAGACCTGCCTCCGCAGTCAAGAGAAGCACTCATCTGCTCATTCGAATGCACATTTTGCAAGTCGTCTGCTGAGATACATCTAAACGGAATTTGTCCCAATTGTGGCGGTGAACTTTTAAATCACTCTGTCCGCCCTGAGAGCAAATTAGCCAAATATCCAGCCTCACAAGATCGAGTTATGAAGCAGCAATATTGCGCATAAATACTTATAAATTACTTATAATCAATCTTGAATCAAATCAACTGGCTTCCAAAGTCGCTTCGACAGTTGCGCAAAATCGACCCCAAAGATGGGGCCAAGATTCGAGCTGCAGTGACTGACGAATTATCTGATTTGAACCAATCGCGCAACGTGAAAGCGTTGAAAGACCATGAATACAGTTATCGCTTGCGGGTGGGTTCATTCCGCGTATTCTTTGAATACGATGCATCCATTCACGTTGTGATGATTGAAGAAGTAAGGAAACGAAATGAACGCACGTACTGATTTCCAAATCATTTTGGGCAAGGATGGGAAGCCTGCATTCGTTGTTTTGCCCTATGAAGATTTTAAAAAAATGGGCTCAGCTAGCAGCCTGAGTACTGTCCCCAATCGTGTTGTGAATTTATCCTTTGACAAAGATTTAACACCCATGGCTGCTTGGAGAGAACACCTTGGCTTTACTCAAGCAGACGTGGCAACGCGCATGAATATTTCTCAGTCAGCTTATGCCCAAATGGAACGGGTCAAAAATCCACGCAAATCAACTTTGGAAAAAGTTGGCAAAGCGCTTGGACTATCCTTGGATCAACTTCATTGGTAACAGTTATTTCAAATCCCCAGCCAAGGATGCCAAAGCGTCTTCTGCGATGGTTGTGTGGGCCGGATAGTTGGTGTGATCGCAACCCAATTTCACAGCAGCACCAGCCTGGATGGCGGCCTTGGTGGCAGAGTCAAACTCAAACCGCACAAAGTGAACCGCAGAGGTTTTTTCATCGTTTTCGCGGTCCAGGTCTTCATCCGCAATGGCATACACCCGCGCGTGGCCTTCCACTTCAATGAACATGCGGTCTTCCACGCCGATGAGCCGCGCCAATTCGCGCTTGCGTTCGTTCACATCGGGGTACTCGATCAGCATGGTGGCTTTCCAGTTGCTGCCCTCGGGAACCAAGGCTGCATAGGCATCAATTTCTTGCTGAATGCCTTCTTCTTCGAAGATTTTTTCAATCCGCAGCATTTCTTGAATTTGATAGCGGATGGTGGTTTCGCTTTCAAACTGCAAAGTGATGTGCTCGCCCAAATGCACCGAGCGCAGCTTGCGGTGCGCCAGCACCTCGGCTTTGTGGTTCTTGCGGAATTTGCTGTAGGCCTCAAGGCTCATCAGGTTGTCGGCGGTGATGTGTCCGGTGAGTTGCATGTCTTGCTTTCAAAGAATTGGAATCTGACCCCGATTACTTCAGGCCGTAGGCTTTGGCTACTAGGCTGATGGGGTGTTGAAGTTCGGGCACGGCTTGGCCGCTGGCCTCAAAGCCTTGGGCGATGTGGTGGCCGCCCAGCGGGCAGTCCGAGCTGATGTAGTCTGGGGTGCTGCCGTCCTTCATGGTGGCCATGGCCTTGACCACCGGCTTGGCCAATTTCATGGCGTACGCATGGGTGGCTTTTTTCACGCCATAGGTGCCTGCATGGCCCGAGCACCGCTCAATCGTGTTGATGGTGGTGTCCGGAATCATCTTCAGCATTTCTTCGGTTTTCTTGCCGATGTTTTGCACCCGACCATGGCAAGGAATTTGGTAGCTGATGTTGCCCAAGCTTTGCGGGAATTCGGTTTTCAACAAACCATCGCGCTTGCGGGCCATCAGGTACTCAAACGGGTCCCACATGTGCGATTTGACGAGCTGTGTTTCAGGATCGTTGGGGTACATCAGTGGCAGTTCTTGCTTGAACATCAAGGTGCAGGAAGGCACGGCACTCAAGATGGCATAACCCTCTCGCGCATACTTGGCCAAGATGGGGATGTTGATCTGCTTGTTCTCGTCCACGGATTTCAAGTCGCCCAACTCGAGCTTGGGCATGCCGCAGCATTTTTCTTTGGACACCAATTCGTAAGGGATGTCGTTGTGGTCAAGGATTTTCAGCAAATCCATGCCAATGCCGGGCTCGTTGTAATTGACATAGCAGGTCGAATAAATCACGACTTTGCCGGGTGTTTTTTCGCCGTTCACCACGTTGTTTGACTTGGCTTTGGGTGCTTGGCTGCGGAATTTTTTGGTGGCCAACTCGGGCAACCACGCGTCTTTGTCCACGTCCAAAGCGCTTTCCATGACAGAACGGGCCATGCTGGTTTTGTTCAGGGCGTTGACCGCTTGCACCACGATGGGAATACCGGCAAATTGACCGTGCATGTCGGTGGAGGCCAAGAATTTTTCGCCTGTTGTGACTTCGCCTTTTTGGAACTTGATGGCCTTGGCCCGCAACATGGTGTGGGGGAAATCCAGGTTCCATTCATGCGGTGGCACATAGGGGCACTTGGTGAGGTAGCACAGGTCGCACAAATAGCACTGGTCGACCACTTTCCAATAGTCTTTTTTATCCACGCCGTCCATTTCCAAGGTGGGGCTTTCATCCACCAAGTCAAACAGCGTGGGGAAAGAGCCGCACAAACTCACGCAGCGGCGGCAACCGTGACAGATGTCAAAAATGCGCTCCATCTCGGTGAGACAGGCTTCCTCGTTATAAAAGTCGGGGTTGAGCCAATCCAGGGGATGGCGTGTGGGTGCTTCCAAGCTGCCTTCGCGTGCCATGGTTTTTGTTCCTTCAGGGGGTATGCAAGTAAGACGGCGGTCGTCTGTCAATACTCAGAGAGGGGCGCTGCAAGAAGCGCAACGCCCAACCCTCAATGCTGAAAAACGATCAATCGACCAATTCAGCCAATGCTTTGGCATAACGGTTGGCGTGTGAACGCTCAGCCTTGGCCAAAGTTTCAAACCAATCGGCGATTTCGTCGTGGCCTTCTTCGCGTGCGGTTTTGGCCATGCCAGGGTACATGTCGGTGTACTCGTGGGTTTCGCCAGCCACTGCGGCTTTCAGGTTGTCACGGGTGGCGCCAATTGGCAAGCCAGTGGCAGGGTCGCCACATTGCTCAAGCCATTCGAGGTGGCCGTGTGCATGACCTGTTTCGCCCTCAGCGGTGGAGCGAAACAAAGCGGCCACGTCGTTTTGGCCTTCGATGTCGGCCTTGTTTGCGAAATACAAATAACGGCGGTTGGCCTGTGATTCGCCTGCGAAAGCGGCTTTCAGGTTTTCTTCCGTCTTGGAGCCTTTGAGTGCTGCCATGAAATATCTCCTTAGTTGATCTACGAGCTTTGACCTGATTGCCAAAGTCTGTACAAGGTTACTCCTTGTCTGGGACAAGCGTCCAATCGAGCCTTTCAATCCTCTTCATGCAATTTATCTATCAGAGTTTCATTTTGGCCTTCTTGCTTCAATCAAAGAAGCGGCCAAGTAAACTGAACCGACATGAGCAAAACCATCCGCGCCCCCAAGCTGCCGCCTGCGCCATCCGTTTCCATCAGCAACTACAAGCTGCCGCACTATCCCTTTGTGGTGCCGGATGAATTGCGAACGGGGACTGTGAAACACCACCCCATCGTGATTGTGGGCGCAGGCTTGAGCGGTCTTACCTTGGCTTGCAAGCTGGCGCATCTGGGCGTGCCTGCCGTTGTGCTGGATGAAGACAACTCGGTCGGCGTCAAAGGCGCTTCATCGCGGGGTATTTGCTACACCCAACAATCACTGGAAATCTTTGCCCGGCTGGGCATCTTTGAACGCATCGCAGCCAAAGGCGTGGCTTGGCAAGTCGGACGCACATTTGCGGGCAAGGATGAAGTGTTTTCTTTCGACTTGCGAGACAAGCAGCAATTTGCCGTGAGCAAGCAGCCCCCATTCATCAATATTCAGCAGTTTTATGTAGAGATGTATCTGGTTGAGCAAATCCAAGCTTTGAATCAAGCGGGGGCGAATATCGACCTGCGTTGGTCCTCCAAGGTGGTGAAGTTCAAGCAAGACAAACGTTGCGCTTCCTTGGTGGTGAACACGCCCAAAGGCAGTTACACCCTGGAAGCCAGCTACGTGATTGACGCCACCGGCTCACACACACCCTTCCACGCTTGGTGTGGCGTCACCATGGACAGCAAACGCGGCGATGACCGTTGGTGCATTGCCGATGTGCGCTTCAAAGACACGCCGCCACCCGAACGCCACACGTGGATTGAAGCGCCATTCAACGACAACCGCGCTGTTTGGCAGCACCTGATGGGCGACGATGTCTGGCGCATCGATTACCAAATGGCCCCGGATGCGGACCCGGCGTATGTGAGCCGCGAAGACGTGGTGCGCGAGCGCTTGGCCAAGCAGTTTGGCAAGGGCGTGAAGTGCGACATTGTGTGGGTCGGCCCTTACGCCTACAAATCACAATGCCTGCATCAATTGCAACACCAGCGGGTGTTTTTCATTGGCGACACGGCCAAAGTGGTGAGTCCGTTTGGGGCGCGTGGTGGCAACACAGGCATCGCGGACGCCGACAACCTGGCTTGGAAATTGGCGGCCGTGATGCGCGGCCATGCGCCTGCAAGCTTGCTCAGCAGTTACGGTCAAGAACGCTTGCAAGCGGCCAAGCGCAATGTGCAAGTCACCAACCGCACAGCGCGTTATTTGCGGGCGCCCGAAGGTGTGGAACGATTGTTTCGTGATGCCAGTATTGGCTTGGCCAAGCACCATGCCTTTGCCCGCCCCTTGATCAACACCGGCCGCATGGCCGAGGCGAACCGCTATGCAGTGTCTGATATTTGCAGGCCTGAAGGCGGTTGGATGATGCAAAACGTGGGGTTTCAATTTGCCAAAGGTCACGCAGGCAGTTTGAGTGATTTGTTGCAATGGGCCGATGGCAGGTTGCTGCTGCTGGTGTTTGGCGCTTTGAAACGCACCCAGATGCAAAAGCTGGCCTTGCTGAGCATGGGCACGCCCGTGCGCATTGTGCAAGTGGTGCATAAAACGCGAGGCGATGCCTTGGAACACATTGTGGACAAAGGCAAGCAGCTGCGCAAAGCCTGTGGTGCAGAGGGCCATGGCTGGGCCTTGCTGCGCCCAGATGCGTATTTGGCAGCCCGCGGGCAACACATCGACAGCAAACTCGTCAACGCCATTGCCCAATCTTTGGCCCTGCATTGAACAAATGGATCTCACCATGACCACCACCTTGAAAATTGATTTCGTCTCCGACATTGCCTGCCCCTGGTGCGCCGTGGGCTTGGGCGCCTTAGAACAAGCCTTGGATTCGCTGCAAGGTGAAGTGAAAGCCGACATCCGTTTTCAGCCTTTTGAACTCAACCCAAACTTGGCTGAAGGTGGCCAAGACTTGTTTGAACATCTGAACCAAAAATACGGCTCGAGCGCCGAACAACAAGCTCAGATGTACCAAAACATCAAGGCGCGTGGTGCCGAAGTGGGGTTTGCTTTTCACCCCACCGGACGCGGCCGCATCTTCAACACCTTTGATGCACACCGCTTGCTGTATTGGGCCGAAGTCACCGCTGACGCCAGCACACAGCATCGCTTGAAAAAAGCATTCTTTGAAGCCTACCAAGGGCGCGGCGAGAACATCGAATCTCACGCGGTGTTGTTGGCAGCGGTGAACAGTTTGGGGCTGGATGGAGCAGCCGCACAAACGGTGTTGGAGAGCGATACCTATGCCCAAGAAGTGAAAGAGCGCGAGCATTTTTATACCAATGCAGGCATCAGCGCCGTGCCCGCCGTCATCATCAATGACCGCCACCTGATTTCGGGTGGTCAGCCTGCGCATGTGTTTGCGCAGGCCTTGCGTGACATCGCTGCCCAAGCCTGAACAATTCAAGCTGTTTCCTTCTTTGCTTGGGATGACGGTTTTTTAGCAAGCGCCGCTCTGGCAGCCACCACAGTTTGGGCCACCGACACCGCCGTGGCAGCCGACAAGGTCCAGCCCAAATGCCCATGCCCTGTGTTGTAGAACACATTCGGTGCTTTGCCCGGGCCCACCTTGGGCAGCATGTTGGGCATCATCGGCCGCAACCCAGCCCATGGTGTGAATTGCCGTGTGCTCACACCCGGAAAACATTGCGCCACCCAATCAACCAAGGGTTGAATTCGGTCTGCTCGGATGTCTTTGTTGAAGCCATTGAACTCGGCCGTACCTGCCACCCGAAATCGATTCACGCCCAATCGGCTGCTGACCAGCTTGGTCGCGTCATCCAGCAAGCTCACCTGCGGCGCACTGGCTTGGCTTTGGGCATCGTCCAAATTCACCGTGATGGAATAGCCCTTGACGGGGTAAATGTTCACGCGGTCGCCCAGTTGCGCGGCCAATTCACGGCTGTTGGTGCCACAGCAAACCACCACGGCGTCAGCGGTTTGCGACTGGAATTCTGATTCTTTTGCATACACCAGTTGCACCCGCTGGCCTGTGGTGTTGACGCTGGTCACATCGCAGTCATAGATGGTTTGCACACCCATGCGCTCGAGCGCCTGTGACAGCCCGAAGGTGAACTTGTGGATATCGCCGGTGCTGTCACTGTCAGTGAAAAAGCCGCCATGGAAAGTGCCTTGCAAAGCAGGCTCAATTTGCCGCATTTCTTCAGGTGACACCGCTATGCGCTCTAAGCCGCCCTTTTTCAACAAGGTGCTGACTTTGACGGCATGTTGGTAGCTGGCTGGATCGCGGTAGATGTGCAAAATCCCCTCGCGCTTCAAATCGAAATCGATGTTTTCTTGTTGCGCCCAAGCAAACAAGTAGTCCCGCGCGGCAATGGCCAATTGCGCGGTGTGAATGGTGTTGGCCTCGTAATGGGGCAATTGCGCCACGAACTCGGTGAGCCAAGACCACTGGTGCCAACTGGCTTTGGGGTGAAACAACAAAGGGGCGTCCCGTCGCGTGATCCATTTCATGCCCTTGACCAAGGTAGACCAGTGGTTCCAAACCTCGGCATTCGAGGCGGAGAGTTGCCCGCCATTGGCATAGGAAGTTTCCATGCCCGCGTAGCGGTGTCGCTCAAAAAGTGTGATGGAAAAGCCTTGTTGCGCCAAGGCATAAGCAGTGGTGACACCCGTGATGCCACCACCAATGACGGCGATGTGTTTCATGAAGCAATCCTCAGTGAGTCCGTGAAAGGGAGACGCACAGCACCTTGCTGTACACCACCCCCTCTGTGCTGGACCTGAGAGATTCGCGCATCGCAGCAAGGCGATGGCTTGCTCCTTCGGTGTGCAGATTGACCATGATCTGCAACTCTTCAGAGATTTACCATGTCACCGGTCCTGGGGCCTGAGAGATTCCGGGGCGGTTGCTCCTTCGGCGGTGTCGCTTGACACACTCTCCCGATGACATCCATCAAAAGTATAGCTGGGCGCTGAACCCTAGAATCAACGCTTGTATCGCCTGTTTTGATTGATTCCTCCAACATCTGCCTCGCATGTCCACAACACCAGCTCAACCCGGCTTAGACAGCCTGTCCAAATCCTTTGAACCCGCCGCTTTGGAAGCCCATTGGGGGCCCGAGTGGGAAAAGAGAGGTTACGGTGTCGCTGGATTTCGCGGCACCGGCCAAGCAAAGGCAGAACAACCATCGTTCGCCATTCAGTTGCCACCGCCCAATGTGACCGGCACCTTGCACATGGGCCATGCGTTCAACCAGACCATCATGGACAGCCTCACGCGCTATCACCGCATGCGTGGCTTCAATACCCTTTGGATTCCCGGCACAGACCATGCTGGCATTGCCACGCAAATCGTGGTCGAGCGTCAATTGCAAGCCCAAGGCATCAACCGCCATGACATGGGCCCCACACCTGCTGAAGCCCGCAAGAATTTCATCAGCAAAGTATGGGAATGGAAAGAGCATTCAGGCAACACCATCACCCAGCAAATGCGCCGCATGGGCGACAGCGTGGACTGGACGCGCGAGTACTTCACGATGGACGACAAGTTGACACCTGTGGTGACCGACACCTTCGTGAAGCTTTACCAGCAAGGCTTGATTTACCGAGGCAAACGCTTGGTGAATTGGGACCCTGTGCTGATGAGCGCGGTGTCTGACTTGGAAGTGGAGAGCACCGAATCGGAAGGCAAGATGCACTACATCTGCTATCCGTTTGCCAATGGCCCTCAACTGATTGACGGTGTCGCACAAAAAGGCATGACGATCGCCACCACCCGTCCCGAAACCATGATGGCCGATGGGGCCTTGGCTGTGCACCCCGAAGATGAACGCTACAAACACCTTGTAGGAAAAATGGTCGATCTGCCATTGTGCAATCGGCAAATCCCCATCATTGCCGATGACTTCGTCGACCGCGAATTTGGCTCGGGTTGCGTGAAGATCACCGGCGCCCACGACTTCAACGACTACGCCTGTGCGCAGCGTCACGGCTTGCCACTCATCACCATCTTCACGCTGGACGCCAAGGTCAATGAAAACGGTCCTGCCGCCTACCAAGGCATGGACCGCTTTGACGCCCGCAAAGCCGTCAACCGCGACTTGGAAGCCATGGGCTTGATGCTGGAGATCAAGCCCCACAAGCTGATGCTGCCGATTTGCGCCCGCACCGGCCAAGTGGTTGAACCCATGCTGACCGACCAATGGTTTGTCGCCATGAACAAGGTCAGCCCGCAAGACGCCACCGGCAAAAGCATCGCGCAAAAAGCCATCGATGCAGTGCAGTCCGGTGAAGTGAAATTCGTGCCCGAGAATTGGGTGAACACCTACAACCAGTGGATGAACAACATCACTGATTGGTGTATCAGCCGTCAACTCTGGTGGGGCCATCAAATACCTGCTTGGTATGACGAAGACGGCACGGTGTACGTGGCGCACAACGAAGCTGAGGCCCAGGCCCAAGCGCCAGGCAAAACACTGCGCCGAGATGAAGACGTGTTGGACACTTGGTACTCCAGCGCTTTGGTGCCGTTCAGCACCTTGGGGTGGCATGGTGATTCAGCTGTTCATCAATCCGGGCGCGAAACGAACACGAGCCAACTCGACGCTGCAGCGACGCTCGGCAACGCTTCTGGCAACAAACTCTTGGATGCAGACCTGTACCTGCCCTCCAGTGTCTTGGTCACAGGCTACGACATCATCTTCTTTTGGGTCGCCCGCATGATCATGATGACCTCGCATTTCACCGGCCAAGTACCTTTCAAACATGTCTACATCCACGGTTTGGTCCGTGACGCGCAAGGCAAAAAGATGAGCAAGTCCGAGGGCAATGTGCTGGACCCCGTGGACTTGATTGACGGCATTTCGCTCGAACCGTTGCTGGACAAACGCAGCCAAGGTTTGCGCAAACCCGAAACCGCCCCACAGGTGCGCAAAAACACCCAAAAAGAATTTCCAGAGGGCATTCCCGCTTACGGCGCTGATGCCTTGCGCTTCACCTTCGCCGCCTTGGCCAGTTTGGGACGCAGCATCAACTTCGACAGCAAGCGCTGCGAGGGTTATCGCAATTTCTGCAACAAATTGTGGAACGCCACGCGCTTTGTCTTGATGAATTGTGAAGGCCAAGATTGCGGCCTGATGGACCACACCAAAGCCGACTGTGCGCCGGGTGGCAAAGCACACAACTACATGCACTTCAGCCAGGCTGATCGTTGGATTTCATCGGTGCTCCAGCAAGTCGAAGCAGATGTTGCGAAGGGTTTTGAAGAGTACCGCCTGGACAACGTCGCCACAGCGCTTTATGAATTTGTCTGGAACGAATACTGCGATTGGTATTTGGAAATCGCCAAGGTGCAAATCCAAACCGGTGGCCCGGCCGAACAACGGGCCACACGCCGTACCCTCATCCGCACCTTGGAAGCCATCCTTCGTTTAGCGCATCCCATCATTCCGTTCATCACCGAAGAACTGTGGCAAAAGGTCGCGCCCGTGGCGGGCATGCCCGGCGAGTCGGTCAGCATTGCGCGTTACCCCGAGGCACAACCGAACAAAATCGACCTGCAAGCCATCGCCAATGTGCAGCAACTCAAAGCCTTGGTGGACGCATGCCGCAATTTGCGGGGCGAGATGAACGTGTCACCGTCCACCCGCATGCCGATGTTTGTGTTGGGCCATGCCGAGTTCATGCGCAGCAATGCGGCTGTCTTGCAAGCCCTCGCCAAACTCAGCGAGGTGAAAGTATTTGACGATGAAGCCGCTTGGCAAGCCGCCGCGCAAGCCGCCCCTGTGGCGGTGGTAGGTGAAGCCCGTTTGTGCTTGTTCATCGAAGTTGATGTCGCGGCTGAAAAGATCCGCTTGGGCAAAGAAATTGCACGATTGCAAAACGAAATCACCAAGGCCAACGGCAAGCTGAGCAACGAAGCCTTTGTGGCCAAAGCACCACCTGCAGTGATTGCGCAAGAGCGTCAGCGGGTGGCAGACTTTGAGGCCACTTTGCTCAAAGTGGCTGATCAGTTGAAGAGGCTCGTGTGATATTCGCTGAGTGACTGACATGGTGGGTCGGGCCGACTCGAACGTTGCCGCTTGCGGCGGTGAGAGGCGACCGAACCCACGATGGCAGGCACGACACCAGTGCTATCAATTCATGTATCAGCGCCTTTTGAGCACGTGGATGAAGTCTTCGCCCACCGTCTCTTGTGACATCAACTCATTGCCGGTTTGCTTTGAAAAAGCAGCAAAGTCGCGCAACGAGCCTTTGTCGGTGGACACCACTTTCAGCAACTGACCGCTTTGCATCGCGGTCAAGGCTTTCTTGGCTTTCAGGATGGGCAAGGGACAATTCAAGCCCCGCGTGTCTAATTCTTGATCGATCTGCATGGTCATCATTCTAAATTTTGAGCGGCACGCTCTTCCCAACTCATGAAGCGCGGCTCGATGCCCTGGGTGCGCAGCCAATCGCCCATGGCGTAGCCCGTGCCAGCTGGCCAACAAATGATGTCTTGGTAATCAAACAACTTGTATTCGGCCAGTTCAGGTGACAAACGAATCTCACCCTCCGCCACAGCGTGATAAGCAATGATGACTTGGTTCATGCGTTGAAAGTCATAAGCCCCCACCAACTTCAAGCTCGTCACTTTCAAATTGGTTTCTTCAGCAATTTCACGGGCAATGCCTTCTTCTGGGGACTCACCAGCCTCCATGAAGCCAGTGATGAGTGCAAAGCGTCTGCCCGGCCAGGCCGCATTGCGGGCCAGCAAAATTTGATGACCTACCTGAACAATGCCTGCCAGCACGGGCGTGGGGTTGTTCCAATGGGTCCAGTTGCACACCACACAGCGCATGCGTTGTTTCGGGCCGCCGTCTTCATCTTGGGTGATGAGTTGCAACTCGGTGGCGCACATCGGGCAATACTGAAAATGGCTCATGCCGGAAACACGCCTGTTGAAAGGTAACGGTCGCCTCGGTCGCAGACGATGAACACGATGGTGGCGTTTTCAACGCGTTTGGCTATTTCCAAGGCGACCCAGCAAGCACCAGCTGCTGAGATGCCTGCAAAGATGCCCTCTTCACGGGCCATGCGTCGGCACATGTCTTCGGCGTCTTGTTGGCTCACATAAACGAGTTCATCCACATGGGTGGCATCGTAAATTTTGGGTAAATATTCAGGGGACCATTTGCGAATGCCTGGAATGCGCGAGCCTTCGCTGGGTTGCGCACCGATGATTTGCACCTTGGGGTTTTTTTCTTTCAGGTAGCGCGACACACCCGTGATGGTGCCGGTGGTGCCCATGGCACTCACGAAGTGCGTGATCTGCCCATGCGTTTGCTGCCAAATTTCGGGGCCGGTGGTTTCATAGTGAATGCGCGGATTATCGGCATTCGCGAATTGATCAAGCACCAAGCCCTTGCCTTGGGCTTGCATTTGATCCGCCAAATCTCGTGCGCCTTCCATGCCGGTGCTTTTGGATGTGAGGATAAGTTCAGCGCCAAAAGCCTTCATGGTTTGCGCACGTTCAATCGACAAGTCCTCGGGCATGATGAGCACCATGCGGTAGCCCTTGATCGCCGCGGCCATGGCCAAAGCAATCCCGGTGTTGCCCGATGTCGCTTCAATCAAGGTGTCACCCGGTCGGATGTCACCGCGTTCTTCTGCACGTTGAATCATGGACAAGGCAGGACGGTCTTTCACCGAACCTGCGGGGTTGTTGCCCTCTAACTTGCCCAACAAGACATTGCCACGGTTTTTGTTGTCTGCTGCACCAATGCGTTGCAGCGCGGCCAACGGTGTGTTTCCGATGGCTGATTCAATGGTCGGATAGTTCATCCCTACACTGTGCCATAATTCCGCCTCTCCCTCCTGCCGGAGTGGCGAAATTGGTAGACGCAGCAGATTCAAAATCTGCCGGTGCAAAACACCGTGCCGGTTCGATTCCGGCCTCCGGCACCAGCCAAGGCAACAAATTCGACCCCACAAGGGTCGTTTTTTTATTTCAATATTCTCAACATCTGCACGCCTGAGCGCAGACCGACAAAGCCTTGGTACCCCAAGGCATCGTTGTAAACGGGTGCCAATTCATTCACGCTGTTGCGCACCGCCATAGGGCTGAAAAACAAATCAGTGGACGTGCTGGGTTTGCGCCATAACAGCACTGAACCACCTGGTTTGAGAAAACAAGTCGTTGTGCCAAGTGCCCGCCCCATCGGCGTCGTTCCCCCTTTGCGCAAGTTGGGCGGAAAATTCACATCCGCTGGGGTGGCAGGCACCTCTGGGATATTGAAAATCGGATCCGCTGGCTTGCCAGCTGCAGCCGGTTTGTGGCGAAACCAGGTGTCACCGCGCTCTTGCGACCAAGCGTTCCAGCCGTCATCCCCACTTTTGTTCATCAAGCCATCTTTGCCTGCGGTGCCTCGGTAATAAATGTTCGCGTTATTGCCGATGAAGCTGAAAAACGCTTTTGGCTCGATACCCGGGGCAAATTTGAATTCGAGTACCGAATTGTCATTGGCCACATAGTGCAAATAAATTGCAGATCCACTGTACCTGGGGAAGTAGATGGAGTCTCCGCCCAAACGTTCTTTGGCGGCAATGCGCAACACCACATCAGGGCTGCCTTGGTGTTTCAGCCAAATGTCTGCATCCACATTGTCCGCATCCACTGATTTTTGGGCGGTTTGATAGGCCACGGATGAAGCTGTTGGTTTGAACAACCGCATATCACCAGCAGGTTCGCCCAAAGGCGTGGCTTGGGTGATGGCACCGTCGTAAATCCAACCCGGTGCCACTGTGGATTTGGGCTTGGCCAACAAGTCAGCCCACATGCTGGTCCCCAAAGGGGTGTAGGAGGGTTTGCCAATGCCTGGCTCCTCGACGCAACCTTCGGTTTGAGGTGGTTGTGTGTCCAAAGAGCCAAACAAGGTTTCAGCCAGGTGTTTGTCGGTTTCTTCTGGCGTCTTCGGTGGAATGGGCACGACCAAGTTGTCCGGGTTCAAGGCTTTGGCTTGATTCCAAATGGTTCTGAGTTTGTTGTTGGTGATGAACACCGCCGTGTCTTGTGACCAATCCACAGATGTCGTGGCAAAGCCAGCCATGCCCGCGAGTTGCGCGACTTTGGGGTCGATGGTGATGCCATTGGAAGGGTCCAAATCGAAATCAAGGGACTGTAAAAAATACGCCACATTGCTGGCTATGGGCCCACCGCCTCCTTGCGCCATGCTCAAGGGCGTCACAACCGCTTCACCCAATGCGGGGGGCAACACGATATTGCCGATCGAGAACGTGATGGTTTCGCCTGCTTGGTATTCAAACGTGCCTGTATCGTCTGTGACCCCAGAGGCGATCACCTTGCCATCGGCCGACGTGACTTTGTAGGTGACACCAGACACCGCGCTGTCGATCAAGCGACCTTTCAACAAGGCCACGCCACGCGAGGTCGGCGTCGGCGTGCCCGCGCCCTGATCCCCGCCGCAAGCGGCGAGCAGGCAGAGCGGCAGTGCCCAGCGAAGAGAAGTGAAGATGTTGAATGTCATGAAGATTCTGGATTGATCTGTCATGTATCGACTGATACACCTGCAAACTTGAGAAGTTTGACGGCTTAAGATGACATCTTTCGAATTGATTTCCCTATGAGTCTTTTGTTTACACCTTTCACTTTCAACCCGCCACGCGGCCCCCTGACCATCCCCAACCGCATCGTCGTGGCCCCGATGTGTCAATACGCTTGCCACGAAGATGGCCGCGCCAACGATTGGCATTTGATGCATTGGGCCAATTTGCTCAATGGCGGTGCGGGTTTGTTCATGATCGAAGCCACGGCTGTCTCGCCTCAAGGTCGCATCACGCCCAATTGCTTGGGGCTGTGGGACGATGAAACGGCAGCGGCCTTGTCCGACACCTTGGGACGTGCTCGCCGTTTGGCGCCACCCGTGCCGGTCTGCTTGCAAATCGCTCATTCGGGTCGCAAAGGCTCCAGTGCCCAACCTTGGCACGGCGGCATGATGATCGACAAAGCCCATGGCGGCTGGGACACGCAAGCCCCTTCGCCCCTGGCCTTGCTGCCCGGCGAAGCACCGCCCCACGAAATTGATGCCGCAGGTTTGCAAACCATTCAACAAGCTTTTGTTGAAACCGCCAAACGCGCCCAACACATGGGCCTAGAGATGATCGAACTGCATGGCGCCCACGGCTACTTGCTGCATGAATTTTTATCGCCCATTGCGAATCAACGAGCCGACTACTTTGGCGGCAGTTTCGAAAACCGCGTTCGTTTTCCATTGCAAATTTTCAAAGCCATGCGCGAGGTGTTTGACGGCACCTTTGGCATGCGCTTGTCGGCCACCGATTGGATCGATGGCGGTTGGACCTTGGAAGAAACCACGGCCTTGAGCCTGTTGCTCAAAGATGCTGGGGCCAATTTCATCCACATCTCTTCGGCGGGCATCGCGCCGCAGCAACAAATCAAAATCGGCCCGGGCTACCAAGTGCCCTTTGCCAAACACGTGAAAGAGAAAACCGGCATGCCGACCATCGCCGTGGGCTTGATCACCGATCCGCACCAAGCCGAGGCCGTGCTGGCAGAAGGCAGTGCCGACATGGTGGCGATTGGACGCAGCTTTTTGTACAAACCGCGTTGGGGTTGGGAAGCCGCAGCAGCCTTGGGCGGCAAGGTGCAAGCCACATCGCAATACTGGCGCAGCCTGCCCAAAGAAGCCAATGGTATTTTTGGCGACGCCAAAATCGGCATGCGTTAAAAAACCGGCTGCCCCAACAAGCCTTCGCGCACCGTGGGGTAGCGCAGTTTGAAACGCAAGGATTGCTTCAATCGTTGGTTGCGCATGCGCCTGGATTCGCTCATGAAACTCAAAGTCATGGGCGGCAATTCTTTCTCTGCTTGCAAACGGCTGATGCGCGGTGGCTTGGGCATGTGCCAAAGACTGGCTGCCAAATCCATGTAATCAGCCATGCGCAAATCGCTGTCATCGTTCACGTTCAAGGTCTGCAACTTGGGGCCACGCCACAGCGCCAGCACCGCAGCACGGGCCAAATCATCGGCATGAACATGGTTGGTGTACACGTCATCCGCGGATTGCAGCACCGGAGTGCCTCTCATCAATCGTTCACGTGGTGTGCCGCCCTCACGGTCCAAGGCGTAAATGCCCGGAATGCGCAGCACATTCACACGCGGCACGCCACGTCGACCCCATGACTGCAAGCTGTTTTCAGCATCGACGCGTCGTTGTGCCCGCGGCGTTGTCGGGTTCACCGCTCGTGTTTCATCGATCCAAGCGCCTTCGCAATCGCCATAAACGCCACTGGTGGAGCCATACACCACACTGAGGGGTGCCGTGCGTCTGGCCAATGCCTGCACCAGGTGTCGGGTGCGCGGATCTGTGTCTCCTTGCAAAGGGGGCGGTGCCATGTGCACCACGTGGGTGGCCACACCAGCCAAGCGTTGCAAGCAGTGGGGCTCGTCCAAATTACCCAGCAAAGGCGTGATGCCCTTCGCTTGCAGTTCAGCCATTCGCTGCACCGAACTGGTCAATGCCAACACCCGACTTGATGGGTTCAAAAGCCCCGCCACCCGCAGCCCGACATCACCACATCCCACGATCAACACCCTGGGTCGTCGAAAGCGGGCAGGCAAGGCGCCAAGGGGGGTGAGGTTTGAGGGCAAAATCGCTTCTTTCGTGTCGTGGTTTCAGCTACAAGGATTTCTCAGATGTCGTTTCAGATTGTCGTTCAGCCCAGCGGTCGCCATTTTTCCACGGCGGCAGATGAAACCATTTTGGCCGCCGGTATCCGCCAAGGCATTGGCCTGCCCTACGGATGTAAAGACGGCGCTTGCGGCTCGTGCAAATGCAAGAAATTAGCTGGCGAGCTCACGATGGCCGACTACCAGGCCAAAGCCTTGAGCGCTGACGAACTGGCGCAAGGCTTCGTGCTGACCTGCCGCGCCACGCCCTTGTCTGACGTGGTGTTGGAATCCAAGCAGGTGGTCGAAGCCGGTGCCTTCCCGATCAAAAAAATGCCGGTGCGTGTGCAAGCACTGGAAAAACTTTCCCACGATGTGATGCGGGTGCAGTTGCAATTGCCTGCTGCCGAACCCTTCCAATTTCATGCGGGTCAGTATGTGGAGTTTTTATTGCGTGACGGTTCGCGCCGCGCCTATTCCATGGGCAATGCACCCCACACCTTGGTGGCTGGAGCGCCCAGCGTCGAGTTGCACATTCGGCACATGCCCGGTGGCAAATTCACCGACCATGTGTTTGGCGCCATGAAAGAAAAAGAAATCCAACGGGTGGAAGGCCCGTATGGCAGTTTCTTTTTGCGCGAAGACAGCTCGGCACCCATGGTGTTGTTGGCCTCGGGCACGGGCTTTGCGCCCATCAAGGCCTTGATGGAACACATGCAGCACAAAGGCATCAGCCGCCCCACGCGTTTGTACTGGGGCGGACGCCGCCCCGCCGATTTGTATTTGAACGATTGGGTGTTGGCGCAATTGCCGCTGATGCCGAACTTGCAATACATCCCTGTCGTGTCAGATGCCTTACCCGAGGATGGATGGACCGGTCGCACAGGTTTTGTCCACAGCGCGGTCTTGCAAGACACACCCAGCTTGAGCGGTTACCAGGTGTATGCCTGCGGTGCGCCCATCGTGGTGGATTCGGCACGCCGTGATTACGTGGCGAATGGTTTGTCAGAAGATGAATTTTTCGCCGACTCGTTCACCAGCGAGGCTGACAAAGCGCAGAGCTAAGGCTTTCGTGCTTGGGCGTTTTTCTCACGCAAGGCACGCATTTTTTCGGCAATCTTGATTTCCAAACCGCGCTCCACCGGTTCGTAAAGCGTGGGTGGCTTCATGCCGTCGGGCCAATAATTTTCGCCTGCAGCAAAGGCATCCGGCTCGTCATGTGCATAACGATAGGCCTTGCCGTAGTCCAAGTCTTTCATCAGGGTGGTGGGGGCATTGCGCAAGTGCAATGGGACAGGTCTGGTGCCATCGGACTTGATGAGTTTGCGCACGCTGTTGTAGGCCTTGTAAACCGCGTTGGATTTGGGCGCAATGGCCAAATACACCACGCACTCCGCCAACGCCAACTCACCCTCGGGGCTGCCCAATCGCTCGTACACCTCGGCCGCATCCAAAGCCATGCGCAGGGCACGGGGGTCGGCCAAGCCAATGTCTTCAGCAGCCATGCGGATCATGCGCCGCGCCATGTATTTCGGCTCGGCCCCACCATCGAGCATGCGCACCAACCAATAGAGCGCGGCATCGGGGTCCGAGCCCCGCACCGATTTGTGCATCGCGCTGATGGTGTCGTAGAACTGCTCACCGCCTTTGTCGTAGCGGCGCATGCGCTCGCCCAACACTTTCATCAGCCATTCATCACGCACCTCTTCCAACTTTTCGCGCTGCGCTGCCACCGCCAAGGTTTCCAAGGTGTTGAGCAAACGACGCGCGTCGCCATCGGCATAAGCGATCAAGCGAGCTTGTGCAGCGGCTTCAAGCTCGGGCACGGCTTGAATGGCGCGTGCTTTGGCGATGATTTGCGCCAAGTCGTCCTCGGACAAGGGTTGCAGCACATAGACCGCCGCCCGCGACAACAACGCAGAGTTCACCTCAAAGGAAGGGTTCTCGGTGGTGGCACCAATGAAGGTGAACAGGCCCGACTCGACATGCGGCAAAAACGCATCTTGCTGGCTTTTATTGAAACGGTGCACCTCGTCGACAAACACAATCGTGCGCCGGTTTTCCAGTCCGTCACGCGCTGCTTGCGCCAAGTCCACCGCTTCGCGGATTTCTTTCACACCACCCAACACCGCGCTGATGGCCAAGAACTGGGCATCAAAAGCATCCGCCATCAAACGCGCGATGGTGGTCTTGCCGACGCCGGGCGGACCCCAGAGCAAGCAACTGTGCGGCTGCCCTGATTCAAAGGCCACGCGCAGTGCCATGCCTTCGCCCAAGATGTGTTGTTGGCCAATCACCTCGGCCAGGGTGCGGGGTCTGAGCCTCTCGGCCAAAGGGGTGTGGTTGCCAGTGGGCTTGTTCATGGTGCGATGCTCAGGGCCGCACCACATCCGCGCCCTTGGGCGGCACAAAGTTGAACTGCGAAGCCGTCAATTGGCTGGGGTTGACGTCCACTTTGTCAAACCGCATTTGCGATCGGGTGCCAAACGCATCCACAATGTCCAAATGCGCCAACACCATTTGCCCATCTTCTGAACGCAAACCAATGCGCACCTGCTGCAAACTGCTGTCCTTGACTTTGGGTTTGGCGACCACCCAGTCCACGCCTGCTTCGCTGGGCGCGGCAAGCAACTCAAATTCTTTGCCCAAGGTGGCCAAGTCGCTGGCCGACGCAATCAAGCTGGCCGGTGTGCTGCCCAAGGCTTGGGCTTGCTTGCGCACCGTCACTTGGTTCAGGTCGGCGTCAAACAACCACAGGTTCTTGCCATCGGCCACGATGTTTTGCACAAAGGGTTTGTTGTAGTCGAAGCGAAACACACTGGGGCGCACAAAGGCAAAACTGCCACTGGAGGTCTTGGGTTTGGAAGGGCGACCTTCTTTGGCGGGTGCGGCCACCACTTGCACAAAGTCGGCTCGCATGCTGCGGGTTTGCTTCAGGAATTGCGCCAAGCTGTCGAGGCTGTCGGCTTGTGCGCCGAAGGCCATGATCATGCCCAGCCAAAGAGTCGCTGCTTTTGTCATGCTCACTCCGATCTGGCAGGCACCAGAATTTCGCGTTGTCCGTTGCTGCTCATGGCGCTGACCATACCGGCTTTTTCCATGTCTTCCACCAAACGCGCGGCGCGGTTGTAGCCGATCTTCAGGTGGCGCTGCACCAGCGAGATGCTGGCCTTGCGGTTCTTCAACACCACTTCCACCGCTTGGTCGTACATCGGGTCTTTTTCTCCGGCTGTTTCACCAAACAAATCAGGTCCTTGGGCCTCGCCTTCCACCGTGCCGCCTTCGAGCAAGCCTTCGATGTAATTGGGCTCACCCTGGGTTTTCAAATAGCTGACCACACGGTGCACCTCGTCATCGCTGACGAATGCACCATGCACCCGGATGGGAAAGCCCGTGCCACTGGGCAAGTACAGCATGTCACCCATGCCCAGCAGGGCTTCGGCACCCATTTGGTCCAGGATGGTGCGGCTGTCGATTTTGCTGCTCACCTGAAAGGCGATGCGGGTCGGGATGTTGGCTTTGATGAGACCGGTGATCACGTCCACGCTGGGGCGTTGTGTGGCCAAGATCAAATGGATGCCCGCAGCCCGGGCTTTTTGCGCCAAGCGTGCAATCAATTCTTCAATCTTCTTGCCCACCACCATCATCAGATCGGCCAGCTCATCAATCACCACCACGATGTGCGGCAAGCGTTCCAGCGGTTCGGGGTCATCGGGCGTCAAGCTGAACGGGTTGGTGAGAGCTTCGCCCTGCTCTTTGGCTTCTTCAATCTTGTGGTTGTAGCCCGCCAGATTGCGCACACCCAACTTGCTCATCAGCTTGTAGCGGCGCTCCATCTCGAACACGCACCAGTTCAAACCATGGGCGGCTTGGCGCATGTCGGTGACCACCGGTGCCAGCAAATGCGGGATGCCTTCATAGACCGACATCTCCAGCATCTTGGGGTCGATCATCAGCAAGCGCACATCGCGGGCTTCGGCTTTGTAGAGCAGGCTCAATATCATGGCGTTGATGCCCACCGATTTGCCCGAACCGGTGGTGCCCGCCACCAACACATGCGGCATCTTGGCCAAGTCGGCCACGATCGGGTTGCCGCCAATGTCTTTGCCCAAGCCCATGGTGAGCATGGATTTGGCTTCGTTGTACACCGATGAACCCAAGATTTCACTCAAGCGGATCGACTGGCGTTTGGCATTGGGCAATTCAAGCGCCATGAAGTTTTTGCCGGGGATGGTTTCCACCACGCGAATGGACACCATGCTGAGTGATCGGGCCAAGTCTTTGGCCAAATTCACAATTTGCGAGCCCTTCACGCCCGTGGCAGGTTCAATTTCATAGCGGGTCACCACCGGCCCCGGGGCGGCAGCCAACACTTTCACTTCGACACCGAAGTCGCGCAGTTTTTTCTCGATCAAGCGACTGGTGAACTCGATGGTTTCAGCGTCCACCGAGTCTTGGCGGCTTTGCATCTCGTCCAGCAAATCAACCTGCGGCAAACGTGAATCGGGCATGTCGTTGAACAAGGGCTTTTGGCGTTCACGGGCAATGCGTTCGCTTTGGGGTGCGGCCAAGGGCTCAGGCTCGACCATGATGCGGATGGGCAAATGGTGAGGCGCTTCATCCAACTCATCACGCTCGAACAACACCCCATTTTCTCGCGCTTTGGCTGCGGCTTGGCCCAATGCAAGGTCTTCCGCAATTTCCCGACGCTCTCGCCAAGCTTGTAGCCGTTGGTCAAGACTGGCGCCAATTTTTTCAGCCACTTGCACCCAAGAAAAACCAAATACCCAGGACATGCCAATCAGCATGAAGACAATGAAGACCATGCCGGAGCCGTTGAAGCCCAGCCATTTGTCGCCTGCGCCACCAACCATGTAGCCCAAGATACCGCCTGCGTGGTGACCTGGTAGGCGCTCTTCGAAACGGTACAAACGGGTGTATTCCAAACCGGTACTGGCCAACAGCAGCAACACCAAGCCGCTCCAAAATGCCCAGCGGCTCAGGCGCCAAATGTCAGGGGCTTGCGCTGGCCCTTGATCGCCACGCAAACGCACGGCCAAAGCGGTGAGCCAACTGACCAAAGCCGCCAAATAGCACCACCAGATGGAGTATCCAAGTACGAAATAACCCAGATCGCTGATGGCGGCCCCGATGCGCCCGCCCCAGTTGTGCGCCAACAGGGAAGAGCCCGAGGTGGTCCAAGCCGGATCTTGGGGGGTGTGGGTCAGCATGGCAATCAGCCAAAACAGCATGAGCACAAAACCCACACTGAGTGCAATTTCTTGGACAAACCGTTGCCAACCCGTGATTGGCGGGGGGTCGTCCTTGCTGTTTTGGAGGGTGTGTAACGAGTAAGTCATTGCCGGGCATAAGCTTAACAGGCGCGCTCAGGGCGGTGACAGACACGGAACTAAAATGACCAACCTGCAGGATGTGCACCGACATTCGTTTCTCACCCCAAAACCTCTCCCTATGACCTCCCCCCAACACAGCAAAGTACTTATCCTGGGCTCTGGCCCTGCCGGCTACACCGCCGCGGTTTACGCTGCCCGCGCCAACCTGCAACCCACCTTGATCACCGGCATGGCCCAAGGCGGCCAATTGATGACCACCACGGATGTGGACAACTGGCCGGCTGACGCGCAAGGCGTTCAAGGTCCCGACCTGATGCAACGGTTTTTGGAACATGCCGAACGCTTCAACACCAAAATGGTGTTCGACCACATCAACAAAGTTGATTTCTCCAAGCGCCCCTTCACCTTGTTTGGTGACAGCGGCACCTACACCTGCGACGCGCTCATCATCGCCACCGGCGCTTCTGCCAAGTACTTGGGCCTGCCCTCCGAGCAAAGCTTTATGGGCCGCGGCGTCTCGGGCTGCGCCACGTGCGACGGTTTTTTCTACCGCGATCAAGCCGTGTGCGTGGTCGGCGGCGGCAACACCGCCGTGGAAGAAGCCTTGTACTTGTCCAACATCGCCACCAAGGTGCACCTGATCCACCGCCGCGACAAATTCAAAGCCGAGGCGATCATGATCGACAAGCTGATGGACAAGGTGAAGGCCGGCAAGATAGTGTTGGAAGTGCACAGCGTGCTGGATGAAGTGCTGGGGGACACCTCGGGCGTGACCGGCGTGCGTCTGAAAAGCACGCAAGACGGCAGCACCCGCGACCTATCGGTACATGGCTGCTTCATCGCTATTGGCCACCAGCCCAACACCGGTATCTTTGAAGGCCAGTTGCAGATGAAAGAGGGCTACATCGTCACCCAAAGCGGCTTGCAAGGCATGGCCACCCAGACCAGCGTGCCGGGCGTTTTCGCTGCCGGTGACGTGCAAGACCACATCTACCGCCAGGCCATCACCAGCGCAGGGACCGGTTGCATGGCGGCGCTCGACGCCCAGCGGTTTTTAGAGCAATAAAACAGTTGGGGGAGCCTGATTCAGGGCGTCCCGGCGATTCAGGCTAGAATCTTGGGCTCTGTGGACAACTGTCCAGGGGATACCGCCCCCCATTTCGGCGAGGTCAAGTTCGGCATGTTTTGTTGCTGGGCTGTTTAATTGAAGGAGTGTCTGATGGCACGCGTATGTGAAGTAACGGGCAAAGGCCCGATGAGCGGAAACAATGTTTCCCACGCCAACAACCGCACCAAGCGTCGTTTTCTGCCCAATTTGCAGTACCGCCGTTTCTGGGTGGAAACCGAGAACCGTTGGGTGCGTTTGCGCGTTTCCAGCGCTGCTCTGCGCTTGATCGACAAAAAAGGCATTGACGTTGTGCTCGCAGACATGCGTGCTCGCGGCCAAGCTTAAACCCACCGACTTCGAAAGGACTTCACCATGGCTTCCAAAGGCGGACGCGAAAAAATCAAGCTGGAATCAACTGCTGGCACCGGCCACTTCTACACCACCAGCAAAAACAAGAAAACCATGCCCGAAAAAATGTCGATCATGAAATTCGACCCCAAGGCACGCAAGCACGTGGAATACAAAGAGATCAAACTCAAGTAATCTGCACTTGCCCACAAAAAAACCCGCCTAGGCGGGTTTTTTGTTGTCCATTCATTTCGCGTTCAACACAGTCGGTGCTTTGACCAAGCGATTGAATGTTTGGGCTGCGGTGTTGGATCGACGGGTGCGTTAAATCGTCACAGCACGCAACTGCATCGAAAAATCCCGCAATGCGGCCACGCCACTGTTTTCAGCGCGGCGGCACCAGGCTTGCAGCTCTTGTGCCAATTGCGCTTGGTTGGCATGGGTGTTGAGCCACAACTGGCGCAGCTCTTCGCGCATCTTCACCATGGTGTCCACGTTGGGCAAGGCGGCACGGGCTTGGCTGAGCAAGGCATGGAACTGCGCTGGCACTTGCACTTCATCGCGGTGCATCCAACGGCGTGCAGCATTCAGCACCGCCTCGGTGGGCAGCTTGGGCAGGCTGGCCACTTCTTGCTTCAAGGCCAGTTGCAGTTGACGCGCAAAACCCGCCATCACTTCATAGCGATTGGCAATCAGGGCTTCCAAAGTTTGTTCATCCGCCACCGCCTTGGTGTTGGCGTAATGCAGTTTGGGCGGGGTTTTTTTCACCGTGGCCAAGCCCAAACTTTGCAAGATGCGGATGTAGAGCCAACCGATGTCGAACTCGTAAGGCTTGACAGACAACTTGGCGGACGTGGGATAGGTGTGGTGGTTGTTGTGCAGTTCTTCGCCACCAATCAAGATGCCCCAAGGCGAAATATTGGTGCTGGCGTCTGGCGCTTCAAAGTTGCGGTAGCCCCAGTAGTGGCCAATGCCATTGATGACACCGGCGGCCGTGACTGGAATCCACAGCATTTGCACCGCCCACATGCTCAGGCCAATGGCACCAAACAAGGCCAGGTCGATGATGAGCATGAGGCCTAAACCTTGCCATGAAAAACGCGAATAGAGCTTGTGTTCGATCCAATCGTCAGGGGTGCCGTGGCCGTATTTGCGCAAGGTTTCTTTGTTGGCCGCTTCTTGGCGATAAAGCTCTGCGCCCTGCCAGAAAACTTTGCGGATGCCAAACACCTGCGGGCTGTGCGGGTCTTCTTCGGTTTCGCATTTGGCGTGGTGTTTGCGGTGGATCGAGGCCCAGGCTTTGGTGGTCATGCCGGTGGTCAACCACAACCAAAACCGAAAGAAATGCGCGGGCAACCAATGCAAATCCAGTGAGCGATGCGCTTGGTGGCGATGCAGGTAGATGGTGACAGCGGCGATGGTGATGTGCGTCATGCCCAGGGTGATGAGCAGCAGTTGCCACGCGCTGAGATCCCAGACCCCATAGGCCAACCAATTCAGCAACGCATCCAACCAAGGCCAAGCGGGCAACAGCATGTCAATCCTCCCAAACAGCAAAAACCAATTTTAAGCGGCCACCCATGCGGCGGCAAAGAAGCCATCGGTGCCATGGCGGTGCGGCCACAGGCGCAAATACAAGCCATCCGGCGTACACAAATTCTCGGGCTCTGACACCTCGAAATCGGTGAGGAGGTCTTTCACCAACAAAGGTTTGAAATTCGGGTGCGCCGCGCTGAAGGCTTGGGCGATCTCTTCGTTTTCAGCCGGCAACAAACTGCAGGTGGCGTAGACCAAGCGGCCACCGGGCTTGAGCAACCTGGCGGCACTGGCCAAGATCGCCGCTTGTTTCACCGTCAGCTCGGCCACCGCCTCGGGGGTTTGTCGCCATTTCAAATCGGGGTTGCGCCGCAACGTGCCCAAGCCCGTGCAAGGCGCATCCACCAAGACCCGGTCCATCTTGCCGCGCAAACGCTTGATGCGGTCGTCGCGTTCGTGGGCAATCGCCACCGGGTGGATGTTGGACAAACCACTGCGGGCCAAGCGTGGTTTCATCGCCTCCAAGCGGTGTGCTGAGGTGTCGAAGGCGTACAAGCGACCGGTGTTGCGCATGGCCGCACCCAATGCCAAGGTTTTGCCACCAGCACCGGCGCAAAAATCGGCCACCATTTCGCCGCGTTTGGCGTCAAGCAACAGGGCCAGCAATTGCGAGCCCTCGTCTTGGACTTCAATCACGCCTTTTTCAAACAACGTGAGCTTGCTCAAGTTGGGCTTGGCGTTCATGCGCAAGCCCCAAGGTGAAAACGGTGTGGGCATCACAGCGATGCCGTTTTTCTCCAACTCGGCCTGCACGTCGGCGCGTTTGGCTTGCAAGGTGTTGACCCGCACATCCAAACCAGCGGTGTGCTGCAAGCTGTCGACCAAGGGCCAGAAGTCCTCGCCCAACTGCGCTTCCAAGGCCTCGGCCAACCAAGGCGGCAGGTTGTGGCGGTGCGGGGCCAAAAACGCTTCGTCGGTGGCGGCATCGCAATCAGCCAACCACTTGAACTCCATCTCGCTCATGGCGGCTTTCATGAAGCCGCGGTCACCGTGGGTGGCTTGGGGTTGCTGCAGTTTGGCTTGTGAATCCAAGTAGGTGGCCCAACCCAAGATGGCCAAGCGGCGTTCACGCACGCCGCTGCCAGACTTGGCCAGGTGTTCAAAGCGCAGTTTTTGGCGCAACACGTTGTAGCCGGTTTCGGCCAAGACACCGCGCTCGCGCGGGCCCAAGGCCATTTGTTTGCGTTGATCGCGGAAGTATTTGGAAACCACACTGTCGGCAGGGTGGTCAAAGCGAAGCAGCAAACGGGTGAGTTCGGTGCAAGCGTCTAACAGGGCTTTTGGATGCATCCACGCATTATCGGCTCAGGCAAATACACCTGCGGTTTCTTGCATTTGATTCGACACCGCGCCGAGGTGGTGCAAGCTGTCGCCAAAGCTGAGTTCCATTTGCGTCAAGCGCTTGAAACAATGGCTGACGATGTATTCATCGGTGACACCAATGCCACCATGCAATTGCACGGCTTGCTGACCCACATAGCGGGTTGAACAGCCCATTTGGTATTTGGCACGAGACACCGCCAAGCTGCGCTCCTCAGCTGGTGCGTTCAGCTTGAGTGAGGCGTAATAGCTCATCGAGCGGCCCAACTCAAGTTGCATTTTCATGTCGGCCACGCGATGCCGCAGTGCCTGAAAGCTGGCGATGTTCACGCCAAACTGTTTGCGGGTGTTCATGTAATCGACCGTGATGGCCAAGGTGGATTCCATCAAGCCCACCGCTTCGGCACACAAACACGCGGCGCCCACATCCACGGCCAATTGCAAGGCGGCCAACCCGTCGGCGCTGATGCGTTGTGCTGTGGCGTCTTTCAACTGCAACTCGCTCAGGCGGCTGCCGTCTTGCGCTTGGTAGGCGTGGCTGGTGATGGTGCCCGCGCTGCGTGGCACCAAGAACAAAGCCATTTGTCCGTCCACGGTGGCAGGCACCAAGAAGCCATGGGCTTGGTCACCGGCGGGCACCAGACTTTTGGTGCCACTGATGTGCCAGGCGTTGCCCACTTGCCTCGCCGTGGTTTGGCATGTGTTCAAGTTGTAACGCGCACCCTTTTCATGGTGGGCCAATACCAACAAAGCCTCGCCACCGGCCAAGCGCGGCAGCCATTCGGTTTTCATGTCGTCAGGCGCGTAGGCTTGCAACACCGCGGTGCTGATCCAAGTGTGGGCCAAGGGTTCGAGCACCATGCCGCGCCCGAGTTCTTCCATCACCACCATGCCCTCCACAGGCCCCATGTTCATGCCGCCGTAAGCGTCTTGCACATACAAACCGCACAAGCCCAGCTCGGCCAAGGCTTGGTAGGCGCTGGCAGAAAAACCACCCGCGGCCACCACACTGCGGCGCTCATCAAAGTTATAGGCCTTGTCCACCCATTTGCGCACAGCGTCGCGCAATTGCGTTTGGTCGTCAGAGAAATCAAAGTCCATGGTTCACCCCAAAACAGTTTGCGCAACGATGTTGCGTTGCACTTCATTCGAACCACCGTAAATCGTGGTCTTGCGCAAGTTGAAATATGTGGAGGCCAAAGGGGCGCAATGCGCCGCACCCACATGGTCGCCCTGCCAACCGGCTTCCATGGCTTCTTCAATGAAGGGCATGCTGAACGGGCCTGCAGCCAGCATCATGAGTTCGCTGTAACGCTGCTGAATTTCCGAGCCGCGAATCTTCAGCAAGCCCGCGATGTCCAAGGATTGCTTGCCCGATTTCTCGGCGCTCAAGACGCGCAACACCATCATCTCCAGGGCCATCACGTCCACTTCGAGCTTGGCGATTTCATCGCGAAAGCGCATGTCTTCCAAAACGCCTTCGGCCTTGGCAATGCGCTTCAATCGCTCGAGTTCGCGCTTGGCGCGGTTGACGTCGGCGATGTTGGTGCGCTCGTGCGCCAGCAAATACTTGGCGTAATTCCAGCCTTTGTTTTCTTCGCCCACCAGGTTCTCGGCGGGCACTTCCACGTTGTCAAACCAAACCTCGTTGACCTCGCATTCACCATCGAGCAATTTGATGGGGCGCACCGACACGCCGGGCGACTTCATGTCGATGAGCAAAAACGAAATGCCGGTTTGCGGTTTGCCGCTGCTGTCGGTGCGCACCAAGCAAAAAATCCAATCGCCAAACTGGCCCAAGGTGGTCCAGGTTTTTTGGCCGTTGACGATGTACTTGTCGCCCACACGTTCGGCGCGGGTTTTCAAGGATGCAAGGTCGGAGCCCGAGCCGGGTTCGCTGTAACCCTGGCTCCACCACACCTCACCACTGGCAATGCCTGGCAAAAAACGTTGTTGTTGTTCGGGTGAACCAAAGGCCATGATGACCGGCGCCACCATCACCGGGCCAAACGGCACGATGCGCGGCGCACCGGCCAAGGCGCATTCTTCTTCGAACAAATGCTTTTGCACCGCGTTCCAGCCGGGGCCGCCAAACTGCGATGGCCAGGCGTAGCCGAGCCAGCCTTTGGCACCCAAAATTTTCGACCAAGACTGCATGTCTTCACGGGACAAACGCAAGGCGTTGTGCACTTTGTGCGAAAGCTGCGCGGGCAAATGGGCGTGCACCCAAGTGCGCACCTCTTCACGAAAAGCCTGTTCTTCAGGGGTGAAAGCCAAATCCATGGGGTTCTCCGACGGCGGGTCTGTGGTTTGCAAAGACCATGTTTTAGCACGCTCGTTCTATTTTTCACCCCCGCATGAACACGGGGGTGGCATCGGGATAATCAGCCCCATGAAAAACCTGGTGATTTTGATTTCGGGCGGCGGCTCCAACATGGCCGCCATCGTGCGCACCGCACAGCGCGACGACTGGGCCACGCGCTACCACGCCCAAGTGGCCGCCGTCATCAGCAACAAGCCTGATGCCAAGGGTTTGGTGTTGGCCCAAGAGCAGGGTTTGAAAACAGCGGTGGTGAACCATCAAGACTTTGCCCACGAAGCCGAGCCACGCGCGGCTTTTGACGCGGCCTTGATGCAAGAGATTGATCAACATGAGCCCTACTTGGTGCTGCTGGCTGGCTTCATGCGCATCTTGACACCGGGGTTTGTGGCGCATTACGCGGGACGTTTGATCAACATCCACCCTTCACTGCTGCCAGCCTTCACCGGCTTGCACACGCACCAACGCGCTTTGGATGAAGGTTGTCAATTTGCCGGGGCCACGGTGCACCGCGTCACCGCCGAGCTGGACCATGGTGAGATCTTGGCGCAAGCTGTGGTGCCGGTGATGGCTGGTGATACCGCCGACAGCTTGGCGGCCAGGGTTCTGACGCAAGAGCATCAGATGTATCCGAGGGTGGTGGCGCAGTTGTTGGCGTCCATGAAAGGCTGATTCAGCCCGCCAAGATGTCAAGCCGCAAGCCTTGAATTTCTCGGCACATGCGCTCTTAAAAACTCCATCTGATCCGCCAAGATGCGGCGGTTGCGCAGGATGAAGTCTTCCCACAAGGTGGGCACATACGGGGTGTAAAGCAAGGGCATCTTGGCTTGCTCGGGCGTGCGGTTGGCTTTGCGGTGGTTGCAAGCGCGGCACGCGGTGACCACATTCATCCAACTGTCCACGCCGTGTTGGCCAAACGGAATGATGTGTTCGCGGGTGAGTTCGGTTTCGTGGAAGTCGTCGCCGCAATAGGCGCAGATGTTGCGGTCTCGGGCGAACAACTTGCTGTTGGTCAGGCCAGGTTTGAGTTCGAAGGGGTTGATGCGCGGCACGCCTTTGGTGCCAATGATGCTGTTGACGGTGATCAGCGATTGCAAGCCAGTGACAGCGTTGTGGCCACCGTGGTAGACGGCGATTTCCACACCGGCTTCCCAGCGCACCTCGTCGGCCGCATAGTGGATCACGGCTTGTTCGAGTGAAATCCAAGACTGCGGGAGCCCTTGGGCAGACAGCTTCAAGACCTTCAACTTGCACCTCCAGAGAGATAAGCGAGCACTGACGTCGATTGCTGGACAATATACCTTGTTTCCATGACAGCTCTATAACCCCCTCTGTGTCCATGCGTATTTTTCGAGGCTTTCAACATCCGCAACTGGCAGCGTCTTGCGCGTTGACCATTGGCAACTTTGACGGGGTGCACCGTGGCCACCAGGCCATGCTGGCCTTGCTGAAGAATGAAGCCCGTCACCGTGGTGTGCCCAGTTGCGTCATGACCTTCGAGCCGCATCCGCGCGACTTCTTTGCCCAGCAACACCAACAACCCGACCTCGCCCCGGCCCGCATTGCCACGCTGCGCGACAAGCTGCACGAACTGCAAGACTGCGGTATCGACCAATGCGTGGTGCTGCCCTTCAACCAAGCTTTTGCCGCACAACAACCCGACGCCTTCATTCAACAGGTGTTGGTGAATGGCTTGGGTGTGAAGTATGTGTTGGTGGGCGACGATTTCCGCTTCGGTGCCAAACGTGCTGGCGACTACGCCATGCTGGACGCCGCCGGTGCGTCACTGGGCTTTGATGTGGCTCGAATGAACAGCTATGAAGTGAAAGGTTTGCGCGTCTCCAGCTCGGCGGTGCGCAACGCCTTGCAACGCGGCCAGATGCAAGAGGTGGCGCAGTTGCTGGGCCGCCCCTACGCCATCTCGGGCCATGTGGTGCATGGCCGCAAATTGGGTCGTGAACTCAATTGCCGCACACTGAATTTACGCTTTGCCCATTGGAAACCCGCCGCCAGCGGCATCTTTGTGGTGCAAGTGCATGGCCTGACAGCCCAACCGCTGCCTGGCGTGGCGAATTTGGGCATCCGCCCGTCACTCGACCCCAGCGATGTGAATGGTGGTCGTGTGCTGCTGGAAACCCATTGCCTGGATTGGCCCGCTCAGCTGGGCCTGGATGGGGGCTACGGTAAACTCATTCGGGTGGAATTGCTCCACAAATTGCACGACGAATTAACTTACAACGGCCTTGAAGCACTTCAGCAAGGCATCGCCCAAGACTGCATTGACGCACGTCAGTGGTTTGAAAAAAATGACCGATAAAACCAACAACCCCGATAACCGCATCAACATGATGGACACGCCGTTCCCAATGCGCGGCGACTTGCCCAAGCATGAACCCCAGTGGGCGCAAGATTGGAACAGCCAAGGCCTGTACAAAAAACTGCGCGTGGCCCGGCGTGGTGCACCACTGTTTGTGCTGCACGATGGTCCGCCCTACGCCAATGGCCAGTTGCACATTGGCCATGCCTTGAACAAAGTGTTGAAAGACATGATCGTCAAGTCCAAGCAATTGGCGGGGTTTGATGCGCAATACATTCCGGGCTGGGACTGCCACGGCTTACCGATTGAAAACGCGATTGAAAAACTGCATGGCCGCAAACTCAGCCGCGACGACATGCAGGCCAAAAGCCGTGCCTTTGCCACCGAGCAAATTGCGCAACAACGCGAAGACTTCAAACGCTTAGGGGTTTTGGGCGACTGGGAGCGCCCTTACCGCACCATGGACCCGGCCAACGAAGCCGGTCAAATCCGCGCTTTCAAACGCGTCATCGAACGTGGCTTTGTTTACCGTGGTTTGAAGCCGGTGTACTGGTGTTTCGATTGCGGTTCATCTTTGGCCGAGTTTGAAATTGAATACGCCGACAAACAAAGCGAGACCTTGGATGTGGCGTTTCATTGTGCCCAGCCTGAAAAGTTGGCCGCTGCTTTTGGTTTGCCAACACTTGGCAAAGACGCCTTCGCCGTGATTTGGACCACCACCGCGTGGACCATCCCCGCCAACCAAGCGCTGAACGTCAAAGGCGATATCACCTATGCCTTGGTCGACACTGCACAAGGTTTGTACCTGTGCGCTGCCTCCTTGGTGGAGAAATGTTTAGAGCGTTGGCAACTCGAAGGCCAGGTGCTGGCCACCGCCACCGGCGACAAACTTGGTTTCATTGAATTTCACCATCCGCTGTCGCATGTGGATACGGGCTATCAACGCACCGCGCCTGTTTACATCGCCGACTATGTGGGTGAAACAGACGGCACGGGCATCGTGCACAGCGCCCCCGCTTATGGTGTGGATGACTTCAACTCCTGCATGGCGCATGGCATGAAGTACACCGACATCTTGAACCCGGTGCAAGGCCATGGCACGTATGCCGCCGACTTCCCGCTGTTTGGCGGCCAACACATTTGGAAAGCGGTTCCCCTCATTTTGGAAACGCTGAAAAACGCAGGCCGTTTGATGGCCACACAAACCATCACGCACAGCTACCCGCATTGCTGGCGTCACAAAACACCGGTCATCTACCGCGCGGCAGCCCAGTGGTTCATCCGCATGGACGAAGGCACGGGCGTGTTCACCAAAGACAAAGCACCGCAGACCTTGCGACAACTGGCCTTGAACGCGATTGACCACACCCAGTTCTACCCCGAGAACGGCAAAGCCCGTTTGCGAGACATGATTGCCAACCGTCCCGACTGGTGCATTTCGCGCCAACGCTCTTGGGGTGTGCCAGTGCCGTTCTTCATGCACAAAGACAGCGGCGAATTGCACCCGCGCACCATGGCCATCTTGGACCAAGCTGCGGACATCGTGGCGCAAGGTGGCATCGAGGCATGGAGCCGCGTCACCACTGAAGAGATCTTGAACCAAGCAGGTGACGATGCCGCCAACTACAGCAAGAGCACGGATATTTTGGAAGTCTGGTTCGACTCAGGCTCCACCTTCGAGCACGTGCTGCGCGGCAGCCACCAAGACGCTTACGACCGTGCACCGCATCACAGCCAAGGCCCGGAAGCCGATTTGTATTTGGAAGGCCATGACCAACACCGAGGCTGGTTCCACAGTTCTTTGTTGTTGGGCTGCGCCTTGTACGACCGCGCACCCTACAAAGGTTTGCTGACCCACGGCTTTGCCACCGACGGCCAAGGCCGCAAGATGAGCAAGAGCTTGGGCAACACCGTGGCGCCGCAAGAGGTGAGCAACAAACTGGGCGCGGAAATTGTGCGCTTGTGGGTCGCCTCCACCGATTACTCGGGCGACCTGAACATCGACGACAAAATCTTGGCGCGGGTGGTGGATGCCTACCGCCGCATTCGCAACACCTTGCGTTTCTTGCTGGCCAATGTGAGCGACTTCAACCCTGCCACTGACAGCGTGGCCTTCGAGGACTTGCTGGAAATCGACCAGTACGCCTTGTCACGTGCCGCCCAACTGCAAGCCGACATCTTGGGCACCCGCAACGCAGCAGGCGTGTTTGAAGGCGGCCATTTTGGCCGCTATGAATTCCACCCAGTAGTGTCCAAATTGCAGCTGTATTGCTCGGAAGACCTGGGTGCGTTTTACCTGGACGTGTTGAAAGACCGTCTCTACACCACCGCGCCCAAATCATTGGCCCGCCGCAGCGCACAAACCGCGTTGCACCAAATCACCCACGCCATGCTGCGTTGGATGGCCCCCTTCTTGAGCTTCACCGCTGAAGAAGCTTGGCGCACCTTTGGTACGACGGAATCCATCTTTTTGGAAACCTTCACCGAGTTGGGCCACAGCCCTGCCGCACTGATGCAGAAATGGCAGGCCATTCAATCTGTGCGTGATATGGCCAACAAAGAGATTGAAACCAAGCGTACAGCAGGTGAGGTGGGCGCTTCTTTGCAAGCCGAGTTGCTGGTGCAATGCGAAGGCGATGCCTATGCGGCCTTGGCTTCTTTGGGCGAGGACCTGAAGTTTGTCTTCATCACTTCCAAAGTGCAGCTTCTCAAAGGGCCTTTGAAGATTGATGTGAAGGCCAGCAGCGCCAGCAAGTGCGATCGCTGCTGGCATTACAGCGAAGATGTGGGTACAGATGCTGCCCATCCCACACTGTGCGGTCGTTGCCACAGCAATTTGTTTGGCGCTGGTGAAACGCGCCACTTCGCTTGAGAATCTTCATGGCTCATTCAAACCATCCTGCCTCCTTGAAGATATGGCTGGGCATTGCCTTGGTGATTTTGCTGGCCGATCAATTCACCAAGGTGCTGATCGTGGGTTACTTCCAGCACGGTGACAGTCAAACCATGACTTCTTTTTTCAATCTGGTGCGGGTGCACAACAGCGGTGCAGCCTTTTCTTTTTTGGCTTCGGCCTCTGGATGGCAGCGTTGGTTCTTCACCGGCATTGGCATTTTTGCTGCTGGCTTCATCCTTTATTTACTGCGAAGACATGCCGATCAAACCTTGTTTTGCTTTGCGCTTTCTTTGGTCCTGGGTGGCGCCATCGGCAACGTGATTGACCGGGTGGTCCATGGCCACGTGATCGACTTCCTCGATTTTCATTGGGACTGGTTGGCCCCTTTGTTTTATCAAGGCCATTTCCCGGCCTTCAACATCGCTGACAGCGCCATCAGCGTGGGGACGGTGTGTTTGATCGTGGATGAGTTGCGTCGCGTCAAACGAAGTGCATGAAAAAACCCTGCTGATTTCTCAGCAGGGTTTCGCTTCAAACCACCCATTTCAAACCGTGAGGATGGTGCAACCGGTGGTTTTACGCGCTTCCAAATCGCGGTGGGCTTGTGCCACCTCGGCCAGGGGGTAGCGTTGGTCGATGCGGATTTTCACCTTGCCGCTGGTGACCACCTCGAACAAATCATCGGCCATGAGTTGGTTCACTTCGCGCAAAGCGATGTGGGTGAACAAGGTTTGGCGCGTCACGTAAATAGAGCCTTTGGGGCCCAGGATGCCCGGCGAGAACGGATCGACCGGGCCCGAGGCATTGCCAAAACTCGCCATCAAACCAAAGGGTGAAATGCAATTGAGCGATTTGTCCCAAGTGTCTTTGCCCACCGAGTCGTAAACGACTTTCACGCCTTTGCCACCGGTGATTTCTTTCACGCGGGCTTCGAAATCTTCTTTGCCGTAGTTGATGACGTGGGCCGCGCCGTGGGCTTTGGCCAAGGCGCATTTCTCGTCCGAGCCTGCGGTGCCAATCAGTTGCAAGCCCAATGCCTTCGCCCACTGGCAAGCGATCAGGCCCACACCACCCGCTGCCGCATGGAACAAGATGTGGTCGCCAGCGTGCAAGCCGCCTTGCGGCAAGGTGCGCTTGAGCAAATACTGCACCGTGAGGCCCTTGAGCATCATGGCCGCGCCTGTGTCGAAGTCGATGGCGTCGGGCAATTTGCAGACGTTTTTAGCGGGCATGACACGCGCTTCGCAATAACTTCCGGGAGGTGCGCTGGCATAGGCGGCGCGGTCACCGGCTTTCAAATGCGTGACGCCCTCACCCACAGCTTCCACCACGCCCGAGGCTTCCATGCCCAAACCATGCGGCATGGGCAGCGGGTACAAACCGGTGCGGTGGTAGACGTCGATGAAATTCAAACCCACGGCTTTGTGGCGAATGCGAATTTCACCGGGACCGGGGTCGCCCACGCTCACGTCCACCAAATGCAGCTCGTCGGGGCCACCGGGTTTGTTGAAATGAATGGCTTTGCTCATGTGTTTCTCCTGTGAGATTTCATCTTAAAACAATCGAACAGCCAACGTGCTGTGCGCATCGCCTTGGTGACAGGGGGCAGCAAATGCGCCACCGCGTGGTGCGGCGGCCAATCCAACGGCTTCATGTGTTTGACTTCTGAAAACCTGTTTTTTAAAACGAGCCGGGATAGGCCCCGCCGTCGATCAAAATATTTTGTCCGGTGATGAAGCCCGCATGTTGGCTGCACAAAAACGCGCAGGTGTGGCCAAATTCATCCGGGTGGCCAAAGCGCAAGGCCGGTGCGACTTTTTTACGCGCTTCAATCAATGTGTCCATGGCCTGTCCGGTTTTTTTGGCCAGGCCTTCAAAGGTGACGCGCAATCGGTCGGTTTCAAACGCCCCGGGCAACAGGTTGTTGATGGTGACGTTACGTGAGGCGATGTTGCTGTTGCGGGCCGCACCCGCCACAAAACCGGTAAGGCCACTGCGGGCCCCGTTGGACAAACCCAAAATATCGATGGGTGCTTTCACGGCGCTGGAGGTGATGTTGACGATGCGGCCAAAGCCACGCGCGGCCATGCCGTCCACCGTGGCCTTGATGAGTTCGATGGGCGTGAGCATGTTGGCGTCAATCGCCTTGATCCATTCATCCCGGCCCCATTCGCGAAAGTCACCGGTGGGCGGGCCACCCGCATTCGTGATGACGATGTCGAAGTCTTGGCCTGGGCCACCAGGCACCGAAAAAATCGCCTCACGACCAGCGGTGGTGGTGATGTCTTGCGCGACGGTGAGCACCGTGACGCCGTGTTCACGCAACAACTTGGCCGAGGCTTGCAAAGCTTCGTCACCGCGCGACACCATCACCAGATTCACACCGGCTTGTGCCAAGGCTTTGGCACAACCCAGGCCCAAGCCTTTGCTGGCACCACCCACCAAGGCCCACTTGCCCTGTATGCCTAAGTCCATTGAAATCTCCTGTTGAGTGCTGTCAAATCTTCAGTACTTTGTTGTGCAAGCGACGTGTGAACCACCATACCAATCCAGCCACGACCGGCACAGCCATGGCCGTCGCCAAGGTGGGATCTTGGATCCACCCCCTGGCTTGCAGACCCTCGGTGATGTAGTGAATCAAACCAGTGATGTAGTAGGTGATGGCCGCCACCGACAAGCCTTCCACGGTGGACTGCAACTTGAGTTGCATGCCTTGGCGGCGGTTCATCGCGGTCAGCAGCGCTTGACTGCTTTGCTCTTGTTGGAAATCCACACGGGTGCGCAACAAGCTGCTCATGCGTGAGACGCGTTGCGACAAGGCGGTTTGACGACGAGACACCCAATCACAGGTGCTTCTTGCTGGTGTCAAGCGACGGTCCATGAATTCACCGATGGACTGAAAACCAGGAATACGGGTTTCGCGAATGTCTTGGATGCGCCGATCGACCAATTCAAAGTAAGCGCGGCTGGCTGAAAAACGCGAATGCTGCGAGGCATAGGCACTTTCAACCTGACCTGCCAAGCGCGTGAGCCGGTCCAGCAAAGCCGCCTCTTCATCATGTTGTGCACTGCGAATCGCCAAGGCCAGATCGGCCAACTCGTGCTCGGCCAGGGCCAAATCGGCAGCGGCGGCACGTGCAATTGGCAAGCCCAGCAAGGCCATCATGCGGTAGGTTTCAATCTCGAGCAAACGCTGCACCAAACGGCCCAAGCGGCGCGGCGACAGTTGACCTACCCGCAGCAACATGCGCGAGCAAGCATCCGGGCCAATTTGAAGATCGGTGTGCAAGGTGGCTTCGCCATCCACCAATTGACAGGCCACCATGCTGTCTTCACGAAACTGTTGGTGCAGCTCATCCCGGTCTTGCAAGTTGTCGGTGCGTTTGGCCCACAAATTGATGCGAGACAAGCATTCGCCCGGCAATGCTTTCAACCACTTTTGAGGCATCTTGCTCAAAGCCAAGCCATAGGCATCCGTTTTAGGCAAGCCTTCGGGCGCGTCAACCATGAAGGTCCAGGTGACGAACTCGGTGTGCAACTCCCAGCGCAAGCGCCAACTGCCACCGTCCACCCGCAAATGGTTGGCACGGTCATCGGGCACCGGCAGGTGGTTGTCGCGCAGCAATTGAATCAAATGGGCGCGGCTGTCTTCTCGCGATTGGGCATCGGTCAGCATCACCACATGGCTGATGGCCAAGGGCGCTGTCATCGGTTCGGGGGGTCGCGCATGCACCTCGTTGTGCAAGGCCAAGCGCAGGGTGTGATCTTTCATGAATCCCTCAATCTTCTACGAATGCTTCTTTGCGTTTGGATTTGATGGCGGGCAACAACACCATCAACAACAACAAAACGCCGATGGCCAAGAGGGCTGCCGACAAGGGGCGCGTGACGAACACCGACCAATCACCGCGTGCCAGTTTCAAGGCCCGCTTCAAATACTCTTCCAACATCGGACCCAAAATAAAACCGAGCAACAAGGGCGCCGGTTCGCAACCGAGTTTGCTGAACAAGTAACCGGCCAAGCCAAACACCGCCACCAAGCCAATGTCAAAGGTGGAATTGTTGGTGGTGTAGACGCCAATCGCGCAGAACAACACAATGGCTGGGAACATGTAGTGGTAGGGCACGGTCAGCAGCTTGACCCACAAGCTGATCATGGGCAGGTTCAAGACAATCAGCATCAGGTTGCCAATCCACATCGACACGATCAGCCCCCAAAACAACTCGGGGTTGACCGTCATCACCTGGGGGCCGGGCTGGATGTTGTGGATGGTCATGGCCCCCACCATCAAGGCCATCACGGCGTTGGGCGGGATGCCCAAGGTGAGCAAGGGAATGAAGGAGGTTTGCGCACCGGCGTTGTTGGCCGATTCAGGCCCGGCCACGCCTCGGATATTGCCCTGCCCCAGCGGCACTTCACCCGCTTTGAGCTTGATTTTTTTCTCGATGGTGTAGGCGGCAAAAGAAGCCAACACCGCACCACCGCCGGGCAACACGCCCAGCACGGCGCCCAAGGCGGTGCCACGCAAGACCGCTGGCATCATCAGGCGAAAATCCTCGGCGGTGGGCATCAAGCCTTGCAGTTTGGCGGTGAACACCTCGCGCTCGGTGGCGTTCTTGGCCAAGTTATTGATGATCTCGGCATACCCAAACAAGCCCATGGCCACCGCCACAAATCCGATGCCATCCGTCAACTCGGGGATGTCCATGTTGAAGCGCGTCATGCCCGAGTTCACATCAGTGCCGACCAGACCCAACAGCAATCCCAAGATGATCATGGCAATCGCTTTGAGCAAAGAACCCGAGGCCAGCACCACAGCGCCAATCAGGCCCACCACCATCAGGGCACAGTATTCGGCCGGGCCAAAGGCAAAGGCCATTTCAGACAAGGGTGCGGCAAAACCAGCCAACAACAAGGTGCCAACACACCCGGCAAACAAGGAGCCCAAGCCCGCAGCCGCCAGCGCGGGACCAGCCCGGCCTTGTCGCGCCATTTGGTAGCCGTCCAAGGTGGTCACCACCGAGGAGGATTCACCGGGTAGATTCACCAAGATGGCGGTGGTAGAGCCGCCATATTGCGCCCCGTAATAAATACCAGCGAGCATGATGAGCGCAGATTCAGGGGGCAAGGCGTAAGTGGCAGGCAGCAGCATGGCGATGGTGGCCACCGGGCCGATGCCCGGCAACACGCCAATCAGCGTGCCCAGCAAACAACCAATGAATGCATACATCAGGTTGATGGGCGTACCGGCAACGGCAAACCCGGTGGCGAGATTGGCAAGCAAGTCCATGAGTTTCCGATCAATGACCGCTGATAAAAGCAGGCCAGACTGGCAACTGCAAATTCAGCAAAGAAATGAACACGAGATAGCTGCCGCCAGCCAAGATGCTGGAGAGCACCAGCATGCGGCGCAGGTTGAAACTGGTGGCGTCTGCCAGCAAGGCCACGCCGGTCAGCGCAAAAATAGCCACCACCAAGCCAAACGAAGGAAATCCGATGCTGGGCAGGCCACCCAGCAAGGCGCCAAACAGCAAATTGGCGCCCAAGATACACACCAGCGGCCGCCATGCGATGTCGCCGATCACGCCGCCATCGGGCGTTTCCACCACCAGCGAGAAAAACATGATGAAGCCGCCCAGCAGCACCAACACCAGACCCAGTACCAAGGGGAAATAACCCGGCCCCATTTGGCTGGCCGAGCCGATGTCATAGGACAAGGCTGAATTCCAGGCAAAACCGGCGCCAATGGCAGTGAACATCAAACCGGAGACAAAGTCCTTTTGACTCTTGATCGACACGGCGGTTCTCCCAAAACAAAACTTCGACGATTGTGACCTAAGCCAAAACAAGCTTGCTGAGCTGGCCTGAACGGATGGCGCACGGGCTTGGCTTCAGGCTTGCACCGGCTTGAGCACCTGGTTGTTGCGGGTGGCTGATGCGCAAGAGGGTTAGGCTTGCACCGGCTTGATCACCTTCAACCACAGCGTGGCGGGCAGGCCCCACTGGGTTTCGATCTGCTCGGCGCGGGCTTGCAGCAGCTCGCGCTCGGGACGGCTGGGGCTGCGCTGCGCCAGCACCACGGTGTTGCCTTCTTTGGTTGGCTTGAATGCCCACAGCGCGTCCAAGCCAAAGGCTTGGCTGATGTGGCCCAGGCTGCGCTCGTAGCTGGAGGCGCGGCCAAACAAATTGACCAGCATGCAGCCGTTGGAGGTCAGCAACTGGCGACAGTTGGCGTAGAAATCAGCGTCGTCCAGCACCGGCGCGGCGGCTTTATGGTCGTACAAATCGACATGCAAGGCGTCCACTTGGCCATGCCAATGCGGGTGCGCGGCCACCTCGGCGGCGTCGCCCAGCACCACCGACAAGCGCTCGTCGTCTGGGCCCAGCTTGAACCAAGTGCGGCAGGCCGCCACCACCTGCGGGTTGAGTTCGATGGCGGTGGTGCGCATGCCCAGCACCTTGTGGCAGTTTTTGGTCAGGGCCGCAGCGCCCAGGCCCAGCTGCATGGCGTGCAAATCGGGCACTTCTTGGGACGGCACGAAGAGCAGCCAGGCTTGCATGCGTTGCACATATTCCAGCTCGATGCCGTTGGGCTTGCCGATGTCCATTGAGCCCTGCACCCACTCGCTGCCCAGGTGCAGGTAGCGCACCTTGCCGTGCTCGGACATGTTGACTTGCGGATGGGTCTGCTTGGTGGCCATGCGGGATTGTCGCTGGTCGCTCATTGGCGCTAATTGGGGTCAGATTCCAATTAATTCACTTCAAAGCCGCACGGCATGGGGACCATTTTTTGAGCGAAAGACCAGAAAAATACGTCCCCGTGGCGGGTGGCTCAAGCGTGACTTCTTGAAACACAGGGAAGGCACGCTTCCATGAATTCAGACCGTTTCGATCGCCAACACCGAACAAACATTGGCATGAGTCGCCAAACGAACGGACTCAAGCGACACGCCGCGCAAATCCGCCAGCACCTGCGCAATCCGAGGAATTTGGTCTGGCGAGTTGCGGCCCTGCGGCACGCCTTGCGCCCGCGCCTCGGCGGTCACATACAGCCAATGCGGTGGTATGTCTGGGGCATCCGTTTCCAACACCAGCGCGTCCAAGGGCAACTGCGTGGCCAGCAGGCGCAACTGCAAGGCCCGCTCGAAAGTGAGCGCACCGCCAAAACCGAGCTTGAAACCCATGGCGATGAACTGCTCGGCCTGCTGCACGCTGCCGTTGAAGGCGTGGGCAATGCCGCCTTTCACCGGCGTTTGCCGAAGCCCCTTCAACAGCAAATCGGCGCTGCGCCGCACGTGCAAGATCACCGGCAGGTCGTGTTGCTGGGCCAGCTGCAGCTGCGCTGTGTAAAACAGCTGTTGACGCGCCATGTCCAGGCCGGGCACAAAACCGTCCAGGCCGATTTCACCCACCGCCACCAAGCGCGGGTCGGCGCGGTGGTGTTTCAGGGCTTGGTCCAAGGTTTGCAAATCGGCCTCGCGGGCCTGCGGCGTGAAAAGGGGGTGGATGCCCAGCGCGTAAACGTCGCCGTGCTGGTGCGCCAGTTGCCGCACCTCGTCAAAGTGCGCGGCCTGCACCGCCGGGATGACGCAAGTGTGCACGCCCACCGCGCGGGCGGCTTGGCGCACCGCGTCGCGGTCAGGCGCGAATTCGGCGGCGTCCAGGTGGCAGTGGCTGTCGATCCAAGTCATGGGGCATGGTAATTGGGGTCAGATTCCAATTGTTTGGTGATACAGGAAACCAGTGAAATTTTGAATTTATGTATCATAAAAACGGCTGGAAGCCCTGTCCAGTATGACCACCCCCTCAAAAGAAGGGTATTTGGAGCACCCCCAAAACAGGCCTCTTTTGAGACCTATTCCCCGCCAACCAATCCTCTGATTACCTCGAAACTGGATCAGAGCCGCACGGCCTGTGGGCCATTGATTGAATTAATTGGAATCTGACCCCAATTTCCCCAATTTCCCAGCCACCAAGCGCAGTTGCCGATCGCACTGCGCCGCCAAACGCTCATCGTGGGTGACGACGATGAAGGCCGTGCCCTGTTGCCTGGCCAGTTGCAGCATCAGCGCAAACACGCTGTCTGCGGTGGCGCGGTCCAGGTTGCCAGTCGGCTCATCGGCCAGCACACAAGCCGGTTGCGTCACCAAGGCGCGGGCAATCGCCACGCGTTGGCGCTCGCCGCCCGACAGCTCGCTGGGCGTGTGATGCACCCGGTCGGCCAAACCCACTGCCGTCAACATCGCCTGCGCTTGCACCGCCGCCTGTTCGCGCGGCATGCGGCGAATCCACAAAGGCATGGCGACATTGTCCAAAGCGCTGAATTCAGGAAGCAAATGATGAAACTGGTAAATAAAACCCAGGTGATGATTGCGTAAACGCCCCAAGGCGCTGGCATCCAAACCGGCCAAGTTTTGGCCCAGCAAGCGCACGCTGCCGGTGGTCGGGGTATCGAGGCCGCCCAGCAAATGCAACAAGGTGCTTTTGCCCGAGCCCGAGGTGCCCACCACCGCCAAGGTTTCGCCGGGGCGCACCTGCAAGTCGATGTCTTGCAACACGGTGACGTCGATCACGCCTTCATGGAAACGGCGGCTCAAGCCTTGCGCCCACAACACAGCCTCACTCATGGCGCAGCGCCTCCGCCGGGTCGATGCGGCTGGCTCGCCAGCTCGGGTAGAGCGTGGCCAGCAGGGCCAGCACCAGCGCGATGATCACCACCGGCCCGATGTCGGCCCACTGCGGGTCGCTGGGCATGCGGCTGATCAGGTAAATGTCTTTGGGTAAAAAGCTCGCGCCCAAGGCGCTTTCAATGGCGGGGACGATGCTGCCAATGTTGAAGGCCACCAAGAGGCCGAGCAGCAAACCCGACAAGGTGCCGATGACGCCCACCAAGGCCCCTTGCACCACAAAAATGCCCATGATGCTGCCCGGGCTCGCGCCCAGCGTGCGCAGGATGGCGATGTCGGCTTGCTTGTCGGTCACCGTCATCACCAAGGTGCTGACCAAATTGAACGCGGCCACCGCCACGATCAGCGTGAGGATGATGAACATCATGCGTTTTTCAATTTGCACGGCAGCAAACCAGGTGCGGTTGGCTCGCGTCCAGTCGCGCACCACCACGTCTTCGCCCAACAACGGCGTCAGCTCGTCGGCCACGCTGCGTGCTTGTTGCGCGTCTTTCAATTTCACGCGGATGCCGTTGGGCCCTTCCAAGCGAAAAATCTTTTGCGCGTCGTCCATGTGCAGCAAGGCCAAGGACGCGTCGTATTCATAGTGGCCCGAATCGAGCAAGCCCACCACGGTGAGTTGCTTCATGCGCGGCACCACACCCGCAGGCGTGACTTGCCCACCAGGGGCCACCAAGGTGATGTTGTCACCGGTTTTGACGCCCAAAGCACGTGCCAATTCGTTGCCCAGCACCACGCCGAACGTGCCCGGTTGCAACTGCGCCAGCACATCGGGCGGCATCAGCGCCACCGCATCGGTCACCAAAACTTCTTGCGCCGGGTCGATGCCGCGCACCAAAGCACCGCGCATGTCTTCGCCTTGCGCGAGCAACACCTGCGACAAAACAAACGGCGCACTCGCCAGCACTTGCGGTTGCAGTGCCAATGTGTTTTGCACACCCGTGGGGTTGTCGATGGCCGCACCGGTGTAGGCCAACACCTCGATGTGCGAGAGCACGCCCAACATGCGGTCGCGCACTTCTTTTTGAAAGCCGTTCATCACACTCAAGACGATGATGAGCGCGGCCACACCCAGTGCAATGCCCACCATGGACACGGATGAAATGAAAGAAATAAAGCGGTTGCGCCGAGCCGCACGGCCAGCGCGGGTGTAGCGCCAGCCCACCAGCAATTCGAAGGGAAGGCGAGAGGTGTTCATCGGGTGTGGATTGTGGCATCTTGCACAATGCAGCCATGTCCGCTCGCCATGCCGCTCCTGTCACCGTTGTTTCACACGCGTTGTTGCCGCCCGACTTGGCCCAAGCCCACAGCCTCGAGCGCCAAGCATGGCAGGCCGCTTTGCCCACCCACCCTGCTTTGCGCCAAGCTTTAAAACAACGCCAACCGCACGACGCCCAACACCTGGATGCACCGCATGAATGGGCCCAAGCCCAAGCCATGGGCTGGCCATTGATGCCCGGTTTGTTGGGCTGGGCCGCACAAAGCGCCGCGCAGCAGGGCTTGTCGTGTCCGCCAGAGCAGGGCTGGGCTTTCATCAATTTGGTGCATTGGCGTGTCGATCAAGGCCAGGTGCATTTGCACCACCCGGGCAGCATCAGCCTTGCAGAAGACCAGGCTTTGTTGAACAGCATGTCGCCCTACTTCTTGGAAGACGGCATCCACTTGCACGCGTTTCAAGCAGGCCGTTGGTTGGCGCATTCAGTGCACTTCAAACACCTGCCCAGTGCGTCCCTCGACCAAGTGATGGGGCGCAGCATGACCGCATGGCTCAACACCGACGACTTGGCGCAACAAAGCGACACGCAACGCCTGCTGCGCCGATTGCAAAACGAAATGCAAATGCTGCTCTACACCCACGCGGTGAACGAGCAACGCGCCATCAGCCTGAACTCGTTTTGGTGGAGTGGCACGGGCGAAGCGCCGCCTGCCAGTTTGCACACCGTGTCATTGCACCCCGCATTGCGGGATGCGTATTTAGCGCAAGACCCCTCAGCTTGGGGCGCACAGTGGCAGGCCTTGGCCCATGAGGTGATGTTGCCTGCGCTGCAAAACGGGCATCGCTTGTTGTTGTGCGGTGAGCAAGCCATCGTGCAATTGCAAACACCGCCGCCTGGTCTGCTTCAAGGGTTGAAAAACCTGTGGCCCCAAGCCGCTTTGCACGAGGTCTTGTCATGAACCCCGCCTGCTTGCTGGGCAGCTTCACATCTCCCAAGGCCTTGCCATGAAACTCTTGCCCCGCGACGCCCCACCCCGCACGGTCTGGGCCTTGGAACAAACCGGTGTCCATCCACTGCTGGCCCGTTTGTATGCCGGGCGCGGTGTGCAAGACCCGCAAGAACTCGACAACCAGTTGAAACACTTGTTGCCGCCCAGTGGCATGAAAGGCATGGACCAAGCCGCGCAGTTGTTGGCTGACGCCATCGCGCAGCAAGAACACATCTGCGTCGTCGCCGATTACGACTGCGACGGTGCCACCGCTTGCGCCGTGGCCTTGCGTGGTTTGGCTTTGCTGGGTGCGCAGCATGTGGGCTTCATCGTCCCTGACCGCGTGGTCGATGGCTATGGCCTGACCCCCAGCATTTCCAAGCGGGTGCATGCCACGGGCGCACAAGTCTTGATCACGGTGGACAACGGCATCGCCAGCGTTGAAGGTGTGGCGGCCGCGCAAGCGCTGGGCCTGAAAGTCTTGGTGACCGACCACCATTTGCCAGGACCCGAACTGCCGCAGGCTGATGCCTTGGTGAACCCGAACCAACCCGGTTGCACATTCGAGAGCAAAAGCATGGCTGGCGTGGGCGTGATGTTTTATGTGTTGCTGGCGCTGCGTGCCGCGTTGCGCACACGCGGTGTGTTCAGCAAAGACACCGAGCCCAAACTGGATGGTTTGTTGCCGCTGGTGGCCTTGGGCACGGTGGCCGATGTGGTGAAGCTGGACGCCAACAACCGCCGCTTGGTGGCGCAAGGTTTGCAGCGCATGCAGCGCGGCCAACTGCCGCCCGGATTGGCCGCCTTGTTCAAAGTGGCGGGGCGGGATGCGGCCCGCGCCAGCAGCCAAGACATGGGCTTTGCCATCGGCCCGCGCATCAACGCCGCCGGTCGTTTGTCCGACATGACCTTGGGCATTGAATGTTTGCGCACCGACGACACCGGTGTGGCGCTGCGCTTGGCCGAACAACTCGACGCCATCAACCGCGAGCGCCGCAGTTTGGAAGGCGAGATGCGCGAGCAAGCCTTGCTGATCGCCGAGTCCTTGATGGACACCGACGACGAACCCCCTGCTGCGCTGTGTGTGTTCGATGAAGAATTTCACGAAGGCGTGGTCGGCATCGTTGCCGCGCGTTTGAAAGACCTGCATTACCGCCCCTGCTTTGTGTTTGCGGCCAGCGAGTCCGAGGGCCAAGCGGTGCTCAAAGGCTCGGGCCGCTCCATTCCCGGCTTTCATTTGCGCGATGCTTTGGACGCCGTGGTCAAGTTACACCCAGGTTTGTTGTTGCGCTTTGGCGGTCATGCCATGGCTGCAGGCTGCACCTTGCTCGAAGACGACTTGGCCACGTTTGAAATCGCCTTGCAACAGATTGCCGAGCAATGGTTGTCACCGGCCACGCTGGCGCAATCTTTGGAAACCGACGGCTCGTTGGAAGCCAGCTACATGCGCCCCGATGTGGTGCTGGAATTGCAAAACCAGGTGTGGGGCCAAGGCTTTGCGCCGCCGGTGTTTCAAGACCAGGTGCAGGTGCTGGGGCAGCGCATCGTGGGTGACAAGCATTTGTCCTTGAAGCTGAAATTGCACGGCCAAGACGTGGACGGCATTTGGTTTGGCCGCACCGAGCCCTTGCCCGCGCAAGCCCTGTTGGCCTATCGGCTGGACATCAACACCTGGCAAGGCCGGGAAAAGTTGCAACTGCAGATCGAAACCATGCAAGCGGCCTAGAATAAAAACGTGTCCATCCTCAACGCCGATCTGCACTGCCACTCTGTCGTCTCCGACGGCACGCTCACGCCTGAAGCCCTGGCGCTGCGCGCCCACAGCAACGGCGTGCAACTGTGGTCGCTCACCGACCATGATGAAATCGGCGGCCAACAACGCGCCGCCAGCGCCGCCAAAGAGGTGGGCCTGCAGTACCTGAGTGGCACCGAAATTTCCGTCTCGTTTGCTGGCCATACCGTGCACATCGTCGGTTTGGGTTTTGACATCCACGACCCACGGGTGGTGGACGGTTTGCAAAGCACACGCGGCGGTCGCCATGCCCGGGCCCAAGACATGGCTGCGGGTTTGGCCAAGGTCGGCATCCACGGCAGCTTTGAAGGCGCCCTCAGTTACGCGGGCAACCCCGATTTGATTTCCCGCACCCACTTTGCCCGTTATTTGGTTGAAACCGGTGTGTGCAAAGACACCTACGAGGTGTTTCGCCGTTTCCTCACCGAAGGCAAGCCCGGTTTTGTGCCGCACCGTTGGGCCAATTTGAAAGACGCCATCGCCTGGATTCGGGACGCGGGCGGCATGGCGGTCATCGCCCACCCGGCCCGCTACGACTTCACGCCCAATGAAGAATTTGCGCTGTTCACCGAGTTCAAGGCGCACGGCGGCCAAGCGGTGGAGGTGGTCACCGGCAGCCACTCGGCAGCCGAAGCCTTGGAATACGCAGGCATGGCGCGTGAGTTTGGCTTGGCCGCTTCGCGCGGCAGCGATTTCCACAGCCCGGATGAAAGCCACACCGACCTCGGTGCCCTGCCCTGGTTGCCCGGCGACTTGACCCCCGTGTGGGAACTGCTGCAAGACCGCATTCAATAAGCCGCGCATGGCCCAGTGGCTGCAAGTTCACCCCGACAACCCACAAGCGCGGCTCCTCAAGCAAGCGGTGGCCCTGTTGGCGCAAGGCCAGGTGTTGGCCGTGCCCACCGACTCCAGTTATGCCCTGGTTTGCCACTTGGATGACAAAGCCGCCGTGGACAAGATGCGCCGCATCCGTTCTGTGGACGAACGGCACCACCTCACCTTGCTGTGCCGCGACCTGAGCGAGTTGAGCGTCTACGCCAAAGTCGACAACCGCCAATACCGTTTGCTCAAAGCCTGCACCCCGGGGGCCTACACCTTCATTTTGGAAGCCACCAAGGAAGTGCCGCGCCGGGTGTCGCATCCGCAGCGCAAAACCATCGGCCTGCGGGTGCCCGAGCACCATGCCTTGCTGCAACTGCTGGCTCTGCATGGCACGCCGCTGTTGTCGACCAGCCTGATCCCGCCGGACGAAACCGAGCCGTTGAACGATGCCCAAGAGATCCGCGAGCGGTTTGAACATCAGATTGCGGCGGTGTTGGATGCCGGGGCCTGCCGCATGAAAGCCACCACTGTGGTGGACCTGACCCCGATGGGCACCGGCGGCGACCCCGCCCTGCTGCGCCATGGCGCGGGCGATATAACACTTTTAGGCTTATAAACCCCGTTTTTAGCCCCTGAATGGGGACAGAAACAGTGGCAACCTCTGGAAAATGCTTACAAAGTCTTTCCAAAGTCCCCGCAAATTTAACAAGTTTGGTGAGACAATGAACTTGTGAATTTCAATGAATTAGTTCAAACGATTGCGACGCATGCGCTGCCAGTACTACTGGCGATCACCATGCACGAAGCCGCCCACGGTTATGTGGCGCGGCTTTTTGGCGACAACACGGCCTGGAGTTTGGGCCGCGTCACCCTCAATCCCATCCCCCACATCGACCTGGTCGGCACCATCGCCATGCCTTTGTTGCTCTACCTTGCCACCAGCGGTCAGTTTTTGTTTGGTTATGCCAAACCGGTACCGGTGGACTTTGGCCGACTGCGCCACCCCAAACGCGACATGATTTGGGTGGCCTTGGCCGGACCGGGCAGCAATTTTTTTCAGGCCTTGTGTTGGGCCATCGCGCTCTACGTCATGGCCAGTTGGGGTGTGCAAGAGCGTTTTTTCATCGACATGGCGCAAGCCGGTGTTTTGGTGAATTTGGTGATGTTTGCATTTAATTTGTTCCCCTTGCCGCCCTTGGATGGCGGTCGGGTGGTGGTCGGTTTGTTGCCTTGGCGCATGGCGGTGCAGTTCGCACAGGTCGAGCGCTTTGGTTTTTTCATCGTCATGGGCCTGGTCCTGTTGGGTGTTGTCAATGCCGTCTGGATGCAACCCATCATGTCTTCTTCCATGCAGGCTATCCAATGGTTGTTGTTGCCATTGGCGGGTCTTCTACAACTGTCTGCCTCATGACTGATCGCGTTCTCTCCGGCATGCGCCCCACCGGCGCGCTGCATCTGGGCCACTACCACGGTGCCCTGAAAAATTGGGTGCGTTTGCAGTCCGAGATGGCATGCTTTTATTTCGTCGCCGATTGGCATGCGCTCACCACGCATTACGAAAGCCGCGAGGTCATCGAGAAAAACGTCTATGAAATGGTGATCGATTGGTTGGCCGCCGGCCTGGACCCGAACCAATGCACCATTTTTCTGCAAAGCCGCATCCCCGAACACGCCGAATTGTTCACCCTGCTCAGCATGGGCACGCCGCTCAGTTGGCTCGAGCGCGTCCCCACCTACAAAGACCAGATGGAAAAGCTCAAGGACAAGGACCTGACCACCTATGGGTTCTTGGGCTACCCGCTGCTGCAAGCCGCCGACATCCTGATTTACAAAGCTAAACATGTGCCGGTGGGCGAGGACCAGGCCAGCCATGTCGAATTGACCCGCGAAACCGCGCGACGCTTCAACCATTTGTATGGCCGCGAAGCCAACTTTGATGCGCTGGTGCAAGACTGCTTGGCCAAGTTGCCCAAGGACAGCGTCAAACGCTTTGAAAAATCCCGCAAACAGTTTCAGGAAACCGGTGACGCCAAGGCCTTGGAAGGCGCCCTAAGCTATGTGCAGTCTGCGCCCGAGCTGAACGACAAAGACCGTGAGCGCTTGGAAGGCTATTTCAAAGGCACCGGCAAAGCGGTGCTGACCGAACCCCACGCCTTGCTCACCGAGGCCAGCAAATTGCCCGGCTTGGACGGCGCCAAGATGAGCAAAAGCTACAACAATGCCATCGCCATGCGTGAAGACAAAGCCAGCATCGAGACCAAGGTGCGGCGCATGCCCACCGACCCGGCCCGGGTCAAGCGCAACGATGCGGGCAACCCCGATCGCTGCCCGGTCTGGCAATTCCATTTGGTCTACTCCCCTGAGACCACCAAAACATGGGTGAAAACTGAATGCACCCGTGCCGGCATCGGCTGTTTGGAATGCAAACAACCCATCATCGATGCCATTTTGGCTGAGCAAGCGCCCATGTTGGCCCGTGCTGAGCCTTTTGTTTCCAATCCTCGACTTGTTCGTGATATCGTTGACGCTGGCACACAGCGTGCACGCATCACGGCACAAGAAACCATGCGCGACGTGCGCGAGGCCATGGGCCTGAATTATTGACACCGGAGAAAAACGATGAGCTTGTATGTGATTGATGACCACCCCATGGTTCGACAAATGATTGGCATGCTGCTGCGCCGCCTGCGCCCAGCGTCCAAAGTGGTTGAATTGGAAAAATTCAGCGAGTTGCAAGCGGCACTCATCAAAAATGGTGAGCCCGAGTTGTTTGTCCTCGACTTGCTGCTGCCCGGCGTCAAGGGTGCCACCGCCATCTCTGACGTGAAAAAAATGTACCCCGAGATTCCTTTGGTGGTGTTGTCGGCCATGCCCTCAGGCGAAGCCCGCGATGCTTGCTTGGAAGCCGGTGCCGACCTCTACATCGAGAAGTCCACCGACACGGCCGAGATTTCCCAAGCCATCCACGACATCATGAAGTCAGATGACGATGAAGCCGACGCCGATGCCGTGGTGGTGGGTGACATCAAGTTGTCCAAGCGCCAAAAACAACTCATTCTGATGCTCGACCGGGGTTTGTCCAACCGCGACATCGCGGCCGAACTCAACATCAGCGAGCACACCGTCAAGGTTCACTTGTGGCGCCTGTTCCGCCGTCTGGGCGTGAAGAGCCGCACGCAAACCCTGCACTTTGCGCGCACCCATGGTTTGTTGATGGGCTGAACCCCTGTCTCGATGGGCAGCCTGTTTCGGGGCCCATCAGCAACACCTTCAGCCTGTTTGCTCAGGCCGCAAAAAAACCCGCCGAGGCGGGTTTTTTTGTGAGCGAGATCAGCTGATCAACCACCCGCAGTGATCTTGCGACCGTTCAGGCTTTGCACCGGGCGGGCATTGAGCTTGAAGGGGAACTTGGCCAGTTGTTGTTTGGACAATTCAGCGGGGGTTTTCAGGATGTAGAACTGAACGCCCTCGGTGCAAGGTGGTGTGGTGAGCGAGCCTTCATAGTTGTAGAAACCCAGTTCCTTGGGCAACATGCTGCCCGGGTTGAACATCACCTTGGGTGGCAAGAATTCTTCCATCTCCTTGGGTGGCAAATTCGCCCACAAGGTTTTGATGGCGGCGCTGTCTTTGCCTTCGTTCAACATCACACCGATGACGGCCAACTTGCCTTCTTTGCTTTTGTGCACAAAGTGCGCCACCATGGCGGCGTTTTTGCCATCCACTTGCTCCTCGGAGGGGCGGTGGAAGTGGAATTGCAGCAAATCAAAGCTCTCTTTGCCAATGGTCAGGGTGCTGCCGGGCTCCACATTCACCTGAATGGTGTGGCCGTTGTTCAGCATTTTCAGCGGGCCTTCCTTGTAATCCACGGTCAGGGTGTCTTTGGATTTTTCAAACGGTCCAATGATGTTCAAAGGCGATTGTTTTTTGCCTTTGCCGCAAATCGGGAAGTTGTCACCCCAGTGCTCAGGTCCTTTGTCGCCTTCATAGCCCCAATGCACATCATGGGCTTTGTCATCCTTCTTGCTGAGGTCTTCTTTGGCTTTGTCTGCTGCAGGTTCTGGCTTGTCGGTGGATTTTTTGCAATCCGACAAAACCTTCACATTTTGACCAGCGGCTGCCAAGGCGTTTTGCGCCGCACACACGGTTTGCAAACGGTTGCTCCATTCAGCCATTTCCAAGGCTTTTTGGAAGGCAGCGATGGTGGATTCGTCTTGCGCACCCTTGGTCAGCAAGCGCAAAGAGGCCAAGCCCACTTGACGCTCTGCGGTCATTGATTTTTGCGCTTTGTAAAGTGTTTCCATGTCTTGCAGCACCACGCCATTGGTGAAGGCCGCTTTCAACGCGTCCAACTCCTGGACCACCGTGTTGGCCACTTCGGGTGGTTTCTCGTCTGCAAGCGGGGTTTCTTCGCTGGGTTTTTCCAACGCCGCTTGGGCCTCTTCGAGTTGCTCGGTGAGCTCGACGACTTCATTGGCCAACTGCTTTTTGGCCGAGTAGTTCATGTAGGCCAAGGTGGCGGTGGCCAGCAGGCAAATGCCCAGCAAGACTTCCAAAATTAATCTCAGGTATGTTTTCATGGCTGCTCAAAAAGATTGATTGCGAATGCAAAGCGGCGGCCCAAAGCGCACCGGTGTGTGAGATGGTATCGGCTTGACAGGCCGAACTCTTTAATCCACGCCGAAATTAAGAATTCTTTTCACTTCATTTGAAGGGCATTTCCGTGTTTATGCGTGTGAAACGGGTGGACAGACTGGCGGTTCTTGCCACGCAAGGCCTTGATTCATGCCCGCACAAACAAAGTGACCAGTTCATCCGGGCCCACTTGGCGACTCCAATGTCCATGCACTTGGGGGTCGAACACCGCCCCTGCGGGCAACAGATCGGCGGAATAAAAATGCTGTCCCGGGCCAAACACCTTGGACGAACCGTCTTGCAAGCCAATTTCCATCTGTCCTTGCAAGATGAACACCCACTGGCAGTGGCTGCTCACATGAAACTGGCTGCGAAAGCCCAGCGGGCTGCGCCGCAGTTGCAAGCCTTGGCTGGGCATGAGTGCACTCAACAAAGCTTGGGGGGTGCCTTGGTCCAAGGGAATGGCTTCTTCGCGAAAACGTGCGCGGCCATCGGTGTCGGTGAAAAGCACGGTGCGGGTGAAATGGTTCATGGACTGCATCATAAAGAGCGCTGGCTACAATCTGCCCTCCTTTCACAGCCTCTGGATCTACACCATGACCCGCTGCATCACCGCAAGGACTTTGCCATGAGCCGCAAAGTCTTCATCAAAACCTTTGGCTGCCAAATGAACGAGTACGACTCGGACAAGATGGCTGATGTGCTGAACGCCGCCCAAGGTTACGAACAAACCCAAGACATTGACGAAGCCGACCTGGTGGTGTTCAACACCTGCTCGGTGCGCGAAAAAGCCCAAGAAAAAGTCTTCTCCGATTTGGGTCGGGTGAAACACCTGAAACAAAAAGGCGTGCAAATCGCGGTGGGCGGCTGTGTCGCCAGCCAAGAAGGCGAAGCCATCATCGCCCGTGCGCCTTATGTGGACGTGGTGTTCGGCCCGCAAACCTTGCACCGGCTGCCTGAACTCTTGAACCAACGGCGCGACCTGAAAAAACCGCAGGTCGACATCAGCTTTCCCGAGATTGAGAAATTCGACCACCTGCCACCAGCGCGGGTTGATGGTGCGTCGGCCTTTGTGTCCATCATGGAAGGCTGCTCGAAGTACTGCAGCTATTGCGTCGTGCCCTACACGCGCGGCGAAGAAATCAACCGCCCACTGGACGATGTGCTGACCGAGGTGGCAGGCCTGACCGCCCAAGGCGTGAAAGAAATCACGCTGCTGGGGCAAAACGTCAATGCCTACCGCGGCAGCATGGGCGACACCTCAGAGATTGCCGACTTTGCTTTACTCATCGAGTACATCGCTGAAATTCCGGGCGTGGAACGCATCCGTTACACCACCAGTCATCCGAACGAATTCACACAACGCCTGATTGACGTGTATGCCAAGGTGCCGCAGTTGGTGAGCCATTTGCACCTGCCCGTGCAACACGGCAGCGACCGCATTCTGATGGCGATGAAGCGTGGCTACACCGCCATGGAATACAAGAGCACGATCCGCAAACTGCGTGCGGTGCGTCCGGACATCGCCATGAGCTCCGACTTCATCGTCGGCTTCCCCGGTGAAACCGAAGAAGACTTTGACAAGCTGATGAAGCTGATCACCGACATTGGGTTTGACGCGTCCTTCAGCTTCATCTTCAGCCCACGCCCGGGCACGCCAGCGGCCAACTTGCCTGACGACACACCGCATGAGGTAAAACTGCGTCGCTTGCAGCACCTGCAAGCCACGGTGGAGGACAACGTGCGCCGCATCGGTGAAAGCCGCTTGGGCACGGTGCAACGCATTTTGGTTGAAGGTGCTTCACGCAAAAGCGCGGCCGAGTTGATGGGCCGCACCGAATGCAACCGCATCGTCAATTTCGACGCTGGTCCGATGGGTCAGCGCTTGGTGGGGCAGATGATCGATGTGCGCATAACGCAAGCCCTGCCGCATTCTTTGCGGGGTGAGGTGGTGGTGGTTTGAGCTGCCGGGCCAGTGTTGCCAAGAACTGTTCAAACACGTTCAGCAATTGATCAATCTGCTGAGCGGATGTGGCGGGTGACACCAGCATCATGCAATGAAAAGGCGTCAGCACCACGCCTCGGTTCAGCATGAACAAATGCAACAGCGATTGCAGCAAGTTGGGGTCTGCAGCACGAACGTCTTGCGCGTTGCGCGGCGGCGCGGCCATGAACTGCAACTCCATCCGCGCCCCCAAGCGCGTCAGGCTCCACGGCAGCCCGTAGCGTCTGAAGCCCTCGACCAATCCTTGCGCCAAACGCTCGGCCCCCCACAACATGGGGGCATAAGTTTGTGGCGTGTGCAAATGCTGCAAGCTGGCTTGCAACACCGCCATCGTCAGCATGTTGGCCGACAAGGTGGTGCCAATGCCGCTGTGCCCCTCTGGCGCTTGTTGCTTGGCGTTCACCATGCGTTGCGCCACGGTGTCGCTGAAGCCATAGACCGCACAAGGCAGGCCTGCTGCGACCGCTTTGCCCAGCACCAGCATGTCGGGCAGCACGCCATGTTGTCGGGCCCAACCGCCACAAGCTGTCGAAAGGGTATGGGTTTCGTCCAAAACCAACAAGGTCTGGTGGCGTTGGCACAAAGCTTGGGCTTGTGGCCAAAAACCAGGGTCGGGCAGGACCAAACCGCAATTGGTCAAGGCGGGCTCGGCCAACACAGCCGCCACCTGATCGTCGGCCAAGGCCGCCGCCAAAGCCGGTAAATCATTGAACGGCACCACGCGCGTGGAGAGGGCATGGCTGTGCACCTGCCCCAACACCGAAGGACGATCAACGACCCGGCCATCGTCCAAGCGGTCCACCAAGGTGTCGTCAACCGCGCCGTGGTAACAACCATCAAACACCAAGACCACCGAGCGAGCGGTGATGGCGCGCACCCAGCGCAGCACGAAACGGTTGGCATCACTGGCGCTCAAGGCCAATTGCCATTGTGGCAATCCGAACACCTGGCTCAAGCGTTCACCCACATCCGCGGCTGCTTGGCTGGGCAACATGCAGGTCCAGCCTTGCAAGGCTTGATCGGTCAAAGCTTGGGCGACGGCGGGTGGGCTGTGTCCAAACATGGCCCCGGTGTCACCCAAACAAAAGTCGGCGAAGACATGCCCATCGGCGCAGCGCAGTTCAGCGCCTTGCGCCTGTTGCACAAACAAAGCATGGGGCATGGGCCAATCGCGCATCCAATGCAGGGGCACGCCAAATAAAAAATGCCGGTTGCTGAGGCTTTGCAACTGGGCCGATTGCGGGTGCTGGCTGGCAAACAGCGCTTGCTCTTGGGTCAGCCAAGCTTGCAGCGCTGGCGTGTCGGAGGGATCGAGCGTCAACATGGGTCAAATGCTAAGCCAGTTGTTCTTGTTTGGGCGCAACTGGTTGTATTCAATTGGGTAAAGTGGCTCCATTTATCCCCAGTTGGCCGCTTAAGCTCTGAGCAACTTGTGGCCGTTTCAACCAGGATCACCCGCATGAGCCTTGACGATTTTCCTTACGCCCAAAGCAGTGGCCACTTTGCCAATTGCGCTGCCTTGCAAGACCAGCCCTTGGCGTTGATCGGGGTGCCGTGGGACGGCAGTGTCACCAACCGCCCAGGTGCACGCATGGCCCCGCAAAGCATCCGCGCGGTCAGCCAAAGCTTGTGTGACGCCACCCATCCCGTGTTTGACATCAGCCCGCTGCCGTGGTTGGGCGATGGCGGCAATCTGCGCCTGCCCAACGCCAGTGGTTTGGAGGCTGCACGTGCGGCGATTCAAGCCCAAGCCGCCCCCTTGATGCAAGGACACCACTGCGTGTTTTTAGGCGGCGACCATGCCATCACCCTGCCCTTGTTGCGGGCCCTGACAAAACAACACGGCCCGCTGGCCTTGCTGCATTTCGACGCCCATTGCGACACCTGGGCAGACCATTTTGGCGAACCCTCGGGACATGGCACCTGGACCCGCGAAGCGATTGAAGAGGGCTTGGTGAGTGCGCACCACACGGTGCAAGTGGGTCTGCGCTCGGCGGCCGAACGGTCGGCGCGTGAATACGTGCGTGACCGCGGCGGCCTCATCTATCACGCCCGCGATCTGTGGGGCTGCGAAGGCCCCCAACTTGCACCCTTGTTGCAAACCGTGCGAGAGCGCATTGGTCAACGTCCCATTTACCTGAGCTTGGACATTGACTGCTTGGACCCGGCCTTCGCGCCCGGCACCGGCACGCCCGAAGCCGGTGGCCTGAGCATGAGCCAAGTGCTGTATTGGGTGGAAGGCTTGGCCGATTTGAATTGGGTGGGCATGGACTGTGTCGAGGTCTGCCCGCCTTTTGACCACGCCGAACTCAGCAGCTTGGCGGCTTGCACCTTGGTCTGGGCCTACTTGAGCGGTCAAGCACGGCGCTTGCAAACTGCAGCTTGAAAGACTCGCCATGAATCTCGCCGCCGTCAACCTTGATTTGGGACAAGACTGCTTTTATGAGACCACCGTGAACCGGCCTGCTTGGTCGAGTCTGCAACAAGACAGCGAGGCTGATGTGGTGGTGGTCGGCGGTGGCTTGGCGGGTTTGTCCACGGCACTCGAACTGGCTGAAAGTGGCCAAAGCGTCATCCTCCTCGAAGCCGAACGTTTATGTGGACATGCCTCGGGGCGCAATGGCGGGCAAGCCATCAGTGGCTATGCCTGTGGCCAAGCTTGGTTGGATGCCCACTTGGGTTTGGCTGCGGGCCAGCAACTGTGGAAACTCTCCTTGGCCAGTGTGCAGTTGATGCAAGAACGCATCCAGCGCTTCAACATCGATTGCCAACCGGTGTGGTCTTACATCACGGTTGCCGACCGTCCGCGCAAAGCCCGGGCACTGCGCGAGGAACAGGCCTACATGCAACAACACCATGGCCACCAGATGCATTGGGTCGAAGGTGCTGAACTGCGCCAGCACATTGCAAGCGACCAGTATGTGGCCGGTTTGCGCGACCCCGCATCGGGGCACCTCAACCCGCTGCGCTATGGCCTGGGCATTGCCCAAGCCGCGCAAGCAGCTGGTGCACGTTTGCATGAACACAGCCCGGCGCTGTCCATGGACAAAGTGGGCAGCGATTGGCTTGTGCGCACAGCACAGGGCCAAGTGCGGGCGCGGCAAGTGGTGCTGGCCGGCAACAGCGGTTTGCGTTGGCAGTCCCCCAGATTGGCCACCCGCTTGCATGCCCGAACCATGCCGGTGGGCACCTACATCATCGCCACCGAAGCCTTGCCCCCCTTCCAAGCCGACACGCTGTTGCCCAGCAACGCTGCCGTGTGTGATAACAATTTTGTGCTCGATTACTTTCGCTTGAGTGGCGAGCGGCGCATGTTGTTTGGCGGTCGGGTCAGCTACACAGCCGCCACACCTTCGCAGCTCACGCACACCATGCAAAAGCGCATGCTGCGTGTTTTTCCAAGCTTGCAACACACCCGCATCGACCACACCTGGGGCGGTTTTGTCGATATTTCACGCGAACGCGCACCCGACTGGGGGCAGTTGGCGCCTGGTGTGTTTTTCATGCAAGGCTTCAGCGGCCACGGCCTGGCGGCCACCACCTTGGCAGGCCGTGTCATTCGCCAAGCCCTGTTGGGCGATCGCCATGCCTTGGGTTTGTTCGAACGCATTCGGCAAAGCCCGTTTCCCGGCGGTGCGGCCTTGCGCATTCCCTTGCTGTTGTTGGGCACCAGCTATTACCGTTTGCGCGATTGGCTGGGCTGAGTGCCCGGCTCAAGCGTGGCGATGCCGCAAGGCACGCAACACCAATTGCGCCAACACCGGTCCGTCTTTCTGAATCGCCTCCAAGGGCGCATAACCATAGCCAATCACCAAGCCGCGCAAGTCTTTGCGAGCGATGGCGTAGCGCGACAACGCCCGCACCGTCAAACCATGGTCTTGTGCTTGCTGTGCCAGCGCCACATCATCCAGGTTGTGCGGCAAATGCAAACACAAATGCAAGCCTTGTTCTGTTCCACTGATATGGGCTTGTAAACCCAGACATGGGGCCAAGGCTTGCAGCAATGCCTGTCGGCGCTGTGCATACGTGGCGCGGGCTTGACGGATGGTGCTTTGGAAATGACCGAGCTCGATGAATTCAGCCATCGCCACTTGTTGATGCAGCAAGCCAGGACGGTTCAAGTCGTAATGGGTGCGTTTGAACGCCGACACCCAGTCTGGGGGCACCACCACATACGCCATCTTGATGCCGGGGTACAAGGTTTTGGAAAAAGTCCCCATGTAAAACACGCGGTCTTGCAAGTCCAGCGCATGCAAAGAAGGCTGCTGTGGGCCGGCAAAACGGAACTCGCTGTCATAGTCGTCTTCCAAGGCCCAGGCGTTCATGTCGCGACAACGTCGCAGCAAATCCAAGCGCCGCTCTGGGGTCAGCACACCGCCCGTGGGGTATTGGTGCGAAGGCGTGATGTAGACCATGCGTGCAGCTGGCGCTTGGTCCGACAACGCCAAGTTCAGGCCTTGGGCATCGGTGGGTATGCCATGCATGCGCAGCCCACTGGCTCGAAACATTTGTGCCGCACCCCAATACAAAGGGTCTTCCACCCACACCGTGTCGCCCGGGTCGGCCAGCAAGATGGCGCACAAGCCCAAGGATTGTTGGGTGCCTGTGGTCACCAACACCTGTTCCTCCTCCAAACGCATGCCGCGAAACAAGCGCAGGTACTGGGCAATCGCCCGCTTGAGGGGTTTGAAGCCACCAGTGTCGTTGTAATCAAGCATGCTGGCATAGGACAAGCGCCAGTGTTTGGCCAATAGTTTTTGCCACACGCCCACCGGGAAAGGTGAAAAATCTGGAAACCCTTGGGTGAACGGCTGCACTTCCAATTCGTTGGCCGTGTCTTGTTTGAGCAGCCTTTGCCCGCGTGCGGACACCTGCTGGGCACGCCCACGCTGGACTCCCGTCAGCTTGGGGCTGGCTGAAGGGCTGCTCATCGCCGGACGCTTGAACCGCACAAAGGTGCCACTGCCTTGTCGGGTTTCTAAAAAACCTTCGGCTTCCAATTGGGACAAGGCGCTCAGGACGGTGTTGCGGGCCACATGCAGGGATGCGGCCATGACGCGGCTGGAGGGCAAGCGCTCACCATGCCGCAAAACCTGGTCAAGCATGGCTTTTTTCAACAACAGATAAAGTTGGCGGTTCAAGGCCAAGGCAGGTTGTCCTGCCTCAGCAGGCTGGATCTGCAGTTGTTGACCCAAGAATTCAGTGAGCATGGCAAAGGGGCTTCCAAGCATCGTCGTGGTGGCCTCAGGCATGTATGCTGAGGTCTGAATTGGCACCATTGGAAAACCCGAACTGGCACCTTTGATCTGCATCAAAATGTAACAGAATGGATTAACTGACAAAAGGAAATGAACATGCAGCCTTGGGTTTGGGTCACACACGATCACCGTCTTTTGGGCCACGGTGACCACCGCTCGCCCTTCACGGTGCTGGGTGACAAATACGCCACGGCCATCAAGCTGGGGGCGCAAGCCGAACCCTTCACCCTGCCCACGGCCAGCGCATCTCAAATTCCTGCCTTGCTGGCCCACTGCGATGGCGTGCTGTTCACTGGTTCGCCCTCTAATGTGCATCCCAGCCATTTCCAACAAGAGGTGCTGCGCCCCGAATTACCGCTGGACCCACAGCGCGACGCCCTCACCCTGCCATTGATTCGCGCCTGCATTGACCAGGGCGTGCCGATGCTGGGTATTTGCCGCGGCTTTCAAGAAATCAATGTCGCCTTGGGCGGCAGTTTGCACCAACAGGTGCAAGAAGTTGCAGGCATGCAAGACCACCGCGAACCCGCTGAGGCCTCTTACGCCGACCAGTACGCCCCGCGTCACCCGATCCGCATCTTGCCCAACACGGTCTTGTCTGAATGGGCGGGTGGCGACACCGCCATGGTGAATTCCTTGCACGGCCAGGGCATTGCCCGCTTGGCCGACGACTTGGTCCCCATGGCTTTCGCCCCCGATGGTTTGGTGGAAGCGGTTCAAGTGCGCTCTGCCACCGCTTTTGCGTATGCGGTTCAGTGGCACCCCGAATGGCGCTGCCAAGACAACCCTTTTTACCTGCGCATTTTTCAAGCCTTTGGCCAAGCGTGCCGATTGCGCCAAGCCCATCGATCGACACTTGCGTCAACACCATTCACAGCCACGGCCTCCTGATGGCTGCTTCCAACCTGGTAACTGCTCATGACTGATAACCACCCCCTGCCCACACCCACCAACTTCAGCGAATTGGAAAATTGGCTGAATGTTCACCGCGTCACTGAAGTGGAATGCCTGGCCCCCGACTTGACCGGGGTGGCCCGCGGAAAAATCCTGCCGCGCGTCAAATTCACCGAAGACCGGGGCATGCGCCTGCCCGAGGTGGTGGTGGCGCTGGGCGTGACTGGTGAATTTCCAAAATCCGGCCCCTACTACGACGTCATCAACCCGAACGACCGTGACATGCACTTGCAGCCTGACCCCAGCACGGTGCGCATCGTGCCCTGGGCCTCGGACCCAACGGCCCAAGTCATCCACGACTGTTATGACCGCTACGGTAAATTGATCCCCTTCGCGCCACGCAGCGTGTTGCGCCGGGTTTGCGATCTGTACACCGAGATGGGCCTGGAGCCCGTGGTCGCCCCGGAACTCGAGTTCTATTTGGTAGCTCGCAACCCCGACCCCAATTCTTTGCTGCATCCCCCCATTGGCCGCAGTGGCCGCGCCGAGACCTCCAGGCAGGCCTACAGCATTGACGCGGTGAACGAATTCGACCCTTTGTTCGAAGAAATTTACGACTACTGCGAAAAAATGGGCCTGAACGTGGACACCTTGATCCACGAAGTGGGTGCTGGCCAAATGGAAATCAATTTCTTCCACGACCACCCGCTGGGTTTGGCCGACGAAGTGTTTTTCTTCAAACGCACGGTGCGCGAAGCCGCCATGCGGCACAACATGTACGCCACCTTCATGGCCAAACCTATTGCTGGTGAACCGGGCAGCGCCATGCACATCCACCAAAGCATTGTGGACAAACAAACCAGGCGCAATATTTTCAGCAACACCGATGGGTCGCCCTCCGAGGAGTTCTACAACTACATCGGTGGTTTGCAAAAACACGTCCCCTCGGCCATGGCTTTGGTCGCCCCCTATGTCAATAGTTACCGCCGTCTGGCCCGCCACACGGCCGCACCCATCAACATTGAATGGGGCGAAGACAACCGCTCGGTGGGATTCCGCTCACCTTTGTCCACGCCCGAGGCGCGTCGCATCGAAAACCGCGTTATTGGCGCCGATGCCAATCCTTATGTGGCCTTGGCCATGACCTTGGCCTGCGGCTACCTTGGCTTGAAAAACAAATTGCCCGCCAAAGCGGAAATGAAAGGCGATGCCTATTTGGCCCCCTACGCCTTGCCGCGCAGCTTGGGCGAGGCCCTCGAGTGGTTGCGCCGCGATGATGATTTGCGCGAGGTGCTGGGCGATGAGTTCGTCACCGTCTACACCGAGATCAAAGAAACCGAGTTTGAAGAATTCATGGAAGTGATTTCTCCATGGGAACGTGAGCATTTGCTGCTGCACGTTTGATCTGAGCTGGCAAAAGGACCTCACAACATGACATTCAAACCTCTGATCAACGTGGCCCAAATGGAGCGGCGCCAAGTCCATACCGCCCAGATTCAGCAACTCGACAGCGCCCACTACCTGCACCCCTTCACCGACACCCACGCGCTGGCGCAGCGCGGTGCACGTGTCATCACCCGGGGCGAGGGCATTTACATCTGGGACTCGGAGGGCCAGAAAATCCTCGACGCCATGAGTGGCTTGTGGTGCGTCAACATTGGCTACGGTCGGCAAGAGCTGGCCCAAGCGGCCTATCTGCAAATGATGGAGCTGCCCTACTACAACAGCTTTTTCAACACCACCAACGTGCCGGCCGTGAAACTGGCCACCAAACTGTGTGCCTTGGCCCCCAAGGTGGCGGACCGCAGTTTCACGCACGTGTTCTTTTCCAGTTCGGGCTCGGAAAGCAACGACACCAACATCCGCATGGTGCGCCACTACTGGGCCAGTTTGGGCCAACCGCAGCGCAAAGTCATCATCTCCCGTCACAACGGCTACCACGGCTCCACCATTGGCGGCGCCTCTTTAGGTGGCATGAAAGGGATGCACGAGCAAGGCGACCTGCCCATTCCCGGCATCGTGCACATCGACCAACCCTACCACCTGGCCAATGCCTTGCCGGGTGAATCAGAGCATGATTTCGGTATCCGCATGGCACGCCAACTCGAGGCCAAAATTCTCGATATTGGCGCCGACAAAGTGGCCGCCTTCATTGGCGAACCGGTGCAAGGCGCGGGCGGCGTCATCATCCCGCCAGCCAGCTATTGGCCCGAGATTCAACGCATCGTCGACCAATACGGCATCTTGCTGATCAGCGACGAGGTGATTTGCGCCTTTGGCCGTTTGGGCGCATGGTTCGCCTACGAGCAAATGGGCTACAAGCCCGATTTGGTGACCTTTGCCAAAGGCGTCACCAGTGGCTACATGCCCTTGGGTGGCGTGCTGGTGGGCAACCGGGTGGCCGAGGTCATCGTCAACCAAGGTGGTGAATTCAACCATGGCTATACCTACAGTGGTCACCCCGTGGCCTGCCAAGTCGCCTTGGCGAATTTGGAATGGATGGAAAAACAGCGGGTGGTCGAGCGGGTGCGCGATGACATCGCGCCCTATTTGGCCGAGCGTTTTACCGCCTTGCTGTCTCATCCTTTGGTTGGCGAAGCCCGCACCCACGGCATGATGGCAGGCTTGGTGCTGATGAAAAACAAAACCACGCGGGAAATGTTTCCATCCGAGCTGAGCGTGGGCATGGCCTGCCGCGCCCATTGTTTTGGCAACGGCTTGATCATGCGTGCTGTTGGCGACCGCATGATCATCGCGCCACCCTTGGTGATGACCCGCCAAGACATCGACACCATGATGGCGTTGATTCTGCGTTGCCTGGACCTGACCTTGAAAGAAGCTCAACACAAGGGATGGTGTTGAATACACAACACTGTTTGAAACCATGAATCCCACCACACCCTACCCGCCCACCCCGGATGGCCGTGCCTTCATCAACGGCCAGCGTTGCTGGGCTCAAGCGGGTGCCCGCTTTGACAACATCTCACCCGTCCACGGACAAGTGCTGTGCGAGGTGGCGCGGGCAGATGCAGCCGACATCGATCTGGCGGTGCAAGCAGCCCGACGTGCCTTTGCAGACAAACGCTGGAGCGGTTTGGCCCCAGCTGTGCGCAAACGGGTGCTGATCAAGTGGGCCGATCTGATCTTGGCGAACGCCTCTGAGTTGGCCCTCCTGGAAACCTTGGACATGGGCAAGCCCATCCAATACGCCACCCAAGTGGATGTCAACAGCACCGCCAACTGCATCCGCTGGTATGGCGAAGCGATCGACAAGGTTTACGATGAAATCGCTCCCACACCTGCGAAAGCGCTGGCCTTGATCACCCGCGAACCCATGGGCGTGGTGGGTGCCATCGTCCCTTGGAATTACCCGATGATCATGGCGGCATGGAAGATCGCGCCTGCTTTGGCCTGCGGCAACTCGGTGGTGCTCAAGCCCAGCGAAAAATCCCCACTCACCGCTTTGCTTTTGGCGGAGTTGGCCATGGAAGCGGGCTTGCCAGCCGGTGTGTTGAACGTGGTGCCCGGTTTTGGGACCGAAGCGGGCACACCCCTGGCGATGCACATGGACGTCGACTGCATTGGCTTCACCGGCTCGACCCGTGTGGGCAAACAGGTCCACGTCATGGCCGGCCAAAGCAATCTGAAACGCGCGTGGACCGAATTGGGTGGCAAGTCCCCCTTCATCGTGATGGACGACTGTCCCGACTTGGAACGCGCCGTGCAAACCGCTGTGGGCAGCATTTTTTTCAACCAAGGAGAAAGCTGCAATGCGCCTTCACGCTTGCTGCTTCACTGCCACATCAAAGACGCGTTTGTCGAGCGTGCCTTGCAATTGCTGCCCCAGTACCAACCGGCCGACCCGTTGCAGCACGACACGGTGATGGGCGCCATCGTTGACCGCACCCAACTTGACACCGTGTTGGGCTACATCGCCAAGGGCCGCCAAGAAGGTGCGGCTTTGCTCGCCGGTGGCGAGGTGGCGCGTGTGGACAGCGGAGGTTTTTATGTGCAACCGGCCATCTTCGATGGCGTCAACCCGCACATGACGATTGCCCGCGAAGAGATTTTTGGGCCGGTGCTGAGTGTGATGGCCTTCAACGATGTGCAAGAGGCGGTGCAATTGGCCAACGACCATGTCTATGGTTTGCAAGCGTCCATTTGGACACGGGACATCAACTGCGCCCATGGCGTGGCCCGCGCACTGCGGGCGGGCACGGTGCATGTCAATCAATACGACGAGGATGACATCACGGTGCCTTTTGGCGGCTACAAGCAAAGCGGTGTGGGGCGCGACAAATCTTTGCACGCTTTCGACAAATACACCGAACTCAAAACCACCTGGATTCGCATCGACAGCCCAGTTTGAAGCTGTCGCAGTGTTGGGGGTGTCAGCTTCAGAAAGCGCGGCTCAGCGCGGCAGGCCCGGAAAACCGCCGCCCATGCCAGGCATGCCTTTCATGCCGCCGAGCTTTTTCATCATCTTCATCAAGCCGCCGCCGCGCATTTTTTTCATCATGTCTTGCATCTGCTCAAACTCTTTGAGCATGCGGTTGACCTCTTGAACTTGCACGCCTGCGCCTGCTGCGATGCGGCGTTTGCGGGTGGCCTTGATCAAGTCGGGCTTGGCCCGCTCCAGGGGCGTCATGCTGTGGATGATGCCCTGCTTTTTCATCATGTCTTTTTCAGCGCGGTTCAAGTCCACGTCTTTGGCCTTGGACGCCAACTGCGAGGGCATCTTGTCCATCAGGCTGGACAAACCGCCCATTTGCTTCATCTGCTGGATTTGCGCCAAGAAATCATTCAGATCAAAACCATCGCCGCTTTTGAACTTGGCCGCCATTTTTTGCGCCGCGTCCATGTCCACATTGGCAGTGACTTGCTCCACCAAAGCCAAGATGTCGCCCATACCCAAAATCCGACCCGCATGGCGATCGGCGTCAAAGGCTTCCAAGCCATCGATTTTTTCGCTGGTGCCCGCGAATTTGATGGGTGCGCCGGTGACCTGCCGCACCGACAAGGCCGCGCCACCGCGTGAATCGCCATCGGTCTTGGTCAGCACAATGCCGGTGAGAGGCAAGGCTTCTTTGAAGGCTTTCGCCGTGTTGACCGCGTCTTGACCCAGCATGGCGTCCACCACGAACAAGGTTTCCACCGGGTTCACCGCGGCATGCAAAGCCTTGATTTCTTGCATCAGCGCTTCATCAATCGCCAAGCGGCCAGCGGTGTCGACCAACAGCACGTCGATGTAATGTTTGCGGGCATAGTCCAGCGCGGCCAACACGATGTCCACCGGCTTTTGACTCGGGTCGCTGGGGAACCATTCGGCGCCAGCCTGGGCCGTCACCGACTTCAATTGCTCAATGGCGGCGGGGCGGTACACGTCAGCCGACACCGTCAGGACTTTTTTCTTTCGCTTGGTGATCAGGTGCTTGGCGAGTTTGGCGGTGGTGGTGGTCTTGCCAGCGCCTTGCAAACCCGCCATCAGGATGACAGCCGGCGGTTGGGCGGCCAGGTTGATGTCCGAAACGCCCTCGCCCATGGTGGCGGCCAACTCTTTTTGCACGATGCTGACCAAGACTTGGCCAGGCGTGAGCGAGTTGATGACTTCTTGCCCCAGGGCTTTGTCTTTCACGCGGGCGATGAAATCGCGCACCACCGGCAGTGCCACGTCGGCTTCGAGCAAAGCCATGCGGACTTCGCGCAGCATGTCGGCCACATTCGCTTCGGTGATGCGGGCTTGGCCACTGATTTGCTTGACCAACTTGGAGAGTTTGTCGCCGAGGGTGGTTGCCATGGTTTCCCTGAGGGTTTGGATGTTGCGAGGAATAGACGTCAGCTTCTTGTGCAAGACGCTAAACTGACAGCATGATTGTATTGGCCGCATCTTCCTTCAGTTTGCTTTGGGGCTTCATCGCTGCGATCGCCTACACCTTGGGTGCGTTGTTTGGTGGCCGACTGTCACTGCAGCAAAGTCGCCATTACTTGTGGGTGATCTCCCTGTTCCATGGGTTGAGTGTCGTGGCCACCTTGGTACCAGCCCCTGACGAAGCCGCCCGCTTCGGTTTCGGCCCCGCCCTGTCCGCCACGACCTGGCTGGTCCTGTTGGTGTACACCGCTGAACACCATTGGTTCCCGCAAATGCGCACCCGCTGGATGCTGTCATCCATTGGCTTGGTGACTGTGCTTGTGCCCTTGGTCTTTCCCGGACAAGTACTACACAGCTCGGCTTCGGCTTGGTTGCCCTTGCACTGGTTGCTGGGTTTGGCCTGCTATGCGATGTTTGCCGCGGCCGTGGTGCATGCGAGTTTGATGAGCCGGGCTGAACGACAAATGCGTCTGGCCGCCACAGATCCAACTGGATTGCCCTTGTTGACACTGGAACGGCTGACATTTCGTTTTGTGCATTTGGGCTTCCTTTTGTTGTCTGCCACCTTGATCGCTGGTTGGTGGTTTGGGGAACAACTCTATGGGTCTGACAAAACCATGCGTTGGGACCATAAAACCATTTTGTCGGTCATGGCTTGGGTGGTGTTTTTGCTCTTGATTTGGGGTCGACATGCACGTGGTTGGCGCGGCCCCTTGGCTGTGCGCACACTCTATATGGGCTCAGCCTTGTTGTTACTGGCCTATGCAGGATCTCGTTTCGTCATGGAAGTTCTTTTGCAACGCACCTTATGAAATACCTGCTGATATTGGGCATCGTGATCGGGCTGATATGGTGGTTCAAGCGTGGCCGCCGCATCGACAACACGTCCAACGCCACGAAGCCTGAACCCGAACCCATGGTGCGTTGCTTGCATTGTGATCTGCATCTGCCCAGCCCGGATGCGGTTCACACCGAGAAAGGCGCCTACTGCAGCTTGGAACATCGTGACTTGCAAGAAAGCAGGGACGCTTGAAGACCCCGTTCTGGCATCAGGGTTGGTACCGTTTCGCACACCGTTTGGAATCACCCAACTTTGGCCCGCGCCCAGTCGATACAACCATTGATTTGGTGGTAATTCATGCCATCAGCCTGCCGCCCGGTGTCTACGGCGGCCATGATGTGCAAGATTTTTTCACCAATCAATTGGCTTTTGATCGGCACCCTTATTTCAATCACTTGCGCGGCGTTCAAGTGTCTGCGCATTTTTTCATTCGCCGCGGTGGTGAATTGATTCAATTCGTGAGTTGCGATCAACGTGCATGGCATGCAGGCGAATCTCAGCACGCCGGACGATCCAATTGCAATGACTTTTCAATCGGTATAGAGCTTGAGGGATTGGATGGCGATACTTTCACGCCAGAACAGTACGAAAGTTTGATTTCGTTGCTGCCTGTTTTGGCCATGCATTACCCACTGAAACACACAGTTGGCCATGAGCACATCGCACCTGATCGTAAAAAAGACCCGGGGCCGGGTTTTTCGTGGGGTTTTTTGCAACATGGACTGGGTTGGGATCATCCTGATTTTCCCGAATGAGTTATCCACAGCATCCGAAATAGGCGCGTCAAATCTCAACAAATCAGACAGTCTTCACCAACTGTTTGCCTTTGAAGTCGATTTTGTAAAAAAATTGCCAAACACTACGGCTAGTGTGTTGAAAAGAGTTTAGACCCCATATATAGTGTGACCCTTGCACATTGCCCGCGGTCAAACATTGAAGATGGACCTCGGTCAAAAAGAAGTTAACAAAAGCATTCAAGCCCAACAGGACCTATAAAAAGATGCAAATCGCCACCCCCTCTTCCGTCTCCACGACCTACGCCGACCCCTCTTACGCCAACGATCCTGCCAAGACTGCGGTTTTGAATGCCAGTCTCAGTCATTATCAAATCATCCGCCGCAACGGCGCGGTCGTGCCTTTTGAGCCCGCCAAAATTGCTGTGGCCATGATGAAAGCCTTTTTGGCTGTGCACGGTACACAGGGCGCGGCTTCAGCCAGTGTCCGTGAAACCGTCGATCAACTGACCCAAGCCGTGGTGCGCGCTTTGTTGCGCTCACGTCCAGGCGGCGGCACTTTCCACATTGAAGATGTGCAAGACCAAGTGGAGTTGGGTCTCATGCGTGGCAGCCATCACGAGGTGGCCCGTGCCTATGTGCTCTACCGCGAACGCCGCACCCAAGAACGTGCCACCCACAAAGAGCAACAAGTCACCAACGAGCCTGTGTTGCACGTTATTGACCAAGGGCAGCGTGTGGCCTTGGACACGGCGCGTTTGAAATTCTTGGTCGAAGCTGCTTGCGCCGGTTTGGGTCAAGACGTGCAAGCCGCACCGATCCTCACCGAAACCATGCGCAATCTGTACGACGGCATCCCCATGGAAGAGGTCCACAAAGCGTCCGTGCTCGCTGCTCGTACTTTGATTGAAAAAGAACCTTCCTATACCTATGCCACCGCCCGCTTGCTGATGTACTCCATCGCCAAAGAAGTGTTGGGCAAGGAAGCAACCCAGGCAGAAATGGGCAACCACTATCAAGAAACCTTCGCCTCTTTCCTGAAAAAAGGCGTGGACAACGAGCTGCTCGATCCCCGTTTGTTGCAGTTTGACCTGCCTCGCTTGGCCAAGGCCCTCAAGCCCGAACGCGACTTCCAATTCGACTATTTGGGCCTGCAAACGCTGTACGACCGCTACTTCTTGCACGTGCGCAAGCAACGCATCGAGTTGCCCCAATCTTTCTTCATGCGCGTGGCCATGGGCTTGTCCCTCAACGAAGTCAACCGCGAAGAACGTGCCATCGAGTTCTATGAAGTTCTGTCTTCATTCGACTTCATGTCAAGCACGCCCACTTTGTTCAACAGCGGCACAACACGTCCACAGCTGTCCAGCTGCTACTTGACCACCGTGCCCGACGACTTAGACGGCATCTACGAATCCATCAAAGAAAACGCTTTGTTGTCCAAATTTGCTGGCGGCTTGGGCAATGACTGGACCCGTGTACGCGCTTTGGGCAGCCACATCAAAGGCACCAATGGCGAATCACAAGGCGTGGTGCCCTTCCTCAAGGTGGTGAATGACACCGCTGTGGCGGTGAATCAAGGCGGTAAACGCAAGGGTGCGGTTTGCACTTACCTTGAAACATGGCACTTGGACATCGAAGAATTCCTAGAACTGCGCAAAAACACGGGTGACGACCGCCGCCGCACCCATGACATGAACACTGCGAATTGGATTCCAGACCTGTTCATGCGACGCGTCATGGAAAACGGTGAGTGGACCTTGTTCTCACCCTCCAACACGCCCGACTTGCACGACAAATTCGGCACCGATTTCGAACAGGCCTACACCGCTTATGAAGCGAAAGCCAAACAAGGCCTGATCAAGCCAGCCAAAACTTTGCAGGCCACTGACCTGTGGCGCAAGATGTTGACCATGCTGTTTGAAACCGGTCATCCTTGGATCACATTCAAAGACGCCTGCAATGTGCGCTCCCCCCAACAACACGTCGGCGTGGTGCACTCCTCCAATCTGTGCACTGAAATCACGCTCAACACCAGCGACACAGAGACAGCAGTGTGTAACTTGGGTTCAATCAACCTTGTACGCCATCTGAAAACCGGCGCCAATGGCCCCGAACTCGACCACGACAAACTCAAGCGCACCATCAACACGGCTATGCGCATGTTGGATAACGTGATCGACATCAACTACTACGCGGTCAAAAAAGCACGCGACTCCAACCTGGCGCACCGCCCTGTGGGCATGGGCATCATGGCCTTCCAAGACAGTTTGTATGAGCAGCAAATTCCTTACGCTTCGCAAGCGGCTGTTGAATTTGCCGACCGCTCCATGGAAGCGATTTGCTATTACGCCTACTGGGCATCCACCGAACTCGCGCGTGAGCGTGGCCGCTACTCCACTTACAAAGGTTCTTTGTGGGACCAAGGCATCTTGCCTTTGGACACCTTGAACCTGCTGGAAAAAGCGCGAGGCGGCCACATCGAAGTCGACCGCAGTGCCACCTTGGACTGGCAAGCCCTTCGTCAAAAAATCGCTGCTGACGGCATGCGCAACTCCAACTGCGTGGCCATTGCACCAACCGCCACCATCTCCAATATTGTGGGTGTGGACGCCTCGATCGAGCCCTGCTTTGGCAATCTCTCTGTCAAGTCCAACTTGTCGGGCGAATTCACCATCATCAACTCCTACTTGGTGCGCGACTTGAAACGTCTGGGTCTGTGGGACGACGTGATGGTCATGGACCTGAAACACTTCGATGGTTCCCTGCGCCCTATTGATCGGGTACCGCAGGCCCTGAAAGACATGTACGCCACAGCTTTTGAGGTGGAAACCAAATGGTTGGTTGAAGCAGCCGCTCGTCGCCAGAAATGGATCGACCAAGCCCAGTCCCTGAACATTTACATGGCTGGCGCCTCTGGTAAAAAACTCGACGACACCTACAAATTGGCTTGGTTGCGCGGCTTGAAAACCACTTACTACCTGCGCACCACCAGTGCCACCCAAGTGGAGAAGTCCACGGTTCAATCCGGCTCTCACAATGCAGTGTCTTCCGGTGGAACAGCCAACCTGAGCGCTATGGAAATGGCCGCTGCCGCAGCACGCGCACAAATGGCCAGCACGCCGGCCACCGATGTGAAGTTCTGTGGCGTTGACGATCCGACCTGCGAAGCTTGCCAATGAGAACATCAGGGGCCCAGCCCCTGGTGTATTCGATGCAAATCAGCAACACGCTAAGCCATTGATGTGAATGAACACTTTGCGTTTTAGCTTTAAGCAACCATAATCAGAAGAATGGAATCATCGTCATGTTGACCTGGGAAGAAGAAGCAATCCCCCAAGCGCCAAGCGCAACCCAAGGTGGCTTTCACAGTCACCCGAATCAGTCACCCCTCACTGAATCCTCCTTGCCTGTAGCACCCCGTGTGCTCAATGACGGCGCTGTTGTGAACACGCCCGTTGTAGATGCGCCCTCCATTGTTTCCAATGCTTCGGCTCGCCGTGTCAATGCCGCTGACAAGCGCATCATCAATGGTCGAACCGATGTCAACCAGTTGGTGCCTTTCAAATACAAGTGGGCCTGGGAGAAATACCTGGCCACCTGCGCCAACCACTGGATGCCGCAAGAAGTGAACATGACCCGTGACATCGCTTTGTGGAAAGACCCCAACGGTCTGACCGAAGACGAGCGGCGCATCATCAAACGCAATCTGGGCTTTTTTGTCACAGCCGATTCTTTGGCCGCCAACAACATCGTGTTGGGCACTTACCGTCACATCACCGCGCCAGAATGCCGCCAGTTCTTGCTGCGCCAAGCCTTTGAAGAAGCCATTCACACCCACGCCTACCAGTACATCGTCGAATCATTGGGCTTGAACGAAGCTGAAATTTTCAATGCCTACCAAGAAGTTCAGTCCATCCGCGACAAGGACGAGTTTTTGATCCCGTTCATCGACGCGATCATGAACCCCCATTTCCACACAGGCACACCCGAAACTGACCAAACACTTTTGAAATCTTTGATCGTGTTTGCGTGCCTCATGGAAGGTTTGTTCTTCTATGTGGGTTTCACCCAAATTTTGGCTTTGGGACGTCAAAACAAAATGACAGGTGCTGCTGAGCAATACCAATACATCCTGCGAGATGAGTCGATGCACTGCAATTTCGGCATCGACCTCATCAACCAAATCAAGTTAGAAAACCCCCATTTGTGGACATCCGAATTCAAAGCCGACATCAACGAACTGTTCCACAAAGCGGTTGAGCTCGAGTACCGTTATGCCGAGGACACCATGCCGCGCGGTGTTCTGGGCATGAATGCCTCTATGTTCAAAGGCTATCTGCGTTACATCGCCAACCGTCGGGCCACACAAATTGGATTGGACGCCTTGTTCCCCAACGAAGAGAACCCCTTCCCTTGGATGAGCGAGATGATCGACCTGAAAAAAGAACGCAATTTCTTTGAAACCCGCGTCATCGAGTACCAAACTGGTGGCGCTCTGTCCTGGGACTGAACGAGCATGGAAGCATTCTGTTTTTGGCAAACACAAACGCTGAGTCATTCGGCGTTGAGTCTGTCAACAACAACCCCTGTTCATGGTGTTGAACCTCGGTTCAGCACCATGAATCACTTGGCTGCAGGAGAAGGGGCCAAGTGTTTTGAACCAACGATCTAAGATCTTGATCTAGGAGTATCTAATGGCAACTGCAAAAAAATCCGCTGCAAAAAAACCAGCAGCAAAAAAACCAGCAGCAAAAAAAGCTGCTGCTAAGAAACCTGTCGCTAAAAAAGCAGCAGCTAAAAAGCCCGTAGCCAAGAAAAAGGTTGCAGCTAAGAAGCCCGCCGCTAAAAAAGCAGCAGCTAAAAAGCCTGTAGCCAAGAAAAAGGTTGCAGCCAAGAAGCCCGCCGCTAAAAAAGCAGCAGCTAAAAAGCCCGTAGCCAAGAAAAAGGTTGCAGCTAAGAAGCCCGCCGCTAAAAAAGCAGCAGCTAAAAAGCCTGCAGCCAAGAAAAAGGTTGCAGCTAAAAAGCCGGCAGCTAAAAAAGCTGCGGCCAAAAAACCAGCTGTAAAAAAAAAGCCAGTAGCCGCTAAAAAACCAGCAGCCAAACCCCACAAGGCGGCTGCTCCGGCAGTTCACCATGTGGCGCAAACCACATTGAATCCTCAAGCTGCTTGGCCGTTTCCAACAGCCAGCAAGCCCTGAGCTTCAAACGGTATTTGCCTACAACCCGGTGTTTAACCACACCGGGTTTTTTCATGCCAACACATAGTTTTGCGGGCCGCGGCTGGCGATTTTCAACGCGCCCATTTTGTTACCCAGCTCTGCGCACCGCACCAAGTCCCAACCTTGGTCCAAACCAAACAGCAAGGCGCTGCGCCAAGCATCACCGCAGCCTGTGGGATCGACAACAGCAGTGGGTTTGACTGGTGCGACCAAAGTTTTCTGGCGGTCTTGCCAGACTTCACAACCATGGGCTCCCAAAGTGATGACCAAGCCTTTGACTTTGCTGGAGATCTCTGCTGCATCCCAGCCGGTGCGCTCGGTCAACATCTTGCCTTCATAGTCGTTCACTGTCACCCATGTGGCTTGGGTGATGAAGTGGCGCAAGCTGTCGCCATCAAACATGGGCAAACCTTGACCAGGATCGAACACGAATGGAATGCCTGCCGCCGCAAATTGTTCGGCATGTTGAATCATGGCGTCACGCCCGTCAGGGGAGACGATTCCTAAGCTGATGTCGGATCGCTTCTGAACTTGAGTGGTGTGCGCTTGCATCATGGCGCCTGGGTGGAACGCCGTGATTTGGTTGTTGTCCAAGTCGGTCATGATCATGGCTTGCGCGGTGTAGTTGTCACTGACCATCTTGACGAAGTCTGTGGCAATGCCCAAATGCTTCAAGCGGTTCATGTAGCTTTCACCATCATTGCCCAAGGTGGCCATGGGCAGTGGCGCACCACCCAGTAATTTCAAGCCGTAGGCCACGTTGCCAGCACATCCTCCGTAGTCGCGCTGTAATTGCGGCACCAAAAAAGACACATTCAAAATATGCAGTTGTTCTGGGAGGATTTGCTCTTTGAAGCGCCCCTCGAAATGCATGATGGTGTCAAACGCCAATGATCCGCAAATCAGCACAGCCATGGTGAGTCCTATTTAAAAAAGTCAGGGATAAAAAAGAAAAGCTCGGTAGCCTTGAACCAAAGGGCTGAAGCTTGGATCCAAGCTAAACCGCAATTCGAACGATTGTGCCCGACGGGATCGCAAAACATCATTCAGCCCAAGTGCTTGTGGCGCAAACACTTTGCGCACCACGGCCGTATCAACGTCGTCCATCAAACTCAGCTCCAACATGGGCGTGGCCAAAGCCCAATCGGATTGGTTTTTGATACTGCCGCTAAAGACATATTCATGGTTGCCCAAAGCTTTGAAGCCGCCCGTTTCAATGGATACTTGATTGGGCTCCATCGGCCACTGCAGTTCACAGCCAAGGCTTTGACACACAGCGAGCAAGACAGGGGTTAATTCAGGCACCTGGGCTCGCCACTGATGGCGATGAAACAACATGGCTTGAAAGCAAAAAAGCAACGCCAACAGGATTGACAAGCTGGACCAAAGCCAAGGCTGTATCAGGGTTTGCGCAGCCGGTAATGAGGGTGCAACTCGCAAAGCCAGTGGCAATTCAACCGGTTGATTCGCAGGTTTGTTGTCGTCCAGCTCGTACAGATGTTGGTCCACCTCAAAGACATGCGCACAACGACCGCATCGAACCCAGGCATCAGCCGCGCTGTAATGCTCGGCTTGAATAGCAAAAGCAGTTTGACACTGAGGGCAAAGGGTGACGATGGCCATGGCCGAGTGAGAGTCTATGAAAAACCAAAGCTTATCAAACAGCCTGCCCATGCATCAGTACCCAACCCTCTTGGGTATCGGCGACTTGTAAGTTCATATATGGTTGATACGCCGCTTGAATGTCCATGGTTTGACGCTCCAAGATACCCGCCAACAACAAACTACCGCCCGTCTCGACATGACTGCACAACAAGGGTGCCAGTACTTTCAAGGGAGCCGCCAAGATATTGGCCACCACCAAAGGATAAACACCCACCGCGACTTCGGGCAATCCTAAATTCAAGTCAACCTGATTGGCCAGCGCATTGGCTTGTGCAGCAGTCACTGCATCGGGGTCAATGTCCACTGCATCTACAGATGCCGCACCCAACATGGCTGCACCAATGGCCAAAATGCCTGAACCACAACCGTAATCCAACACCCGCTGACCCTTGGGCGGGTGCTGGGCAATCCATTTCAAACACATGCGCGTGGTGGGATGGGTGCCTGTACCAAAGGCCAAACCAGGATCTAGACGCAACACCCATTGCGCACCAGCAGGCGGTTCATGCCAGCTTGGCACCACCCAAAAAGTGGGGGTGATGGGCACAGGCTCGAACTGCGATTGGGTCAATCGCACCCAGTCTTGCTCAGGCACAGCGTTGATATTGAGCAGGGTGCTGTTTTCAAAGAAGGGTTGCAAGGCCAAGAGTTTGGCCGCGTCCCTGGCGAGGGCTTCATCGGCAAACAAGGCAATCAGGTGCGAGCGCAGCCAACCTGCTGCAGGCGCTGGCATGTTGGGTTCGCCAAACAAAGCTTGCTCTTGATCAGTGTGTGCATCGGCGTCTTCCACAGACACGCTCAGCGCATCCAATGCCATCAAGGCATCGCTGATCAATTCCACCTGATCTTGCGGACAATGCAGCCGAAGTTCTACCATCAGGGGGCTTGTCTAACTGCCAGCCACTCTTCCAAATAGTGGATGTTGGTGCCACCTGCCATGAAACCCGGATCGCTCATCAACACACGATGCAAGGCGATGTTGGTTTGAATTCCTTCAACCACGGTTTCACCTAAAGCGGTTCGCATTCGGGCCAAAGCATGTTCACGGTTGTCCCCATGCACAATGATTTTCCCAATCATGGAGTCGTAGTGAGAGGGTACGAAGTAGTTGGTATAAATATGCGAGTCGACCCGCACACCTGGCCCCCCAGGCGGATGCCACATGGTGACACGACCCGGGGATGGTGTGAACTTGAATGGATCTTCTGCATTGATGCGGCATTCAATCGCATGCCCTTTGATTTCGATTTGGCGCTGGGTGTAGGGCAGTTTTTGACCAGCTGCGGTCATGATTTGAGTTTTGACGATATCCACACCGGTGATGAACTCGGTGACAGGATGCTCCACTTGCACCCGGGTGTTCATTTCAATGAAGTAAAACTCGCCGTTTTCATACAAGAACTCAAAGGTGCCAGCGCCCCGGTAGCCCATCTTTTTACAGGCCGTCACGCATCGCTCGCCAATGCGCTCGATCAGCTTGCGAGCAATGCCTGGTGCCGGTGCCTCTTCAATCACCTTTTGGTGCCGACGTTGCATCGAACAATCACGCTCACCCAGGTAAATGGCATTTTTGTAGTTGTCCGCCAAGATTTGAATTTCAATATGGCGCGGGTTTTGCAAAAACTTTTCCATGTACACCGCTGGATTGCCAAAGGCTGAGCCTGCTTCGGTCTTGGTGGTTTGCACAGCATGGATGAGCGCGGCTTCGTTGTGCACCACGCGCATGCCCCGACCGCCGCCGCCGCCCGCCGCTTTGATGATGACCGGGTAGCCCACCGCTTTGGCGATACGGCGAATTTGTGCGGGGTCATCTGGCAGTTCGCCTTCAGAGCCTGGCACACAAGGCACACCGGCCTTGATCATGGCTTGCTTGGCCGACACCTTGTCGCCCATCATGCGGATGGACTCGGGCGTGGGGCCTATGAACACAAAACCGCTTTTCTCAACCCGTTCGGCAAAGTCGGCGTTTTCGCTCAAGAAACCATAGCCTGGATGGATCGCCTGTGCATCGGTGACTTCGGCCGCCGAAATGATGGCAGGCATGTTTAAGTAACTCAGCGAAGAAGCGGCGGGGCCAATGCAAACCGCCTCTTCTGCCAATTTGACATATTTGGCCTCACGGTCAGCCTCAGAATAAACCACCACAGCTTCGACCCCGAGCTCTTTACAGGCCCGCTGGATGCGCAGCGCGATTTCGCCTCGGTTGGCGATCAGAATCTTTTTAAACATGCAGCCCGCTCAGTCGATGATGAACATGGGCTGGCCGTATTCCACGGCTTGGCCGTTACTGACCAGAATTTTGCTGACGGTGCCGCTGTGATCGGCTTCGATTTCATTGAGGATCTTCATGGCCTCAATGATGCAAATGGTGTCACCCGCCTGGACCACGCTGCCCACTTGGACGAAAGGTTTGGCCTCCGGGCCAGATGCACTGTAATAGGTGCCAACCATGGGGGACTTGACCGTGTGCCCGGTTTCCACCGCAGCTTCTGCCACTGCAGTCAGTGCGGGCGCTGCTGGGGCAGCCGTGGCGGGGGCTGAGGAGACGGGTGGTGCGACAGACACAGGTGCCGCCATGACCACTGGTGCGCCAACTGGGCCTTTGACGATGCGGACCTTGCCTTCGGCTTCTGTGATCTCAAGTTCGGAGACATTGGACTCCGACACCAGGTCGATCAGGGTTTTGAGTTTTCTTAAATCCATGGATCTGGCAGTCTTCTGCTGTTAAAGAGGGTGTAATTTACACCATTTCAAAAAACCGACCTGACAGCTGGATCGGCGCGCCTCGGTCAAACCCAAGACCGTATGTCACTTTCAGTGAGCTTGCCCAACTTTCGCATCTGCACCTCGCCTTGCGCATTCAACACCAAGGTGAAGGGCAAACCACCCGTGGCATTGCCCAAGTTTTTCATCAACTCGGTGCCTTCCAAGCCGGCCATGCCGATGGCGTATTCTACCGGATATTGCCCTAAAAACCGCTTCACCGCACTGGGCTGGTCTATTGCCAATCCAATCATTTGCCAGCTTTTAGACTTGTTTTCGAGGAAGAAGGCGTTCAATAGCGGCATTTCTTCAACACAAGGGGTGCACCAAGTGGCCCAAAAATTCAACACCAATGGCTTCCCCTGGAAGTCGGCCAGCTTCAAAGGGGTGCCGTCCGCTTGTTCAAAACTGGCAAGCCAGAGGGCTTGCAAACTCGGGTCCGCCAGTGTTTTTGGGCTGTGACGCCACCAGTTGACGCCGATGCCCGCGGCCAAGGCGGCGGCAGCCACCACCAACAAGTTGCGTTTGGAAGAGGATGGTGAGTCAGTCTGATTGGAGTCCATCAGGCATTGTCCAACAACTGGCGCAAGCTGGCCAAATCCCCACGAACCGCAAGCCCACGCTCATCAGGCTGCAAGGCCCCGCGCAAGTCGTCATAGTCATAGACCATCAAATGCACACCAATGTCTTCATTCAGTGCCGTGCAAAGGCTGTGGATGCTCAAAGCGTCCACCTCTTCACCTTTGAAACCCTTGATGACTTGGACCTCGTAGCGCACGCCTTGGTCGATCAGCATCAACTCGGCCGACTTGGCATCGTCACAAAACAATTGGATGTAAATATCGGACAGTCGGGTGGCGCTGCCACGCCACACCGCACCACTCAGGTGCGGGCGAAAAACTTGCAAGCGCTCCATCCAAGTCAGCGCCAGCTCCCGAAGCGCCCGCAACTCTTGCGGCTGGGTGTCTGTGCAAAACAGGTTCAGGTAATCAAACACCTCGTCTTCCAACATGTCGTTGCCGGGCAGTGGGCTGCGGCTGGGCAAACCCAATTCACGCAAGGCTCTGCGTTTGGCGGGTCCGTATTCCAGGCCTTCTTCCACCACCAAGCGGGCGGCGGTGGCGGCAATGGCTGCTTTGACTTCCTGAGACATGGCCGCCATTGTGCCGCCTCGGCCAGACTATGTGCCGCCTCGGCCAGACTATGTGCCGTCTCGGCCAGGCTATGTGCCGCTTCTACAATCCCAGCCCATGCACATTCATATATTAGGTGTCTGCGGCACCTTCATGGGCGGTTTGGCTGCCCTCGCCCGCGAAGCCGGTCACCGGGTCACCGGTTGCGATACCGGCGTTTACCCGCCCATGAGCGACCAATTGCGGGCCTTGGGCATCGAGTTGATCGAGGGCTACAGCGCAGACCAACTGGGCTTGAAACCCGATATGTTTGTGGTGGGCAACGTTGTGTCCCGTGCGCGTTTGCCCGATGGCACCCCCCGCTACCCCTTGATGGAAGCCATCCTAGAAACCGGTCTGCCCTACACCAGTGGCCCGCAATGGCTGAGCGACCATGTGCTGCATGCCCCTGGACAAGCGCGGCACGTGCTGGCTGTGGCAGGTACCCACGGCAAAACCACCACCACCGCCATGCTCAGTTGGGTGTTGGAACAAGCCGGTTTGACGCCCGGCTTTTTGATTGGCGGTGTGCCGCTGAACTTTGGCGTGTCCGCCCGCTTGGGGGGCTTGGCCAAGGGGCAAAGCCGCCCACTGTTTGTGATTGAAGCCGATGAGTACGACACGGCCTTCTTTGACAAGCGCAGCAAGTTTGTGCATTACCGACCACGCACGGCCATATTGAACAACCTGGAATTCGACCACGCCGACATCTTCCCAGACCTGGCCGCCATCGAACGACAGTTTCACCACCTGGTGCGCACCGTGCCGTCTGGCGGGCGCTTGGTGGTGAACGCGGACCAAGACAGCTTGCAACGAGTTTTAGCCATGGGCCAATGGAGCGAAGTGGCAGGTTTTGGTGAAACAGCCCAAGCCGATTGGCAGGTGCGCGGCGAGCCTTCTGACTTTGAGGTGTTGCGCCAAGGCGCAGTGAAAGGGCGGGTGCAATGGCTTTTGGGTGGGGTGCACAACCAAATGAATGCCTTGGCCGCCATCATCGCTGCGCAACATGTGGGTGTGGGCGTGGCGCAGGCCTGCCAGGCCTTGTCTACGTTTGAAAATGTGCGTCGCCGCATGGAAGTGCGCGGCACCATCGGCACCGGCACGCAGGCCATCACGGTGTATGACGACTTCGCCCACCACCCGACCGCCATCCGCACCACCGTGGATGGTTTGCGCCGCCAAGTGGGTCAAGCCCGCATCTTGGCAGTGTTCGAACCCCGCAGCAACACCATGAAGTTGGGGGCCATGAAGTCGCAGTTGCCTTGGAGCCTAGAGCAAACCGATTTGGCGTTTTGCCACACCGCTGGTTTGGACTGGGATGCGGCAGAAGCGTTGGCCAGCATGGGTGCGCGGGCACACACCGCTGACAACATCGATGTGCTGGTGGCACAAGTCAAGGCCGCCGCCCAGCCAGGCGACCATGTGCTGTGCATGAGCAATGGCGGTTTTGGCGGGGTTCACGCCAAACTGTTGCAAACCCTCTAAACCTGAGCAGATTACTTGTTGTTGCGGCGTGTTCTGACGCCTTGCGACAAAGCCTCCAAAGCTTGCAAAGAGTCATCCCAAGACAAGCATGCATCTGTGATGCTTTGACCATATTCCAAAGCTTCTACCTTGTCTTTGCCAGGTTTGAATTTTTGGGCGCCAGGCTTCAAGTGGCTTTCCACCATCACGCCAAACACACGGTTTGATCCACTGGCGATTTGCGTCGCTATGTCTTTGGCCACCACCAATTGGCGCTCATGTTGTTTGCTGCTGTTGGCATGGCTGCAATCAACCATCAAGCTGGCGGGCAGTTTGGCGGCTTCCAACTCTTGGCAAGCAGTTGCAACGCTGTCAGCGTCATAGTTGGGTGCTTTGCCGCCGCGCAAGATGACGTGGCAATCGGGGTTGCCTTGGGTTTGCACAATCGCCACTTGGCCATTTTTGTGCACTGACAAAAAGTGGTGACCGCGGGCTGCGGCTTGGATGGCGTCGGTAGCGATTTTGATGTTGCCGTCCGTCCCGTTTTTGAAGCCAATCGGTGCCGACAAACCAGAAGCCAGTTCACGGTGCACCTGGCTCTCCGTCGTGCGGGCACCGATGGCGCCCCAGCTGATCAGGTCGCCGATGTATTGCGGGGAAATCACGTCCAAAAACTCGCTGCCCGCAGGCACGCCTTGGCGGTTGATTTCAATCAGCAACTGGCGGGCAATGCGCAGGCCTTCGTCGATGCGAAAGCTCTCGTCCAAGTAGGGGTCGTTGATCAAGCCCTTCCAGCCCACGGTGGTGCGGGGCTTTTCAAAATAAACACGCATCACGATTTCCAAGGTGTCGGCGTACTTCTCACGCTCGGCTTTCAATCGACGGGCATAGTCGAGTGCGGCGGCCGGGTCATGGATGGAGCACGGACCGATGACCACCAGCAAGCGGTCGTCTTTGCCCGCCATGATTTTGTGGATGCGCTGACGGGTTTTGGCGATCAGGGTTTCAACCGCAGTCCCTGCAATCGGGAAAAAGCGAATCAGGTGTTCTGGGGGCGGCAGCACGGTGATGTCCTTGATGCGTTGGTTGTCGGTTTGGCTGGTCTGATCGTTGGTCGGCGCATAAGCATCATGCTTGGGGGTTTTCATGGCAGTTCCTTGAAGGCGTTTAACGAGGCACAAAGTGAAAGTGGCAAAAAAAAACCGCCGGGCTTCGGCGGTTGGTTTTGGAGTTCAGCGCGTTGTTTGCGTTCAGACCTCTCGACCGCCGGTGGGGCGTGAGAACCAGAAATAGGCAAAGTGAAATTTAACTGAAATCATGAGAATGACTGTACCACAGGCTGTTTTGGTGAATTTCAATGGTCTTTAAGCGGTACCGCCCACGGTCAGACCGTCGATGCGCAGCGTGGGCTGGCCCACACCCACCGGCACGCTTTGGCCTTCTTTGCCGCAGGTGCCCACACCCGGGTCCAGCGCCATGTCGTTGCCAATCATGCTCACCCGTGTCAAGGCATCCGGGCCATTGCCGACCAAGGTACCGCCTTTGACGGGGTATTGGATCTTGCCGTTTTCCACCCAATAGGCTTGACTGGCCGAGAACACAAACTTGCCCGAGGTGATGTCCACTTGACCACCACCAAAGTTGGTGGCGTAAAGGCCTTTTTTGATGCTGGCCACGATTTCCTCGGGGTGTTTATCGCCACCCAACATGTAGGTGTTGGTCATGCGCGGCATCGGCACATGGGCGTAGCTTTCGCGGCGACCATTGCCCGTGGGAGCCACACCCATCAAGCGGGCGTTCATGCTGTCTTGGATGTAGCCGACCAAGATGCCGTCTTCAATCAAGACATTTTTCTGGCTGGCGTGGCCTTCGTCGTCCACGTTGAGCGAGCCACGGCGATCGGCAATGGTGCCATCGTCCAGCACCGTGACACCTTTGGCAGCCACGCGTTGTCCAATGCGGCCACTGAAGGCACTGGAGCCTTTGCGGTTGAAATCGCCTTCCAAACCGTGGCCAATGGCTTCATGCAACAAGATGCCGGGCCAACCCGAGCCCAACACCACGGTCATTTCACCAGCGGGTGCTGGACGGGCCTCCAAGTTGGTGAGGGCCGAGCCGACGGCTTCTTCCACATAGCGCGTGAGGCATGCCGCATCGAAATGACCCAAACCAAAGCGACCGCCGCCACCGGCTGAACCGCTTTCGCGGCGACCGTTTTGCTCGACGATGACCGACAAAGACAAGCGCACCAAAGGGCGCACATCGGCAGCCAGGGTGCCATCGGCACGCGCCACCATGACCACATCGTATTCACTGGCCAAACCGGCCATGACCTGCACCACGCGCGGGTCTTTGGCGCGGGCTTGCTGCTCCAAACGCTCGAGCAACTGCACTTTGGCGGTGCTGTCCAAGCTGCCAATCGGGTCTTCACCATGGTAGAGCTGGCGGCTGGGGGCGATGACGCGACTGGGGACCTTGGTGCGGGCGTTCAAACCGGCAGCAGCGATGCTGCGCACCGTGTGGGCGGCATCCATGAGCGAGGCCATGGAGATATCGTCCGAATAGGCAAACGCGGTTTTCTCTCCGCTAACGGCCCGTACACCCACACCCTGATCAATACTGAACGAGCCAGTTTTCACAATCCCCTCTTCCAAGCTCCAACCCTCCGAGCGGGTGTACTGAAAGTACAAATCAGCATCGTCCACTTGGTGGGCGCGGATGGCCGACAAGGCTTGGGTGAGGTGGGATTCGTCCAGTCCGTAAGGGGTGAGCAAGAGGCTTTGCGCCAAGGACAAACGTTCGAGGGTGGGTTCGCGTGAAATCATGACCGCATTGTAGGAGGGGGTCAACAACCCCGCGCAGCGCGGGTTGTCAGGCTTTTAAGACTGCACCAACTGCTTGGCTTTGGCCACCGACAACAAGATGCCAATGCCAAAACCCAAGGTGACCATGGCGGTGCCGCCATAACTGATGAAGGGCAGCGGCACGCCCACCACTGGCAACATGCCGCTGACCATGCCCATGTTGACAAAGGCATAAGTGAAAAAAATCAGCGTGATGCTGCCGGCCAGCAGCCTGGAAAACAGGGTTGGCCCTTCTGTGGCGATGGCCAAGCCGCGAAACACCAAGACCAAGAAACTGCCGATCAAAAAGATGTTGCCAATCAAACCAAACTCTTCCGAATAAGCAGCAAAGACAAAGTCGGTGGTGCGTTCAGGAATGAAATCCAAGTGGGATTGGGTGCCCTGCATGAAGCCCTTGCCCCAAAAACCGCCCGAACCAATGGCAATCATGCCCTGAATGATGTGAAAACCTTTGCCCAAAGGGTCGCGGCCAGGATCAAGCAAAGTGCAAACACGCTGCTGCTGGTAGTCGAGCAGGAAAGGCCAGTCCATACCGTCCACACACAATCTGGGTTCGAAAAACACGAGCAAGGACACACCAATCATGCCCAGCAGCAAGGGGGGAATGATCAGCCACCAGCTCAGGCCAGCGAAAAACAAGACGTACAAACCTGCAGACATCACCAAAATGGCGGTACCCAAGTCAGGTTGTTTAAAGATCAAGGCGACTGGAACGAACAAAATCAACCCGGCCACGAAAAAATCCAATGAACGCAGTTGCCCTTCGCGTTTTTGGAACCACCAAGCCAGCATCAGAGGCATGCCAATTTTCATGATCTCACTGGGTTGAATCACGATGCCGACATTCAGCCATCGTTGCGCCCCTTTTTTGGTCAGACCAAACAAGGCCACGGCCACCAACAAGGCCAGGCCCACCGTGTAGACCGGCACGGCCAAGGCCATCATGCGTTGCGGTGGAATTTGCGCGACCACCACCATGATGATGCATGCCAACAGCATATTTCGGCCATGGTCCCAAAAACGCTGGCCGTCAGAATAGCCCGAGGAAAAAATCGATACCAAACCCGTCAGCGCCAAGGCCAAGACTGCAAAACCCAAAACGGCGTCAAAGCCCAACACCATCGGGGTGATGCGTTGAAACACACTGTATTTGCCAAGTTGGGTTGCCATGCTGCAAGTTTATCGGAGCATCATGGGAGAATCAGCGCTATGTATGCACTCTTTGAAGACAGTGGCAAATTCATGACCGGACGGGTCCTGTCTGAGGCCGAAGCGTCCGCCCAGATTGAACTCGACAGCGGCAAGCGCATGAAAGTGAAATCCGCCCATGTGCTGATGACGTTTGACAAGCCCAACCCCGCCGAGTTCATGAAAGCGGGTCAAGCCGTGGCCGCAGAGATTGAAACCGACATGGCCTGGGAATTTGCACCCGACGAAGAGTTTGGCTTTGTGGCATTGGCCCAAGACTATTTCAGCAAAGACGCCACCCCTGCGCAGCAATTGGGCATGTTGCTGCGCTTGTTCGAGGCTCCCCACTATTTCCGCCGTGCCGGTAAAGGGCGGTTTCGCAAGGCCAGCGCCGAAGTGATTCAGCAAGCCCTGGTGGCCATCGACAAGAAAAAACAAGTGCAGGTGCAAATCACCGATTGGGCGGCGCAATTGATGCAAGGTGTTTGTCCAGAAGCGGTCGAACGCCAGCTTTACAAAATTTTATTCAAGCCCGATAAAAACGCCCCTGAATACAAAGCAGTCGTGGAAGCGGCTCGGGGCAGCAACACGCCACCCTTGGCTTTGCTGCAACAAGCCGGCGCGATTCGCTCGGCCTACGACTTTCATTGGCAGCGGTTTTTGTTTGAAAACTTCCCCAAAGGCACGGCCTTCCCTGCCTTGCAAGCACCGGCCATCTTGGCCGACTTGCCCTTGGCAGCTGTGCAGGCCTATTCGATCGACGACTCGCAAACCACTGAAATTGACGACGCCTTGTCGGTGCAAGGATTGGGCAGCGACAGCATCACCGTGGGGATTCACATCGCAGCCCCTGGTTTGGCGGTGCTTCCCGGGGATGCCATCGACTCGGTTGGTCGCACGCGCTTCTCTACGGTTTACATGCCGGGCCACAAAATCACCATGCTGCCCGACAGCATTGTGCAAAGCTACACCTTGCAAGAAGGCCGCGCCTGCCCTGCCTTGTCTTTGTATGTGCGCTTTGATGCCCAGAGTTTGGAAGTACAGCACAGCGAAACGCGTCTGGAACAAGTGCCCATCGCCGCCAATTTGCGTCATGACCAACTCGACGCTGTGGTCACCGAAGCTTGGCTGAGCAACCCCTCGCCCGCAGCCAGCTCGCAAGACCCGGCCATGCCGCAGGGCGAGTTGGCTTTCTTGTTCCGCTTGGCGCAGCACCTGAAAGCTGCGCGTGAGGTGGTGCGCGGCAAACCCGAAAGTTTCAACCGCCCCGACTACAACTTCCGCTTGGTCAACACCCCCGAGGCCGGTCCGCAAGGCGACGAGACGGTTCAAATTTCGGTGCGACAACGCGGTGCCCCTTTGGACCTGATCGTGGCTGAAGCCATGATCCTGGCCAACAGCACCTGGGGCCAGTGGATGGCCAGTTTGGGCGTGCCTGCCATTTACCGCAGTCAGGCCAGCTTGGCACCTGGCATCAAAGTTCGGATGGGGACCAAAGCCTTGCCGCACGCAGGCATTGGTGTGCCCAGTTATGCCTGGAGCACCTCACCACTGCGCCGTTACACCGACTTGGTGAACCAATGGCAACTCATCGCCTGTGCCCGCCATGGCGCCACCGCTGCCTTGGTGGCACCTTTCAAACCCAAAGACGCCGAACTCTTTGGCATCATCTCTGGTTTTGAAACCGCCTACACCGCTTACAACACGCACCAGTCGAGCATGGAGCGTTTCTGGACGATGCAGCATTTGCAGCAGCAAGCCATCACCGAATTGGATGCCAACGTCTTCAAGTCCTTTCCAGGCGAACCGCCCATGGCCCGCGCCAACAACCTGCCCTTGGTGTTCAGTGTGTCGGGTGCGCCGCCGCTTGAGCGCGGTGCCCAAGTGCGGGTGCGCATCACCGCCATGGATTTGATCGCCTTGGATGTGCATGCCCAGTTCCTGCAAAGCTTGGATGCCAGCGATCTGGTGAATGAAGCCGATGATGAGGAAGAGGTGGCGGCCGGGCCCTTGCATATCGCGGTCGATTTATCGGAGACCACCACAGAGGAACCGCAGGCATGAGTTGGGCGCTGGGTTTGTCGTTGGCGCTGCATGCAGCATTGCTGTTTGTCCATTTGGGTGCGCCAGCGGCGATAGACCGTTTGGTACGCGACAACGGTTTGGAAGTGATCTTGGTCAACACCCAAACCGACGAGAAAAAACCCAGCAAAGCGCGCGCACTGGCGCAAACCAATTTGGCAGGTGGCGGCCAAGCCGCGCAAGGTCGCGCCACGTCACCGCTCATGAATGCCCCGATCACCCAAAGCGGCCAAGCCGATGACCAACGACAAAGCAAACTCACCCAACGCGAAATTGAACAAAACGAATTGTTGGCACAAACCAAACGCAGCTTGGCCACTTTGACCGCCAAGCAAGCCCGCCAAGCCGACCCCGCGCTGGAGCGTCAACGGCAAGAGTTATTGAACATGCTGGCGCAAATAGAAAGACGCATTCAAGAAGAAAATGCGCGTCCTCGCAAACGTTACATCAGCCCCAGCACTCAGGAAAGCAGCTACGCCCTCTACTATGACCAACTGCGACGCAAAATCGAAGCACGCGGCACCTTGCTTTTTCCTGAATCACAGGGTCAAAAACTCTATGGCAGTTTGATCATGGTCATCACGATTGGCACCAGTGGCCAGTTGGTGAGTGCCGAGGTCATCACTGGATCTGGCAACCCCACGCTTGACATGCAGGCCAAGGCGATTGCCAAAGGTGCCGGTCCCTTTGGCGCCTTCACCGAGGACATGCGCCAAGAGATGGACCAACTGGCCTTGGTCACGCGCTTTCAATTTGACCGCAGCAACAGTCTGCAAACCAGCTTACAAGCCCGCTGAACCATGCGCCATGCCCGCCTCCTGTTCAAACCCCTGGGTCGTTGGTTGATGCTGGTCTTTCTGTGCGGCTTGGGTTTGCAGTTTTTTTTCATCGCGCGCATCGCCAGCATGCGTTTCATTGATCCGGAGTCCACTGCTTTTCAGCGCTCGGAAGCATGGCGGATTGTGCGCACCACCGATCGCTTGCGATGGCGACATGAATGGGTGCCTGCCACCCAACATCCGAAAAACATGCGACGTGCCGTCATTGCCTCTGAAGACGATGTGTTTGCCTCGCATGGCGGCGTGCAATGGGAAGCCTTGGAAAGAGCTTGGAGCCGCAATGCGCGAGCCTTGGCACGTGCGCAAGCCAGAGCGCAAGCCCAGGCTAGCAATCCCAAGCCTGCCAAGTTGGTGGGTGGTTCCACCATCACCCAGCAGTTGGCGAAAAATTTGTTTTTGAGCGGTGAACGAACGCTTTTTCGCAAGGCCCAAGAGTTGGTGCTGACCTTGGCACTAGAGCAGTTGCTAAGCAAAGAACGCATCTTGACGCTTTACCTGAACCATGTGGAATGGGGTCAAGGCGTGTTTGGCATTGAGGCCGCGGCGCAACACTATTTTCGGCGACCCGCTTCGCAACTCTCTGCTTGGGAGTGCGCTCGTTTGTCGGTCATGTTGCCGCGCCCCAAGTATTTTGAAAAATATGCGCGCTCACCCTATTTGGCCAACCGTGCACAAGTCATATTGGGTCGCATGCCGCAAGTGGATTTGCCATGAGCACCGTGCGTATCTTGGGCATTGACCCGGGTTTGCAATGCACAGGTTTTGGTGTGATTGACAGCCAAGGCAGCCAGTTGCATTACGTGGCCAGCGGCACCATCACCACCACGCACTTGCCCCGCAGTGATTTACCTGCTCGATTGAAAGTCATTTTTGAGGGCATTGGCGAGGTGGCAACGCGCTATGGTCCGCAAGAATCGGTGGTGGAAATTGTGTTTGTCAACATGAACCCGCAAGCCAGTTTGTTGTTGGGGCAAGCTCGGGGGGCCTGCCTCACTTCTCTGGTTCACAGCGGCTTGCCGGTGGCGGAGTACACCGCTTTGCAGATGAAAAAAGCCATCGCAGGGCATGGCAAGGCGGCCAAAGCGCAGGTGCAAGAAATGGTGAAACGCTTGTTGACATTGCCCGGCTTGCCCGGACCTGATGCAGCAGATGCCCTCGGTCTGGCCATCACCCATGCCCATGCCAGACTGCACCACATGCGCCTGCAAACAGCAGCCGTTTCAATGGGTGTTGGAAAAGTCAGTTGACCCCCAGCCTGTCAACCGCCATCGGGGCTGGCTACCAAGCCGGGGCTAGCTTGGCCAATCCGCGCGGTGCTTGGCGCTCGTCCGTAAAACTCACCAGTTCATAAGCGTCGGCATGGCTGAGCAATTCGCGCAGCAAGCGGTTGTTCATGGCGTGTCCCGAGCGAAACGCACTGTAAGCGGCCAACAAGGGTCGACCCAATAAAAACAAATCGCCCATCGCATCGAGGATTTTGTGTTTCACAAACTCATCGTCATAGCGCAGGCCTTCGCTGTTGAGCACCTTGTAATCGTCCATGACGATGGCGTTGTCCAAACCGCCACCCAAAGCCAAGCCATTGGCTCGCATCATCTCCACGTCCTTGGTGAAACCAAAGGTGCGGGCCCGTGCAATGTCTTTCACATAATTACCGGTTTCGGTATCGAACTCGACGCGTTGACCGGTGGAGTCCACCGCGGGGTGTTGAAAATCAATTTCAAAGCTGAGCTTGTAGCCGTGGTGCGGCGTCAGTCGCGCCCACTTGATGTTGTCACCCTCACCCTCTTGCACCTGCACCGGTTTCAAGACCCGAATAAAACGCTTGGGGGTGTTTTGCAATTCAATGCCCGCGCTTTGCAGCAAGAACACAAACGAGGCAGATGACCCATCAAGGATAGGTACTTCTTCAGCGGTGATGTCCACATACAGATTGTCCAAGCCCAAACCTGCACAGGCCGACATCAAATGCTCCACCGTGTGCACTTTGGCACCCTGCGCCGAGATGGTGGACGCCATGCGGGTATCCGTGACAGCGGTGGCACTGACAGGAATGTCAACAGGATGCGCCAAATCAACCCGGCGAAACACCACCCCCGTGTCCGGCGGTGCCGGACGCAATGTCAACTCCACACGCTGCCCGCTGTGCAGCCCCACGCCCACGGCGCGGGTGATGGTTTGAAGGGTTCGTTGTTTCAGCACGGGCGCGATTTTAGTCAGCTTGCTTGCGCAAGAAGGCTGGGATTTCGTAATTGTCCATGCCGCCCGAGGACATGGCGTCCACCTTGGCTGCTGCTTGCGTGCGGTCGCGGGTGCGCCAGACGCTGGGAACATTCACATTACCCGTGCTCAAAGGTGAGGCCAGTTGCGTGGGCAGGCTGTCTGTCCCAGTTGACATGGTCGGCGTATGGCTGCTGATACTGGCTGTGGGCACCATGCTGGGGTTGGTGGGATAGGCCACGTTGTCTGTGCCGGTGCGAATGACCGACAAAGGCGGTGCAACCCGACGACCTGCTTGAGCCAAACCTGTGGCCACCACCGTGACCCGAATTTGGTCACCCAAGGATTCGTCGTAGGCCGTGCCATAAATCACATGCGCTTCTGATGATGCAAAAGCACGGATGGTGTTCATGGCCTCGCGAGATTCGGCCAATTTCAACGCACCTTTGGCGGCCGTGATCAGGACCAACACGCCTTTGGCGCCCGTCATGTCCACGCCTTCCAGCAGGGGGCAGGCCACGGCTTGTTCAGCAGCGATGCGGGCGCGGTCTGGGCCGCTGGCGGTGGCGGTGCCCATCATGGCCTTGCCTTGCTCGCTCATGACGGTGCGCACGTCTTCAAAGTCGACGTTCACCAAGGCTTCCACATTGATGATCTCGGCAATGCCACCGACCGAGTTTTTCAACACATCATTGGCAAATGAAAACGCTTGGTCTTGGCTGACATCGTCTCCCAACACTTCCAGCAATTTTTCATTCAACACCACGATCAGTGAATCCACATTGGCTTCAAGTTCGGCCAAGCCAGCTTCGGCATTCGTCATGCGACGACCACCTTCCCAATCAAAAGGTTTGGTCACCACGCCGACGGTGAGGATGCCCATTTCGCGTGCAACGCGGGCCACCACAGGAGCGGCACCCGTGCCGGTGCCGCCACCCATGCCCGCGGTGATGAACACCATGTTGGAGCCTTGCAGCACTTCACGAATGCTGTCGATGGCCGCTTCAGCGGCGGCTTGACCACGTTCGGGTTTGCTGCCCGCGCCCAAGCCGTTGTCGCCCAACTGAATGACGCGGCTGGCCGAGCTGACCTTCAAGGCCTGGGCATCGGTGTTGGCGCAGATGAATTCAACGCCGCGCACACCGCTGGCAATCATGTGTTCCACCGCATTGCCACCACCACCGCCCACGCCGATCACGCGGATTTGGGTGTCTGGGTTGAATTCATTTTTTTCAATCATTTCAATGTTCATTTTGTTTCTCCGAATCAGTTGATGCAGTTGCCTGTGTTGTTTAAATTTTGAAAGTCTTTGAAATCAGCGTTCAACCTGGGGGTGCGCCGCGAATGCAAGGTCGCCATCGTCGGTGCGTTTGAATGTGCGCAAAGCTGCGGACCACGGTCTGAAGATGTTGTTTGTTCATGATCAAAAGTTCCCCACAAACCAGTCCTTGACCCGCCCCATGGCGGTTTTCACAGAACCATTTTTTTGCGCCACGCGAAATCCTCGCAAACGCGCCATGCGGGCTTCTTCCAACAAGCCCATGACGGTGGCCGCACGCGGGTGCGACACCATGTCGGACAAAGCGCTGCTGTAGCGCGGCACACCACGGCGCACCGCTTTCAAGAAAATGTCTTCACCCAGTTCAATCATGCCGGGCATCATGGCGCTGCCGCCTGTCAGCACAATGCCCGATGACAGCACTTCTTCGTAGCCGGAGTCGCGCAACACCTGCTGCACCAGCGAGAAAATTTCTTCAATGCGTGGCTCGATCACACCGGCCAAGTTTTGACGGCTGAGCATGCGCGGTCCGCGGTCACCCAAGCCCGGAACCTCCACCTGCACGTTCGGATCAGCCAGCAGTTGTTTGGCAAAGCCCGACTCCACCTTGATGTCTTCAGCGTCTTTGGTGGGCGTGCGCAAAGCCATGGCGATGTCGCTGGTGATCAAGTCGCCTGCGATCGGGATGACCGCCGTGTGCCGAATCGCACCACCCGTGAAGATGGCGATGTCGGTGCTGCCTGCACCAATGTCCACCAATGCCACACCCAACTCACGCTCGTCATCGGTCAACACCGACAAACTGGATGCCAAGGGGTTGAGCATCAGGTGGTCCACATCCAAACCGCAGCGTCGCACACACTTGATGATGTTTTCAGCAGCGGTTTGCGCACCAGTGACGATGTGCACCTTGGCTTCCAAGCGTATGCCGCTCATGCCAATCGGTTGCTTCACGTCTTGGCCATCAATGATGAATTCTTGCGGCTCGACCAGCAACAAGCGTTGATCGGTGGAGATGTTGACAGCCTTGGCTGTTTCCACCACCCGGGCCACGTCAGCGGCGGTGACTTCGCGGTCTTTCACCGCCACCATGCCATGCGAATTCATGCCGCGAATATGGCTGCCGGTGATGCCGGTGTAAACCCGTGTGATTTTGCAATCGGCCATCAACTCAGCTTCTTTCAACGCCTGTTGAATGCTTTGCACCGTGGCGTCAATATTGACCACCACGCCGCGTTTCAAACCACTGCTGGGCGCAATGCCCAATCCCGCCAACTTGAGTTCGGCGCCGGGCAACACCTCGGCCACCACCACCATGACCTTGCTGGTGCCAATGTCCAACCCCACCACCAAGTCTTTGTATTCTTTTGCCATGGAAACCTCTTTGTGCTTACCTTGTTGTCGTCGAATCAAATGTGCCCACACCCCGCAAGCGCAAGGCATAGCCATTGATGTGTCTTAAATCTGCCGATTCCAGTGATTGGGTCTGCCGTCCATAACGTTGACTGACTTGGGCCAAGGTTTGCGTCAGTCGTTGCACCCGGGCCATCACTTCGCTTTCATTGCCACGCCCCAATTCGAGCGAGGCGCCATTTTTCATCTGAGCGCGCCAACTGCCCCGCGCGGTCAATTCCAAAGACTGCAATGGCAATGCCAACTTTTCAAGCTCGGGTGACAACTTCGCATACATCTGCAGCACGCGAACCGACTCGGCATCCGGCCCTGACAAATGCGGCATGTTTTCGTTTTCCAACTCGCCAAAATTGGCGCTGAAGACCTCGCCTTGCCGATTGAGCAAACGTGACTCCGACTCCTGGCCCCAATACGCCACCGGCTCATGTTCGAACAATTCAACCTGCAAACGATTTGGAAATTCACGCCGGACCAAGGCTTGTCGCACCCAAGGCACATTTTCGAAAGTGCGGCGCGCTTGATCCAAGTCCACCGTGAAGAAACTACCCTGTAATCGGGGCACCACATTGGCTCGCAAGGTGACTTCGTTGTTGTGGCGTATATCGCCACGCACACTGATGGCCGAAATGGCAAACACCGGATGTCGCAGCATCCACCACAAAACAACGCCAACGCTGGCCACCACCAAGCCTGTGATCAACAGCATGCTGGTGATGTTCATGAGGCGGATGTCCAGAGCCAGAACTGGTGCAGTTTCTGCGGGCATGGTGCTGCGTCGCATGTTCATGCTTTCAGTGCCCCCATCTTGGTATCCAATCGTGCGCTTTGCAAAATTCGCATGCACAAGTCGGGATAACTGATACCTGCAGCGCGTGCTGACATGGGCAACAGAGAGTGATCGGTCATGCCAGGGCTGGTGTTCATTTCCAACAAAAAGGCTTTGCGGTCAGATGCGCGAATCATCACGTCAGCCCGTCCCCAGCCACGACAACCCAAGGACCGATAAGCAGCAACACTCAGCGCTTGAATCGCTGCCTCTTCTGCAGCGGGCAAGCCGCTTGGGCAGTGGTACTTGACGTCATCGGTGAAGTATTTGTTTTGGTAGTCATAGGCACCTTCAGGTGCTGCGATGCGCACCACGGGCAAGGCTTGAGCGGCAGGACCCTCACCCAACACCGGGCAGGTGACCTCTTCACCGTCAATGAAGGCTTCACACAGCAAATCGGGGTCGTATTGGGTTGCCAAGGCCACGGCCTGTTTCAAATCACTCGCTTCCAACACCTTGGTCACACCAATGGAGGAGCCTTCATGCGGTGGTTTGACGATCAGGGGCAAGCCCAATTCTTCGGGAATACGGGCGATGCGGTCAGGCGTTTGTTGGTGCGGCGGCAGCCAAACGCCAGGGGGTGTGGCCAAACTTTCTGCCGCCCACAAGCGCTTGGTCATTTGCTTGTCCATGGCGATGGCCGAGGCCATCACACCCGATCCTGTGTAGGCCATGCCCAGCAATTCCAGTGCACCTTGCACCGTGCCATCTTCACCATGGCGTCCGTGCAAGCAGATAAAGGCATGGCTGAAACCTTGATCTCGCAAAAGATGCAAAGCTTGGCTGGCAGGATCAAACGCATGGGCATTCACGCCCAGTGATTGCAACGCCTTCAACACGCCCTGTCCCGACATCAATGAAATGTCTCGCTCGGCAGAATGCCCGCCCATGAGGACAGCGACTTTGGCTGTGTGGATGTCAAAGGGTTTCATGGTCGAACAACTTTCAATTTCGGCCCCTGCGCTGGGCTGTTGCCAGCGATGCGAGCTGGCAACTGGCCAATCGTGCCCGCCCCCATGCACATCACCACATCGCCATCTTGTGTGTGCTGCCGCAGCAACGCCTCCAACTGTGTCAAGTCTTGTGCAAACACCAATGCTTGTTGTCCGGCCACGCGCAATGCATGCGCCAGGGCACGGCCATCGGCCGCCACGATCGGTTCTTCGCCAGCGGCATACACCTCGGTCAGCCAAACCACATCGGCCAAACGCAGCACTTGGACAAAATCTTCAAAACAATCGCGCGTGCGGGTGTAACGGTGCGGTTGGAAAGCCAGCACCAAACGCCGTCCTGGGTAAGCCCCGCGGGCTGCCTCGATGGTGGCCGCCAATTCCACGGGATGGTGGCCATAGTCCTCAATCAAGGTGTAACGGCCGCCACCGGCCGCCGCTTGCTCGCCATGATTTTGAAATCGACGTCCCACGCCTTTGAAATCTGCCAAGGCTTGCACCACGGCCTCATCTGGCACATTCAATTCCACAGCCACAGCAATGGCTGCCAAGGCGTTGCGCACATTGTGAAGGCCTGGCAAATTCAAATCAATCTGCATCGGCGGCAAGGTGATGCCATTGCTGCGCGTGACCTTGAATTGCATGCGTGACCCCACGGCTTTGACATCCATCGCACGCACCTGCGCTTGCTCGGACAAACCATAACTGGTGATCGGGCGTGACACATCGGCAAAGATGCCATGCAGCACCGGATCATCCACACACAAGACGGCAGCACCATAAAAGGGCATGCGGTGCAAAAACTCAATGAAAGCGCCTTTGAGTTTGTTGAAATCATGGCCATAGGTGTCCATGTGGTCGGCATCGATATTGGTCACCACCGACATGATCGGATTCAAGTTCAAAAACGATGCATCCGATTCATCAGCCTCCACCACGATGTAGTCACCGGAACCGAGTTTGGCATTCGCACCAGCACTGATGAGTCGCCCGCCAATCACGAAAGTGGGGTCGAGATTGGCTGCTGCCAACACACTGGCGACCAAACTGGTGGTGGTGGTTTTGCCATGCGTACCTGCAATGGCAATGCCTTGTTTCAAACGCATCAACTCGGCCAACATCACGGCGCGAGGCACCACAGGCACGAGTTTTTGATGGGCCGCCACCACTTCCGGGTTGTCCGCTTGCACGGCCGTGGATGTGACCACCGCGCCAGCACCGGCAATGTGCGCCGCATCATGACCGACTTGGGTGCGAATCCCCATGGCTTGCAAGCGTCGAAGGACTGGACCATCAGCGATGTCGGAGCCTGACACGGTGTAGCCGAGGTTGTGCAAAATTTCGGCGATGCCACTCATGCCTGCACCACCGATGCCGACGAAGTGCACATGGCTGATGGCGTGCTTCATGACAACACCTCCGCACAAGCCTGCACCACATCAGCCGCTGCCGTTGTCTTGCGAACTGCATAGGCTTGCTTGGCCGCATGCAGCAACTGCGCTCGGTCTAAGCGGCTTAAAAAGGCGGCCAAGTGCTCGGGCGTCAATTCAGTTTGCGGCATCAACCACCCGGCGTCTTGGTTGCTCAAAAATTGAGCATTCACTGTTTGGTGATCATCCACCGCATGCGGGAAGGGCACCAGCAGTGCAGCAACGCCCACGGCAGCCAATTCACTCACGGTGCTGGCACCGGCGCGGCAAATCACCAAATCGGCTTGGGCAAATGCACTGGCCGTGTCGTCGATGAAGGGCACCAGCTCGGCATCCACACCAGCTTGTGCGTAGTTGTCTTGCAGTGTTTTCAAATGTTTGACGCCACCTTGATGCAACACTTGCGGGCGTTGATCCCTTGGCATCAAGGCCAGCGCTTGGGGGACGCCACTGTTCAATGCTTGCGCCCCCAAGCTGCCGCCCACCACGACCACGCGCAACGGACCGTTGCGTTGGGCAAAGCGCGCTTCTGGTGGTGCTTGATTGAGAAAGCCATCGCGCATCGGATTGCCCACCCATTGCGCCTTGGGCAACACCTTGGGAAAGGTGCAGAGCACCCGATCCGCCACATGGGCCAGCACTTTGTTGGCCATGCCAGCCACTGAATTTTGTTCGTGCAACACCAAGGGCTTGCCCATCAACACCCCCATCATGCCGCCCGGAAATGTGATGTATCCGCCCAAGCCCACCAAGACATCGGGCCGCAAACGGCGGATGACTTGCAGGCTTTGCCAGAAGGCTTGCAGCAAACGCATGGGCAACAAGGCCAAAGTGAGAAGACCCTTGCCACGCACACCACCAAAGCGCACGGCTTCAAACGCAAAACCTTTGGCGGGCACCAACTGGCTTTCCATGCTGGGCGCAGGGGCGCCCAACCAATGCACATGCCAGCCTTGGCTGCGCAAAACTTCTGCCACCGCCAAACCGGGGAAGATGTGACCACCGGTGCCACCGGCCATCACCAAGGCCGTGCGGGTATTCATACACGGCCTCCATGCGAGAGCAAACGGTTTTCATAATCAACCCTGAGCACAATGGCCAGTGCCACCAAATTCAGCAAGATGGCCGACCCCCCATAACTCATGAGCGGCAGAGTCAGGCCCTTGGTGGGCAAAGCGCCCAGGTTCACGCCCATGTTGATGAAGGCTTGAAAGCCCACCCAAATACCCACGCCTTGCGCCACCAAGCCTGAGAACACCCGGTCCATGGCGATCGCATTGCGCCCAATGAACATGATGCGGCGGGTCAACCACATGAAGACACCGATGACGATGACCACGCCGACCAAGCCAAATTCCTCACCAATCACAGCGAGCAAGAAATCGGTGTGAGCCTCAGGCAACCAATGCAGCTTCTCCACACTGCCGCCCAAACCGACACCAAAAATTTCGCCCCGTCCAAATGCAATCAATGAATGTGAGAGTTGAAATCCTTTGCCCAAGGCGTGTTCAGCGCCAAACGGATCGAGGTAGGCGAAGATGCGCTCACGCCGCCACGGTGACAGCGCAATCATGAAGCCAAATGCCACCACCAAGATGCTGCTGATGAGCAAAAACATGCGGGCATTGACACCGCCTAAAAACAAGATGCCCATGGCGATCACAGCAATCACCAAAAAGGCGCCCATGTCAGGCTCGGCCAGCAACAACAATCCGACAATGCCAATCGCGATACCCATGGGTGTGACGGCTTTGAAAAACTTTTCCTTCACATCCATCTTGCGCACCATGTAATCGGCGGCATAGAGCAAGGTGCCCAGCTTGGCCAATTCTGAGGGCTGAAAATTCAACACACCCAGACTGATCCACCGGCGTGCACCATTGACGCTTTTACCCACAAAGGGCAGCAACACCAGAATCAGCAAAACAATCGACGCGATGAACACCCACGGCGCCAATTTCTCCCAGGTGTCCATGGAAATTTGAAACACCAACAGCGCAGCAATAAAGCCCACGCTCAAAGAGAAGGTGTGTCGAACCAGATATTGGGTCTGGGATAAGCCCGTGGACTGGGCGTTGTCGTTCAAGGCAATCGACGCCGAGTACACCATCACCAAGCCCCACATCAACAAACCCCCAATGGCCCAAATCAAGGATTGGTCAAAAGCCTTGACACTGCCTGGTGCTGCGCCAGTGCTGGTGAATTGCTGCCCATGCACACGCACCGGCAGGGCATCCATGCTGTCTTTGGGTTGGTTGCCAAACCAAAGCCCAATGCGCTCTATCCAACTGATCTGGGTTTGACTCATGCTTGATCCGCCATCATGCTGAGGGACTCCACCGCTTCTGTAAACGCTTGCGCGCGCGCCACATAGTTGCTGTACATGTCCAAGCTGGCACACGCTGGTGACAACAAAACGATGTCGCCGGTTTGCCCCGCATCGGTCGCCAGGGCCACGGCTTGGGCCATGTCGCTGGCGCGGTGCTGTGGCACGCCAGTGCTCGCCAAGGCTTGCGCCAAGCGTTCGGCATCTTGGCCGATCAAGACGACGGCACGCACATGCTCTGCAACGGGCTGAATCAACGGTGCAAAGTCTTGGCCTTTGCCGTCTCCGCCCAAGATGACCACCAACTGACCATCGGCACCCAAGCTGTTGATAGCGGCCACCGTGGCACCGACATTGGTGCCTTTGCTGTCGTCCACATACGTGATGTCGTTGACGATGGCCACGGTGGACATGCGGTGCGCTTCACCGGTGTATTCACGCAGACCATGCAGCAAGGGGGCCAAGCTGTTGCAACAGGTGCTGGCCAAGGCCAACGCAGCCAAGGCGTTCAATGCGTTGTGCTCACCACGAATACGCAAGGCATCGGCAGGCATCAGGCGCTGGATGTGCAATGCCTCATCTTGAACACGGCCACGCTTGCCCACAGGTTCTTCGGTGGGTGCCGCTCGCACCAGCCAACGCATGCCGTTTTCAAGCGACAAACCAAAGTCACCGGGGGCTTGCGGCAAATCAGCGCCAAAGCACAAGCGCAAGCGCGGCGGCACTTTTTTATCGCTGCTGTCTTTGGGCCACAAGGCCATCACCACAGCATCATTGCGCGGCAACACGCCGACTGAACGCGGACCCCAAATACGGGCTTTGGCTTGACCATAGGCGGCCATGTCGTCATGCCAATCCAAATGGTCTTGCGTCAAGTTCAAAATAGTGGCAGCAGTGGGTTCAAAGTTGTCCACGCCATCAAGTTGGAAGCTGGACAACTCCAACACCCACACCTCAGGCAAGTCGCTCAGTTGTTCTCGCAAGGTGTCCAACAGGGTGGGGCCGATGTTGCCAGCCACCGCCACTTTGCGTCCAGCACGTGCCACCAACAATCCGGTCAGGCTGGTGACCGTGGTTTTGCCGTTGGTTCCGGTGATGGCCAGCACCTGCGGTTGATAGGCTTGGGTCTCTTTCAGTTGTTGCAATGCATGGGCAAACAAACTCAGCTCGGTCCCTACCCACAAGCCACGTGCCTGCGCGGCCTGCCAGACCGGACCTGTTTGCGCCGGACTCAAGCCTGGACTTTTGAACACGGCCTTCACATCCTCTGTCACCAAGTCGGCGCTGAAGGCTTGGGCTTTGAAGTTGACATTCAGGCCCTGTGCTTGCAACTCCAGCAGACCTGGTGGTTGCGCACGGTTGTCGACCACCGTGACCTGGGCACCTTGCAAGACACACCAACGCACCATGGCCAAGCCCGAGTCACCCAGACCGAGCACCAAGATGTGAAGGTTTTGCAACATGTTCATGGTCAACGCAGCTTCAAGGTGGACAAGCCCACCAAACACAACAACATGGTGATGATCCAAAAGCGGACCACCACTTGGGTTTCTTTCCATCCGGATTTTTCAAAGTGATGGTGCAACGGCGCCATCTTCAAGATGCGCCGCCCTTCACCATATTTGCGTTTGGTGTATTTGAAATAACTGACTTGCAGCATCACTGACAAAGCTTCTGCCACAAAAATACCGCCCATGATGGCCAACACGATTTCTTGACGCACGATGACGGCGATGGTGCCCAAGGCAGCCCCCAAACCCAGCGCTCCCACGTCACCCATGAAAACCTGTGCGGGATGGGTGTTGAACCACAAAAAGGCCAAACCTGCACCGGCAATAGCGGCACAAAACACCAGCAACTCGCCGGTGCCGGGGATGTGCGGGAAGAACAAATATTTGGAATACACCGCACTGCCTGCGACGTAGGCGAACACCCCCAAGGCCGAGCCAACCATGACCACCGGCATGATGGCCAAGCCATCAAGACCATCGGTCAAATTCACGGCATTGCTCGAACCCACGATGACCAAATAGGTGAGGATCACAAAGCCCAAGACACCCAATGGATAACTGATTTCTTTGAAAAAGGGCACCATCAAACCGGCTTTGGGTGGCAAGTTGACATCAAATCCCGAGCGCACCCAGCTGAAGAACAGCTCCAACACCTTGAGGTTGCTGACCTCTGAAATACTGAACACCAAATACAAAGCCGCCAACAAACCAACCAGGGATTGCCACAGGTATTTCTCACGCGAAGGCATGCCCTCAGGGTCTTTGTTGACCACTTTGCGCCAATCGTCCACCCAGCCAATGGCGCCAAATGCCAGCGTGACCAACAACACGATCCAAACAAATCGGTTGGACAGATCGACCCACATCAAGGTGGAAAAAGAAATCGACAGCAAGATCAACACACCACCCATGGTGGGTGTGCCCGATTTGCTCAAGTGGGCTTCAATGCCATAACCGCGTATGGGCTGACCGATTTTCAAGGCGGTGAGTTTGCGAATCACTGCGGGCCCTGCAACCAAACCGATCAACAACGCTGTCATCGCCGCCATCACGGCACGGAACGTCAGGTATTGGAAAACGCGCAAATAGCCATAGTCGGGGGAGAGTGACTGCAACCATTGGGCCAAGCTCAGCAGCATGATGCCTCCTTGTGGGGCAGCGCTGCTGCCGTTGGATGAGCCGCTTGCAGGGCTTGCACCACGCGCTCCATGCGCATGAAGCGCGAACCTTTGACCAGCACAGTGGCCATTTCTTTTGTGGAGGTGTTCATCTGTTGTTGCAAAGCATCCATGCTGTCGAAATGCCGCGCTCCTTGAAAAGCGTGTGCGCTGTGTTGCGACAGTTCACCCAAAGTGAACAATTGATCGACGCCGCAAGACTTGGCATAGGCACCGACTTCGTGATGGAACTGGGGTCCTTGCTCACCCACTTCGCCCATGTCGCCCAACACCAACAACCGAGGGCTTGGCGCGAGCGCCAACAAATCAATGGCCGCACGCACTGAATCGGGGTTGGCGTTGTAGGTGTCGTCAATCAAGGTATAGCTGTGGCCAGCCGATTGCAAGACCCCACTGCGGGATCGGCCGCCAACCGCTTCAAAATTGGACAAGCCCTTGGCAATGGCTGGCAAAGGTGCACCTGCAGCCAAGGCGCTGGCACAAGCCGCCATGGCGTTGTGCACATTGTGCAAACCGGGCAAGTTCAAACTGCAATCCACCACACCCTGCGGTGTTTGCAAACGCAGCAGCCAACGGTTTGTTTGCCAATCGGCTCCTAGCACTTTCACACTTGCTTTTTCCGTGCCGAAGTCCATCACACGGTGCTTGGCAGCCATGTTGCGCCAAACTGATTGATGCGCATCGCTGGCAGGAAAAACCGCCCACCCATCCACTGGCAAGGCTTGTAAAACAGCACCGTTTTCCAACGCCACCGCTTCCACACTTTGCATGAATTCTTGGTGCTCGCGCTGCGCGTTGTTGACCACCGCGACCGTGGGTGCAGCCCATGCAGCCAACTGGGCTATTTCACCCGGGTGGTTCATGCCCAACTCGACCACAGCGGCGCGGTGTGTTTCACGCAAGCGCAGCAAAGTCAGTGGCAATCCGATGTCATTGTTGAAATTACCTTGGGTAGCGAGCGCAGCCTCGCCTAGCCAAGCATGCAGGATGCTGGCAACCATTTGCGTGACCGTGGTTTTGCCATTGCTGCCCGTCACCGCAATCAGTGGCAGCTTGAATTGCGCTCGCCATGCTTGTGCTAATTGACCCAGTGCTTGCTTGGTATCGGCCACTTCTAAGCCCATCAAGCCCGCTTGCGCCAAGCCCTGTTGAGCGATGGCTGCTTTGACACCGGCGGCGGGCAGTTGAAGCAAGTAGTCGTGGGCATCAAAACGCTCACCTCGCAACGCCACAAACACATCATCTGCCAGCACAGTGCGGCTGTCGGTGTGCACACGCGCCACCTTCAAATCGGAGTCACCCACCAATCGACTGCCGGGCAACCATTGCTGAATTTGCGCCAAGCTGAGGTTCATGCTGTGCATCCCACCCCCCATTTGTGCAAGGCCAATTCGGCATGGTCCACATCCGAAAACCCATGTTTCACACCTTGAATTTCTTGGTAGGTTTCATGTCCTTTGCCCGCGATCAAGACAATGTCTTCAGCACGCGCCTGGGCAATCACATGGGCAATCGCTTGCCCACGGTCCACCCATTGCCAGGCGGCTTGTGGTCGGGTCAAGCCCTGACACATTTGCGCCATGATTTCTTGCGGGTCTTCGTTGCGCGGGTTGTCGCTGGTCAAACACACCAGATCGGCAGTTTGCTCGGCCATGCGCGCCATGGGTGCACGTTTGCTGCTGTCGCGGTTGCCGCCACAACCCAGGATGCAAACCAATCGACCGCCTCGCGCATGCGCCCAGGGTCGCAGCGCACGCAGCGCCTTGTCCACCGCATCCGGTGTATGGGCGTAGTCCACCACCACAGCAGGCTGCTGCGGCCTGCCCACGCGCTGCATGCGCCCCGGGACGGCTTGCAAACCTTGGCAGGCCTGCACGGCTGATGGCAAGCTGTACCCCAAGTCACGCAGCGCAGCGATGACACCCAATAAATTCAAGACATTGAAGTCGCCCAAGGCAGGACTTTGTACGGTTAGGCGTTGCTCGCCTTCAACGACTTCAAAGCCAACACCCTCGGCCGTTGTTTGCAACTGCTCTGCATGGATGTCTGCCTGAGTTTGCATGGACACCGTCCACACCTTCACCTCGGGGCGCAGTTTCAGATGCGCCAACAAAACGGCCGCCACCGGATCGTCCAGATTGACCACTGCAGAGCGCAAATGGGGCCAGTCAAACAAGCGTTGTTTGGCAGCCCAGTACTGGTTCATGTCTGCGTGGTAGTCCAGATGGTCTTGGCTGAAATTGGTGAAGATGGCGGTGCGAAATTGCAAGCCTTCCAATCGATGCTCGGCCAAGCCGATCGATGAGGCTTCGATGGCGCATGCACGCACGCCTTGCTGTATCCAATGGCGCAACTGTTGGTGCAACTGCAAAGGATTGGGGGTGGTGAGGCCCGTGCTGTGCATCTCGCCGGGTCGACCCAAACCCAGGGTGCCCACCACGGTGCAAGCTTCGTTCAACCGGTTCAAGGCTTGTGCCAACCACCAGACAGTGGAGGTTTTGCCATTGGTACCGGTCACGGCCAGCATCTTCAATTGTTGACTGGGCGACGCATGGTAGGCGTCAGCGATCAGACCACACCGGGCCTTGAGTTGCGGTATGCAGGCAATCGGTACATCGTGCATGGCCAAGTCATTGACGGCTTCAAAGGCCTCAATGCCCTGCGCTTCTACCAAGCAGGCTGCAGCACCTTGTTGCCAAGCTTGCACCACATGTTGGCGTGCATCGGTCGTCTGCCCCACCCATGCCAAAAAACCATCGCCTTCGCGAACAGCGCGGCTGTCCGATTGCAAATGGCCATGCACCAAACCGCGCAACCACTGTGCGGCTTGTTCGGGGGTGTGCAAATGCTGCATCAGAAAGACTCCGCCTCGGCTTTGGCCACGACCTGAGGTTTGACCGCCATGTCAGGCTGCACTTCGAGCATGCGCAAAGTTTGCTGCACGGTTTGACTGAAAACCGGTGCCGCCACATCACCGCCGTAATAGCGTCCTGCAGTGGGTTCATCAATCATGACGGCCACCACGATGCGTGGGTTGTCAATCGGTGCCAAGCCCACAAAGAAGCCACGGTACTTTTTGGCGGCGTAGGTTTTGCCATCCAATTTATGCGCGGTTCCGGTTTTTCCGCCCACCGAATACCCCATGGTTTGGGCTTTCGGCGCCGTGCCCCCCGGCCCCGTGACCATGTGCAGCATGTGGCGCACCGAGGCTGCGTTTTGGGCATTCATGACCCGCACGCCAGCCACCTTGTCTTGTCGCTTGAGCAAGCTGACCGGGGCGACTTCCCCATCGCGGGCAAACACGGTGTAGGCCTGGGCGAGTTGAAACAAACTGGTGGACAAGCCATAGCCATAACTCATGGTGGCTTGCTCCATCGGACGCCAAGTTTTGTAAGCGCGCAAACGGCCCGCCACGGCACCAGGAAAAGGCACTTGGGGTTTTTGACCAAAGCCGACTTGGGTGTACATCTCCCACATGTCTTTGGGCGGCATGCGCATGGCAATTTTCACCGTGCCCACGTTGCTGGATTTTTGAATCACCTCGTTGACACTGAGCATGCCGTGGGGATGCGCATCGGTGACTGTCATGCCGTACATGTTGAGCTTGCCAGGAGCGGTGTCGATCATGGTCTCGGGCTTGATCAAGCCTTTCTCCATGGCCAAACCCACCACGAACGGCTTCATGGTCGAGCCCGGTTCAAAGGTATCGGTCAAGGCGCGGTTGCGCAACTGTGCGCCACTCAAGTTGCTGCGCTTGTCGGGCGAATAACTGGGGTAATTGGCCAGCGCCAGCACATCGCCGGTTTGCGCATCCAGCACCACCACACTGCCTGCTGCAGCCTTGTTGTCCAACACCGCTTCCCGCAACCGTTGGTAGGCAAAGTACTGCACCTTGCTGTCAATACTCAATTGCAAATCCCGACCTTCCTCGGGCGGGATCATGTCGCCAATGCCTTCAATCACTTGGCCTTGGCCATCTTTGATGACCCGCCTGGAGCCACTCTTGCCCCCCAGATGGGTGTTGAATGCCAACTCCACGCCCTCTTGGCCGGTGTTTTCAATGTTGGTGAAGCCCACCACATGCGCGGCGGCTTCCCCTTGCGGGTACATGCGCTTGTATTCCATGCGGGTGTAGACACCGGCGAATTTCAAGTCGGTCACTTTTTTGCCGGTGGCCATGTCCAACTGCCGCCTGAGCCAGACAAAACTCTTCTTTTTGTTTTTGACTTTGTTTTGCAATTCGCCCAGAGGCATGTTGAGCAATTGGGCCAAGGCTTTGAGCTTGACCGGATCGTCCTCGAGTTCTTCTGGCGAGGCCCAGATGCTGGGCATGGGGACACTCGACGCCAAGATCAGACCATGTCGGTCGAGGATGCGTCCACGATTGGCCGGAATTTCCAGCTGACGCTCAAACCGCACCGTGCCCTGTTTGCGGAAAAAAGCGTTGCCCACCACCTGCACATAGGCGGCTCGGAACACCAAGCCAATGAAACCCAAGGCGATGCAGGCCACGATGAGTTGGCTGCGCCAAATGGGCGTTTTGCTGGCCAATAGCGGGTTGCTGGCGTATTGCACGCTGCGGCTGCTCATGGCTGCTCCTTGCCAGCAGCTGCAGCAGCACTTTCAACGGCAGCAGCATGCGGCGCAACGTATTGGCTGATGGCTGGCGAGATGGTTTGCATGCGCAATTGCTCTCGCGCTAATTTTTCCACCCGCAAGGGGGTGGCCTGTGCGCCGCGCTCCACGTCCAAGCGATCATGCTCAGTTTCCAAACGCTGGGCCTGCGCCTTGGCACGATCTAACTCGGTGTACAAACGGCGCGATTCATACTGCGTGTGCACCAAATACAAGGCACTGCACATGACCGCGACCAACAGCAACGCGCTGACCCGGGTCATGCCAACGCCCCAGCTTGAACGCGTTGGGCCACGCGCATGATGGCGCTGCGACTGCGCGGATTGGCCTTGACCTCTTCGACGCTAGGGCGCTGACGCCCGAGCGCCTTGAGGCCCAAGTTGGGTGCTGCAGCGAATGGCGCACGGCGATCGTAGACCTCGCGCGAATGTTTGGCGATGAATTGCTTGACCATGCGGTCTTCCAGCGAATGGAAACTGATCACCACCAAGCGCCCTCCGTCTTGCAAAACATCCATGCTGGCGTCCAAGGCCTGCTGCAATTCATCCAACTCGCGGTTGATGAACATGCGAAAGGCTTGAAAGGTGCGGGTAGCCGGGTTTTGACCAGGCTCGCGGGTTTTGACAATGTCGGCGACCAAAGCGGCCATGCCCAATGTGGTGGCGGGCAGTTGTCCCGCATCGCGCTTGGCAACGATGGCTTTGGCAATGCCATTGGCAAATCGTTCTTCACCATAGTCACGAATCACCTGTGCGATCTGTTCGGTTTTTGCCTCGCCCAGCCACTCGTACACGCTTGGGCCTTGGCTTGTGTCCATCCGCATGTCCAGCGGGCCGTCCTGTCGAAAGGAGAAGCCGCGCAGCGGGTTGTCGATTTGCGGGGAGCTCACCCCCAGGTCCATCAGCACGCCTGCGACGCTGTTGTTTGGGAGTTGGTTCAGGGCTGCAAAGCCCTGGTGCCGGATCGTCAGCCTGTGGTCGTTGATCGCTTGGGCCGTGGCCACTGCTTGCGGGTCTTTGTCGAAGGCGATCAAGCGCCCCTGCGGACCGAGCTGTTCCAAGATGCGCTTTGCATGCCCGCCGCGGCCAAAGGTTGTGTCGACATAAGTGGCTTCGGCCTGGACGTCCAGCGCCTCGACCGCCTCCTTCAACATGACGGTGGTGTGTGCCCATTCAGTCGTTGCCATTCCACGTTAAATCGAAAAATCCCGGAACACATCGGGCATCTCGCCCTGCATGGCTTCGGCTTCCTGAGCGTCATAGGTGGTCTTGTCCCACAACTCGAAATGCGTGCCCATGCCCAGCAGAACGGCTTCTTTGCTGATGTGGGCGGCAGTGCGCAACTCGGGCGACACCAACACGCGGCCGGTGTTGTCCATGTCGACATCCATGGCGTTGCCCAAAAAAATACGTTTCCACCATTGCGCCGTCATCGGCAAGGCAGCGACTCGATCACGAAATTTTTCCCACTCGGTGCGCGGAAAAATCATGAGGCAGCCATGCGGGTGGCGGGTGATGGTGAGTTGTCCGCCCGCAGTGGCGCTCAGCACATCGCGGTGCCGTGTGGGCACCGACAAACGGCCTTTGGCATCCAAACTCAGCGACGACGCACCCTGAAACACGGCAAGTTACCCCTTTTGTGACAAAACACTGGCTTGAGTGGCTCAGAATTTCACATTCTTCCACTAAATACCACTTGTTTGCACTTTACCAGAGATTCCAGAGATGACAAGTCCCTGATAGGCTATTTTGTAAATGAAATCAACAACTTAGAGTGGTGTTTTGAAAGCTTGTTTGAGGTAAAAATCCATATGAAATAAGCACTTAGAAGCTATATTAAAAGTGGCTTATAAGCAGAAAAAGGGGCAAAAAAAGCAGGCCACCAGGGCCTGCTGCTGTTGTCTTCAGGCAGACAAATCAGTCGCCAAACATTTTCTGCTTGAGTTCGCGACGCTGCTGGGCTTCCAAAGACAAGGTGGCGGTGGGACGGGCGATCAAACGGCCCACCCCGATGGGCTCGCCGGTTTCATCGCAATACCCATAGTCGCCGCTGTCAATGCGGGTGATGGATTGCTCGATTTTCTTCAGCAACTTGCGCTCGCGGTCGCGTGTGCGCAACTCTAGGGCATGCTCCTCTTCAATGGTGGCGCGGTCAGCAGGATCGGGCACGATGACGGTGTCTTCGCGCAAATGCTCGGTGGTTTCGCCAGCATTCACCAAGATGTCGTTTTTCAGTTGCACCAACTTGTGGCGAAAGTAGGCCAACTGAAATGCATTCATGTAAACGTCATCCGACATGGCCATGACTTCAGCTTCAGAAATGGTTTCAGCTGTTTTGGATTTCCAGTTGTTGGCCAACTTGGGATCTTTGACGGGAATCATGGGGACCACGGCAGGCAATGAGGGCACAGAAATGGGACCATAGCTGGACTTGGCGGTGGTCGAGGCCACACTTTGCCCAGGCGGGGGCGGCATCATGGCCATGGCTTTGGCGGCACGCGGGGACTTCTTGGCGACCTCGGCAGCAGGTGGCGTGGTGACTGTGGTGACGGGTTTGACGGCGGCGGTTTTCACGGCAGCCGGTTTGGCAGATTTGGACTTGGTGGCAGTGGACACGGATTTGGCAGCAGAGGGCGCAGGTGAGGGTTTCTTGGCAATGGGCGGCGCCTTGGCTTTGGCCTTGGACGGAACCGCTTTTGGAGGGACTGTTTTTTTAGTGGCTACTGCTTTTTTGGCGACAACTTTCTTGGCAACAGGTTTTTTCGCAACAACTTTCTTGGCAACCGGTTTTTTCACCACAGCTTTCTTGGCAACAAGCTTCTTTGCAACGACTTTCTTGGCGGCTACTTTCTTGGAGGCTACTTTCTTCACAACGGCCTTCTTGGCCACCCCTTTTTGAGCGACTGGCTTTTTAGCGACTGGCTTTTTAGCGACTGGCTTTTTCACAGCTGCCGGCTTTTTCACCACAGCCTTCTTGGCCACTGCTTTTTTCGCCAATGGTTTTTTCACAGCCGCTTTGGCCGCTGGTTTTTTCGCAGCCGCCTGGGGCTTTGCTTTGGTCTTGTTGGAATGCTTTGTCGTTTTCACTGCAAGTCTCCTGACAGTTTGGCGTCAGGTGCTTGAACACCCTACCCCGGCTGCGGTTTGTTGTACTGGTCCATCTTGATGCCTTGATGACAGGGGGCTTTGAGTACCCAGGTCAATGGCGCGCGGATTGTACTCAGGATACACACTGTTGCAGGCCTTGCAAGAAAATATCGCGCGGCAAATCGATGCCAATGAATACCATTTTGCTCATTCGCTTCTCTTGCGGCTCCCAAGGCTGGCCCAAATCACTGCCCATGAGCTGGTGAACGCCTTGGAAAATCACTTTGCGCTCCGTGCCTTTCATGTGCAAAACGCCTTTGTAACGCAGCATGCGTGGGCCGTAAATATTGACGATGGCACCCAAGAAATCTTCCAATTTCGCCGGGTCCAAGGGTCGATCTGCCTTGAAGACAAAGCTTTTCACATCGTCATCGTGGTGATGGTGGTGGCCATGACCGTGTCCATGCGCATGGTCATGGTCACCGTGGTGGTCGTGTTGGTGTGAGGGATGGTCGCAATGCTCGCCATCATGGTGATGGTGGTCATGGCCTTCGTTCAAAAAGTCGGGGTCGATTTCCAATGTGGTGTTCAGGTTGAAACCACGCAAATCAAACACCTTGCTGATCGGCACCTCGCCAAAGTGCACTGTTTGTTGCGGTGCACGGGGGTTCATGTGTTTCAAACGGTGTTGCAAGGCATCGAGTTCTTCAGCACTCACCAAATCGCTTTTGCTGATGAAAATTTGATCGGCAAAGCCCACCTGGCGACGCGCTTCTTGGCGGTCGTTCAGGGTTTGTGCCGCGTGCTTGGCATCCACCAAGGTGAGGATCGAGTCGAGTAAAAAACTCTCGGCGATTTCGTCGTCCATGAAAAAAGTTTGCGCCACCGGGCCGGGGTCGGCCAAGCCAGTGGTTTCAATCACCACGCGTTCAAAGTCGAGCTCACCTTTGCGTTTTTTCTCGGCCAAGTCTTGCAAAGTGGTGCGCAGGTCTTCTCGGATGGTGCAACACACGCAGCCATTGCTCATTTGCACAATGTGTTCTTTGGTGTCGGCCACCAAAATCTCGTTATCAATGTTTTCTTCGCCAAACTCGTTTTCAATGATGGCGATTTTCAAACCATGCGACTCGGACAACACGCGTTTGAGCAAGGTGGTTTTGCCAGAGCCTAAGAAACCTGTGAGAACGGTGGCGGGGATCAACATGGGCAGGACTTTCAACGAAACATACAAGGTGGGGCAGTGTAGCCAGCATTCAAGGGTGCGGGCTATTTCTTCATCAAAATCAAACCTTTGAGGTATTCGCCTTCGGGGAAATTGACCGTCATGGGGTGGTCTGGCGCGGCTTGCACCCGCTCCAAGATGTAGGCGTCGATGCCCGAATCAGTGCCAGCGGAGGCCACGATTTTGTGGAACAACTCCGGCGGAATGCCGCCCGAGCAGCTGTAGGTGAACAACACACCGCCGGGTGCCAAAAGCTTGAAGGCCCAGCGGTTGATGTCTTTGTAAGCGCGGGCCGCGCGGTCGGCATGGGCGGCGCTGGGCGCGAACTTGGGCGGATCGAGCACGATGCCATCAAACTGACGCCCTTCTTTGTGCAAGCTGCGCAAAGTGGCGTTCACATCGGCGTCCATGAAGCTGGCGTTGTCGGTCGTGAATCCATTGCGCTGCACATTCGCCTGCGCTTTGGCAATGGCCGGGCCGGAGGAGTCCACCGTGATCACTTCTGCGCCCGCGCCCAAAGCACCGCTTTGGCGCATGCCACTGAGCGCCGCCACACTGAAGCCACCGGTGTAGCCATAGCAATTGAGCACCTGCCGTAAATTCAAACGCCGTGCATATTCTGCAAACTTCAAACGGCTGTCGCGTTGGTCCAAGTAAAAACCTGTTTTGTGGCCTTCAGCGATGTCGAGTTGCAAGGACCAGTCGTGTTCTTGGATGACGATGGCGGTGTCGTCATTCGCACCCTCGGCGCGGTGCAGCCAACCGGTGACCGCGGGCAAACCTTCCAAACCACGCACACCCGAATCAGACCGTTCAAACACCCGCTTGGCATCGGTGTGCAGCACCAAGGCTTTCACAATGTCGGCCTTGAAACGTTCGGTCCCCGCCGATAAAAACTGCGCCACCAAGGTATCGTCATACCGATCGACGATCAAGCCCGGCAAGCCATCGGCTTCGCCGTGAATCAACCGCACGCCATTGCTGGGCACTTGCAAGCGGGCCCGCATGGCCACGGCAGCGGCCACTTGGCGTTCAAAAAACGCACTGTCAATCCGCTCGTCACTTTGAAAACTCCAAATGCGAGCGCGAATTTTGGAGGTGGGGCTGAACGACGCCCAGCCTAAAAATTGGCCGGTTTGCGATTCGACCCGCACGGTTTCACCAGCGTCGCCACCGCCCTTGGCAACGGCCGAATCAAACACCCAAGGGTGAAAGCGCAGGGCCGAGCGCTCTTTACCTGCTTTGAGGGTGATGGTTTTCATGCTTGTTTTCTGCGGGCGCGTGGATGCGCCGCGTCATAGGCCTTGGCCAAATGTTGGTAGTCGAGTCGGGTGTAGACCTGGGTTGTGCTGATGTTGGCGTGGCCCAACAACTCTTGCACCGCCCGCAAGTCGCCACTGGACTGCAGCACATGGCTGGCGAACGAATGCCGCAACATGTGCGGATGCAGTGCCGTGCTCATGCCCGCTTGCACACCCCGTTGGCGCAAGCGTTGCCAAATGGCTTGTGAACTCAGCCTTGTGCCACGCTGCCCAACAAACAAAGCAGTTTGGGTTTGTGCTTGCACGGGCAAGCCCTGGCTGCGGATGGCCAACCAGGCTTGCAAAGCCTGCAGGGCTTGTTGACCCACGGGCACACTGCGGCGCTTGGCGCCTTTGCCCAGCACATGGGCTTCGGCACCGTCCATGTCAATCCAACCACGGGCTTGGGCGCTGGCCTGCACATCCAAGCCGGTGAGCTCGGCCACGCGCAAACCGCTGCTGTAGAGCAACTCCACCATGGCGATGTCACGCGCCTGCAACCACGGATCTTGGTCGTCGTTGCGGTGTTCGGTGAGTTGCACCGCATCGTCCACATTGAGTGCTTTGGGCAAGGGCTTGGCAGCTTTGGGGGCACGCAAACCAGCCAAGGGGTTGCTGCTGACCAAGCCTTCGCGGCCCAGCCAGGTGTAAAAACCGCGCCAGCCCGAGACGATGAGCGCGATGCCACGCGGTGTTCGACCGCCGCTGTGCATCTGCGCCATCCAGCGTCGCACATGGTGGGCTTGCACTTGTTCAAGCGACACACCAGCTTCTTGTGCCAAGGCTTGCAAACGTTTCAAGTCTTCGGTGTACAAGGCCACGGTGCGCTCGGCCAAGCGTTTTTCAAACTGCGCATGCGCCAAATAGCGTTCAACCAAAGCGGGTTTGTCGGACATGCCGTTTTTTGTCAGCGCAAGCGTGTCAGGGCGGCGCTGGCCAATTCGCCAATGCGGGCCAACAAGTCGGTGGCCATCGACGGCTGAAATCGCTGCGGATCGGGCGAAGCCAAGACCAACAAACCGATGAGCTCATGGTCAGGCAGTTTGGCTTCGGGGTCCATCGGCACATCGGTGGACCACGGGGTGTTGGTGCTGCGCAAAGCCAGCAGCGCCACCGATTGGGCTTCATGAGGATGCGCCAACCAATTCACGGCTTCAAACTCGGCGTTGGCACCGCAATAGGGCGCTCTCAAGCCCGCGGCGAACGCTTTTACCTCGTCGCTGACGCCATGGGTGAAGGGCTCAATTTCATAGGCTTGGTCCACGTTCCACACCCGGATGGCCACCTGCGGCACCATGAAATGGTGCTGAATCTCATCGACGATGACGTTGGGCAGGTTGCCGGGTTGTTGGGTGTTCAAGAGGCTTTGCGACCAACGGTGCAAGCGGTCAGACAGCACCGCGTTGTCGCTGCCGTTGCGGATCATGTCCATCATGCGGTGTTCCAAGGCGCGAATCTTTTCGCGCAGCATGTCGGCTTGACGTTCTTGCAAACTGACCGCCCGTTGGCCATGCGGACTGACGAACCGCACGGTGGACAAGAGCGCGGCGTGGCGCTCGAAAAAATCAGGCGTGTTCACCAGAAAATTGGCAATGTCGTCTTCGGTGATCGGTGTGATCGGGTTGCTCATTTGGGAATCTCCATCTCGCCTGTGAATACCGTGGTGGCCGGGCCCGTCATCATCACCGATGAACCTGCGCCATGCCATTGAATCGTGAGCACACCACCGCGGGTGTGCACCTGAACTTCGTCGTCGAGCCAGCCTTGCCGAATACCGGCCACCACAGCTGCGCAAGCGCCGGTGCCACAGGCCAAGGTTTCGCCCGTACCGCGCTCGAACACGCGCAACTTCACTTGAGTGCGGGACAGCACTTGTAAAAACCCGGCGTTCACGCGCTTGGGAAAGGCTGCGTGGTTTTCAATCAAGCGGCCCCAACTGGCTACCGGCGCCAGGTCGACATCGTCCACACGCAACACCGCATGCGGGTTGCCCATGGACAGCACGGCCACATCGGCGTGGTGGTTCGCGTTTAACGCCAATTGCCAACGCAAACCATCAGTGCCGTCCAAAGCTTTTGCTTGCGCTGTGTTGAAAGGGACTTGGGGCAAGTCAAACACCGGTGGGCCCATGTCCACTTGCACTTGACCATCGGGCAGTTCATGCAAAGAGATGACGCCGCCGTGCACTTTCACACGCACCGTGGTTTTGTCGGTGAGGCCGTGGCTGCGCACATAGCGCACAAAGCAACGCGCACCGTTGCCGCAGTTTTCCACCTCGCCGCCATCGGCGTTGTGAATCACATACTCAAAGTCCACATCGGCTTGGGGCGCGGGTCGCACACTGAGAATTTGATCGGCACCGACACCAAAGTGTCGGTGGGCAATGAATTGGTATTGGTCGGGGCGCAAACCCAAGAGGCCGTGGGTCTCATCGAGCACCACGAAGTCATTGCCCGCGCCTTGCATTTTGGTAAATCGAATCCGCATGTGCCGATTATCATCCCTCCACCCCCACCCCTGCCCTCACACCATGGTCCGCCCCCAGCTGCAAATCCACCCCGAACGCACACCCGCCACGCCCCTGCCTGCTGCCACGGTGTTGCTGCTGCGCGATGGTGAACAAGGCTTGGAGGTGTTGATGACACGCCGCTCGATGAGTGCGAGTTTTGCGCCGGGGGCTTATGTGTTTCCAGGCGGCGGCATCGATGCCCGTGACGCCGAGATTCACCACCTGGTGAAACGCCGCCCAACGCAAGACGACACCCGCTTGACGCAAGCGGTGGCCGCCATCCGCGAAAGCTTTGAAGAGCTGGGCGTGTTGCTGGCCACGGATGCGCAAGGCCGCATGGCCAACATGCAAGACATCGCCAAGCTGGACCGCAGCCAAGCCCTGCACACGCAATGCGAAGAACTGGGCTTGACATTGGCCGCCGACCAAGTGTTTGTGTTGGCACATTGGATCACCGACCGGGATTTGAAACGCCGCTTTGACGTGCCTTTCTTGGTGGCCCGCATGCCCGACCACCAAACACCTGCGGCCGACGAACAAGAGCAGTTTGAGCCGGTGTGGATTCGCCCTGCTGAAGCGCTGCGACGTCACCGCGAAGAAGATTTCTTCATCATCTTTCCCACCATCCGCACACTGGAGCGCATGCAAGCGCACGACACGGTGGACAGCGTGCTGCAAGCCTGCGCCAACGAGCAACCTTGGTTCACCAGTTGCCCACGCGCTGGTTTTTTGAATGCCCAAGAGGCGCGGTTCATGGAACACGATGCGCCTTATGGCGAACTGGCCCTCACCTGTCGCGATGGGCAGATCGTGCACCACCTCGATTGGCAAACCAAGCAACCGGTTCGTTTGCTTGAGCATGTGCAACGCCTGACCGCACCCAACCCCAGCATCATGACCGGCCCCGGCACCAACAGCTATGTGGTGGGCGATGCAGGTAGCGGCTTCATCGTCATCGACCCCGGCCCGCCAGATGCAGCCCATGTGCAGCGTTTGTGGGACATCACACAAGGTCAGATTCAAGCCATCGTTTGCACCCATTCCCACCCCGACCACTCGCCGGGTGCAGCACTGCTTCAAGCCTTGTGCGCCCAGCATGGCGTTCAAGTGCACATCTTGGGCATGGCGTCCTTGCCCACCGCACGCGCCCACAGCGACTTTGTGCCCGACCGCGAATTGAAAGATGGCGAGCGCTTGGTGTTGCAGTCTGGCGAGCACCGTCACAGCTTGCGCGTGGTGCACACACCAGGACACGCTGCCAACCATGTGTGTTTCATCTTGGAAGAAGACGGCTTGTTGTTCAGCGGCGACCATGTGCTCAACGGCAGCACCACCGTCATCGACCCGCCCGATGGCCACATGGGCGACTATTTGGCGTCCTTGGACAAACTGATGGCCTTGGGCCAAGAATTTCAAGTGGAGTTCATCTTGCCTGCACACGGCCATGTGCTGGGCAATGTCTGGGGCGAGGCTTACAGCGCCATCGACTGCATGAACCGTTTGAAAAACCACCGCTTGGCGCGTGAACGCAAAGTCTTGAACGCCATGCAAGCCTTGCCTGATGGCAGCATGAACGATTGGTTGGCGCTGGTGTATGACGATGTGCCCCAGGCCATTTGGCCGGTGGCCATGCGCTCGCTAGAGGCGCATGTGCAACACATCCGTGGTGCTTGAAGAAAGTGTGAAGCCCGCCGATACGCCGGATTTTGTGCATGTTGGTTGCCCAACACGTGACCGTCATTCCTCTGGGCCGAGGGTCGCCCACCCGGCTCGGTGCTACCTACCCGCCAACTCTGCGGAACCACATCAACGTTGGCCTACTTGGTATTGCTGCGCGTAGAGATTGCCCGTTTCACCCAAACCCAACACCGAAGCGTTGCGCTTGACTCGTCTCTGTTGCTCTGATCCTCACCTCGCGGTGGAGAGGTGTTACCTCCTACGCTGTCCTGTGCAGTCCGGACGTTCCTCCAGTGCGACATTTCTGTCCTTGCACCAGCGACGGCCTGGCGTGCTTCACGCTTTCATTATCGGTTGATAATCACCGCCATCTACCAGCTCTTGTCCGATCGCCACGGACCGCTTGTCATGATCCGCCTCTCTGAACTCAAGCTGCCCTTAGACGCAGCCTTCGATCCCCCCGACGCATCCGCCACGCCGCCCTTGTTCACACCGGCGCTTGCACCGCTGATTGCGCAAACCTTGGGCGTGACGTTGCAAGACATCGCGCACTGGCAGGTGTTCAAACGCAGCTTTGATGCACGCAAAAAACTGCTGGTGGTCTACATCGTCGATGTGAACTTGCACAACCCGCAGCAAGAAGCCGCCCTGCTGAAGCAACACGCTGGCAACCCGCACATCCAAGCCACACCCGACATGCAATGGCAGCCGCCCGTGCAAGCGCCTGCGGATTGGGGCCGAGACACGCCGCGCCCCGTGGTGGTGGGCTTTGGCCCTTGCGGCATGTTTGCGGCACTCGTGTTGGCGCAAATGGGTTTGAAGCCCATCGTCATCGAGCGCGGCCCGGCGGTGCGCCAACGCACCAAAGACACCTGGGGTTTGTGGCGTCAATCGGTGCTAAAGCCCGAGAGCAATGTGCAGTTTGGCGAAGGCGGTGCGGGCACTTTTTCGGATGGCAAGCTCTACAGCCAAATCAAAGACCCGCGTCATTTGGGACGCAAAGTGATGCAAGAGTTTGTGCGCTTTGGCGCACCCGAAGATATTTTGTGGGCGGCGCATCCCCACATCGGCACCTTCAAGTTGGTCAAGGTGGTGGAAGGTTTGCGCGAAGACATCATTCGCTTAGGCGGCGAGGTGCGTTTTGAACAACGCGTGGTCGACATCGCTTACGACGCACATCGGCAGTTGCAAGCCCTGCACATCTTGAAGCAAGACACGGGTGAGCGCTATGCCTTGCCCGCCCAACAGGTGGTGATGGCGCTGGGCCACAGCGCCCGCGACACCTTCACCATGTTGCACCGCCATCAGGTGGCGATGCAAGCCAAACCATTTTCCATCGGCGTGCGCATCGAGCATCCTCAAAGCCTGATTGACCGCGCACGGTGGGGGATGCATGCAGGCCACCCGATGTTGGGTGCGGCTGATTACAAGTTGGTGCACCACGCCGCCAATGGCCGCGCGGTGTACAGCTTTTGCATGTGCCCGGGTGGCACCGTGGTGGCGGCCACCAGCGAAGCAGGCCGCGTGGTGACCAATGGCATGAGCCAGTATTCGCGCAACGAGCGCAATGCGAATGCAGGCATCGTGGTCGGCATCGACCTCTCGGACTACCCCACGGATGCAAAAGCCTTTGAAGACGCACTGGGCCAAGAGTTGGGAAATGCAGTGCGCCTGGACACCCAAGACACCACGGATGGTTTTCATCCCTTGGCCGGCATGGTGTTGCAACGACAGCTTGAAAGCCTGGCCTATGTGGCCGGTGGCAGCAACTACCACGCCCCCGCGCAGTTGGTGGGCGACTTGTTGGCCGACCGCGCGTCCACGCAACTTGGCAGCGTTGAGCCGTCCTACAAACCCGGCGTGCACATGACGCACCTGAACCAGGTGTTGCCAAGCTATGCGGTGTTCGCCATGCGCGAAGCGCTGCCCGTGTTTGGTCAAAAGATCAAAGGCTTTGATTTGCCAGATGCGGTGCTCACAGGTGTGGAGACCCGCACGTCCTCGCCACTGCGCATTGATCGCGACAAAGACTTGCAAAGCCCGAACATGCGCGGGCTCTACCCAGGTGGTGAAGGTGCGGGTTATGCCGGTGGCATTTTGTCGGCGGCGGTGGACGGCATCAAATTGGGTGAAGCTGTGGCCGTGCAACTGTTGCAAGCGCCCGCCTTCGCGCAAGGAGCTGCTGTATGAAAGTGCTCAGCCTCATCCCGCCAATGACGCAACTCAACACGCCCTACCCTTCCACCGCCTACCTCACGGGTTTTTTGCGCAGCCAAGGTGTGGACGCGGTGCAAGCAGATTTGGCGCTGTCATTGGTGCTGGACTTGTTGACGCCTGATGCGTTGCGCCAAGTGCGCGACAAAGCCTTGCAACTGCCGCTGGAAGACCGCAGTGCTTGCGTCAATTTTTTCCTCGACCACTTCAACCGTTACGAACACAGCATCGCGCCCACGATTGCTTTTCTGCAAGGGCAAGACGCCACGTTGTGCCACCGCATCAGTGGTCGCGGCTTCTTGCCTGAAGGCCCACGCTTTGCTGCGCTCGATGTGTTCGAAGACGACGGCGGTGACCCTTTGGGCTGGGCCTTTGGCGCATTGGGGCAACAAGACCGCGCACGGCATTTGGCCACGCTCTACTTGAACGACATCGCGGATGTGGTGCGGGATGCCGTGGACGAACGCTTTGAGTTTGTGCGCTACGGTGAATCCTTGGCCAGCAGCCAAGCCAGCTTCGACCCGTTGGCGCAAGCCTTGGCATCAGCACCCACGTTGCTGGACGACTTGCTGAAACAGCGCACCCTGCAAGCCCTTGAAACACACCAACCCGCTTTGGTGGTGTTGTCGGTACCTTTTCCCGGTGCCATGTACGCGGCGCTGCGCATCGCCCAAACTATCAAAGCCCAGGCACCGCAGATTTGCATTGCGCTGGGTGGCGGCTATGCCAACACTGAGTTGCGGCAACTCAGCGAGCCCCGCTTGTTCGACCATGTCGATGTGGTGTCTTTGGATGCAGGTGAACGCCCCTTGTTGGCGCTCATTGAGCACCTGCAAGGACAACGCTCGCAACAGCGCTTGGTGCGCAGTTTTGTTCGGGTGGATGGTGCGGTTAACTACATCAACTGGTCCGAGCCTGATGTGGCCTTCGAGGATGTGGGCACACCCACTTGGGATGGCTTGCCACTCCACAAGTATTTGTCGTTGCTCGACATGCTCAACCCGATGCACCGTTTGTGGAGCGATGGTCGCTGGAACAAACTCACCGTGGCCCATGGTTGCTACTGGAAGAAATGCAGTTTTTGTGATGTGTCCCTCGATTACATCTCGCGCTATGACGCGGCCAGTGCCAGCACCTTGGTGGACCGCATGCAACGCATCGTGGAAGAAACCGGGCAAACCGGTTTTCATTTGGTGGACGAGGCCGCGCCGCCCAAGTCCTTGAAAGCCATGGCCGAAGAAATTGTGCGCCGTCAACTGCAAGTGACTTGGTGGGGCAACATTCGGTTCGAAAAAACCTTCACACCCGAGCTGTCCGAGTTGTTGGCCGAGAGTGGTTGCATTGCCGTGTCGGGCGGTTTGGAAGTCGCTTCAGACCGCTTGTTGAACCTGATGCAAAAAGGCGTGTCGGTGGCGCAGGTGGCGCGGGTCACCAAAGGTTTTTCAGAAGCCGGTGTGTTGGTGCATGCCTACCTGATGTATGGCTTTCCCACGCAAACTTTGCAAGACACGGTGGACGCGCTGGAATATGTGCGGCAGTTGTTTGAAAACGGTTGCATCCAAAGCGGTTTCTTTCACCGCTTTGCCTGCACCGTGCATTCACCTGTGGGTCAAGACCCTGCGGCTTATGGCGTGCAACTGCTGCCCTTGGCGCCTGGCGGGTTTGCGCAAAACGATGTCGGCTTCATCGACCCGACCGGCACCGACCACGATCTGCTGGGGCGCGGATTGAAAAAAGCCATTTACAACTTCATGCACGGCGTGGGTTTGGAAGAGGATGTGCGAAGTTGGTTTGAACTGCCCAAGGGCGCTTGCCCGAAACCGCAGGTGAAAAAAAACGCGATTGCCCAAGCCCTGGGCGCATCGCGTTGAAGTTGCCGCTTATAGCGGCGTCCATAGTTAAGCCGATTGCAACGCGGCAATCCGCTCTTCCAGCGGCGGGTGTGATGAGAACATCTTGCCCAAGCCGCCATTGATGCCCATGGCTTGCAAGCTGGGTGGCAAACCTTCGGACTGCATGTGCTGCAAACGGGTGAGCGCATTGATCATGGGTTGCTTGCGGCCCATCAGTTCTGATGCACCGGCATCGGCGCGGAATTCGCGCTGGCGGCTGAACCAGGCCACCACGATGCTGGCGGCAATACCCAAGACGATGTCGAGCACGATGCTGGTGATGTAGTAGGCCATCCCGGGGCCGGTATTTTCGCTGTCGCCTTTGCGCAAGAAGCTGTCCACGGCATAGCCAATGACACGGCTCAGGAACACCACGAAGGTGTTGAGCACGCCTTGCACCAAGGTGAGCGTGACCATGTCGCCATTGGCAATGTGCGCCACCTCGTGGGCCAACACGGCTTCCACTTCTTCGCGGGTCATGCCTTGCAGCAAACCGGTGGACACCGCCACCAAGGCGGAATTTTTGAAAGCACCGGTGGCAAAGGCATTCGGCTCGCCTTGGTAGATGGCCACCTCGGGCATTTGCAATCCTGCACGTTCAGAAAGTCGGCGCACCGTATCGACAATCCAGGCTTCGTCTGCGTTTTGCGGTTGCGTGATGACTTGCGCACCGGTGGTCCACTTGGCCATCGGTTTGCTGATCAACAACGAGATGAAGGCGCCGCCAAAGCCCATGATCATGGCAAAGCCCAGCAGTGCGCCCAAGTTCAAGCCATTGGCCGTCAAAAAGCGGTTGACGCCCAACAAAGAGGCCACCACGCCCAGCACCAGCATCACAGCCAGGTTGGTGACGATCAACAGAAAAATACGTTTCATGTGTTCCTTTGAAACCGACCCACCCGTGGGTCAGATGGCTCGAATGGTAAGGGCGATCGATCGGAATTCAAGTCCTGAAGACGGTTTTGTCCGTGTAGAAATCAGGGTTTTCGTTGGCTGACCACCATCCCGGCACCCCCAACACAGGCAAGGGCATGAAAGGCTTGGTTTGCAACCAGTCTTCATGCAGCAACTGACACAACCAACTGTCAATCTCAACGTCACCCATGGGTGTGGGCAGGGGTGCATTCAACACATGCACCGTGATGCATTTGTAGGCTTGCATCAGTTTTTCCAAGGACGCATGGCCAAACAACACCAATTGCGCTTGCGCCCAATCGGCGCGGTGGGTCACAAACAAAGCCTGCCAATCTTTGGCTTGCAAGGCTTGCCAAATGGCTGGCGTGGCCAACAGCAAGGCGGCGTTTTCATCAAACAAAGTGAGGGCATCGCGCAAGGGGCCGCGCTGGGCTTGCACACCATCACGCGCAATCGCTTGCGCTTGCAATTGGTTCAAGCGGCGCTTGGTGTGGGGAAAGCGCAGCCAGCACAGACCGTTGAAAAAATCGTGCACGTTCTCTCGGGTGGGCACTTGGGCATTGTCAAAAATGAACGCCTCGTAAGCGGTGCCAGCAGGCAGTGTGGCTTGCGGCACAAACTCAACGACGGCTTGCTGGGCATTCAAAGCGCTTGGCAAATCACCCCACTGCTGCCAAGCATGCAGCACCTTCGCACCCTGCTTGGCCCAAGGCGCAAACCAAGGCGTGGCCCAATCAATTTGCAACACAGCCGTGGCTTACACCAGTTGCCACTGCAGTTCTTCGCCGCCGCGCAGGGGCTTCAAGCTGGCTTCACCAAAAGCCAGGCTCTCGGGCACGGTCCAGGCTTGGCGCTTCAAAGTGACGCTGCCGCTGTTGCGCGGCAGGCCGTAAAAGTCGGGGCCATGGAAGCTGGCAAAACCTTCGAGTTGCCCGAGTGCCCCCACGCTGTCAAATGCCTCGGCATACAACTCCAAAGCAGACAAGGCGGTGTAACAACCGGCACAACCGCTGGCGTGTTCTTTCAGGTGTGCGGGGTGCGGTGCGCTGTCGGTGCCCAAAAAGAACCGATCGCTGCCCGATGTGGCCGCTTGCACCAAGGCTTGGCGATGCACTTCACGCTTTAACACCGGCAAGCAGTAATAGTGCGGCCGCACGCCGCCCAAGAAGATGGCGTTGCGGTTGTACAGCAGGTGGTGCGCAGTGATGGTGGCCGCTGTGAAAGCACCTGCTTGCGCCACATACTGCGCGGCTTCTTGGGTGGTGATGTGCTCGAAGACGATTTTCAGTTCGGGGAAATCACGGCGCAGCGGCTGCAAATGCCTCTCTATGAACACGGCTTCGCGGTCGAACAAATCCACCTCGTTGTCGGTCACTTCGCCGTGCACCAACAGCGGCATGCCCACACGCTGCATGGCGTCCAAAGTGGCGTGGGTGTGGCGAATGTCGGTGACACCCGCACTGCTGTTGGTGGTGGCTCCAGCGGGGTAGAGCTTGACCGCTGCCACGCCTGCTTCATGGGCGCGGTGGATTTCATCGGCAGGCATGTCGTCGGTCAGGTAAAGCGTCATCAAGGGCTCGAAAGACACGCCCTCGGGCAGCGCGGCCAAGATGCGTTGCTTGTAGGCCAGCGCCATGGCGGTGGTGGTGACCGGCGGCTTCAGGTTGGGCATGACGATGGCGCGGGCAAACTGGGCAGCGGTGTGTGGCACCACGGTGTTCAAGGCGTTGCCGTCACGCAGGTGCACGTGCCAGTCGTCGGGTTGGGTCAGGGTCAGGGTTTGCATGTCTGAGGGCTGTGGTTCTTGCCCTCATTGTCGTTTACTGTGCAGCAGGCTGATGTTCATTTCGGCGGACAAGGTGGAGGCGTAAAACTTCTCAATTCAAGCGGTAAGTCAATCCAAACCCAATGAAATTCATGCCGTTATTGGGCAATTTGATATCCGCATTGCTGACATGGCGGTAGGTGAAATCCAGCCGAAAGCGTTGCTTGGGGTCGGAAATACCAAGGCCCATTTCATCCGAGAATTGCAAATGCGTGGATTTGCTTTTGATACCGAATTCGGTTTTTGAAATCAATGAAGGGCCAAAACCAAAACTGGCATCCAACACCACCGAGCCAAGGTGCCAAGCAAATTGGCCCACCGGCACCAAAGCAATTTCTTCATTGTTGCGGGCGTGTGGCCCGCTGTTGGCACGCCACATGGACACCAAGCCTGTGGGAATGACGGTGAAGCTGATGCCTGCGGGCAATACGTCTGGGGCTGCGAGTTCACAGGCCAGCGGGCTCAGCCGCAGTGTTTGGGCGTGCATGTCGCGCTCTGAACCTTCTTGGAAGCCCACACGCCAGTCGGTTTCGCATGGTTTGAAGCGATGGCGCTGGCTGATGGCAAAACTGTTGGTGATCAGGCCGGTCAATATGACCGTGTTTTTAAGTGCATTGTTGTCCACGGCCTGGGCCGAACTGGCAGTGCATAAAAGGGCTGCGGCCACAAAATACGTTGATTTCATGGTGGGTGAATATAAGCGCTAAATCGCCCTTGAAAACACCCACCCCGTTGCCAGGGTGGGTTTTTACCTTTTCAATCTTGAACTGGCTAAGCCAGTGTCAGATTAAAACTTGTGCTGAATACCAATCGCATTGATTTGCGAGCTGAACTCATTGCCAGCCGCCGTTCCGCCTTCAAGCTGCTGTTTACCCAAGGCGTAATAGGCCGTGGTGCGCTTGCTGAAGTCATAGGTCAATAAAAACTTGTCGCCAGAAATATTGAATTTCGTGCCTGCTGAACGGGTGTGGCTTGCTTTCGAATACAAATATCCAAAGTTGACACTAGAGCCCAAAGGCACCTTGACACCGATCACATCCATTTCAAGCTTCGCTTTGGTGCCATTGACCTTTTCCGTCACGAAGCCACCAACCAGCTTGAAAGAGCCAAAGTTGTAATAACCAGCCACACCATCAGATTCGCGGGTATCGCCACCGGCGTAGGTGCTGCCGCCATACAAAATATGGGGCAAACCGGTTAAGCCAGCCACTGTCAGTTGGGCCAAGGTGGCACCCGTGCCGGGGATTTTCGCGGTACTGATGCCGTTGGTGCCCGTGGCACTGGCGGCAAAGTAATTGCCTGCAATCATTTTTTCGGTGTGCTTGGCGTAGGTGGCAAAGAATTTCTGACCATCTGTCAAGATCACAAAGCCGCCAGCGTTCTCACCTTGGGTTTCGTTAGCAAAACCCTTTTGCACTTGCACAAACAAGCCGGGCATCAAGCTGGGCAGGTTGTAGGTGATGGTGTTGCTGTTGGGCTCTGGGGCCAAGCCTGACAAACCCGTGCCACTCTTGCCCGCGCCTGCAAAACCAGGAGTGGCTGCGAGTTGAGTGGGGTCAATGGCCGCCACAGCAGTGAACAAGGGGCGCCATTGGCGGCCAAGCTTGAGTTTGCCAAATCCGCCTTCCAAGCCCACATGGGACAAGTAGTTGACTGGCGCCACACCTTCACTGACCGGACCAATATTTTTGAATGAAAACTCGTAAGTGGCTTTCATGCCGTTGCCCAGATCTTCATTGCCGGCCAAGGAGAAATAGTTGTAATTGGCCAATGTGGATGCCACCCGCACCACGTTGTCGGTGCCGGTCAAAGCGCCTGGGTTTGATTTGGTGACGAATCGCTCAAGCGACTGGTCCACCGTGCCGCTGATTTTGACCTCGGCCATGGCGCTTGATAACACGCCCGATAAACATAACAAACCGATGCTGCTTTTTATGAATTTATTTTGAACCATGTCGTGTCTCCGTTTGATTAAAAAAAACCCACCAAGTTGCCGAGGTGGGTTTTCTAGACTTTTTAAATCTTCAACTGACTGACGTCAGCGTCAGATTAGAAAGCGTGTTGAATACCAATAGAGTTGGTAATTGCTTTGCTTGCGCTGGCATTTTGGAAATAAGTCATCGTGCGCTTGCTCAAGTTGTACTTGGCAACCAGTGTGTAGTTGTCAGCTGTACCTTTAGAGGAAGCACTGGCAATCAAAGTAGCAGCGCCCATAGGCACGCTCACGCCATAACCGGTGGCATCTGTAGCACCTGATTGTGTCAAGCTGCTGACAAAGACCTTGGCCATGCCGAAGTCGTAAGAAGCGCCCATGCCATTGATGGCTTTGGCGGTACCAATAGTGTGTGAACCATAACCAGCACTGAAGCCGCCAGCAGAATATGTCAAGCTGTAACCAGTTGACTCAGTAGCTGCAGTTTGATTGCTTCCTTGCACCGACAGGCTCACGCCCGCAATGCTGGGACTGTCATATGTGATTGAGTTTGCATTTTGAGTCACATCAACTGCTAAGTTGCCAGTTGTTGCTGCTCCGCCCATTGCATCATATGTAAATGTAACCAATGTCAATGGGGCCCAAACTTGACCTAAACGAACCGTTCCAAAGTCACCAGACAAGCCTACAAAAGACTGGTAGCTGGCTGGTGTTCCGCCAACATTGTGGTTTTGCACGAAGGTATGCAGGAAATTAGCTTTCATGCCATTGCCCAGGTCTTCAGAACCGCCCAAACGGAATTCAGAATTGCCTTTCAAACCAGGCTGCATGCCTTTTTTGGCACCGTTCAGGTTGTAGGTGGATTCCAACAAGCCAGTGATAGAAACTTGAGCGAATGCGCCAGTGGCGACGAGGGCTGCAACTGCAACGAGGGTTTTTTTCATTTCAAAATTCTCCAAGGGTTTAACAAAGGGCTCCGGATATGGAACCCAGGGCCAACCTCCAATTAGGAAGCTGAGACTATTTGACCAGAGCACATGGGGTGTCGCCATGCTTTTCAATGAATAAAGGGTCATCACGTTGTCATGCGACAACAGCCGATGTTTCAAATATTGCGATAGCTGTTTTCTTTGATACTCACGAACACATTAATTGAGTACTTAAAGTTGTTTTTGATAGTTTCGATAGCTTTGTTTCGTGGCTTTGAACCGGCCAAGGCTTGCCGCAGGGGTTCAGGCATGAAAAAACCCCGCTGTCTTTCGAGCAGCGGGGTTGGTGTGACTGCAAAACGCTTTGCAATTGAAAAAGCGCACAGCCCTCTTGGTGTGACTGCAACGCTCTCTAATAGTTGTAGCGCAAGCCCACGGCGGTGGTTTGGGATTCGCCAGTCACGCCGGATGTGAACACCGGATTTCCAAGAGTATCGATACCGTTTTGGGTTGAGGTACTGCTGGTCGAGGGCGTGTGTCTTCCCATGCTGGTCAAAAGATAAGCCGTGGTGGACTTGTCAAAGTTGTAAAACACACCCAATGTGGTGTCACTAAGCTTGCCCGCGATGGTGGCCGTGCCACTGTTGCCCGCAGCATTGGTGTAATTGCCCATGCCTGTGCTCAAGGCCACGGTCCATTGGTCCATCGGCACCCTGATGCCAAAGGTGTTGGTGATGACTTGGCCTTTGCCTTCGGTGTAAGCACCACCGAAGATGTAATTGACTTTGGCCACCCCCATGTCATAGGACACAGCAGCAAAAGCACGTTGAAGCGGCTTGCTGGTGCTGGCGGAAATCATTTTGGTTTTGTTTTGCGTCATGCCATTTGTTTTGTCCGATGAGTAGGAGATCACGCCTGCATAGGGCTCGCCTGGCAGTGCGTACTTGAGATCGGTGTTGGTCAAAGAATCCCAAACGACCTTGGCAGTCAACTGGCCCTCTTGAAAATTCAGTCCCAATGATGTGAAGTCCTTGGATTTCGGGGTGGTTCCACCCACATTCACTTCACTGAAGCCACGCATGAATTCCACATTCACCGGGCCAAATTTTGGAGAGATGAGTTTGACAGCGTTGTTGGCACGGTCTTGCATGGCATCAGCCGCCAAGAAGCGCCACAACTGAGGTTTGTACTCGACACGTCCATTGGCATCTGAGCCAAACAACACATAAGCAGGTGTTTCTTGGGTGCCCAATCGCACGCCGCCCATGGTTTTGTTTTCAAGCCCAACAAAGGCCGTGCGGTTTTTGGCTGGCATGAGTGTGGCTTCATCAGGAGCCAGTTCTTGTTCGAACTGAATCACGGCTTTGACCGCATTGCCCAAATCCCGCTCACCCTTGACGCCAAATTTGCTGGTGGATGCCGCAGCAAAAAAACCTGTGTTTTTGTAGATCTTGGGGGTGGATTTGGCGCTGGACACTGATTGCGTGGTGTAAGCCTGATCAAGCACGCCATACAGTTTGAAACCAGCGGCGACCTCCACGTCGGCATGGGCGCTGGCAGCGGCCAGGGCAGCCAAAATAAATACGTTTTTATTCATGTACATCTCCAGATGAAAACAGCAGACAGCGCTGTAAATCGGTATTCGACATGAATTATCAATTCTTTAGCGCTTTGCACTTTTTTAGCCACGAACAGGCGGCCTGCTTTCGTGCCGACACCGAATTGGCAAAACCGACCTTGGCAAGAATGAACAGAAAAAAACCCGCTGTGTTGCCACAGCGGGTTTCAAGTGTCACCCTTGGAGGGGTTGCTAACTCGTCAACTGATCAGAAGTTGATTTGGGTACGCAGGGAGATTATTTGTTCTTTATCCATGACTTTACCTGTGCCGCCATCAAGCGCCTCAACCTTGGTTCCGAATTTTGTCTCGGCGTAGTTGAGCATGACACGCGCATTGTTGTTCAAAATCCAATTCAAGGCGTAGGTGGTGGTCGTTGCCTTGTCTGAATTTTGAGTGCGGTTGCTTCCGCCATTTCCAGCATCGCTATTGGATGCTGTCGCTTTGTAGGTGGATTGACGTACACCAACCTGCCACGCACCAATGCCGTTACCAACCACGCCACCGTAATCTTTCATGAACACAGATTCGGGTGAAATGCCTGAGAATGCGCCGCCTTTGTATGCCTTGGACCACTCTTCACCAGTGATGTTGTACATCAATTCAACGTACTGAGCTTTCACGCGAACATCGTATCCAACAGTATTGTCGGCTGCAAGTGAAGTCGCAGGTGAAACAACAGAATAAGCTTTGGAAATTCCAGAGGCCGTGTACTTTGTGTCAAAGTCTTCCATTTGAAATTTAAATGGACCTCTGGCCAATGCCAGTTCAAGACCGGTCAGGTCTTTGTCGATGTTGATGACGTTGTTGGCTGATGCACCATATTGTGCTTGGCCGATCCTATCGCCACCGATTTGAGCGCGGTAGACGTTAGACAACCCGCGGTTTTCGGAGCGCAATGCAACGATGGTGGCACGAGTAGTGGCCTCAGCTGCATTTTGCGTGTTCCCAGAGGTGGTGGGCACAGTTTGCGCTGTACCAGATGTGATGCCATATCCAAAGTGCAAAACAGTTTTATCAATCTTTCCGAATTCAGCACCGTTGAATGCCACCCGCGCGGCATAGTTGCTGCCGGCATTGCTAGAGTTGCTCGACTCGGTAAAGTTGTCTTGAAAAAGTGACACGCCGTAGTTCAAACCTTTTGTGGCTTCGCCGTGCAACATCAAGCCCAAGCGCTTTCCAGGAACCATTTGATTGCCGTATGAGCGCTCCATGAAGTCGATGTTGTTGGAGCTGGTCAATTCTTCCAAGCTGAAGGGCTGTTTGAAGCGGCCAGCACGAAATTGAGCGGCTTTATTGAAGCCGTAATTCGCAAAAGCAGTGTCAACGAAATTGGTGCTGCTGCCAACGGCATTACCAACTACTTCGTAGGAAATGTCTTTGTTAATCGTGCCAGAAACGCCAATGCGTGCACGGCGGATCTCGAAATTGTCAGCAGCAGAAGCTGTGTCTCTGTCAGCGGAATCAGTAAATCCGTTTGACTGGTCGCGAACATCAAACTGTACACGGCCAGTGACTTTGGCTTGTACTTGCGCGAATGAGGGCATGCTGGCGCACAATGCAGCAACGGCCAATGCGACGCTGCTGGCTGAGAATGCTGAGGTTTTCTTCATGAACGTAACTCCTGGTTGATAGAAATGAGATAGCCTTGTTGCTACCCCGCCATCATCCAAAGCGCATGTTTCAATTCCATGACATGGCTGCAAAACAACACATGACAGTTCTGTGACAACCATGAACCCCTTCATCAACACCCTCGACCAAGCCTTGCGCACTGTGTTTGCGCCGCACCACGCCTCGCGGCCCAACCCGGCAGCGGGTGTGGCCACGGTGCAAATGACGGACGCCGAGCGCAAACAAGCCGGTGCGCTGATGCGTGTGAACCATGTGGGCGAGGTGTGTGCCCAAGCGCTGTATGCCTCGCAAGCCTTGGCCACCAAGAACCCGCAGCTCAAGGCGCATTTTTTGGCAGCCAGCGCCGAAGAAACCGATCACCTGGCCTGGACGGAAGCCCGCTTGAACGACTTGGGCGCTCGGCCCAGCCTGTTGAACCCGCTTTGGTATGCGGGTGCTTTTGGTTTGGGTTTCATCGCCGGCAAGTTGGGCGGCGACGCGGTCAGCTTGGGGTTTGTGGTGGAAACCGAACGCCAGGTGGAAGCGCATTTGCAATCGCACTTGGAAAGCCTGCCGCAGGCCGACTTGGCGTCACGCGCTGTGGTGGCGCAAATGAAGGCGGACGAAGCGCAACACGCCGCCGAGGCACAAAAAGCCGGGGCCACCGCGCTGCCCAGCCCCATCCCCGACGCCATGCGAATGGCCGCCAAGGTGATGACCACCATCGCGCATCGCATTTAAGTCCGTCTTGGTGCGCAAAGCCTTTCCATCAGGCTTTGACACAGAAAACCTTCAAGCCTCAATCACCTCAAAGCTGGTGGTGATTTCAGCGGTTTTGCCCAGCATGATGCTGGCCGAGCAGTATTTGTCGTGGCTCATGGCGATGGCGCGTTCCACCACAGCGGGCGGGACGCCCTTGCCGCGCACCGTGAAATGCATGTTGATGCGGGTGAACACCTTGGGGTCGGTGGTGGCGCGTTCGCTGCTCAGCTTCACGGTGCAACCAGAGATTTGATGCCGCCCGCGTTTCAATATCAGCACCACGTCATAAGCGGTACAGCCGCCCGCGCCAGCCAGCAGCAGCTCCATGGGTCGCGCCGCCAGGTTTTGCCCGCTTTGGTCGGGCTTGTCGGGGTCGGGCGCACCATCCATATTGACGATGTGGCCGCTGCCGGTTTCGGCCACAAAGCCCATGGCCGAGCGGGTGCCGCTCGCGCCGGTCCAACTGACGGTGCATTCCATGTTTTTCTCCTAGGCTGTTGTCTGGGTGAGATTGTCAGCGCAACGAATATTGCACTGCACCAATTTTCAAGCTATCATTTTCCCGTGCTTTGATCCAAAGCAGCTTTTGTCTCCTCCACCCTCTGAAAAGGTGGATTCACAGCCCCGCAATGCAAGTTGCGGGGCTTTTTTTTCGCCTCGTCACATGCGGGACAATGGCGCTTGTCTCAGCTTTCCGCCCGAACGCTGCCCCCATTCCGCCAGCCCCCAAGCCCGCCATGACCGCCTCTTCCGCCCGCCCTGCCCGCAAAGTGCACCTGAAACCCGCCGACTACCTGAAGAAAATCCTGACCGCCAAGGTCTATGACGTGGCCAAGGAAACCGATTTGGATGTCGCGCCCATCCTCAGCAAACGCCTGAAAAACCAGGTGCTGTTGAAGCGCGAAGACCAGCAACCGGTGTTCAGCTTCAAGCTGCGCGGGGCCTACAACAAGATGGCGCAACTGAGCGCCGCGCAACTGCACAAAGGCGTCATTTGTGCGTCTGCTGGCAACCATGCGCAAGGCGTGGCGCTGGGCGCGCGCAAGCTGGGCACACGCGCCATCATCGTCATGCCGGTCACCACACCCGCTTTGAAAATCGACGCGGTGAAGGCGCTGGGTGGCGAGGTGGTGTTGCACGGCGACAGCTATTCCGATGCCTACGCCCACGCGGTGAAGCTGGGCAACAAGCAAGGCCTGAGCTTCATCCACCCGTTTGACGACCCCGAGGTGATTGCGGGCCAAGGCACCATCGCCATGGAAATGCTCAGGCAGCACCAAGGCCCTCTGCACGCCGTGTTCGTGGCGATTGGCGGCGGCGGCCTCATCAGCGGCGTGGCCAATTACATCAAGGCGGTGCGCCCCGACATCAAAGTGATTGGCGTGCAAATGGACGACTCCGACGCCATGCTGCAGTCGGTGACAGCGGGCAAACGCGTGGCCTTGTCTGATGTGGGTTTGTTCGCCGATGGCACCGCCGTGAAATTGGTGGGCGAGGAAACCTTCCGCGTGGCCAAGCACCTGGTGGACGAGTACATCAGCGTCGATACCGACGCCGTGTGCGCGGCCATCAAAGACGTGTTTGTCGATACCCGCAGCATCGTCGAGCCCTCGGGGGCCATGGCCGTGGCCGCCCTGAAGAAATATGTGGCGCAACACAAAACCCATGGCGAAACTTATGCGGCCATTTTGTGTGGCGCGAACATGAATTTCGACCGGCTGCGCTTTGTGGCCGAGCGTGCCGAAGTGGGCGAAGAACGCGAGGCTTTGTTTGCCGTCACCATCCCCGAAGAGCGCGGCAGCTTCAAACGGTTTTGCGGGTTGTTGGGCGACTTGCCCACCTTTGGCGGCAGCAAGTCCCCGCGCTCGATCACCGAGTTCAATTACCGCATCAGTGATTCAGCCAAAGCCCATGTGTTTGTCGGCATGACCACCAGCGGCCCGGGGCAAAGCAGCAAGATCGCCTTGCACTTGAAAAAACATGGTTTTGAAGCGCTGGACTTGACGCACGACGATTTGGCGCAAGAGCACATGCGGCACATGGTGGGCGGGCATTCTGCACTGGCGCACAACGAACGCTTGCTGCGCTTCGTGTTCCCCGAGCGGCCCGGCGCCTTGATGAAGTTTTTATCGGCCATGCGCCCCGGCTGGAACATCAGCTTGTTCCACTACCGCAACCAAGGCGCCGACTACGGCCGGATTTTGGTGGGCCTGCAAGTGCCAGAGAAAGACAACGCCAGCTTCGAGAAGTTTTTGCAAACCGTGGGCTACCCCCACGTGGATGAGACTGACAACCCGGTTTACAAGCTGTTTTTGCGGCAATGATTAACTCAGAACCCACTCGCCGTGGGTTTTGATGGCTTGGTACATGGCGTCTGGGGCCAAATCCACGTTGCCGGGCCACGTGACCGCGCCACCTTCAACATGGACGCGGTTGAAAATTTCCGGGTCTAACAAGGCTTTAAACACACCCGTGAAGTGACTTTTCTGGAATTGCACATTACCCGAAGTGCCGTCAGCAAACTCGACCTGCAAGGCCCAGTGCGGCAAGGCTTGAACGTGAATGACATCTGGTTCCATGGCAGGCTTTCATTTCAAGGGCGGAATGGCTTGGGGTGCCAGTTTGCTTTGGCATCTTTTCCAATTTTGAAGCAAGGCATCGCGTGCAATTCTGCCCAATCTAACACCAACTCCTCGGCCCTGCGGGGCAATTCGCCGGTGGCGACGGTCAAGCTTTGGATGTGCACCGTGGCCTTGAATTCTGCATATTGGACATGGAAATGCGCGGGCTCGTGGTCATTGAAATACATCCTGATCAGGATGCCGTAAAAGCTGCTGATGGTGGGCATGGTCAATCTCCGTTTGGAGATTGATTGTTGAAATTTGGGGGCGATTCAGGGTGTGACCCCTGCACTCATTCCATGTGCGCTAAGACCTTCTTTTGCTGTGCAGCAACTGAATGTTCATTTCGGCGGACAAGGTGGAGGCGTAGAACTTCTCGATCATTTCCACCGAGGTACGGGCGTTGCGGGCCAGTGTCAGCAGGTCGATGTTGCCGCCGAAGATGAGGCGGAAGGTGATGGCAGTGTGGCGCAGGCTGTAAAAGCTGCGGTCCGCGCCATGCGGCCCGGCCTTCAAACCCAGGGAATTCATGATCCAGTTGAACAGCCAGCCGATGGTGTTCAGGGCGCGCAAACGGTTTTTTTCTTCCGGAAAAAACACATAGTCCTCGGGGCCGCCAAAGCCTTGCGCGGTGTGGTGTTTCAGCACGGTTTTGTAAATGTTCACCGCCTGCGGCAGGCTGACCGTGGGTGCCTTGTGGCGTTTGATTTCAGGCGGTGTGAGCCGCAGGTAGTTGAACTTGCCGGAGATGATTTCGATGTGTTTGTTTTTCAGCTGTCGAATGTCGCCGGGGCGCAAAAACGTGTAGACCATGAAGCGAATCAGCCAGTTCATCTCGAGCGGCATTCTGCGGTAGATCGGCTTGATGTGAAACCGGGTGTCGGGCTTGTTCCACACAAACACATGGTTACGCAGCACCTTGGCCTGGCGCAGCACGGCGGCGTACTCGGTGACGGTGAAGGCGCCGCGCGGCTTTTGCGTCACCTTCATTTTGGGGAACAAGGGCATCTGCTGGATGATGTCTTTCTCCACCAAATAGCGCAGCACTTTGCGCAGCTGCGCGATGTAGCCGACGATGGTGGGGGTGGACAGCTCCTTGTCGGACAAAAAATCGATGAACTGCTGGATGCTGGCGGTGTTGATGCGACGCAAATCGGTGAATGCAAAAAATTCGGCAATGTTGGTTTCTAGCCTCACTTTGGTCATGCGGTAGGTGCCTTCGGTCACCTCGTTGCGCGAAACCTTGTGCTTTTCTTGCGCCAAGATGATGGAAATGACCTCTTGAATGCCCACAAATTCACCCGGCAGGGTGTTGTCCATATTAGAGTTATTTAAGGCTACATGGTCTTTGAATAAAGATTTATTTAAATTAAATTCTTTAGATGGAATATGTACTTTCGCACTTTTAAATGGCCCAGGCATCCAATTGAATACATCGGCGGCCAAGTTTGGGGTATTTATAGGCACAGATGCTTGAATATGTTTAATTGAATAGTTAACGGTTTGAGGCTGCATGGTCTTATATCCAAAGGTGGTCAAAGATTTTGAAAGTCAATAAATATTAACATTAATGATTCATAATAATTAAAAAACCCTCGTTGCAGTAGCATCTTTGTTGTCATTTGGCGTCACTTTCGCTCAAGTGACACTCACCGGCGTGATGGAATCCACCTACACCATGGACGGTGCCAAAAAAGGTCTTGGTGGCGGAACCAACGGTGGTTCCGAGTTTCGTTTGGGCGGTGTGGAAGACTTAGGCAATGGTCTGAAAGCCGATTTCAACTATGCATTCTTGCAAGACCACAACACCGGCGGCACCGGATTGACCAATTACAACTCTTACGTTGGACTGGGTGGCGACTTTGGCACTTTGAAAATTGGCAAGCAATTCACCCCCTTGGCTTTGGCCACTTGGGGCAACGACGCAGCTGGCGGCGCGGCCAATTCTTCCAACCTGGCCAATGGCTCAGGCTTGCAGGCAAATGGTTCGGTGACCTACACCTCACCCAATTTCTCTGGCGTCACAGTGTCGTTGCAAGCCAATGACCAAACAACCCGTGAAAACAAAGAAGACGGCACACTCAAAAAGAATTGGGGCATATCTTCCGGTTACAGCCTGAGCTACACCACAGGTGCATTCAGTGCCTCTTATGCATCAAACACAAACAAAGGGGATAAAGCTGTCAACGGCTTGGGGGCTTCCTATGACTTTGGCATGGCCAAGGTGTTCATCAGCTCATTGACGCAATCTGGCGAAAAAGATGCCACTGGCTTTGGTATCAGCGCTCCGCTGGGTGCAGCCACATTGATCGCCAGCTATTCTGAAAAAGGCGATGCATCAGCTTATGAGTTGACAGCCAAATACAACCTGAGCAAGCGCACCATGGCTTACTTCCAAAACAAAGTGACTGACGAAAACAAAACGGCGGCTTCTGTCTCGGTCAATTCCATTGGCATTCGCCACGACTTTTAAACCCAGTCTGAGTCAAACCAGATCAAGTTAGTTCATCACAAACCCACCTCGGCAACTTGGTGGGTTTTTTTCTTGGAGATCAACATGAGTCAATCTAAATTCAAAAAAAACAGCATCGCATTGCTGGCACTGTCTGCGTTTTGTGCCACTGCTTCTGCCCAGGTACTGATCAAAGGCACGGTGGATCAGTCCTACGAGAAGTTTGAAACCAAAACCAACCCCAAGTCAGCAACCGCCCCTATTTCAGGTACTGACAGCGTGAACAGAGCGGCCTCGACGCTGTCCAATTACAGTTCATTGTCATTTTCCGGGTCAGAAGATTTAGAAGATGGCCTCAAGGCCACATACGAGATGTCATTGAAATATGTCGGGCCAGATTCAGATTCGAGCACCCCTGTCAATTACCTTTCTCATGTCGGCTTGGAAGGCGCATTTGGCAAAGTCAAGCTGGGTCGCCAATGGCGTCCCTTGTTCACTGCCGTGGCGGCCATCGATCCCACACAGTTGTCTGCCACACCTGGTTTTGCAGGTGCTGGGCGAAGTGGCACAGGCTTGTCCGGCCTGGCACCTGAACCCAACAACAACACCATCACTTACAGCCTGCCCAGCCTGACCCCTGGCTTGTTCATTCAGGTGCAAAAAGGTTTTTCTGACAGTACACAAGGCGAAAGCCAAGGTGCACACGCCATCTTCACCGATGGTCAGAAATTCTTTGTCAGTTATGCAATGCACTCAGAAAAGATGCTCGCATCTGGAATTTTTGCAGCCAGTGCCACTGGCACAAATGGAATTGACAAAACAATCTTTACGTTGTCACCAACAATCAAAGGCACATCCGCACAGCTTACTGTTGGTGGGATCAACGGTTTGAACCACATTCTTTACCGAAGTGCAAACGGGGGCGAGACACGTGATTCAAGCGCTTTGGCAGGCTCCTACAACTTTGGTATTTTCAAACTTGTGGGCGGGATGGCCACCGAAAAAGTGAAAGACACCAAAGCCAAGCTCGAAATGAGCGTGATTGGCGTCAAAGTACCTATCGTTGAACAAGTTAATGTGGGGTATCTGTATTCCAAAGCAGAGCACACGAGAGATCCAAGTATTGTTGTTTCATCCCTTAAACATAAAAATAATTTCAATATTTCAGGCCAAAAATTGCTGCTCACCTATGACCTGAGCAAACGCACCACCGCCTATGTGGCTTATGGCAAACAAAAGCTCGATGGCGGCACAGATGCTGGTAACGAGTTCAGTTCAGCCATCAGCGCCTTGGGACTGCGCCACAACTTCTAATCTCGTGGCTGGCACCAGCCAGTTTGAGGTTTGAAACGCGAACCCACCTCGGCAACGAGGTGGGTTTTTTAAACACAACAGCCATAGCTTAGAGGCTATAATTTGCAATACAAACTTTTCTTCTTTAATCAAAAAGTTCAGAAAACCATTGAGGCCTGGCCCAAAGGCATTTATGCCAGTTTTTTGAGGATCACCGAGCAAATGCAAATTTCTGGCCCTGATCTTGGCTTGCCATACACACGAGCCATGGGACGCGGACTGTTTGTAGACTGAAAGTAGTGCAAGATGAAAACTTCTAAAGACAGCACATTCAAGCCGATTCCCTTCAGCCCTCAGAAATCAGCCGCCAAGAAGTCCGCGAAGGATCCGGAGTTCAAACAAACCTACGCTGATCTTGCGGAAGAGTTTGATCAACTCAAGGCGTTATTGGCTGCCAGAAAAGAGGCTGGATTGACGCAAGCAGATGTCGCTTTGCGCATGGGCGTGAGCCAACCCGTGTTGGCTCGCATTGAATCGAGTTTGATCAAAGAGGACTATTCGCCTTCCTTGAAAACACTGCGCCGTTACGCCCAAGCCTGCGGGAAAAAACTACAAATCAGGCTGGTAGATCACACCAAACCGCTCAGCCAACGCTGACAAGCGCTTATCCAAACTCCAGAGTTGCGCACCGGGGGTGATGATCGTGGAGGCCAGCAGCAACATATCCACCAAACCACATCCCTGTCCAAAGAGTTGCTCGGTTTCCACGAACCGAATGGCTTCATCCGCCGTGGCCACCTGCATTGGTCGCAAAAGCGAAAGGTTTTTGAGCGTCAAAAGTCGATCAGGCGGGGTGCCACAAGCTATTTCGCCCAGCACCATCGGATGCATCAAAACCTGATCTTGCGCCAGCAAATGCGCCAAATGGGAATGACCGGAGCGAAAGTGATCCACCCAAACAGAGGTGTCCACCAAAACGAATGTCATGAGGGCCGTGATTTGCGGCGAGGGATGTCCTTGATCTCAGGACTGGTAGCGCCCAGTGCGGCCAAGCGTTTGGCGGCCTGAACCCGTATGAACGTATGGATGGCTTCTTTCAGCAAATCTGCCTTGTTCATTGATGGGTCAGCCAACGCCAGCGCTTGTTCATAGAGCGCATCATCAATCGTGACAGTGGTTCGCATGGGGTCCTCCTGCTGCTTATTTGATGCAATTTTGCATCAAAGATCGCATCACTGCACCATACCCCTGGCAGGCTCGGCCCGCTTGGGCATGTCCAACTGAATTTGTGCTGGGCTGCTGATGCTGGCGCCCAAGCTGGCTTGTTGCAAGCTCACGTTTTGCAAGACCAAGCCGGGCAACACTTCGGCGCCTTTGGCAAAGGGCTTGGCGGCTTGGCCGTCCACGGCGATGAGTGCTGAAAATTCTTTGCCGCGTTTGGCAATGCCCAGCAAGGCCAAGCGACTGACCAAGCTGGGGGCGGCGGGTTCTACTTGGACTGCGGTGCTGGCTCCCAAAACCTTGCCTAAATCTGCTGTTGATGTGTCTGCACTGCTGTTAGCGGAACCCAAGCTGGATGTGTTTGCCGCTATGCCCTTGCCAGCTGCTGGCATGTTCGCGTTGCTGACACCTGTTCGGTTGCTGGCGGTCTCCATGGACACACTGTTGGCCAAGGGTCGGCCATCGCCCGGCCAAAACGCCAAACCCCAGGCCACCAAAGAGGCGGTGGCAGCCGCCCACACCAAAAAACTTGCAGCGGGCGCAGCCCAAACGGGCAGCGCTGAAGAGTGGGAAGAGGCGATGGATTGACGCATCGGCGCATTATCATGCAGGCTGTCTCTCTCATGCGAAAAACACCATGACCCACGCCGCTCAAGCCACTTCCAAACCACGCATCACGACGCTTCAGCGCGGCTTCACGCTGATCGAGTTGATGGTGGTGCTGGTCATCATTGGCGTCTTGGCTGCGCTGATCGTGCCGAATGTGTTGAACCGCGCCGATGATGCCCGCGCCACCGCCGCCCGCACCGATGTGAACAACCTGATGCAAGCCTTGAAGCTGTACCGCTTGGACAACCAGCAGTACCCCAGCGCAGAGCAAGGCCTGGCGGCGTTGGTGGCCAAGCCCACCGTGGACACCATCCCCACCAATTGGAAGCCCTATCTAGACAAACTGCCCAACGACCCCTGGGGCCGCCCCTACCAGTTCATGAACCCAGGCCTCAAAGGCGAGGTGGATGTGCTGTCCTTTGGCGCGGATGGCCAAGCCGGTGGCGAAGGCAAAAACGCCGATATCGGCAGCTGGGAATGACACGGCCCTTGCGCTGACGCTTCATGCGCCGCCAACAAGGCTTCACGCTGATCGAGTTGCTGGTGGTGATGGCCTTGGTGGCCATTGGCAGCAGCTTGGTGGTGCTGAGCTTGCGCGATACCCCGCAACAAAAACTCAACCAAGAAGCCGACCGCTTGGTGGCGGTGTTGGAAAACGCCAAAGCCCAAGCCCGCAGCCGCAGCACGCCCATGGTGTGGCGCAGTGATGCGCAAGGCTTCACGCTGCGCAGCCTGCCGCTGCAAGGCCCGCCGCAGCAAACCATGACCTGGCTGCACCCCGGCACCCAGGTGCAGCCCGCCGAATGGGTGATCAGCGCCGAGCCGGTGCAAGCGGCCATGCAGTTTCAGCTGATGCTCAATGGCAGCAGCTTGCTGCTGAAAAGCGATGGTGTGCAAGCCTTCAAGGTGCAACCATGACCCCGCAAGCTCGCGTCATGCCACCAGCGGCGCGCCATGGAAGAGGCCTGCGCCCTCTCACCTCAAGCGTGCAGACTTGGGGCTTCACGCTGATCGAGGTGTTGGTGGCGCTGGCCATTTTGTCCATCAGCCTGATGGCGGGTCTGCGGGCCGCTTCCAGCATGACCGGCAATGCCCAGCGCCAATGGCAGGTGTTGTTGGCGCAGGTGTGTGCCGACAACGCCTTGCACCAGTTGCGCGTTTCGCCGCAGTTCGCCAACGTGGGCGAGCAAAGCCTGGACTGCACGCAAGCGCAATTCAAATTCAAGGTGGTGCTCACGGTGGCGACCACGCCCAACCCTTCATTCAGGCGCGTGGATGCGCAAGTGATGGACGCGCAAACCCCGGTGCTGCGCATCACCACGGTGCTAGGGCGTTTTTAAGATGCACAAGCCCCCTTCAAACCCACAGCCCCCAGCATGCGCCAACAAGCCAGCCGCATGGGCGTTGGCGGCAAAGCCCAGCAACGCTTCTTTCAAACAATCCGGCTTCACCTTGGTGGAACTCTTGGTTGGTTTGGCCTTGATGGCGGTGCTGGCGGTGCTGAGTTGGCGCGGCCTGGACACCATGATGCGCACCCGCGACAGCACCCAGGCCCGCATCGACAGCGTGGCTGCCGCGCAAATGGGTTTGTCGCAATGGCGTGCCGATTTGCTAGCCATGCAAACCCTGCCCGGTGTCTTGGGAGGCAGTTCGCTGTCTTGGGACGGCCGGTTGATGCGCTTGCTGCGTCGCAGCAGCACGCCGCTGCCGCAGGGCCAAGATGCGGGCTTGCAAGTGACGGCGTGGACCGTGCGGGATGGCCAATGGCGTCGCTGGCAATCAGCTGATTTGGGCAACCGCGCACAAATCGATCAAGCCTGGAGCGAGGCCGCGCAATGGGGCCAAAACCCCAGCAGCCAAGCCCTGCAACAAGAGGCCAAGCTGATGCCCGCGGGCAGTTGGCAGGTGTTTTATTTGCGGGACAACGCTTGGGCCAACCCGCTCAGCAGCGATGGCCAACAAACCCAAGCGCTGCTGAAAACACCCGACGCGATTCGCATGGTGCTGCAACTCGACACCGGCAACAGCAACACAAACAAGGCGAACACCAACAACAGCATGGATCAAGGGGCCCTCACCCTCGACTGGGTGCGGCCCGACTTCAACCCGAATCGGGGTGGGGCAGGCAATAGATGAAGCCCACCCTGCCAGCCATCTCATGCAGGTCCAAGCCATCGGCTGCGACCCAGGGACAGCCTGCGAATCGAACGCGCACGCAAAAGGGTGCAGCCCTGCTGATGGCTTTGCTCACGGTGGCCTTGATTGCCGTGCTGGCCTCGTCTGCGCTGTGGCAACAGTGGCGCACCCTGTCGGTGGAAACCGCCGAACGCGACGCGCAACAAGCGCATTGGCTGTTGGTGGGTGCTCAAGATTGGTCGCGGGTGGTGCTGCGCGAAGACGGCCGATCCGGCAACACCGACCACTTGGCCGAGCCGTGGGCCACGCCTTTGCGCGAAGCGCGTTTGTCGAGTTTTTTGGCCGCTGCACCGGGCGGCACGCTCACGCTGCGCGATGGCTTGGCCGAGCAGGTGTTTTTGTCGGGGCGCATCAGCGACATGCAAGCGCGTTTGAATGTGGCCAATTTGGTGACAGGCGGCAGCTTGAACAGCGCAGAGTTGCGCAGTTTTGCGCGGCTGTACCAACTCTTGAACCTGCCCGAGGCCGAGTTGCTGGCTTGGGCCAAGGCTTTGGAGGCGGCGCTGCAAACCACCCCCAAGCTGAATGCGCCGCTGCCACCTCAGCGCTTGGAACAACTCGGCTGGCTGGGCATCAGCCCGCGCAGTTTGGCGCGTTTGTCGCCCTACATCACGGTCTTGCCCAGCGCCACGCCGGTGAACATCAACACCGCCAGCGCCGAGGTGCTGTCGGCCAGTGTGCCGGGTTTGAACTTGGCCGCCGCGCAAAACTGGGTGCGCGAGCGCAACAAGCAACCGTTTGAGAATTTGGAAAACCTGCGCAGCCGCATGGGTGCAGACACACTCGGTTTGAGCGACAGCCGACACAGTGTCAACACCCGCTATTTCGAGGTGGTGGGCCAGTTGCGGCAAAACGAAGTGAGCGTGCTGCAACGCGCCTTGGTGGTGCGCGATGGCGTGGAGACCAAAACGGTTTGGCGCGAAGTGCGGCCATTGCTGGGCGAACCAGGGTGCCTCTCTACAATCGAGCCGCCATGCTGATCATCCACTTGCCCCCCCATCCAAACACCACTTTCGAGTTTGTGGTCAGCGCCGATGGCTTGAGTGTGTCGGGCAGTGGCCAAGCCTCGGCCCCACAACTGCCGCACAGCAGCGGCGAGGTGGTGGCCGTGGTGCCTTGGCAAGTGCTTTCTTGGCACACAGTGAACCTGCCACCCAGCGTCGGCCAACGCAGCAACGCCGTGTTGGAAAGCCTGTTGGAAGAACAGTTGCTGCAAGACCCACAAGACATGCATTTGGTGTTGTCGCCGGCTTCGGGCAAAGCCCTGCGCCAAGGTGGCCAAGTGTTGGTGTTAGCCTGTGCCAAAAGCTGGTTGCGCCAAGCGCTGGCGTCCTTGCAAGCCGCTGGTGTGCGGGTGCAACGCTTGGTGCCTGAATTGCAAACCAGCGATGCGCCTGCTTTGCATTTGCTGAACGACAACGGCCAGCTGCAAGCCCTGCTTTCTCAAGCCGACACGGTGTGGCGTTTGCCGCCCCAAGCCACGGCTGCGACCCCAGTGGCCAATTTCTCCAATGCCACTGTGTGGGCCGAGCCCTCGGTGGCCGAACACGCCAACCGCTGGAGCGAACAGCCTGCCCAGCTTCAAACCGTGCAGCAACGCTGGTTGCAAGCCGCGTCTTCGGAATGGAACATGGCGCAAGGCGAGTGGGCGCAAAACAGCCGCTTGCGCGGCCAACGCTGGTTGCAACACGCTTGGCGCAGCCTGTGGCACGGCCCCGAATGGCACAGCGTTCGGCGTGGTTTCTTAGCCTTGGTGCTGGTGCAACTCGTCGGCTTGAATGCGTGGGCTTGGCGCGAGCAAGCCGCCCTCAGCCAACAACAAGCGGCATTGACGCACATTTTGAAAGACAGCTTCCCCAAAGTGACGGTGGTGGTGGATGCCCCGCTGCAAATGCAACGCGAGGTGCAGGCACTGCAACAAGGCGCAGGCCTGCCGCAAACCGCCGACCTGGATGCCATGTTGCAAACCTTGTCGGCGCATTGGCCCGACCACACGCCCCCCGCCAAACTCGACTACCGCTTGGGTGAGTTGCGCCTGACCGATGTGCCTGCCAACACCTTGCAAACACTGTCGCAAGTGCCTTGGCCCGAGTTGGGCTACCAATTCCGCATGGACGGCAACCAAGCCGTGTTGCGCACCGAGGCCAAGCCATGAACGCCTGGCACACTTGGTTGTCACAACGCAGCCCGCGCGAACAAATCGGCATCCAATGGGCGCTGGGTTTGGTGTTGGTGTTTGTCGTGTGGCAATGGGCGGTGTCGCCTGCATTGCAGGTGCTGCGCTCGAGTGACGCGCAACGTGCTCGCTTGGCGCAACAAACCGCGCAGATGCAAGCCTTGCAACAACAAGCCCAGCAACTGCGCCAGCAAACCCGCATCAGCCCCGAGCAAGCCGCGCAAAGCCTGCAACAAATGGCCCAAGCCTTGGGCGGCCAAGTCAAATTCAACCGCCAAGGCGAACGTGTCACGCTCGACTTCAAAGCCCTCAGCCCACAGGCTTTGGCTGAGCTGCTGACGCAGGCCCGCAGCCAAGCCCATGCCAAAGTGCAAGAGGCGCACACGCATTTCAAACCCGCAGGCTGGGAGGGGCAGTTGGTGTTCGCACTGCCCAACAAACCATGAAGACCGCCCGCTTTTCCTCCTGGGGCATGGCGCTGGGCTTGCTGCTGGCGGTGGTCTTGCACGCGCCCGCGCAATGGCTGGCAAGCGGTGTGAACGCCGCCAGCCGTGGCCATGTGCAGCTGCGCGACGCGCAAGGCACGGTGTGGCAGGGCCACGCCCAATGGGTGCTGACCAGTGGGCCCGGTGGTCAAGACGCCTTGGCCTTGCCCCAGCGTTTGCATTGGCAACTGCGCCCGCAGTGGAACGGCTTGCAACTCAGGCTGAACGCAGCTTGCTGCACACCACAGCCGGTGTTGTTGCAGTTGCAACCGGTCTGGCTGGGCCTGCAGGTGTCGCTGGTGTCGCCGCGCAGTGTCTGGCCTGCACAATGGCTGTCGGGCTTGGGAGCGCCTTGGAACACCTTGGCCTTGAACGGCGTGTTGCAGTTGCAAAGCCAACAACTCAGTTGGACTTGGCGCGGTCAGCAGCCCCAAGCGGTGTTGGAAGGCAGCGCCCAATTGCAACTGCAAGGCTTGTCGTCGGGCTTGTCCACGGTCAAGCCCTTGGGCAGTTACAGCCTGCGTTTGCAAGGCGGGGCGCAGCCCAGCTTGGTGCTGGCCACCACCGAAGGCCAGTTGTTGATGCAAGGACGCGGCGCTTTTGGCGCACGCGGTTTTTCTTTTGAAGGCGAAGCGCGGGCCAACACCGGCCATGAAACCGCGCTGGCCAATTTGCTGGGCGTGCTGGGTCAGCGCGTGGGCAACCGCACTGTTTTGAGATGGGGATGAGCATGTTGAACCGACACACCACGATCGCTTGTTTGCTGATGGCCAGCATGGGTTTGAGCGCCCCCGTTTGGGCGCAAACCAAACCAGCCGCAGCGCCCATCACCTTGAATTTTGTGAATGCCGAGATTGAAGCCGTGGCCCGCACCTTGGCCGGTTTGACCAAGCGCAGCTTGGTGGTTGACCCGCGTGTGAAAGGCACCATCACCCTCAGCACCGAGAAACCGGTGTCGGCGCAAGTGGCCTGGAACCAATTTTTAGCGGTGCTGCGTTTGCAGGGCTTTGCGGTGATTGAAACCCAGGGCTTGTTCAAGGTGGTGCCCGAGGCCGAAGCGAAATTGCAAGGCGGCCAAGACGCGGTGGTGGCCAAAGGCACACCGAACAACGCGCAGGTGATGACGCAAATCTTCAAGCTCAACCACGAGAACGCCAACAATTTGGTTGCCGTGTTGCGCCCGCTCATCAGCCCGAACAACACCATCAATGTGACGCCAGGTTCGAACGCACTGGTCATCACCGACTACGCCGACAACCTGCAACGCTTGGGCAAAATCATCGCGGCGCTGGACGTGGCCAATGCCACCGATGTGGAAGTGATACCCCTCAAACACGCCATCGCCAGTGACATGGCCGCGCTGCTGTCCCGTTTGGTGGAGACGGGTGGCGCAGCCGCTGCGGCAGGCCAAGCCGACACCGGCTACAAAACCAGCATCTTGGCCGAGGCCCGCAGCAACGCCATCATCGTGCGCTCGGCCAACCCGGCCAAGCAAGCGCAAGTGCGCTCTTTGATTGAAAAATTGGACCGCCCGGGCAGCGAACTGGCCAACGGCAACATCCATGTGGTGTATTTGAAAAATGCCGACGCCACCAAGCTGGCCAACACCTTGCGCGCTGCCATGAGCGCCAACACGGGCAGTAGCAGCCTCACACCCACACCCACAGCAGCCCCCACTGGTGGCAACGCCAGCGCCAGCGCCAGCACTTTGTCCAACCTGCCCAGCACCGGCGGGCAAATCCAGGCCGATGCCGCCACCAACTCGCTCATCATTTCCGCCCCCGAGCCGCAATACCGCCAGCTGCGGGCGGTTATCGATTCGCTCGATCAACGCCGTGCCCAAGTGCTGGTGGAGAGTTTGATTGTGGAAGTGGACTCGGCGAAAGAATCTCAATTTGGCATTCAGTGGCAAAACCTGATGGGCAGCAGCAGCGCCGCCAATGTGGGTGTGTTGGGCACCAATTTCGCCACCAACAATTTGCTGTCGCTCAGCAGCAACCCCAGCACAGCCGGTGTGTCGCAAGGTCTCAACATTGGCAGCGCCCGCAAAATTGACGGCAGGTACATCATGACCTCGCTGGCCAACTTCTTGCAAACCAATGGCGGCAGCAACATCTTGTCGCGGCCCTCTTTGCTGACCTTGGACAACGAAGAAGCCAAGATCGTTGTCGGTCAAAACGTGCCCTTCGTCACCGGCCAATACACCAGCAACAACAGCAACAGCGGCTCGGTCAATCCGTTTCAAACCGTGGAGCGCAAAGACGTGGGCTTGACTCTGAAAGTGAAACCGCAAATCAGCGATACCGGCACGGTGAAGCTGACCATTTACCAAGAGGTGTCCAGCGTCAACAGCTCGCGCAAAGACATCGACGGGCTGGTCACCAACAAACGCTCCATCGAATCCAACATCTTGGTCGCCGATGGCGCGGTGGTGGTGCTGGGTGGTTTGCTCTCTGACAACTACGAAGACAGCCGCCAGCAAGTGCCCGGCTTGGGCGACATGCCCTTCTTTGGCAATTTGTTTCGCAATGAAAGCCGCAGCCGCAACAAAACCAACCTGATGATCTTCTTGCGCCCGGTGGTGGTGCGCGACGACAACAGCGCAGAAGTCCTGAGCAGCGGCCGCTACGAGCAAATGCAAGGCCTGCAAAAAGACGCTGACAAACCTGAAACACCGGTGCTGCCGGTGCCCAACGACCAGGTGCTGCCGCCCTTCCCGCGCAAAGACAGCGCACCGGCCAACTGACCATGCGCCACCCGCTGCCCTACGCCTTCGCCCGCGCCCACCAGTTGTTGCTGGAGGACGATGGTCGGCACCTGACGCTTTGGCATGCGGACGCGCCGCACGCCGGGGCTTGGAGCGAGGTGCTGCGCTGCCACCCGGTGGACCGCTTCGCCCATGTGGACGCGGCCACGCTGCTGCAACGCATTGGGGCCAGTTATGCAGGCGCGGAATCGAGCGCGGCCTTGGTGATGAGCGAGGTGGAAGGCGAAGCCGACCTGAGCCGCATGATGCAAGAGCTGCCCGCCGTGGAAGATTTGCTGGAAGCCTCGGCAGACGCGCCCATCATCCGCATGCTCAATGCCTTGCTGATGCAAGCCGCGCGAGACGGCGCCAGCGACATCCACATCGAGCCCTACGAGCGCCACAGCAGTGTGCGTTTTCGCATCGATGGCACGCTGCGCGAAGTGGTCAGCCCAAACCGCGCTTTGCACGCCGCGCTGATTTCGCGTTTGAAAATCATGGCCGACCTTGACATCGCCGAAAAGCGTTTGCCGCAAGACGGCCGCATTTCTTTGCGTTTGGGGCAACGCGCGATTGATGTGCGGGTGTCCACCTTGCCCAGCGCCCACGGCGAACGTGCGGTGCTGCGCTTGCTGGACAAAAGCGAAAGCCGCCTCACCTTGGAAGCCGTGGGCATGCAAGGCCACACGCTACAAGGCTTCACGCAGTTGCTGTCGCAGCCACACGGCATTGTCTTGGTCACCGGCCCCACCGGCTCGGGCAAAACCACCACGCTGTACGCCGCGCTGCAACAGCTGGACGCCGCCCGCTTCAACATCATGACGGTGGAAGACCCCATCGAGTACGAGTTGTCGGGCATTGGCCAAACCCAAGTGAACCCCAAGATTGACCTGGACTTTGCCAAAGCCCTGCGGGCCATCCTGCGGCAAGACCCGGACATCATCATGATTGGCGAAATTCGGGACCACGAAACCGCGCAAATCGCCATCCAAGCGTCGCTGACCGGGCATTTGGTCTTGGCCACCTTGCACACCAACGACGCGGTGAGCGCGGTCACCCGACTCACCGACATGGGCATCGAACCCTTCTTGCTCAGCTCGTCACTGCTTGGCGTGTTGGCGCAGCGCTTGGTGCGCAAGCGGTGTGGGCATTGCCAAGGAAAAGGCTGCAGCCACTGCGGCCAAACCGGCTACCAAGGTCGCACCGGTATTTTTGAATTGCTCAGCACGAATGACAGCCTGCGCAGTCTGATTCATGACAAGGCCAGCGAGGCCGCACTGCGAGACGCGGCGCAAGGCAACGGCATGCGCAGCTTGCGTGACGATGGCCAGCGCTTGGTGGATGCGGGTATCACCTCGGCTGAAGAGTTGTTGCGCGTGACGCGCGACTGAGCGACATGCCCGCCTACAGCTACGCCGCCCTCAACGCCCAAGGCCACACCGAGCAAGGTGTGGTGGAAGCCGATTCGGAACGCGCGGCCCGCAGCCAGTTGCGCAGCCAAGCCTTGGTGCCTTTGAAAGTGTTGCCGGTGGCGGCACCCAAAGCTCGCCCGGGCGACATCGTGCTGTGGACTGCCCGTGTGTTCAGCCGCACCGATGTGGTGGTCTGGACGCGCCAGCTGGCCAGTTTGGTGGCCGCTGGTTTGCCACTGGAACGCGCCCTCACTGCGCTCAGCGAAGAAGCCGCCACACCCGCCCAACGCGATTTGGTGGCGCAGCTGCGAGCCGAGGTGAACGCGGGTGCGCCGCTGGCCCAAGCGCTGGCCATGCACCCGCGCGAGTTCGACGCGCTCTATGTGGCGGTGATTGCCTCGGGTGAGCAAAGCGGCCGCTTGAGCCAGGTGTTGGCGCAATTGGCCAACGACATGGAAGCTGCGCACACCATGCGCAGCAAGTTGTTGGCGGCATCGCTCTACCCGGCCATTGTGAGTGGCGTGGCCTTGCTCATCGTGCTGTTTTTGCTCGCCTATGTGGTGCCGCAAGTGGCCGAGGTGTTCACCAGCACCCAGCGCAGCCTGCCGTGGCTGACCGTGGCCATGCTGGCCATCAGCCAATGGGTGCAAGCGCTGTGGCTGTGGCTGCTGTTGTTGATCGTGGCAGGCACGGTGGTGTTGCGCCTGGCCTTGCGCCAGCCCACGTTTCGCCAACAGTTTGACAACGCTTGGTTGCGCTTGCCGCTGGTGGGTCGCTTGAGCTTGGGCTACAACGCAGCCCGCTTTGCCAGCACCTTGGCGCTCTTGGTGGGCGCAGGTGTGCCCATGCTGAAAGCCTTGCAAACCGCCGCGCAAACGCTCTCGAACATGGCGCTGCGGGACGACGCGATGCAGGCGATTGAACTCGTGCGCGAAGGCGCACCACTGGCCTCGGCCTTGGCGCAACACAAACGCCTGCCCAGCTTGCTGCCCATGTTCGCCCGATTGGGCGAGCAAACCGGGCAGTTGCCGCAAATGCTGCAACACGCCGCCGAGCACCTGGGCAACGAGGTGCAACGCCGCGCCATGCAATTGGCCACGGTGCTCGAACCTTTGCTCATCGTCGTCATGGGCTTGGTGGTCATGCTGATCGTCTTGGCGGTCATGTTGCCCATCATTCAACTCAACCAGTTCGTTCGCTGAAAGCAGCTATGGCAAGCACCTTGGACGGCAAATTGGTAGTGGCGATTTCCTCTCGCGCCCTGTTCGACTTCGAGGAAGAAAACCAGGTCTTCGAGCAAAACGACGACCGCGCCTACATGGACTTGCAGCTTGGCCGTTTGGAAGAACCGGCCAAACCCGGTGTGGCGTTTTCTTTGGTGAAAAAACTCTTGGCCTTCAACCAGCCAGGCGCGGCGCGGGTCGAGGTGGTCATCCTGTCGCGCAACGACCCGGTCAGTGGCATGCGGGTGTTTCGCTCGGCGCAGCACTATGGCTTGGACATCCAGCGGGGCTCGTTCACCCGTGGGCAGCCGCCTTGGCGTTATCTCAAGCCCTTGAACGCGAATTTGTTTTTATCGGCCCACCTGAGCGATGTGCGGGCCGCGCTGGACGCGGGTGTACCGGCCGCGCAGGTGTATCCGCATTCAGCCCATGCCTCCGAGGCGCACCCGAACGAAGTGCGGATCGCGTTTGACGGCGACGCCGTTTTGTTCTCCGATGAAGCAGAGCGGGTGTTTCAGTCCCAAGGCCTGAGCGCGTTTCAACAGCACGAGAAAGACAAGGCCAGCCAACCGCTGTCGGCCGGTCCGTTCAAGCCCTTGCTGGTGGCCTTGCACCGCTTGCAAGCCGAGGGCACCCCGGCCATTCGCATCCGCACCGCCTTGGTGACGGCCCGCAGCGCCCCGGCCCATGAACGCGCCATCCGCACCTTGATGCAATGGAACATCCAGGTGGACGAAGCCATGTTTTTGGGCGGCTTGGCCAAGGGTGAGTTTTTGCGCGAGTTTGAGCCCGATTTTTTCTTCGATGACCAAACCGGCCACATCGAATCGGCGGCCCGGCACGTGCCAGCAGGCCATGTGGCCAGCGGGGTGCAAAATACCCCCCTACCCGACCCAACTTAAGTCTTCATGCGATTGTTCAACCCGATCCGCGCCATGTGGCGCAAAACCCGCGTCCATTTGCGCAATGTGTGGTTTTTGTCCCTGCCGTATTTCCGCTCGGAAGAGCGCTGGTCGGCGCGGGCCTTGTTGGTGGCTTGCATCGGCTTGAACCTGGGCATGGTCTATGTGCTGGTCATGCTCAATGACTGGAACCGTGTTTTCTACAACGCCTTGCAAAACCGCGACGAGTTGGTGTTTTGGGAACAGTTGAAGATGTTTGCCATGCTGGCGGGCGCCTTCATCGTGGTGGCGGTCTACCGTTTTTACCTGACCCAACTGCTGGAAATTCGTTGGCGTGCTTGGATGACCAAAGATTTTCTGCAACGCTGGACCACGCACCATATTTTTTACCAAATCGAGTTGCGCCAATCGCTGCAAAACCACGACAGCATGAACGGCTCGGACAACCCGGACCAACGGATACAGGAAGACATCAAACAATTCACCTCGGACACCGTGGGACTGAGTTTGGGCCTGCTGGACGCGGTGGTGACGCTGGCCAGTTTTGTCGGTATCTTGTGGATGTTGTCGGGTGGCTTCAGCTTTGAGACCGAGGGCTATGTGATCGACATCCCTGGCTTCATGGTTTGGATGGCCGTGCTTTATGCACTTTGCGGCAGCATCTTGGGTCATTTCATTGGTCGCAGCATGGCGCCTTTGAATTTCAACCAACAGCGTTTGGAAGCGCATTTCCGCCATCACCTGATTCGGGTGCGCGAATACAGCGAAGCCATTGCCATGGACCGCGGTGCCGAATTTGAGAACCAGTCTTTGCAACACCGCTTCAAAGCGGTGGTGGGCAATTTCATGAGCCTGTTGAAAGTGCAAAAGCGCTACACCTGGTTCAGCTCGGCCTATGGCCAAGCCGCGGTGGTGTTCCCCATTTTGGTGGCTGCACCCCGCTACTTTGCTGGCACGATTCAACTGGGTGAGCTGATCCAAATTTCCTCGGCCTTCAGCCAAGTTCAAGAGTCCCTCAGTTGGATCGTCAACAACTACAGCCGCTTGGCTGCTTGGTCGGCCACCACCCACCGTTTGAGCGTGTTCTTCACCCAAATGGAAACCTTGCGGGCCATCTCGTTCGCCGTGGTGCAGCCGCCCAGCGCCGACGAGCCAACCCCCACCGATCTGAAAACCGCCGCCCTCACCATCACCCTGCCCGACCGCACCGTGCTGCTGGACGATGTGGTGCTGCAAGTGCGTGCCGGTGACTCGGTCTTGATTCGCGGGCCGTCTGGCAGCGGCAAATCCACCTTGCTGCGGGTGCTGGCCGGTATTTGGCCGTATGTGCGCGGCTGGGATCCGCAGCACCAGCCCTTGGCCATTTCTGAGGCGATTGCCCTGCCCGCCAATGCGGTTTTCATTCCCCAGCGGCCCTACTTCCCCGAAGGCAATTTGCGCAATGCGCTGTGCTACCCCAATCCCGAGGGCAGTTACACCGATGAGCAAATGAAGGAAGCCCTGGTTCAAGCCTTGTTGCCCAACCTGGCCAGTCAGCTTGACCAAGTGGGGCAATGGAGCCAGCAACTGTCCGGCGGCGAGGCCCAGCGCTTGGCCATGGCGCGGGTGTTTTTGAAGCAACCCAGTTGGGTGTTTGCCGACGAGGCCACCAGTGCCTTGGACGAGGTGACCGAGAAGGTGATTTACGAACGCCTGCTGCTGATGGTGATGCGCCAAGGCGGTGCCTTGGTGTCTGTTGCGCACCGACCCAGCGTGGCGGTCTACCACCAGCGCTTGTGGCAACTGGTGAACGTGTCTGAGGGCAGCATCAAGAGCCATGTGCTGCAAGTGAGCCACTAGGCATGCTGTGAACGTGTCGCAGGGCAGCGTCAAGCGCCGTGTGCTGCAAGTGAGCCACTAGGCATGCTGTGAACGTGTCGCAGGGCAGCATCAAGAGCCATGTGCTGCAAGTGAGTGATTCAAGAAACTGGCTCAGCACCCGATACTCTTTGGGCGAGGGAAGTGATAGCCAGTTTCAGACCGTCCTCGCTCATAGCCCTGGTTTGAAGGGCGCGCCTTGTGCGCCGGGGACGGTCGCCTTTTTTTGCTGGGATGGAATCAACCCCTTTGCTTGCCTAGCCTTTGGGCGTCATGCACATTTGCCAAATCTGCGTGCTGCGTGCGCGGAAACTGCCTGCACTGGCCAACAGGTGGTAGCGCCACATCCTGTAAAAACGTTCGTCATACGCCAACCGCAGCTGCGGCCAGGCTGCTTCAAACCGTTGATGCCAGGCCAATAGCGTGGTGTCATGGTCGATGCCCATGTTGTGCACATCTTCAATGACAAAGTGCGGTTGCGCATGTTCGGAGAGTTCCCCCAAACTGGGCAAAGGCGCTTGTCCCAAAATGTGTTTTTCCAGCCAAGCTTGCAGCAATTGGCCATGCTGGTTCTTGCCCATGGTCTCCAACAGCAGCACACCGTCTTTTTTCAGGCTGCGTCGCGCAGCCGCAAAAAAGGCGGTGTTGTTGGACTGCACAGATGTATTCAACAGGCCCAATGACACCACCACATCAAAGCGGCTGCGGCCATCGGCGTTGAAATGCCGAAAGTCGGCGACCTCAATTTGCACCGGCAGGCTTTGGCTCAAGCTTTGACCGGAATGCATTTGCGCTGGCGAGTGGGTGAGGCCCACGGCTTGCACGCCATGGTGCTTGGCGGCGTAGCGCAGGAAACTGCCCCAGCCACAGCCGATGTCGAGCAAGCGCATACCGGGTTGCAGTTTCAATTTGCGGCAAATTTGCGCCATCTTGGCTTCTTGGGCTTCTTTGAGTGAGCTTGCACCCTCGTCCCAGCAAGCGCTGCCGTGGTTCATGCCGGTGTCGAGCATGGCGGCGAACAATTGGTTGGAAAAGGCGTACTGGGCCCGGCCCACGATGCGCGAATGGCCCACCGGCAGGCGCTTGGTCCATTGCGCCAACCAGCTGTGCAGATGTGCACGCGGCGTGCCCAAGTGCTCGTGCAGGCGGGCACGCATCATGCGGGTCATCATTTGATCGATGGCTGGGCATTCCCACCAGCCGTCCATGTAGCTTTCGCCCAGGCCCAGGCTGCCTTCGCGCATGATGCGGCTCAGGGTGTGCGGGTGTTTGATTTGGATGTCCCAAGGGCGGCTGCCATTGAGATGGATATCGGCTGAGGCCAGCAACTGCGCAAACCAAGGACCGCTGGTTTGACCGGCGCTTGGCTTGGCGCGCGGTAGCGTGCTGATGACGGTGGACATGGTCCGGGCTCCCTGTGACAAATGGAGCCAGATATTACCAATAAATTACTCATTTAATTTCATTAATACCGTCATTTAGAGTTATTTTTTGGTAATTGGGGTCAGATTCCAATTGTTTTGGCGTTGAAGTCACGCTTAAGCCGCCCGAACATGGTGGGCAAGCAGGCGTGAATTTCTTGCGCCCACTGAAGACAAAAGGCACACATCAACCTAGAATCTCCCCCATGAAGCCTTTTCGCTGGAACCCCGCTAAAAACGAGACGCTGTTGAAAGATCGACAAGTGTGTTTTGAAGCCATGGTGGTCGCCATCGAAGCCCATGGTTTGTTGGATGTGCTGTCGCATCCCAACCCGTCCAAATACCCCCATCAAAAAATGCTGGTCGTGGCCCACGATGGCTACGTTTTTTTGGTGCCCGTGGTGGAAGAGGCAGACTATTTCTTTCTCAAAACCATCATCCCCAGCCGCAAAGCCACACGCGACTACTTGAACCCAGGAACGACCGATGAAAAAACTTGATGTCGAAGAACAAAGCATCCTCAACGCCTACGAGGCTGGGGCGCTCACATCCGTGGCCAGCAAAGCAGAATTGGCCAAGTTCAAAGCGGCGGCCCGCAGCACCGCCGTCAAAGACAAGCGGGTCAATATCCGCCTGTCTTCAGGTGACCTGAGCGACATCCAGATCAGGGCCTTGCAAGAGGGTGTGCCCTATCAAACCTTGATTGCCAGCGTGCTGCACAAATACGTTACGGGTCGCTTGTCCGATACCAAGTTTTGAGCTGGCAACCCTGAAGGTAATTGGGGTCAGATTCCAATTGTTTTCATGTTGAAGTCGTGCAAAAGAGGCCGTTTTTGGAGATGCTCAAAACGCCTTGTTTTGAGGGTGTGGTCAGCAGGGGCGTGGCTTGCAGGCGTTTTTATGATACATAAATTCAAAGTTTTGCCGTTTTCTTGTATCACTCGCTGTCGAGAAATTGGCCTGCCAAAATCAATTGGGGTCAGATTCCAATTGTTTTGGCGTTGAACAATTGAGGGCAGCCAACCAAGCCACTTCAGCTGGCCGAACATGGTGGGTCGGAACGCTTAAGCGTTCGTTGCCACGAAGTGGCGGTGAGCGGCGGACGAGCCCACCGTGGTCGGCAAGACGCGTGAATTAATTGGAATCTGACCCCCAATATTGGAATCTGACCCCAATTACCAATTACCGGGGTTTGAGCCGCATTTCCGCCGCCCGGGCATGGGCTTGCAGGCCCTCGCCGTGCGCCAGCACCGAGGCGGTCAGGCCCAGCACCTGCGCACCTGCCTCGGACACCTCGATCAAGCTGCTGCGCTTTTGGAAGTCGTACACGCCCAGTGGCGATGAAAACCGCGCCGTGCCCGAGGTGGGCAGCACGTGGTTCGGACCGGCGCAATAGTCGCCCAAGCTCTCGCTGGTGAAGGCACCCAAAAAGATCGCGCCTGCATGGCGCAGCAGCGGCTCCCAGCGGTGCGGGTCGTTGCTCGACACCTCCAGGTGCTCGGGCGCAATCCGGTTGCTGATGGCGCAAGCCTCTTCCATGCTGCGGGTGTGGATGAGCGCACCGCGCCCGTTCAAGGACGCGCGGATGATGTCTTGGCGCGGCATCTCGGGCAGCAGCCGGTCGATGGCAGCTTGCACCGCGTCGATGTAGGCGGCGTCGGGGCACAACAAAATGCTTTGCGCCAGCTCGTCGTGCTCGGCCTGGCTGAACAAGTCCATCGCCACCCAGTCGGCGGGCGTCGTGCCATCAGCCAACACCAAAATTTCGGACGGCCCGGCAATCATGTCGATGCCCACCGTGCCAAACACGCGGCGCTTGGCCGCGGCCACATAGGCGTTGCCGGGGCCGGTGATTTTGTCGACCGCGGGCACGGTGGCGGTGCCATAGGCCAGCGCGGCCACGGCCTGTGCGCCGCCGATGGTGAAGGCGCGGCTGACACCGGCCACATAGGCGGCGGCCAACACCAAGGGGTTTTTCTCGCCGTGTGACGCGCCCGCTGCGCTGCGGTCTTTGGCGGGCGTGGGCACGACCATGATGATTTCTGCCACCCCGGCCACGTGGGCGGGGATGGCGTTCATCAGGACGCTGGAGGGGTAGGCGGCTTTGCCGCCGGGCACGTAAATGCCGACGCGGTCCAGCGGCGTGACTTTTTGGCCCAGCAAAGAACCATCGGCGTCGCGGTATTGCCAGCTCTCGCCCGAGGCTTTTTTCTGCGCCTCGTGGTAGCTGCGCACCCGGGCGGCGGCGTCTTGCAAGGCGGTTTTTTGCGCGGCGGGCAAGCCTTCGAAAGCGGCTTTCAACTCGGCTTGGGTGAGTTCCAGCGCCGCCATGCTGTCGGCTTGCAAACCATCAAAACGCGCGGTGTACTCGAGCACCGCAGGGTCACCGCGCTGCTTCACGTCCGCCAAGATGTCGGCCACGCGCTGCTCGATGGCGGCGTCGGTGTCGGCCGACCAATGCAAGCGCTGTTGAAACAGGGTTTCAAAATCGGCTTGGGCGGTGGACAAACGAAGTGGGCGGGCGGTCATGGCTGTGAAGGGATCGAAGAAATCAACAATCTTGGGTGGACAAACGACGTGGGCGGGCGGTCAAGCCGCTTTGGACGTGGCGCGGTCAAAGGTGTCAATCAAATGCCGAATGGCCGCGGTTTTGAGTTTCAGCGAGGCCTGGTTCACCACCAAGCGCGAGCTGATGTCCATGATGCGTTCCACCTCGATCAGGTGATTGGCTTTCAAGGTGCTGCCGGTGGACACCAAATCAACGATGGCGTCAGCCATGCCGGTGAGGGGTGCCAGTTCCATGCTGCCATACAGCTTCACCAAATCCACGTGCACGCCTTTGGCGGCGAAGAAATCACGGGCGATGGCCACGTACTTGGTGGCCACGCGCAGTCGCGCGCCTTGCTTGACCGCAGCCGCGTAGTCAAAACCTTGTGGCACCGCCACGCTCATGCGGCAACGCGCAATTTTCAAATCCAATGGCTGATAAAGGCCTGCACTGCCGTGCTCGATCAGCGTGTCCAAACCGGCCACGCCCATGTCCGCGCCGCCGTATTCCACATAGGTGGGCACATCCGAGGCCCGCACCAAGACCACGCGCAGGCTGTCTTGGTTGGTGGGCAGAATGAGTTTGCGCGACTTCTCGGGGTCTTCCAACACCTCGATGCCAGCGGCCCGCAGCAGCGGCAAGGTCTCGTCAAAAATGCGTCCTTTGGACAAAGCCAGGGTGATGCTCATCGGATTCTTTCGATGTCTGCGCCCAGGGCGCGGAGTTTGTCTTCCATGCGGTCATAGCCTCGGTCCAGATGGTAAATCCGGTCCACCGTGGTCTCGCCACTGGCCACCAAACCGGCAATCACCAAGGAGGCCGAGGCGCGTAAATCGGTGGCCATGACGGTCGCGCCCGAGAGCTTGGCCACGCCTTCCACCATCGCCACCTTGCCGTCAATTTGAATGTGGGCACCCAAGCGCAGCAACTCGTTCACATGCATGAAGCGGTTTTCAAAAATCGTTTCGGTGACTTTGGCGCTGCCTTGCGACACGGCGTTGAGCACCATGAACTGGGCTTGCATGTCGGTGGGGAACCCCGGGTATTCGGTGGTGCGAAAACTTTGCGCTTTCAGGTGTGCAAACGCGGGGCCATCGGCAAGCACACGCAAGCCACCAGGCACGGCTTCAATCTGAGCACCTGCCTCCATCAGCTTGTCGATGACGGCTTCCAAATGGTCGCCACGCGCATGCTGCAACACCACGTCGCCACCGGTGGCCGCGACCGCGCACAAAAAAGTGCCCGCTTCGATTCGATCGGCCACCACGTGGTGGTGTGCGCCGTGCAAGGCATCGACGCCTTGGATGTGGATGCGGCTGGTGCCGTGGCCTTCAATCTTCGCGCCCATGGCGATCAGCAACTCGGCCAAGTCGGGAATTTCGGGTTCTTGCGCGGCGTTTTCCAACACGGTTTCGCCCTGGGCCAAGGCCGCGGCCATGAGGAAATTTTCGGTGCCAGTGACGGTCACCATGTCGGTGGCGATGCGCGCACCTTTCAAGCGGCTGCGACCGTCTTTCAATCGCGCCACCATGTAGCCTTGCTCCACGTCAATGACCGCGCCCATGGCTTGCAAGCCTTTGATGTGCTGGTCGACGGGGCGGGTGCCAATGGCGCAACCACCGGGCAAGGACACCTTGGCATGGCCAAAACGGGCCAACAACGGGCCCAGCGCCAGCACCGAGGCCCGCATGGTTTTCACCAACTCGTAGGGCGCTTCGGGGGTGTGCAAACTGCCTGCGTTCATCACCATGTCACCGGCCTCGTTGCGCTCGGCGCTGACACCCATGTGGCGAATCAGCTTGACCATGGTGGACACGTCCTGCAAACGCGGCACGTTCGACAGGGTGAGTGTGTCGGCCGTCAAGAGCGCGGCGCAGAGTTCGGGCAGCGCCGCGTTTTTAGCGCCCGCAATGGCGACGTTGCCGTTCAAGGAACGACCGCCGCGGATCAGCAATTTGTCCATAGCGTGTCAGGCCGTTCAGGCCTGGGCCTTCCATTCGGCAGGGGTGAAGGTTTTCATCGACAAAGCATGCACTTCGTCGTTGGCCATTTTCTCGCCCAAGGTGGCATAGACCTTTTGGTGCCGTTGAATGGGGCGCAAGCCCTCGAAAGCGGTGGTGACCACGGTGGCATACCAATGGCGACCATCGCCCTCGACGTGCACGTGGTCGCAGGGCAAGCCGGTGGCGATCATGGTTTCAATTTGGTCAGCGGTCATGGTTCAACCTCGAATTTTGTAGCCGCTGCGCAGCAGTTGAAGGGCCAGTGCGGCCACCAGCACATAGGCACCGCCCACCAGCCCCAGGCTGAGCCACGGTGACACATCGCTTTGGCCGAAGAAGCCGTAGCGAAAGCCGTCGATCATGTAGAAAAACGGGTTGAGGTGGCTGACCTGTTGCCAAAACGGTGGCAGCGAATGGATGGAATAGAACACGCCGCTCAGAAATGTCATGGGCGTGATCAGGAAGTTTTGAAAGGACGACATTTGGTCGAACTTGTCGGCCCACAAACCCGCAATGAGGCCCAAGGTACCGAGCATGGCCGCACCCAACAAGGCAAACACCAGAATCCACAAGGGCGCCACGAAACTGATGGGCGCAAACCACATGGTGACCAGCAACACGCCCAAGCCCACCACCAAACCGCGCACCACCGCCGCCAACACATAGGCGGCAAACCAACTGAGCGGGCCCAAGGGGGTGAGCAAAATGAACACCAGGTTGCCCATCATCTTGCTTTGCACCATGGAGGACGAACTGTTGGCAAACGCGTTTTGCAACAAGCTCATCATCACCAAACCAGGCACCAAAAATGCGGTGTAGCTGACGCTGTCATAGACCGTGACACGGCCTTCGAGCAAGTGCCCAAAAATCAACATGTACAAAAGCGCGGTGAGCACCGGTGCGGCGATGGTTTGAGCGCTGACTTTCCAAAAGCGCAGCACTTCTTTGTAAAACAGGGCTTGCCATCCCATCATGGTGTGGCTCCCATCACATCGAGAAACACATCTTCCAAATCGGCTTTGCGGATTTCCACGTCTTGCGCTTGCAAACCGGCGCTGCGCACGGCGGCCAAGTAGTGTTCAATTTGCGCCGCGTCGTTGGCTGGGAACTGCACGATGCGCCCGGTGATGCGGGCTTGCGCGGCCAAGTCGGGGGGCAATTGTTCGTCGAGTTTGAAACGCAGCACATTGCTGGACGCGTTTTTAAGCAGGGTGCTGGTGTTGTCCAAGGCCACCACTTTGCCTTGCTTCAACATGGCGATGCGCGAGCACAAAGCCTCGGCCTCTTCCAAATAATGCGTGGTCAGCAACACGGTGTGGCCTTCGCGGTTCAAACGCGCGATGAATTGCCACAGGGTTTGACGCAGCTCGACATCGACACCAGCCGTGGGTTCATCGAGCACGATGACCGGTGGTTTGTGCACCAGGGCTTGCGCCACCAAGACGCGGCGCTTCATGCCGCCGGAGAGTTGGCGCATGTTGTGGTTGGCCTTGTCGGCCAGGCCCAAACATTCGAGGAGTTCATCCAACCAATCGCTGTTGTTGGTGATGCCGAAATAGCCCGATTGAAACCGCAGGGCTTCGCGCACCGTGAAGAACGGATCGAACACCAACTCTTGCGGCACCACGCCCAAAATCTTGCGCACTTTGGCTGATTGGGTTTGCACATCCAGGCCATGCACCTGAATGCGGCCACTGCTGGCCTGCATGAGGCCCGCCAAGATGCTGATCAGGGTGGTTTTGCCAGCGCCATTGGGGCCCAGCAAGCCGAAAAATTCACCCGCTTGAATGTCGAACGACACACCGTCCAGTGCGGTGAACGTGCCACGGGCATTGCTGAAGGATTTGCTGACGGATTGGAAGGAAATAGCGGTCATAGGAAGCCTTGCATTCTACGACCTGGGGTGTTTGCTCCCCTGAAGAAGGCTTCAGGCGGGCACGGGTGGCAATTGCAGCACGTCGGTCAGGCCATACACCTGCACCAAGCTGCGGGCCCGCGCTGGCAAGCCATGCACTTGGAGTTGGCCACCCAAGGCTTGCGCTTGTCGCATACCGGCCAGCAAAACCGCCAGTGCAGAAGAGTCGAATTGCTGCAAGGCCGACGCATCGATCGTCAACTGGGGCTGGGCTTTGACAGCCGTCACCAAGGCCTGCGCCGTGGCCGAGGCTTGGGCATGGGTCAAGACAGCAGGCAAGCTGAAGCAGGTCATTTGCGGTTGTTGGCCTTGTTGCGTTCGGTCAAGGTGGCAATCAGGCCGTCAATGCCCTTGGCATTGATTTCTTGCGAGAACTGGGTGCGGTAGTTGTCGACCAACCACACGCCCAGCAAATTGAAGTTGTAGATGCGCCAGCCGGAGGCGGTGTCTGGGGTTTTTTCCAAGCGGTAGTCGATGGCCACGGGTTCGTTGCCGCCGCGCAACTCGGAGCGAATCACCACCTCGGCGTCGGTGGCAGGTGTGCGCAAGGGTTTGACCACGATGGTGTAGCTGTCCTTCACTTGGGACAAAGCACCCGAGTAAGAACGCATCAGGAGCACTTTGAATTCTTCAATCAGGCGCTTTTGCTGCTCGGGCGTGGCTTGTCGCCACGCCGGACCGACCGCAGAGGCGGTCATGCGTCTGAAGTTGATGTGCTCGACCAATCGGGTGTCCACCAAGGCCGCGATTTTTTGCAAGTCACCCGCTTTGAGGGCCGGGTCTTTGCGGACTGTGTCCAACATGTCGCTGGACAAACGCTGCATGAAGACGTCGGGGGCTTCTTGGGCCAGCGCTGGCGATTGCAGGGCCCAGGCCAAGCCCAAACCGCAAATCACGCTCAACAATTGTTGAAACGAAAAGAGTACAGAGGTGGAGTTGGTTCGCATGGTCAGACAAGTTTAGTATAAAAGTGGCAGTGGCTACTGGTCGTAGCGCTCCTCCTTGCCGCTGTCTCCGGCACCGTTGCCGTCGTCCCTGTCGGCTGCGCCACGCCGGGTTTGCGCCTTGCGTCGCTGCATGTAGGCGTCACGAATGAAGGCGTATTTGTCCAGCGCCACCTGGTCGAGCTGCTTGTCAATGCCCAAAAACTCGGCGCGTTTGTCGATGACCCGCAGCGCCGTGCCGCTGTAGCGGGTGGCTGTGGGATCGACGTTGGCCCAGAGGTTTTGATCCATGTCCACCACCAAACCCACCGTGTCGCGCACATTGGACGGGCCAAAAATGGGAAGCACCACATACGGGCCAGCGGGCACGCCCCAGTAGCCCAAGGTTTGGCCAAAGTCGGCGTTGTGGCGTTGCAGCCCCAATCGGGTGCCCCAATCGATCAAGCCATAGATGCCAAACACCGAATTGACGGCGACGCGCATACCGGTTTCGGCGGTTTCAATCGGCTTGAGTTGGAGCGCGTTGTTGGCCGTGGACCAAATATCGGCCAGGTTGCCAAAGAAATTACCAACTCCATCGCGCAGCAACTCGGGGGCTACTTGCTGGTATTGCACCGCCACCGGCCTGAGCAGGCTGCGGTCCAGGCTGTCATTGAAATCGCTGACGCGGCGGTTGGTGGTTTCAAACGGGTCGTGCGGGTTCAAGCCTTGATCGGGCAGGCTTGCACAACCGACCGAGAAGACGGTCAGACTTGCCAACACCATACCGTGGATCAAACGCTCATTCATGTTTCATTGCCCGCTGGTTGGATCGGCAGGAGCCGCAGCTTTGTCGTACAAAAAGCGGCTGATCAGGTTTTCCAACACCACCGCCGATTGGGTGGCTTGCAAACGGTCACCGGCTTTCAAATTGGCGGTATCAGCACCGGCCTCAATGCCAATGTATTGCTCACCCAACAAACCGCTGGTGAGGATTTTCAAGGAGCTGTCTTTGGGAAATTGGTACTGTTGGTCCAGGGCCAAAATCACCTCGGCCTGAAAGCGCTTGTCGTCAAACCGGATGTCTTGTACCCGGCCCACCACCACCCCCGCGCTTTTCACCGGCGCTTGTTTTTTCAAGCCCCCAATGTTGTCAAACAAGGCGCTGACCGCATAGGTTTTTTGCCAGCTGAAGCTGAGCAAATTGGCCGATTGCAGGGCCAAAAACAGCAGTGCTGCCGCACCCAGCAGCACCAAGAAACCCACCCACACATCGGTTGTCGAGCGTTGCATCGTTAGTCTTCCTTCTTCACAACTTGAACATCAGCGCGGTCAATACAAAGTCTAGCGCTAGCACGGCCAGCGAGGCCATCACCACGGTGCGTGTGGTGGCCCGCGCCACACCATCGGGTGTGGGCTGGGCTTCAAAGCCTTGGCGCAGCGCGATGAAGCTGACGGTGAAACCAAACACCAAGGTTTTGATGACACCGTTGCCGACATCGGCCCAAACATCCACGCCATCGCGCATTTGACCCCAAAACGAACCGGCATCGACGCCGATCATGACCACGCCGACCAACCAGCCGCCGATGATGCCGACCGCGCTGAAAATCGCGCCCAAGATGGGCATGACCAAGACACCGGCCCAAAAGCGTGGCGCCAAGATGCGCTGCACCGGGTCGATGGCCATCATCTCCATGGCACTGAGTTGCTCACCGGCCTTCATCAAACCAATTTCAGCGGTGAGCGAGGTGCCAGCGCGGCCTGTGAACAACAAGGCCGAGATGACAGGACCGAGTTCGCGCACCAGACTGAGGGCCACCAACAAACCCAGCGCCGAGGCCGAACCAAAACGCTGCAAGGTGTTGTAGCCCTGCAAAGCCAACACAAAGCCAACAAACAAACCCGACACCGAGATGATGGCCAAGGAGTAGTTGCCCAAGAAATGCATGTGGTCGCGCACCAAACCAAAACGGCGCAAGCAAGCAGGTGCCAACAAGATGAGCCGCACAAACAAAGCGGTGGCGTGACCCACATCGGCCAACCACGCACGGAAGGCCGCCCCAATGCGAGCTGCCAAGTTGATCATGCGTGCTCCTTGGCCACGCCATAGTCTTGCGCAGCAGCTTGGGCGGGGTAATGGAAACGCACCGGGCCTTCGGGTGCAGCGCTGACAAACTGGTGCACCAGCGGGTCGGTGCTGTGGCGCACTTCTTCGGGCGTGCCTTGCGCGGCGATGCGGCCATTGGCCAGGATGACCACCTTGTCGGCGATGCGAAAGGTTTCTTCCAAGTCGTGCGACACCACGATGCTGGTCAGGCCCAGCGCGTCGTTCAGTTGGCGAATCAAACGCGCCGCCGTGCCCAAGGAAATCGGGTCCAGGCCCGCGAAGGGCTCGTCGTACATCATGAGTTCGGGGTCGAGCGCCACGGCGCGGGCCAAGGCCACGCGTCGCGCCATGCCACCGGAAATTTCACTGGGGAACAAATCCCGCGCGCCACGCAAACCCACAGCTTCGAGTTTCATCAAGACGATGTCGCGCACCATGGTTTCAGGCAAATGCGCATGTTCACGCAAGTGAAAGGCCACGTTGTCAAACACGCTCATGTCGGTGAACAAGGCGCCGAACTGGAACAACATGCCCATGCGACGCCGCGCTTGGTAAAGCTCATCTTTGTTCAAGCGCCCAATGTCTTGTTGCTCAAACAGTACCGCGCCCGACTGTGCTCGGTGCTGGCCGCCAATCAGGCGCAGCACCGTGGTTTTGCCGCCGCCCGAAGCGCCCATCAGCGCGGTGACCTTGCCACGCGGCACTTGCAAACTGACACCCTCCAACACCGGTCTGTCGCCATAGCCAAAGTGGATATCGCGCAGTTCAACGAGGTTGGCGGACGTGGTCATCTTGGCAGTGTACTGTCGCCCATCAAGAATTGGTCAATGGTGCGGGCGGCCTGTCGGCCTTCGCGAATGGCCCAGACCACCAAAGACTGGCCCCGTCGAATGTCACCGGCGGCAAACACCTTGGGCACGTTGGTGATGTAGCCACTGCCCTCCTCGGTGTGGGCCTTGGCATTGCCTCGGGCGTCTTTGTCCACGCCAAAGGCTTCCAGCACCGAGGCCACCGGGTTGGTGAAGCCCATGGCCAACAACACCATGTCGGCTTTGTGGATTTCTTCGGTGCCAGGCACTTCGGTGAGCTTGCCGTCTTTCATTTCAACCCGCACGGTTTTCAAACCAGTGAGTTTGCCTTTTTCACCCACGAACTCTTTGGTGGAGATGGCGAACTCGCGTTTGAGCACGCCTTTTTCCGCACCCTCTTCGTGGCTGGAGCTGGTGCGCATTTTCAGCGGCCAATACGGCCACACCAGCGGTTTGTTTTCCTGCTCGGGGGGCATGGGCATGACCTCGAATTGTTCGACGCTGACAGCCCCGTGGCGGGTACTGGTACCCACACAATCGGAGCCAGTATCGCCACCACCGATGACGATCACGTGTTTGCCATCGGCACGCAATTGGTCTTTGATCTTGTCGCCTGCGTTCACTTTGTTTTGCTGCGGCAAAAACTCCATGGCGAAATGCACACCGTTCAAGTCTCGGCCTGGGACAGGCAAGTCACGCGAGACTTCAGAGCCGCCGGTCAGCAGCACGGCATCGAATTCTTTTTTCAGCTGTTCGGCGCTGATGCTTTCTTTGGCCCAGTTGGTGACCTTGCTGTCTTTGGGCCAGTTGCCGACCAAGACGCCTGTTTTGAAGACCACGCCTTCGGCTTGCATTTGCTCGACGCGGCGGTCGATATGGGATTTTTCCATTTTGAAATCGGGGATGCCATAGCGCAGCAAACCGCCGACGCGGTCATTCTTTTCGAACACCGTGACCGCATGACCGACACGCGCGAGCTGTTGGGCCGCCGCCATGCCTGCCGGGCCAGCGCCAATGACCGCGACTTTTTTGCCGGTTTTGTGCGCGGCCAGTTGGGGCTTGACCCAACCTTCAGACCAGCCTTTGTCGATGATGGCGTGCTCGATGGACTTGATGCCCACCGCGTCATCGTTCACGTTCAAGGTGCAGGCCGCTTCGCAAGGCGCGGGGCAAATGCGGCCGGTGAACTCTGGGAAGTTGTTGGTGCTGTGCAAAACCGTGAGCGCGTTTTGCCATTGGTTGTTGAACACCAAGTCGTTGAAGTCAGGGATGATGTTGTTGACCGGGCAGCCGCTGTTGCAAAACGGTGTGCCGCAATCCATGCAGCGTGCGCTTTGGGTTTTGGCCTGCTCGGGCGACAAAGCCACAACAAACTCTTTGTAATGTTTCAAACGCTCGGGCACGGGCTTGTAGCCCTCTTCGACCCGTTCGAATTCCATGAAGCCGGTGATTTTTCCCATGATGGATCCTGTGACTGCTTATGACTTGACGGTGGCTTTTTTGGCCTTGGCGGGTTTCTCGGCGGCGGCTGCCAGCTCGCCAAGCGCCCGTTTGTATTCGTTGGGGAAGACCTTGACGAACTTGCCACGTGCCTCGGCCCAGTTGTCCAACAAAGCGCGGGCGCGTTTGGAGCCGGTCCAGCGGTGGTGTTCTTCCAGCAGTTTCTTCAACTGCGCTTCGTCGCTTTGACCGCGGTGCCACAACGCGGCGGGCATTGATGCGGTTTGTTCTTTTTCACTGAGCAAGGGTTCCATGTTGACCATGGCGGTGTTGCAGCGTTTGTCAAACTGACCGTCTTCGTTGTACACATACGCGATGCCGCCACTCATGCCCGCAGCGAAATTGCGACCGGTGTTGCCCAACACGGCCACAGTGCCGCCGGTCATGTACTCGCAACCATGGTCGCCCGTGCCTTCCACCACCGCGGTGGCGCCGGACAAACGCACCGCAAAACGCTCACCAGCAACACCGCTGAAAAACGCTTCGCCGCTGGTGGCGCCATACAGCACGGTGTTGCCGACAATGATGTTGGACACGGCCTCGCCACGCAAGTCGATGCTGGGGCGCACGATGACGCGCCCGCCCGACAAACCTTTGCCGGTGTAATCGTTGGCGTCGCCAATCAAATAGAGCGTGATGCCTTTGGCCAAGAACGCACCAAAGGATTGGCCACCGGTGCCCTCGAGTTGGATGCGCAGCGTGTCGTCTGGCAAACCTTCGGGGCGCACTTGCGTGAGCGCACCCGACAACATGGCACCCACGGAACGGTTGACGTTGCGGGCGACTTCCATGAACTGCACCTTCTCGCCCTTGTCGATGGCGGCGCGGCTTTTCTCAATCAGCACCTTGTCCAAGGCTTTGTCCAAACCGTGGTCTTGGGTTTGCGTGTGAAACAGCGCTGTGCCTGGCGGCACTGCGGGCATGGCCAGCAAACGGCTGAAGTCCAAGCCCTTGGCTTTCCAATGTTCCACGCCTTTTTTCATGTCGATCAAATCGGCACGGCCAATCAGGTCATCGAACTTGGCGATACCCAGTTGCGCCATGATGTGGCGCACTTCTTCGGCGATGAAGAAGAAATAGTTGACGACATGCTCGGGCTTGCCAGAGAACTTTTGACGCAGCACCGGGTCTTGCGTGGCCACGCCCACAGGGCAGGTGTTCAAGTGGCATTTGCGCATCATGATGCAGCCTTCCACCACCAGCGGTGCGGTGGCGAAACCAAATTCATCGGCCCCCAACAAAGCACCGATGGCGACATCCCGGCCGGTTTTCATTTGACCGTCGGTTTGCACCCGAATGCGGCTGCGCAAACCATTGAGCACCAAGGTTTGTTGGGTTTCGGCCAAACCGATTTCCCAAGGGCTACCCGCGTGTTTGATCGAGGACCAAGGCGAGGCACCGGTGCCGCCGTCGTGTCCCGCAATCACCACATGGTCGGCCTTGCACTTGGCCACACCCGCAGCGATGGTGCCCACGCCCACCTCGGACACCAGCTTGACGCTGATGTCGGCATGCGGTGCCACGTTTTTCAAATCGTGGATGAGCTGCGCCAAATCTTCGATGGAATAAATGTCGTGGTGCGGTGGTGGCGAGATGAGGCCGACACCAGGCACCGAGTAACGCAAGAAACCGATGTACTCAGAGACTTTGGTGCCGGGCAATTGACCGCCCTCACCCGGCTTGGCCCCTTGCGCCATCTTGATCTGGATTTGATCGGAGGACGACAGGTACTCGGCGGTGACACCAAAGCGGCCCGACGCCACTTGCTTGATTTTGGAGCGCAAGGAGTCGCCTGCCAACAAAGGCATGTCGACTTCCACTTGCTTGTCGCCAATCACACTCTTCAAGGACTCGCCCGCTTTGATCGGGATGCCTTTGAGTTCATTGCGGTAACGCGCCGGGTCTTCGCCGCCTTCGCCGGTGTTGCTCTTGCCGCCGATGCGGTTCATGGCCACAGCCAAGGTGGCATGGGCTTCGGTGGAGATCGAGCCGAGCGACATGGCGCCTGTTGCAAAGCGTTTGACGATTTCAGTGGCGGGCTCGACTTGGTCCAGGGGTATGGCTTTGCTTGGATCGATTTTGAATTCGAACAAGCCACGCAAAGTCATGTGACGGCGGCTTTGGTCGTTGATGATCTGCGCGTACTCTTTGTAGGTGCTGAAGTTGTTGGCACGGGTGCTGTGCTGCAACTTGGCAATCGCGTCTGGCGTCCACATGTGGTCTTCGCCACGGGTGCGCCAAGCGTATTCGCCGCCAGCGTCGAGCATCTGAGCCAACAGCGGGTCGTCGCTGAAGGCACTGGTGTGGGTGCGAATCGCTTCTTCGGCGATGTCAAAAATACCAATGCCTTCCACGCGACTTGGTGTGCCGGTGAAGTACTTGGAAATGGTTTCGCTGTTCAAGCCGATGGCTTCAAACAACTGCGCACCGCAATACGACATGTAGGTGGACACGCCCATCTTGGACATGATTTTTGACAGGCCTTTGCCAATCGCTTTGACATAGTTGTAGATGGCTTTGTCGGCCGATAAATCGCCGGGCAACTCGGCGTGCATCGCCGCCAAAGACTCCATCGCCAAATAGGGGTGCACAGCTTCTGCACCATAACCGGCCAACACCGCGAAGTGGTGCACTTCGCGGGCGCTGCCGGTTTCCACCACCAAACCAGCGGTGGTGCGCAAGCCTTCTTTCACCAGGTGTTGGTGGATGGCCGACAAGGCCAGCAATGCAGGGATGGCGACTTGGGTGGCGGTGATGGCGCGGTCGCTGATGATCAAGATGTTGTGGCCACTCTTGATGTGGTCTACGGCTTCGGCGCAGAGTGAGGCCAGCTTGGCCTCGACACCTTCATGGCCCCAGATGAGCGGGTAGGTGATGTCCAAGGTGGCGCTCTTGAACTTGCCGTTGGTCATGCTTTCGATGTGGCGCAGCTTGGCCATGTCTTGGAAGTCCAGCACGGGCTGGCTCACCTCGAGACGCATCGGTGGGTTGACCTGGTTGATGTCGAGCAGGTTGGGCTTGGGGCCGACGAAAGACACCAAGGACATGACGATGGCTTCGCGGATCGGGTCGATGGGTGGGTTGGTCACTTGCGCGAACAACTGTTTGAAGTAGTTGTAGAGCGGTTTGTTTTTGTCACTCAACACGGCCAAGGGGCTGTCGTTGCCCATCGAACCCAAGGCTTCTTCGCCGTTGGCCGCCATGGGGGCCATCAGGAATTTGAAATCTTCTTGGGTGTAGCCAAAGGCTTGTTGGCGGTCTAACAAGGAAATATCGCTGCGCTCAGGCGAGCCCACGGGATGCTCGGCCACATCGTCCAAACGGATGCGCAGGTTTTCAATCCATTGTTTGTAGGGCTTGCTGTTGGCCAGGCCGGACTTCAATTCTTCATCGTCGATCATGCGGCCTTGTTCGAGATCGATCAGGAACATCTTGCCGGGCTGCAAGCGCCACTTGCGCACGATTTTGCTCTCGGGCACGGGCAACACACCGGACTCGGAACCCATGATCACCATGTCGTCATCGGTGATGCAGTAGCGTGAAGGACGCAGGCCGTTGCGGTCGAGGGTGGCGCCAATTTGGCGGCCATCGGTGAACACGATGGACGCGGGGCCATCCCAAGGCTCGAGCATGGCGGCGTGGTATTCATAGAACGCACGACGACGCGGGTCCATGGTGTTGTGGTTTTCCCAAGGCTCGGGAATCATCATCATCACCGCTTGGCTCAAAGGGTAACCGGCCATCGTCAACAGTTCCAAACAGTTGTCAAAGGTGGCGGTGTCGGATTGATCGGCGAAGCTGATCGGGTAGAGCTTTTGCAAGTCTGCGCCCAACACAGCTGATGACATCACGCCTTCACGCGCCTTCATCCAGTTGTAGTTGCCCTTGACCGTGTTGATTTCGCCGTTGTGCGCCACATAACGGTAGGGATGGGCCAGCGGCCATTCGGGGAAAGTGTTGGTGGAAAAACGCTGGTGCACCAGGCCCAATGCAGAGGTGCAGCGCGTGTCTTGCAGGTCTTTGAAATAGGTGCCCACCTGATCGGCCAACAACAGGCCTTTGTAAATGACGGTGCGGCTGGACATGCTGGGCACGTAATACTCTTTGCCGTGCTTCAGGTTCAGGTGTTGAATGGCGGCGCTGGCGGTTTTGCGAATCACATACAACTTGCGCTCTAAAGCGTCTTGCACGATGACATCGTTGCCGCGACCAATGAACACTTGGCGCATCAAAGGCTCTTTGGCCCGCACCGTGGGTGACATCGGCATGTCTTTGTTCACTGGCACATCGCGCCAGCCCAACAGCACTTGGCCCTCGGCGCGGATGGCGCGTTCCAGTTCTTGCTCGCAAGCTAAACGCGACGCGTTTTCTTTGGGCAAGAAGACCATGCCCACACCGTATTCGCCAAATGCTGGCAGATGCACACCTTGCTGCGCCATGTCTTCGCGGTAAAGCGCATCTGGCAGTTGGATCAAGATACCTGCGCCATCACCCATCAAGGCATCGGCACCGACCGCGCCACGGTGATCCAGGTTCTCCAAAATCTTCAAGGCTTGGCTGACGATTTCGTGGGTTTTGTTACCTTTGATATGGGCGACAAAACCTACGCCACAAGCATCGTGCTCTTGGTTGGACTGGTACAAACCCTCGGTAAATGCCTGTTGCATGGCGCGAATCCTTCGTTTTTTCGATCAAGGGCACTAAGCATAGTGCACCGCAGCACCCATTTCAACGAAATTAATTGGGGTCAGATTCCAATTAATTCTTGAATTTTTTACTTGGTTATTTAATTGGGGACAGATGAGAGCGGTCGTCCTGCCGCGGCCTTGCTGACCCGCCTGGGGGTGAGTCGCTGTAAACCTGAGACAAAGCTTTCCTCGCCCAAGGCCCAGCCGCTGAGGGTGGCTGATGTGAGCGCGTGCTGTTGTGATTGCTCAATGCCAGCCTGAACCAACTGGGCATAAGCCAGTTCACGGGCGAAGGGTGTGTTGCCCAACGACCAGTACAACGGATGGGGCGTGAGCCAAGCGTCCTGGCGGGTGCCGGTGTAATGCGCATGGCTGGACCAAGGGAAGTCGGCGGCCTGGGTCACCATGCCCGCGCGCACCGGGTTCAGATCGATATAGACCATGCAGGCCAAAAAATAGCGCTCGGTTTGAATAAGCGTCGAGCGGTAACGCCCTTCCCACAGCGTGCCGGTGCGACCGTGGCGCTGGTTGAATTGACGCACATAACTGCGTCCAACGTCTTGCATCATGAGCGGCAAGCCCTTGTCTTGGCGAGGTGTGACCAGCAAATGCAGGTGGTTGCTCATCAACACATAGGCATGCACCTCGACCTGGTGCGCCAAGGCCTGGGTTTCCAGCAGACCCAGCATGCGTTGGCGGTCGGCGGTGTCGCGAAAAATGTCTTGCCGGTTGTTGCCGCGCAAGATGACGTGGTGCGGGTGGTCGGTGAGGGTGAGGCGGGGCAGGCGGGCCATGGCGGCATGTTATCGCCCTTGGTTTGTCAGCAGTTGAGTGCGGCTTACTTTTGGCGGAAGTGACGCTTATTGCCATTGAGCACGTCATGGGGGTCAGATTCCAAATCATTCTGTGAGCCCGCGTTCTGGAAATCACGACAAGCTTGCCCGCCGCGCTGGGCTCAAACGCCGCTCACCGCCACTTCGTGGCAACGTTCGCTACACGTTTGACCCAACACGTCGGTCAAACTGGAACATCACTTCAGAAACAATTGGAATCTGACCCCAATTTCTTGCCATTTTTTGTGGCTTAACATCAGAACGAGATGAACAACGCCGCCGCAACAACCACCCCACCCAGCCTCTGGGTGCTGTGTCTTTGCGCTGAATGGTGTGGCACATGCCGCGAATACCAGCCGCTGTTCAACCAATTGGCTGCAGACATGCCGCAAGCCCGGTTTATATGGGTTGATGTGGAAGAGCATGACGACCTGCTGCAAGACTTGGACATTGAGAACTTCCCCACTTTGCTGATTGCCGACGCGCAACAACAAGCGCGGTTTGCTGGCACGGTGTTGCCGCACTTGGAGACTTTGCAGCGCATGTGCAAAGCAGCCTTGGCTGGTGACTTGCCATTGGTGACCGACGAAGAATGGTTGAATGTGGCGCCTGGCCTTTTGGCTGCCGTGGCGCACTGAATAACGACTTCCAGAATTTGCATTGAAGGCTTGGCGCGCGCCCAGCACGACCAAAGCAAAACCTTCAGGGCAACACTGAGCGCAGCAACAACGCCTGCCGCACCAGCGGCCGGAACAAGCGCAGCCAATAGAGTTTGTCGCCCAAGAGGGTGTGCAATTCGCTCACATAGTCGTCAAAGGTGCGTTGCTGATAGCGCAACAACTGCTGGCTGGCTTGGGTGTCGAGCCAATCCACGCTGTAGTCCAGCTTGCTGAAGATGCTGGAGGGCAATGGTTTTTGACCGATGAGCGCCATGACTTGGTTGAGCATGCAACCATAGGTGAGCTGACAACGTGAGCCGCCACCAATCAACCAGACCATGCCCCACAAGTTAGGTTTGTCTACGGCGTTGGCCAGTGCGTAGCCAACATCCCGCGTGTGAACAAATTCCAATCGGTTGTGTTGTGGAATCAAGAACATGGCTTTCTCAAACACCAGCTGCACGGGAATGGCAGCCGCCAAGCGAAACACCGCCCACTGCAAACCACTGTCGCGCAACAGTTGTTCGCACATCACTTTCTGCTTGGCATAGGTTTCCACCGGATTGACTGTGCAAGCTGTGGTGCGCGGTGGCGGCAAATGCTGGGTGCGGCCATACACATGCAAGGTGGAGGTGAACACAATACGCGCCGGTTGTGCCATGCGCTGCACGGCTTCGATCAGGTTGCGCATGCCGCCCACATTCACCGCATGCGCCAAGATCGGTTCTTGTTCGCTCTTGTTGCCGGTGTGGGACAACTCGGGAATGATGGCGGCCAAATGCAAGACCAACTCTTGGTTGTGCACTGCGCGTTGCACATCTTCAAACTGGCGAATGTCACCCCACACCACCTCGCAATCGACCGCGTGCTTGGCAGCCAAGCGTTGGTTGGTTCGGCTGGGCAAATCGAAACAACGCACAAGGTGACCGCGACCGGCCAAGGCCCTGAGGGTGCTTCTGCCAATGTTGCCAAAGGCGCCGGTGATGAGGATGTTCATGCAGGTCAACCCAAGGAACAGGGTTGAATACTAAACACGAACCACGAGCTGAATGCCCACAAAAATTTTCAGTTTGCAAAACTGAAACGCGATTTCAAGTTTTCCAAACCAAACTCGACCAACAAAGCGTGCAAGCGGTCTGCGGCACTTTTCTTCTTCTGGCCAGTGAACTGCGCCAAGATGAGTTCGTTTTTCATGCTGTGCTCCCAGCCGACCAACTCGGTCACGGTCACTTGGTAGCCCATAGCTTCCAGGTACAGGCAGCGCAACACATTGGTGAGTTGACTGCCGATCTCGCGGGTGTGCAGCGGGTGCCGCCACAACTCGGCCAAGGGTGTGCGCGACAAATTCAGCGCTTTGTGTTGGCGCAAATGGCTGGCCACCTCGGCTTGGCAACACGGCACCAAGGCCATGTACTGCGCCTGCTTGGCCAGACCAAAGGCGATGGCGTCGTCGGTGGCGGTGTCGCAGGCATGCAGCGCGGTCACCATGTCCACACGCTCGGGCAAGGTCTGGTCTTGCGTGGCTTGGCTGACGCTTTCGTTGATGAATTTCATGCTCTTGGCAAAACCCAATTGCTGCGCCAATTGCTGCGATGCCGCCACCAACTCGGCGCGGGTTTCAATGCCAATCACCTGCCCTACGGTATGACCCAAGGCCGCTTCTTGCGGCTTGAAAAACAAGTCGTGGATGATGAAGCCCAAATAGGATTTGCCCGCACCGTGGTCGGCCAACACCAAAGCTTGACCTTCTTTTTTTTCAGCCAACATGGCCAACAAGGGCTTTTCGATGAACTGAAACAGGTGATAAACCTGCTTGAGTTTGCGCCGTGAATCTTGGTTGAGCTTGCCCTCGCGGGTGAGGATGTGCAGGGCTTTGAGGAGTTCGATGGACTGACCCGGGCGCAAGTCCAAGTCCAAAGGCTTGTCTGCTTTGTTCACTTGTTGTTTTTTCATTCAGACGCCTTGCGCAAGTTCAATGCTGCCCACCCCTCATGCCCCATGGCCTGCAAGGTGAGGATGTTTTTATCGTAAATATGGGCCGCTTCTGGAAACGCCGCCACCGCCTTGTCGATGCTGTCTTCGCGCAGCAAATGCAGCGTGGGGTAAGGGGCGCGGTTGGTGAAGTTGCTGATGTCGTCGGCCTCAACCCCCGCAAATTGGTAGCGTGGGTGAAAGTCGGCGATTTGCAAAACACCTTCCAAATCCAGTGACTGCAAGACCGCATCGCAGTCGAACAAGAACTCGTTGAAATCCAGAAACTCGGGTAAGAGTTGCGGCGCGATCAGCAGCGTGGTGTCCAAGGCCTCGGGGTCGGCCTGGGTCAAATGCGTGAGTTCTTGCGCCAGCACCTTCAACACCGCCTCGGGGTCTGGGTCTTGGCACACCACATAACGCACCAGGTTTTTCACCACCACCGCTTTGGCAAACGGGCACAGGTTCAGGCCAATCACGGCCTTGTTCAACCAGGCTTGGGTGTCTTGAATGACTTGTTCGTCGTTCATATGGGCGCGGTCTTGCCGGTCAATCGGGCGTGTTCGCGACTGGCAAAACGGTCGGTCATGCCAGCGATGTAATCGGCCACGGCACGCGGCAGGTTGTCACGTTGGGCATGGCTGTCGGGCATGGCCTGCGGGTCGGCCACATACGCCTCAAACAATTCGCTCACCACTTGCTTGGCCCATTCGGTGGTTTGCAACACCTGGGGATGGCGGTACAACTGATGCAGCAAAAAGCGCTTCAACGAGGCTGAAGCGGCTTTCATCTCTGCGCTGAATTGCACCAAGGGCGGTAGTGTTCGCACATCATTCACCGACGCAGGCGCGTGGTGTTGCAAAGCCGCTTGGGTGCTGCGCAACACGTCATACACCTGGTAGCTCAACATGCGGCGAATGCTTTCGTACAGCAAACGACGGCCGGGAAGATGGCTGAATTCGGCTTGCACTTGTTGTCGGTAGTGCTCGAACAGGGGCACGTCTTGCAACTGCTCAAGGGTGATGAGCCCGGAGCGCACACCATCGTCAATATCGTGGGCGTTGTAGGCCATCTCATCTGCCAAGTTGCACAACTGCGCTTCCAAGCTGGGCTGGCCTTTGTGCAAAAAACGCGCACCTACACCACCGGGCTCCAGTGCCTCCAACATTTGCGCATGGCGCATCGAGCAGTGTTTCAAAATGCCTTCGCGGGTTTCAAAGCACAAATTCAGGCCATCAAACTGCGGATAGCGTTCTTCCAAACCATCGACCACACGCAGGCTTTGCAGGTTGTGCTCGAAGCCGCCATAGGGCGTCATGCATTCATTCAAAGCATCTTGGCCCGCATGACCAAAGGGGGTGTGCCCCAAGTCATGCGCCAAAGCAATGGCTTCCACCAGGTCTTCATGCAGCCCCAAGGCACGTGCCAAAGAGCGGCCAAGTTGCGCCACTTCCAAACTGTGCGTGAGCCGGGTGCGAAACAAATCACCTTCGTGGTTCAAGAACACCTGGGTTTTGTAGACCAAGCGGCGAAACGCGGTGGAGTGCACGATGCGGTCGCGGTCCCGCTGAAACGCGTTGCGTGTAGGTGCTTCGGCTTCTGGGTGGCGTCTGCCGCGTGAGGATGCAGGGTGGCAAGCAAAAGGGGCCAAGCCAAGGGATGTGGAGTCTGAAGCAGGCGCCGCGTGCAAATACAAAGCTGCGGCTTCATGTGGGCGCACGTCGGTCATGCGGCGCAACAAACCTGCAGCACCTCACGCACCAAAGCGTCAGGGGCGCCGCGCACCACCGCACTGCCTAGCTTGTCGATCAAGACAAATCGAATGTCACCCGCCTCGGCTTTCTTGTCTACGCGCATGTGGTGCAAGTAGGCCTCTGCACCAAGGTCTGGGCCGACGGTGGGCAGGCCAGCGCGGGCAATCACAGCGGTGAGGCGCTGGGTGAAAGCGGCATCGACCAAGCCCAAACGCTGCGACAAGTGGGCGGCCATGACCATGCCGCAGCCCACGGCTTCACCGTGCAACCAGACCCCAAAACCCAAACCGGCCTCGATGGCGTGGCCAAAGGTGTGGCCGAAATTCAAAATGGCGCGGATGCCGCCTTCGCGTTCGTCTTGCCCGACCACCCAAGCTTTGATCTCGCAACTGCGTTGCACCGCCTGCGCCAAGGCTTGCGGATCCCGCGCCAGCAAGTCATTCAAGTGCTGCTCGATCCAATCGAGGAAGGCCATGTCTGCAATCGGGCCGTATTTGATGACCTCGGCCAAACCGGCGCTGAGTTCGCGCGGCGGCAGTGTGTTCAAGGAAGACAAATCACACAGCACCCGTTCGGGTTGGTAGAACGCGCCCACCATGTTTTTGCCCAGCGGGTGGTTGATGGCGGTTTTGCCACCCACGGATGAATCGACTTGCGACAGCAAGGTTGTGGGCACTTGCACAAAGGGCACGCCGCGCATGTAGCAAGCAGCAGCAAAACCAGTGATGTCTCCGACCACACCGCCGCCCAAGGCAAACAACACGGTTTTGCGGTCGCAGGCTTGACCCAGCAGCACGTCAAAAATCAGCTGCAAACTTTCCCAGGTTTTGTAGGCCTCGCCATCGGGCAATGTGCATACATGCACTTTGGCGTAATGCGGCTTCAAGGCGGCTTGCAGTTGCGCCAAATACAGCGGCGCCACGGTGTCGTTGGTGACGATCAAGGCCGCCGCCGCTTTGGGCAAGTCTCGCCAAGCATCAGGGTTGGCCATGAGTCCAGGCGCGATGCGGATGTCATAACTGCGGTCACCCAGACCAATGTGCACCAGGCCAGCTTGGGGGTTGTGGGGAACGAGGCTCATGCGGTCGGGGTCTCCATGGGCAGCAGGCCCGCGAGTTCAATTTGGCTCATGATCATGGTGACCATGGTGGGAATGCGGGGGCGGCTGGTTTCAATGACGAAGTGGGCTGCGGCTTGGTAGAACGGGTCACGCTGCTCGAACAAGTCGACCAACTTGGTCTTGGGGTCGTCCACTTGCAGCAAAGGTCGTTGGGTGTCGTGGCGCAGTCGGCGAAACAATTCATCGGGCTGCACGCGCAAATAAATCACCTTGGTGCGTTCGCGCAACAAGTCGCGGTTGGCTTCGCGCAAAACAGCACCCCCGCCAGTGGCCATGACGCCGCACGGCGTTTTTGTCATGTCATCCAGCACCTGGGCTTCAATGTCGCGGAATGCCACTTCGCCTTCACGCTCGAAAAAATCGCGGATGCTGCAACCGATGCGCAATTCAATGACCTGGTCGGTGTCGACAAAGCCCACGCCCAATTTGCGGGCGAGCTGTCTGCCAACTGTGGATTTGCCGCTGCCGGGCATGCCTACCAATGCCAACACGATAGATGCTTTCTCAAGGCGCAGGGGCACCTTGCTGAAGCATTTTAGGGCTTAGGAATATCAACAACTCTTGCTTGCTGTGGCGGCGTGTGCGGTTGCCAAACAACCATGAGAAACCGGGCATTTCGCGCAAGCCCGGCACACCGGCACGGTTGCTGTTCTCAGAGGTTTCGTAAATGCCGCCAATCATGACCGTGCCACCATCCTCGACCCGCACCTGGGTGCTGACATGCTTGGTGTCAATGGCAAACCCTGCAGGCGTGCTTTGCCCGACGCTGTCTTTGTGCACTTGCAAATTCATGGTGATGCTGCCGTCGGGTGTGATTTGAGGGGTCACCTCTAGACGCAAATTGGCTTTGCGAAAGGCGATGGACACTGCGCCATTGGCGCCTGCGAGTTGGTAGGGCAACTCGGTGCCCTGCTCGATGACGGCCTTGGATTGATCGGCAGTGACCAGCTTGGGGCTGGCCACCACGCGTCCTAAACCCTCGGCTTCCAAGGCGGAGAGTTCTATCCCCAATCGGCGGCTGTGGCTGGCGTTGAAAAGCGACAGCGCCACATTGGCGGCATCGGCGCCTTGAAAGCCACTGGCTGGCAAGTTCAGATTCGCAGCACCACTGTTGGTCATCAAGCGCACACCCAATGACGTTGCAAAGTTGTCTGACGCTTCCACGATACGGGCTTCGATCAAGACTTGGCGTTGCGGCACATCGATGCGTTGAATCAACAAGGCCACTTGCGCCAAACGCTCGGGGACATCGGTGACAAACAACTGATTGGTGCGCTCATCGACCATGGCGCTGCCCCGCTGACTCAGCAGTCTCGGTGCAGCCATCCCTGCCGGGGGCAAGGCTGGGCCACTGAGCAAGGGACCGATCATGTCGACCGCTTTGGCATAGTTCAAGCTGAAGGCTTGGGTTCGCAAAGGCTCCAACACTTGAACCGCCGCTTTGGCCTCCAAGGCCACTTTGTCACGCGCCCCCAACTCGGCCAGCGGCGCCACCCAAATCACATCCCCTTCTCGCTGCTGGCCCAAGCCTTTGCTTTGCAAGATGGTGTGCAGCGCTTGGTCCCAAGGCACGTCTTGCAAGCGCAGGCTCAGGCTGCCACTCACGTTGTCGGCCAAGACCAGGTTGACGCCACTGAAATCGGCCAACAGTTGCAGGGCTGCACGCAAGTCAATTTTTTGAAACTGCATGCTGATGGGCGCCCCGCTGAACACCTGTGTGGCATGTGCTGACGCCCACACACAGCTGCAACACACCAGCCCCAGGCACCATCGTTTGAGATGAGCCTGGCTCGAGGCCACGGTCTGGAGAAAACCACACGGCTGGGCTGTCATGGTGAACCGCCGCTTGGAAAGCGCGTGGTCTGGGGCTGCCATCGCCCCACAGGACTGACACGCCATTCACGCAACACCAGATGGTCTGGGGCGATGTGCACGACCTGACCCCAATCTTGCCCCATGGACTGCCCCAACTGCAATCTGTGAATCAAGCCGCCGTGCATCACCAAGGCTTGGGGCTGACCGGCTTTGGACAACATGCCCATCCATTGCATTTCATGCACCGGCTGCCCCTGTAAACCCAGGCTTGGCCAGTGCTGCGACACCGCCGGGGGCAACGCCATGGCCAAGCCATTGACTGCAAACAAGTTGTGGCGCACTGGGGCCCCATCCCGAGCCCGCGCGATGGTGACCGCGGTTTTCAGGTGGCCAGCTGTGGCCCCCTTGGCGCTTGGTCGCACGGCCGACGTCTTGTCTGCGTCGCGGGTCCACTGCCAATGCATTTGCAACAGCACAGGCGGTGGACGGCTGGTGCTTGGCAAGCCAGACGATGGCTCGGTGGATTCAGCGGTGGCGGGTTCTTCCAAGCGTTGGAGGTCCAATGACAGCAGACGTTGCTGCGGCAAATGCACCGCCAGCTTTTGACAGGCCGCCAGCAATTGGGACAAGGAGCCGCGCCATTGACCACCCTCTTCATTGACGCCTTGCAGCTGCAGACCGTGCTGTTGCGCCAGCTTCAACATGCGGGATTGGGTGTCGCGTTCATCCATGTTGGGCACAGGCTGCCACGCAGGCCAAGGCCCGCCGAAGGGATGGGCTTGCGTTTGCAATTGGGTTTGCACCCTTTGCATCTGCTGCAATTGCTGATGCAACTGTGCACGATGCTGTGCTTGTTCGCTTGCCAACTCGGCCGCATGCCACCATTCTTGCCAGGCTTGCGCGGACCAAAGTCCACTGCCCACTGCGCTCAGACACAGGCCGACAAGACTCAGCAACAAGGCCTGGGCCGCCAATGGCCAGGCGTGCCAGACATGCCAATGGGTGCGCCATTGCGGCCAAGGTGAACGCCAACCGCGTGTGTTCATGAGCCTGCACCCAAGACCTCGAGTCGGCCCTCTAAAACAAATGCGTGTTGACGCATGGCCAAGCCATCGACATGCCGCCACTGCGCTTCATGCCACTCCACACGTTGCAGCTGCAACGCGTCTTGCCACGCTTGGACATGCGCTGCACTGACGGCCCAACCACGAATACGCACTTGTTTGTCTTGCCAGGTCAGCTGCGTCATTTGCACCCCCTGCGGTGGCAAAGCCAAGATGCGGGTCAAAACCCGCCAAGCCTGCTGTTGCTGCTGCTGCCACTGCAAGCCCTCGGCCTTCAATTGCTGCGCTTGACGAAGCCGACCTTGCCACAGCGGCGCATCGGCCAAACGTGTTTTCAGGTGCGCTTGTTCTTGTGTCCATTGAAGTTGTTGCTGGGCATGTTGTTGCTGCCAAGATTGCAAATGCTGGTCCATGAAGGCCACCAAACTGGTGCTCAGGCTCAGCATCAAAGCCGTTCCCCAGCCCCAGCGGCGCAAGGCTGATTGACGGCGGCGCTCGCGCCAAGGCATCAAGTTCAGGCCACTCATGGCGTCACCGCACCCAATGCCAAGCCACCCAACACAGCCTGTTGTTGAATGCTCAAGACGTCTGCCAATGTCTCGGCAGCCGGGTTGTTGTGTTGTTGCGAGAACAACTGCCAGCGGGAACTGGCTTGCCACGGTGGCTCAAGCCGGACCAATTGCAAGCCCGCCGCCCGACACCATTGTTCGCAAGTGTTGACCCATGCCCGGGTGATGACCAACACATCGGCGCTGAGTGTGGATTGGGTTTGCATGGCAGCTTGCAACCACGCCGGTTGGTTGCCGGGTAGCGGGCTGGCGGTGGCTTTGTGAACGCTGATTTCAAAGTCCCAGACCGCGTCAGTCAGGGGAAGCGTCAGCAGGCCGGTGAGTTGTGCGGCAATGGCCTGGTGCATTTGCCGTGCACTGAGCCCAGCGTCCAGCGTCAAGCTGAAGCGTTGAAGCTCGGCTTCTGGCACGGCCAAAGCCGTGGCTTGTGCTTGAAAACCACTTGTCGCCAAGGCTTGACGCACCAGACCGGCAGGCGGCCAGGCAACCCCAGTTCCGGGTGGCTCAAAAGAACAACCCTGCCAATGCCAGGCGCAGTGCTGGCCGCTTTCTCCGGTTGAGGATGGGCTTTGCGCCATGGCCACGCCGTTGTCCGTCATCAACAAGCCCAATCCGCGCTTGGGCACGCGCCAACCCCACAGCCTTGTCATGTGTTTCTCCTTGATGTGTTGAACCATGGCGCAGGTTGTAAATCTCGGTTCTACTTGGCGGGTTAAGCTGCACTGGCGTTTTTTTTACAATCCACTTCATCTGATCTACGCGGCTTTCACGCCGGTCCCTGTCCATGCCCCCTCGAACCCCCGCTGCTGAGCAACGCAAAGCAGACGCTTCACCCACCCCTGCCAATAATTTATGGCGGGTTCTGGCAAGCTTTTTTGTCTGGTTTCTGGGTTTGTCTGCCGCAGGTGCGGTTGCCATCATGCTGCTGGTGAGTGTGGCTTTGGCCATGGCCTACCCCCAGTTGCCCGACATTTCCGAATTGGCTGATTACCGGCCCAAGTTGTCGATGCGGGTGTTCTCGGTCGAGGGCAAAGTGATTGGTGAGTTTGGCGAAGAGCGGCGCAAGCTCGTGCCCTTCAAGGACATTCCTGCAGTGGTGAAAAACGCGGTCTTGTCCATCGAAGATGCCCGCTTTTACAGACACGGTGGTGTCGATTACATCGGCTTGGCTCGCGCCAGCTTGGCCAATGTCGGCAACGCCAAAAGTCAAGGTGCGTCCACCATCACCATGCAAGTGGCCCGCAACGTGTACCTCACGTCCGAGAAAACCTTCACCCGCAAAATTTACGAACTGCTGCTGACCTACAAGCTTGAACATCTGCTCAGCAAAGACCAGATTTTTGAAATTTACTTGAATCAAATTTTTTTAGGCCACCGGGCCTATGGTTTCGCGGCTGCGGCTGAAACTTATTTTGGTAAACCGATCCAGTCCTTGAGCATTGCGGAAGCGGCCATGCTGGCAGGCTTGCCCAAGGCCCCTTCCGCTTTCAACCCGATCAACAACCCCAAGCGTGCGCGTTCACGCCAGCTCTACATCATCGAGCGCATGCTGGAGAACGGCTTCATTACCGAGGAAGAGGCGCAGGCTGCCAAAACGGAAGAGTTGAAGATCCGCAGCCTGACCAGTTACACCAGCACGCATGCCGAGTACGTGGCAGAGATGGCACGGCAACTCATGTTTGCCCAATACGGTCCTGACATTTACACCCGTGGCTTGAGCGTGCACACCACCATCAAGGCTGCCGACCAAGAAGTGGCTTACCAAGCACTGCGTCGCGGCATCTTGGACTACGAGTTGCGCCAGATTTACCGCGGCCCCGAGAAGTTCATCACCTTGCCCACGCAGCCGCGTGAGCTGGAGGATGCCATTGACGATGCGCTGATTGAGGCAGGCGACAAAGGCGATTTGCTGGCGGCCGTGGTGCTTGAAGTGGCGCCCAAAAAAGTGCGCGTCATGCGGCAAAACAGCGAAATGCTGGAAATCACTGGCGATGGATTGAAGCCGGTTCAATCGGGTTTGGCCGACAAAGCGCCTCCCAACATCAAAATTCGACCCGGCGCTGTGGTGCGGGTGGCCCAAACCCCCAAAGGCGATTGGGCCTTGACGCAACTGCCTGAAGTTGAGGGTGCATTTGTGGCCATGGATCCGAATGATGGTGCGATTCGCGCTTTGGTCGGCGGTTTTGATTTCGACAAGAACAAGTTCAACCACGTGACGCAGGCATGGCGTCAACCTGGATCAAGCTTCAAACCATTCATTTATTCTGCCGCCTTGGAAAAAGGGCTCACACCCGCGACCATGGTCAATGATGCGCCTTTGTTTTTTGATGCCAGCGAAACAGGCAGCCAAGCGTGGGAGCCGAAAAACTACGACGGTAAATTTGAGGGCGTCATGCCCCTGAAGACCGCTTTGGCCAAATCAAAAAACATGGTGTCTATCCGCATTCTGCAAGCGGTGGGACCCCAAGCCGCGCAAAGTTGGGTTGGCCGCTTTGGCTTTGACACCGACAAACACCCGCCCTTTTTGACCATGGCTTTGGGCGCCGGTTCGGTCACCCCTTTGCAAGTCGCGTTGGGCTACTCGGTGTTTGCCAACGGCGGCTACCTGGTCAAGCCCTACCTGATCACCAAAGTGACCGACCCCATGGGCAAGGTGTTGTCCAACTACACCCCCATCGAGTTGGACGAACGCTCCCGCGCCATCGAACCGCGCAACGCGTTTTTGATGAGCCATTTGTTGCAAGAAGTCACGCTTTCGGGCACTGCGGCCAAAGCGCAGCAAGTGTTAAAGCGCAGCGATATTTATGGCAAAACCGGCACCACCAACGACTCGATGGACGCTTGGTTTGCGGGCTACAACCACAGCTTGACGGCGGTGACATGGATTGGCTATGACACGCCGCGCAAACTCGGTGACCGCGAAACCGGCGGTGGTTTGAGCCTGCCGGTGTGGATCACCTACATGCAGCATGCTTTGAAAAACGTACCCGTGTCTGGCATGCCTGTGCCTGCTGGTGTGGTGTTTGAGGGCAATGATTGGTTCTACGATGAATACACCCACAGCAGCGGTGTCACCAGCTTGGGCGTGGATGGCAAGCCGCCCGAGGCAGAAACGCCCACCGCAGACCCTGAGAAAAAGAAAATCTTGGATTTGTTCAAAGAGTGAATCAGGCCCCTTGAAACGCCAAGGGCAAACCTGATTGCACTGTGGCGTCAGCACTGAGCTGTTGCCAAAACTCGCCCTGCCCCTTGGTGTCTTGCCAATGTTGGCCGTCAAAGCGGTAGTGGTAACCGCCGCTCTTGGCGGCCAACCACACCTCTTGCAAGGGGCGCTGCAAGTTCACAATGATTTGACTGCGGTTGGCGAAGGTGAGCGTGATCATTCCGCCCACACGTTGGTTGTCGATATCATTGTCGGCATCGTCGTTCAAACGGTCGCAAGCGGCTTCCAAGGCTTGCAACAAGGCTTCGGCGTGGTTGGAGAATTCAAGGTCGGTCATGCAATCAGTAGGTTGAGGTGGTGTTCTTGGCTGGGCATCGGCGTGCACAAAGCGGCTCGTTACAATTTCTCCGATGAAAAAACCGATTCTAGGCAGGCTGTTAGTCCTTGCATGCGGCATGGCCTTGATGCTGCAAGCCTGTGGTCAAAAGGGTCCTTTGTTCATTCCCACCGACCCGGATGCCAAAGACCGGGCGCAGTTCCCCCAAGTGTTGATCCCCCCGCCACCATGAACCCCAACCTGCCCGGCTCTCCTTTTTTAGCCTACCGCAACAGCGTCTTGCACCTTGAAGACTTGCGTTTGCAAGACTTGGCGGCCCAACACGGCACGCCCTTGTTTGTCTATTCCAAAGCCGCCATGTTGTCGGCCCTTGCGGCGTACCAACGCGGCTTTCAAGGACGCCGCGCCAAAGTGCACTACGCCATGAAAGCCAACTCATCGCTGGCGGTGTTGCAAGTGTTCGCCCAAGCCGGTTGTGGCTTTGACATTGTGTCGGGTGGTGAACTTGAACGCGTTCTGGCTGCTGGTGGTCAGGCTCAAGATGTGATTTTTTCGGGTGTGGGCAAAACCCGCGCAGAGATGCGCCAAGCTTTGCAGGCTGGCATTTCATGCTTCAACGTGGAAAGCGAAGCCGAGTTGGATGTGCTCAATGAGGTGGCGCTGTCTTGCGGCACAACTGCCCCGGTGAGTTTGCGCGTCAACCCCAACGTGGACCCCAAAACACACCCCTATATTTCCACTGGCCTCAAAGGCAACAAGTTTGGCGTGGCCCATGAGCGCACCCTGCAGGCCTACCAACATGCGGCCGCCTTGCCGGGCTTGAAAGTGGTGGGCATCGACTGCCACATCGGTTCGCAAATCACCACCATCGAGCCCTATGTGGATGCGGTCGACAAGGTGCTGGATTTGGTGGTGCAGATTGAAGCCGCGGGCATTCCCATCCACCATCTGGACTTTGGCGGCGGCTTGGGCATTGATTACAACGGCGACACGCCACCGGCGGCCGATGCGCTGTGGGCGCGTTTGTTGGCGCGTTTGGACGAACGTGGTTTTGGCGATCGGCAATTGATGATCGAGCCTGGTCGTTCGCTGGTGGGCAATGCAGGCGTGTGCCTCAGCGAGGTGCAGTTTTTGAAGCCTGGTGAAACCAAAAACTTTTGCATCATTGACGCTGCCATGAACGACCTGCCGCGCCCCGCCATGTACGAGGCCTTCCATCAAATCGTGCCGCTCTCGGTGCGCAGTGGTTCGGCTGCGGTGTATGACGTGGTCGGCCCCGTGTGTGAAAGCGGTGATTGGATTGGCCGTGACCGATCGCTGTCCGTGCAAGCCGGTGACTTGTTGGCCGTGCTGTCGGCGGGCGCGTATTGCATGAGCATGGCCAGCAATTACAACACCCGTGGTCGCGCCGCTGAAGTGTTGGTGGACGGCGCACAAGCGCATTTGATTCGCCAGCGTGAGAGTGTGCAAGACCAAATGCGGGGCGAGCAGCTGGTGCCTTGATCAGCGCTGGGGCATTCAGCGCTGTCGCCACCACCAGACCCGCCAAGCCATCAAGCCGCCGAGGATGGCGGCATAGACCCAGACTTCAGCAAAGTCGTTTTTGCCAGTGCGCATCCAAAAGAAATGCAGCACCGACAACAAAGCGGCGGCATAGACCAACCGATGCAATGCTTGCCAACGGCGACCGCCCAGCCTGCGGATGGCGGTGTTGAATGAGGTGGCGGCCAGCGGCAGCATCAACACCCAGGCTGAAAAACCCAGCCAAATGAAGGGCCGCTTGAGGATGTCGCGCCAAATGTCTGTGAGATCAAAACCTTGGTCGAACCAGGCGTAGCACAGCAGGTGCACACAGGCATACACGAACGTGGCCACACCCACGGTGCGGCGCAAGCGCAGCAAGCCCGGCGCTTGCAACATCACGCGGAATGGCGTGATGGCCAACACCAGACACAGACCGCGCAGTGTCCAGTCACCGGTTTGTCGGCTCAGGGCTTCGGCCGGATTGGGGCCCAACAGGTTGTTGAATGTTGCGTAAACCAACCACGCCATGGGCAGCGCCAGCAGCAGTGCCAACACCGGTTTGGCCCCGGCTGACAACAAGGCGTTGCGCCAGTTCATGCTCAGAAGTTTTTGGCCAAATCCATGCCTGCGTACAACTGGCCCACTTGCGCTTCGTAGCCATTGAACATCAGGGTTTTGCGTTTCTTGGTGAGCAAGCCGTCTTCGCCAATGCGGCGTTCGGTGGCCTGGCTCCAACGCGGATGGTCCACATTCGGATTCACATTGGAATAAAAGCCGTATTCATTCGCTGCGGCTTTGTTCCAAGCGGTGGCGGGTTGTTTGTCGGTGAAACGGATTTTCACAATGCTCTTGGCGTTTTTAAAACCGTATTTCCAAGGCACGTTCAAGCGCACGGGTGCGCCATTTTGTTTGGGCAACACCTCGCCATACAAACCAAAGGTGAGCAGCGTGAGCGGGTGCATCGCCTCGTCCATGCGCAAGCCTTCCACATAGGGCCAACTCAGCACCCGCGAGCCCACATAGGGCATGGTTTTCGGGTCGGCCAGCGTGACGAACTCGACGAATTTGGCGGTGCCCAAGGGCTCCACCCGTTTGATCAGTTCCGACAGCGAATAACCCACCCAAGGCATCACCATCGACCAGCCTTCGACACAGCGCATGCGGTAGATACGCTCTTCCATGGCGCTGACTTTGAGCAAGTCTTCCAGGTTGATGCGACCCGGTTTTTTCACCATGCCTTCAATCTCGACACTCCAAGGTGAAATGACAAAATTTTTGACATTGCGCACTGGGTCGAGTTTGTCGGTGCCGAACTCGTAGAAGTTGTTGTAGGTGGTGGCGTCTTTGTAGGGTGTGAGCGTGTCCGTCGCCATGGCCGCTGCCACTTGGGATGGCTTGCTTGGCAAGGGTGGCAATTCGCCGGGGCGGGCGGTTTGCGCTTGTGCCTCAAGACCTGCCGCTGCCAGCCCGGACAAACCGGCGCTGAGCAACCACTGTCGGCGGTTTTGGTAGACCTCTGGCGACGTGATTTCGCTGGGTACGGGATGGACAAAGCCATCTTCAAAGGTTTTGATCAACATGCATGGGCTCCTGGAATGAAAAAAGGCTGGCACCAGGCCAGCCTTTGCAATGGTGCGGGGTGAATTTAATTCAAACCGGCGATGTAGTCAGCGACCGCTTTGATTTCCCGGTCATTCAACTTGGCGGCCACTTGGTTCATTTGCAAACTGTTTTTGCGCACGCCGTCACGGAACTGGGTGAGTTGAGACACGGTGTAGTCGGCATGTTGGCCGCTCAAACGAGGGTATTGGGCTGGGATGCCTGCGCCATTGGGACTGTGGCAACCGGCGCAAGCGGGGATTTGGCGGTCGGCGATGCCGCCACGGTAGATTTTTTCACCCAAGGTGGCCAGTTCTTTGTCTTTGGCGAAGCCGGGCTTGGCCTTGGCGCTGCCCAAATAGGCGCCAATGTTGCGCATGTCGTCGTCGCTCAAGGCGGTGGCAAAGCCCAACATGACGGCGTTGGCACGCTTGCCCGATTTGAATTCAGCCAACTGCTTGGCGGTGTATTCGGGGTGTTGTTGAGACAACTTCGGGTAGGCGGGCGTGCCAGAGTTGCCATCGGGACCATGACAGGCCACGCATGCGGCGTTGTACAGGGCAGCGCCTTTGGCAGGGTCGGCTTTGGGGGCGGCTGACGGTTGAGCAGCCTGAACAAATGAAAAAACGCCGAAACAAGCGGCGGACAACAGCAAACGGGCAAACAAAGTCATGGCAATCCGGTGTTTAAAGGTTTGACCATGATTCTACAATGCACCCCTGCGCCCATTCGGGGTGCGAACAAAGAATCACCCTATGGCCATTCTCCTCCCCGTTGTTGATGCGGCGCACGCAGACCGCGTTAAACAAGCCGTGGGCTGGCTGCACACCGCCCGTTTCATGACCACGGCCGCCCAATTGCACCATTTGCCGGCCTACCAGCAGCCCGAAATTGCCTTTGTGGGGCGCTCCAATGCGGGTAAATCGACCTGTATCAATGTCCTGACCCAGCAGCGCCAGCTGGCCTATGCCTCCAAAACCCCGGGCCGTACCCAGCACATCAACCTGTTTGCGCTGGGTCGGCAAAACCAGACCGACGCGGTGCTGGCCGACCTGCCCGGCTACGGCTACGCCGCCGTGCCCAAGGCGGACAAGGTGCGTTGGCAACGGGTCATGGCCAACTATTTGATGACCCGCGACAACCTCAAAGGCGTGGTGCTGCTTTGCGACCCGCGATTGGGCGTGACCGAGCTGGATGAAATCTTGCTCGAAGTCATTCGCCCCAAGGTGGAAGAAGGCCTGAAGTTCATGATGCTGCTCACCAAGTCGGACAAACTCAACCGCACCGAGGGCGACAAAGCCTTGTCGATTGCCAAATTGCAGTCGGGCGGCGGCGAGGCGCATTTGTTTTCCGCGCTGAAAAAGAAAGGCGTGGAAGAGGTGAGTTTGAAACTGTGGGACTGGACCCACCCCGAACAGGCAGTCGCATGATCCGCGAACAACGCCTAGACCTGCCCCACGGCATCAGCCTGAACTGCCGCTTGGCAGGCACGCCCGGCCAGCCCTTGATGCTGTTTTTGCATGGCTTTCCCGAAGCAGCGTTTGTGTGGGACGAGCTGCTGACCCATTTCAGCCAAGCAGAGAACGGCGGCTATTTTTGTGTGGCACCGAATTTGCGCGGCTATGCCGGTTCGAGCAGCCCCACCGACGTGAGCGCCTACCGGGCCAAGCATTTGGTGCAAGACATTGCGGCCCTGAAAACCGCCTTGGGCTGTGAGGGCCCGATGGCCGCCTTGGTGGCACACGACTGGGGCGGTGCTGTGGCCTGGAATTTTGCCAACCAACATCCCAAGCTGTTGCAGCGCTTGGTCATCATCAACTCGCCCCACCCCGGCACGTTTTTGCGTGAACTGCAAAGCAGCCCCGCGCAACAAGCCTCGAGCGCTTACATGAATTTCCTGATTCGACCCGACGCAGAAGCGCTGTTGGCCGAAGACGACTACCGCCGTTTGTGGGCGTTTTTCACCAACATGGGTGCCGACACCGGCCCACACGCTTGGTTGACCACGACTGAAAAAGACAAGTACCGCGCGGTGTGGAACCAGGGCCTGACAGGCGCACTGAATTACTACCGCGCCTCGCCCCTGCGACCACCGCGTGCGGAAGACCCCGCAGCCCAAGCCATCAGCTTGCCCGCCGAGATGCTACACATTGGTGTGCCCACCCTGGTGATTTGGGGCATGCAAGACATCGCTTTGCCACCTGGACTGATTGAAGGTTTAGAGGCTTATGTGCCGCAACTCACGCTGCACAAAATTGAAGAAGGCACGCATTGGTTGGTGCATGAGCAACCGGGGCGGGTGGCGGGGTTGATTCAAATTCATGCTTCCAGTCTTTAAGATATAGCTAATTACTTGCATGAAATATTTTATTTATAAATTTAAACGCGAAGTTAATCGAATCAAACAACAGGTCAAAGCATTGATTGAGTTTTTTTATGAACCTTTTTTGCGATGGCATTACGATAAACATAGAATCAATAAATTGACAGTGCTGGATGGCGAAATATCATCCAACACAAATAAGATTGCTATTTTTTTGATTTTCCAACCCAATGGCATTGCTCCATCAATCATCCACACATGCAAACATTTTGTTAGTCAAGGATATTTGCCCTTGGTAGTTAGCAATTCTGCGTTGCTTTCAGTCGACCTAGACAACTTGAAAAGAACTTCTTGGAAAGTATTAATCAGACCAAATTTTGGATATGATTTTGGCGGATACCGCGACGGCATTTGGCTTCTAAATACTTTGAACATAAGCCCTGAATTTTTAATAATCATCAACGACAGTATTTGGTTTCCAATTTTTGAAGATGACCAAACAATCAATAAAATGGAAAATGCTCCGGCTGATTTTGTTGGCGCATTGCAAGTGGACCAGTCAAGATCTGTTAAAAATCGCAGTTTCAAGCCTCCATTTATGGGTTCCTTTTTTTGGCTTCTTAAGGAACCAGCTTTATCCAATCCCGCATTTCATGCATTTTGGAGCCAATATAAAATAACCAGCAATAAATATAAAACCATCAGGCAAGGTGAGCGGTTTTTTTCGAAGGTCATGAATGACAACCAAATTCAATCTCACGCAATGTTTAGCCGAGCCATGCTTGATCAATTAATCTTAGGAATGACAACATCAGAATTATTCGATGTTCTAAAAAGTCTATGTGCAGTCGATGACGGCCTTATTTTCAAGCAGAAACACTGTATTCATAGTTTTCGGGATGATTCAAACTGGAAAACTGATGCCATCAACCTGATTTTTGATTTAACTGACAAACAAAATATTTTGGCGTCAGCGCCAATTGTTGCCATCCAACATTTTGGTGTTTCATACATCAAGAAATCTGGGGATTATTCGAATTTGATTGCCATGGCGAAAATTTATGAAAAAATTCTCTACAATGAACCTAAAAATTTAAATTATTTAATAATTGACGAATTAAAAAATAAATTAGAATCAATTAAGAGTTAATTTAAATCAAAAATTTATTATCATCAATATTTTCTATATAGCTTTGAAATCATTAAATTTATTTTGTTTTTTATTCAATCGATATAACAACCTCTTCAATGTCAGTTAGCTTGCAAAATGAACGTCTATAATAAGCAATCCATTCTGAACAAAATATATTTATAGAAGGCATAGCATGAGAAAAATTTTTTATTCCTTATTTATTATTTTGAAACGAGCTTTCGGAGTCGTCGCAACTCTTCCATTTCAATTAAAAAAAGTTGACATTAGCCCTCCAAAAAATGTTTCACATGAATAATGGATTGGCTATTTATCAGATAACTTTAATAAACCAGGTTTTAGAATACTTGAAATTGGCTCGCGTAATGTTACTGGTTCAAATTACAAATCTATGTTTGATAAAGCCAATTATATTGGGTTTGATTTTTATCCTGGAGAGAATGTAGATATTGTTGGCGATGCCCATAAATTAAGTACCTACTTTGACCGTACACAGCGTTTCGACCTGATTTTTTCTTCGGCAGTTTTTGAGCATTTATATGCACCTTGGGAAGTAGCAATACAAATCCAAAAATGTTTAAAAATAGGTGGTTACGTTTTCATTGAAACTCACTTTTCTTTTAGGTCCCATGAAAGACCTTGGAATTTTTTTCAATTTTCTGATATGGGACTAAGAGCCCTCTTCAACAATGCATTAGGTTTTGAATTGATTGAAAAGGGGATGAGTAACCCGATGGGGGGTTATTTCACCCATCATTCTGACCAAGCACACAGATATAAGAGAGTAAAAGAGCTTTATTGCCATAGTGAAATACTGTGTAAAAAGAATTATGATATTGAAAACTTTAATTGGTCACAAGTTCTTGTTGATGATATAGTTGATAAAACCCGATATCCTGAACCAAATCTTCAAAAATAAGTCATTCGCTAATATATATTTTGATTTTAATCAATGGGAGTTATATTGACATTAAATCAATTTTTCACAGTACTTCATTTCACAAATCTTTTCGATGAACAATTTTACAAAAAACATATTTTTAGAAGATTGGCCTCAAGCTGACTTGGAGTTGATACCCGCATGTCCTGTTTGTCATAGCCAACATGCAAGCATGAAACATCATTCAGTTCGTGATTGGAGTTTTGGAACTGCACCAGGCATTTGGAAATACTGGTCATGCAATGAATGTCAAAGCCTTTATCTCAATCCTAGACCAACTCCAGAAAGCATTGGAAAAGCATATGCAAACTATTACACGCATAAACCTGCTTTACTGAATGATGGTTTTCAGGGCTTAAAATTGCGATGGAAGAATGAGCGCTTGTCTTTGCGACTAGGTTGCAGCATTTCACCTCGATTTAATTTGCAAAATGCATTGAAAACATGGGCTCTAAAAAAAGCCCACCGTTTGAATTTACCCTTTGGTATAGAAATATTGGCGACCTTACCCGCTGGTAGATTCATGGATGTTGGATGTGGTTCTGGAAATATTGTTTCCTTGGCAAATCAATTAGGCTGGCAATCCTCGGGTATAGAGATTGATCCTATTGCCGTCAAGTCTGCCCAACGCGCAGGTTTAAATGTTACTGAAGGAAGTTATCAACAATTAATTCTTCATCAACAAAGCTTTGATTTGATTTTATGTTCGCATGTTATTGAACATGTATACGACCCACTTGATTTGCTCACTGCCATACATGGCTCGCTTCGACCTGGAGGATTATTGCTTCTTTCGACGCCAAATGCGCAAAGCGATGTGCATCTTCAGTTCGGTCCCTACTGGCGAGGGCTTGAAGCGCCCCGTCATTTATCTATTTTTAGTGAAGCTATCTTAACAAGGTTGATGCAGCAAATTGGATTTGAAGTATCTTCTCATTCAGACGACTCTTTGGAAACAGTGAAGCAATCGAGAAAAATTGAAAAGTTAGCAGCAAAAAATGATTTGCTTGATAAAAAAATAAACAAGCAAAGTATCAATCAAATACATCGAACAAAAGGTGGGCATGATTTTATCAAGCTTTCTGCCCGAAAGCTTTGACTTGCTCGTTGTCTTTCAATTTAAAATTGCTGGCAACAAGCAAGGCCAATACAGCATAAAAGAAATAACTTTCAGCCCGATACCAAAGCGGCACATTATAAATTGAATCTACAGCCAATACCAAAGTAACTGCAATGAGTATGCTTTTGTCGGGATTGTGGGAAACATAAGCTGTTTTAAAAAATTGCCACAATAGCCAAAGAAAACCAATCAAGCCTGGTACGCCATATTCCATCGCAAAAAACAAATACTGATTGTGCGGGTGAATAACAGCATATATCAGTTGGGATTCGCTCAAGGTTGAGAAATGACTTGCGGCTAACTGTGGATAGGTACCAACTCCCGTTCCAATGAACGGGTGACTGTAAAAACTTTTTAAGGCAAATAACCACATGTCAACTCTTAGGCCCAAAGAGGTGGCATCGAAAGAACGATGCTGGACAACATCATTGTAAGCTTGTAAAACTCTGCTTAGCATCAATGGACTTGATACAACCAATAATGTTAAGGTCGATATAAGCAATAGCATTATAAATAAGCGGCGAGATTTTGGCGTATAAAACAATGCGAATACTGTGAACACAACAGAACAAGCCACAAGACCAGATCGACCTTGCAACAAAAACATAATTGAAATGAAGCAACATAACGTAGCAAGACCCCATATCACTTTCATTTTTAGTTCGTTTGAGGTTATGCAATGCTGAAGTGTAAAGGCCATAAAAACTGATGTCATGACGCTTTGAGAAACATATTCCACAAAAACACTATGATCTGCACCCAATCCTTGGTTTTGAGTCATTGACCATGGAAGATTAATAAAAACATTCGCGAAAGTGGAGAACAGCACCAAAGTCATGCCAGCCACCAACCCCCACCATGCTCTTTTTCGCCATTTGTCTTCAGATAGTGTTACAGCCAGCATCAGTAACATTATCAATTTAGAATATACTTTGAGATTATTTAAAATTTCCTTAAATGGAGCAGAGCTCCAAGTAGCCCAGACGAGGACCATAAAACTTAAAACTAGGGCAGGTTTTGCAATAGGCAAAGATTTGATTTTTATTAGCCGCACATACAAATCTTTTTGGGCAAACCATGAAATAACAAAAAGCAACCCCGATAAAATATAAAGTGATCTAGAGAATGGGGCGGAAAATAGCAAGGCTACGGCACTCCAGCCACAAAGGTGAGCCATTAAGATATTCCAACTTGATATATTGATGATCATTTTTGGATGTTTATTTCCCAATATTTATCAATGTTCAACACCTGAATGAATTGATCTGATGCCATGCCATTGCCAAATGATGCATCTACCTTATAGCGGTGATGCCATTGATTGGCCAGAAAAAGCTGGATTTTTTCCTGATCGAAAGCTGAGCATCCGAAAATCGAATCAGCCTGCGCCCGATTGTTCTGCCTGCTCCCCACATCCAAACTGGGCAAGCCCAGAAAGGGCGCTTCACGCACACCTGCGCTGCTGTTACCCACCATCACGGCTGCATTCTTCATGAGTTCGCTGAAGTAATTGAAGCGCATGGACGGGATCAAGCGGAAACGATCTTTGGGCAGTGCTTCAATCACGGCAAAGATGTCGTCCGTGCCGGGGTCGTTGTTGGGTGCAATCACAACGAAATCTTTGCCGCTGGCCTCTAGGCACGCAAACAAGGACGCAGCTTGGGCACCCATGCTGTCCACTTCCGACGTCACGGGGTGAAAAATCACGATGCCGTAATCATCAAAGGGAATGGCATAACGCGCTTTGACTTCTTCAATGCTCACGCCGGAAGGTTGTGCATGGGTGTCCAACTCCGGCGACCCGATGTTGAAAACCCGCTCGGGCGCTTCGCCAAGGGACAAGACCCGGGCTTTGGCGTCTTCACTGCTGACAAAATGCGTGGCGCACAACTTGGTGTTGCAATGGCGAATGCTTTCATCAATCGTGCCGGACACCTCGCCGCCCTCGATGTGCGCTGAACGGATGTAGCGCATGGCACACACAATGCTGGCGGCCATGGCCTCCACCCGGTCACCATGAATTACCACCAAGTCTGGTCGACGCTCGTGCACGAAGTCCGAGAACCCCAAAATGGTTTTGGCGAGGATGAAATCCAAGGCATCGCCTTCGCGCTGGTTTACAAATTCAATGAACTCTGCACCGGCAAACCGCTTGACCTCTAAGCGTGTTTCTCCATAGCGCTGCATCATGTGCATGCCGGTGATGAAAAAGGTGATTTCAAATCCGGCCAACTGCGCCGCCTTGGCCAAGGGCTCAAGCTTGCCAAAGTCTGCCCGTGTGCCCGTGACAAACAACAGCTTTTTGCCGGTGATGGGCGCAGTCGTCACGCTCATGCAGGTCGCTCCACACCGTCTATATCAGTCCATCGAAGTTGTTGGTTGCGCTTGACGGCCTGGGTCAGGCGGGCGCCGATCAATCGGTCAAAGTACTGCACCGAAATCTCACCAGAGCCGGGGCGGCGTGCCCAAATGTCAGACTCACTCAAGACATGGCCCGCCGGTAAATCTTTGTCAGCCACCACCGAACCACGTGCGAATCGGTAAACATCTTCTTCTGGTGCCGTGCGCACTTTGGCGTTGTTCAAGGCCGTGTGGATTTCTTTGGATCGGTCGATCAAGAAACGCAATTCAGCCGGATCCATGGAGCAAGATATATCCGGGCCTTTGCGGTAGCGTGTGTCCGTGAAATGTCGCTCCAAAATGCAGGCACCCAAAGCCACGGCGGACAAGGCCATTTCAGGGCCAATGCTGTGATCGGAAAAGCCCACCACGGCATTGGGAAACGCTTGTCGCAGTTCAGTGATGCCGCGCAAGCTGACAATCTCGGGCGGTGAAGGATACAAATTGGTGCATTCCAGCAGCGCATAGTCAATGCCCGCATCTTCCAAAATTTGCACCGAAGGCCGCATGCTCTCGATGGTTTGCATGCCCGTGCTCATGATCACCGGTTTGCCCATGCGGGCAATGTGTCGAATCAGGGGCAAGTGGTTGCATTCACCCGAGCCAATCTTGAAAGCGGCCACGCCAATCTCGTTGAGAAAGTCTGCAGCAGCTCTTGAAAAAGGCGTGGAGATGTAAATCATGCCCAGCGCTTCAGCATGTTTTTTCAGGGCGATTTCATCGTCTTTGCCCAAGGCGCACTCTTGCATCACATGCCAGATGGATTTGTCTGCATTGGGTGGAAAAATCGTTTTGGCCTCATCGGTCATTTCATCATCCACAAAATGGGTTTGATGCTTGACGATTTCACAACCGGCCAAATGGGCCGCGCTCACCATGGCCTTGGCCACGTCCAAGCTGCCGCCGTGGTTGATGCCGATCTCGGCAATCACCAAGGGTGCTTGGTTCAATCCAATGTGACGTTGTCCGATTTTCATAAATGCGTTGGATGGGTTGAATGAAGCTGAATGTTGGCTTGGAACTCGCTAGACAGCGGTCCATCCACCATCGACAAAAAACTGTTGACCGGTTGAATAGGCGGATGCATCTGACACCAGGTAGATGACCATGCCCACCATGTCTTCGCGCTTGGCCATGCGCCCCAAGGGCGTTCGTGCAGCATAACGTTTGACAAACTCTGGGTCGTGGTTGTTCTCGACACCACCGGGCACCAAGGTGTTGACACGAATCCCTTTGTCACCCCAATAGGTGGCCAACCAACGTGTCAGTCCGTGCACACCAGCCTTGGTGGCTGAGTAGCCTGGGAACGAAGCGAACTTCATCCCCTCGTAAATCCGATGGTCGGGCCCCACCACCCCATAGGTGCTGGACACATTCACCAAACTGCCACCGCCGGATTTCAGCATGGCCTTGCCACCTTCGCGGGCCACCAAAAACACGCCGGTGAGGTTGACCTTGAGCACTTCTTCCCAAACGGCAAGCGGGTAGTCTTCGAAAGGCGAAAACACAGCGCCCTGACGCATCAAGTGCTCACCGGTTGCAGCGGCGTTGTTCATGACAGCATCCACCCGCCCAAACTTCGCCATGACATTGGCAAACAATCCCACCACATCTTCTTCGCGACCAACGTCACACACCACGCCATGCGCTTTCAAGCCCGTGGGCGTTTGAACTTTGTCAGCTTTGGCCACCGGATCTGCTGCGGCCAAATCGGCCATCACCACCTGCGCTCCTTGGTCGGCCAAGGCTTGGCAATAGGCCGAACCCAGCAGCCCTGTGCCACCGGTCACCACAACCACTTTGCCTGTCAAGTCAAATCGATCCGTCATGTCTTTTCTCTCTTGTTGAAGTCACTGGTCTAAACGCTTGCGCATCAGGTATTCAATCAGTTCAAAATCAAATTCGCTGTCAATGTCCAAGCTTTTGTCCACGCCAATGTCATAGCCCTGTGTGCGCCCTGACAACAAACCGGTGCCAGTGCGCAAATACGCCGGAGACAGCACATAAATCGAAGCTACATGCTCAAACACTTTGGGCGCGTCTTGTCGACGCACTATCGGCTTGGACAGTTGTTTGCAAATTCTTTGGTAGCCATCCACCACTTCCAGCATGTTGAAGTAGGGGTTCTTGCGGGCCTCACAGACTGAAAAAACAGCGTCTACATCTGCATGTTGAAACTGGGCAATCGCTTTGGAAATATCCGCCACATCACGCAGCGGCGAGGTGCAATCCAAATCAACAAAGAGGTCTATGGGTTCTGCTGGGAAATGCTGGTCGCAAGCTTGCAGCGCATGTTGCCAAACCTCCCACTTGCCAGCTTTGTCATCGGCCAAGGCATCGGGCCGCATGAAAGGCACCAAGGCCCCATGGGCCACGGCAACTTCTGCAATCGCCGGGCTGTCGGTCGAGACGACCACTCGGTGGATGTCGGGGCAGGCCAAGGCTTGCTCGATGCTCCAAGCAATCAAGGGCTTGCCAAGCAGTGGCCGGATGTTTTTGCCAGCGACACCTTTGGAGCCACCACGCGCACCAATCACACAAGTGATGTTCATAGGGTTTTCATTTTCAAATCAGGCGCTGAGCGCAAGGCCTGCGGTCGCACACAGCAGCGTGTGGCTGCCGATTCGTGGGCAGCCAATGCCACTTTTAACACAGCCACCGCGTCCTCCAAAGAGGAGGCAGCGGCCAGCTGGGATTGCTGGATGCGCTTTAAAAAATGCGCCATGTGCTGTTGAAACATGGTGTTGCGCTCAAACTGGGCAGGCACTTGGTGCACCACCTCCGATGAACCGCCCGCCTTTTGCAATGTCACCAAGCCCTGCAGGTAGTCCCAGCGCAAAACGCCGTGACGTCCGACGATTTCCATCTCTCGACCATAGCCCGGCCTGACATAGTCCAAGTGCACTTGCGCCAAGACCCCAGAGGCCAAGCGAAGGCCGATTTGCGCAATGCCTTCGGTTTCGATCTCCAAACAAGGCACCACCTGGGTCATGGCCGTGACATCTTCCACAGGACCGAGCAACCAGTGAACCAAGTCGAGTTCATGGATCAGGTCCAAGGTCACGCCACCACCTTTGGCTTTGAACGCACCGTAACCCAGACGGTGATCGGTGCCGGGGCGCCAATCAGGCAGCCATTGGCCAACAGCCGCACGCATGTGCATGATGTCGCCCAAATCACCACGGGCTAAAAAATCTTTGATCCACAGCAAATTCGGATGAAAGCGCAACATGAAGCCAGCTTCAACCACCAGTTGATGTTGCGCAACCATCTGCATGAGTTCATCTGTGCCGGACAAGGACACGGCCAGGGGTTTTTCCAAAAACAAATGCTTCTTCAGGCTGGCCGCCTGCAAGGCAACGTCCATGTGCTGATCGGTGCGATTGGCCACCACCACGGCATCCGCATCGGCGTTCAATGCCGCCGACAAGTCTTGAACGCGCAGGACGCGTGAATCGAGTGGGTTGTTGTCTGAGCCATCGGTGGACGCCCGGTAACTGTAGGCGGACACTTGCACGCCAGCACTGAGCAAATTGGCGATATGCCTTTTGCCAATGGAGCCAGTGCCTAGGACGAGAATTTTCATGTGCTGTATAGGTCGTGAGCGGGTGGTTATCCACTGAAGCCATGAATCAAGAAGGGCCCCAAAGCATTCCGCTCACCAGTCTCAGGCCCTTACTATACTGTCCCCACTCTCTTCCTCTCATGATGCGCCTTCTATCTTTTTCATTCTTGGGCGGAGGCTGCCATTGAGACGTTTTCTACCCCTTTGGCGGCTTCGCGTTTTGATGGTTCTTTACGAAACCGCCTGGCATGTGTTCATGCCATTGGTGCTGCTTTTTTTGTGGCGTCGGGGGCAACGCGAACCTTTGTACCGCCAACATTGGCATGAGCGCTGGGGGCAAACCAGCACCACACTTGTCAAACCCATTTGGGTCCATTCAGCGTCATTGGGTGAACTGCGCGGTGCTGCGCCATTGGTGCAGGGCCTGTTGGATGCTGGCTACCCGATCATGCTGACCACGCTCACCCCTGCGGGACGCACGGCGGCCGAGGTGTTGTTCCAGCAAGCCATCAGCACGAGCCGATTGCAAGTGGCTTATGCGCCATTCGAGTGGCGCTCGGTGGTGCGCCAGTTCATCAGCGCTGTTAAACCGCGCATGGTCATGATGACTGAAATCGACACCTGGCCAGTGCTGATGAAAACCGTTCATCAACATGGCATCCCCCTTTGCTTGGCCAATGCGCAGTACCCGAAAAACAGCTTGCAACGTGATCTGGCTTGGGGCGGGTTCAGATCAGCGCTGTTTCAAACCTACGATTTGGTGCTCTGCAAATCTGAAACTCACGCTGAGCGCTTTCGCTCCGTGGGCTGCGGTCAGGTTGTGGTGGTTGGCGAAACGCGTTTTGATTTGCCCATTCCACCCGCCCAGCTTGAAGCCGCGCAAACATTGCTGAGTGCATGGGGCTTGCGCTCGGATGCCAGCCCAGCGCGTTCGGTGGTGTGCTTTACCAGTGCAGTGGTGGGCGAAGATGCGTCGTTTTTGCAAGCCATTCGCTTGCTGCAAGCGGGTTTGAAAGAGGCCCACCAGCCCCAGCCCTTGGTCGTCTATGTGCCGCGCAGTCCCCAACGTTTTGATGAAGTTGCCGCGCTGTTGGCATCTGCGGGTCAACGGGTTGTGCGCCGCAGCCAGGTTTTAGATGCGCAATTGCAAGCCCACGACCGGTTGTTGAGGATGAACGAGGTCGATGTGTTGCTTGGCGACTCGCTGGGGGAAATGTTTTTTTACCTGTCGTTGTCGCAACTGGTGGTGGTCGGTGGTTCTTTTGTACCCACCGGTGGGCACAACATCATCGAACCCCTGGCCTTGAAAAAACCAGTGATGGTGGGGCCCAGCATGTGGGGCATCGAATACCCCGGTGTGGAGGCTTTGGCTTGCGGCGTGTTGCAGCAGCACATGACGGCTGATGCATTAGCGGCAGCCATGCTGGCACTGCTGTGCGACCAACTCGCCTACGCCCAAGCCATGGCAGGTGCGGACCATTTTTACCAGGCCCATGCAGGCTCCACCGATAAACACTTGGCGGTTTTGCTGCCTTGGCTCAAGGCGACAGCAGCATGAAAGCCCGCTTGGCGCTGCTTGCCTATGTGTGGTTGTCTCGGGTCTTGCAGCCTGTGTGGCGGTGGGTGTTGAAGAAGCGGCTTGAACGCGGCAAAGAAACCCCGCAAAGTATTTTGCAGAAATGGGTGGTGTCACCGCCGCCTCGACCCGCTGGGCCATTGGTATGGGGCCATGCGGTGGGTGTGGGTGAGGCGATGGCGCTTTACGGTTTGTTTCAAAACATCCGCAAGATTTGGCCACAAGCGCATTTTTTAATCACCACCACCGCGCGAACCTCCGGCGATGCCTTGCACAAAACAGGTTTGTTACCTGGTTTCATCCACCAGTTTTCGCCGGTGGACACGCCCGACACCGTGCGTCGTTTTCTAGACCACTGGCAACCATCGCTGGCGGTTTGGTGTGAAATGGATTTATGGCCCGCCTTGGTGCATGCCACCGCACAACAAAAGATTCCGCACGCGTTGGTCAATGCCAGACTCGGCCCCGCCGCCTTGGCCAGGCGACGTTGGGGGCGATGGCTTTACCAAGCGCTGTTGCCGGGCTTTGGCAGCCTGTGGGCGCAAAACGAGGAAGCCCGACGAGGTCTGATTGAGCTGGGTGCGCCTGCCGACAAGGTGGTGGTCACAGGCACCATCAAAGCCATGTCGGCACCACTGCGTTGTGATGATGCTGAGTTGATCCAATGGCAAGAAATGCTGTTGAACCGACCGGTGTGGTTGTTGGCTTCCAGTCACCCGTCAGAGGAAGCCTTGGCTCTTCAAGTGCATCACATCCTGCGCCAGCAACATCCATCCGCGTTGTTGTTGATCGCCCCGCGCGATGCACATCGCGGCCCAGAAATTGCCCAGCTTTGCACTGAAGGCTGTTTGCTGCGCAGTCAATCCGATGGGTTGCCAGTTGTTGAAACGGTCTACATCGCCGACTCGATGGGAGACATGGGCCTGTGGTATCGGTTGGCCCCGATCGCCATGCTGGGCGGCTCTTGGGCCAGCATTGGGGGACACAATCCCCATGAAGCGTTGGCCTTGTCCTGCCAAGTGGTGCATGGTCCCCATGTCTGGCATTTCGCCGAGAGCTACAGCGATTTGGCGGCCCCGCAAGTGTGCGAACAAGCGATGGATGCACAAGCCATTGCCGACAAAGTTGCGCGGGCGTGGCAGCAACCAAGGACCCAAGCCACGTCACCTTCCATGCAATCAGAGGCGCATTTGCAAGCGCTGGTCAATCTGGCTCGTTGAGCGTTGCACCTGCTTGGTATAGAGAAGGCTCGCCTGGTGGGCGGGTTTTGAAACGTTTGTGCACCCAGTAGTACTGCGCCGGGGTCTGTCGCACCCAGGCTTCAATGTCGTTGTTCATGCGCTGGGTGTCGGCATCCACATCTTGTGTTGGAAAGTCTTCCCACACCGGCCCCATCTCCAAGGTGTAGCCCTGCGGTGTCATGCGTGTCACCACGGTACACACGCGAGCACGTCCCAATTTGGCGATGCGCGACAGCGATGACGGCGTGGCTGCTTTCACACCAAAAAACGCCGACCAGACGGATCCGTTGATGCCAAAGTCCATGTCAGGGGAGAAGTGCAAACGCCAGCCGTCTTTGAGGGATTTGATCATCGGCATGGGGCCTTCGCGGCGGGCGATGGTGAGGACACGGCCAGAACGTTTGCGCCCCTCGGTCATCCATGCCTCTGCGCTTTTGTTTTTCAGCGGCACATAGACGAAGGACATGTGGGCTTGTTGCAGCAAGGTCATGGCCAAGCCACCGGCGTCCAAGCCGACGAAATGCGGGGCCAACACAATCAGTGGAGAAGGGTCTTGAAAGTTGTGGAAATGGCCTTCGAATTGAAACCGTTGTGCCACCCACTTTTCGGGGGCATGCCACAACCAGGCCCGGTCGAGAAAGGACTGGGCAAAGTACACGAAATGCTGTTGCCTCAAGGCACGCTGCTGTTGGGGTTGCAGTTCTGGGAAACACAAAGCAATGTTGGTGGCCACCACCCGACCGCGTCTTGCCGAGGTGCGAAACAAGATCTGCCCCAACAGCCAACCCAATCCACGCAACCAAGACAAAGGTAGCAAAGCCAACAAGCGCATGAGGCCGACCAAGGGGTTCATGCGAACACCTCTTTGCGCGGTTGTTTGAAACGGGCGTAGCCCCACAGGTATTGCGTGGGGCATTGGCGAATGAGTCGTTCCATGGCGTGGTTGAGTTGAGCCACGGCTTCATGCAAGTCTGGGCTCAACGCATGGCCAAGCGGTTCCACGTGAACGCAATAGCCTTGACCCTCAGGCAATCGTTCGCCCCAGGCCAACACCACGGCAGCCTTGGTTTGCAAGGCCAGTTTGGCGCCCAAGGTCATGGTGTAGGCCTCGCGGCCCCACATCTCAGACCAAACACCCAAGCCTTCTGGCGGTACTTGGTCTGGCAACAAACCCACGGCCTCGCCGCGTCGCAAAGCTTTCAAAAGTTGTCGCACACCGTCCATGTTGGTGGGCACGGCTTTCATGAAGTCGCGTTCACGTGCATGGCTGAGAAGTTCACGCAACCATGCTTGGCGTGCTGGTCGGTAAAGGACAGTGATGGGGCCACGGCTGGGGCCAAAATGCGCGGCACCGGATGGCGCGGTGATTTCAAAACAACCCAAGTGCGGTGTGAGAAACAAGACACCATGGCCTTGCGCATAGGCTTCTTCGATGTGGTGCACACCGTCCCAATGCATGGGCATGGGGGCACCGAACCAGACACGAAACGACTCCAGGGTTTGGCAACCGGCAGCGGCCACTGCGCCGCGCACTTGGGGCCAGCTGTAACCGGCTTGTGCGGACTGTTCTTTGAAATGCCTGCGGTAGGTGGGCGAAAGCCACCACACCAACCAGCCCAGCACGGCACCGACGCGGTGCATCCAGGGCAGCGGCAAAAAAGCCAAGAATCGAAACAAGCCAGTCATGGAATAAGCAATTGCGTTTGGCGAACCAGGCTTCAAAAAAACACCGTCGCTTTTGATTAGAATACCGATTGTCGCTGAGTTAATGAAGCAACTTGCAGGGCGACAAACTCGAAAGAGTCGGCTGTTTTCCAGCCATCTGCTAAAGCGTTCGCCGAACTCCCGAGGTTGGCAACGCGTCCACCTTTTCATCTGGAGTATTGACATGGCGAACGACTTTCTTTTCACATCCGAATCTGTTTCTGAAGGCCACCCCGACAAAGTGGCGGACCAAATTTCAGACGCAATTCTCGATGCCATCTTCAAACAAGACCCCCGCAGCCGCGTCGCTGCCGAAACCCTGACCAACACCGGTCTGGTGGTATTGGCCGGTGAAATCACCACCAACGCGCACGTGGACTACATCCAAGTCGCGCGTGACACCATCAAGCGCATCGGCTATGACAACACCGAGTACGGCATCGACTACAAAGGTTGTGCGGTCATGGTCTGCTATGACAAGCAATCGAATGACATCGCACAAGGCGTGGACCATGCCTCCGATGACCACTTGAACATTGGTGCGGGTGACCAAGGCCTGATGTTTGGCTACGCTTGCCAAGAGACCCCCGAGCTGATGCCCGCTCCCATTTACTATGCGCACCGTTTGGTCGAGCGCCAAGCGCAGTTGCGCCGCGATGGCCGCTTGCCTTTCTTGCGTCCTGACGCGAAAAGCCAGGTGACCATGCGCTATGTGGACGGCAAACCGCACAGCATCGACACCGTGGTGCTGTCCACCCAACACAGCCCCGACCAATCTGAAACCTCCACCAAGATGAAAGCCTCGTTCAATGAAGCCATCATTGAAGAGCTGATCAAACCGGTGTTGCCCAAAGAATGGTTGAAAGACACGCGTTACCTGATCAACCCCACCGGTCGTTTTGTCGTGGGTGGCCCACAAGGCGATTGCGGCCTCACCGGTCGCAAAATCATTGTCGACACCTACGGCGGTGCCTGCCCCCATGGAGGTGGCGCCTTCTCGGGCAAAGACCCGTCCAAGGTAGACCGCTCAGCCGCTTATGCCGCTCGTTATGTGGCGAAAAACGTGGTGGCGGCAGGCTTGGCCACGCAGTGCCAAGTGCAAGTGGCGTATGCGATTGGTGTGGCCAAACCGATGAACATCACGGTCAACACGCATGGCACCGGTGTTATTTCTGACGACAAAATCGCTGCCTTGGTGGCCGAGCACTTTGACCTTCGCCCCAAAGGCATTATTCAAATGCTGGACCTGTTGCGCCCCATCTACGAGAAGACTGCAGCCTATGGTCACTTTGGCCGCGACGAGCCCGAGTTCACTTGGGAGCGCACCGACCGCGCTGCGGCCTTGAAAGCAGCTGCAGGCGTCAAGTAAGCGCGTAGCGCTGGCACAGGGCTTGTCGCTGTGCCGGATCGAAATTGATGCGGTTGGGGTCTCGCCCCACCGCAGCAAGCAAGCGCGGGTTCATCACTGCAAACCACAAGCTGGGCACATAGGCCAGCAAAAACATCCCGCTGTAGCCACTGGGCAACTGCGGCGCATCTTCGAAATGCCGCAATGCTTGATAGCGCCTGCTGGCATGTGCATGGTGGTCCGCGTGGCGCTGCAAGTGAAACAAAATCCAGTTGGACAGGACGTGGTTGCTGTTCCATGAATGGCAGGGCTGGCAGCGTTCGTATTGGCCATCTGCTTGCTTCACACGCAGCAAGCCATAGTGCTCGACATAGTTGGCCGAGGTGAGTTGGAAATTGGTCCAGGCGGCCACGGCCAGCAAGAAGGGCAACACCTGCAGACCCAGCCAAAGCACCAGTGCGAGCCACAGCACCGAGGTGATGATCAAGCCTTGCAAAATTTGGTTGCGCAGGCTCCAGGTGGACAAGCCCTTGTCTTGCAAACGCTGAGACTCAAAGTACCAAGCCCGCCGAGCGCCGCCGGGCATTTCGCGCCAAAAAAATTGCCAAATGGATTCGCCCATGCGTGCCGATGCCGTGTCTTCGGGCGTGGCCACTTCGGTGTGGTGACCGCGGTTGTGCTCGGCGCTGAAATGGCCATAGCCGCTGGGTGCCAGCGCCAACAAGGCCAAGGTTTTTTCCAAGCGGTTGTGTTTGTGGCCCAACTCGTGGCCGAGGTTGATGGCAAAGCCACCCACAAGGCCTGCATTCAGGACCATGGCGAGTTGGGCATGCCAGACCAATTCACGCGTGGCCACAAACCAAGCTGCAAACACAAACGAACCCCAGAGCACGGGCACCAAGGCATAGGTGAGGTAGCGGTAGAACGGGTCGGCTTCGAGTTGCGGCACAGCCCACTCGGGCGGGTTGCTGCGGTCTTCGCCCAGCAGGGCATCGACCAGCGGCACGGCGACATATATAAACACAAAAGGCCACCACAGCATGGAGACCTGCTCGGTCCATTGCATCAGCAAGGGCCCCAAGCCAATGGAGAAAGGCACCAACAAAGAAAACCACCAAGCCCAGCGTTTGGGGTCGCGGTAGACGCGCCTGTCTGGGGTGGTGGTGTTCATGGGTTCAATTCAGTCCTGATATGTAATGCGCCAAATTTTCAATGTCGGTGTCACTCAAGGTGCTGGCCACACTGGTCATGTTGCCAGCGTCGTTGGTGCGGGTCTTGGTTTTGAAATCATGCATGGTTTTCACAACGTAATCAAAGTTTTGACCGGCGACTTTGGGCACATCATTTTGACCGACAAACTCGCCCAGGTGACACATAGCGCACAAGGTTTCATCGGCTTTGGCTTTGCCCAGCTTGGCTTTGTCAGCATCGGGCTTGAAGCCTTTGCTGGTGAGCTTTTGCTTGGCATAGTAGTTGCCAATTTCACGCATGTCGTCTTTGCTCAAACCCGCCACCATGGGCGTCATCAAGTCATTTTGACGGCGGCCTTCTTGATAGTCCCGCAATTGCAGATAAATATAGCGCGAATTTTGAGCAGCCAGGCTGGGCACACCTGGCATGCTGGAGTTCCCATTGGGGCCATGGCAACCGATGCAAACACCGGCTTTGGCGGGCATGTCCGCTTGCGACCAAACGGGGGAGCACAGCCATGCAAGCAAGGAGATGAGGAGCGTAGAGAAGTTTTTCATAGTCTTTGAACAATAAATGCAAAAAAGGCCTGGGTGCATTCAAGTGCACCTCAGGCCTGTACGAAAGGTCAGTTCAGTTGGTTCAAGGCAGTGCGAACACCACCACCGAATTGCCGCGCTTGGCGTCAATTTGGTTGTTGCCACCCGCTGCGACGGCAATGTACTGCTTGCCACCCACCGCATAAGACACGGCAGGTGCGTTCACGCCAGCACCCGTTTGGTATTCCCACAATTTCTTGCCATTCTTGGCATCGAAGGCGCGGAACAAACCATTGGCTTCGCCGTTGAAGACCAGGCCACCAGCGGTTGCCAACACGCCACCAATCAGAGGCTCGTCGGTTTCAAATTTCCAAGCCACTTTGCCGGTGTCGATGTTGACAGCTGACAAACGACCGGATTGCTTTTCGCTGGGGATGGTTTTGAATGCACCGCCCAACCACAGCTTGCCGCCGGGGTACTTTGAAGGCTCAACGTGGTAAGTCATGGGTTGCAGCAAGTTGGCTGCATAGGCCATGCGGGTTTCGGGATTGAAAGCCATGGGGCTCCATTCCACGCCACCGTTGGCACCCAACATCATCTTGGCGCCTTCTTTGGTGGGCAATGTCCACAAACCGTCTTGGGGAACCATGGCTTCAGAGAAGCGGATCAGGTTGCCGTTGGCACGGTCATGCACATAGACATGGCCGGTTTTGCCAGCGTGGATGGCCACTTTGGTCATCTTGCCGTCTTTGCCTTTGGCTTCTGTCAAGATGACAGGCGACACAGCGTCCAAGTCCCACACGTCATGGGCGATGTACTGGTGGTGCCACTTGTACTTGCCTGTGTTGAGGTCCAAGGAAACGATCGAGTCGGTGTAGAGGTTGTCGCCAGGACGCTCAGCGCCGTAGAGGTCAGGGGAAGGATTGCCCACCACGAAGAAGATGGAATTGGTTTCCAAATCGACAGCAGGTGCCATCCAAACGCCACCACCCAAGGTTTTGTAGAAGTCGCCGCCTTGCTTGGCCAACTGCTCTTTTTCCGCCTTGATGTCACGCAGCATGTTGCGTCCGGTGGAATCGTTCACAGCCCACACACCTTCATGGCCTTTTTCGGGGATGGTGTGGAAGGTCCACTGCAATTTGCCGTCTTTGGCATCATAGGATTTCACGAAACCGCGGATGCCGTATTCGCCACCGTTGGTACCGATCAAGACACGACCATTGACAGCCACAGGTGCCATGGTTTCGGAGTAGCCCAACTCGGGGTCTGCAATCTGGGTGTCCCAAATCAACTTGCCTGTCTTGGCGTCCAAAGCGACGAGCTTGGCATCCAAGGTGCCCATGAACACGCGGTCGCCCATGATGGCCACGCCACGGTTGTTAGGACCGCAGCAGTAGGTGGTGACGGGACCCATTTTGTGTTTGTAATGCCAGAACTGTTTGCCAGTGACCGCGTCGATGGCGTACACATGGTTGTAAGAAGTGGTGATGTACATGACACCATCAATGACGATGGGTGCGGTTTGCATGGACTCGAGCACTTCAGTTTGGAACGTGAAAGCAGGACGCAACTTGCTGACGTTGTCAGCGTTGATTTGCTTGTTCAGGTTGTAACGAGTTTGCGCGTAGCTTCCATTGGAGTGCAGGTTGTTGTTGACATCTTTGTCAGCCGCAGTCAGTTGCGATTGCTGCACCGAGATGCTTTTTCCAACCTGCGCTTGAGCCACACCTCCGACCAAAAATCCCACCGCCAAGCAGGCGATGGTTTTGGACAATGAGATTCCAATCTTGTGCATGTTTGCTCCTTCGGCCTTTCGGCCATTGTTTGAAAAACCAGGTTTGTGCTCGTTTCAATCCTTGTTGCAGCGAGTGACATGGTCGGATTTCTGGGAATTTTTCTTAAGATAACCTTGCGCTTTCCCAGCATCAAGATTAAATAAAGGAAAATTTCCCATGCATCATCTTAACCACGCGGTTTCGATCTGCACGACAAAGAAACCACGGCCAAGGGAAATCCCTTAAGACTTCCACAGCCTAAGCCTTCAACTTTCGGAGCCCCATCATGATGTTTACCCTGAGTGCTTTCTCTCGACTGCTTACTATTTGTTTCGGTTTATTCCTGTGTTGGGCATCGGTGGCCACAGCACAAACCGATAGCCTTTTAACCATCCATGCCCAGTTGCTGGTGGCGGCTCGCCAAGGCGATGCAGAAGGGGTGAAAAAAAGCTTAGAGCGGGGCGCAGCACCCAACTCGCGCAATCGCTTGGGAAAAACCACCCTGTTTTTGGCAATTGAAAAAAACCGCATGGACATTGTTCAATTGATGGTCAACGCTGGTGCGGATGTGAATTTGCCTTCTTTGGAAAAGGTCACGCCCTTGGTGGCCGCCAGCTATGCGGGCAACGCCGACATGGTTCAATTGCTGATAGAAAAAGGTGCCAAGCTGGAAGAGGTGGATCGTTTGCGCAAATCGGCCTTGGTGTATGCCGCTGGCATGGGACACACCCGGGTTGTGGAGAAACTGCTGGCGGCCGGTGCGCAAGTGAATGCCGCCTATGTGGACGGCTTGACACCGCTGATGTGGGCGGCAGGCCAAGGGCACACCGAGGCTGTGAAGCGGCTGCTGGACCAAGGTGCCAACAAATCGTTGAAAGATGACCGCGGTCTCACAGCATGGGACATGGCGCAACAAGGCGACCATGCGGCGGTGATGCAGCTGCTGAAGTAGGCTCATACCCGAGCAAAAGATGCGATTGCTGCGAAAACCCAGCAGCATCGGAGCTTTGTGCAGTCCTGAAGGGCACCCGGGTAGCTTGCACTAAAGGAAACCCACTTCCATACCGATTCTCTAGGTATGAAAGCAGAACAATTTATTCAATTTGCCAACGAATTCGCACGGGCCAGCGCGAAAACATCCAACGATGAAATCCACCAAGCCTATGAAGACAACCTGCATTGCTTGGCGCGACCAGGCGACGAGGTGGTGGTGATTCGCAAGCCCTGGCCGGTGGGCCAGTGGGGCAAAGTGATTTCATTCACGGAATTCAACCCTTGTTATTTCCGCGTGGAAGTGGCGTTGCAAGGCAAGAAGATTCATGTGCCCGCGTCTGCGTTGTCACGCTGGGTGGGTGCGCCGGACTGTGAAAAGGCCGAGCTGCAAAACATTTATTTGCTGATGAAGATCAATGGCTTGAAGTTGGCGCATTGATGGGGAGTGACTTGCCGCAGATCGGTTCCGATTGAATTGAATTACCCGGAACCATCAGGCGTTTAGGGACGACTGAAAAACAAGTCATGCATGGATGTCAGGAACAACTCGGCATGCCGCACTAACATTGCCGCATCAGCTGGTGTGACCGACTCGCCGTTGTAATCGGCCACCAAGCGCATCTCTTCAGCTCTCTTGAGTTGCCGTCCCAGTTCTTTGCTGACCGGTCCGTCTTTGACCAGGTAGGCGCTGAAGGCGTTGATCAGGCCGCGATGAGTTTTGCCCATGGTTTCGGGGGTTGGCACACCGGCCACAAGCAATGCTGCCTGCGCTGCATCGAACATGGCGTAGTAAGCGCGGTTGCAAGCGCCATCCACGTCACCACGCTCTAGCAACAGACGAGCTGACTGAACGGCCTGGGTTGCTTTGCCCATGAGCAACGAGGGTGACTTGGCTTGCATCAAACTCGAACACCCTCACGCGCAATATTGGCCAATAACGTTGGATTGACATAAGCCTGTGGGTGCGCCCACTCATCCATCCACACCGGCAGCGGTGAAATGTTGATGCCTGTTTCAAGCAAGATGTCGTAAGCGGCGTCAGACATTTTCAGCTTGGTGTTTAAAAAGCGTTGTGGTGCGCCCTCCAGCAACACCGCCACATCTGCATCGCTGTCGGGTCGGTGGTCTCCTCTGGCTCGGCTGCCAAACACAATCAGGTCTTTGATGGGAAAGTCCTTGGCAAGGTACTGGCGAAATAGCGCAACCGCCTTGGCTGTGGCGTCGTCAAGCTGATGGGCTGAAGTGGCGACAGCAGGGATGGGTGTTGCTTGCAAAGTTTGCAAAATGAACTTGCGCAAGCGTTCAAAACGCCCCAAGCGGATCATGTCCTTGGGAGCGACATCGCCCAGTAGTGGATTGCGTGACTGAAACCAGGCCGTGGTTTTGTCTGCGTTGCCTTCAAAGACCTTGGCTACCAAGTTGATGGTGAAGCCAATTTCTTGCAGGCGGCGACGCACGGGCTCGGGCATGGCGTCATCAAATCGAACCGACTTGGGCGAGACGGCAGCCAAGCGGGAAACCTCGTCTTTGTTGAGGCCCAAGAAAGACTGAACCGCTTTGGCGCTGAATGAAGCACCCATGCCAAAACCCATGACATCGGGGGGCACGGTGTCAAACAGGGAAAAACGGCTTGCAGCCAATGATTTAGGGGTGTTCATGGTCATTTGATTCTTCAATAACCATTATTTAACCATGATTCAACCACTATTGCACCAAGAATTTGAATCAGGCTTCCTGCCTGTTGAAGACAGCGTCACCGCCATGCTGTGTTCACTCCCCCATGGCCCTCATCCACCCCGCCTCCTCCCCGCGCCCACCAAGCAAGGTGGGTTCGCACACGAGCTGGCGTTGCTGGAGAGGCTGCGGGTGGCGTGTTCAGCAGCCAAGGTCTGCTGCTGAAAATCTATGGCCAGGACAAGCCCAAAGACATCGGCCATCAGCTGGGGCGGCAGCACGATTGAAGGGCTCATTGAAACGTGCAGCGCCCTTGAAGGTTTTGAGGAACTGAAGCCGGCGAATGCGCGGAAGTTGTTTGTGGGGATGACTCGGGGGCAGTTGCGGGTTGAGGTGGCGTTGAGTGACGGGGTGGCGGAGTTGCTGGCAGAGAACATTTAGCGGCTTATGATTTTCCGTTACCAGGTGATCCACCTTGCATAGCTGGTGAAATTGCGGGAACAGCCCACAGCATTCGGACCTTGTGGTTTGCTATTGCCTGACGGCGGAAGTCTCCTTACAATGAAGTAAGGAATAAGGAGCAAACCATGTCCACCGCCACACTCACCTCAAAAGGCCAAATCACCATACCGATTGCTGTGCGAAACGAACTCCAACTTGACACCGGGGACAGGGTGGAGTTTGTTCAAATTGCACCAGGCAGGTTTGAATTGATAGCCAACACCAGTGACGTCACAGAGCTCAAAGGTTTGTTTGGAATTCCGAAAAAAACCATTTCAATTAAAGCCATGAACCAAGCCATCGCCAAACGCGGGGCATCTGCCAAATGAAAGGCTTGGACACCAATGTCTTGGTTCGCTACATCATGCAAGATGACGCCAAGCAAGCCCTCAAAGCCACCAAACTCATCGAATCATTGGATGCCAGCAACCCTGGCTTTGTCTCCAACATCAGCGTGGTTGAGCTGTACTGGGTTCTGACCAGTTGCTATGACCTCAGCAACGCACAAGTCACTCAAGCCATTGAAATCATGATGCGTGCAAAGACCTTTGTGCTTGAACGCCCCGAGCAAATCGCACGTGCCCTGAGCTTATTCAAAGCCGGGAAAGCCGATTTCGCCGATTGTTTGATTCACCGCAGCGCCATTGATGCAGGTTGCACAGAAACCTTGACGTTTGATGTCAGTGCAGCCAAACATGCTGGAATGACTTTGATTCAATAAGCGCCTCTAGGTCAGCGCGGACTCATACAACTGCTTCAACTCTTCGCTCACCACGCAAAACCGAACCAACTTGATGCAGTTAGTTTGGGCCAACGCCTGCCGCGTGACCCTGGCATTGATGGTGGCAGCCAGCTGAGGTGGAAACTTGAACACGCCTGTGCCAATGGCAGGAATGCCAAGGGATGCAATTTGGTTCTCCTCAGCAATTTGAAAAAAGAGGTAAGTGCTTATTTCCAACGCAAATTCAATTTGCGGTTGTGCGCTGCGCAATCACGCAAGTAAAGGTTGATCAGGCTTTGATACGGAATGCCAACTTGCTCTGAAATGCCTTTGAAATAGCCAATTGAATCCTCATCCAAGCGAATGGTGATCTGTTTTTTTAATTGGGACGCATAGGGATTTTTCCGTGCGTTGCTGAAGTCGTATTCTTTTCTCATGTTGCTCCTTCATCTGTACTGCTTGGATTCTTGGGTTGAGGCTTTACGAGCTGAAATGATTCTGATCACGTTGCCCTGCTCACGATAACAATGGCACACCAAGACGAACCTGAAATTGCTACTTAATCCAAGCATCACAAATCTGCCTTCGTCATCAGAGTGGTCGGGATCATTGATTAATTTAGCGTTCTCATCAAAGAAAACGGTACGCGCCTCATCGAATGTCACGCCATGTTTTCGCTGATTCGCTGCGGCTTTGTTGGCATCCCATTCGAATCGAATATTGCTCATAATTACAGTGTAGTTTATTTAAGGCTATTCGTGATGTTTTTCAAGTCAAGCCATATTTCTAAACTCGTTGACATGTTGCTGTATGCATTGCCAGGTGCAGGGCTCGCAGCATGAGCCTCGGCTAGCTCATCCTCACACCCCTCACAAGCTCACGCTGAATGGGGACCAATACGGGGGCCAGCGCCTTCGTGCTGCTGACTACACTTGTCAAAAAAGGGAATAAAAAACATGGCGCAGTTTGACCGCGTTTACCAATACAAGGCGCTTTTCAAACGAAAACGCGCTGTCTCCAAGCAGGCCATCTTGGCCGAGCTTGAAATTTCAGAAGCCACCTTCAAGCGCGACCTCGAGAAGATGCGCGACTTCTACAACTACGACATCATTTACGACCGTTTCGAAAATGTTTACAAGCTGCACAACGAAGAGGCGGCCTACGAGCTGCCCGGCTTGGTGTTCAGCCAAAAAGAACTGTTGGCCCTGCTGACCATTCAAAACATGATCACCGAACTCGAGCCTGGTCTGCTGGGCCCCAAGCTGCAACCGCTGCAAGAGCGCATGGCCGATTTGCTGGCCTCGGAGGGCTTGGACATCGCGTCCCTCACCAAGCGGGTGCGGGCCGTGCATGCAGGCAAACGGCGTTTGGGCTTGAAGTGTTTTCAAGCACTGGCGCAGGCCACGCTGGAGCGCAAAAAAGTGCATGTGCACCACTTCAACCGCCAACGTGGTGAAACCACCGAGCGCGATATTTCGCCGCAACAACTGGTGCATTACCGCGACAACTGGTATGTGGACGCGTGGTGCCACTTGCGCAACAAGCTGCTGAATTTTTCGGTGGACGCGATCATGCAATGCGACATCCTGCCCGAGGCCGCCAAAGAGTTGAGCCAAAAAGACATTCGCATCGTCATGCAGTCGGGCTATGGGATTTTTGGTGGCGAGGCCCACAATTGGGCCAAGCTGACATTCAGCGCGGTACGCGCCCGCTGGGTGCAGGCCGAGGAATGGCACCCCGAACAAAAAGGCACCCCCAACGAGGATGGCAGCTACACCCTGGAGTTCCCCTACTCGGATGAGCGCGAGTTGTTGGGCGACATCTTGCGCTTTGGTGCGGATGTGGAAGTGTTGGGGCCGAAGTCGCTGCGCCAAAGTGTGCAACGCGCGGTTGAACAACTGGCCAAGATGTACGCGCTTGACAGCCCTTGAGCTGTCAAGCAGCAGTTGTTCAAGCCGCTTGGCGTTCGTTCACTGGCTTGGCCGTGCCAGCGAAGCCGTTGTTCAAGCCGCTTGGCGTTCGTCCACCACCAGCTTGGCCGTAGCGCCGATCATGATTTTGCGTGGCAGCTTTTCTTCGGGAATGACGTTTTCCAGTTTGATGACCAGCATGCCATTCACCATGTCGGCTTCGCGCACCACCACGGTTTCAGCCAAGGTGAATTGGTGTGTGAAGTCGCGTGTGGCAATCCCTTTGTGCAGGAACTGACCGGGGTTGTCATTCTTCACCTTGCCGACGATGCTGAGCTTGTTGCCCTCGGCGGTGATGTCAATTTCATCTTGCTTGAAACCAGCCACAGCCACTTCGATGGTGTAGAGGTGATCCGACAACTTGACGATGTTGTAAGGCGGATAAGCCTGGGCGCGGCCCGCGTTGTCAGGGGAGTCGATTTTTTCAAACGCATCGATGAGGCGTTCGAATCCAACGGAGTTCAACAGTAAATTGCGTCCAAATGCATAAGCCATTTTGAGAGTTCCTTGAGTAAGCGAAGTTGATGAAGTACCCAGACCCCGAAGGCGTCTGGATCATTCATAAGTAGGGCAACTTGCTGATGTTTCAAGGGGTTGGCTCGTATCATGCAAGGGATGACTTTTCCCACGCACGTTTTGTATTTGCATGGCTTTCGCTCCAGCCCGCAATCGGCCAAGGCGCGGTTTGTCGGCGCTTGGTTGGCCCAGCATCATCCCGAGGTGGTGTGGTGCTGCCCGCAGTTGCCAGCCTCCCCCCAACAGAGTGCCGCCTTGATGATGCAACGGGTCCACGACTGGCCGCGCCACACCATGGCGGTGATGGGCTCATCGTTGGGCGGTTTTTATGCCACGTGGCTGGCCGCCCAGTTGGGCTGCACGGGCGTGCTGCTCAACCCCGCCGTGCATCCCGCGCGTGACTTGGCGAACCACATCGGCGAGCACCCCAGTTGGCACAACCCCGAAGACAGTATTTACTTTGACCCAGCGTTCATTGATGAGCTGAAGGCCTTGTATGTGGGTGCGGGGTTGAAGTGGCTTGACGCAACCGCCGAGGGCGCAGACGCCAAGCGCTTGTTGGCCGTGATCGCCACCGGCGATGAGGTGTTGGATTGGCAGGAAATGGCCGCGCGTTATGCCCATGCGCAGCAGCACATCATTCAAGGCTCGGACCACGGGCTGAGTGATTTTGAAGATGTGTGGCCGGCTTGCTGGATTTTTTGGCAGCCTGAAGGCTCACCACCTGAGCCCCAGATACGGTCCAATGCGGTTCGATCGACAGGAGGACCCATGCAATTGCTGGCTGGTGACCTCGGCCAAGCGCCTCACCTGGACTAAAAATGGCAAGAAAGTGCGCCGCTTCGCAGGCCCGGCGCCAGACGACCAACTCCAGCCCATTCGCAGGCTGCCGCCGTGCCAAAAAACCGCCAAAACCTTAGTAGCCATGATTGATAGCTTTGAGCGCAAACAGGAATTGGTCTCCACAGATTTAGAGTAGCTTTCAAGCTACAATTTAAAATGTTTGAACTGCTCCATTTTCAAAACAACCTTGGACAAGATCTCTTTGTCCATTGGCTTGACGGTTTACAAGATCGTCAAGCCAAAGCACGCATAGCCGCAAGATTGATTCGACTTCACAATGGAAACTTCGGCGATTGCAAACCGGTTGGAGATGGGGTTTGGGAACAGCGTATCGACTGGGGTCCGGGTTACAGGGTTTATTACGCCATCGCCAACAAAAAATTGATTTTGCTGTGCGATGGGGGTGACAAACGAAACCAGCAAGCAGACATAGTCAGAGCCATAGGTCGATGGAAAGATTGGAAAGCTAGGAATCCACAATGAATACAAACATCAAACACGATGAATGGCTGTTGGAGCAGCTCAAAAACGCTGATTTTGCGGCTGACTATCTGAATGCCGCCAGTGAAGATGATGACGCCAAAACATACCTCACTGCACTTCGCAAAGTTGTGGAAGCCCGTGGCGGCATGGCTTTGACGGCAGACAAGGCCAATTTATCAAGGGAGACGCTGTATCGAACACTGTCTTCTCGTGGCAACCCGACCATCAAAACCCTGAGCGCTGTTTTGAAGGCCACGGGATTGAAATTTGGCGTCACCGCTTCTTCATGAAAGGGGCCGCCTCGCATCATGCAAGGGCTGACTTTTCCCACACTCGTTTTGTATTTGCAAGGTTTTCGCTTTGGGGGTTCATCCCCAAGGGTTGATCAGCGTCACTCCGCAGGGCTGAAAATCTGCCAGATTTCGCGTCACCACAGTGAGTCCATGGACCAGCGCCGTCGCAGCGATCAACCCGTCTCGCACTGGCCGCGGGTTGGGCACATGCAAGGCTGCGCTTCGCTGCACCACCGCCAGATCTACCGACAACACGCGTCCCTCAAAGGCGGGCAGCACATGTTGGTTCATCCATTGTCGAAGCAGCTCACCTTGGGTGCTGTCGCGGCGCATGGCCAGTTGAATGCCGATCTCCAGTTCTTGGATGGTGATGACAGACACAAACAAACTTGCCGTTTCCACGCTTTCTGCCCACTGCGCCACCTTGGGGTCGGCGCGGCCCGCGCCGACTTTGCGAAGTTCTGAAACAACGTTGGTATCGAGCAAGTACATCAGGAAAAATCCGCTGCTTGCGCCACATCACTCAGCTTGGGCGTGTCCAAGGCCAACGCCGCCACACCGGGCATTGACAGCAATTCACCGATCTTGGGCTGACCGCCTGTGAGCTGCTGGTAATGCGCCATGCTCATCAGGACATGGGCAGGACGGCCCCGGTCGGTGATGAACACCGGGCCCAAGTTGGCGGCTTTTTTGGCTTCGCTGACCGCTTGGTTGAATTCGCGGCCCGACATTGTGGAAATAGCCATGGCTGGACTCCTCGTAAATGTAGTTATGTTGCTACAAGGTGATTTTGTCCTTTATTTTTCTGCATTTCAAGTGCAGATCCATGCCAGCCCTGCGTTTGAAATTCTTGATTTCCGCTGACTGTTGAGCGTCAGATGACCTCGCTTATTTGGTTCTGTATTGAAATCAGGCTACCTTTTTGTCAGAAATAGCAGTACACTTCTGACAATTAAAGACCGGTCATGAGCCAACTCGCCCACTCAATCCTCTCGCAAGCGCAATCCCTTCCCGAGGGAGGACTGCTTTCGCCCAAGGAGTTCTTGCACCTAGGTTCTCGTGCTGCGATTGATCAGACCCTCTCTCGCATGGCTCGCGAAGGAAAGTTGCTCAGAGTTGGCCGAGGAGCCTATGCCCTGCCCATTCAGGGTCGGTTTGGCGCTCGCCCTCCCTCCGCCCAATCCGTGATGGAGGCGATGGAGTCCACCAGTGGAGAGACGGTGGTGGCCAGCGGGGCTGCCGAAGCCAATTCTTTGGGGCTGACCACGCAGGTCCCCACCAGAGAGGTCTACCTGACTTCTGGTCCTTCTCGTCGACTGAAACTGGGAAATCGAGAGATCGAGCTCAAGCACGGCAACCGCTGGCAGATGCTGCTGGGCAAACGCCCGGCAGGCCAAGCCATTCGTGCGCTCATCTGGTTTGGTCCTGAACAAGCCCCCAAGATCCTGGAAGTTCTCAGAAGCAAGCTGTCCAGTCAGGAATGGGAGGCCATGCGTCAGGCTCGCGCGAGATTGCCGAGTTGGATGGCAAAAGCAGTGAGCGAGGTGGCGATTGGCTGATTCATGGCTCACTCTCAGCCGCGAAGATCAAGCTGAAGCTTTCGAAGTTGCGTCAGCTCAGACCGGCCGCCCTCCTCACCTTCTGGAAAAAGACATCTGGGTGGTATGGACACTGTCTGCCATTTACGAGTCAGCGCTTGCGGAAAAATTGACTTTCAAAGGTGGCACCTCTTTGTCCAAGGTCTACAAAATCATCGACCGTTTCTCAGAAGACATCGACCTGACCTACGACATCCGCGAGGTGGTTCCAGAACTTTTGCGCGACGGCAATCCGATACCTGCCTCAACCAGTCAAGCCAAAAAAATCACCGCCCGGGTTCGTGAACGATTGCCGCAATGGATTGAGAGCGAAGTGGTTCCGATTCTGCTTTCAGCCTTGCAACGAGATGGGGTGCAGGCCAATTTGTCACTTGCTGGCAATGAAAATGAAAAGCTGATCTTGGCCTACAAGCCCATCAAGGTAGGCACCGGCTATACGGCATCCACCATTCAGCTTGAGTTTGGTGGGCGTGCCACAGGTGAGCCTCACCAGCGTCATGCCGTCACCTGTGACATGGCACCGACAATCAATGAAATTGTGTTCCCAACGGCACAGCCTTTGGTGATGGATGCTGAACGTACTTTCTGGGAAAAAGCCACAGCAGCGCATGTGTACTGCCGCCAGGGTCGATTGCGTGGTGAGCGATATTCACGGCATTGGTTCGACCTGGCTGCCATGGCCAACTCGGGGCATGCCCAAGCTGCGATCGCTAACCGTGAACTTGCATATGCAGTAGCCAAACATAAGTCCATGTTCTTTGCAGAAAAAGATGTCAACAAAAACTCGATTGACTACAAGGCCGCCATCAGCACTGATATTCAGATCGTCCCGGTTGGCAGGGCTTAGCAGCCCTTGAGAAAGACTACGTTGCCATGCTTGAAGATGGGCTGCTTTCAACGCATCAACCAAGCTTTGCTGAGGTCATCACACAGTGCTTGGAATTGCAAAGCACGATCAATAGATGAATCAAGTGCAGATCCATGCCAGCCCTGCGTTTGAAATTCTTGATTTCCGCTGACTGTTGAAGTGGCGTCGCCGCTTCTTCGTGCATCGTCAGATTGACTGCTCAATTGAAAATATTCAATAAAATCAAACACTTACAGAAACTTATGTTTAAAATCTGACCGTTCTCATTCAACATTCAAGTGGATTTGAATCGACGGTCGATTCAAGTGACGTCTTGAATTTTCCGTAGTCTGGCTCATGCCAGCCCCTCTGCCAGGTCGTTTGAAAAAGCTCATTCGCGATGGTTTCACGCCAACGCCTTTCGAAATACAATGTATCTCAATTCATAGCAAAAGGAGTACACCATGGCAGCCACCACCACAATGGTTCACGTGCGCATAGATCAAGACATCAAAGACCAAGCGACAGAAACGCTGAACGCCATGGGCCTGAGCATCTCAGAAGCTGTGCGCGTATTTCTCACGCGAGTTGTTGCCGACAAAGAATTACCCTTCTCACTCAGGGCCCCCAACAGCGCCAGTCGTTTGGCCATCCTTGAAGCCAATCAAATCATTCAAAGCCGCCGCGCCCGCTTCGCAACCGCTGACGAGTTATTGAATGGCCTCGAAAAAACCAGCCTCAAGTAAGCGGGCAAACCTGCCACGTGCTTCGGACTTCACCCGAGAGTTCCTGAAAGACTGGCAACGCCTGTCGCACTCCGGCAGGTATGACATGAATCGCCTCAAGGAGGCGCTGCTCCACCTCATTTCCAACAACGGCCCTCTAATGCCTGAATGGCTAGACCACCCCTTGACAGGGGATTGGGTTGGGCACCGCGAATGTCATATTGGCGGCGATTTCCTGTTGATTTACAGACTCGATAACGCTGGCAAAACCAGCTTGGTTGTGTTCGTGCGCAGCGGTACGCACGCTGAACTATTTAGCTGACAGCGCTGGGCATCAGCAGTTTGAACTGGTTGCGCGAGCGCTCGAATGCGTCAGCAAGGCCTCGCTGGGGGCGGTCATCGTCCCTGAGAACCAAAGGTCTGAAAAGCAGCATTTTTTCCAATGGAAGAGGCTCTATATCAAGAGTTCAACATTGAGCGACAGCCGGGTCATCGATGCGGTCAAGCGCGTTGAGGCTGGCAGGTTGCAGGGGAGATCAGTGCGAGCCATGCGTCTGAAATTTTTGATTTCGGCTTAATGTTGAAGTGGCGTCACCGCTTGTTCGTGCATCGTCAGATTGACTGCTCAATTTAAAATATTCAATAAAATCATATACTTACAGAAACTTATGTTTAAATTATGACAGGCAGTCTTGACAAGCCAACTGGCATCGACAAACAGGTTTTTTAACCTCCCGTCCTTGAAACCCCGGCTTTTACCCTTATCATTAGCAGTCACGGTCTGCGAGTGCTAACAGCTCCAAACCTTGTGTCGTTAAAAGCACTTTGGTGCATTTCTTATTCAACGTTTCCATCAGGAGAACCCATGAAACTTCGTCCTTTGCACGATCGCGTGATCGTCAAACGCATCGAAAGCGAAACCAAAACCGCTTCCGGCATCGTCATCCCCGACAACGCCGCTGAAAAGCCCGATCAAGGTGAAATCCTGGCCGTCGGCCCCGGCAAAGCCAATGACAAAGGCGACGTCAAGCCTTTGGGCGTGAAAGTCGGCGACCGCGTGTTGTTCGGCAAGTACAGCGGCCAAACCGTCAAAGTGGACGGCGACGAATTGCTGGTCATGAAAGAAGAAGACCTGTTCGCTGTTGTAGAGAAATAAAGCGGCGGCGCCTACCAGCGCCTGTTCTGCAAAGCTTTCCTCTCTTCACGTTTCTATATTTAATTGAATTTTCTGGAGTCCTAACATGGCAGCAAAAGACGTAATCTTCGGCGGCGAAGCCCGCGCACGCATGGTTGAAGGCGTGAACATTTTGGCCAACGCGGTCAAAGTGACCCTCGGTCCCAAAGGCCGCAACGTGGTGCTCGAGCGCTCATTCGGCGCCCCCACCGTGACCAAAGACGGTGTGTCCGTGGCCAAAGAAATCGAACTCAAAGACAAACTGCAAAACATGGGTGCGCAGATGGTCAAGGAAGTCGCTTCCAAAACCTCTGACAACGCAGGCGACGGCACCACCACCGCCACCGTGTTGGCCCAAGCCATCGTGCACGAAGGCATGAAATACGTGGCCGCCGGCATGAACCCCATGGACCTGAAGCGCGGCATCGACAAGGCGGTCACCGCCCTGATCGTTGAGCTGCAAAAAGCTTCCAAAGCGACCACCACCAGCAAAGAAATCGCCCAAGTCGGCTCCATCTCTGCCAACAGCGACCACAGCATCGGCGAAATCATCGCCAACGCCATGGACAAAGTCGGCAAAGAAGGCGTGATCACTGTGGAAGACGGCAAGTCTTTGCAAAACGAACTCGACGTGGTTGAAGGCATGCAGTTTGACCGTGGCTACTTGTCACCCTACTTCATCAACAACCCCGACAAACAAGTGGCGTTGCTGGACAACCCCTTCGTGCTGTTGTTTGACAAAAAGATCAGCAACATCCGCGAACTGCTGCCCACCTTGGAAGCCGTGGCTAAAGCCGGTCGTCCATTGCTCATCATTGCCGAAGAAGTCGACGGCGAAGCGCTGGCCACTTTGGTGGTCAACACCATCCGTGGCATCTTGAAAGTGGTTGCCGTCAAAGCCCCTGGCTTTGGTGACCGTCGCAAAGCCATGTTGGAAGACATCGCCATCCTGACCGGCGGCAAAGTGATCGCTGAAGAAGTTGGCCTGACCCTTGAGAAAGTCACTTTGGCTGACTTGGGTTCTGCCAAGCGCATCGAAGTGGGCAAAGAAAACACCACCATCATTGATGGCGCTGGTGCCGCTGCCGACATCGAAGCCCGTGTCAAACAAGTGCGCATTCAAATCGAAGAAGCCACCTCCGACTACGACCGCGAGAAGTTGCAAGAACGCGTGGCCAAGTTGGCTGGCGGTGTGGCCGTCATCAAAGTGGGCGCAGCCACTGAAGTGGAAATGAAAGAGAAAAAAGCCCGCGTGGAAGATGCATTGCACGCCACCCGCGCTGCGGTGGAAGAAGGCATCGTGGCCGGTGGTGGTGTGGCGCTGTTGCGTGCCCGTCAAGCTGCTGGCACCATCAAAGGTGACAACCCTGACCAAGACGCTGGCATCAAGCTGGTGTTGAAAGCCATCGAAGCGCCTTTGCGCGAGATCGTTTACAACGCTGGTGGCGAGCCCTCAGTGGTGGTCAACGCCATCCTGGCTGGCAAAGGCAACTTCGGTTTCAATGCCGCCAACGACACCTATGGCGACATGATCGAAATGGGCATCTTGGACCCCACCAAAGTGACACGCACTGCACTGCAAAACGCAGCGTCTGTGGCCTCTTTGATGTTGACCACCGAAGCCATGATTGCTGAAGCACCGAAAGATGATTCACCCATGGGTGGCATGGGCGGTGGCGACATGGGTGGCATGGGCGGCATGGGCGGCATGGGCATGTAAGCGCTCCTTGCCTGAGCGCACAGAGCAGCGTTGCAAACGCTTGCCGTGGCGATGCCACTGTCAGCGCGTCTGCGCCTCGCTCTGCACGCTCATGCTGCGTCGTTGTGGATGAGTTCACAACACAACATTTAAAACCCCCGCGAAGCGATTTGCGGGGGTTTTTTATTGGAAATGAATACTTTGTATGTGGTTAATTTGCCAAATTACACAAAATTAAGACTATAAAGTGGTGGTTTTGGTTGAATTTTGAGTATTATTTGAACACTTTCAAGTTAAACAGTGTTTCAAATGCGCTCTATCGTGTTACAAGAAATCCGGTCATTCCCAGTGCAATTGCGGCCCGCAGCCGCCAGCGCCTGGGCGCAGCCTTCGGGTTTCCGGCGCATGGGCGCAACACACGCCTACTTTGGTGGCCAGCCCGAGGAACCGCGCCGGGTCAAGCACCCGCCGGTGCGGTTTGACAAAGGCATGGCGGTAGACCAACTGGCCTGAACCGCAGCGCCTACCCCCACCCCAGCCAAGCCAGAAGCGCCGCTGGTTTCAAGCTTGCATCAACACTTCCAGCTTTTTCACATCCGCACAAAACGCCCGAATGCCTTCGGCCAGTTTGTCGCTGGCCATGGCGTCTTCATTCAGCGCCAAGCGAAATTGCGCCTCGTTCAAATGCACATTGGGCAAGTCCATGGCGCGGGCAGCATCTGCGCTCAAGGCTGGCGGCACCGGGCTGCTGCTGGCTTGCAACTGCGCCAACAACTCGGGGCTGATGGTGAGCAAATCACAGCCAGCCAGCGCCACGATCTGCCCCACGTTGCGAAAGCTCGCGCCCATCACCTCGGTGGCAATGCCGTGTTTTTTGAAGTGGTTGTAAATGTGGCGCACGCTTTTCACGCCAGGGTCGTTGGCCCCAGCGTTGGCCGCCTCGTCCCACTGCGGGCCGGCGGCTTTTTTGAACCAATCGTAAATGCGGCCCACAAACGGTGAGATGAGCGTGACGCCTGCTTGGCCGCAAGCCACCGCTTGGGCGAACGCGAACAACAAAGTGAGGTTGGTGTGGATGCCTTCTTGTTCCAGCACCGCAGCGGCTTGAATGCCTTCCCAGGTGGCGGCAATTTTGATGAGCACACGCTCGGGGCCCACGCCTTGCGCTTGGTACAGCGACATGATGCGCCGCGCACGGGCCACGGTAGCGTCCTTGTCAAAGCTCAAACGCGCATCCACTTCGGTGGACACACGCCCGGGGATGTGTTGCAAGATGTTGCAACCAAAGCGCACCAGCAGGTGGTCCATTTGCTCGTCCACCGCTGCGCCCGGGTGTTGTTGCAAGGTCTCTTGCAACAAAGCGCGGTACTCGGGCATGAGCACGGCTTTCAAAATCAAGGATGGGTTCGTGGTTGCGTCTTGCGGCTGGTACTGGCTGATTTGTTGGAAATCACCGGTATCGGCCACGACGGTGGTGCATTGTTTGAGCGCATCGAGTTGGTTCATCAAGCCATTATCTCTGTGCCTGCGCGGCGCTTGACGCCCAACGCAAGCAAGGCAGCCCACGCCAAAGCACATGGCTTTCAAGCTACAGTCCATGCATGACTTCAGTTCTTGTATTAGGTGGCTCTGGTTTTGTTGGACGGCATGTGTGCGAAGCGCTGAACCGCGCGGGTGTGAACGTGACGGTGCCGACACGGCGCTTGCCTGCGCGTTCAGTGCAAATGCTGCCCATGGTGAGCGTGGTGCAAGCCGATGTGCACGACCCGCAACAGCTGGCTGCGCTGGTGCGCGGCCATGACGCGGTGGTGAATTTGGTGGCCATTTTGCATGGCAACCGTGCCGCGTTTGAACAAGTGCATGTGGTGTTGGCCCGCAGCTTGGCGCAGGCCTGCATTGACGAGGGCGTGAAACGCTTGGTGCATGTCAGCGCCTTGGGTGCGGATTTGCACGGCCCCTCCATCTACCAGCGCAGCAAAGCGCAAGGCGAGGCCGCGTTGCAAACCGGTGTGGTGCATGGCCTGCAGCTCACGGTGCTGCGCCCCAGCGTCATCTTTGGCGAAGACGATGCCTTCATGAATTTGTTTGCCAAGCTGCAAGCCATCGCGCCGGTGGTGCCCTTGGCTGGTGCGGCCACGCGCTTTCAACCGGTGTGGGTGCAAGACGTGGCACAGGCCATTGTGCAGAGTTTGAATCAACGCCACAGCATCGGACAGGTGTATGAATTGGTAGGGCCGCAGGTGTTCACGCTGCAACAACTGGTGGAACAAGCGGGTGCTTGGGCTGGTCATCGCCGCTGGGTGTTTGGCTTGCCGCACCCTGTGGCTTATGTGCAAGCTTTGTTGATGGAACTGATGCCGGGTCCGCCCCTCATGAGCCGTGACAACCTGGCGTCCATGCAATCGGACAACGTCGCCAGTGGCCACCTGCCCGGTTTGCGCGAACTCGGTGTGGCACACGCCACCTCCTTGGCCGCCATTTTTCCCGCGCCATGAGCATGCAATTATTTTTGGTCGGTGGTGCCGTGCGCGATGCCCTGCTGGGCATCAACGGCTCAGATCGCGATTGGGTGGTGGTGGGCAGCACGCCCGAAGAGATGGTGGCCAAAGGCTTCACGCCGGTGGGCAAAGACTTCCCCGTGTTCTTGCACCCCACGACCCGCGAGGAGTACGCGCTGGCACGCACCGAGCGCAAAACCGCGCCCGGCTACAAAGGCTTTGTGGTGCATGCCGCGCCCGACGTGAGCTTGGAACAAGACTTGGCGCGGCGGGACCTGACGATCAATGCCATCGCGCGTGACGCCGATAAAAACCTGATCGACCCCTACAACGGCCAACAGGACTTGCAAGCGCAAATCTTTCGCCATGTGACCGATGCGTTTCGCGAAGACCCGGTGCGCATCTTGCGCGTGGCGCGGTTGGCCGCCCGCTTTCCGCAGTTTCGTGTGGCGCCTGAAACCCAAATCTTGATGCAAGACATGGTGCAAGCCGGTGAGGTGGATGCCTTGGTGCGCGAACGCGTGTGGCAAGAACTCGCCAAAGGTTTGATGGCTGCGCAACCATCGCGCATGTTGCAGGTGCTGCGCGACTGCGGCGCTTTGCAACGTTTGCTGCCCGAGGTGGATCGTTTGTATGGTGTGCCGCAACCGATTGAACACCACCCCGAGGTGGACACGGGCATTCATGTGGAAATGGTCCTGGATGAATGCGCTCGCATGAACGCAGGTTTGGAGGTGCGTTTTGCTGCGCTCTGCCACGACCTGGGCAAGGGCAACACGCACCCCACGGCCTTGCCACGGCACATCGGCCACGAAGGCCGCAGCGTGAAACTTTTGCGGGCTGTGTGTGAACGTTTGCGCGTGCCGCAAGCTTGCAAAGAACTGGCCGAGGTGGTGGCGCAAGAACACGGCCACATCCACGGCAGTTTGGGCCTGAGTGCTGAAGCGGTGTTGCGCTTGCTGCTGCGCTGTGATGCGCTGCGCCGACCCGAACGCTTTGCCTTGGCTTTGCAAGCCTGTGAAGCCGATGCACGAGGCAGAACAGGTCTGCAGGACCGGGCTTATCCGCAAGCCACACGTTTGCATGCCTTGATGCAAGCGGCCTTGTCGGTGGACACCGCCACCCTGTCAGACGCCGCCATGCAACAAGGCTTGAAAGGTGTGCAAGTGGGTCAGCATATAGACGCGGCGCGTGTGCAGGCCCTCAAAGCGGCCATGGCCGTTTAAAACGACCTACTTGTTGACAGCGGGTGCGGCGACATCCAACGGCCACGGTGCCGCCAGGTTTTTCATGAGCTGGGTGCTGGCCAACACTTGGCGGCTTTGAATATCCAACAAATTGCGCTCGGCCGACAAGGCACTGGCTTGGGCGGTAACCACATTCAAATAACTCACCGTACCAGCGCTGTACTGCGCTTGTGCAATGGCGAGGTTGCGTTGTGCGGCCTGCACTGCTTGGCTTTGCGCCTGCGCTTGTTGTTGCAACTGTTGCGCCGCCACCAGGTTGTCTTCCACCTCTTGCAAAGCTTGCAACACGGTTTGTCGGTAACTGATACCAGCCCCATCCAAGGCCGCTCGCGCCTCGGCTTGCACCGCTTTGCGCTGACCCCCGTCAACCAAGTTCAAAGCCATGCTGGGGCCGAGTGACCACAGCAAAGAAGATGCACTGAAGATGTTGGCCAAGTCGCTGCTGCGATAGCCCAGATTGGCTGCAAAACTGAACGATGGGAAGAACGCGGCTTGCGCCACACCCAACTGCGCTTGTGCGGCCAACACACGTTGCGAAGCCGCACGGATATCCGGGCGCTGCTGCACCACGCTGGCGGGCAAAGAGAGCGGCAATGGCGGCAATGAAAACCAGGGGTCGTGCGCGGCGATTTGCAACTCACCTGGGGCCTTGCCCAGCAACACCGCCAAAGCGTTTTGCAACTGCAGCCGGGTGGTGTCCACTTCAATGCGTTGCGCCAAGGTGGTGTTGAGTTGCAACTCGGCCTGCGCCACATCAGCTGCCGACACCACACCAGCTTCATAGCGGTAGCGGGTCAGGCTCAGCGCCTTGGTATAGGCCTGCTCTGCTTGGTTCAACACCGCCACTTGACGCTGTGCTGTTCGCAACGCCACATAGGTTTGCACCAAACTGGCTTGGGCCGACAAGCGTGCCAAAGCCAAGTCATCTTGGCTGGCCTGCAACAAAGCTTGAGCAGCTGCGTTTTGCGCACTCAAACGACCCCAGACATCCCACTCCCAACTCAAGGGTGCGGCAACACTGATGTTGTTCGCTGCCTTGCTGCCTGTGTCTTGCGCCAGACCAGCGCCCACATTCAAGGACAGTGAGGGCCACAAGCTGCTTTGCGACAGCGCCACGGCAGCTTGGGCTTGTCGCACTTTGCTGGCGAGCAATTGCACATTCAACTGACCTTGCAACAACTGCGTTTGCAAATCATTGAGCACCGGATCATTGAACACAGTCCACCATTGCGGTGCGATCTCCAAGGCTGTGGTTTGAACGGCTGCGGCTGCGAACTTTGCGGGCACAGCGGCTTGCGGTGCGGCAGGCTTGAACAAACTGCCGCAAGCACTCAGGCTGAACAGGCACAGTGTCCACGTGATGAAATGAAAACGAATCATGCGCTTTGCCCAATCATGGCTGGCAACTGTACAGACGGACTGGCATGCACCCGCGGACCCATGACTTTGGCACGCAAGGCTTCCAGACCCACAAACACAATGGGCGTGGTGTAGAGCGTCAGGAGTTGGCTGAGGGCCAAACCACCGAGCACCGCCAGCCCCAAGGGTTGGCGCATTTCAGCACCCACACCAAAAGCCAGAGCCAACGGAATCGCACCCAACATGGCGGCGGCCGTGGTCATCAAAATGGGGCGCAAGCGCAGCTGCGCGGCGACATGAATCGCTTGCGCTGCGCTCAAGCCTCGGCGCTGTCGCTGCAGCGCAAAGTCAATCATCAAGATGGCGTTCTTCTTCACGATGCCAATCAGCAAAATGATGCCGATCATGGCGATCACGCTGAACTCGGTGTCAAAGGCCATGAGCGTGAGCAAGGCGCCCACACCCGCCGAGGGCAAGGTGGACAAGATGGTGAGCGGATGCAACAGGCTCTCGTACAACACACCCAACACCAGGTAAAGGGTGAGCAAGGCCGCCAGGATCAACAGGGGTTGGGTTTGCAAAGATTGTTGAAACGCATTCGCCGATCCTGCAAAACCACCGCGCACCGATACCGGCATGTTCAGTTTCGCCACAGCGTCTTCAATGTCTTGCGTGGCTTGCGACAAGCTCACGCCGGGTGCGAGATTGAAGCTGAAGGTGTCCGAGGGCACACCGCCTTCATGCGCCACCGACAGCGAGGTGTTGGTGAGTTCCACCCGCGCAAAACCGCTCAAGGGCACGGGCTGGCCCAGGTTGTTGATGAACTGCAAACGCTTCAACGACTCGGCGCTTTGCAAATGCTCGGGTGCCAATTCCATGATCACGCGGTACTGGTTCAGGGGGTTGTAAATCACAGTCACCTGGCGTTGACCAAAGGCATTGGCCAAGGTCGTGTCAATCGCGCGTACCGACAAGCCCAGACGGGACGCCGCATCCCGGTCAATCACCAACGAGGTTTGCAAGCCACGGTCTTCGTAATCATTGTTCACGTCCTCCAAAGACTTGAGCTTGGCCAAGGCGCGGCGCAATTTCGGCTCCCACTCGCGCAACTCGCTCAATTCATCAGCCTTGATGCTGTACTCGAATTGGGCGTAGCTGCCACGCGCCCCCATGCGCAGGTCTTGCACGGGCATCAAGAACAACCGCGCACCGGCTTCCTTGGACAACTTGGCTTTCAATCGGTTCACCACTTGATCGGCGGTGGCGCGTCGCTCGGGGGGCGGCTTCAAGGTCATGAACATTTGCGCGGCGTTGCGTTGGCCATTGCCGGTGAAGCCGGTCACGGTCAACACATCTGGGTCGGCTTGCACAATGGCCAGCATGGACTGCAAGCGCTGTTGCATGGATTGAAACGAGGTGCTTTGGTCGGCGCGGATGTAGCCGTTGATGCGTCCGGTGTCTTGCTGCGGGAAAAACCCTTTGGGAATGGCGCGGTACAAACTCACGTTCAACACAATCGTGACGAGCAACACCAACCACATCAACCACTGGTGACGCAATGCCCATCCCAACGAGTGTCGGTACCACTTGGCCACCTGCAGGCGTTTGCGCGGGGCTGGCTTTGGCGCATCTTGGGGCAGCCACGCCGCGCACATCATCGGCGTGGTGGTCAGCGACACCACCATGCTGGTGAGAATGGCCGCGGTCATCACCAACGCAAACTCGTGGAACAAGCGCCCCAGCACGCCGCCCATGAACAAAATGGGAATGAACACCGCCACCAAAGAGATGCTGATGGCCACCACCGTGAAACTGATGTCCCGCGCCCCTTGCAAACAAGCTTGACGCAAGGGCATACCACGTTCACGCAAACGCGTGACGTTTTCCAACACCACGATGGCGTCATCCACCACAAAGCCGGTGGCAATCGTCAAGGCCATCAAACTCAAATTGTTCAAGCTGAAGTCCAGCAAATACATCACCACGCAGGTGCCCGCCAACGACAGCGGCACGGCCACACTGGGAATCAAGGCGGTGCGCCAACGCCTTAAAAACAAGGCCACCACCAAGATCACCAAGGCCATCGACAGCACCAGCGATTTTTGAATCTCGTTCAAAGAGCCGCGAATGGTTGGTGTGCGGTCAGACACCACGGTCATGCTGACAACACTCGGGATTGATTGCTGCAAGATCGGCAGCAGGTCGCGCACCTTGTCCGCCGTTTCAATCACGTTGGCGCCAGGCTGTTGATTCAGCACCAGCAACACCGCAGGTTCACCTTGTGAGATGCCATCGGTGCGCAGGTCTTGCACCGAATCTTGCACATCGGCCACATCTTGCAAGCGCACAGCCCGGCCATCCTTGAAGCGCAGAATCAATCCAGCATAGTCCGCTGCACTGCGGGCTTGGTCGTTGGCTTCAATCTGCCACATTTGCGTCTCGTCATCCAACACCCCTTTGGGCCGGTGCGCATTCGTGCCGACCAAGGCCAAGCGCACATCCTCCAGCGACAAGCCATGTGCGGCAAGTTTGTCTGGTTGAATCGACACCCTCACCGCGGGCAATGCACCACCGCCAATGGTGACCTGCCCCACGCCATCAACTTGCGACAAACGTTGCGCCAAGATGGTCGAGGCCAAGTCGTACATCTGACCGCGCGTGTAGGTGCTGGAGGTCAGCGCAATCACCAACATGGGGCTTTCTGCCGGATTGGTTTTGCGGTAGGTGGGGCGACTCGGCATGCCCGAGGGCAACAAGCTTTGTGCGGTGTTGATGGCGGCTTGGACTTCACGCGCAGCGCCATTGATGTCGCGGTTCAAATCAAATTGCAGGTTGATGCGGGTTGAGCCTTGCATCGAACTCGACGTCATTTCATTCACGCCTGCGATGTTGCCCAACGCCCGCTCCAAGGGCGTGGCCACGGTGGCCGCCATCGTCTCTGGGCTGGCACCGGGCAGATTGGCTTGCACCGAAATGGTGGGAAAACTCACTTGCGGCAAAGGGGCCACAGGCAGCAAACCATAAGACAAACCACCCGCCAAGGCCACACCCAAGCTCAGCAGTGTCGTGGCGACGGGGCGGTCAATGAAAAAGGCCGAGAAGTTCATGCGCTTTGTGGGGGCGTCAAACGCTTGGCCCATGCATCCAGTTGCAAATAGATGACGGGCGTGGTGAACAAGGTGAGCCACTGACTCACCAACAAGCCCCCAACCAGCGTCACGCCCAGAGGTTGACGCAATTCACTGCCCACACCCGATCCCAACATCAAAGGCAGTGCGCCTAGCAAGGCACACAAGGTGGTCATCAAAATCGGTCTGAACCGCAACAAGCACGCTTGCTCAATGGCTTGCCGTGGTGTCATGCCTTGATGGCGCTCGGCATCGAGTGCAAAGTCGATCATCATGATGGCGTTTTTCTTGACAATGCCAATCAACAAAATGATGCCAATCACCGCCATCAAATCCAAATCGGTGCGCGACAGCATCAGTGCCAACAATGCGCCCAAGGCGGCTGAAGGCAAGGTGGACAAGATGGTGATCGGATGGATGTAACTTTCATACAGCACACCCAGCACGATGTACATGGTGACCACCGCCGCCAGCACCAACCACAGGTTGTTGCTGAGCGAGGCCTGGAAGGCCAAGGCCGCACCCTCAAAACGGGATTCGATGTTGGCAGGAACCGGCTCTGCTGCACGCAACGCCTGCCAAGTCGTTTCGATGGCTTGCACAGCCTCGCCCAAAGAAGCTTGTGCGGAAGGTTCAAAAGACACCGTGACCGCTGGAAACTGACCCACATGCAAGATGCTCAACTGCGCGGCACGCTCTTCAATGCTGGCCACGCTGCTGAGCGGCACCTGGGCGCCCGAACTGGCGGGCACCATCAAGCGTGACAGGGCGGCTGGACCCAAGCGGTCTTGCGACTGCACCTCCAGCACCACGCGGTACTGGTTGCTTTGCGTGAAGATGGTGGAGACCAAGCGTTGTCCAAAGGCGTTGTAGAGCGCGTTGTCGATGGCCAGCACACTGACACCCAAGCGGCTGGCGGTTTCACGGTCGATGCGCACATAAGCTTGCAAACCTTGGTTTTGCAAATCAGAGGCCACCTCGCCCAAGTCCGGATGACCTTGCAATCGTTCTTGCAATCGTGCCGACCAAACCCCCAAGGCCTGCATGTCTGGACCGCTCAATAAAAATCGATATTGGGTTCGCGCCACCCGGTCTTCGAGTGTCAAGTCTTGCAGCGGTTGCAGGTACATGCGCATGCCACTGAGATTGGATGCAGCTTGGTTCAGGCGCTGCAAAATCTCTGGCAAAGGCGCGTCTCGTTGGTTTTTGGGCACCAGGTTGATGGTCATGCGCCCGGTGTTCATGCTGGTGTTGGGTCCATCGACACCAATGAAAGAGGTGAGGCTTTGCACCGCCGGGTCTTTCAACAAGGTTTGCGCCAAGGCTTGCTGGCGTTCAGCCATGGCCGTGAAAGACGTGGATTGCGTGGCTTCGGTGATGACTTGGATCGCACCAGTGTCTTGCAGTGGAAAGAATCCTTTGGGTATCCATGCATACAGCCCCACAGTGAGCAACACAGTGGCGGCAAATACCCAGGTGGTTTGCAGCGGATGGTTCAACACCGTTTTGAGCGCATCGGCATACCGGTCTATCAAAGCTTGCAGCCAAGCTGGGTTGTGCATCTGCGCACTGTCTGCACGGTTCAAAACGGGGCGCAACAAATGTGCGCACATCATGGGCGTGAGTGTGAGCGACACCACGGCCGAAATCAGGATAGCCACAGCCAACGTGATGGCGAACTCGTGGAACAAGCGTCCCACCACATCACCCATGAACAACAAAGGAATCAACACGGCCACCAACGAAAACGTGAGCGACAAAATCGTGAAACCAATTTGCCGCGCACCTTCCAAGGCCGCTTGCAACGGTGTGCTGGGGCGTTTCGGGTCTTGCAAATAACGCGCGATGTTCTCGATCATCACGATGGCGTCGTCCACCACAAAACCGGTGGCCACCGTCAACGCCATCAAGGTGAGGTTGTTGATGGAAAAACCCGCCAAGTACATGAAGCCAAAAGTACCGACCAAGGACAGTGGCACCACCACGCCTGGAATGATGGTGGCAGCGGCACTGCGTAAAAACAAAAAGATCACCATCACCACCAAGGCCACCGACAGCATGAGCTCAAACTGCACATCGCGCACCGACGCACGGATGGTGACGGTGCGATCGGTCATCACTTGCATGTCAACGCTGGGGGGCAAGGACGCTTTCAGGGATGGCAGCAAAGCTTGAACCCGCTCCACCACTTCAATCACATTCGCACCCGGTTGTCGTTGAATGTTCAAGATGATGGCGGGTTCTTCGTTGGCCCAAGCCGCTAAACGGTTGTTCTCAGGTGCTTCGACGATGCTGGCCACATCGCGCAAGCGCAGGGGATTGCCGCGCACATAGGTCAGCACCATGTTGGCGTACTCGTCCACCGAACGCAGTTGATCATTCGCATCCAAACTCGAGGCCCGCGCAGGACCATCCAGACTGCCTTTGGCCATGTTCACATTGGCTTGGTTGATGGCGTTGCGCACATCGTCCAATGAAAACCCAGATGCCGCCAAGGCTTGGCTGTTCACCTGCACCCGCACCGCCGGTCGCTGACCGCCTGCAATGCTGACCAAGCCGACGCCAGCGACTTGCGACAAGCGCATGGCCAACCGGTTCTCCACCATGTCGTGCACTTGGGTCATCGGCAAGCTGCCCGAACTGATGGCCAAGCTGAGGATGGGCGCGTCGGCCGGATTGACCTTGCTGTAAGCCGGGGACATCGGCAAGTCGTTGGGCAAGACACTGGCGGTGGCATTGATCGCCGCTTGCACTTGTTGCTCTGCCACATCAAGTGGCAGCTTCAAGGAGAACCGCAAAGTGATGACCGAGGCCCCACCCGAGCTGACCGAGGTCATCAAGGCCAAGCCGGGCATCTGACCAAACTGGCGCTCCAGTGGTGCGGTGATGGACGCGGTGATGACTTCCGGGCTGGCACCCGGGTACAAGGTGCTCACTTGAATCGTGGGGTAGTCCACCTGCGGCAGCGAGGCGACTGGTAGAAAACGATAGGCCAACAAACCACTCAGCAACAAAGCCACCATCAACAACGAGGTGGCCACTGGCCGCAAGATGAACAAGCGCGAGAAATTCATGGTTTGGCGGGCATCACCACCTCGACCGTGCTGCCATTGCGCAATCTGTCTGCGCCATCGGTTACGACCCGCTCACCCACTTTCAATTCGCCTTGCACGGCCTGCCATTCGCCTTCTACGGCCAACAACTTCACGTTTTGCAAACGGATGCTGTTGTCAGCCTGCACCACACAGACAAAGGTGCCTTGTGCACCGCGTTGGATGGCCTGTGTGGGCACCACCAGCACATTTTTCAAGGTGTCGAGTTCCAAGCGAATTTGTGCAAATTGATTGGGAAACAGCAAGCCTTGTTTGTTGTCCAAGGTGGCTTTGAGTTTCAAGGTGCCCGTGGCGATATCGATCGCGTTGTCGGTGGTGCTGACCCGACCTTGCGCCAAGCGTTGTTGCCGATCGCGGTCCCAAGCTTGCACCGGCAGAGCTTGCCCTGCTTTGAGTTTGCGCATGATGAGCGGCACATGCACCTCGGGCACCGCAAACACCACGGCCATCGGTTGGGTTTGCGTGATGCTGACCAAACCATTCGGATCGCTGGCCCGCACCAAGCTGCCCAATTCGGATTGCTTCAAGCCCAAGCGACCACTGATGGGTGCGGTGACTTTGGTGTAGGACAACTGCAAACGCGCTGCTTCAACTTGCGCTTGATTGGCTTGCACGGTGCCTTGCAACTGGCCCACGAGTGCAGCTTGGGTTTCCACCTGTTGGCGGGCAATCGCATCTTTGCTCAGCAGGTCTTGATAGCGTTGCAAATCAAGTTGTGCGTTTTTCAACTGTGCGGTGTCGCGTGCCAACTGGCCTTGCGCTTGGTTGAGTTGGGCTTCATAGGCACGGGCGTCAATCTCGGCCAGCACCTGACCGGCTTGCACCCACTGGCCTTCAGTGAAACGCACAGCCTTGAGTTCGCCATCCACCTTGGCCCGAACCACGGCGGTGTTGAGCGCCGTGAGTGTGCCCAAGGCGTCAACGCTTTGGCGGATGTCCATTTGTTTGACTTCAACAGCACTGACCGGTGTGTGTTTGCCACCGCCGCCCTCTTTGTTGCTCGGGCGACCCATGCCTTTGGTTTTGTCCGCGTTTTTGTCGCTCGCCTTGTCTGAGCCTTGCTGGGCCGTGGTTGTGCTGGGGCTCATCCACTGTTTGATCTCGGGGTACCACCAAGCTGTGGTGACACCCAACACCATCACCATCACAGCAAGCCATTTGGAACGCATTAAATTTTGTTTCACGAAAGACATGTCAAGCATTCAAATTCAGGTCAGTTGACATATTAACCCTCGACCATGTCCCTGCGCCGAAGGGGACTAAAGCAGTTGTTCAAATAAAGTGTGCAATACCTGCGCAGACCATGCTGAGGATGATGGTGGTGGTGAATGGAATGAAAAATTCACGGCCAAACATTCGAAAGCGCAGGTCACCGGGCAAACGGCCCAAGCCTATTTTGCTTAGCCACGGCGTGATGCCTTGAATCAGCAGCAAGACCACGAACACCACGATCAGCCAGCGAATCATGTCTAGAGCCTGTGGGTTCGATCGGCTTGCACAAAGCCCATGGGCGTCCACTCGTCGGTGCCGAAAGCGATCACCTTGAACAACTCGCCCATCTCATGGTCTTGGATCAGTTTTTGCGCCATGCTGCGCTCGGGCACGCTGGCGTTTTCAAGCAGTGGCAACAAGCCACTGTTGAGCAAAAAGTGTGCTTGGCTGGTGTAGCCCAACACCTGCAAACCCATCTCTTGCGCGGCCAATGCCACGCCCGTGAAATTCACATGCGTGGTGATGTCTTTGAAACCCACTTGGCTTAACGGGTCGGTGTCACTCAAGTGGCCTTGATGGCACATCAAGGTGCCCATGTGGCGTTGCGGGTGGTAGTACTCGTGCGCAGGAAAACCATAGTCGATCAAGAACATCGCACCCTGAGTCAAGCGCTCGGCCAGGCTGCGCACAAAAGCCTCGGCTTGCGCGTGGACTTCGCACAGGTAGTCTTGGGCACCTTCAATCTCAACCGGCGGCGTGTCCGTGGTGGCTCGGTCTTGCCAATCAAACGCTTGCGTGTCCTCACGCCAAACCACGCCGCGCTCGAGCCACACACCGTTCAAGCGGTGCAGCAAACGCACCGGCATCGCGTCCAACACCTCGTTGCCCACCACCACGCCATGCAGCTGTTCGGGCAAGGCCTCCAGCCAAGTCACCTTGTGGGCATGGGCATGCAAGGTTTGGGCTTGACGCTGGCGCAAACTGCCAGACACATCGATGATGGTGTAGTGCTGCACATCGTCGCCCAAGGCGTTCAAGAGTTGCAAAGCCAAGCTGCCATTGCCTGCACCGAACTCGTAGACCGTGTCGGTGTGGCTGTGCTGCAAAGCTTCTCGAATGCTGTTGGCCAGCGCTTGGCCGAAGTAGGCAGAGATTTCGGGGGCGGTGACGAAATCACTGCCGCCACTGGGCATGCGGCCAATTTGCTGCTGGCCCGCGCTGTAATAGCCCAAGCCTGGGGCGTATAGGGCCAGCGCCATGAAGCGATCAAAGGGCATCCAACCGCCTTGCTTGTCCAAGCTGGCCTGGATCAAACGGCCCGTTGCCGTTGGGGCAGTCGGTACACTCTTTGCCTGTTCATTCATCGCGTGGATTGTCGTTCATGTCTGTTGCGGATTCATTCCCTTCTTCCCCTGTGGTGCTGGTCACCGGCGGCGCCAAGCGACTGGGCCGCGCATTCTGCTTGGCCTTTGCCAAAGCAGGTTGGCACATCATCTGCCACTACAACAGTTCCAAGGCCGAAGCATTGCAGACCCAGCAGATGGTGCAAGCGCTGGGCGTTCAGTGTCTCTTGGTGCAACTTGATTTGAATTTGACAGATGCACACGAGCAGTTGCTCAACACCTGCCAAGGGCAAGCCCTGGGCTTGCCGCAGTGCATTGTCAACAACGCTTCTGTTTTTGAAGAAGACAGCGCACGAACCAGCACCCCCGCGCACATGCAAGCGCACTTCCACACCAACACGGTGCTCCCCTTGATGCTGGCCAATGGTTTGGCCAAGCGCTTGCAAGCCGCTGCCAACACCCAGGCCTGTGTGATCCATGTGCTGGACCAAAAAGTGCACAACTTAAACCCCGATTACTTTTCCTACACAGTGAGCAAACTCGCGCTCGAGCGCAGCGTGGCACTGCAGGCACAAGCCCTCGCGCCGCAGGTTCGGGTGTGTGGTTTGTCACCAGGCTTGAGTTTTTTGAGCGGCCCACAAACCCAAGACAATTTTGATCAAGCGGCCCGTATCAATTTGCTGCAGCGCCCTATCGACACCACCGACATTGCCCGCACCGCTGTGTTCATCGCTGAAAACCAGGCACTGACCGGCACCACGATTCAAGTGGACAACGGCCAACATCTGGTGCCACTGTCCCGAGACGTCATGTTCACCATCACCCCGCCATCGCCATGAACCCTGGACTGCTTGCTTTTTCTGTTGTGGATGCGCGGATCGCCACGCAATGCCGCTTGCTCAGCCTGCGCCAGTTTGAATGCATGGTGCACATTGGTGTGCACGACTTCGAGAAACAAAGCGCACAACGCATGTGGTTTGACATCGACCTGTGTGTGCGTTTGGCCGATGCACCCGCCGCCCAAGACGATATTTCGCAAACGCTGAATTACGATTTTTTGCGCGAGCTGGTGTTGCAAACCACGGGCGAGGTGCACCATGAACTGCAAGAAACCTTGTGCGACACCTTGTTGGCCGACTTGATGCGCCACACCAGCATCGTGGCCGCGCGTGTACAGACCCGCAAACCTGATGTCTACACAGACTGCGCCTCGGTGGGCACCGAGCGTGTGGGTTTCAAACCTTGGTGAACCCATGAACCACTGCCAATCACAAACTTTGTCGCTCACCGGTCTGCGTTTTGATGCAAGCTTGGGCATTTTGCAATCGGAGAAAACCAAGCCTCAGCCGATTCAAGTGGATGCCGAGCTGAACCTGGGTCCGCAGGCCTTGCTGCCCCGAGACGATGACATTCAGCAGGTGCTCGACTACCGTCAGGTGCGCAAAATCATCATTGAAGAATGCACGGCCGTGCACATCAACCTGCTTGAAACCATGATCGGCAAACTCAGCCACCGCTTGCTGCAATTGCCGGGTGTGTTGGGTGTTCGGGTGAAAATTGCCAAGCTTGAAATCTTCGAAGATTGCGAAGTCGCGATCCACATGGAATCTGGACAATGGTGACCTATGTCAATTGAACGCGAAACCCAAAAACTCGAAAAACGCTTGTGCAGACAAGTCGGCCAAGCCATCGTGCAATTCAACATGATTGAAGAGGGCGACAAGGTGATGGTCTGCATGTCGGGTGGCAAAGACAGCTACGGCATGCTTGACATCTTGCTCAAGCTCAAAGCCCGTGCCCCGATTCACTTCGATCTGATCGCGGTGAACCTGGACCAAAAACAACCTGGCTTTCCGGCCCATGTGCTGCCCGACTACCTGAGTCAACTCGGCGTGCCCTATCGGATTGAAACGCAAGACACCTACTCGATTGTGAAAAGCAAAATCCCTGAAGGCAAAACCATGTGCAGCCTGTGCAGCCGTTTGCGCCGAGGCATTTTGTACCGCGTGGCCGATGAAATTGGCGCCACCAAAATCGCGCTGGGTCACCACCGCGACGACATCTTGCAAACCTTCTTTTTGAACATGTTTTTCGCGGGCAAGCTCAAAAGCATTCCGCCCAAATTGGTGAGTGACGCCGGTCACCACATCGTCATCCGGCCCTTGGCGTTTGTGGCCGAGAAAGACTTGCAACGCTGGGCGGTGCACCGCGAATTCCCCATCATCCCTTGCACCTTGTGCGGCAACCAAGATGGTTTGCAGCGCCAGCAAGTGGGCGACATGCTGCGCGAGTGGGAGAAGAAACACCCAGGCCGCTTGGACATCATGTTCAATTCACTGCAGCACGTGGCCCCTTCGCATTTGCTGGACGACACGCTGTTTGACTTCAAGGGCTTGGCGTCCACCGGGGTGCCCGACCCCGATGGCGACACGGCATTTGACAAGGACAGTTTTGCCATGCCCAGCTTGGCGGGCATTCAAACCATCACCATCTAGGCTCAGTGTTTTTTGTAGGCCACCACGTGTTGGGTTTGTTCGCCCAAGCCGTCGATGCCCAAGTGCATCACGTCCCCGGGTTTTAAAAACACAGGCGCGGGTTTGCCGTTTTTGTTTTTGCGGCCCATGCCCACACCCGGTGGGGTGCCGGTGGTGATCACGTCGCCAGGCATCAGCGTCATGAATTGGCTGACATAACTCACCAGCTTGGCCACGTTGAACACCATGGTTTTGGTGTTGCCGGTTTGCATGCGCACCCCGTTCACATACAGCCAAAGGCCCAAGCGCTGTGGGTTGGGCACCTCGTCGCGCGTGACCAACCACGGACCGATGGGGCCAAAGGTGTCGCAACCCTTGCCCTTGTCCCAAGTCATGCCGCGCTCGAGCTGAAAGGCACGTTCGGACACATCATTGACCACGCAATAACCGGCCACATGGTTCAAGGCTTGGGCTTGTGACACATAGCTGGTCTTGCTGCCGATCACCACACCCAGCTCCACTTCCCAATCGCTTTTCTCCGAACCCTTGGGCAGCATCACCGTGTCGTTGGGCCCTTGCACGCAGCTGTTGGCCTTCATGAACACCACCGGTTCGGCGGGCACGGGCAAGTTGGATTCGGCGGCGTGGTCGGCGTAGTTCAACCCAATAGCAATGAACTTGCCCACATGGCTGATGGGGCAGCCCATGCGCGGGTTGCCGCGCACCTTGGGCAGGGTGTCCGTTTTCAGCTTGGCAAGTTTGGCCAAGGTTTTGTCGTCAAGCTGGGCGGCGCCAATGTCGGGGATGATGGCGCTCAAGTCGCGCAATTGGCCGTTGACATCGATCATTCCGGGTTTTTCGCGGCCCGCTGGGCCAAAACGAACAAGTTTCATGGGTGCTCCTGTCTTTGAGGTGGCATGGATGATAGGGCTTGTGCTTGACGCACCCGGCTACGGGTTTATGCCGATGAGAGGCGGTCTGAGGCGGCGTTAAGGTGCACAGAAAATACCCTCTTCTTTTGTTTCAGAAAGCTTTTGCATGCAGCATCTTTTATTCAGACCTGTGCGGGCGCTGGCGCTGGGCTTGTTGTGTTGGGCTGCGCTCAGTGCCATGGCCGCGCAAAAACTCAAATGGGCGCATGTGTATGAAACCAGTGAGCCGTTTCACACCGAGTCGGTGTGGGCCGCCGCAGAAATCAAAAAGCGCAGCAACGGGAAATTTGACATCCAGGTGTTTCCTGCTTCCAGCTTGGGCAAAGAAACCGACCTGAACCAAGGCCTGACATTGGGCACGGTGGACATCATCATGAGCGGCGCCTCTTTTGCGGCTCGCACCTATCCGCGCTTTGGCATTGCGTACTACCCGTTCATCTTCCGCGACAGCGACCATTTGCTGGCCTTTTCAAAGAGTGCGCTGTTCCAAGAAATGACCCAAGAGTTCCGCCGCAAAACCGGCATCCAAGTCACCGCTTACGCCTACTACGGTGCGCGTCAAACCACCGGACAAAAAGTCTTCAACACCTGCGCCGACATCAAGGGCTTGAAAATCCGTGTGCCGGATGCACCGGCCTACATCACCACCTGGCAAGCCTGCGGTGCCAACCCCACGCCCATTGCGTTTGCCGAGGTGTATTTGGCGCTGCAAAACGGCACAGTGGACGCCCAGGAAAACCCACTCACCGCCATCGAAGCCAAGAAGTTTTTTGAAGTGCAAAAAACCATCATGCTGACCTCGCATGTGGTTGAAGGCCTGATCACCATGGTCGGCCCGCATGTCTGGAACACCTTGAGCCCCGCCGAACAAAAAATGTTCACCGAGGTGATGCAAGAAGCCTCGGCACGCATCACCGTCAAAATCAAAAAGCGTGAAGCAGAGTTGATCGACATCTTCAAGAAAAAAGGCTTGAAGGTGGTTGAGGTCGACCGGAAAAGTTTTCAAACCTCGGTATTGAAAAACAAACCCGTGGAAAGCCTGGGCTTCACGCGCACGGATTACGACCGGATTCAGGCGGTGAAATGAGCCAAGAGCTGGACCAATTGGCCGCCTCCTTTGGCGACAACGATGCCCAAGTTGATTTGTCCGACACCTTGCCCGAGGCATGGCTGGCATTGCTGTTGTTTTTTGCGCTGGGCCTGACTGTCTTCTACCAATTCATCACCCGCTATGTGTTCAACGACTCGGCCGCTTGGACCGAAGAAGTGGCTCGCTATTTGTTGATCGGCACGGTGTTCACCGGGGCGGTCATTGGCGTGGCCAAAAACAACCACATCCAAGTGGATTTTTTCTACCGTTTCATGTCCCCCGCTGTGTCACGCGCCTTGTCCTTGTTCACCGATGTGTTGCGCATTGGTTTTTTGGCCAGCGCCAGCATCCTCACCTGGATGCTGATGCAAAAAATGGGTAGCTACCAAATGACCGTGGTTGATCTGCCGATGAACCTGGTGTATGGCGTGGTCTTGCTGGCCTTTGTGCTGATGACGCTGCGCTCGGTGGGTGTGTTGAGACGCCATTGGCGCCAAGGCCACAGCGTGTTGGAACGCCCGGAGAACATGTAAGCCATGTTGAAAATCATTTTTTTGGTGTTGCTCAGTGGCGGCTTGCCCGTGGCCATGGCCATGGCTGCTGCTGCCCTGCTGTACCTGTGGTGGGTCCCGAGTTCACCGCCGTTTGTGGTGATCCACCGCATGGTGTCCGGCATCGACAGTTTCCCGTTGTTGGCTGTGCCTTTTTTCATTTTGGCTGGCAACCTGATGAACACCTCGGGCATCACGCACCGGATTTACAGCTACGCCCTGGCCTTGGTCGGTTGGCTCAAAGGCGGGCTGGGCCATGTGAACGTGATGGGTTCGGTGGTGTTTGCCGGTATGAGCGGCACCGCCATCGCGGATGCTGCAGGCTTGGGAACGGTGGAAGTCAAGGCCATGACCGACCATGGCTATGACCCCGAGTTTGCGGTGGGTGTCACCGCCGCTTCAGCCACGCTTGGCCCCATCATTCCGCCCAGTTTGCCCTTCGTCATCTACGGCATGATGGCCAATGTGTCGGTCGGTGCCTTGTTTTTAGCAGGCATCTTTCCTGGCGTGGTGATGGCCTTGCTGATCATGCTGACCGTGGCCTATTTCGCCCACAAAAACGGCTGGGGTGGCGACATTCAACTGCACTGGCCCACCTTCTTGAAAGCCTTGCTTGAAACCTGCGTGGTGCTGGCCTGGCCCGTGTGCATTTGGTGGCTGGTCACAGCAGTGGGCACGAATCCGCAAGTCACCGTGGTCGTTGGATTGCTGTTGCTGTTTGCCGCCGACAAATTGTTCAAGTTCCAAGCGCTGCTGCCCATCATGACGCCCGTGCTGCTGATTGGCGGCATGAGCACCGGTGTGTTCACCCCCACCGAGGGCGCGATTGCTGCGTGTGTCTGGGCCTTGATCTTGGGTTTCGTTTGGTACCGCACCCTGAACTTCAAATTGTTTTTGAAAATTTGTTTGGACACGGTGGAAACCACAGCCACCGTCTTGTTCATCGTCGCGGCCGCCAGCATCTTTGGTTGGCTGCTCACCTCCACCGGCGTGACCGCCGCCATCAGCACGTGGGTGTTGAGCGTGACGGATGAGCCTTGGCAGTTTTTGCTGCTGGCCAATCTGCTCATGCTGTTTGTTGGTTGCTTTCTGGAACCCACCGCCGCCATCACCATCTTGGTCCCGATCCTGATTCCGATTTGCCAACAACTCGGTATCGATCTGGTGCACTTTGGATTGGTGATGGTGTTGAACCTGATGATTGGTTTGTTGCACCCACCCATGGGCATGGTGTTGTTTGTGTTGGCACGTGTCGCCAACCTGAGTGTGGAGCGCACGACCATGGCCATCCTGCCGTGGTTGGTGCCCTTGCTGGGCAGCTTGATGCTCATCACCTACGTGCCCAGCATTTCTTTGTGGTTGCCGCGGCTTTTGTCTCCCTAACTTACTGCGCTGGTTCAACATGAGTTTGTCTATTCGCCTTCACGCCGCCGATGATGTCGTCATCGCCCGCCAACAACTGATCTCCGGTTCCATCGTGGAGGATGTGGCGGTGCGCGGCTTGGTGCCACCCGGTCACAAGCTGGCCATGCGAAACATTGCAGCAGGCGAACCGGTGCGCCGCTACAACCAAATCATCGGCTTTGCGTCGCAAGCCATCGCCCCCGGCGAGCATGTGCACACCCACAACCTGAACATGGGGCCCGACAAAGGCAGCTTCGAGCGCGACTACGCGTTTGGTGCCGATATCAAACCCGATGCACCGGCACAGCACGGTACCTTCATGGGCTATGTGCGCCCCGATGGCCGCGTGGCCACCCGCAACTTCATCGGCATTTTGTCCAGCGTCAATTGCTCAGCCACGGTGTCACGTGCCATCGCCGATCATTTTTCACGGCTGACCAACCCCGCCGCCTTGGCCGACTATCCGCAGGTGGACGGCGTCATCGCCCTCACCCACGGCACCGGCTGCGGCATGGACGGCAGTGGCTTGGGGATGCAACTGCTGACGCGCACCCTCACCGGCTATGCCACGCACCCGAATTTGGCCGCAGCGCTGGTGGTGGGTTTGGGTTGCGAGTCCAACCAAATCAATGTCTGGTTGTCGCAAAGCGGCTTGCAACAAGGCAGCAGTTTGCAAACCTTCAACATCCAAGACAGCGGCGGCACGGTGATGACCGTGACCAAAGGCATTGACCTGATCAAAGCCATGCTGCCCAGCGTGAACCAAGCCCAGCGTGTGCCTTGCAGTTTGGAGCACATCATCGTCGGCTTGCAATGCGGCGGCTCGGATGGCTACTCGGGCATCAGCGCCAACCCAGCGCTGGGCGCGGCGGTGGATTTGCTGGTGGCGCATGGCGGCACGGCCATCTTGAGCGAAACCCCCGAGATTTACGGCGCCGAGCATTTGCTCACGCGCCGTGCGGTGCGCCGCGAGGTGGGCGAAAAACTCATCGAGCGCATCCGCTGGTGGGAGCACTACACCGCCATCAACGGCGGCGAGATGAACAACAACCCCTCGCCCGGCAACAAGGCCGGTGGCCTCACCACCATCTTGGAAAAATCCTTGGGCGCGGTGGCCAAAGCGGGCACCAGCAATTTGCAAGCGGTGTATGAGTACGCCGAGAAAGTCACGGCGCATGGCTTGGTCTACATGGACACGCCGGGCTACGACCCGGTCAGCGCCACGGGGCAGGTGGCGGGCGGGGCCAACATCATTTGCTTCACCACGGGTCGCGGCTCGGCCTATGGTTGTGCACCCTCACCGTCCCTCAAGCTCGCCACCAACAGCGCCTTGTGGCAGCGCCAAAGCGCTGACATCGACATCAACTGCGGCGACGTGGTGGATGGTGGCAGCACAGTGCAAGCCAAGGGCGAGGAGATTTTTCAGCGCATCGTGTCTTGCGCTTCAGGCGCGTCCAGCAAGAGCGAGCTGTATGGCTATGGACAGAACGAGTTTGTGCCTTGGCAGGTTGGCGCGGTCATGTGAGCAAGGCCAAGCTGGCGTCCAAATGCTCCAGGGGTGAACGCTTGTAGCCCGAGCGGGCAAAGCGCTGCAAGCGCCCCACCACGAAGGACACCCACAACGAGGCCTGCACTTGGGCGTCCACGGTGGGCGTGGCCGAAGACCGCGACGCTGCAGCGTCGCGCAACACCTGGCGCAAGCTGGCCTCCACCTTGTCGAAAAACAAATTCATGCGCTGGTGCAAGCGGTCGTTTTCAAACACCAAGGCGTCGCCCACCATGACCCGCGCCATGCCGGGGTTGCGCTCGGCGAATTGCAAGAGCACGGTGATCATGCGCCGCGCCTTGTCCAGCGGCGGATGCGGTCCATCGGTGATTTGGTTGAGCAAGCTGAAGACGCTGGTTTCGATGAACTCGATCAGGCCTTCGAACATCTGCGCCTTGCTGGCGAAATGCCGGTACAGCGCGGCTTCGCTCACCTGCAAGCGCGCTGCCAAGGCCGCTGTGGTCACCCGCTCGGCACCAGGCAACTCGAGCATGGCCGCCAAAGCCTGCAAGATTTGAATCCGGCGCTCGCCCGGTTTGGGGCGCTTGCGCACCGTGGTTTCAGCGGCGGGCGTAGTGGTGTCGTCGGCCATGGGAGCGTCTCCTGGGTCAGTGCGAACGGATCATGGTGCCAAAGGCTTGGTCGGTCAGGATTTCTAAAAGCAGCGCGTGGGGCACCCGGCCATCGATGATGTGCACCGAGTTGACGCCGCTTTTGGCGGCATCCAAGGCGCCGCTGATTTTGGGCAGCATGCCGCCGCTGATGGTGCCGTCGGCGAACAAGCCGTCAATTTGGCGAGCGCTCAGGTTGGTGAGCAATGTGCCTGCTTTGTCGAGCACGCCCGCGGTGTTGGTCAGCAGCACCAACTTTTCGGCTTTCAGCACAGTGGCCAGTTTGGCCGCCACCACATCGGCGTTGATGTTGTAGCTCTCGTTGTTCTCGCCAAAACCGATGGGGCTGATGACCGGGATGAAGGCGTCGTCTTGCAAGGCTTTCACCACACTGGGATCGATGCTTTGGATGTCGCCGACCTGGCCGACATCGTGCTCGATGCTGGGGTCTTGGTTGTCCAGCATCTTGAGTTTGGTGGCGCGGATCATGCCGCCGTCTCGCCCTGTCAGGCCCACGGCCTTGCCACCGGCTTGGTTGATCAAACCAACGATGTCTTGCTGCACCTCACCGGCCAGCACCCACTCGACGACTTCCATGGTTTCGGCGTCGGTCACGCGCATGCCTTGGATGAACTCGCCTTTCTTGCCCAAACGCTGCAAGGCGTTTTCAATTTGCGGGCCGCCGCCGTGCACCACCACCGGGTTCATGCCCACCAGTTTCAGCAGCACCACGTCTTCGGCGAAATCGGCTTGCAAGGCCGGGTCGGTCATGGCGTTGCCGCCGTATTTGATGACCAAGGTTTTGCCGTGGAATTTGCGGATGTAGGGCAGCGCCTGCGCCAGGATCTCGGCCTTGTCGCTGTTGGCAATGGTGGGAGCAACTGGGGTGTTCATGGACGTGAAGTGAATGTGTGCTTGCATTGTGCCCCATGCCATGCCGAGTGCAAGGCTTTGCGGTATGGGTTTATGCGGGGGATGGCGATAGAAGTTGAAAGATATTCAATTTGGCAATCAATGGACATGCTTCTAAATAGGCCATTTCAATTATTTAAATATCAGAGATAATAAGAGTTGAATATTAACCACCTGGAGAAATAATATGTCTCGTTTAACCGCAACTGCCCAATTAGAAAAAATCCGCGCTGCCAAACTCAAGTTGGAAAAAGAAGAACAGCGTTTGATGTCGCGCAACCACGATAAAACCTTGGCGCAAATCGTTCAATTGGCTGAAAAAGCCGGCTTGAGCGCCGCGCAAATCAGCGCCGCCATGGGCGTCAAGGGCAAAGCCAAGACCAGCAAGGCTGCAGGCAGCAAACCCGCCAAAGCCAAGCGGGCCACCGCTGGTAAAAAAGTCGCGCCCAAATACCGCAATCCGGCTGATGCGAATCAAACCTGGACCGGGCGTGGCCGCACACCGCTGTGGGTGCAAGCCTTGCAAACCGCTGGCAATTTGGCCAGCGCTGAGATCAAAGCAACGGCTTAATTCAAGCTTGGGGCTTGAAAGCCCGCGCCGCAGCGTCTTTACCCGACAGCTGCGGCGGCCCTTGAATCAAATCCAAGGGCCATTCAATCCCCAAATCGGGGTCATTCCACATAATCGCGTCTTCATCGCTGGCCACCCAATAATCGGTGGTTTTGTAAATCACCTCGGCCTGTTCACTCAGTACCAAAAAACCATGGGCAAAACCGCCCGGAATCCAGAGCTGGTGGTGCTTGACGCTGTCTAAGCGGGTGGCGGTCCACTGCCCATATTGGGGCGATTGCGGGCGAATATCCACCGCCACATCGAATATCTCACCACGCACCACCCGAATCAATTTGCCTTGCGGAAATTGCTTTTGAAAATGCAGGCCGCGCAGCACGCCATGGGCGGACAAACTGTGGTTATCTTGTACAAATTTGATATTTAAACCAGTGGATTGTTCAAAATCTCTTTGATTGAAACTTTCAAAGAAAAATCCACGTGAATCGGCAAATACCTTGGGCGCCAGCAATAACACCTCATTTAAATCAGTTTTCTCAACGGTATAGGGCATGTTAATCCAGCAATTTCATGAGATATTGGCCGTAATGGGTCTTTTGCAGCGGGGAAGCCAAGCGCAGCAAGGCTTCGCCGTCGATCCAGCCTTGTGAATAGGCAATTTCTTCCGGGCAGGCCACCATCAACCCCTGGCGTTTTTGCAGCGTGGCAATGAAGGTGGCGGCTTCCATCAAACCATCGTGGGTACCGGCATCGAGCCAGGCATACCCACGGCCCATGGTTTCCACATTCAATTGGCCTTGTTCTAAATAACGTTTATTGACATCGGTGATTTCCAATTCACCCCGGGCGGAGGGTTGAATATCGGCGGCAATATCGCAGACTTGCTTGTCATAAAAATAAAGACCGGTGACCGCGTAATTGGACTGCGGTTTTTTCGGTTTTTCTTCAATATGAACCGCTTTGCGCTGGGCATCGAAGGTGACCACGCCATAGCGCTCGGGGTCGGTCACGTGGTAGGCGAACACCGTTGCACCGTCTTGGCGGGCATTGGAGGCTTCGAGTTGTTTGACCAGGTCGTGGCCGTAAAAAATATTGTCCCCCAGCACCAAGGCGCTGGGATGGTTGTTCACAAAGTCGCGGCCAATGATGAAGGCTTGGGCCAGGCCATCGGGTGAGGGTTGCACCGCATAGCGGATCGACATGCCCCATTGCGAGCCGTCGCCCAACAAATCGGCAAAACGCGGCGTGTCTTGCGGCGTGGAAATGATCAGCACGTCGCGGATGCCGCTCAACATCAAGGTGGTGAGCGGGTAATAGACCAGCGGCTTGTCGTAAATGGGCATCAGCTGCTTGCTGACCGCCAAGGTGAGGGGGTAGAGCCGGGTGCCTGAGCCACCGGCCAACAAAATGCCTTTTCGAGGTGTTGTCATGTGCTGTCGCCAGAGGGCGCTTGAATGAATTTGGAGATTATCAATCTGTCCGCAATGCCCGCAGAACGCTGTCCACGCCCGCCTGCCAGGGCGGCAGCTCGAGATTCAAAGCCTTGGCCAACAGGCTGCTCTCCAGCATGGAATAGGCTGGGCGCGGCGCGGGCAGCGGATAGTCGGCGGTGGTGATGGCCTGCACTTGCTCGGGGCTCGCTTTCAAGCGCCAGCCCAAGCTTTGGGCTTGCTGCAACACGTATTGGGCATAGGCATGCCAGTTGGTTTGACCGGCAGGCGTCAGGTGAAACAGGCCGTTCAAGCCTTGTTGCAAGGCCAAGACCGTGGTCTCGGCCATCCAGGCGGCCGAGGTGGGCACGCCGACCTGGTCGGCCACCACCCGCAGGCTGTCGCGTTCTTGCGCCAGACGCAGCATGGTTTTCAAAAAATTCTGGCCGTGCGCCCCGACCACCCAAGAGCTGCGCAACAGCACATACCGGGCTCCGCTTTGGATCACCGCCTGCTCGCCATCGCGTTTGGTTCGGCCATAGACCGACTGCGGATCGGTTGGGTCAGTTTCAAGGTAGGGCCGCGTGGCCTGGCCGTTGAACACATAGTCGGTCGAGTAATGCACCAACACGGCGCTGCTGCGGGCAGCCTCTTCAGCCATCACGGATGGTGCCGTGACATTGATGGCCTGCGCCAGCGCTGGTTCTTGCTCGGCTTTGTCCACAGCTGTATAAGCGGCGGCATTGACGATCACGGCGGGCCGCTGGGCTTGCAGCAGGCTGCGAAGTGCGTCTGCGTTGCTCAGGTCGATGTCTTGTCGGGTGAGCGCGGTGACGGGCCCCAAAACAGGCAAGCGAGAGGCGAGTTCATGGCCAAGTTGTCCGGCAGCGCCGAACAACAAAACGCCGTCAAGCGCCATACTGTTTGCCGACCCATTGGCGGTACTGGCCGCTGGTGACGTTGGCCACCCAATCGGCGTTGGCCAAATACCAAACCACGGTTTTGCGCAAACCGGTTTCAAAGGTTTCTTGCGGGCGCCAGCCGAGTTCTTGCTCAATCTTTCGCGCGTCAATCGCATAGCGGCGGTCATGCCCTGCGCGGTCTTTCACATAAGTGATTTGCGTGGCATAGCTTTGACCGTCGGCGCGTGGTTGTAACTCGTCGAGCAAGCTGCACAAGGTGCGCACCACCTCGATGTTGGGCTTTTCATTCCAACCACCGACGTTGTAGGTTTCGCCCAAGCGACCGGCTTGCAACACCCGCTGAATGGCGCTGCAATGGTCTTGCACATAGAGCCAATCGCGCACCTGCATGCCGTCGCCATAAATCGGCAAGGGCTTGCCCGCCAAGGCGTTGTGGATCACCAGCGGGATGAGTTTTTCGGGGAAGTGGTAGGGGCCATAGTTGTTGCTGCAATTGGTAGTGAGGACGGGCAGGTCATAGGTGTGGTGCCAGGCCCGCACCAAGTGGTCGGAGGCGGCTTTGGAAGCGCTGTAAGGGCTGTTGGGCTCGTAGGCATGGGTTTCGGCAAAGGCCGGGGCGTCGGGGGCCAAGCTGCCATACACCTCGTCGGTGCTGACATGCAAAAAGCGAAACGCGGTTTGTTGTTCAGCGGCCAGCGCGGCCCAATAGGCGCGAACAGATTCCAGCAAATGAAACGTGCCCACCACATTGGTTTGGATGAAATCCATGGGGCCGTGGATGGAGCGGTCCACGTGCGACTCGGCGGCGAAATGCACTACCGCGCGGGGTTGGTGCTGGCCCAGCAGTTGAGGCAAGAGCGTGGTGTCGCCAATATCGCCTTGCACAAACACATGGTGCGGATTGTTTTGCAGGCTGGCTAAATTGGCCAAGTTGCCCGCATAGGTGAGCTTGTCCAAATTGACCACGGCTTCGTTGGCCGAGGCCAACCAGTGGTGAACGAAGTTGCTGCCAATGAAGCCAGCGCCGCCCGTCACCAGGATGGTCATACAGGCATGCCTTCCTCAGACACGCCCAAAACGCGGCCACGCACCATTTCGCGCAGCATTTTTTTCTCGGGGAAACTCAAGGGCCGATCTAGGGCGCGGCGCACACGCAGCAGCATGTGGCGGTCCACTTCTTGCGGCAAGCCTTGGCTGCCACGCAACTCGTCGCGCAGGTCTTCGCGCAGGTCTTCGGGCTCGTCGTCCCACCAAGCGTCAACCACTTCTTGCAATTTCACTCGCACCACCTCGGGGTCTTGCGCGGGTGCGGAAGGGGCACGCGGTGGGGTGTTGACTTCACGTGCGGCTTGCGGCAACAACAGCACACGGCGGTCGGCTTGGCCAAGCAAACGGCACCAAGCCGGGTCTTCATTCACCAACTGGTCCATGTGCCGGGCGGATTCATCGGCCAGCAAATACACATTCAAACCGTGCAACTGGGCTTCATCAATCACGTTGGTCAATCGGTCGTCGTCGCTGGCCACCAGCAGGTGCTCGCAGGCATGGCGTTCGGCCAAGCGGCTGATGTCCGAGGACAGGGCTTGCAACACCACATCGCTGGGCTCGCCACTGGTCACGTCCAAGTGGCGCACGATTTGGTCTTGCGGGAATTGGTTGTCTGGTGTGTCGGTGTACCAATAAACGCGTTGCACATCGACATTCAAACCGGCTTGCTTCAAGGCATGGGCCAAGGTGGGCAGCAAGGCGGCGCGGTTGTAATTTTCGGGTTCGGCATTGGCTTCAGGGGACTGGCGAACCAACCAAGCCATGTAATTGCTGTCGATCAATGCGATGCAGCGGCCAGCGCGGGCAGGCGCATTCTCTTTGCGAGGATGGGGTGTGCGGGTGTCGTTTTTCATCATTAAAAAGCTAGGAAGGTATTTGGAAAACGCCTGTCAAAGTGAGCAGGAAACGTTTGAAAGTAATGTCTACGTTGAACGGACGAATATTAGCTGATCTTGAAAGTGGGCTGAGCGACAGGGTTGTTATCTGTGGTGTTGTGGCTGAGCACCTGCTCATCGGTTTGGCCAAAGCGACGCACCCGTTTGCCGTAGGAAGCAATGGCTTGTTGCAAGGCAGCGGCATTGAAATCGGGCCAATGCAAGTCGGTGAAATACAACTCGGTGTAAGCGGTTTGCCAAAGCAAAAAATTGCTGATGCGTGACTCGCCGCCGGTGCGGATGAGCAATTCGGGGTCGGGCAAACCAGCGGTGCTCAGGTGCGCGGCCAAGGCTTGATCGTCCATGTCTTGCAGCGTTTTCTCGGGGTGCGCCATTTGCCAAGCGCGTGCTGCATTCAAGATGTCCCACTGGCCACCGTAGTTGGCGGCGATGGTCAGGTACAACCGGTCGTTGAGCGCTGTGTCTTGCTCGGCTTGGTCGATGCGCGACTGCAGCAAAGGCGCAAACGCACTGCGGTCGCCAATCACGCGCAAACGAATGCCCGCAGCTTTCATCTCGGCGACTTCGCTCTCGAGGTATTGCAAAAACAAACCCATGAGCGCCGAGACTTCCTCGGCCGGACGCCGCCAGTTTTCCGAACTGAAGGCAAACAGCGTGAGGTATTTCACGCCTTGCTCGCTGGCCGCCTTGACGATTTGTCGCACATTGGCGGCCCCACGCACATGGCCCACGGTGCGCGGCAACAAGCGCTTTTTGGCCCAGCGACCGTTGCCGTCCATGATGATGGCGATGTGTTGGAGGGGTTGACTCATGTGGCCTAAATTGTGACAGGGTGCAGGTGCCGCACATCGGCGGTGATGCTGTGCTGTTTGCTCATCAGTTCCACCAACACCATGGCCCGTGCTTCACCGTCGGTTTGTTGGTAAATGCCTTGCAAGCCCTTCAAGGGGCCGTCGATGAACACCACTTCTTGACCGACTTTGAGCAAACGCTCGGGGGCCCGCTCGGGCAAACCACGCAGAGCTTGAATCAATTCATCGGCCATGGGCGCGGGTCGGTTGCCAAAACTCACCAAACGGCTGACGCCCAAGGTAGAACGGATGGGGGCCCAATTGCTGTGTTCGGTGTCTAAGCGGATGAACAAGTAGCGGCTGAACATGGGTTCCACCACTTCGGCCAAGCGGCCACGACGCAGTTTTTCCACCGTCAACATAGGCAACCACGCTTCGAAGCCCTGCTGCTGCAGGTTTTCAAGGGCGCGGTGCTCTTGTTTGGGTTTGGAGTGAACGGCGTACCAAAGCATGCGTTGGAATAGATGAGTAATTAATTTATTTGAGAAGTGATTGTAAAGCGGTTAAATTGACAGATCCCAGACACCTTGAAAGCACGCCATGGCCAGCAACAAACCCGATTTTGACCCGCTCAAGATGAGTGAACACATGAAGGACTCGGCCCAGCAAATTTGGCTGGCTGGCATGGGCGCATTCGCCAAGGCCCAGCAAGAGGGCACCAAGGTGTTCGAAACCCTGGTGAAAGACGGTTCCAAATTGCAAGAAGCCACCCAGCAAGCGCAGGCCAAAGTGACCGAAGCCGCGCACAAAATGACCGCCATGGCCAGCGACATGGGGCAACGCGCCAGCGGCCAAATGGATAAATTGGAAGGCATTTTTGAAGAGCGCGTGGCCAAAGCCTTGCAAAGCATGGGCTTGCCCAGCGCCCAAGACCTGGCCGCATTGGAGGCGCGGGTGGCGGCTTTGGAAGCACAGCTGGCTGAGCAAACCACCCCAGCCAAACGCAAATAAGCATCAAACACATGGTGAAAAAAGCGCCCCGTCGCACCGCCGAGCGGATTCAGACGGCGGCGCTGCAACTCTTCAATCGCTTTGGCGAACCGAATGTTGCCACCACGCTGATTGCCTCAGACATGGGCATCAGTCCCGGCAATTTGTTCTACCACTACGCCAGCAAAGAGTTGTTGGTGAACGCCTTGTTCGACAGTTACCAAGCCGAGATGCGCGGGCTCTTGCCCGCTGCGGCTGACGTGCGCGACCTCGAGCACAGTTGGTTTTTCATGCACAGCCTGTTCGAGCTGGTGTGGCGCTACCGCTTTGTTTACCGCGACCTGAACGATTTGCTGAGCAAGAACCGGCATGTGGAAGGGCAGATGAAAGACATCCTGGCGCTGAAAGAACAAGCTTTGGGGCAGTTGCTGGGGCAGCTGCAATCAGCCAAACTGTTGCAACAAACCGCCACGGAGCGCACACACTGCGCCACCCACATGGTGGTGATGCTCACCTGGTGGCTGAGCTATGAATATGTGCGCAACCCGCGCCACGCCATGGAAGACGCCAGTGCCCAACATGGCGTGTTGCACGGGGCGCAGCAGGTGCTCAGTTTGATGCTGCCGTATTTGTCCAACACCCCGAAAGCGCAATTGCTGGCCTTGATGCAGGTGTATGCCGACGCCCTGCCCGCTTGAACGCAGGCAGCGTGCCCGCTGAAGGAGGTTGTATGAGGAGGCTCAGGCCTTGGCCAAGAAGCGTTCCACCATGCGCACCCAAACCGTGCCGCCCAGCGGAATCAGGTCGTCGTTGAAGTCGTAGCTGGGGTTGTGCAAGGTGCAAGGGCCCCCGCCATGGCCCATTTCGCGGTGTGCGCCTTCGCCGTTGGCAATGAAGAAATACGCCCCGGGTTTGGCCAGCAGCATGTAGGAAAAGTCTTCCGCGCCCATGGTGGGTTCTTGCGCCAGCACGTTCTCGGCACCGACGATGTCGGCCAACACCTCGCGGGTGAAATCGGCTTCCTGGGGGTGGTTGATGGTGGGCGGGTAGTTGCGCACAAACTCGAAGGTGCAGCTGGCTTCGTGCGCGGCACTCACGTGCTCGGCCACGGTCCGCATGCGCCGCTCGATCATGTCGAGGATGTCGACGGTGAAGGTCCGCACCGTGCCTTGCAACTCGCAGCTGTTGGGCACCACATTGGTGGCTTCACCCGCGTGGATCATGGTGACTGAAATGACGGCTGCGTCCACGGGCTTGACGTTGCGCGACACAATGGTTTGAAAGGCCTGCACCATCTCGCAAGCGATAGGCACCGGGTCAATGCCGTTGTGCGGCAAGGCGGCGTGGCAGCCTTTGCCTTGGATGGTGATTTTGAATTCGTTGCTGGAGGCCATGACCGGGCCAGCACTGACCGCGAGCTTGCCCACCGCCATGCCCGGCCAGTTGTGCAAACCAAACACCGCATCCACCGGGAATTTCTCGAACAAGCCGTCCTTGATCATTTCGCGGGCACCGCCGCCGCCCTCTTCCGCCGGTTGAAAAATCAGCACCACGGTGCCGTCAAAGTTGCGGTGCTTGGCCAAGTGCTGCGCAGCCGCCAGCAACATGGTGGTGTGACCGTCGTGGCCGCAAGCGTGCATCTTGCCCACGTGTTGGCTGGCATGGGCGAAGGTGTTGGCCTCGTGCACCGGCAGCGCGTCCATGTCGGCACGCAAACCGATGCTGCGTGAACTGGTGCCGTTTTTGATGATGCCCACCACGCCAGTGGTGCCCAAACCGCGGTGCACCTCGATGCCCCACTCGGTCAATTTGGCGGCCACCAGATCCGAGGTGCGCTGCTCTTCAAAGCAGAGTTCGGGATGGGCGTGGATGTCGCGGCGCACCGCCACCAGGCTGGCGGCTTCGAGGACCATGGTGTCGAGGAGTTTCATGAGTCTCACCTGTTTGTGGTTTGAAGAATCAGTCTACCTGAAGGGCAAAGGGCCGCAGTTTGTGTTGATTTTCTCCCTCAGGCGGGTACTTCCGCCATGGTCAACCGGGCCAAGAAACAGCACAATGCAGCCATGACCACCACCATCCTGGGCGCCTGCCCGCACGACTGCCCCGACACCTGTTCCCTTTTGACCACCGTGCAAGACGGCGTGGCCATCAAGGTGCAAGGCAACCCGGCCCACCCGCTCACCGATGGTGTGTTGTGCACCAAGGTGTCGCGCTACACCGAGCGCACTTACCACCCCGAGCGGGTGTTGCACCCCTTGAAGCGCAGCGGCCCCAAAGGCAGTGGTCAGTTTGAACGGGTGAGTTGGGACGAAGCGCTGTCAGACATCGCCGCCAAGCTCAAGGGCATCGCCGATCGCAACCCAGAACGCATCCTGCCCTACAGCTACGCGGGCACCATGGGCATGGTGCAAGGCGAGTCCATCGCCATGCGTTTCTTCAATCTGCTGGGCGCCGCGCAACTCGACCGCACCATCTGTGCCAGCGCCGGTGCCGAGGCGCTGACCCACACCTTTGGCAGCAAGCTGGGCATGAAGGTGCAGTTTTTTGCCGAGAGCAAACTCATCCTCATTTGGGGCAGCAATGCCATCACCAGCAGCGTGCATTTTTGGCGACTTGCGCAAGAGGCCAAACGCAACGGCGCCAAGCTGGTGTGCATCGACCCGCGCCGCAGCGAAACCGCCGACAAATGCGATCTGCACCTGGCGCTCAAGCCCGGCACCGATGCCGCGTTGGCGTTGGCGCTGATGCACGAACTCATCACCCACGACTGGCTGGACCACGACTACATCGCGCAGCACACCGTGGGCTTTGAAGCCTTGCGTGAACGGGCTTTGCAATGGCCGCCCGAACGCGCGGCCGAGGTGTGTGGTTTGGACGTGCAAGCCATTCGCCAACTGGCGCACGACTATGCGCACATCAAGCCCGCGGCCATCCGTTTGAACTACGGCGTGCAACGCTCGCGGGGTGGTGGCAATGCGGTGCGAGCCGTGGCCTGTTTACCCGCGCTCATTGGCGCTTGGCGGCACCGTGCTGGTGGCGTGGTGCTGAGTGCTTCAGGCCATGCGCTGCACAACGGCGTGGCCTTGCAACGCCCGGATCTGCACACCAACCCGCTTGCGCCATTGGTGAACATGAGCACGATCGGCGACGCCTTGAACACGCCCAACTTGATTGAAGCCATGGTGGTTTACAACAGCAACCCGGTGGCGGTGGCCCCCGAATCGGCCAAGGTGGTGAAGGGCTTTGCACGTGAGGATTTGTTCACCGTGGTGCTCGAGCATTTCATGACCGACACCGCCGACCATGCCGACTTTGTGTTGCCCGCCACCACACAACTTGAACACTGGGACATCCACAACAGCTATGGCCACACCGATGTGCTGTTGAACCGCCCAGCCATCGCACCGCTGGGTGAGGCCAAAACCAACACGCAGATCTTTCGAGAACTCGCCTTGCGCATGGGCCTGCACAACCCCTTGCTGCAAGAAAACGATGAAAGCCTGTGCCGCTTGGCGCTGCAACACCCGCGCAACCTGCAAAGCGCTGCGCCCGTCACGTGGGAGAAATTGCTGCAAGATGGTTTTGCACATTGGCCCATGAACGACGCCCCGTTTGCGCAAGGCGGTTTTGCCACCGCCTCGAGCAAGTGTGAATTCGTCAGCAGCAGTTTGGTGGCACTGGGCGCAGACGGTTTGCCCGACTTCATTCCCAATTACGAAGCACCCACCGCGCAAGACACCTACCCGCTGGCCATGATCTCGCCGCCCGCCCGCAACTTCTTGAACTCGTCGTTTGTGAATGTGAAAAGTCTGCGCGACATGGAGGGCGAACCGCTGCTTGAAATTCACCCGAATGACGCATCCCTGCGGCAACTGCAAGACGGCGACATGGTGCGGGTGTTCAACGACCGAGGCAGCTATGAATGCAAAGCCCACGTCAGCACACGTGCGCGTGTGGGCATGGTGGTGGGTTTGGGGATTTGGTGGCGCAAGCTGGGTGCCAATGGCACCAATGTGAACGAACTCACCTCGCAAAAACTCACCGACATGGGCCGCGCACCGGTGTTCTACGACTGCGCGGTTCAGGTGGCCAAACGCTGACTGGCGATTTGCCGCAGGCCATCAAAAATCAGGCTTTCCACCAATTCGAATTTCACCGACATGTTGGGGGCCATCTTCCAGCCTGCGCCACCGGTCATGTAGCACAGCGGTTCGTTGTGGGTGTGTTGGCGAACATGCTGCACCATGCGTTCAACAGCACCTGCAATCGCATAGGTACCGCCACTGGTGAGCGCATCACTGGTGTTGGTTGGAAATTCACGCACCTCGCCGGTGGGCACACGCAAGCCAGCGGTGCCAGACTCCAAGGCCCGCAACATGATGCCGTGGCCCGGCAAGATGAAGCCGCCCAAAAAATGTCCTTGCGCGTCAATGGCCTCCACCGTCACCGCTGTGCCCACCATCACCACCACCATGGGGCGCGGCGCTTGGCCTTGGGTTTGTTCTTTCATGCGAGCCAGGGCGCCGATCATGGCCACCCAGCGGTCGGCACCCAAGCGTGTCGGGTGGTCATAGCCATTCACCAAACCCGCTTCGGCGGCATTGGGCACGACCCAACGCGGTGACAAATCCCAGTGCTCCATTTGCTCGCCCACCCGCCGACGCAACGCATCACTGGCCACAATACAGCCCAGTGTTTCAGAGGGGGCTGGCAGGTCTTTCCAATCTTCATCGGCGAGTCGGTCGATGTGCTCCAAGAACACCGCGCCGTGCGACAGCAGTTGCGCATCGGGTTGGTGGCTGTCGAACAAAGCCCACTTCAAGCGGGTGTTGCCAACATCAAGGGCGATGAATGTCATGGGGTGAATGGGCTGCCAAGGTGGGCGGGATGATACCCACCCAGGAGCGCTTCAGGACTTGCGCCAAGCCTTGGCAAATTGAACAACTTCTTCGGCCACGGTTTGGCAAGCATGCAAAGCTTCGTTGGCGCTGTCGCTGCCTGGGTTTTCAAAAGGCATTTGCAACACGTTCAAGCTGGCACCAAAGGGCGTGGGCCAACCGCGCAAGCTGTGGATGATGTCGCGCATGGAGGACAAGGTGGTGCCCATGGCCTGCGAGCCATACGCACACACAATGCAACCCACGGCTCGGCCTGTCAAGTACACGCGCTCGTCTTGGTTCATGTCTTCGATGTAGTCGATGGCGTTTTTCAGCAAGCCCGAGATGCTGCCGTGGTAACTGGGCGTGGAAAAAATCACGCCATCGGCGCGGCGCAAGGCTGCAACCAAGGCCGCTTCAGCAGGGCTGCGCTCGGTGCGTCTGGGGTCGTACAACGCCAAATCCAAATCGGGCCCGGCAAAAAGTTGCGTGTCGCAGCCCAAGCTGGCCGCATGGGCCAAAGAAAGTTTCAAGGCGTGTTCACTGGACGAACCGTCGCGCAAGGTACCGCCCAAGCCGACGATGAAAAGAGGAGATGTCATTGTTGTTGAAAGGCAAATCAGGAGAGTGTAGGTCGTTGCAGCGGATAACAAGCTTGCAAGGCCTGCGCCGCTTGCAACACCAGCGCATCACCAAACATGGGCCCGACCAACTGCACACCCATGGGCAAGCCCTCGGATGTCAAGCCACAAGGCAGGCTGATGGCCGGTTGTTGGCTCAGGTTGAACGGGTAGCTGAACGGGGTCCAGCCCAGCATGGCCTCGGACGTCATGGGGCTGTGACCAGCAGGCCGCGCTTTGAAGGCCGGTACCGCGGTGCTGGGCGTCAAAATCAGATCAAAGCGCTGCATGAACTGGCGCAAATGCGAACCCAAAACGCCACGCCGTTGGTTGAGTTGATGCAAAGCGTTGGCGTCCAACTTGGCACCCAAGGCGGCTTCGGCGGCAAAGTCGGGGTCGGTCAGGGCTTGTTGCGCCGGGCTCAAGGTTTGCCACACCTGGTACGCCCCGGCAAACCACAAACCAGTGGTGATGTCGAGGGGGTCGTCAATGCCCGGGTCCACCTGCTCCACGAACGCGCCCAGGTGGTGCAAATGTTGCGCTGCTTGCGCCGTGGCGGCGGCTATCTCGGGGTGCACATCTTTCGCGTAACCCAGCGTGGGTGAATAAGCCACGCGCAAACCGCGCACCCCAAAGTCCAACAGCTCCGTGTGGTCGGTGCCATCAAACGGCAGCGAGGTCCAGTCCCGCGCATCGGGCTGGCTGATGCTGTTCATCATCAAGGCCACGTCTTCCACCGTCATGGCATGCGGCCCCAAATGCGCCACCGAGCCAAACGGCGACAAGGGGTAGGCAGGCACACGGCCAAAGCTGGGCTTGAAACCCACGTTGCCGCAAAAGGCCGCGGGAATGCGCACACTGCCCGCGCCATCGGTGCCCACCGCCAAGGGCCCCAAACCTGCAGACACCGCGGCTGATGCACCGCCCGATGAACCACCGGGCGTGTGCTCCAGATTCCAGGGGTTGCGGCTGATGCCTGTGAGCAGTGAATTGGTTTCGCCCTTGCAGCCAAATTCAGGCGTGGTGGTTTTGCCCAGCAACACCGCGCCCGCTTCGCGCAACCGTGCCGTCACTGGCGCATCCACTTCCCAAGGCTGATCCGGGTTGACGGTTTTGCTGCCGCGCAGCGTGGGCCAACCCCGGGTCAAGATCAAATCTTTGATGGAGACTGGCACGCCATCCAGGGGCAAGACATCGGTGCCGTTGTTTCTGTGGGCTTGCCAACGCGCTTCGCTGTCCCGCGCCGATTGCAAAGCCGCTTCTTCATCGACCAGGCAAAACGCGTTCAAGCGTGGGTTGAGCTGGTTGATGCGTTGCAGCACCGCCTCGGTGGCTTGCACCGGTGAAGCAGCGCCGCTTCGGTAGAGCGTGAGCAATTGGGTGGCGGTGCATTGGGTCAGTTGCTGCATGGTGTTACTCCATCAAAGCTTGCACATCGGGCGCACTGGCGAGCAAGGCGCGGGTGTAGGCGTGTTGCGGTTGGGCGTACAACGTGGCGGTGGCACCGCGCTCCACAATCTGGCCTTGGTGCATCACGATCACTTGGTCGCAGAGTTGCGCCGCCACCCGCAGGTCGTGGGTGATGAACAGCAAGCCCAATCCCATGCGGGCTTGCACCTCGCGCAGCAAATCCAAAATTTGCGCCTGCACCGACACGTCCAAAGCGCTCACCGCTTCATCGGCCACCAACACATCGGGCCGACAGGCCAAGGCTCGCGCCAAGGCGATGCGTTGGCGTTGGCCGCCGCTGAACTGGCTGGGATAGCGTTGCCATGCGCCCTCGGGCAAGCGCATTTGTTGCAATAAATCGCGGCCCAATTGCTCGGCCTGCGATGCGCTTTGGCCAAAGTTGCGTGCCCCTTCCACCATCGACTGACCGATGGTCAAACGCGGGTTCAATGAACGGTTCGGGTCTTGGAACACCACCTGCACCCGGTGGCGCAATGGCCGCAAACGACTTTCAGGCCAAGGGGCGATGTTGTCCTGGCCCCAATGGATGTCGCCGGATGTGGGGTCGATGAGGCGCAAGATGCACCGCGCCAAGGTGGACTTGCCCGAGCCCGACTCGCCCACCACCCCGACGGTTTCACCCGCACGCAATTGCAGCGCCGCGTTTTGCAAGGCCAAGTGCGTGCCATAGGTTTTCCACACGGCTTGCGCTTGCAACACGGGCGGCGTATCGGCCATCACTTTGGCGGGCGGCGGCGTCATGCTCGGCACCGCGGCCAACAAGGCGCGGGTGTAGTCGGCTTGCGGGCGCAACAGCACATCGTCACGCGAGCCCATTTCCACGGCCAGGCCCTGGTGCATCACCAACACCTGGTCGGCAATATCGGCCACCACGCCCATGTCGTGGGTGATGAACAGCACGGCGCTGCCGGTGTCTTGTTGCAACTGGTGGATGAGTTGCAAGATGTCTTTTTGCGTGGTCACGTCCAGCGCTGTGGTCGGTTCATCGCAAATGAGCAGCGCCGGTTTCATCGCCATGGCCATGGCAATGACGATGCGCTGGCGTTGCCCGCCACTGAGTTGGTGCGGATAGCTGTGCCAAACACGCTCGGGGTCAGGCAAGCGCACTTGCGCCAGCATGTGCATGATGTGGTCGCGGCGTTGCGCAGCGGGCCAATCGGTGTGGGTGCGCAGCACCTCGTCCACCTGGTCGCCGCAACGCATCACCGGGTTCAAGGCGGTCATCGGTTCTTGGAACACCATGCCCATGGCCTGGCCGCGCAAAGCACGCCAACGTGCAGGTGTGGCACTCAGCAGCGCTTCGCCTTGCAAAGCCACTTGGCCTTGAGTCACTTTCAATTCGGATGCCAACAAACCCATGACCGTGGTGGCCAGCACCGATTTGCCCGAGCCAGACTCACCCACCACGCACAGCGTTTGCCCCGCATGCAGTTGCAGGTTGATGTCTTGCAAGGCGTGGCTGCGGTCCGCGCCCGCTGGCAAGGCCACGCTCAACTGCTGAATGCTCAACACAGGTGTGTTCATCAGCCCACCCGCTTGGCGAATTTCGGATCGAGCACGTCGCGCAAACCATCGCCCAGCAAATTGATGGCCAACACCGTGGGCACCAAAAACAATGCGGGGAACAACACATGCCCGGGTTGTTGGCTGAACTGGGTGCGGCCCTCGGCCATGATGTTGCCCCAGGTGGGCACATCGGGCGGCAAGCCCAGCCCCAAGAAACTCAAAATCGCTTCGGTCAACACCGCAGACGCCGCCACAAACGTGCCTTGCACCAAGAGCGGCGCCATGGCGTTGGGCAGGATGTGCCGCCACAAAATAACCGGCGTGGGTGTGGCCAAGGCGCGTGCGGCTTCCACATACGGCTCTTCGCGCAGCGTGAGCACCAAGGAGCGCACCAGCCGCGTGACACGCGGCACCTCGGGTATGGCAATGGCGATGACCACCGTGGCCACATTCGCGCCCAGCGCCGCCACCAAAGCAATGGCCAACAACACCGCCGGAATGGCCATCAAGCCGTCCATGAAGCGCATCAGCACCATGTCCACTTGGCGAAAGTAACCGGCCAACATGCCGCACAAACCACCCAGGCCCAGCGCCAGCAAAGCGGTGGCGACACCAACCAACAAAGAGATGCGCCCGCCAAACAAGACCCGGCTGTAGACATCGCGGCCAAAGCTGTCGGTGCCCAACCAAAAAGTGTGGGCCACCACGCTGCCATCGGGCAAAGCAAACTCGCCTGCCAAGCCCAGCGCTTTGTTGATGTGGTTGGCGTCCATGGCGGCCGGGTCCACCGTGCCCAACCATGGCGCGAACAAGGACACCAACAGCATCAAGCCCAACACGGCCGTGCCAAAACGCACCGAGCCATGGACCCACAAGCGATGCGAAAGCGCGGCCATCAGTGGCGAATCCTCGGGTCCAGCCACAAATAGCTGGTGTCCACCAAGAGGTTGATGCCGACATACGACAACGAGAACAACAAGACCAAACCTTGAATGACGGGGAAGTCGCGGTTCAAGACCGCGTCCACCGTGAGCGAGCCCAAGCCAGGAATCGCGAACACGGTTTCAGTGACCACCACGCCGCCGATGAGCAACGCCACGCCAATGCCCACCACGGTGACGATGGGCACGGCGGCATTGGCCAAGGCATGGCGCAGCAACACGCTGAACTCGGCCAAGCCTTTGGCGCGTGCGGTTCGGATGTAGTCTTCGCTCAAAGCCTCCGACACACTGGCGCGGGTGATGCGGGCGATCAACGCCACGTAAATGGTGGACAAGGTCAACCACGGCAAGATCAGTTGCCGCGCCCAGTCCCACACGCCTTGCGCTTGCGGCCCGGTGAGCGGCTTGTAACCCTGCACTGGCAACCATTGCAACTGCATGGCGAACACATAAATCAGCACATAGGCGATGACGAACACCGGGACCGAAAAACCCGCCACCGAAAATGCCGACAACGATCGGTCGAGCCAGCCACCCATGCGCCAAGCTGCCAAGGTGCCCAAGGGCACCGCGATCAACACCGCCAACAAGGCCGTGCCCAAGGCCAAGGACAAGGTGGGCTCAACACGTTGTGCGATCAGCGCCAACACCGGTTTGCCCAAGTAGTAGGAATAGCCCAAGTCGCCTTGTAACACGCGGCCCATCCAGATGCCGTATTGGGTTGCCAAGTTGCTGTCGAGGCCGAGCTGTTGTCGGATGTTGGCGATGTCTTCGGAGGTGGCGTTGTTGCCCGCAATGACCGCAGCAGGGTCGCCGGGTGAGAGGCGCAGCAGCAAAAACACCACCACCGACACCACCAGCAGAACGGGGATCACCGCCAACAAGCGGCGGCCTAAAAAGCTCAGCATGTCATGGCTTGGACAGACCCCACATGACAGGGATGCCCGGGGTTTGCAACATGCCGCTCACGTTGTTGCGCAAGACCGTGGGATTGCGGTATTGGCCCAGTGGCGCAAAGGCGGCAGTTTCAAACACCAAGGCTTGAATTTGCGAGGCGATTTTTTTCTGCTCAGCCGCTTCGGGCGTTCGGGCAAATTTGGCCTTCAATTCTTCGATGCGGGGTTCATCTTGCCAACCAAACCAACCCGTGGCACCGCGCGTGTTGAGCATGGCGCTGCTGAGCGGATTGTCAATGTCTTGCGCACTCCAGGTGGTGAAAAACATGTTCCAGCCGCCTTGCGCAGGCGGCTCTTTTTTGGCGCGGCGAGCCACCAAGGAGGCCCAGTCCATTTGCTGCAAATTCACTTTGAAACCAGCAGCTTCAAGTTGTTGCTTGGCCACCAAGGGCAGCTTGGTGATGGCGGCCAAATCGGTCGGGCGCATCATGACAATCGGCGTTCCGTCGTAGCCCGCTTCTTTGAGCAACTCTTTGGCTTTGGCAGCATTGCTCACACCCGTGAAGCCTGCGGTGTTTTCATCGGCGAACACCGAGCTGCATGGGTAGATGCTGCGACACGGCCTGACCAACTCGGGCACGCCCACTTGGGTGTTGATGAAGGCTTGTTGGCCCACCGCCAGCATGGCGGCTTGCCGCACTTTCAGGTTGTTGAATGGTGGGTGCAGATGATTGAAACGCATCACATACTGAAAACCTGCGGGCGTGAAATCGTCCACTTTCACGCCAGCGCTTTTCTTCAAGGTTTCGTACTGCTCAAAGCTGGGTTGCTCGACCATGTCGACTTCACCGGCCAAGATGGCATTGAACTGGGTTTGCGGGTCGCGGATGATGACCCATTCCACACGGTCGAAGTTGACGGGCCGCCCACCAGCCAAGCCGCTGGGCGCTTCGGGGCGCGACACGTACTTGGTGTTGCGCTCGTACACCGCGATGGCGCCGGGCTTGAATTCATCGGCCTTGAAGATGAAGGGTCCCGAGCCGATGTGCTCTTTGATTTGTTCGGTGCCAGGCGTGGCGGCGATGCGGGCTGGCATGATGAACGGCACATTGCTGGAGGCTTTGCCCAAGGCTTCCAGGACGATGGCGCAAGGCTCCTTCAACACCATGCGCAGGGTGCTGGCTTCGGGTGTTTCCAATTTATCGACAAATCCAAACAAGACGCCACCCATGGCGTCACGACTGGACCATCGTTTCAAGGATGCCGCGACATCTTCGCTGGTGACCGGCTTGCCATCGTGGAAGGCCAAACCAGGGCGCAGCTTGAAAGTCCAGGTTTTGCCGTCTTTGCTGGTGCTGTAACTTTGCACCATTTGAGGCTGGATCTTGCCCTTGCCGTCCTCAGAGAACAGGGTGTCGTAAATCATGTAGCCATGGTTGCGCGTCACATAGGCCGTGGTCCAAATGGGATCGAGCACCGCCAAATTGGTGTGGGGCACGAAGCGAAACACCTTGTTGGGCGGCACGGCATTTTGCGCCATGGCTGTTGTGGCCAACAGCAGGGCAGCACAGCCCAGCACCAGTGTTTTCAAAAATCCTCGTCGCATCAGCTGCCTTTCTTTTTTGCAAGCTACATTTCAAGCTCAATATAAGCGATTCCATGATCCGCAGGCTTGTCTATGGTTGTCACCGAACTCAGCGCCCAAGAACTTTCCAAAGCCCTTCACGGCAAGCAGTTGTCTTGCCGCGAGGTGATGCAGGCCTATTTAGGCCGAATCGATGCCTTGAACCCGCGCTTCAATGCCCTGGTGAGCTTGCAAGACCCGGGCCTGCTGTTGGCGCAAGCCGATGCAGCTGATCAAGCCTTGCACCGCGGTCACTCACGCGGCTGGATGCACGGCTTTCCCATCGCTTTGAAAGATTTGGTGGATGTGGCGGGCATTCCCACCACCTGCGGCTCGCCCTTGTTGACGCACAACATCCCCAAGCAAGACGCTTTGCTGACCCAGCGCCTGAAAGCCGCTGGGGGCATCGTGATTGGCAAAACCAACACGCCTGAGTGGGGTCTGGGCTCGCACACCTTCAATCCTGTGTTTGGCAGCACGGGCAACGCCTACAACCCAGCGTTCAGTGCGGGCGGCAGCAGTGGCGGCGCGGCGGTGGCCTTGGCGCTCAGGCTGTTACCAGTGGCCGATGGCTCGGATTTCATGGGCAGCTTGCGCAACCCTGCGTCTTGGAACAATGTGTTTGGCCTGCGGCCCTCGCAAGGCCGGGTGCCAGCCTACCCCGCCAACGATGTGTGGGTGAGTCAACTCAGCACCGACGGGCCGATGGCACGCAGCATGACCGACTTGGCGCACAGCTTGGAGGTGATGGCGGGTTTTGATGCGCGGTCGCCGTTGTCGTTGGCGCCGTTGCCAAAAGGTTTTGCAAGTGGGTTGCGACCCCAAGCCAGCGGCCTGCGCATCGGTTGGTTGGGCCACTTGGACGGCTATTTGCCCATGGAAGCAGGCATCTTGGAAGCTTGCGAGCAGGGTTTGAAAAGGCTTGAGGGTTTGGGCTGCAACGTGGAGCCCGTGTCGCTGGGCTACCCGCCCGAGGCGGTGTGGCAAACCTGGCTGGCATGGCGGCGTGTTCTCACGGCCTCGCGCATCGCGCCCATGGTGGCCAAGGGGCGACACCTTGTGAAGCCTGAAGCCTTGTGGGAGTTTGACCAAGCTGCGGGCATGACCGCCACCGATTTTTTGCAAGCCAGCATCGATCGCACCGCTTTTTATCAGCACATGCTGGGGCTGCTGTCCCGGTTTGATGTATTGGTGTTGCCGTCTTGCCAAGTGTGGCCGTTTGAGATTCACAAGCGGTGGCCCGAGCAGATTGACACCCCCACTGGCAAGGTGCAGATGGACACCTACCACCGTTGGATGGAAGTGGTGCTGTATGCGAGTTTGTGCGGCCTGCCTGCGCTGAATGTGCCGGTGGGTTTCAACCCCCAAGGCTTGCCCATGGGCATGCAACTGATTGGCCAAACGCAAGGTGACTTGGCATTGCTGTCATTGGGATTGGCTTATGAAGAGACGGTGCAAGATTGGTTGACCATTCGACCTTGACCAGCATTGCCAATCAGCCTTTGTGGTGCATTCAGCGCGCCAAGCTCGCATGAGCTTTCACCAAACATGATTGCACTCACGGCTTCTGAACCAAGCGCACAGCTTCGTCCACATAGCTGTAAACCTCTTTGGGAATTTGGCCATTTGGACCCAAGGTTTTTTTATCCCGGTGTTTGCCCGTTCTGACCACCACCAAACCATGGGAAGGCACCACCATCACATATTGGCCTTCATGGCCTTGCAGCAAGTAAAACGGGTGCTGGTAATTCCAATCCATCCACAGTGAGTGGCCATAGAAAGGTTGCAAATCTGGTTGGCGCATACGCTCGACAAAGGCTTTGTCGAGCAACTGTTGGCCATTCCACACGCCATCTTGCAACAGCAGTTGTCCAATGCGGCCAAAATCTTGAGCGGTCGCGAAGATACAGCAATAGGTGCGCTCCATGCCGCCTTGTTCGCTAGGGCGGTCCATGGTGTAGATGGCGTCGCTGCCCATGCCCAACGGCGCCCACAAACTGCGAGACAAATGCTGACTGACAGTGAGCGTGGGCTCTTTGGCTTGCAAGGCACGCTTGAGGAACACCCCCAACACCTGCGTTGTGCCACTGCTGTATTCATATTCACTGCCCGGCTCACGCTCAAAGCCATGCGACAACACCAATGCCTCGGCATGCTTGCCGTAATACAAGTCGGTGGTCATGTTCAGCGGCAGGTAGTAGTTCTCGTCCCACTCATGCCCGGACTTCATGCTGGCGAGTTGCGCCACCGTGGCTTTGTTGCCGCGCGGATCGTTGGCGTACTCTTTGATTTGCTCGGTGATGGGCGCATCAAAGCTGCTGATGAAACCTTGTTGCACCGCCATGCCCACTTGCATGGTGGTGATGGTTTTGGCGACAGAAAAAGAGTTGGTGCGGCTTTGCGCTGTGTAGGGTGCGAAATACTGCTCATGCACCAATTGCCCATGTTGCGCCACCAAAAAAGCAGCTGTCTCGTGTTGTTGGTGGTGTTGTTGAATCGGGTCGGACAAGGTTTGTTGGTTGTAGTTGGTGGCTCTGGGCCATGCTTGCTCAGCGCCTTTGGCAATCACGCGCTGATCGAAGTTGTGGGCATCGTCAATATGGGCGGTTCGATGCCCTTGCAAATAGGTGCTGTAGAGCGCTTTCCAAATATAACCATGGCCTGAGAGTTGCAGAATGAATGCCAGCACTAGCAACAAGCCAGCCATCCACTGAATTGATTTTTTCATGACAGTCCCCTTGGTCGAAAAAAAAGCCAGTACGTTTGTAGGGTACTGGCTTTTGGATTGGTGCCGCTTGTCGGATTCGAACTGACGACCTACCGCTTACAAGGCGGTTGCTCTACCAACTGAGCTAAAGCGGCATGGTTGAGATTCTAACGAAGCTTGAGGCAGGCCTTCAACTATTTGATGCGTTTGAGTTGAGGACGCACACTGCCTGCGGGCGGCGTTGGTGTTGGTTCAAGATCAGTTGGGGGTTTGGCATCCGCGGATGCATCCATGTCAACTGGCGCTGGAAACGCCATGCCTTGTCCATTTTCTTTGGCGTAAATGGCAATCACCCGCCCCATGGGCACGGAGATTTCTCGTGCCACACCGCCGAATCGCGCCTTGAAAACAATGAATTCGTTGCTCAGTTGCAGGTTGCTGGTGGCGTCAAAACTGATGTTGAGCACGATCTCGCCATTGCTGACGTACTCGCGGGGCACCTGCACTGAATCGTCCACTGACACAGCCACATAAGGTGTGAAGCCGTTGTCAGTGCACCATTCGTGCAAAGCGCGAACCAAATAGGGCCGCGTGGAAGAGGACTGCGTGATGTTGATCATGCAATGGCCAATTACTTGCGCATGACCTTTTCAGACGGGGTCAGTGCTTCAATGTAGGCGGGGCGTGAAAAAATACGTTCCGCGTATTTCAACAAAGGGGCTGCATTTTTGGACAACTCGATGCCGTAATGGTCCAAGCGCCAGAGCAAAGGTGCAATGGCCACGTCGAGCATGGAGAAGTTATCGCCCAGCATGAACTTGTTTTTCAAGAACACGGGGGCCAGTTGAGTCAACCGGTCGCGGATATGTGCTCGGGCTTTTTCCAACACTTTTTCGTTGGCTTTTTGTGAACGAGACTCCAGCGTGATGACGTGGGTGAACAGTTCTTTTTCGAAATTCAGCAAGAACAAGCGAACGCGAGCCCGGTCAACGGGGTCTCCGGGCATCAACTGGGGATGGGGAAAGCGTTCGTCGATGTATTCGTTGATGATGTTGGATTCGTACAAAATCAAATCACGTTCAACCAAAATGGGCACCTGCCCATAGGGGTTCATCACATTGATGTCCTCGGGCTTGTTGTAGAGATCGACATCGCGGATTTCAAAATCCATGCCTTTTTCAAACAAGACGAAGCGGCAACGATGCGAAAAAGGACATACTGTCCCTGAATACAAGACCATCATGAGAGTGGCTCCTGAAAAACGAACGATTTAATGGGCAAGCCGAATGCCCATTGTAAGAACCCGTCAGAGACGGGTTACGGCAAAGCAATTTAGCGAATGTCTTTCCAATAGGCGGCATTCAAGCGCCAAGCAATGACGAAGAACACCAACAAGTAGAGCATGACCCACACGCCGACGCGAATGCGGGTCGATTGTGTGGGATCGGCCATCCATTGCATGTAATTCACCAAATCGCCCACCGCCGAATCGTATGCAATGGGGCTCATCTTGCCAGGGGTGATTTGCTCCCAGCCTTTGAGCACTTGGGTGGTGTGTCCCTTGGAATGAATTTCTTCAAACACTGGTTTGCGCTGACCTTGCAATTCCCACAAAACATGAGGCATGCCCACATTGGGGAAAGCCAAGTTGTTCCAGCCAGTGGCTTTGCTGTCATCACGGTAGTAAGTGCGCAAGTAGGTGTAGAGATAGTCTGCGCCAGAGCCGCCAGAACCGGAGCGTGAACGTGCAATCACGGTCAGATCAGGGGGGTTGCCGCCAAACCAGTCCTTGCCCTGCTTAGGGTCCATCGCTATTTTCATGGTTTCGCCCACCTTGTCGGTGGTGAACAGCAGGTTGTCCTTGATTTGCTGCTCGGTCAGACCGATGTCGGTCAGGCGGTTAAAGCGCATGTAAGAGGCCGCGTGACAGTTCAGGCAGTAATTGACAAACAACTTGGCGCCGTTTTGTAAAGCGCCCAAATCGTTCAAACGGTCTGGCGCCTTGTCCCACGGAATGCTGGCACCTGCGGCAAAAGAAGGCACGGCAGACAAAGCAGATGTCAGGACCAAGATCACACTGAGAATGAATTTTTTCATGGTTATTGGCTCCAAGCGGTTCAGTGTGCGACGAAGTTCACGCGGTCTGGCACAGGCTTGGTCTCACCCATTCGGCTCCACCAAGGCATCAGCAGGAAGAAACCGAAATAGAACAAGGTGCCAATTTGCGACACGCGTTCGCCAATCGCCGATGGTGGTTGAATGCCCAAGTAACCCAAGACAAAGAAGTTGATCACGAAAATGGCATAGAGGTAGACATGCCAATCAGGGCGGTAGCGGATGGATTTGACCGCACAGTTGTCAAGCCATGGCAAGAAAAACAAGATGACCACAGCGCCGCCCATGACCACCACGCCCCAGAATTTAGCGTCAATGCTCAGCATCATGAGCACCAATGCAACGGCACTCCCAACCACAACCACTTTCAGGAAGTTGCTGATGTTGGCGCGGGTGGCACCCAAATAAGCGGCGACCAACACACAGAGGATGAGTCCATACATCATCTCGCTGGTGATCGCACGCAACATGGAGTAGTAGGGGGTGAAATACCACACAGGGGCAATGTGCAAAGGTGTCTTCAGTGGGTCCGCCGGAATGAAGTTGTTGTATTCCAGGAAATAACCACCAAACTCTGGCGCAAAGAAAATGATGGCGCAAAACACCAACAGAAAACCAATCACGCCCATCAGGTCGTGCACAGAGTAATAGGGGTGGAACGGAATGCCGTCCAACGGTTTTCCGTTGGCGTCTTTCTTGTCTTTGATTTCCACACCGTCAGGGTTGTTGGAGCCGACTTCGTGCAAAGCGATGATGTGCGCCACCACCAAGCCCAACAAGACCAAAGGCACGGCGATGACGTGGAAGCTGAAGAAGCGGTTCAAGGTGGCGTCGCCCACCACATAGTCACCGCGGATCAGCAAGGCCAAATCGGGGCCGATGAAAGGAATCGCAGAGAACAAATTCACAATCACTTGGGCGCCCCAGTAGGACATTTGGCCCCATGGCAACAAATAGCCCATGAAAGCTTCACCCATCAGCGCCAAGAAAATGGCACAACCAAACACCCAGACCAATTCACGGGGCTTGCGGTAAGACCCGTAAATGAGACCGCGGAACATGTGCAGATAGACCACCACAAAAAAGGCTGAGGCGCCCGTGGAGTGCATGTAGCGAATCAACCAACCCCAGGGGACATCTCGCATGATGTACTCCACTGAAGCGAAGGCTTCATCGGCGTCTGGTTTGTAGTGCATCACCAAGAAAATACCCGTCAGGATTTGAATCACCAAGACCAGCAGTGACAGCACGCCAAAAAAGTAAAAGAAGTTGAAATTCTTGGGCGCGTAGTACTCGCTCATGTGCTCTTTGAAGAGCTTGGAGAGCGGGAATCGGTTGTCAATCCAGTTCAGGGCTTTTTCAGCCGCTGGCGCATTGGGTGGAACGTCTTTGAATTCAGCCATGGTAGGTGTGCGCCTTTAAGCTTTTTTATCTTCGCCAATCAACAGGCGTGTCTCGGAGAGGTACATGTGGGGTGGCACTTCGAGGTTGTCTGGTGCAGGCTTGTTTTTGTAAACCCGACCAGCCATGTCGAAGGTGGATCCATGGCACGGACAGAAAAAGCCGCCTTGCCAGTCGTCAGGCAATGATGGCTGTGGGCCGGTTTGAAATTTGTCGCTGGGGGAACAGCCCAAATGCGAGCAAATACCCACACCAACAAAGATTTCAGGCTTGATAGAGCGGGCCTGGTTACGGGCATATTCAGGGGTCAACTCGGCGGGATTGCGCTTGGACTCGGGGTCTGCGAGTTGGGACTCGACTTTCTTCAAGGCTTCGATTTGTTCTGGCGTTCGGCGCATGATCCAAACTGGCTTACCGCGCCATTCAACGGTGAGTTTTTCACCAGGCTTGATGGCTGAAATGTCAACTTCAACGGCGGCACCAGCTGCTTTGGCTCGCTCTGAGGGGCTGAATGCGCTGATGAAAGGAACCGCGACGGCTGCGCCGCCTACTGCACCTGCGCAACCGGAGGCAATCAGCCATGTGCGCTTGTCGGTGTCCACAGTGGTGTCACTCATGAAAGACCTCTATGTTTCTATGCGAATTTGAGTTAGCCGGACATTCTAACCGAGCCTCTCAGGTCGAACCCGCACAATGGTTTCTACTTAATTGAATACGGAATAAATCACAAAAAAATATGAGAGCATTCTTTAGTTCAACTAATCTGGGAGTTTGACCATGCTCAAAGAGTTCAAAGAGTTCGCCCTCAAAGGCAATGTGATTGATTTGGCCATTGGCGTGATTGTGGGTGCGGCTTTTGGAAAAATTGTTGATGCCATGGTGGGTGATCTGATCATGCCGCTGGTGTCCATGTTGATTGGCCACCTGGACTTCTCCAACTATTTCATTGCGCTGGCCCATGTGCCCGAGCAAGTGCCTCCTACTTTGGACGCCCTGAAAAAGGCGGGCATTCCGGTGTTTGCTTATGGCAACTTCATCACTGTGGCGGTCAACTTCTTTATTTTGGCTTTTGTGATTTTCATCATGGTCAAGCAAATCAACCGTTTGAAACGCAGTGAGGCGGCGGCACCAGCAGCAGCTGAGGTGGTCACGCCGGAAGATATTTTGTTGCTGCGCGAAATCCGCGATCAACTCAAACGCTGACCAAACTGCATACCCAAGCGCTTTGTTGTTAAACGGCCTGGCCGCGTGCCACCCGCACTGCGGCCAGCAAGCTGCTGGGGTCGGCCACCCCCTGCCCCACGATGTCAAAGGCGGTGCCGTGGTCGGGGCTGGTGCGCACGAACGGCAACCCCAGTGTTTGGTTCACGCCATGGTCCAAGCCCAAATATTTCACCGGAATCAAACCTTGGTCGTGGTACATGGCCACCACCACATCGGTACTGGCTTGGCCAGCCGCGCTGTGCGCATTCATGAACACGGTGTCGGGTGGGTAGGGGCCACTCACCTGCAAGCCCAGTTGTTGGGCTTGCGCAATGGCCGGGGCAATCTCGGTCAACTCTTCCGTGCCAAACAAACCATCCTCACCAGCATGCGGGTTCAAGCCCGCCACCACCATGCGCGGTGCACGGCCATGCAATTGCAGCCAAGCTGTGTGGGTGATGCGCAGGGTTTGCAGCAGATTGGCCACGGTGACGGCCTCGATAGCTTGTCGCAAGGACACATGGATGCTGACCAACACGGTGCTCAGGCCGGGGCTGCGCAACATCATGCGCACCGGCAAGTCGGCCACTGACACGCCAAGGTGTGCAGCCGCCAAAGCCTGCAGCATTTCAGTGTGGCCGGGGTGATCCACGCCCGCCAAAGACAAGGCTTTTTTGTGCAGCGGTGCGGTCACCACAGCGGCCACCTCGCCGCGCAGAGCGGCTTGTGCCGCCCAACTCACCGCAGCTGCCGCCATGCGTCCGCCCTCGGCGCTGGCCTGCCCGGGCTTGAAGGGCAAGCTCGCGCCCGCTTGCAACACGGGCACTTGAAAGTTGCCCATGCGCCAAACCTGCGGCAGGTCTTGCACAGCAATACATTGCAACTGCACTGGCAACACCGCTGACAAGCTATTCAGATGCTGCTGCATGGCGGCCAAGTCGCCCACGACACAGACACCACGCATCTGCTCGGGGTGCAGCGCGAAGGCTTTCAGAATGATTTCAGGGCCAATACCGGCCGGGTCGCCCATGGTCAGGGCCAAGGGCAGTGACGATGCGGGGGCGTTCAAGCGGGCCGCCTCAAGCTGGGTTGCCGATGTCGATGAAAGCGTGGGCCATGCCCAACTGCGACGCCACATGCGCGGCCAAAGCCGGTGCGCCATAACGTTCAGTGGCATGGTGGCCGCAGGCCAAAAACGCCACGCCGGTTTCCTGCGCCAAATGGGCTTGTGGCTCGGATATTTCACCCGTGATGAACGCATCTGCGCCAGCAGCGATGGCAGCTTCAAACCATGACTGCGCCCCACCCGTGCACCAGGCAATCCGTTTCAAAGGTCGCTTGGGGTCGGGCAAGACCGCCACTGGTGCACGGCCCAAGGTGGTGTGCAGGTTGTGAACCAGTGCATCCAATGTCTCGCAACCCGCAGCGGGCGCGCCCAAACAGGCCAAGTCTTGCTCGCCAAAACGCGACAAGGTTTCCCAGCCCATCAGCAACCCCAACTGTGCGTTGTTGCCCAAAGCGGGGTGGGCGTCCAAAGGCAAGTGGTAGGCCAGCAGGTTGATGTCGTGCGCCAGCAGCAAGGCCAAACGTTGCTTGAGCCAGCCAGTCACCGCGCCATCATGGCCGCGCCAAAACAGACCGTGGTGCACCAGCAAGGTGTCGGCCCCCGCATCGATGGCCGCTTCAATGAAGGCACGGCTGGCGGTCACCCCCGAAACAATTTTTTGCACCTCTGCGCGGCCTTCCACTTGCAAGCCGTTCGGGCAATAGTCTTTGAATTTGGCTGGCTGCAACATGTCGTTGCAAAGCGTCAGCAGTTGGTCGCGGCTGGCCATGTCAGCGCGGTGCCGTTTTGACTTTGGGGCGCTGAGCTGGTGTGACACTCAGAACCAGTTCTTCGCTCTTGCGCAAAACAAGTAAATCAGCTTGTGCGCCAGGCTTCAAGGCGGCCACCTGTGCCAACAATTCAGACACGGTTTGTACCGGATGGCCTTGCACCGCCAGCATCAGATCGCCGGGGCGAACGCCCGCTTTGAAGGCCGGTCCAGACTGCAAGACACCCGTGATGATGACGCCGCTGTCACGCTGCACGTTGAAAGTTTTGGCCAGGTCGGCGGTCATGTCGGTGGGCTCGACACCAATCCAGCCGCGCACCACTAGGCCCTCTTTGACAATGCCTTCTAGCACTTGCTTGGCAGTGCTAACGGGTATGGCAAAACCTATTCCCAAACTACCGCCAGAGCGCGAGTAAATGGCCGTGTTGATGCCAAGCAAATTGCCTTGCACATCCACCAAGGCCCCGCCCGAGTTGCCCGGGTTGATGGCGGCGTCGGTTTGGATGAAATTCTCAAAGGTGTTGATACCCAACTGGTTGCGGCCCAAAGCCGACACGATGCCACTGGTGACGGTTTGACCAACGCCAAACGGGTTGCCAATGGCCAGCACAATGTCGCCCACTTGGGTGAGCTCCGAGCTGTTCATGACCATCACGGGCAGTTTGTCGAGCTTGATTTTCAGCACCGCCAAATCGGTTTCTGGATCGGTGCCGACCAACTTGGCTTGGGTGCGTCGACCATCGTTGAGCACGACATTGATTTCATCAGCCGACTCAACCACATGGTTGTTGGTGAGAATGAAACCGTCAGGGCTGACGATGACGCCACTGCCCAAGCCCATTTGCGCGGAAGACTCGTCTTGGTCGCCAAAGAAATAACGAAACCAAGGGTCTTTGGCCCGGTCAGGCAAATCTGTGTTGCGGGTGGTGTTGATGCTGACCACGGAGGCCGACGCTTTTTTGGCCGCACCCCTCAGGCTGCCCACACTGGTGGAGCTGGCAACAGAGGCCGGTGCCTCCAACACTTGCAAGCTGCCGTCCCAACCACTTCCCGATTGCAGCCACTCCGGCTTGAGGGTGATGACCACAAACCATATCGCAAGCAACACGGTGACTGCTTGGGAAAACACAAGCCACAAGCGTTTCATGGTCAGGAAGCTTCTGCACCCGCATCTTCTGGGGCGCGGGTGTGTTTGATGAACAACTGTGCCGCCCAGATGCCCAACTCATAGAGCAACACCATGGGGATGGCCAAGGCCAACTGCGACACCACATCGGGTGGCGTGACGATGGCGGCGATGATGAATGCCAACACAATGAAATAAGAACGAAAGTCCTTGAGTTTTTGAATCGTGACCAAGTTCATCCGCGCCAGCACGATGACCACAATGGGCACTTCGAAAGACAAACCAAATGCAACGAACATGGTGAGCACAAAGCTCAAATAAGCCTCGATATCAGGTGCTGCCGTGATGCTTTTGGGCGCAAAACTTTGAATGAATTTGAAGACCTGGCCAAACACGAAGTAATAGCAAAAGGCCACGCCGATGAAAAACAGCAAGGTGCTGGAGATGACCAGCGGCATCACCAGCTTTTTCTCGTGCGTGTAAAGACCCGGCGCCACAAATGCCCAAGCTTGGTAGAGCACCACGGGCAAGGCGATCAAAAAACCAGTCATCAGCAAAATCTTCAAAGGCACCATGAATGGCGAGATGACCGAGGTGGCGATCAACTTGGTGCCGTCGGGCAAATTGGCAATCAAAGGTGCGGCTAAAAAGTCGTAGAGCTGGGCTGGCCCGGGAAACACGCTCAGCACGACACAGACCACGGCCACGGCGATGGCCCCCTTGACCAAACGGTCGCGCAATTCTTTCAAGTGCTGGATGAACGGCTGTTCTGAGCCCGCCATTTCATCTTTTTCTGGGGTGCTGGAATCGGACATGTGGCCTTAAAAGCTGTTGCTGCCGTTGCCCGGCGGACGGTAACGCGCGACGCGGGCGGCGCCCGATAAAGCGCGGGTGCGCACACCTTGACGAGCTTTATACCAGTGTGGCATGGCGGAGCGCTTTAAACGCCAATTTTTTTGCGGGTGTTTGTACTCAGGCAGTGGGGCTTGCCAAGCATCGGTTTCGCTGTCGCTGCTGTCTAAGCCCAAGCCCGACACCCCTTGGTTGAGCTTGGTGGTGGCGTTCAGCACGCTCGACTGGACATCGCTCATGGCGGTGTCCATGGTTTCCTTCATCTTTTTGAGGTCTTCCATTTCCATGGAGCGGTTGACCTCGGCTTTGACATCTGAGACGTAGCGCTGGGCTTTGCCCAGCAAGGTGCCGATGGTGCGGGCCACGCGAGGCATCTTCTCTGGTCCGATGACCACCAGTGCCACCGCGCCAATCATGGCCAGCTTCGATACCTCTAAATCAAACATCGATCAAGACTTGGATTTGGCTTCAACGTCGATGGGCGCTTTGTCTGCGGTTTGAACAGGCGTTCCAGCGACTTGCTGAGCCGCAGCGCCAGCGTTGGCATCAGGACCAGCGGAGCCGTCCTTCATGCCGTCTTTGAATCCTTTAACGGCACCACCCAAATCCCCGCCCAAACTTTTGAGCTTTTTGGTACCAAAGACCAAAACAACAATCAATAAAACAATCAACCAATGCCAAACAGAAAAAGTCCCCATGGGATGCTCCTCAATAAACTTCAGGAATTCTAGTCTTAGCCACGCAACCAGGGGCGTGGGCCGCCCATGACATGCCAATGCATGTGGTGAACCTCTTGGCCGCCCTCTTCGCCGGTGTTGGTCACCAGCCGAAAACCACCCTTGGGATAGGGGTTCACGCCCTCTTGCAGTGCCAGCTCGGGCACCAGCACCATCATGCGGCCCAGCATGGCGGCGTGCTCCGGCTTGGCTTGGGCCAAAGAGGGAATGTGGGCTTTGGGGATGATGAGGAAATGCACCGGCGCCCACGGGTTGATGTCGTGGAACGCGAACAACTCGTCGTCTTCATAAACTTTTTTGCTGGGAATTTTCCCCGCAACAATTTTGCAAAAGATGCAATTTGGATCGGTGTGCATGGTGAACTCTGCTGAAAAAAGCTGGTGGTTAATCTTCGCCCGACTCGCGAGCTTGTGCTTTGCGCAAGGCCTTTTCTTCCAAACCGCTCAAGCCCTCGCGGCGCGACAACTCTTGCAGCACATCTTCGGGGTGCAGGTTGTAGTGCGACAGCGCCACCAGGCAATGGAACCAAAGGTCGGCTATTTCGTTCACCAGATGCTGCGGTTGGCCGCCATGGTCCAGGTCTTTCGCGGCCATCACGGTTTCGGTGGCCTCTTCGCCGATTTTTTTCAAAAACGCGTCCGGGCCTTTGTGCAGCAAACGCGCCACGTAGCTGGTGTCGGGGTCGCCACCGTTGGCCGCTTTGCGGCTTTCAATCACAGCGGCCAAGCGGCTCAGGGTGTCGTTGGAAGTCATGGATGGGCTTTGTAAATGGTGGCGGGGTCTTGCAGCACCGGCTCGACGCTGAGCCATTGGCCGCCGTCAGGGCTGGTTTGCCAGCGTTGGTAAAAGCAGCTGTGGCGGCCGGTGTGGCAAGCGATGCTGGGGTCGTGGCCGGTTTGGGTGACGCTGAGCAAGATGACGTCGTTGTCGCAATCGAGGCGGATGTCGTGCACGGTTTGCACATGGCCCGACTCCTCGCCCTTGAACCACAGCTTGTTGCGCGAGCGGCTGAAATACACAGCGCGGCCCAGCGCGGCGGTTTGTTGCAGCGCCTCGCGGTTCATCCAGGCGAACATCAGCACGTCTTTGCTGCTTTGTTCTTGGGCGATGACCGGCACCAGGCCTTGGGCGTCCCATTTGATAGCGTCTAACCAATTCATAGGGGGAGATGTTAAGGGTATCGCCAGAGCCAGAAATGAAAGCCTTTTGCCCCATTCGGTTTCCATCGCCGGCAATTAGATTGGCTTCACATTCAAGAAAATAGCTTTTACAATACCTGATCAACTACCTGAACAGGTCCAAGCCATGCAAGTCATCAGTTACACCGACGCTCGCAACTCGCTCAAAGCCGTGATTGACAAGGTCATAGACGACCAAGCGCCCACGTTGATTCACCGCCGCGAAGGGGGCAATGCAGTACTGATGTCTGAAGAGGCTTACGCCAGCATGCAGGAAACCTTTTATTTGATGTCCAACCCCGCCAATGCTCGTGCCCTGCTGCGCTCGATTGAACAGGCCAAAGCAGGAAAGGCCAAAAAGCGCAAGTTGTTGGATGTATGAGGGAGATCCACTTCACCCCTGATGGGTGGGATGCCTATGTGTGGTGGCAAGGTCAGGACCGTAAAACCCTCAAACGCATCAACACGCTGATCAACGCCACTTGCCGAGACCCCTTCACAGGCATTGGCAAACCAGAACCATTGGTGGGTAACTTGTCAGGCTATTGGTCACGCCGAATTGATGACACCCATCGGCTGGTTTACGAAGCAGATGATGTGGCGGTACTCATCATCGCTTGTCGGTTTCATTACGATAAATGAGCGGCCGTTAGGCAAGTAACTCAAGACGCCACACGCAGCTGCAAAGCCTCTTGCGCCAGCAGGTTGATACTTTTGCCCTGGGCCTGCGCCGCAATGGCCAGTTGCTCATGCAACTCGGGTGAAATGCGCAGGTTAAATTTGCCCGAGAAATTTCTTTTGGGCTCAATGCCTTTTTCTTGGCACACATCCAGAAAGACCTGCAAAGACTTTTTGAACTCTGTGCGCAACTCCTTGGGATTCTTTCCATAGAAGTCAGCCCCGCCATTGAGCCCGAGAATTTCCCCGCGAAACAGGTCTAGCTCATCGTCGTATTCGATCTTGGCGTGAAAGCCCTCAACTGTCATGGTGTTCATGGTTCTACTCCGTGCTGCTCTAGCCATTTACGAATGCTGGCGACAGCGCCTTTGTCGGTGTTGGGGGATGGATGGGGTCTGTGAAACACCCTAACTTCTCCGAACAGCACCACCGCCACGCGGCTGCCTTCTCGCTCACTGACCTCCGCACCCAACTGCTGAAACATGGCCTCAATGTCGCGCCACTGAATATTGGCGCTGGTTGGCCTTGCAAATATCAGAGCGAGGGTGCGTTGGTATTTGCGCTTAACGATTGAATGGTACTATTTTATGGTACCTTGATCAAGGGTTGAGTTTTTGAAACCCGCACACATGCCCGGCGACAAGCGGGAGCGGCCCTCATCGGTATGCAAAGTCGGGTGGCCTTCCAAGATATAGATGAATTCGTCTTGTGTGGTAATCGTCCCCTAGAACCAAAGGCCTGAGAAGTAGAATTTTTTCCAATGGAAGAGGTTCTAACTGAAGAGATCAAAATTCAGCGACAGCCAAATCATTGATTCAGTCAAAAGGGTTGAAGCTGGCATTGGTGTCCCAGATATTTGCCGCGAGTTGGGCATCAGCACGGCGACGTTTTACAAATGGCGGGCCAAGTACGGTGGCATGGATGTGTCCATGATGTCGCGCATGAAAGAGCTGGAAGAAGAAAACCGTCGTTTGAAGAAGATGTACCTTGAGGAAAAGCTCAAGGCTGAAATTGTCTCGGAGGCTCTCGAAAAAAAGTGGTGAGGCCATCTCGCAGACGGGAGATGGCCAAGAAGGCGGTAACAGATCTAGGTGTTTGTATCAGGGCAGCCTGCGATGCATTTCGAATCAGCGAGTCCTGCTATCGCTACGAGCGTAAGCGCGACGCTGAGAACGATGAGGTGGCCAATTGGTTGGTCAAACTGACCGATAACCATCGCAGCTGGGGCTTTGGCCTGTGCTATCTGTATCTGCGCAACGTCAAGGGCTTCAAATGGAACCACAAGCGTGTGTATCGCATCTACAAGGAGCTGGAGCTCAATTTGCGGATCAAGCCCCGCAAGCGGCTGGTGCGCGAGAAACCTGAGGCGCTGACGGTGCCACAGGGTATCAACCAGGTGTGGTCGATGGATTTCATGCACGACCAGCTCGAAGACGGCAGAACGTTTCGGTTGTTCAATGTCATTGACGACTTCAACCGCGAAGCCATTGGGATGGAGGTCGACTTCTCGTTACCTTCAGAGCGGGTGATTCGGGAGCTCAAGCAGATCATCTCGTGGCGCGGAAGGCCGCAGGTAATTCGATGTGACAACGGCCCCGAATACATCAGTGCGGCAATACAGACTTGGGCTCAAGAGTGGGGCATCAGGTTGGAATACATCCAGCCGGGTAACCCACAGCAAAATGCTTATGTGGAACGATTCAATAGGACGGTACGGTACGAATGGCTGTCACAGTACTATTGGTCAGACTTGGCAGAGGTTCAAGACTTTGCAACGAAGTGGATGTGGTCTTACAACCATGACCGCCCAAACATGGCCTTGGGCGGGTTCACACCCAAGCAGCGGCTGGCCATGGCTGCGTAACGTTTCTACTTCTGCGACCCCTTCAAAAGGGGGTGATTACCCTCAAGCCAAAGTAGCGGCATAGCCGAAGGTCTGTATCCGCTGTGACCGAGCGCCTGCCAGCCACAATTTCGCCAATCCTTTGCGCAGGCACGCCGATGTCCTTGGCAAGGCGGTACTTCGTCAGGCCCAGTGGCTTGAGGAATTCTTCTTCAAGCATCTCGCCGGGGGAAACAGGTTTAACGGTACGCATGGCTTTTCCTTTAGTGATAGTCGACGATCTCTACTTCTGTAGCGCCTTCATGTGTCCAAACGAAGCAAACTCCACAATGCTGATTGCTGCAAATAATGTGCTGTTCCTTGTGATCATCATTAGTGCTTCAAGATTAAATAAAAACGTTTCTGCCATTCAAATGATTTATTTTTTGTCCCATTGTTTTTCGGTCAAATAACCTTTTTCTAAGAGGTTTTTGTGATGCCAATCGTTGCCTTTTATTCCGCACAGAATCCAACAAATTGGGATGGCAAATCCAAATGTTGGAATACACACAAGAAAAAATAGCAAAACATGTCCATATAATTTTTGGCGGATTCAAGTTCGAAGCGCAACGCGCTTGAGCGATTGATGAAACACCTCTGAGGGTGTTTTGAATCCCAATCTTTTTCTTGGTCTGTTATTCAATCTGTTTTGAATCATTCTAATTTCCTCATCGCTGACTGTGGACATGGCTC
>NZ_OZ248540.1:0-804601 GCF_965234735.1 Limnohabitans simekii (SeqCode) | reverse complement strand
TTGTTGGCGATTGATGGTGAACACATCGAACGATTGGGGCCCGGCAGCGTGCTGTGTCTGGCCGAAGGTTTGGCGGGCCTGCCTGCACCGAAAACCGTCGTGACCGTCACGCCCGTTCAAGCCCGCATCATCCCGTTGCACAAAGTGGATCACATGGTGCCCAATCTGCCCCATGCGATTCGACAAATCATCCGCACCACGGTCAAACGAACACTGGCTTTGAAAGCCTTGCCCAAGGGGGTGCTGTGATCGACTTTCCAACGGTTATTTTTAAACCAGGACAGCGTATTTTCAACGCCGGTGATTTGGCAGACCATATGTATTTCATTCAAGCAGGCACCGTGCAATTGCTGGACGCCCAAGGCCAGGTCTTTGTCGAAATTGCCGATGGCGAGTCATTCGGTGAGCAAGCCTTTTTGAAGGGTGGCGTTCGCGGTGCAACCGCCCAAGCCAAGAACGAAGTCAGCTGCATCCAAATCGCCTCAGAAGATGCCAACCAGATGTTGTCCGAAGCTTCGCCCCTGTGGGTCCCGGTGTTTGAAGCCTTGTTGCTGCAACAAAACATGCACAACGCTTTGCGCGCGCCCATGGCCTGAGTTCACCAAGATCGCTCGACCCATGAACACCAAACGGCCCGCCCAAGACTGGACGCAACTGTATTTGGCGACCTTGCAAAATTTGCGCAGCACCTGGCCGCACAGTTGGCCGGGCTTGCCGGTGGTGTTGGAAGCTTGCATGCATCGGTTGTGGTCAGGCCATGCGCCAAAAGTTGCCAGTCCTGCAGGCCCATTGTTGCAAGCGGCCCAGGCCATGGCCCGGCACATGGAAGGCTTGGCGCAGCAAACAGACGATGAGCCCCAGTACCACAACCGTTTGCACACGGCAGACGCACTCTGCGCAGTTTGTCTTTTGATGCAAGCCTTGCAAGACAAAGGCCATGCGCTTTCCGATGAATGGCTAGCCGCCATTTTGTTGGCCGTGACGTCTCATGATGTGCTGCACCCGGGTGGCGCGAATGGTTTTTTACAAGAGTTCGAGCAACGCTCGGCTTTAGAGATGTGCCATGTTTCTCGACATTTGAATTTGGATCCGCTGTGGTTGGACCGCGTCACTGAAATGATCTTGCGCACCGACCCGTCGCTGGTGACTGGCAACCACGACAAGGTAAAAGGTCTGGCATTTGAAATGAATCTGGATTGGGCCTGTGTGTTGATCAACGAGGCGGATATTTTGGCCAGTGCCACGGCCCAGCATGGCAAAGAGCTCGGTCATGCGTTGGCAGCAGAATGGGCTGTGAAAAAACATCCGCTCTCCAGTGTGGTCGGCACAGCCCAAGGACGTTTGCAATTTTTAGGGATGCTGCGTTTTTCAACGCCAGCGAGTGAAGTGTTCCAAATGAGAATGCAAGTTTCGCAGCAAATGACCCTGTTGCAATAAATTCAAGTTGATATGGTCGCGCAAATGGGCGACAAGAACCTGATCATTGATCGAAAAAAATTTCTATAAGACAATTTACGGCGTCGACTCACCGACCTCCTCAGTTCGAGCACCAGCGAGGGAGTCGAACTTTTGCTCTTTTCGGTTCGAGTCCTGACGAGGGAGTCGAACAAACGGGATTTCAAAGTTCAGCGTCCCGTCATGGAGTCGAACTTTGAGCTTTTTCGGTTCGAGTCCCGGTTGTGTCGTCGAAGTTTTGGGGTCAAAATTCGGGGGTCAAAACCTGAAAAACCAGGTTTTCACCTCGCCAGTTGCGAAATGCAACTTTTGGCCAATTACACGAAATATTACACGGTGGCTATTTTTACAATTAAGTCATTGATTTATATAATTTTTTCACAAGCCTGGATTTCTGTTAATCCGTAGGTCCCTGGTTCGAGCCCAGGTCGAGGAGCCAAACAAAAAGCCCTTGCAAGCAATTGCAGGGGCTTTTTTCTTGAGCTAACTCTTTTGCTCCCATAGAAATCTTTATTTTTCAATTCAAGTCTAATTGTCGATACAGGTTTGAGCAAATGAATGCGCCGGACATAAAATTGCTTTTCAAAACGCAAAATTGCTAGGGGCTCTTGTTGAAAAAAATCATCATCATTGCAGGACCCAACGGCGCTGGCAAAACCACTTTTGCCCATGACTTTTGCCTGCTGAAGCCCAAACACTGAGGTTTATCAATGCTGATTTGATTTCTGCAGGCTTGGCTAACTTTCATGAGCGTTACAGCAAGATAGTTAATTCATGGGTTTTGTACGACAACTACGGCATCGAGCCAAAACTGATTGACTGGAGTGACAAATGAACCCCAAAGACATCCGTACTTCATCTGATCCAGATTTAGCAGGCTCATTAGCAGCAATCCAACGCGCAGCTCGTTCAGCTCAAGACCTTGCCATCAAAACCAACACCAGCATTGTTGTGTCGCTTGATGGACGTGATGTTGAGTTGACTGCAGCTGATTTGATCAAGATGCGTGAACAAGAAGCGCAGCAGTCACATCACTAAATGCAATGCCTTTTTGCATCACTTTTGTACTTTTCGAATTAAGCCTAGGTTGTGGAGTCGAACGACTCAACTTCTCGAGTTTGATATCGTCATGGCGATGAATGCCAATAGTACGCAATGAAGGTGACAAAGCCTTTGGAGAATTCTGATTCGTTGGAACTTGCCCGAGCCCAATGGCGTTGGCGTGGCAAAGACCGCCCTGCATTTGCTGAAGTCCCGAAGCAAGGCCAAATGTCAGTTTGGGACTTCCCGCGTCCACCAGAACTCATCCGAGACAAACGTGAGATCGTGGTGCGATGGGGCAAGACCTTGGTAGCTCAAACTTCTGGGGCATGGGCGGTGAGAGAGACATCGCACCCTCCCACTTTTTATTTGCCAATGTCAGACGTCAAGGAGGCACTGTTGAGACCTGCAGGCCGTGGTTCATTTTGCGAGTGGAAAGGCCCTGCGCTTCATTGGGATCTGGTGGATGGTGATCGTTGCTTGCCACGGGTTGCTTGGAGCTATCCGCAACCACTGGCAGGCGCAGAGGCGCTGGCGAATTGCATTGCTTTTTATGCGCACCATCTCGATTGCACAGTAGACGGTGAAAAAGTTGTGCCACAGGCTGGAGGCTTCTATGGCGGCTGGATCACGCCTGATTTAGCAGGGCCATTCAAGGGTGAACACAATAGCAATGACTGGTAACAGCTAGTGGACTCTATTTTTCAAGCACTGCCCTAGCCCTTCGTTGTAGCCAAGGACGTATTGGTAAGAAGGCTCGATAAGCAAGCTCTAACAAAGCAGTCACTGGCCAAAAGCTTGCAACACGCCCTGCATATTTCCATGCACCAGGCAGGAATGTCCACATCAAAGCAAAACCCGCTGCACCGCTAAACATCTGGCCGTCAGCTGTTCTTACATGAAAACGCTTGAGCAAATCTTGCTGGCAGTAGCCGTCTGGACAAGTGGCATGATTTACCGATATGTCCACCCATGCCAAACGGCGATAGGTATCAAGCTCTTGATAGTAGGCAATTTCTCGCCTGCACATGGGGCATGACCCATCAAAAAACACCTCCAATAAAGCGCTCATTGCTCAAACTCGGTAAGAGCTTTCAAGTGGAGGTGCACCAATCAGATCCCCAGCATCTTTTTAGCTTCACCAAGCGCTTTCATGGATTCATCGTGCTTGCCGGCCTTATGGAATTTTTCGCCTTCTTCACGCAATGCCTTAACCTTCGCTAAATCTGCATCAGACAGTTTTGCACTTGTCATCTTTGCATCAATGGCTTTGATTTCATTCGGGCAGTTGTGAGCAAATGCCATGCATGTGACAAAAGCCAGTGATAAGACTGCAAATTTTTTCATCTTTTTTTCCTTCAGTTAAGTTAACACCACCAATCTCAAAAAGCTTCGTCTTCGCTTTTCAAGTCTTCATTGATATAGAAAATTCGTTCTGGATTGATATTGTCGTCGTAGTAGATCTGGTTTCTGATGATGTCACTGGCTACACCCATCAACCTTTCTATTTCATTGTTTTTGTCCACAGTGAAGTTCGCGAAGGTAAGCCAGTTTTCTTTGATTATTTTCTGCACTTTCGTCAGTATCGGGACCAATTGCTTCTCGTCCTCTATACAGTGGATCCACTGCCAGGCCATGCCAAACGGGATGCCGTTGCCCATCTCTGATCGGTTAAGCAACATGTAACTGACCTTCATTTTGCCTCCTTGTTAGTTTACACAAAACATAGACAATACACTTTGAATTTAGCATAAATTAGAAAATACCTGTACCATATTGATCTTAAACAGTTTTATCTATTCAAAACCTATTCAATTATTTGCTGCAAACCTCATACGAGTGCTCACTGTGTCAGTCATCAAGTTCCTTAAATCCATGAGTCAAGGCCCAAGATGCTTGAGAAAATGATGCCCCTGAAGAAACAAAAAACACAATTGATAGTGCTTTCAATCGTGACTACTTGTCTCACCAAGTTGATGCCATACCCGCGCAGTTGCTTGATTGCTTTGATCCTCAATCGAAATCGTTCAACTAAATCTTCGACGACATGCAAACAAATCTATCCTCACCGACATTGACTGCACGAGCCATTGGCTATGCAGGACTTATTCCATTCATTGGCCTTTCTGCCATGTCGGTTTTATGGCGTGACATCCATCATTCAGCTGTGTTGTTCAGCTTGTTGGCTTATGGTGCAACCATCATCAGTTTCTTGGGCGCTATCCATTGGGGGCTTGCCATGCGAGAGGAGCAGCCAGACCGCAATGCCATTATTTGGGGTGTGATTCCCAGCCTTGTAGCCTGGGTCAGTTTGATTGTTGACACCCATTGGGGGCTTGCAATTCAACTCATCACACTTTGGATTTGTTTTTTGGTTGACTACAAACGTTACCCAAAATTTGGTGTGGGCCAATGGCTGAGCATGAGACTTCTGCTCACAGTCATAGCTGGCATTTGTTTGGCTCTACCGGTAGTAGCCTCAAAAGTACTCTGATACCCTTCTTTCGAATTCATTGAGCATGAGTTATGCCTTAGTCTGGTTTAAGCGCGATTTGCGTTGGCATGACCATGAGGCGCTTGCCCAGGCCAGCAAACAAGGACCGGTTCGCTGTATCTACGTCATTGAGCTAGAAATGTGGCTTCAACCCGATGCTGCGCTTCAGCACTTTGAATTCATTCGTGAATCATTGCAAGATTTAGATGAGCATCTACGTACTTTGGGTGGTCGAGTAGAAATACATCATGGCGACATACTCACCGTTTTGTCTGATATCTGGCGAGAGGCTCCGTTCAAAGGCATGTTTTCACACGAAGAAACAGGCAACGGATGGACTTTTGCACGCGACTTGAAAGTGGCAGACTGGTTTAAACACCATGGCATTCCATGGCATGAATTTCCCCAATTCGGTGTCGTCAGAGGCTTAAAGAATCGTGACATGTGGCAACGCACTTGGGAACAGCATATGCGCATACCTCAGTCAAATCTAGACATGCTGCGTTTTTGGCAACCAGCTGGCACCTGTGGTCTGGCGATGCAAGTCCCATCCCATTTGCAACACAACCCGCCACAGCGACAGCTTGGTGGGCGCAAGCTGGCCTTGAATACACTTCACAGTTTTCTAACTGCACGCAGCATCGGCTACCGAGGTGATATCTCCTCTCCACTTAGTGCCCCAGATGCTTGCTCACGATTGTCGGCTTACTTGACCTACGGGTGCATCAGCATGCGCGAAGTCGTGCAGCAAACAAGAACTCAACTTGACATGCTGCCGCCACAAGCTACTCGCCATCGCGCTGGTTTGACTGGCTTTTTAAGTCGCTTGTATTGGCATTGCCATTTCATCCAAAAGCTGGAGAGTGAGCCAGCCATTGAATGGCGAAACATGCACCGTGGCTACGATGGCCTGCGAGAGCAAGAATTCAACCTGGATTATTTTGAAGCGCTGAAAAATGCAAAAACCGGCTGGCCCATGGTGGATGCTTGTGTCGTGATGCTCAGGGAAACGGGATGGTTGAACTTTCGCATGCGAGCAATGTTGGTATCGGTTGCAGCCTACCCCTTGTGGTTGCACTGGCGTCCGGTGGGTGAATGGCTTGCAACTCAATTTTTAGACTACGAACCCGGTATACATTGGAGTCAATTGCAAATGCAATCGGGCACCACAGGAATAAACACCACACGGGTTTACAACCCGATCAAGCAAGCCCAAGACCATGATCCCCACGGTCAATTCGTCAAGCGCTGGTTGCCTCGCATGCGCAATATTCCACAGGCTTGGTTGTTCCAACCCTGGTTGATTCGCCATGACACACTCATGAGACGTGAAGTGGACTTGGATATCGTTGAGCCCTTGGTGGACTTGGCCACTGCCACGCGAGCATCCAAAGAAAGGCTCCACGAGCTGAGGCAAACGCCTTCAGTCAGGGCTGGTAAAAAGGAAGTGGTTGACAAGCATGCTTCACGAAAGAAGCCTAAATCCGTTTTCAAGCCGTCTTCACTTCAAAGTGAAAACAAGCAACAAATGGGATTTGATTTTTAACTTTTCAACAATAAAATGAATTCTCACAAACTAAAAATTTTGTTTGTTTGTATGGGCAACATCTGTCGCAGCCCAACTGCAGAAGGCGTATTCAAGGCGAAACTGCATAAGAGCAAACTTCTTGACTCAATCCATGTTGACTCAGCGGGTACGCACAACTACCACCCCAACTCTCCTCCTGATTCGCGCAGTCAAATGCATGCCTTGAAACGCGGATACGACCTCTCCAACTTAAGGGCTCGAGCTGTCAGTGATGACGATTTTGAAAACTTTGACTTGCTGATCACCATGGATTGGGACAACCGTTCCCTACTTGAGCAACGCTGCCCTCCTCACTTACAGCACAAAATCCGGGGGTTTGCAGAGTTTCTAAAAACATCCGAAGCCACTGTGATTCCTGACCCCTACTACGGTGACGAGAAGAATTTTGAACACGTTCTAGATTTGGTTGAGGAAGCTTCAGAGGGTTTGATGGCATTTGTGATCAAGAAAGTGCATGGCCATGACTGAGCAAGTACTCAACGTACTGGGCACAGAATTAATTCCCTGCTCATATGACCCGCTTACGGGATATTTCAGAGACGGTTGCTGCAAAACGGACAGTCAGGACCATGGCAGTCATGTTGTATGCGCCCGCATCACGCAGGCATTTTTAGATTTCACCTTCAAGCAGGGTAACGACTTGATGACACCAAGACCCGAACACAGATTCAAAGGACTCAAGCATGGCGATAAATGGTGCCTGTGTGCGTTGCGCTGGAAAGAGGCCTTAGCTGCAGGTGTAGCACCTCCTGTGATTTTGGAAAGCACGCACCAAAAGGCTCTTGAATATGTCACGCTGGATCAACTTAGATCTCTGGACTGATCTTTCATATCTATGCCTAAAGAGCGCCACTTCGTCTACGTCATCGAACTGGACAAAGATGTTCTGTGTGAATCAAAATTCAAAAAGGCCAACCCTGACTATGAAACAGGTAAGCCTTGTGTGTATGTGGGCATGACTGGACATGATCCAGATACAAGGTTTGATCAACACAAGGCTGGCATCAAAGCCAACAAGTACGCCATGAAATACGGATTGCGGCTCATGCCTGAGATCTACGATAAATTGAATCCCATGCCCTATGGCGATGCGCAGTACATGGAAGTAGACCTGGCCATCAGATTGCAGAAGTTGGGCTATGCAGTTTGGCAAAACTAAACAGCATTAATGTTTGACTCTGAATTTAGGAGTCGAACTTACGCCCTCCTCTGTTCTAGCACCAGTGAAGGAGTCGAACAATCGGGATTTCAAAGTTCTGTGTCCCGTCATGGAGTCGAACTTTTGCTCTTTTCAGTTCGAGTCCCGGATGTGGAGTCAAACATATGCCAAAGGATTTGTGGCATTTTTCAAAAATTTAATTGCGTCACCACATAGCAGTTGAGAAAATTTTAAGCATGCTATAAACTTAAACTACATTTGTAGCAAAGGAGTTTAGAAATGGGTATGCCAGTACGAATTGACAACCAGCTATACGAGCAAGCAAAAAGCGAAGCCAAAGCTGAACACCGAACAATTGCTGGTCAGATTGAGTTTTGGGCAAGTGTTGGGCGAGCTGCAATCGACAATCCTGAATTACCAGTTGATTTTGTTGTGCAAGTATTAGCTTCGATGAAAGAGCCACGCAGCGATGCAACTCCATTTCAACCACGTAGCCGCACATGACGTATCAAGCAGTACAGACCCGCAGATTTGCGCGTCAATATAAAAAGCTGCATGACAACATTGCTTCGGATGTAGATGTAGCAGTTGCCACAGTTGAATCTTCCCCGAAGATTGGGGACAAGAAAAAAGGTGATTTATCAGCCTTGTATGTTTATAAATTTCGCAGCCAGGGACAGCTTTACTTGCTGGGATACACAATCGGCGAAGAACTTAAATTGGTGTATCTTGAGGCGGTTGGACCGCATGAAAATTTTTACCGTGATTTGAAGTAATTCAATCAAATTTGATAGCGTAAAATTCCTCGAACTTTTTGGGTTAGCTTTGCGAAAGTCATTGGTCGAGTTTCGATGATTTTTTGCAAGAGGAATCCCTGATTGAGTCCAGCACTGCTGTTGCGCTGAAAAGAGTTATTGCTTGGCAGATAGACCAAGCAATGAAAGCTCAAAAATTGACCAAGACTGAGCTTGCTAAACGCATGCACACAAGCCGCGCTGCCTTAAATAGATTGCTTGATGAAAACGATGCAAGCCTAACCCTCACCACTCTCGCCAGTGCCGCTGCAGCACTGGGTAAAAAAGTCAACTTGCAACTTGCAGCTGCTTGACCAAAGATTGGAGTTCCGAAAGTTAATTTTTTCAATGTGAAATCCGGGCACAAGTCGAGGCGCCAAATAAAAAGCCCTTGCAGCAATTGCATGGGCTTTTTACGTGGATTTTCATTTGTGCATCGAAGAAGATCTTTACTTTTCAATTCAGGCTTGATTAACGAAACTGGTTTTGGCCAATGACTGCACCGGACATCAATATGTATATCTGATGGTTACCCTATCACCTTAAGACGCCGTGAAATTGGCAAGCACGGTTCCATCCGCAAAACTCTCGCCCTCTTTCACGCGGATGTTCTCGAGCCAACCGTTGTCAGGCGCTTCGATGTCGATGGAGGCTTTGACCAAGACCACGGTGGCCAACACCTGGCCTTTGGTGACCAGGGTTTTTTCAGCCACTTTCCATTTGTCCAGCAAAGCCTCCACGCCTTGTTGCGCCCCGTCCCAGGCTGTTGAGGGCAGTTTGATCTCGATCACGCGGGTACCGCGTGTGCGATTTTCTGAAGCAGCAGCTGCTGCGCCGCCAACACGATGTTCGCCACCTGTGGAATCACAAACTGTTCCAAAGGTCGGCTGTAGGGAATAGGTACATTGGGCACAGCCAAGCGTTTGATGGGTGCTTTCAAGGTTACCGTGTCGAGGTTTTCAGCGATCAAGGCTGCTATTTCACCGGTCAAACCAAAGCCCAAGTAGTCTTCATCGGCAATCAGCAAACGGCCTGTTTTGCGCACCGACTTCAACACCGATTCCTTGTCCAAGGGCACCAAGGTTCGAAGGTCAATCACCTCGGCATGGATGCCTTGTTCGGCCAGTTCATTGGCCGCCAGCACCGCCTTTTGCACCATTTGGCTGATGCTGACGATGGTGAGGTCTGAACCCTCTTTGACGATCTTGGCTTGACCGAAAGGAATGGCATACGCTTCTTCAGGCACCGCATTGCTGCTGCCTTCAAAGTAAGCCATCCAAGGCAAGCCCATGATGCCCTTGTGGTACATGAACATGACCGGGTTGTCATCGCGAATCGCTTGGATCATCAAGCCCTTGGCGTCATAGGCATTCGAGGGCACCACCACTTTGATGCCCGGCATGTGAGCGAAGGTGCCGTACAAACACTGCGAGTGTTGCGCTGCATCACTGTAGCCACCGCCAATGGCTGTGGTGAGCACCACTGGTAATTTGACGTGCCCACCCGACATGTAGGTGTTCTTGGCCAAATGGTTGTAGATCTGGTCCATGCAGACTCCAAAAAAATCCATGAACATCAGTTCCACAATAGGCCGCAAACCGGCTGCAGCAGCACCTGTGGCTGCACCAATGAAGGCTGTTTCGGAAATAGGTGTATCCATGATGCGGTCCTTGCCAAACTTCTCCAGCAAGCCACCGGTGGCCCCGAAGATGCCGCCATAAGAACCGATGTCTTCACCCATGACAAACACATTCGCGTCGCGCGTCATTTCCTGCGCAATGCCCTCCGAGATGGCTTGTGCCATGGTCAAGATGCGATTTGTTTTCATGCTAAAGCCCTCGTGGTCGTTTGACCGTTGACAAACACATCTTGCAGCGCATCATGCGCACTTGGATAGTCACTGTGGCGAGCAAATTCAAATGAACGGTCCACCAACTGGTGCATGTTGGTCGTGATGGCAGTTTCTTCAGCAGGCGTCATGAACTGCTTCTCTTTCAGCATCGCAGCCAGCCTGGGAATCGGATCGCTTTTGCGCAAGTTACTCACCTCGTCTTTGGGCCGATAGGTTTCCGGATCGCCTTGGAAATGCCCAAAGTACCTGTCGGTTTTGATTTCAATCAACGTGGGACCCTCACCCCGTCTGGCGCGGGCAATGGCAGGTGCGACAGCTTCAAAAATATGCACCGCATCGTTTTCAGGGATGCGTATGCCCGGAATGCCGTACCCAGCAGCGCGGTCTGCAATCCACTCCACCGAAGTGGCTTTGGGCTTGGGCACGGAGATGGCCCAATGGTTGTCTTCACAAATGAAGATGACAGGCAGCTTCCACACCGCAGCCAAGTTCAAGGACTCGTGGAAGGCACCTTGGTTGGCCGCACCTTCACCAAAGAAGGCCACCGACACCCAGGTTTTGCCCATCTTTTTGGCGGCCAGCGCCGCACCACAGGCAATCGGCATGCTGGCACCAATGATGCCGCTGCAACTGAACTTGTGCGCGTTGTCAAACAAGTGCATATGACCGCCCTTGCCTTTACCCAGCCCCGTGACCTTGCCAAACATTTCAGCCGTCATGGGGTTGAGCGGCACGCCTTTGGCGATGGCGAAGTGATGCGGCCTGTGTGTACCCACCACTGTGTCGTCATCCGACAGATGCGCACAAATGCCCACCGCCACAGGTTCTTGGCCTGCAGCCAAATGCATCTCACCCGGCACGGGTCCAGCCCCAATGTCAAAAGCCAAACCTTTTTGAATTGCTGGAGGCAGCTTGCCCTCCATGTACACCGCTGCCATGGTCTCTTCGTAATAGCGAATTTGAACCATCTTCTCGTACATCCAGAGAAGTTTTTCTTTGCCGACTTGCATGGGGAACCCTTTGGGTCAATGTGAACCCCAAGTCGCGAAGAGATCAGTATTCGTAATCAACATCAGGGGTGAGTGCATCCTATGGATGGCAACTCCGATCATGTTGATCTATGTCAATTCAGATTTGATTACAGAATATTTTTCGAAAAGACTCAATAGACGAAAAATACCAATGCACCATCAACGCCAACGCAGTCGGGTCATCAAACTGTCTTTCAGCACAAACTGGTGGAAAAATGCAGCCAAGACATGCACGCCAATCAAGATGTAACCAAAACTGCCAGCCGTTTCATGCAAACTCTTGAGTTGCTTGGACAATGTTTCATCAGGCCCTATCAAAGCGGGCATGACCAGTCCAAAAAACGGGATCGGCTTGCCTGCTGCGCTCAACGCCATCCAACCCATCAGTGGCATGCCCAACATGAGCGCATACAACGCCCAGTGGCCCACCTGAGACGCTATGTGTAAAAGTTTGTACCAGCCTTCTGATGAATGAGGAGGCGGTCTGGGGTTCAAGCGACGCGCAACCAATCGAAACAACACCAATAGCAACACCAAGAGCCCGAACATGAAATGAAGAGATTTCATGAACTCTCGCTCAGGCATACCTTTATCAAAGAGCACCCGAAACTCGATGACGGCATAGACAAAGATAAGCAGAAAAAACATCAGCCAATGAAGCGCGATCAAAGATCGGCCATACTTGTATTCGTTTGAAGAGGTCATCAAGGTATGCTACAAAATACTTTCGACACCGTCATTGATTTACATCAAAAAATACTCTGCTAAACAAATTTCAGGTGCATGGCTTCGCAACATCTCACGAAGTGAAAATTGGTCCCACACATTTGGTGCCAGCCTCTTTGGTTAACAGCAGCAATTTGGTACGTTGATATTGGAAAAAAATGCTTCAGGACTGTGGATGTAAGCTCTGTAACAAGATGAATAATTCGATTTTCCTTTTCAAGGTTTTTTTATTGATTTGGTCAATGCCAGCCTTTGCCCACGATGATGAAAGTTTGATACAGGTTCTAGGTCAACCTGGCGTGATTATTTTGATGCGCCATTCCGAGACGGATCCGGGAGTTGGCGATCCGCCGGGCTTTCAAGTGGATGACTGCAGGACACAACGCAACCTCTCACAACAGGGCATTGCGCAAGCGGATAGATTCGGTCGCTGGCTTGAACGGCATAACTTTCATCCATATCGCGTGCGTTCTAGCCAATGGTGCCGATGCATAGATACAGCCAATGCTGCTTTTGGTAACCGAATCAAGGTTACATCTTGGTCAGCTCTGAATTCGTTCTTTCAAGGGCATGGAAACCGGACGGCTCAATTGAAAGAAGCACGTGAAACAGCTTTGAAAATCACCTCAGGTTTTGAGGTTTGGGTGACTCACCAGGTCGTGATCTCTGCGCTCACCGATAGGAACCTGGCCATGGGTGAGTTTGTGGTTGTCAAAGCCCAACCTCATGGCTTTTTAGAAGTGCTTGGCCAATGGAAGGTCCACTGAATTCCACAACATTGCCAAGCAATGAGCGGGCTTCATACTCACCCAGGCCAAACTTGTCGACAACAGTAAAAAATGTCGACCTTCAATACATATGGTGTCCAATCATGGCGTCGAACGTGTAATTTCCCTTTTTACTGGTAATCCTATTTGGAGAATGTCTTTGAAAATTCTGATTGCCCGACTCAACCACGAAACGAATACTTTTTCTCCAGTGCCAACACCTTTGGCCGCTTTTGATCTAGTCTATGGTGAAGATGCCTACCAAGCAAATCTAGGTATGCGAACTGCCATGGCTGCTTTTATCGATTTGGCAGAAAAAGCAGGTGCCACACTGATCACCCCTTTATCAGCAATGGCCAATCCCAGCGGACCAGTTCACGCTTGTGCGTACGATGAACTTACCGCCTGCATCCTCGCAGCTGCACCAGGCTGCGATGCTGTGCTACTTGATTTGCACGGCGCCATGGTTGCTGAAAATACCCCGGACGGCGAAGGCGATCTGCTTGAACGTCTGCGCCATGCCCTACCCACTGTACCTATTGGCGTGGCCTTAGACCTACATGGCAACATCACACAAAAAATCGTTGACAACTCAAGTGTTATTGTGGGTTTCAAGACATACCCTCACGTGGACATGTATGAAACTGGTGAGCACACCGCACAATTGGTGCTGGCGATGCTTCAAGGTAAATCCTCATATTCTGTTCACTGGCACCCGCTACCGCTGATGAGCCACACGCTACGCAGCACCACTTTATACGGTGCCATGCGAAGAGCTGTGCAAACTGCTTGCGCTGGCGAAGGGCCTGAACTGCCGGCAATATCAGTGTTTGCCGGTTTTTCATTGGCCGATATCGAAGCTCCTTGTGTCAGTGTTGTCATTACCTGTTTGAACAGCCTCAATGGAAAGGCTCTGGCCGAGGAAATGTGTGACCGTCTCGCCAAACAAATATGGGCTGAGCGGGCTGAGTTTGTCTACGTCAGTGAACCACTGTCTGATTCGATGGAGCGAGCTCTCGTACTTGCCATAGACGCAGACCGGCCTGTCTTGCTGCTCGATCACAGCGACAACTGCATGTCAGGAGGTACTTGCGACACCATGGATGTGTTGCAGGCAGCTGTGAGTCACGGATTAAAGAACATGGCAGTCGGTCCTTTGTGTGATCCACAAGCAGTGAACATCATGTTCAAAGCAGGTATTGGAAGCAAGCTTGATATCGCGCTGGGCAACAAAGTTGCTCTGAATCCTCAGGGTCTTGTGAAGCAACCGATGCAAACAAAAGGTACTGTGCGCGCCCTGAGTGAAGGGACTTACACTGCCAGCGGACCAATTTATACCGGTCAGCTTTGTAGCATGGGGCGCACAGTGCTGCTCGAAACCGATGTGGCAAGTATTGTGGTGACTGAACGACCACATGAACCATTTGATATCGGAGTGTTTCACATTGTCGGCTTGGATCCTAGTACGTATCGGTTTTTATTGCTGAAGTCACGCATGTATTGCAGACCTGTTTTTGAACCTCTGGCGCACGCATTAGTCGAATGCGACAGCCCGGGACCGACCAGTTCAGACTATTCGCTGTTTCCTTTTACTCGAGTTCGGCGTCCCGTTTATCCCTTGGATGAAATTTAGATCTGATCGATACCAATCTAGAAGAAATTTTTTCTACCTCGGTAATTATGGGACACTACTTGAGAGGATTCAATCGTGAATTCCTAACTCTGTTAATTGAATACGCAATTGACCCAATGAAAATTCATACAGACTTAACACTCAGAGTTATTGCTAACACTGCGGATATGCCTTGGACACCCTCTCCTGTCGACGGCATTGATCGAAAAATGCTGGAGCGAGATGGCGAAGAAATTGCACGCGCAACCAGTTTGGTTCGTTATGCGCCCAATTCCAGCTTCACCTCTCACCCACATGAACTGGGAGAAGAATTTCTGGTTCTAGATGGTGTGTTTCAAGATGAACATGGTCAATATCCAGCTGGCACCTACGTCAAGAATGCTCCCGGCTCTAGCCATACCCCGTTCACTGAAACGGGTTGCACATTGTTTGTCAAACTTCGACATCTTGATCCCTCAGACGAAGAGCGTGTGGTCATCAACACCCCATCGGCTGCGTGGCATCAAGGATTGGTCCCAGGGCTTACTGTGATGCCTTTATCAACCTTTGGCACCACCAACACAGCATTGGTCCGTTGGGCTCCCAGCACCTACTTCAACCCTCACCGACATTTTGGGGGTGAAGAAATATTTGTTGTTGATGGCGTTTTTGAAGATGAACACGGAAGATACCCCATGGGTTGTTGGTTACGCAGTCCTCACATGAGCGCACATACACCTTTTAGCGTTGAAGGTTGCACCATATTGGTTAAGACGGGTCATTTGTTTATTGATTGAGAACGATGCCTCCATTGTCATGTGTCTGATCATGAAACCTGCTCAATCCTTTGTTGCAAACCTCAAAAAAGTACTCGCCGTGTCAAAGATCAAGGTCATGAATCAGAAGGCATTAACAGCAGGTGACATTTCCCTGGTGATTCAATTGGCATGGGAAGACCGTACTTCCTTTGAGACCATCAAAGAACGCGTGGGACTGACAGAAGCTGAGGTCATCCGCCTCATGCGGTCTAAGTTAAAGCCCCAATCTTTCAGCATGTGGAGAAAGCGGGTTGCGGGCAGAGCAACCAAACATCGCGCTTTAAGAGACCCCGCCATGAAGTTCAACGATCGACATATTGCAGATCACCGAAGAGCCAATTGCTAAATCCACAACACAATTTGCGGTGGCATGACCATGAATGAACAAGCCCTCAACGTACTGGGTAGCGAGTTAATTCCCTGTTCATATGACCCGCTGACTGGTTTTTTCAGAGATGGCTGCTGCAAGACTGACAGTCAGGACCATGGCAGTCATGTTGTTTGCGCTTGCATCACGCAGGCATTTTTAGATTTCACCCTCAAGCAGGGTAATAACTTGATCACACCCAGACCTGAACACAGATTCAAAGGACTCAAGGATGGTGACAAGTGGTGCCTGTGCGCCTTGCGCTGGAAACAGGCCTTGGCGGCAGGTGTTGCACCTCCTGTGATTTTAGAAAGCACACACCAGAAGGCCCTTGAGTTTTTCACGCTGGATCAACTTAGATCAAGTCACTGAATCTCTCATCTCGATGACTGAAGAACGCCATGAAATTCGCATAGCGCCTCATGCCAGAGATATTCAAAAAAAAGAATCACAATTGGCAGTCAGGTGTGGATAGGAGTGCTGGTTGCGCAGTCCGCACATGAGTGCACACAAACCTCTTAGCATCGAGGTTTGCACCTAAGCACCACCCAATGCTTGAGCGATGGCTCGGCCCAGGTCGCTGGTACTGGCATGACCGCCCAAGTCAGGTGTGAGCGGGGCATGACTGCCAGCAGCCAAAACCGCTTCAATGGCTTGCAAGATAGCGTCATGGGCATCCTTGTGACCCAAAAATTCCAGCATCATGGCGCCGCACCAAATTTGTCCAATCGGGTTGGCGATTTGGCGCCCCGCAATGTCGGGTGCTGACCCATGGACCGGCTCAAACAATGATGGGAAACGCCGCTCCGGGTCCAAATTGGCACTGGGAGCGATGCCGATGGTGCCAGTACAAGCCGGTCCCAAATCACTGAGGATGTCGCCAAACAGGTTGCTGGCCACCACCACATCAAAAAACTCGGGGCGTTGTACAAAATGCGCGGTCAAGATATCAATATGGAACTTGTCCCAATGGATATCTGGATAGTGTTTGGCCATCTCAACCACCCGCTCGTCCCAATAAGGCATGGTGATGGCGATGCCGTTGGACTTGGTGGCGCTGGTGAGGTGTTTTTTCGGTCGCGACTGAGCCAGCTCAAAAGCAAATTTCAAGACCCGGTCAACACCAATGCGCGACATGATGCTCTCTTGCATGACGATTTCGCGCTCGGTGCCTGCGTAAATGCGCCCGCCCACACTGGAGTACTCGCCTTCGGTATTTTCGCGCACGATGTACATGTCGATCTCGCCGGGCGCACGGGCACTGCCGTCGCGTCTGACCACAGGCGCAATAATTCCAGGCATCAAACGTGCTGGGCGCAAGTTGATGTATTGGTCAAACTCACGCCGAAACAACAGCAGCGAGCCCCACAAAGACACATGGTCGGCAATTTTGTCAGGCCACCCTACGGCGCCAAAGTAAATCGCGTCGTGGCCGCCAATCAGGTCCTTCCAGTTATCAGGCAGCATTTGGCCATTGCGCTCAAAGTAGTCCCAACTGGAGAAATCAAAGTGGTCAAACTGCAGCCCAATGCCAAAACGCCGGGCAGCAGCTTCCAGCACCCGCAAACCCTCAGGCATGACTTCTTTGCCAATGCCGTCCCCGGCAATGACAGCGATACGGTGTTTGGTCAAGACAACCCCCTTTGATTCGAATGACGTGTAAGCAATCAACTACAAATGCATGACTTCAGTCGCCAAGACAGTCTGGCGCAGGCTAGAACTCAGCCCGTCCATTGAACTTGACTCTGTAAAACAACCAGGCCTTTGGATGTTTGTAAATGCGCAGAAATATTCGCTTTGCCGGTACTGATTTCAATGTCCTTGAAATGAATCGCTTCGCAGGCGTTCTCCAATTTTTGGGCTGCGGGATGTGAAACCGTGAGGTTTTGCAAACTGACGCCCGATCGGGGCAAGCTGTTGCTCGGGTGCAGACGCATGGGCTCAGCGGAATCCGGCTGACCCCACTGAATCAATGTGGGCAGTGTGCCATCGAGCAGTCTTTGGCCGTCATTGCGCACGGTGATTTGCCAATCAAGCATTCCTTGATCGGTTAGGCGTTGGGCATGCACTATTGGACCGATATCCAGACCCTGCTTTTTCCAGATGTTGCTTGCGACTTGAATGTCAGTCGTGTTCACTACAAAATGTATCAACGCAGGTTGTTGCGCAATGGATGCTTGTAAATCGTCGTCATCCAGATCGAACCACCGCTTGTTGGCAGTTCGTTTTTGCGCCGAGGCAACGGGATTGATAGCGATGATTTCAAAATAAGCCATGGGATAACGCGGCGTGGCAATGTTGAACAAACGATTGTGCGTGCCGTATTGTTCATGCTCACCGCCTGCAATTGGTGTGATCCCCAAAGTGGCTTCGCACCATGCGGTTCCCTCTGCAAGGCTGCGGGCTGCAACCACGAGGTGATCAATATGTGTTTGAAGAATGACGACATCCCAGGTTGAATCAAGTGGTTGGTTTTTATCACACTTTATGCATCAACTTGGTTAGACAAATTGCCAGTGAACATCCTGCCCATGAGGGCTTACTCAGACTCGGTCGCATCTCCGATCTGACCTATCAGTGCGTCGATTCTTTCCAAACGCTTGAAGGGGTCAAGTTCGCATAAAAGTTGCATCTTCAAGTCTGAGCTGATATCCAAGGCTTCAGCATAGCGGTTGGCCACCCAGCCGCATTGGTCTAAAAAATAGGGTTGGAAAATGGGCAGTCGTTGAAGTTGTCCCTGCTTTTGAGCAGTTGCAATGAGTTTGCCCAAACGGCCTGCGTGGTGCGCTAGATGTGCCGGAATTTCAACTTCGGGGTCTTGCTCCATGAGAGAGATATCGCCCTGCCACACACCCAACGGTCCAGGCATGGTGTTGTTCAATGCAAAACGAAGTCCCCCTTGGCAAACAACTCGAAACAAATTGGGCTGCACCTGTTCAAAATCGCGAATGTGCGCATGGCAACCGAAGCCATGTAACAGCGGCGTCTCTCCGGGCACTTGCACTTCGCTGCCATTTTGAAGCCACACCACACCAAATGGCAGTTGCTCTTGATGGCAACGTTTGATCAGGTTTAAATACCTGACCTCGAATATTTGAAGCGACAGCATGCCATCAGGAAACAGCCCGTGCGAAAGAGGGAAAAGAGGAATTTGGTGCATCAAGTCTTCAGTGCAGCCTTCAACTGCTCGATGCGATCTTGCCCCCAAAACATCTGCTCACCCACAAAAAAAGTGGGGGCGCCAAACACACCCCGCTCAACCGCCTGGGTCGTGACATCCCTGAGCCTGTCTTTGGCTTCTTGCTCATTGGCCAATTGCAATAACGCTGCCGCATCGAATTGCGCCTCTTGCAACACCCTCTCTACAACTTCTGGGTCGTTGAGGTTGAGCGCATCGACCCAGATGGCTTTGAAGATCACATCCATGAATTCATGCATACGCGCATCAGAACGCATCTGCAAACCGGTCAGCATGCGCATCAGGGTTGTGGTGATGATGGGAAAGAAGGGGTTGTTGTTCAGAGGGACGCCATAGTTGTCGGCAAACCGTTTGAAGTCCACAAAGATGTACTTGCCCTTGGCGGGAACACTCACTGGCGAGACATTGCCAGTGGCCTTGAACACAGCGCCCAACAGCATTGGGAGGTAAATGGGTTGGGCTCCAGTTTCAGCCTTTATCTTGTCCATTTGTGTATGTGCCAAATAAGCGGCCAAGCTGCCAAAGTCAAAGAAGTAGTCAAATGTTTTTGCCATGATTTCTGTCTCCATTCAGTGTCAAAATTTTTCCATATAGGGTCGCAAATCGAGTTCGTGGGTCCAAGCGTCTCTGGGTTGTTGGTGCAACATCCAATAAGCATCTGCAATATGGTCAGGATTCAAAATGCCGCCCTGTTCTTTCAATGCGTATTTGTCTGGAAAAAGGGTGCGGATGAATTCAGTATCAATGGCCCCATCAATGATGGTGTGTGCCACATGGATGCCCAGGGGCCCCAACTCACGGGCCATGCTTTGGGCTAATCCACGCAGTGCCATTTTGCCGCCAGAAAATCCTGCAAAGTTGGCACTGCCTCTCAAAGAAGCAGTGGCGCCCGTGAAGATGATGGTTCCTCGATGAGCGATGCCGCTTGTATCCTGGTCGGTGTCTTTCTCTCTGGACACCATGCGTTTGGCAACCTCACGTCCATTCAAAAACCCAGCCAAACAAGCCATTTCCCACATTTTTGTGTAGCGCCTGGCTGTCTCCGTCAAGATGCTGTTGGGTGAATTGGCTCCAATGTTGAAAACCAATACGTCAATGGGTCCGATGCTTGATTCAATGTGATCGATGAGTGCGATGACTTCATCTTCTTTTCGTGCATCAGAGCCAAACCCATGTGCTACACCGCCTGCTTTGTGAATGTCGTCTAGCAAAGGCTGTAATTTGTCCAGGGTTCTGCGGGTCACACAAGCAACGTAACCTTCGCTTGCAAATCGCTTGGCAACAGCGCCTCCAGTTGCATCACCCGCACCGATGACCAAGCATACTTTTTTGTTCGACATGTTTGAGCCCTGTTATTCAAATGAAGCCCTTTGGGATGAGCGCCTGAAGGGAGTAGCCAATTTGACCCTAAAAACATGACGCCAGCTGGTTTTCACCCTATTGACTTCTTTTTAAATTAGAAAAGAATCTAATTCAATATCTCCATGCCCAATTACATTGAATATGCAATATCAACAGGCCTTTGCAGATGCTCAAGCACCCCTGGCATTGATCATTGGCAGTGGTTTTGGCGGGTTGGCTGCAGCCATTCGGATGTGCGCCAAAGGTTGGCGTGTGCAAGTGCTTGAAAAAATGGACACACCAGGCGGCCGCGCACGGGTTTTCAAGGTCGATGGCTATACCTTTGATGCAGGCCCGACGATCATCACCGTGCCCTTCTTGCTGGAAGAACTGTGGGCGCTGGCAGGCCGTCAATTGGAAGATGACATTGAGCTTCGCCAACTCGAGCCCTTCTACAGAGTCCGATTTGATGACGGTGATCATTTTGATTACAGCGGCGACCCCGTGAGAATGCGCAGCGAAGTCTTGCGCATTGATCCAAATGCGGGTCCAGGCTATGACGCCTTTTTGAAAGAAGCAGACCGCTGTTACGAATTGGGCTTTGAAAACTTGGGCGCCCATGCCTTTGACAGCATGCGCGACATGCTGATGGCCTTGCCTTCCATGTCCAGAATGAAGGGTTGGCGAACGCTGTATGCCTTGGTGGCCCAGCACATCCAGCATCCCAAATTGCGCCAGGTCATGAGTCTGCAGTCGCTGTTGATTGGCGGCAATCCATTTTCTGTCACCTGTGTGTATTCACTCATCAATGCACTTGAGCGACGCTACGGTGTGCACTGGGCCATGGGTGGTACGGGCGCTTTGGTCAGCGGCATGGTGGGTCTGATTGAGCACATGGGCGGGGGCGTCAGGACCAACGCGCAAGTTCAGTGCATCAATGTCGAGAATGGCAAAGCCTGTGGGGTGACGCTTGTGACAGGTGAACGCATTCATGCTGAGGTGGTGGTCTCCAATGCCGACACCGCATGGACCTATAAACACCTTGTTGAGCCTCAGCACCGAAAGGTATGGACCAACGCCAAGATTGAACGTGGCAGATATTCCATGAGTTTGTTTGTTTGGTACTTTGGCACCAACAAACGATTTGACGATGTTCCCCACCACATGATGCTGCTGGGCCCAAGATACGAAGCTTTGTTGGAAGACATCTTCAACAAGCACCACTTGGCCGATGATTTTTGTTTGTATTTGCACCGCCCCACAGCCACCGACTTGGACATGGCCCCCGCTGGATGCGATGCGTTTTATGTGCTGGCACCCGTGCCCCATCTTGACAGCGGCACCGATTGGAAAGTGCAAGCAGAGCCTTACCGCGCGGCGATAGCCAAGGCCTTGGCAGAAACCGTGCTTCCAAATTTGCAAGACCACCTGACCGTTTCATTCATGACGACGCCGCAAGATTTTCAAGATGATCTTCTGTCCTATAAAGGCGCTGCATTTGGCCTCGAGCCGCTGTTGCTCCAGAGTGCCTGGTTTCGTCCGCACAACCGCAGCGAAGACATCCAAAATTTGTTCATGGTGGGTGCCAGTACCCATCCGGGGGCTGGCATCCCGGGCGTCTTGATGTCTGCCAAAGCCCTGGAAACTGTCATTCCCGATGCGGCCCTCTTCAAACAATCCCTTCAATGACAAGCACGCGTTTATGGTTGAATCAAACTTGGGCCGTTGCGCAGCGTCTTTTGCTTGAGCAATGGCGGCAAAAACGAGGGCTGGTTTTTTGGGCTGTTTTTCCGGCTGCCATGATGCTGCTTTTTGGTTTGGTTTATGCCAACAACATCAGCATGCGTGCTGGCTTGGATGCAGCTGCTGCAGGCATCTTGGTCGGCGCCGCGCTGTTTTTCAGCTGTCTGGGCGGCACTGTTGCCATCATCGCTGCTGAGCGTGAACGAGGCACACTGTCTCGGTTGCGAACCACGCCACTGCGTCCATCCGCTTATTTCTTCGGCGTTGTGCTCTCACAGTTGGTGCTGGCCTTGATGCAAGTGTTCATGCTCTACAGCGTTGCTTTGTTGATTGGCGTGCAATACCACGGCAGTTTGTTGTTGGGCGGCTTGATCTTGCTGCTGTCCGTGTTTTCGTACGTGGGAATGGGTTTTTATCTGGGGGTGCGCTTTGCCAGACGAAGCGAAGAAGTGGTGGTTGCTTTGTCGGCGATTGGCGTTCCCATCTTGGTGCTGGGCGGTACTTTTTTCCCACTTGAAATCATGCCGCAAGCCATGCAAAACCTGGCACAACTCAACCCGATACTGCACATGAACCAAGCCTTCAAAGGTGTTGCAGCCTATGGCAAAAACTTTGTCGACCTGCGCTTTGAATTGATCTTTCTTTGGGGGTTTTGTGGCCTGTGCCTGGCTTTGGGCATTCATGCTTATCAGCAACTGCTAGAGACGGACAAGAACCCATGACCACCGCAATGGAAATCACCGACGTTCACAAGTCGTTTGGCAAGCAGAAGGTCTTGGACGGGTTGAGTCTGCGTGTCGAAGAAGGTGAGATTGTGGGACTGCTTGGCCCCAACGGTTGTGGCAAATCCACTTTGTTGAACATCATTGGCCAATTGCTCTTGCCGGATGCGGGTCAGATCAGTCTGATGGGCCAAGCGCTGCATCCATCCAACGGCAAAGCCCATTCACGGGTTGGATTTTGCGCACAGCGCTGTGCGCTCTACCCCGATTTATTACCTGCTGAGAATCTTCATTTTTTTGGACGCTTAAACGGTCTTTCAGAAAAAGAATGTCAGCAGCGCGTTGCTGAACTGATGCGTACGTTTTCTTTGAATGCATTCGCGAACACACGCGTTGGACAGCTTTCTGGTGGCTGGCAACAACGTTTGCACTTGGCCGTTGCTTTGGTTCACCAACCTTCCGTGTTGGTGTTGGACGAGCCCACAGCAGCTGTTGACGTTGAAGCACGAATGGAGCTTTGGCGCTTGATTCAGGATTTGCGTGATCGTGGCACAACGATTTTGTTGACCAGCCATCATCTCGCAGAAGCAGAGCGACTTTGCACCACCGTGGCCCTGATGCGCAATGGCAAAGTTGCAGCGCATGGCAGCGTCGCTGAGTTGCTGCTGCGTGTGCCCGGCCAAGCAGTGGCCAAGCTTCAATCCGAGAATCATGAAATCATCACCCAACGTGCCCTGTTGCGGGGTTGGACTGTTCGCCAACATGCGGGTGAAATGAGCCTCTTTTTGCCGCACAACTTGGGCTTGCGCGACATCATCGAGGCGCTTGATGGTGCCAAGCTGACTTCACTGAGCGTTCAAGCAGTGGGCTTGGATGATGCCTACCTTGAGATCATTGGTGAAGATGCTTTGATGCGTACCTGAAGACACTGTATTCAGCCATGAACGTGCCGATGTCTTCAAAATAAGGCATCGCCCCAGCTTGCATCACCGTGACATGCCATTGAGGGCGATCACGCACCAGGTCCAGGGCGCGGTAATCGGTGAAGTCGCCGCGTGTGCCATGCACCACCCACACAGGCAAATCGAGGCTTTCATAAACGTTGTGGATGTCGGCACTGAACAAGCCGCCACTGAGAAAAGACAAAGGCGCTTGTTCGGCATGGGGCACGTGGGCGGTTAGCACCGCATAAGCCCACAATGTTTCATCAATCTCCCGGCTGCCCCAGGTGCGGCGCAAAAAGTAACGCACCACCGATGGACGCGACAACTGCCGAAACAAGAAGCGGCCCCACCAAGGGCCGGGGCGGCGCAAAAAGCGGTCGAAGCCAGCCATGAACATGGTGCTGCCTTCAGGTTGACGCAAAGACCGTCCGCCGCGAAAACCCGTGGGACTGACCAATGCCAAGGTGTTGAACAAGCCCGGTGACTGCTGGGCCACACGGGCTACAAACTCGCACGACAGCGACACGCCCACGACCTGAAGCGGCTGGCCTGGATGCCGCTCAGATACCCATTGCGCCACCAACTTGATGGCGTTGCACATGTCGGCCACGGTATAGGCACGGGGCAGGCGTTCAGACAAACCATAGCCCGGCAAATCGAGTGCATAAACGCTGTTGTCTTGGCCCATGGCCTCAAACATTGGACGAACTTCAGCCGCTGAAGCCAGCGCATTGATGCTGTGAACCAAAAGCACGGGTGGGCCAGACCCTGCAGCGTAAACCGCTATGGCACCAGCGGTTCCATGGAGCGTGTGAATATGGGCATTCAGCGGCTGAGCGAGTCTGGTCGAAGTCACCGGGTGGATGGGAGCGCCCACCTACCAAACCACATAGTTCAAATTGAGCCAAAAACGCTGGATAGAACACTTATTGCTGATTGCATCTTCTTTCGCGGCGGTAGCTGGACAAGTTCGGTCACTCATGTAATTGGCCAGCTCCGCTCTGAATTGCAGTTGCTTGCTGAATTTCCAGTCCAAACGCAGATCCAGTTCTTTGCCCAGTGCGGCCAAGTCTTGCGCAGTTTTGAATTGGTGGTAATCCGCCTGAATGCCCCACTGGCTCCAGCTATAGCCAGTAGAAAGCCAAGTATCTTGGACACCTTCGGGAGGCGTGCTGTTGAATTTGTCCGCCCATCCTTGAGTCGGGTGCAACAAGCCCAGTGGGTTGTAAAAACCGAATTTTCCTGAGCCTTTTCGTTCACCCAAGGTTTCTTGGTAAATGCCAACAAAATGGTCCGATGCATTCATGCTCGCGCCAAATTGCAGGTAATCTGCATTTCCCCACGTCCCGTTGGCATAAGGTGTTTGTCTGCCAGATTCAAGCACATACTTGAGCTGGTAGTCGGCCGTGGCAGCCAACTTGCCGTCAGCGCGAACGGTTTGGATTTTGTTGGATGAGCCAACGGGTGTGGATGATTTGCGGTCGTGCAAATAAGCCGAGCCCAAAACAGTATGCCCAGGTTGCCATTCATAGCTGGCGCGAAGCACCGTGACCTCGGTTTCACGCTGAAGAGTGTCTGGCGCACGTTCTTTCTGAAAGTAGCCCACAAAGAAATTCAGCGGTTGGCCTTTGCGCAATTCCGCCGAGACGCCTTGGTAAAAACGTTGTGTTTGGCGGAATTCGTTGGGGCCGACAAATCGGGTGCGGTCCAGTTCCAGCTTTTGTCTGCCCAATTTCAAAGAAGCGGCGTCGTTCAGTTTCCAAAAAACAAAGGCTTCCGTGAAATCAGTCACATCCTTGGCAGGTGTCCAAGGGTAATCACTGGTCAACACAGCGCCGTCGTCATTGAAATCGCTGACGAGTTTGTTGCTGCTGACCAGCAAAAGTCGCAGACCTATTCCTTCGTGGGTATTGGAACGCCATCCCAATTGAGAACGAAGCATGAGGCCATTGCCCTGCTTGGGTTTCCCATCGTCTTCCATGGTTTCCGAGCGCAACCGAAAAGACAACTCAGGGGTGCCTGTGGTGAAGGCTTGTTGAAAACTTGGCTGTTCAGTCGTTTGGGCCTGGGCGGACCCCATGGCACAAAGCAAGGTGACGGCACCCCATGCCATCCCGCAAAGTAACGACCTCGAATTTGAGGCCTGATTGGGCTTGAGCAGCATCATGATGGCATGTGGGACGTTCATGGCGACAGAGTGTTGATGAATTTGTCAAATTCTATCGTTGGCATCATTGCTTTGAAAGAGGCCATGCCAGGGAATCCCAAAGTATTCAGATAAGGATTATCTTTTTCGAAAGTCCCAGGGCGCCACCGGCTGAAGGTCTGACCACAAACCCAATTTCTGGCTCTTGGCCGCCATCTCACTGGCGTGATAAGCATCACGATCATCTCTGGGTTGCTCGTCTTGGTATTTTTTGTAATGCCAAGCCAAGCCAGCCTTGATTTGCTGGTGGCAGATGTCTTGTCCACCCAGCAACACTTTGCCCACAATGCGTCCATACTTGTCGCTCTTTTCATACGAGATTTGCACGGTTTTGCCATGAACCAATTCGTAAAGAGCTTGCTTGGACTTGGCGCCGAAAGCCTGGGCTTTTTCCGGGGCGTCAATGCCCTGCAGTCTGATCTTGTGTTGGATTTTTTCAGCATCCAAAACCGTGATGGTGTCGCCATCCGCCACAGACACAACTTTTCCTTGGAGCATCTTTGACGCACTGGCGCTGCACACAGAAAAAATCAACAAAATTGACAGCAAAAACTTCATAAACGAAGTTTGCCACATCAAATGTGAATTTTATTAATTTCCCAGGGTCACTGATCCCGCAACCCACCGGCCCCCGTTGCCAGATTAGCCCTCTAAAAAAGAGATCTGCAGTGCTGCCTCCACCGCTTCAACTGAATCACGCCACCACTTTGACGCCCTTCCAAAAGGCCACGCGGCCACGGATGTTCTCGGCTTCGGGTTTGGGGTCGGCGTAATACCAAACCGCATCGCTGTTCAATTCCCCATTCACCAGCAGCGAGTAATAGCTGGCCTGCCCTTTCCATCCACACACGGTTTTGTGGTTGCTGTTGGACACAAAGTTTTGATTCAATGCATCCGCAGGGAAATAGTGGTTGCCTTCAACCAAAACGGTGTCGTCGCTCTCGGCAACCACGGTGTCGTTCCAAATGGCTTTCATGTTCAGTGCTCCTGTGTGTGAGGGATGTTCAGCCAAAGCAGGCCAAATTGATGTTGCGGGTCGGTCCAGTAGGCACCGGCTTGCAATCCTGCTGCCAGCGCAGCCTGTTGTACACCAGCGATGGTGAACTTGTGCGAGTACTCGGTGTGCAAGGTTTCGCCTTGCTCAAAAGCATAGGCCACGCCATTCATGTGCACGGTCTGCGCTTGCAAGCTGAGCAAGTGCATTTCAATGCGTTGCAAGGGCGCGTTGTAAAAAGCGCTGTGTGCAAACCTGGTCAGGTCGAAATCGCAGCCCAGTTCGCGGTTGGCGCGGGTCAACAGGTTGAGGTTGAAGGCCGCCGTCACGCCTTGGGCATCGTTGTAGGCGGCATGTAAAACATCAGGTGACTTGATCAGGTCCACACCCAGCAGCAATGCGCCACCCGACAAATTTCGAGCACAGTTTTTAAAAAAAGCATGGGCTTGTGCGGGTGAAAAATTGCCAATGGTCGAGCCCGGAAAAAACGCCACGCGCTTGCCCGCATGGGGAAGCGCTGCTGGCAGTTGCCAGTCTTGGGTGTAATCAGCCACGAGGGGTTGAACCCGCAGGTGTGGAAATTCTTGTTGCAAGGTCAGGCTGGCTGCCTCTAAATGCACGCCCGAAATATCCATAGGCAGATAGCGGGCTGGTTGCTGAGCCGTCTTCAACAACAACCTGATTTTTTGCAACGAGCCCGCACCGAATTCAATGATGTCTGCGTGTTCACCCATGCATTGGCCGATGTCCGTCGCGTGGGTTTGCAACAGCGCCAACTCGGTGCGCGTGGGGTAGTACTCGGGCAATGCACAGATGCGGTCAAACAAGGCCGAACCAGCTTGGTCATAAAAATACTTTGGTGAAATGCTTTTGGGCGATTGCGACAGTGCAGTTTGCATGTCCTGCAGGAAATTCAAGTGTTCAGTGGCGTGTGGGGTCATGAGGCAGGGCTTTGCAGGTCTTTGGCCAAACGCAAGCCGCTGAACTGCCAGCGTGCCGAGGCAGGGAAAAAGTTGCGGTATGTGTGGCGGCTGTGATGTGCGGGCGTGGCAAAGCTGCTGCCACGCAAGACCTGTTGGCCGACCATGAATTTGCCGTTGTACTCGCGCACCGCCCCACTGACGGGCACAAAACCGGGGTAGGGTTCGTAGGCCGAGCGGGTCCACTGCCACACCTGGCCATGCAGGTCGTGCATGTGCGAGTGCGCACTGGCCAGCTCCCATTCAAACTCGGTGGGCAAGCGGGCACCAGCCCATTGCGCAAATGCAGCCGCTTCGTAAAAACTCAAATTGCATACCGGGGCTTGCGGGTCGAGGGCTTGCACGCCGTTCAATCCAAACACCTGCCATTGGTCTGAGGGAGCGCGAGGATCTTGTGGGGCCAACCAATACAGGGGAGATTGCCAAGCGTTGTTCAGCACATGGGCACGGCCTTCCGACAGCCACAGGTCGGCGTTGTCGTAGCCACCGTCTTGAATGAAGGCCAGGTACTCGCCACAGTTCACCAAGCGACTGGCGATTTGAAAACCTTGCACAAAGCGCTGGTGATTTGGTGTTTCATTGTCGAAAGCAAAGTCTGGTTCATCCATGGCTCGACCAAAACGGTGCAATCCCTCTGGATAGGACAGCCAATGCATCTCGCCAACATGCGCCTTGGAATTTGACATGCTGCTGTCATAAGAAGGCAGCAAGGGATGACAAGACAACAAATGCAGGGCATCGGTCAGCAACAACTCTTGGTGTTGTTGCTCGTGGTTCAAACCCAATTCAATCAAGGCCAGGGCTTGCGGGTTCAAGCCTGCGGGATGGCTCAACAGGTGTTGCATCGCTGCATCGACGTGTTGGCGAAACGCCATCACCTCATTCAATCCAGGGCGCGTGAGCAAGCCGCGTTCTGGTCGGGGATGGCGCGGCCCCAGTGCTTCGTAATAGGAGTTGAACAAAAACGCAAATGCCTCATCAAAGACTTGATAGTTTTGAGAAAAAGGCTTGAGAACCAAGCTTTCAAAGAACCAACTGGTGTGGGCCAGGTGCCATTTGGTGGGGCTGGTGTCTGGCATGGACTGAACACATTGGTCCTCGGCGCTCAGTGGCGCAGCCAGTTGCAACGTGTGATGACGCAGTTCGGAGTAACGAGTAAATAACGAAGAAGGCATGTTTTTAAAAAATGAGGTGCCCAATGTACTAGGAAAACCCCTGATCCCATTCAAGGTCACACCATGCCCCGAATTCATCAAGGGCAGCGCCAACTTGTTGCTTGCGCATGGACGCTGGCAATCGTTGAATAATGGCGTTCATGCACAACAAATCTGTCGATGTTTTGGTTCTGGGCGCAGGCATTGTGGGATTGACCCTGGGGCTCAAGTTGCAAGAACAGGGCCGCCATGTGATCTTGGTCGATCGTGGCGCACCAGGTGCTGCCACCAGCTTTGGCAATGCTGGTTTGATTGAGCGCAGCACCGTGTTTCCCTATGCTTTTCCACGCGACTTCAAAACTTTGTTGGCCTACGCACTCGGTCAACGCACTGCTGCCCACTACCACTGGCGTGCCTTGCCATCATTGCTGCCATGGATGTGGCGTTATTGGCAGCATTCTTCACCTGCGCTTTACCCCAAAGCCATTGCAGGCGCCCTGCCCTTGATTGAGCACAGCTGGAGCGAACACCAGCCGCTGATCGAAGCTGCAGATGCTCAGGCTTTGGTGAACGAGCAAGGCTGGATCAAAGTCTTTCGCACCGAGGAAAGCGCCCAAGAGCATCTCCGCATGGCCGAGCAAAGCCGCGCTTATGGCGTCAATGCCATGGTGTTGTCAGCGCCACAACTTCTGGCCAAAGAGCCTGCGCTCAAATCCGGTTTGATAGGCGGTGTGCACTATCCCGATGCGCGTCAAATCCAAGACCCTCAAGCATTGTCAAACGCTTATTGGCGCTTGTTTGAACAACGTGGCGGGGAGTTTTTGCAAGGCGATGCTTCGACATTGCAGGCAGATGCATCTGAATGGTTTGTACAAACCGCAACCGGTCGCGTCCATGCCCCGCAAGCTGTGCTGGCGCTTGGACCCTGGGGGGAAGATATGGCTCGCCAACTTGGGTACCACCTGCCATTGGGGCGCAAGAGGGGCTATCACATGCATTTTCAAACGGCTGCAACAACGCTTTCACACACCATTGTGGATGTTGAAAATGGCTATGCCATTGCGCCCATGACACAAGGACTGCGTCTGACGACAGGCGCTGAATTTGCATGGCGCGACGCGCCAGCAACACCTGTGCAGTTGGAGCGGATCGAGCCTGTGGCGCGTACCTTGACGCACTTGGGCGAACGCATGGACAGCCAAGCGTGGCTGGGATCGCGCCCTTGCACCCCGGACATGCTGCCCTTGATAGGGGCTGCGCCAAAGCATCCCGGCTTGTGGTTCAGCTTTGGTCATGCCCATCATGGACTCACACAAGCAGCTTCCAGCGGCCGGTTACTGGCCGAAGTGATGTGCGGTCAGACACCTTTTATAGATCCCAGCCCCTACCGTGTAGAGCGTTTTTTCTGAGCTGTTTTCAAGCCTGTCATGCCCAGTCATCCCCATCCAGCCCCAATCCATCATCAGTCACAGCATCAGATGCGGCTTCGATGATGCCAGGCACCAAATCAACATCCGAAAAGAGCCAAGAACCAGCCACCACGCCCACAGCGGTGCCCGCAATCGCACCCAAGACGCCCGAAGCCCACAAACTGGTGGTGGGGAATGCAGGATGGGCAGGCTTGCCAACGGTGGGTGGTGGAATACTTTTGGAAGGATCCAAAGACTGATTCAGCTGTGACTGCCATGCCGCGTTTGAATCCAAAGCGGCTTGCAAAGCCATGTGACTGGCCATGGCCCTTTGCACCAACAAATAAAGCGCGTCGGGATGCTGTGCACACGCTTCTTTGATGAGCTGGTCTGCCACTGTATCTTTGCCCGCAGCCGGACGTTGAAGAACTTGTCGCAGAAAAAAAAGCAATTGATCGCGTTCTGCTGATGTCATGACATTCCTTCTGAGTTGCAAATCATGAAGAGGTTGTGAAAGCGTCAGTTGGTCCTGTTTTTCCGGACACTGCAGTAAAACTGCTCACCGCCGGAGCCGCCAACATCCATGAACACCTGCCCGGCAATGGCATAGGTGTCTCTTCGAACAATGCCACCCATCATTTCAGATTCTGACAGGCAACGCCAGTTTTGCGCATCCTTGATGCTGCAACCTGTCAATTGACGCTGGGCCAGCATGTTCGAAGCTTGCCAGGTCATTTCAGTGACCTTTCCCCCGGAAAGATCAACCTGGTAGGAGGCTGGACTTGATCCAAATGGAGTGCACTGACGTTGACAGCTTTGAGGCGTGGCGGCCTCTTTTTGAGAAGGACACTCCAAAAACTCGTAGAGTGAATCGGAGGCATGAACCATGGTGCTCAGGCAAACGGGCAAAAGCCATTGCGCCATGCATTTGATTTGAAATTTCAATTTGTTCTCCTACTGCGTGATGTCAATTTAATCATGACTCCAGGAAACTTGGTGGCGTGCCAAGAAGTCTGTGAAACCCCGCATTGATTGTGCCGGACCAAACTGATAGGCTCAAGGCCTCGAAATAGCTTCTAGTGGCAATCTCTGGGCACTTGTTGACGTCTTGGCAGTGGCACCGTCTTGTGAATGCGTGATCGGTATCGCAAAGGAGTTTCCTCATGCTTGTCAGCCTCTTGTATGTCAGCCAGCCAACAGGTCCTGTCACAACATCCGTGACCTCCACCATTTTGAAAAGCTCAACCTTGAAGAATAAAAACGCCGACATTTCAGGTGTTTTATGCCAAGGAACTGGTCTTTACATGCAAGTCCTTGAGGGTGAACGATCCAAAGTCAACCATTTATTTTGTCGCATCATTGGAGACTCAAGACACCACAACATTGAACTTCTTTGCATGGAAGAAATCAAGCAACGCAAATTCGATCAATGGTCCATGGCACTCGTTCACCTGAATGCACAAGACCCCATGGTCAAAATGAACCACCCAGAATTCAATCCCTACGCGTCCACAGCGAAAGATGCCATGAATATCTTGGATGAACTGGTGAAAACGGGCTGGCCCATCGTCAGCACGGATCCATGATGTTTGAAATCAAGGCAACAAGCTGTCTAAAACTGATCCCATAGCCGCCGCACCACATACTCAGCCCCTCTGCGACTCAGGTGATCATCGTCCATGTAAAGCAAGACATCGTTCTTTGCACCAAAACACCATGGGCCCTCGCACAATGCCTGGGCTAAATCAATGACTTTGACTTCGGGCCTGCCTGACAAGATTTGATCCACTGCAGCCCTGTGTTTTTCGGTTCTGGCTAAAAAATCACTTTTCGCCACGGCGCATGGCATCTTGACCCGGTTGGACATCACCATGGGCCTGAAGCTAAAGCAGCTTCGGATGTCAAACCCAAGTTCCGGCACATCATGCAAAAAAGTGATCTTTTTATCTGCCGCCTTCAACGCATCCAAGGAGTTGGCCAAGCCCTTTAGAAACACCTCTTCATTGCTTCTTAAACCTCTTTCTTCACCTTCAAAGTGCAGAACCCAAGTGCCAAATTGTGAAGACTCTATGTCGCCAAAGCCTTGTCCTGTGGTGTACATCGGCCCCCTGCTTGTCAGGATCACTTCCTTGATTGCAGGGTCCTGGATGATGCGCAAAATAGCTTGGGTCCCTTTTTGCAAACAGTTTCTGACATCGCCACCAATGTCTTGAACAACCACATTCAACAGTGGCGGACAGCCATCGCTGCCCCCGTAAAGCGCCAAGCTCTGACCTTTGGATTGAAATCGCTCTACCAATCCAGGGTAAATGGTCAATGCATGGCTGTCTCCCATCACCACAGTCGTTGGCGCAGGTCCGCTGGTCAAGCAACGTGGGCCTTCGTTACTGACTTGACTGCAATACCAATCTGAACTGGTTGGTATGTCAAAAGTCAGGTCAGCGATTTGAACTTCGATCAATTGATTGGCAAATCTTGATTTGAATCCTTCTGAGGCGTAGGTTGCGAAACCCAAGCATGCGGTGATCAACATCAGTGTGATCAAGCTGTAAGTTTTTGCTTTCAGATGCCTTCCAAAACGAGCTGGTCGTTCAATGCACACATAGGTGAGCCATGCCAAAAGAAATGCAACCGCAATGCAGAAGGTGCGAACTTGCCAATCGGGCTGATGTTGTTCAAGAATCCGCGCGAACGACAGCAGCGGCCAATGCCACAGGTACAAGGGGTAGCTGATCAGGCCAATGCCAACCAAGAGGCGATGCGACAGAACCGTCTGGTTGAACCAAGATTGTGGACCCGCCGCAATGATCAACAGGGTTCCGATCACGGGCAACAGTGCCAAACCACCCGGAAAGCGCTTCTCTTGATCGATCACAAGCAAGCCCACTGACAACATCAGAACGCCCAGGATCGACATGCCCTGTTTGAAGTGCCTGTTGTCGGCAAGCTTGGCCTGGAGTGCGCCAAAGACCACGAAGCCTGAATGCGTCAACTGAGCCAACAAACTGCCTGCCAGCAGTTCCCACGCACGGGTGAAGGGCCAGAAAAAGCTGGCTGATGGATACTTTTCGATCAAGTACAAGTTCAAGAAAAACGAGCAAAGCAAGATGAGACAAGTGGCCCCGAACACATTGAATCGATGCCTGTATAACAAGCAGAAAATCAAAGGCCAGCATAAATAAAACTGTTCCTCCACGCCCAAGCTCCAAAGATGAAGCAGCGGTTTTGAATGGGCAGCGTAATCAAAATAGCCACTGTCGCTCCAGATGATCCAATTGGGAATCAATAGAGCAGTTGCAGAAATATGCTTTCCCAATAATTTGTATTCATCTGACAGCAAAGCGAACCAGCCAAAAAAGAGACAGCTGAGCAGAACCACCAAGAGCGAAGGAAATAATCGCCTTACTCTGCTGGCGTAAAAAGCACTGAATCTGAAATGTTGGTTGTCAAGGCCACTTTGAATCAGCTTGGTGATCAAAAAACCCGAGATCACAAAGAAAACATCAACCCCAATGAAGCCGCCTTTCACGCTATCTGGAAAGGCATGAAACGCCATAACGGTCAGAACCGCCATGGCCCGCAGTCCGTCGATGTCGGGACGGTAATCTATGCTGTGTAAATTAGGCTTACTCACTTGATGTGCAGAATCCATTCATGGAGATTGAAATCATGGTACGTCACACAATGCATCTTTTACCAAAGGAATCCCTATGAGCACCCTTCCAGTCCCATCGAATGTTGAGAGCAACCCCCAGGTCAAGGCTGTCTTTGATGACATCAGACAAACCCGGCAAAGTGATTTCGTCAACAACATGTGGCGCTATTTGGCCTTTGATCCAGACTTGCTAGAGAGCACCTGGCGGGAGGTCAAAGCCGTCATGGCAACACCCTCTGCCCTCGATCCATTGACCAAGGAAATGATTTACATCGCTGTCTCGGTGACCAACGCTTGCAGTTACTGTGTCCATTCACACACTGCATCAGCTGTCAGCAAAGGCATGTCATCGGCTCAGCATGCCGACTTACTGAGAGTGATTGCATTGGCGGGAAAAACCAATCAACTCGCTTCGGCCATGCAATTGCCGGTGGACGCCGTTTTCAACAAGGGCTGAAGCTGACTTTCACAGCTTGCAAGGCTATTGCTAATGAGAATGCATTTGCGTTAAGATAAGCTCACCTTTTTATTTTCAAGGAATGAGCATGTTCAAAACGATTTTTCAACCGACAGCGCTGAGTGCGTGCATCGGCTGTTTGCTGATGCCTGTCATGGTGCATGCAGAAACAACCCCTGGCTGGGAATTTGGCGCCGTCTTGGACGTGGCCAACACCTCCAAAGAACTCGAACTCGGCGCCCGTGGCAAAGACTTGCAACTTGGCCACAGTGATTTGGTGGCCCGTGGCGCACTTGGCAGCGCCTTGAACGCGGAGATTTCAGCAGCTGTGCACACCAAAGATGGTGATGTTGAAACCCATTTGGAAAATGCATGGGTCGAAACCAAGACCCTGCCCGCTGGATTGCAAGCCAGAGTGGGCAGGTTTTCGTCTCAAATAGGCTATCTGAATGAACAACATCCTCATGCGGATGATTTCTCAGAACGCCCATTGCTCTATCGCGGCTTTTTGGGCGGCCATTGGTATGACGATGGATTGCGATTGAATTGGACAGCACCCACGCCGTTTTACCTGCGCTTGGGGGTTGAGACTTTCATGGGAGAGCAACTCATCAAGGAAGCCGAAACCAAGAAATCGCCAGGTGCCTACACCTTTTCAATGAAAACGGGGGCTGATCTCAACCCCAGCAACAGTTGGCAACTGGGCTTGTCCTACCTGAACAACAGACGCCAGGCCCATGCCCATGAGCACGGTGCGGAGGAGGAACACGATCATGCTCATGGCGCTCAATTCAGTGGTCAACATCTCTACATGACCGATCTGGTCTACAAATGGGCACCGGATGGCAACCCGAAAAACAACCAGGTGAAACTGTTCTGGGAAAACGCACGGATCACCGGCATCCATCCAGAATTGACATCGCAACGACACACCGCGTCATCCTTGGGTGCTGTGTGGCGGTTTCACCCCGCATGGGAATTGGGTCTGAGAAGTGACGAATTGGCCGTCAACAAACCCGAGGTGCATGAAGGTGAAACTGAACCTGAAGCCGCTGCAGCCCGTTTGCGTGAAACAACTTTGATGCTGGCCTACAAGCCAAGCCACAACCAAACCTACCGCATTCAGTTCAGTCGTCAAAGCAGTGCCGGTGAAGCGGCCAGCGAGGTGTTTGCCCATACAGCGTCCAATGTGGTTCAACTGCAATTGGTGATTGGTTTTGGAGCCCACGGTGCGCACAGTTTTTAAGTTCGCCGTATGCAGCGGACTCTTGCTGGCTGGCAATCTGGTGCAAGCTTTCACGGTGTTTGCCTGTGAACCAGAATGGGGCGCCCTCACCAAAGCTTTGTACCCCAAGGCTGAGGTGTTTGCAGCCACCAACCATTTGCAAGATCCGCATCATGTGGAAGCCAGACCCTCGTTGATTGCCAAACTTCGGCAAGCAGACCTTGCTGTTTGTACTGGTGCAGGTTTGGAATCTGGCTGGTTGCCGGTGTTGCAAGCCCGCGCTGGCAACCCCAAGGTGCAAGACGGTCAACCGACCATGTTCTACGCCTCCAAGTTCGTGACGCTGATCAACCCGTATGCGGGCGCCATCACCCCCTTTTCAGGGGATGTCCATCCCGAGGGCAATCCACACCTGCATGCAGACCCCAAGCGTTTGCTGCAAGTCGCGGCACCCCTGCATGAGCGATTGATCCAGCTCCATCCCCAAGATGGCAAACAAATTGCAGACAACTACAAGACGTTTGAAAAGTCCATGCAAGCGGGCATAGTTCGCTGGGAAAAACAAGCCCAGCATTTGCAAGGACGCACGGTGGTGACACAGCACAGCAGTTTTGGCTATCTCTGGCAGTGGTTGGGTATTCAGATGGGGGCTGATTTAGAGCCCAAACCTGGCATGGCACCCACCCCCGTTCACCTTGAACGCATTCGCAAACAGATCCAACAGTCACAGCCGTTTGCCATCGTGATTGCCCAACACCATGACAAACGACCTGCACAATGGTTATCGCGTCAAGACAGCGCTCAAGGCATCCCCATGTTGGTTTTACCCGCAACAGTGACCAACATGTCTGGCACGGCATTGATCGACTGGTTTGATCAACTTCTTTCAACCCTGAGCCAGCGGCCAGATTGACACTGCATGACAGATGACTGGTTCATATTTCCCCTGATCACGCTTTTCGGTGGTGCGCTCGCTCTCTTGCCCTTGGGCAGGCAAGTGCTGCATCGTGGCGTAGTGTTCATTGATCTTGCGGTGGCACAAGCCGCTGCAGCGGCCACTTTGTGGCTGCAAGTGTTTCACCATACCCACGATGATGGCATTTTGCTGGGTGCATCGGTCGCCGGGGCACTTTGCAGCGCGGCCTTGGTGGCCAAGATTTGTCAATGGTGGCCCCAGCGGCGCGAAGCGCTCATCGGCTTGATCTATATCTTGGGCGCATCGCTGGCCTTGTTGGCCGCTCAATTCAGCCCCCATGGCAAAGATGATTTGCAACAACTCTTGGCAGCCGATCTGCTTTGGAGCGATGGCACGGATGCCCTGATTGCCGTTGTCAGCGGTGTGGTGGTTTCCATCTTGTTTTGGTTCAAACGAAGCGTATTGGCCGCGGACATGATCTTCTATGGCATGTTCGCCGTCGTGGCCAGCCTGATGGTTCAAACCTTGGGGGTGTTTTTGGTTTTTGTTTTGTTGATCGGTCCAGCCTTGTTGTTTGAGCGTTTTTCCGCCCTGCTTTCAAGTGCCGCATTAGGTTTGGCGGTTGGTGGTGGGCTGGGCTTGTCCTGGTATCTCGATTTGCCCAGTGGAATTTGCCTTTCCCTGACCATCTCTGCCGTCAGTTTGCTGGCTTTGCGACCGAACCCAGGCGCTTCAGTTAAGCTCTGAAACCCTCGATGGCCCCAAGGGCTTTCAACATTCAGGACAAGCCATGCGACTACTTGACAAACACATCCTCATCACAGCTGCCGGTCAAGGCATTGGTCAGGCCACCGCCATGGCCATGCTGGCCGAAGGTGCCACGGTCTGGGCCACCGACATCAACCCGGTTTTGTTAGAGCCTTACAAGGGCATGAAGCATGTCCACACAGCGGTGTTGGACGTGATGGACAAGGCAGCCATCGCTGCGCAAATCGCCCTCATGGAACGCATTGATGTGTTGTTCAATTGCGCAGGCTTTGTGCACAGTGGCACCGCCTTGACCGCCACCGACGAGGACTGGGACCTGGCCTTCAACTTGAATGTGCGCTCGCAGTTTTGGGCCATTCAAGCGGCTCTCCCCAAGATGATCGCCCAAGGCGGAGGCAGCATCATCAACATGGCCAGTGTGGCCTCGAGTGTCAAAGGCTTGCCAAACCGCTTTGTGTATGGCGCCAGCAAAGCGGCTGTGATTGGCCTGACCAAGGCGGTTGCGGCCGACCATGTGCGACAAGGTATTCGATGCAATGCCATTTGCCCAGGCACCGTGGACACACCCTCGTTGCAAGACCGCATCAACAGCCACGCCGATCCAGTGCAAGCTCGCAAAGACTTTGTGGCGCGTCAACCCATGGGGCGCTTGGCACAAGCCCATGAGATTGCGCCGATCGTGGTTTTTTTGGCCAGTGACGAGTCGCAATTCACCACCGGGCAAGCCTATTCGGTGGATGGTGGCATGACCATCTGAACCTGGTTCAGTAGCGGTTGTAAATTTCCAGCGCCTTGAGCATGGATTTTTCTTTTTCGATGATGGTCAGCATCTTGGATTCTTTGTCATCGTATTGCTTGAGCAATTCAATCACGCGCATGGCGGCAGCAGCTGGCACGACCACCACGCCATCGGTGTCACCCACGATGTAATCGCCGGGATGGACCATGATGTCCCCGCAGCGAACCGGCACTTGCTTTTCTGCACCAACCATGCGGCCAACCGAGGTTGCAGGGCTGACTCGGCGTGACCACACTGGAAAGCCCATCCGCTTCAATTCGGCGACATCACGCACCGCGCCATCGATCACAGCACCAGCCAGTTCTCTGACCTTGGCCGTGGTGCCCATCAAATTGCCCATGGCAGCGATGTCTGGGCCGTCTTGCATGACAAACACCAATATCGAACCTTTTGGGGCCTGATCCAGCAGCTCTAAAGCCAGATTGGGGTATTTGCGATCGTCATTTTTCAAAACAGGTCGCAACACCACGGTGGCGGCCCGACCGACTACTCGGGCATCAAAAATGGGTTTCATGTCTGACGACATCCAGCCACGGGCACCTGTGGCTTCTTCAACAGCATCGGCAATGTTGCCTGTGCTGTTTTGCGGCAAGCTCAAGGCTTGGATGATTTGTGCCTCGGTCAAGGCCCAGCTGAGCGGGGTCCACAAGAGGCTTGCCAGAGAGAACAACAGAGCCCGCAAGATGAACAGCGGCATGAAATGTGGCAATTGCATTGGCTTAACAGATCAAAAAAAGTTGACTTACTTTTTCAACTGCTTTTGGCGCTTGGCCAAGATGAACGCAGTGTTGATGCCCGTGAGCACCAAGATGGGCCAAAGCCATGTGGCGATCAAGACCCAAAAAGCGCGGCCCTCAAGCACCGAGCTTGCATCTGCACTGTCCGACTTGGTGGGTCCTTCGCTGAACAAGTGCCGATGAGAAAAAGTGACAAGCCCAAAACAAACGCCAGCAAAAAGATACACGCAGATCACAATGTATTCAGCAGTCATGGAGGTCCTTCAGTGTCTTGGGCCAGACCCATGATATTGGGCTTTGCGCACCAGCGTCAATGGGCAACTTGTCCATGACATGCGCTATAACTCCGGCATGAAAAATTTATTCGCATGGATCTGCCTGTTGGCCAGCCTGACCGCTCGGGCAGATGTGCCTGTTTATGGACCGCAATTGCAGGGCTTTGAATACCCAGCGCCTGTGCGGTATTTTGATTTCATCGCCGCCAACCAGCCAATCACAATGGCCTACTTGGACTACCCAGCAGCCAAGCCGAATGCACCGGTTGTGGTGTTGATGCATGGCAAAAATTTCTGTGCCGCAACCTGGCATGAAACAGCCATCAAGTTGCAACAAACTGGCTTGCGGGTGATTGCGCCCGATCAAGTCGGGTTTTGCAAATCCAGCAAACCCCTCAACTATGACTACAGCTTTGACGAACTGGCCAACAACACGCATGCCTTGTTGACATCCTTGAAGATCAGCCAAGCCACCGTGGTGGGGCATTCCATGGGCGGCATGTTGGCCACGCGTTATGCCTTGAAGTTTCCCAAGGAAGTGACTCAATTGGTGATGATCAATCCCTTGGGCTTGGAAGATTGGAAAGCCATGGGCGTGCCCATGCCCACCTTGGATCAATGGCATGCACGTGAGTTGCAGCAAACCGATGAGCGCATGCGCAACTACCAGAAAAGCACGTACTACGCGAACGTTTGGAAACCCGAATACGAGCCTTGGATACAAATGATCGCAGGCATGTACCGCGGTCCCGGCAAAGAAACCGTGGCATGGCATTCCGCCTTGACCTTTGTCATGATTGTCAATCAACCGGTTTTGTACGAATTCCCCAATCTCAAGGTGCCCACCTTGTTGTTGATTGGTGAACAAGACACGACAGCCATTGGTCGCGATTTGGCACCTGAGCCTCTGAAATCCGCTTTGGGCAACTACCGCGAGATGTCACTCAAAACCGTGAAGATCATTCCCAATGCCAAGTTGGTCTTGTTTCCAGATTTGGGTCATGCACCGCATGTTCAAAACCCCCAACGCTTTCAGACCGCTTTGCTCAACAGTTTGGTGGCCTTGGAAAACGACTGAGCAAGGGCTGTCTGCTGGCTTGCTGATGCATTCAACCCAGCGCCTGCACCACACACCGGGCCGCTGCCAAATCCCAGCCTGCCCAGCCACAACTTTTGAAAAACACCGGACCTGATGGGCCAGTGTCCAGGGCCGAGGGCCCACGCACCACATCTTGCAAGCTGAGATATTGCGCCACATCCAAGCCCGCTTGCAACAAGTCGCCAGCTTCATGGTCGGCGTCTCGGGAGTCCACCACCACCCGGCCATGTTCCGCCACATGCCTGCAAACCTCGGGTGCCCATTCCACCATGGCAGGTGTGAAGGCCCCAATGGCGCAAATGAATGCATCGTCACGAGGACGGGCACGCAGGGCCACTTGATGCGCAGTGGTGGCACTGACCACCAAACTGCAGTCAGCCAAAGCTTGGTCAGCGCTGTCAGCGATGGCGGCGCTCACGCCCAAGGACTGCGCTTCGTCCACCAAGGCTTGGGCACTTTCGCGTGTGCGCGAAGCCACCAACACCTCTTGCACACCAAGCCCTTGCACAAATGCATGCAAATGCGCTTTGGCCTGCACCCCAGCACCCACCAGCAACAAACGGCCCTGGGGATGAGGCGCGAGGTGTTGTGCGGCGAGCAAGGACACAGCCGCTGTTCGGTGCGCGGTCACCGTGGGGCCATCCAGCAGGTGCAACAACCTGCCATCACGGGCATCAAACACCATCACTTCACCTTGGATGGCGGGCATTCCCCGCGAGGGGTTGTCTGGGACCCAGGTGATCAGCTTGGTGATGGCCAGTTGGGCATCGCCTGCGGGCATGACAAACAAACTGCCCGCGTTCGACAAGCGCTGTACCAAACGCGGCGGCACCACAACCGACGTGTCCAGCAATAAAGCCGCAATGGTTTGAGACAGCCGCAGGTAGGGCAAGGCCCGCGCTGTTTGGTGAGGATCAAGTTTCAAGCTTGGGGATGCTGCGCAGCAAGCAAAGCATCATCAAAAATTGCAACGGCACGGGTCCAGCCAGCAGAAGCACCACGGATTTTGTGGGGAAAACAGCTGATGTAAAAACCGCTGCTGGGCAAGGCTTCCAGGTTGTGCAGTTTTTCCAAGTGGCAATAGCCAATGTCTCGGCCCGCTTTGTGGCCTTCCCAAATCAACGCCGCGTTGCCGGTGTCTGCATATTTTTGCGCGGTGTGCACAAACGGCGCATCCCAACTCCAGGCATCCGTGCCGGTCAATCGCACACCCTGCTGCAGCAAATACATGGTGGCTTCGTAGCCCATGCCGCAGCCACAGGAGACATAGTCGGGTTGTCCGTATTGCATGCCTGCCCGCGTGTTGACCACCACAATTTCCAGCGGCGACAACGTGTGACTGATGCGCTTGAGTTCGGCATCCACTTCAGCTGCGGTGACCACATGACCATCGGGCAGATGACGGAAGTCGAGTTTCACCCCGGGTTGAAAGCACCACTCCAGCGGCACTTCATCAATGGTGATGGCGGGCTTTTTTTCGCCTGACGCCTGATCCATCGTGGAGTGGTAGTGGTAAGGCGCATCCAGATGCGTGCCGTTGTGGGTGCAGAGTTTGACAAACTCCACCGCCCAGCCTTCCCCGTCGGGCAAGTCTTCTTTTTTCAAGCCCGGGAAAAATGGCTCTATTTGTGACACCGTGTTTTGATGGGTCAGGTACTCGATGCGCGGGGCATACGCGGGTGGATCACTCACCACATCGTTTTCCAAATAAATGGATAAATCAACAAATCGACGTGGCATGTGGACCCCCCTTTTATCCAATAAGCTTAAGCGACTTCAAACAACCCAGCCGCACCCATGCCGCCACCAACGCACATGGTGACGACCACGTATTTCACGCCACGGCGTTTGCCTTCGATCAGCGCATGGCCCACCAACCTTGCACCTGTCATGCCATAGGGGTGACCGATGGAAATGCCACCACCGTTGACGTTGTAGATCTCGGGGTTGATGCCGAGTTGATCCCGGCAATAAATGGCTTGACAGGCAAAGGCTTCGTTCAACTCCCACAGACCAATGTCGTCCACTTTCAAACCGTGTTGTTTCAGCAATTTGGGCACGGCGTAGATGGGACCAATGCCCATTTCTTCAGGCGCACAACCAGCGACTGTCATGCCACGGTAAATGCCCAGCGCTTGCAAACCTCGACGCTCGGCCAAGCCTGCGTCCATCACCACGCAAGCACTGGCGCCATCGGACAACTGACTGGCGTTTCCTGCGGTGATGACGCCGCCTTCAATCACTGGCTTCAAGGAGGTCAAACCTTCGAGCACAGTGTCGGGGCGGTTGCTTTCGTCTTTGTCCAACACCACGTCTTTCAAACTGATAGCGCCCGTGGCTTTATCGGCCACCGCCATTTGCGTGGCATAGGACACGATTTCTTGGTTGAAGCGACCGGCTTGCTGGGCTTGCGCCGTGCGCTGCTGCGATTGCAATGCATACAAGTCTTGCGCTTCACGGCTGATGCCATATTTCTTCGCCACAAACTCGGCGGTCATCAGCATGGGCATGTAGACATGGGGAACGCGTTGTTCAAGATGTGCGTCTTTGCTGGCCATGGCGCTCTCGAAGTAAGCTTTTTGTTCAGCCGTGATGTTCTCTTGGCCACCAGCCACCACCACATCCATGCCGTCCACCATGACTTGCTTGGCGGCTGTGGCAATCGCCATCAAACCAGAAGCGCATTGCCGGTCCATGGTTTGACCAGGGGCCGTGACCGGTAAGCCAGCAGCCAAAGCCGCGTTACGCGCCAGGTTCATGCCCGCCGTGCCGCTGGTGAGCACCGTCCCCATGACCACGTCTTCCACCTCAGCACCTTCAATGCCTGCACGTTGAACGGCCTGCGCAATCACATGACCCAACATGCTGGGCGATTTGCTGTGGTTCAAAGAACCTTTGAAGGCACGGCCAATGCCGGTGCGGGCGGTGGATACGATGACGGCTTCTCTCATGGGGACTGCTCCAATAAAAATAGAAAAATATCAGTGCTCACTGCCTAAATAGGCAGCGATCACAGCGGGGTCGTTTTGAATTTCTTGCGGCAGTCCTTCAGCAATTTTTTGGCCAAAGTCGAGCACCACGATCTTGTCGGACAAGTCCATCACCACCGGGATGTCGTGCTCCACAATCAAAAAACTGATGCCCAAGGTGTGTCGCACTTTTTGAATCAAAGCCGACATGCTGTCTTTTTCGGCGCTGCTCATGCCAGCCATGGGTTCATCCAACAACACCAACTTGGACTGTTGCATCAAGGCGCGGGCAAACTCCACTTGTTTTTGACGGCCATAACTCAGTTCAGCAGGCAAGGCATCGGCCATGTCTTGCATGCCTAAGAAGGCCAGCATGTCCATGGCAGCAGCTTCGGCTGCACGTTCTTCACGGCGGGCTTGCGGGCTGGTGAACACGCCTTGCAACAAGCCTGAAGAACCTTTCAAGTAGACACCGGTCATCAGGTTTTCCAGCACACTCAGGCCGCCAAACAAAGCCAGGTTTTGAAAAGTGCGGGCCATGCCTTGTCGCGCGATTTGGTGCGCAGCCAAGCCCGTGATGTCTTGTTTGTTGAACTGCACCTGCCCCGAGGTGGGCGTGTACATGCCGGTGATGCAATTGAACAAGGTAGTTTTGCCCGCACCATTGGGGCCAATCAAGGACGTGATCTGGCCTTGCGCCAAGCTGAACGACACGTCGTTCAAGGCGGTGATTCCGCCAAAGCGCATCACCAGGCTGGAGATGATCAACATCGGTGTGTTCATGCGCTGGCCTCCCCTGTCTGGCGGGCTTCACCCAAATACGAGGTTTTCATTTCGGGACTGGCGGCCACCATGTCTGCACTGCCCGACAACACCACCCGACCTTGCTGCAGCAAATAAGCCGACTGGGCAAACGAGAGGGCGAGCTTGGCGTTTTGTTCCACCACCAACATGGCGGTACCCATGGTGTCACCAATCACGCGCAGCTGTTTGTAAATGTCGGCCACGATCAGTGGTGCCAAACCCAAGGACAACTCGTCGACCAACAAGAGTTTGGGTTTGGCGATCATGGCGCGGCCCAAGGCCAGCATTTGTTGCTCGCCACCCGACATCCAGCCTGCTGCTTGTGTGCGCCGCTCAAGCAAACGCGGAAACAAATGGTAGACCGCATCCAGGCCGTCTTTCACCTGGGCACGCGGCAACACGGCGGCACCCACCAACAGGTTGTCTTCGACGCTCAATTGCTTGAAGACCAAGCGACCCTCGGGGACTTGTCCCATGCCAAAACGCACCAAGCGGTGGGCTGGCAAACCAGACACCAACTGACCCAGCATGTGCACTTGTCCGCCGGTGATCTGGCCATGGTGCAAACCGAGCAAGCCGGTGACGGCACGAATGAGTGTGGATTTGCCAGCGCCATTGGCTCCAAGCAGTGCCACGATGCCGCCTTGCGGCACTTGCAAACTGACGTCTTCCAAGGCCAAGCCCTTGCGGTTGTAAGCCACACTGAGGTTTTGTATGTCCAGCACGGTGCTCATGGTTTTGTCCTCCATGCCTGCCATGCGTTTTTCAAGCTTGTGGCCAAACCCGCTACACCACCCGGCGCGAAGATGAGGAACACGATCACCAAGATGCTGAAGATCAATTGCACCAACTGGGCCCGGTGCTCGACCAACAATTTGCCTAAAAATTCGTTGCCTTCACTCGACTGAGGTGACAAGCCACCGATGATGGACGGCAACAACAACCAAATGGCCGCGCCGACCAATGATCCAGACAAAGAGCCCATGCCACCAATGATGATCATCGCAATGAACTGGATGGCGAAGAGGATATTGAAGGCTTCTGAGGTGACATTGGACAGGTAGTAGGCAAACAAAGCACCGGCCACCGACGCAATGGCCGAACTCAGCCCAAAGGCTTTCAAACGCAGAATGCGCACATCCACCCCAACCGAAGTGGCAGCCAATTCATGGTCCCGCATGGCCAACATGGCGCGGCCTTCGCGGCTCTGCAAACTGGCTTGTAAGCCCAAGTACACCAATACCACCAGAGGCAACAACAAGGCATACCAACGCACAGGCGTGTTGAGCTCGAACCCGCCAATGCGCGGCGTGGCATAGGGAATGCCGACAACGTCAAAGTATTTGAATTGGTATTCCAAAAACACATAGGCCACCACGTAATGAACGGCCAAGGTGGACAAGACAAAGTACAAACCGCGCACACGCAATGAAGGCAAGCCGGCCAAGGTCCCAGCCAAGGCACCGGCCAGCGCAGCAGCCAACAAGACCAAGGGAAACGGCAAACCGAGTTGGGTGTCAAACACGGCAGCTGCCATCGCGCCTGTGGCAAAGAAGGCGGCATGGCCAATGGAAATGAGCCCTGCACAACCCGTGAGGTAGTTGAGGGACAGTGCGCCCAACATTGAAATCAACATCAGGTTGATTTGACTCAGACCCAGGTTCAACAACTGGGTGTTGGACAAAGGAATGCCAAAGAAGGCACGCTCGGTCAACAACGTGGGCAGGTAGGCCAAGACGGCGGCGCACAACAACAGCCACAGCCATGCGCCTGCACTGAGCGAGGGTTTGGAGGTCTTGTTCATGCTGATTTAAACCCGGCCCAGTTCGCGTTGACCAAACAAGCCCCAGGGTCGCACCATGAGGATGAGCAGCAACAAGACATAAATCACGATGTCACTCGATTTGGGCGAGATGTAGGTGGAGGCCATTTGCTCGATGATGCCCACCAACAAGCCGCCAATGATGGCGCCCGGAATGCTTTGCATCCCGCCAATCACCACCGCTGGCAAGGCCAACAACCCAATGCCCTCGAGTTCAGTAGAGGCAATTTGCAACTGCCCCAAAAACACGCCTCCCACGGCAGCCAAGGTGGAGCCAATCCCCCAGGCCAAGCGATTCATGGTGTTCACATTCACGCCTGAAACCACGGCCGCTTCGTGGTTGTCGGCGCAAGCTCGCATGAGCAAGCCCACCGAGGTGAATCGAAAAAACAAACCAAACCCTGCCATGCAGACCCAGCTGACCAAGGCAGCTGTCAGGTGCAAATAGGAAATCCGCACTTCACCAAGCATCAAGACACCTGTGGGCATAGGTGTGGTGAGAGAACGCCCTTGTGGACCAAACACAATTTCAATGAAGGCGCGAAGTGCAATCGACAAAGCAATGGTCAGCATGATGACGGAGAGCATGGGCCGACCCGACAAGGGCTGAATCAACACCATGTGGATCAACACACCCAACAAAGCAGCCGCGCCAATGATGAACAAGATGGCCAGCGGAAAGGGAAGTTGCAAAATGGAAATGGCCGTGACGGCGAAGTATGCGCCGCAGACCACGAACATGCCCTGCGCAAAATTGAACACATCCGTGGCTTTGAAAATCACGGCAAAGCCCAGAGCGACCAGGCCATAAATGCTGCCCAAGGCCAGGCCGCTGAAGAAGACTTGTTCAAACATGGTGATATCTCTGGGTTGTGTGCTGTATCAGCGGGTGTATTTTTCGTAGTCGGCAAACTCACCGTAGGCCTTGAACTTGTTCACAGCAAAGTCATAGCCAATCAACTTGAACACCACCGGTCCGGTGTTGTTGGTGGGCGTGTAGGTGATTGGCGCGGTCAAGCCTTGGGTGTTCACTGTGAACCCTTTGGACAAGGTTTCAATCAAACGAGCTCGCGTGGGATTCTTACCCAACTTGGCCAAAGCTTCAGCCGCCATTTGAGCGCTGATCCAGCCAGCCACATAGTTGATGTCTTGCTTCATGTCACCTCGGCCTATCGTGTCGGCATACTGAGACAAGGCTTTGTTGCCCGGTGTTTGATCGGCGCCACCTGGCGTAAAGCAGCTGATGAATTTGTAGTTGGCGGCAGCTGCACTGCCCATGCTTTGGAACATTTGCGGCGCACCCAAGTAGGTGATGCCAAAGGTGGGGATGTTCAAACCGTATTGGGCCAAGCCTTTCATCGTCAGGATGGCGGTGTTGGACACGCCATACACCGTGATGAAATCGGGCTTGAGCTTCATGATTTCCAAAATTTGCGGCGTCATGTCCACCGCCGTCACTTTCACCGTCAAGTGGGAAGCAGAGCCACCCAACTTACCCACCGCTTCGGCCACATAGTCGTGGTATTCCTTGCCACCAGCCGTTTCTATCGCCAAGGTCACCACCTTGGCAGATTTGAGTTTGAGTTTGTCCACGTGGTAACCCACACCCGCTTGCGCCATTTGCTTGTAACCACAAAAGCCGTTGTAGACCATGGGTGACACTGGTTCAGACAGCGCCTTGGTGGCTGTGTAGGTGCCGACAATCGGCACCTTACCGGCTTTGATCGTTGGGGCCAAGGCCACTTGCGACACCGAGGTGCCCATGCCCGAGATGGCAATCACCGGGGTTTGGCTCACCAATTTTTCAAACGCGATTTTGTCGGTCGCGGGGTTGAACCGGTTGTCTTCGGCCAGCACATTGATCTTGCGACCGTTGATGCCACCGGCTTCATTGATCTTGCGCATGTGGTCGCGAAAACCATGAACCCAAATGCCTTGCGAGGCCGAAGTGGGTCCACTCATGTCCATCAGCACCCCCCAGTCGATGCGGTCTTTGTAAACGCCGTCTTGCGGTGCATCTTGTCCCCACGCCGCGAGGCTGCACAAAGTAGCTGACAGCAGCAGGCCCCAGCTTCGGGCCTGGTTGGAAAAAGCAAATGTTGAAGCGGTCATGGGGTCTCCTGGTGGGTTTGTTGGTGGGGTGTTGGCGGTATCCGGCGCATCAATTGCCCGTCCACACCGGCGGGCGTTTTTCGCTGAAGGCCAAGGCACCTTCGCGTGCATCATTCGAATGGATGATGGTTTCCAGCAAGGCGTTTTGCCGTTGAAAGCGTTCATCTGCTGGCCAATGCAAAGACTCGGCCACCACTTTTTTGCTGATCTGCACAGCCAAGGGTGCATTGGCCGCAATTTTGTGGGCCAATGTTTTGGCAGCAGCCAAGGCTTCACCGGGTGCGCTGAGTTGGTTCACCAAGCCCCATTGACGCGCTTCCACTGCGGGCATGAGGTCGCCAGTGAGTGCATAGTGCATCGCGATTTGACGCGGAATGCGTTGTGGCAAACGCATCAACCCACCCGAGCCCGCCATCAAACCGCGTTTGACTTCAGGCAAACCAAACTGTGCGTTGTCGGCTGCCACCATCAGGTCACAGGCCAAGGCGATTTCACAACCCCCTGCCAATGCATAGCCTTCAATGGCAGCAATCACAGGTTTGCGCGGCGGCGTCTCGATGATGCCCGCCAACCCCCTGCCCGGCAATTCGACACGTTCGCCGCGCAAGAAGGCTTTCAAATCCATGCCAGAACAAAAATGCCCCCCCGCACCCGTGAGGATGCCGACACGCAAATCGGGGTCGCTGTCGAGATCGTCCATCGCCTGGGCTATCGCTTCGGAAGTGGCGCGGTCGATGGCGTTGCGCATCTCAGGGCGACAAATGGTGATGACCCACACAGGGCCATCGCGCTCGGTGGTGACGGTGTGGCTCATGGCTTCAAGTCCCTTTGCAAACGCGCTTTCAGGCCGCTGCGGTCGCGGATGATGCGACCCGACACCACTTGGCCATCTTGCACACGCAAGATACCGTTGACATTGAGCAGCATGCTGCTTGTGGTGGATGCGATACCTGCAAAACCGCTTTGGTAACAGCCGGTTTGTCGCGCATGAAACGCCACGTCATCGCCCGACGAAAACAACTCGGTGAACTCCACCGACTGGACTTCAAACACCAACGGCACACCAGTGATGTGTTCATCATCACAACGCACGGTGTTCAAGGAGGGTGGCCATGATTGCGACAACCCATTGCGCACCACGGCTTCGGCCATGGGGTTGGCCGCCAAGGGCTGCGTGTCCCAAGGGCTGACAGCAGGCGCTTCTACCGTATCAGCGACGCCGCTTTTGAGTTGGCGTTGCCGGGTCATGTAGTCTTCTTGCGCAATGCAACCGGTGAGTTGTTGGCCGTTCGAGCGATAGATGCCCACACCCGACCACACCGCCATGCGCCCGTTGGATGCGCCGTGTTCGCTGAAATACACCGCCACCCGGTCTTCAGCACTGACCACGTGGTGCACGGTCATGCCCATGCCCGGGAAGGCTTGCATTTGCTGTTCTACCGCAGGCAACCATTGCTCGTCGCGCCCTGCAAAGATGTGGTCGCCAATTTCCAACGCATAGTTGGGCACGATGAATTGTGCGGCCACGCTGCTGTCGTGGCTGTTGAAATAGTCCACCACCCAACGGCGCAACAACTGCACTGGTGTTTGATTGGGCATGACAGTGTTGGTCATGCCGCAGGCCCTGCATGGGTGAGGCGCAATTCACGCTTGAGCAACTTGCCTGATGCGTTGCGCGGCAAGACCTCGGCAAACACCACCGAGCTGGGGCATTTGTAATGCGCCAAACGTTCACGGGTGAAGGCGATGAGTTCGGCGGGGCTGGCGGTCATGCCAGGTCGCAACACCACCACCGCACGCGGTGTCTCGCCCCATTTCTCATGGGGTACACCCATCACCGCCACTTCTTTCACAGCCGCATGGCCGTTCAAGACGTTTTCCACTTCGGCGGGGTAAATGTTTTCACCGCCCGAAATGATCAGGTCTTTGTAGCGGTCGAACAAATAAATGTAGCCTTCGTCATCCAAATACGCCGCGTCGCCGGTACGCAACCATCCGCCGGCTTGGATCGTTTCGGCGGTTTCAGCAGGCTTGCGCCAGTAGCCGCTCATCAGCATCTCAGACTGGATCCAAATTTCACCAACTTCGCCGGTGGGCACATCTTGTTGTGTCGTGGGGTTCACCACGCGCAACTGCACCCAATCGACAGCGCGTCCGACCGATTGCAACAACTTGGCACGTGGGCCTTCCGGTTCGTGGTCGGAAGGTGGCAACAAGACCACCGAGCCCGAGGTTTCGGTCATGCCATAGGCTTGGATGAATTCGCAACGCAGCATGTCCATGGCGTGGCGCAACAGCACATCCCCCATGGGGGCTGCGCCATACATCAACCATTTGAAGCTGGACAAATCGGCTTGCATCACACCAGGCACATCCAACAAGGATTGCACCACGGTGGGCACCAAGAAGGTGTGCGTGACCCGGTGCTGTGCAATGAGTTCCACCATTTTGGAGGTGTTGACTTCGCGCATCAGGATGGTGTGGCCGCCCACGGTCATGGCGCTGGTGCCATAGCCGCAACCACCGATGTGAAACATGGGCATGGCCACCAAATTGACGCAGTCTGGGCCCATGCCCCACAGCACACCCAAGCGTTGCGTGAACGACATGCCTTGGTTGGTCAGCATCACACCTTTGGGCAAACCGGTGGTACCGGATGTGTACAACAGCAAGGCCACTTCATCAGGCGCACCTTCGTGGCCGGGGTCGGCATGGCCCTCTGAACCACGCCAGGCTTGGTATTCATCGCCCAGTGTCAATACCTTCTGTACACCGGGCAACTGCTTGGTCGCATCGGTAAGCAAGTGCGCTTCACCTGGGGATGTGACGATCACCTTGGGTTGTGCATCAGCCACGATGGCTTGTATTTCCAATGGGGCCAATCGCCAATTCAAACCGGTGAGGATGGCGCCAATTTTGTTGCACGCAAACATGAGCTCGAAACACTCGGCGCAGTTTTTTGTCAGCAAGGCCACGCGGTCGCCCACACCCACACCCCCTGCTTGCAAGGCATTCGCCGTTTGCGAGCTGCGTTCGTGCAATTGCGCAAACGTCCAGGTCTCGCCCTCGAACGTCAAGGCAGGCGCGGACGGTTGGTCTTGCGCGAGCTGGCGAAGCATCTGGGCGTAGCTGGGGTACATGGTGTGGCTCAATAGCTTTTGGGCAAGCCCAGGCTGTGGGTTGACACGAAATTCAAAATCATTTCGCGGCTCACTGGGGCGGTTTTGTGCAATCGCGCAATGAACCACAAATCAGCCAAACCGTATTCGATGGCCAAACCATTGCCGCCGTGAATTTGAATCGCTTGGTCCAAGGCTTCAAGCGACGCATCAGCGGCTGCGAATTTGGCCATGTTGGCCACTTCACCCGCATCGGGCGAACCGGCATCCGACAAGGCTGCAGCACGGGCGGTCATCAAGCGGGCTTGTTGAACAGCGACATAGGCTTTGGCCAAAGGATGGGCAATGCCTTGGTGCGCTCCAATCGGTACGCTCCATACCGAGCGGTCTTTGGCTTGTTGGGCACCTTTTTCAATCGCGAAACGCGAAATGCCATTGTTGATGGCCGCCGCACAAACACGCTCGGGGTTCAGACCGGCAAACACCTGGCGCAAGCCCTGCCCTTCTTGGCCCACCAGGCACTCCGGGCCGAGTTGCACATTGTCAAAAAACATGGTGAAGGATGTTTCTGGCACGTGCAGCGCAGTTTCAATCGGCGTGCGGGTGATGCCGGGTGCGTTGGCGGGAATGATGAACAACGACAGTTGATGACGACCTTGTGCATCCAACATGTCGCTGCGGCAGACCACCATGATGGCGTCGGCTTCATCCACGCCCGAGGTCCAGTACTTTGTGCCATTGAGCAACCAACCGTCGCCGTTTTGGCGGGCGGTGGTGGTCACCTTGTGGGTGTTGGTACCTGCATTCGGTTCGGTGATGGCAAAGGACATGCGCTTCTTGCCCGAGGCCAATCCTGGCAACCATTCATTCTTCAAAGCCTCGCTGCAATGCGCCTCAATGATGGGCGCACAGATGGAACCAATCACCAAAGACAGCATGGGGCAACCTTGCGCAGCAGCCTCTTCCACGATGACGTTGTAGTCGGCCAAGCCGCTGCCGCCACCGCCGTATTGCTCTGAAATATGCACGCCCAAAAAGCCCGCTTCGCCCATGGCGTTCCACAGCTCGGTGGGTTTGGCGTCGCGCTTGACGACGTCTTGGAAATACTTGCGGCCAAAACTGCCGACCAACTTGGCCACGCTGTCGCGCAACATCGGGTGGTGGTCAGCGGTGTCAACCAGGGAGGAATTGAAAATAGTGGACATGTTGTACTTTGAAAAAAATCAATCAAGCCTTGTGAGGCCACTCAAAAAAACCGCGACCTGACTTCTGCCCCAAGTGCCCTTGGGCCACCATCTCTTCCAAGATGCGCGGTGGCGCGTAACGCGGCCCCAAGGCTTGGCTCAGGTGGCGGGCTATGTCCAAACGCACATCCAAGCCCACGATGTCGCTCAATCGCAGCGGGCCCATGGGATGGCGGTACGCCGTGACCAAAGCGTGGTCGATGTCTTCGGCGCTGGCCACGCCGTCTTCCAACATGCGCATGGCTTCCAAGGAAGCAATCAGATCTAGTCGGCTGGTGGCAAAGCCCGGCACATCGCGCACCGTGATGGTGGTTTTGCCGGTGCTTTGCGCGAACGCGCGGGCCATGGCCAAAGCGGGTTCGCTGGTGTGCTCGCCCCGAATGATTTCCACCATCGGCAAGGACCACACCGGGTTGAAGAAATGCATGCCCAAGAAATGCGTGGGGTCGGAAACAGCCTGCGCCAATTGGTTGATGGACAAGGCACTGGTGTTGGTTGCGATCAACCTGGGTTGGCGTTGATCCACGTCGGCCAAGACCTTGAGCTTCAAGTCCAAGCGCTCGGGGATGGACTCGATCACCAGGTCCAAAAATCGCGGCAAGTCGGCCACAGCGGCAACACGTTGCACACCCTCAGACGCATGCCCGGCTTGTTCGGGTGTCAGCTTGCCGCGCTTCAAACCACCCGCAGCCGCGTCTTTCAGGGTTTGATACATGCCCAGGCTGCGTTGCGCATCGGGCTCGACCACATAGACCTGCCAGCCGGCCACCGCAAACACATAGGCGATGCCCACACCCATGGTGCCGCCACCAATGACAGCCATGCTTTGTGATTTGCGTTGGTTCATGGGTTGCTCTTTGCTTTGCGAGTTTTCTTGGCTCGCACCATGGCCAACACCATGCTTGCCATGTAGGCCACGACTTCTTCCAAACTCAAGCGGCCATTGGCCCGGTACCACACCGGTGCCCAACCCACAATGCCGCCAATCGCGAGTGCCGTCAGATTCACATCCTCGACTTGAAATTCACCGGCCGTGACGCCCTGCTTCACCAGATCCACCAAGCGGTGATCAAACTCGCGGCGCAAACGGTTGATGGCATCGCGGTCGACTTGGGCCAACTCTTTTTCTTCGCGGCTGTAAATCATGGCGTGTGGTTGGTGGGTCAAGACCGCTTTTAAAAAGTCGGTGACCACGGTTTCCAATCGCTCTGTGACTGAGGCATCTTGCGCCATGACCCGGTTCAAAGATTCGTGCGCCAAGTTGATGGCGCGAGAGCAAATTTCAGCCAGCAATGCATTCTTTGAATCAAAGTGACCATAGATGAACGGCTTGGTCACTTGCAGTTCGCTGGCCACTTGGTCCAAGGTCGTCTTGCCATAGCCTTGTTTGTAAAACAATTCGACGGCAGCGGCCACAATCCTTTCGCGTTTCAAGTTGGAAATGGCTTCGCGCATGTCTTCAGGGTTGGTCATGGTGTGCGTTGGAGGTTCAAACTTGTTCCAGTGTCGCCGCTTGCTTGTAAAAGCTGAAGCCGGTGTAACCCTCGGCCGCACACTTGTGCAGGATGCGTCGATAACCGCGCACCCCCCCCGAGTACGGCATGAAGACACGCGGCTTGCCCTTGACTTCGGCGCCGTTGTAGTACGAATCGGTGCTCAGGTACAGGGTTTCTTTCACCCGGTCGTTCACATGCTGGCCCCATTCTTTTTCGGCGGCGGGCTGCACTTCAAAAGCCTCCTGGCCTTGCGCTTTCATATGTTCCACAAAAGCGGCCATCCAATCGATTTGCTCTTCGGTGGACACCATCACATTGCTCAACAGCGATGGGCTGCCGGGGCCGACCACGATGAATAAATTGGGAAAATCCGACACACCCACACCCAGGTGGGTGACCGGACCATCGGCCCATTTTTTCTTCAAGGTCATGCCGTTGCGGCCCACGATGTCGGGCTTGAACAACGAGCCGGTGAACACGTCAAAACCCGTGGCAAAAATGATCATGTCGAGTTCGTGCAACTTGGCCTCGGTGCGGATGCCTTGGGGTGTGAACTCGACGATGGGAAATTCACGCACATCGGCCAGCTCGACGTTGTCGCGGTTGAAGGCCTGGAAGTACCCGCTGTCCACAGAAGGACGACGCGCCGCGAAAGCATGGTTTTTGGGGATGAGTTTGTCGCGCACCACCGGGTCGTTCACCGCAGACGCAATCTTTTTGCGAATGAAGTCTGCGGCCGTGTCGTTGGCTTGCTTGTTCAACAAAATGTCGTAGTAGGTGAGCGCAAACCCAAAGCCCAAGCGGTTCCAAGAAGCTTCATACGCCTTCTCTCGCTCTTCGGGTGAGACATCCAAGGCAGAGGTTTTGTTGGGCATGAAACCCAAGCCGGTGGCCGAATTCCATGCGCGGTCCCGGCGCTCGCGGTAATGCGCTTTCACTTGGGCGTCTTCTTCGTCCGTCACGGGCGCATTCGCGGCAGGAATGCTGTAGTTGGCGGTGCGCTGAAACACGGTCAGGTGCTTGGCCTCTTTGGCAATGACGGGCGTCATTTGCATGCCCGAGGAACCAGTGCCAATGATGGCCACGCGCTTGCCCGCATAAGTCACTTCATGCTTGGGCCAGACACCGCTGTGGATCACCTCGCCTTTGAAGCTCTGTAAGCCAGGGTAGCTGGGCGACTTGGTGGTGGACAACTGGCCCACGCACATCAGCAAAAACTGCGACTGGATGGTTTGGCCGTCTTCGGTGTCGATGGTCCAACGCGCCGCCTGTTCGTCGTAGGTCGCGTTTGTCATGCGGGTGTTGAACTGAATGTCTTTGCGCAAGTCAAAACGTTCGACCACATGGTTGATATAGCGCAGGATTTCGGGCTGTGTGGCGTAGCGCTCGGTCCAGCGCCACTCTTGCTCCAATTCGGGCGAAAAGCTGTAGGAATAGTCGAAGCTTTCCACGTCACAACGTGCGCCAGGGTAGCCGTTGTGGTACCAAACACCGCCCACATCGGCGCTGGCTTCCAATACAGCGACCTTGTAGCCCAAACCACGGAAACGGTACAACGCCCGCAAGCCAGCAAAGCCAGCACCAATCACGATCACATCTACTGTTTGCATCACTGACCTTTAAAGCGACAAAATATCTCTGGTTTCACGCATATAGAGCAAACCAGAATCAACATCCTCAACCTTCACCTCATGTCGAACATAGCGGCGCTCGCGTTTGATGTATTTATCAATCGCTTGGGCACTGATTCGAACCTTGGCACCGACCGGTATGGGGTGAAGAATGTCGGTGTCATGGAATGTATGGATTGAGCCAATCGCAAAAGGTTTGGTGTGGTCGAATTGAACTGACAACACAAAGTGCGACACCATCAATGGGGGGACGATTGCACCGCCAAAAGGGGATTCCCCGGGGATATACCAGGTGTTCATGCGCCAACCTTCATACCAAGGGTTGTAATCTTCAACGGCATCTGCGTACAAGATGACCAACTCGGGCGTGATGTGCAACTCCCGCGATAGAACATCTCCAACTTCCACCATGTCCCAGTAGGTTTGGCAAACTTCATCCAAACTTTTCACAAACGAACGCGTCTGCTGAATTTGAATGCTGGTCATGGGGCGCAAACTGTCTGTTTGTATCGCTTGTGTCATGGCGTTCCTTGTTGTCATGTTGTGATCTGATGTCATTTGCTAGACGCCTACATCCACTTCGGTCCATCCCACGGTTTTCGTTTCACCTTTTTCGTTGGAAGCCCAGAATTCAACTTTGAAGCGAAAGCCGTTGCCTTTCGGCGTTTTTTCTTTCACCACGCCATAGGTGGTGATGATTTCATTGGCCAACGTGGACGCCACATATTTGCAAACGATTCGGGCATTTTGAAAAAAGTGGGCGCCAAAATAATTCACACACATTTCGGATAGGTAGGCAGAAGACATTTCGCCGGTTTGAATGGGTGCAGCCAGACCTGTTTGGTGGGCATACACCGGATCCCAGTGATTCGGATTGAAGCGTCCCCACAAACGAGAGCCCATGAGTTGAATCGCAGCTTTCTTTTTGACCCCTACGAGTTCGAAACCAACGGGGGTGTCTTTGGATATCAGGCCATGGTTGGGGGTCGCGTTGTGAATGGACATTGGATAACCTTTGTTTTGGAGACATTGCGTTGTTAAAGAGGGGTTATCAAACCCAATGATTCGAGCGCCATTTGAGAAAGCAAAAATTTACGCGCACGCCCTGAAGGCGTTGTTGGAATATCACTGGCGCTGAGAAACAGAACATGCCGAGGCTGCTTGAAACGGGCCAAGCGCTCTTTGCACAAAGCTTCAAGTGCAATCGATTCGCAGCTCATCTTGTCGCGAAGCACCACAAATGCCACACCCACCTCACCCATTCTTTCGTCCGGAATGGGCGCCACATGCGCTTGAAGCACAGCAGGATGACTCATCAGCACATCTTCCACTTCGGATGGCAAAACTTGTTCGCCACCGCACCGGTAGGACTCTTTCAGTCTGCCAACCAAGGTCAGGTAGTCCTCTGCATCCAAATAACCCAAATCACCTGTATGCAACCAGCCATCTGCGGTGAAAGCAGCCGCTGTTTCATCGGGCTTGTTGTAATAGGCCTTCATCACCCCCGGGCCCTTGGCTTGCAACTCGCCCACTTGTCCTGGTGGCATTTCTTGTCCTGAAACGGGATCCACGACACGGTAGACCACCAGTCGCTGGTTCAAAGCAGGTTCGCCTGCGGGCCCCACATCCCGCAATCGACCATTGGTCGTCAGCCACCGGGTCATGCCATCGCTTGGACGCGTGACGGTGCTAGAGGCCGTCACTTCTGTCATCCCATAACCTGTTGTGATCTCTTGCGGATGCAAATAGTCCAAGATGTCTTGCCAAAGGAAAGCTGGGGCCCGCCCGCCTGAGGAAATGACTGAATGCAGTGAGTGCAATGGAGAAGGTTGAACCTTTTGTGCATCTATCAGGGCCATGGTCATGGCGGGGATCAACAACACATCCGTGGCTTGATGCTGTTCAATGGCACTCAAGGTGGCAGTAGCATCGAATTTGAGTTGAGGAACAACCGATCCCCCCACGAACATACAAGCGAGCAGCCCTTCCACATAAGCATAAACATGGTAGAGCGGCAGAGAAAAAACAATCCGCCTGCCATCTTCAAATGCGCGTGCCCAGGCACTGCCAAACGCTGTGCGAAGCAGCATGTCGTGACTCAGCATCACGCCCTTTGGAAAGCCCGTGGTGCCAGAGGTGTAGATGATGTCGCAGAGGGCGTTTGGTGCAGGTGCAAATCCGGGTGGCAAGACCAAGCCTTCACCAAATGAGGCGTTCAGCAAGAGATGCTTGCTGATGTTGTCGCTGCCGTTTTCACCTGTCGCAAAGACCAGGACATTTTTCAATTTAGGGAATTCATCCCCGCCGCCTTGGACTTGCCAACCTGGGACCAACTCATCAAGATAGCGGCAATAAGGCATGTTTCTGAAAGAGTCCATGGTGATCAGCATGACCGCGTCCGACTGCTTCAGCACATAGCCCAATTCATCACGTTTGTTCAAAAAATTGATTGGAACTGCAATGGCGCCCACCATGGCAATGGCAAATTTGATGGCGATGAATTCCGGAAAATTAGCCATCAACAACGCCACGTGGTCTCCCGGCTTCACACCAAGGTGACACAAGCCAGCTGCCAATTGTGTCGACCATGCATGCATTTGGGCATAGGTCCAACTTTGACGATCCGTCAGCACAAAAACCCGGTTGGGGTAATCTTGGGCGTTCTTTGCAAGCAAGCCATCCAGAGTGAGCGTTGACCAGACCGGAAATCTGTCGCGCAGCAACCCCTGCCTGTCGCTGAGCGAAGGCCAGTTCGGATGGTTGTTGCTTGTTGTCAAAAAACTTCCCTGCCAAAGTTACTGATGAGTATGATTATCTACCTGCAAGAATTTTTCAGTACTAGGGTTATCCCTTGGTCGCGTTTCGGGAACTCTTCCTGCTTGCTTTTTCAACATTTCAAGGTCACACATGAAAATTGATTTTTCTGGTCAAGTCGCCGTGGTCACGGGCGCAGGCGGTGGTATCGGCCGCGCAGTGGCTTTGGCATTGGGTGAGGTTGGTGCAAAGGTTTTGCTGGTTGATCTGGCCCCTGAGGCAGGACGCACAACCGAATCCCTGCTGCACAGCAAGGGCGCAGAGGCCGTGTTTGTCCAAGCCGATGTCAGCGATCCCGAGCAAGTGCAACACTATGTTCAAACCGCCATGAAAAACTGGGGCCGCATCGACATCTTCATGAACAATGCAGCATGGCAAGGTGAGATTCATTCTTTGGTCGACTATCCCGTCGATGTGTTCGACAAAGTCATGAACATCAATGTGCGCGGCGTGTTCTTGGGATTGAAATATGTGCTCCCCATCATGCAAGCACAAGGCAAAGGCGCAGTGGTCAACACCGCCTCCTTGGGATCCTTTGTTGCAACACGCAAACTCGGTCCCTACACCGCCAGCAAACATGCCGTCATGGGATTGACCAAAACGGCGGCCTTGGAAGTTGCACGCAAAGGTATTCGCGTCAATGCGGTCTGTCCTGGGCCAGTAGATACAGACATGCTGCGCGACATCGAAGCATCACAGGCCAGCGGATCTGCCGAACAACTGCGAGCTCAACGCACGGCCTCCATACCCGATGGACGCTATGCAGAACCTGCAGAGGTGGCGAACTTGATGATCTACCTCGCCTCGGATTTGGCCAGCCACATCACCGGACAAGGTGTGCAGATCAATGGCGGCAGTCATTATTAGAAGGTGATTGATGGGTTTGGGACAGCGACAAAATGTGCGAACCCCAGCGCGAGGAACCGACCGAATCAAAGTCCTTTGAAATCAGCGCTTCTTCGCTCCCTGAATGAAGCCAGGCCTTCTTTCAAATCCTCGGTGAAAGCCACATCCCTGAATGAGCGTGACTCCCAACTCAAGGCCTCGGCCATGTGCATGCCCACCGATCGACGCATCACTTCTTTTGCAAACCGATGCGACAAAGGCGCACGGGTGGCCAGCATCTGTGCATAGTCCATTGATTTGGCAAGCAGTTCGTGCTGCTCAAACACGCGGTTGACCAAACCAATGCGGTACGCGTGGTCTGCATTCACGCGCTCGCCTGACAACACAATTTCCATGGCATGTCCCATGCCCACAATCTGGGGCAAGCGAATCAAGCCACCATCGCAGGCATGAAAACCCCACTTGACGTCTTGCAAAGCGAATTCAGCATTCACAGAGCAAAAACGCATATCGCATGCCAAAGACAATTCAAAGCCGCCAGAAATGGCAAACCCATTCACCGCAGCGAGGATGGGTTTGTCAATGTCCAAGTTGCGGGTGATGCCACCAAAGCCAGGGCCATTGGTGTATTTGGCTCGAAACTCCGGAGCCGATGCTTGTGCAAATGCCAAGGTGTAGGTTTTCAAATCGGCACCTGCGCAAAAAGCCTTGTCACCGGCGCCGGTGATGACCGCCACCCGGGCTTGATCATCGCGGTCGAATTCGCGCCACACCTCAATCAACTCATCATTGGCGGCAAAGTCCAAGGAATTCATTTTGTCGGCGCGGTTGATCGTGATCAAACGAACTGCACCGTGCTTGTCATAGGAGATTTCAGCCATCGTGTGACACCTTGAAAGTGGGGGTTTGTGTTTGCAGCAAGCCATCAGTGACCAAGATCACCCGGTCACCCAATTTGTCCGCAGGCGTGTGTAACAAGCGACCGGAAATACGCATGCCATTGTCCAGGTCGAAAACGCCTACGTGGTAACTGCCTTCAGACTTGAAGCGCATGGGCGGCTTGCGAACTGTGGTCCAACTGGCCAACACGCCTGCGGCAGCGACCTCTTTTGCATGGACTTGACGCGATAAACAATGAGCACAGATGACGGGCTGGCGTTGAGTCAAGGTTTGACACTGGCTGCACTGATAAACCTTCAAACGCGGTACGTCATCGGTCTTCATGCGTCACGCCCCAAGATGTGCACGGTGCAGGCCACGCCCGTACCGCCGAGGTTGTGCGTCATGCCAATGCCTGCTTGGTCAACTTGATTGGGGTGAACACCGCGCAATTGCAAAGCCACTTCCACAATTTGTCCAACACCGGTGGCGCCCACGGGATGGCCTTTGGCCAACAAACCGCCACTCGGATTGATGACCACATCGCCTTTCATACCGGTGCGGCCTTGCGCGGCCCAACGACCGCCCTCGCCTCTGGGCACCAAACCCAGGTCTTCGCTGTCAATGATTTCAGCGATTGAAAAACAGTCGTGCAGTTCAACCAGATCGATATCGGCTGGCTGCAGACCCGATTGCCGATAAGCCTGTTGCGCAGCCAGCACAGTGGCATCGAATGAGCATAAGTCTGGGTGCTGAGCGATGCGGGCAGAGCCACTGGTTTGAACGCTGGCCATGACGCGAATGCGTGTTTGACTTGGCAAGTCAGACAGCAAGTCTTTGGTGCAGACCACCACGGCAGCTGCGCCATCACTGGGTGGACAACAGTCAAAAAGTTGCAACGGATCGGCAATCATGACGGATGCTGCAATTTGATCGATCGTCAATGCTGCACCCATTTGGGCCAAGGGGTTGTTCAAGCCAAACGCTTTGTTTTTGATGACCACGGCCGCCACGTCTTCTCGGCTGGTGCCATAGCGTTGCGCATGGGCACGCCAAGCCAAGCCAAACAGTCCGGGGAAGGTCAAGCCACTCAGACCATCGTATTCATTGTCCATGGCGCAGTTGAGCGCGGAGGTGACTTCAGGCGTGCTGGCATGGGTCATGGTTTCCACACCCACCACCAACACAGCGTCATGAATCCCAGCGGCCACCATCAAACAGGCATGACGCAAGGCAATGCCACCGGATGCACAAGCGCCTTCCACCTTGGTGCAGGGGATACCCTGCAAACCGAGTTGCTCTGCCACCAGTCCAGCCAAGACTTCCTTGCCATTCAAAGGGCCACTGATGAAGTTGCCCAAATACACCGCACCGATACGTGTGCGGTCGATACCGGCATCGACAATGGCTTGCGCAGAAGCATCAACAGCCAAGGCCTCGATGCTGGTTCCCCCATGTTTGCCAAAGGCCGTGGACCCAATGCCTGCCACATAGACGCTGCGGTTCATGCTTGCCCTTCTTTCAATTGCTGACGCAATGTTTTTTTCAAAATCTTGCCGTAATTGTTTTTAGGCAAGTCCGCAGGGAAAAAATAATCGCGCGGTCGTTTGAAGCGGGCCAGGTTGTCCAAACACAAGCTGTCCAGTTCGTGGGGCGTGACAGTCATGCCGGGTTTGACCACCACAAAAGCCACCGGCTCTTCGCCCAAATCGGCGCTGGGCGCACCAATCACCGAGACCTCGGCAACCGCTGGGTGGTGCAGCAATACTTCTTCAATTTCGCGGGGGTAAATATTGCTGCCGCCTCGGATGATCAAATCCTTGGAGCGGTCGAGCAAGGTCAGGTAGCCCAACGCATCCAAGGCTCCAATGTCCCCCGTCCACAGCCAACCGGCTCGAATGGCCGAGGCCGTGGCCGCCGGGTTGTTCCAATAGCCCAGCATGCGGGTGGCACTGCGGGTCACCACTTCACCCGGTTCACCGGGCGGCATGTCACGCCCGGATTCATCCACCACGCGCACCTCGACACCGGTGCGAGCAACACCACAAGAGGCCAGTCGCGCCAAATGGGCGGCATCCTGGGATCCTTCATGGTCTTGTTTGGACAAGGCCGTGATGGTCATCGGGCTTTCACCTTGGCCATAAATTTGCACCATGCGGGGGCCGAAGAGGTCAATGGACTCCAGCAAGTCAGACACATACATGGGCCCACCGCCATAGGCCATGGTGTGCAAGTGGCCCGCTGGATGTGCAATGCCCGTGCTGGCCCGAAGCATGCGCGTGAGCATCGTGGGGGCCGCAAACATGGACACACGCGGATAACGTTGCAGCGCTTCAAAGACCCGCTCAGGCGCAAAGGCGGGCTCAATGACTTGATGCCCTCCATTGAACAAATGCGGCAAGCTGTACAAGCCTGAACCATGCGACAAAGGAGCCACGTGCAACATGGTGTCACCGGCTTGCACACTGTCAATGTCCGCGCCGTATTGCAGGCACATGTTGAGCAAATTCAGGTGCGACAGCATGGCACCCTTGGGCACGCCTGTGGTGCCACTGGTGTAAAAAATCCAAGCGATGTCGTCGGCTTGCAGGGCCGCACAGTCTGTGGGGGCATGCCGCAACAAGTCCTGGTAGGCGCTGTCATCTGCACACACCCACGCCATGGTCTGTTGCGCATCCGCCCAAGCTGTTTGCAAACCGTCGTGCAAGGCTTGGCTGCAAAACAAGGCGCTGGCCTGCGCATCCGTGGCGATCTGTCGAACTTCCTTGGGGTGCAGCTTGGCGTTCACAGGCACCGGACACAGGCCAGCGATCCAGCAGGCCAACAAGGTTTCAAAAAACGCAGCGCGGTTTTCCATGCACAGGATGACCCGCTGACCGCGCTGCAAACCCAGCTGGTGCAACATGCCTGCCGCCAAAGCGTGGCTGCGTTCGGCCAGTTGGCCATAACTGAGTGTTTCCCCGCTGCAGCTGAGGGCCTGCAAATGCGGATGGCTGCGGGCTCGGTTCAGTAGGGGTTGAACAACATTCATAGTTGGATGCCGTGTGCGTGGCAGGCTGAGCGCAAACTGGTCATCGCAAGCGATGTCAAAGACGCGGGGGTAGCCGGGTGTGCCAATCAGTGACACGCTGAAACGCACTACCCGCCCGAATCAAAGTGGCTTCATCCAGGTGCGCAGACACGAGTTGAATGGCCACGGGTGTGCGCTTCGGCGTGAAGCCTGCAGGCAAGGTGATGGTCGGGTTGCCACTCATGTCAAACGGCGCGGTGAACTTGATCAGCCGAGCAAGTTCGGAGGGCACGGTGCCAATGACGGACATCTCTTGGGTGGTCGGCGACGCCATGGGCTGGGAAGGAATCAGCAGCAAATCGCAGCTTTGAAAAAACCCGCGCACCGCGCCAGTGAAAGCACGCCGACGCAACCAGATTTTTTGCATCTCCACCGCTTTGATGGATCGACCGAATTCAATCAAACCGCCCAAGCCTGGCCCGTAAAGGTGTTGGTTGGTGGGGTGCCATGGCTCGTGGGCCACGGCTGTTTCGGCTGCACACGCCGTGCCCCAATCGGCAACCGCATCAGTGACGTCGGGAAAACGCACTGAGCGCATGTCTGCGCCCAAGGATTGCAACACATGAAAAGCAGACTGCACGGCGGCTTGCATGTCTGCATCCAAACCAGCACAGTAGTTCTCGTCAAAGCCGATGCGCAAGCCTCGCAACTGTGTGTTGTCGCCGCAAACGTAATCGGGCACAGGGGCATGCAAGGCCACGCTGTCGTTGGCATCCGCGCCTGCAATCAAGCCCAGCATGTGGCCGCAGTCCATGGCGGTTCTTGCCATCGGTCCGATGTGGTCCAGCGAGGCGGCCAATTCAAACGCACCATGCACTGGCACACGGGCCCAGGTGGGCTTGAGACCCGTCACCCCGTTGGCGGCGGATGGAAAACGAATGGATCCACCGGTGTCGGTGCCAATGGCCGCAAAGCACAAACCGGCTGCCACTGCCACGCCCGAACCACTGGACGAAGCCCCCGACCAATGGTCGTCGTGCCAGGGGTTGATGGGCGGCGGCACATCCGGGTGGTGGTCGGCAAAAGCCGCTTCGGTCATGGTGAGCTTGCCCAGCAACACGGTACCCGCTTCGCGCAAGCGCTTGACCACGGTACCGTCGTAGCTGGGTTTGAAATCGCGCATCATCGGCATGCCTGCGGCGGTGACGATGTCTTTGGTGTAGCAAAGGTCTTTCAAGGCAATCGGCACACCATGCAGCGGACTGAGTATTTGTCGGCGCATGATCATGGCGTCCGCATCACGCGCTTGCTGCAAGGCGGTGTCGTGTGTGATGGTGGCGTAGGACAGCAAGCGCTTGTCCAATCGTTCAATGCGGTTGAGCATCATCTGCGTGAGTTCCACACACGACAGTTTTTTGCTGTGCAACAAGCCTGCCAGTGCGTAAGCGTCTAAAAAGGCCAGTTGGTCGTCAGTCACAGTGAGCTTCCTGCGGATGCCATTCAGGTGGCCTGGTTGGAATGCGAACCAGGTGCCGCCGCCCCGCCCAGCCGACCCAAGATGCTGCAATAGCCTTGGGCATCAATGGTGGCCAAGTCGCCGGTGTGGAACCAACCAGCTTGGTCGATTGCTTCAGCCGTTTGCGCTGCGTCTTCCCAATAAGAGCGCATCACCAGGTAGCCGCGCACACACAATTCGCCGGGTGTGCCCACGGGCACCATGCGTCCTTGTGGGTCCACCACCTTGGCTTGCACGTGTGGATGGATTCGACCCACGCTGCTCACGCGTCGCTCGAGCGGGTCCGAGACATGGGACTGAAACGACAGCGGCGAGGTTTCTGTTTTGCCCAAGCCCACGGTGATTTGCTTCAGGTTGAGTTGGCGCACCGCGGCTTGCATGGTTTCAGCGGAACAAGGCGCACCCGCCATGATGCCGGTGCGCATCAGGCTGAAGTCCTTGTTGGCCATGTCTGGGTCCGCCAGCAGAGCCTCGTAATGGTTGGGCTCGCCATGCAGTGCGGTGCATTTTTGCTGGACCAGCGCCTGGAGGGTTTGCGCCGCATCGAACCCAGCGCTGGGAAACACCATGGCCGCCCCCAAAGCGGTGCAGCTGAGTGCGCCCAACACCATGCCAAAGGAACGGTGAAGCGGGACGGGAATACAAACACGGTCTTCGTGCGTCAATGCCATGGCCTTGGCCGCAAAACGTGCGTTGTTGACCATGCTGAAGTGCGACAGCGTGACCCCTTTGGCCAAACCTTGGCGGTTGTTGGTGAACTGGATGCTGATCGCGTCATCGGGATCCAACGCCGCCGACAAACTCTTAAGCCGTGCATGTTGTGCAGGACCGGCTTGCTTTAAAAAATCTTTGAAACGCAAAGCCCGAAGCGGCACGGCTTGTTTGGCGGCATCGTGGGTGGGCAATGACAAATCGTCCAACACCACCACGTGCTTCAAATGCTCAAGTTTGAGAGACGCCAACTCACCGGTTGGCCCGGGCCGGTCCATCTCAGGTGCCAGTTGACGCAGCGTTTCCAGCTGGTCATGGTCATGGACACCACGCGACATCACCAACAGCCGACAGCGGACTTTGTTCAGGGCATGCTCAAGCTCGTCGCTGTTGCAGGCCGGGTTGATGTTGACCAATACCGCGCCAATACGTGCTGTGGCAAACAGGGTCAACAACCACTCGAGGCGGTTGGGTGCCCAGATGCCCACGCGGTTGCCACGGCGGATACCCACGGCCAACAAGGCGGCGGCCAGGTTGTCGGACTGTTGTTGCAAGTCGTACCAGCTCAGGCGCTGTTGTTGCGCCACAAACACGGCTGCATCCCGAGAACCATGGCGCATCACCGCGCGGTCTAGCAACTGGGGGATGGTCATGAAATGCAGGTATGCACTGGTGGGACCCGCCACATACGACAGCGCACCCGGGGGGCTCAGACCTGTGTCTGCCCCGCCTTGAACCCAATCAGAGAGAAAAGGATTTTTAGACACGCTGGCTTCGTTTCAATGAGGCAACCACTGCGCGGCGATTTAGAAGTTGCGCCAATCACCGGCCTGCTCGAAGGCATGGGCTGCGCGGTAAATGGTGGATTCGTCCCAGTGCTTGCCCACCAGTTGCATGCCAATCGGCAGGCCATTGGACATGCCACAGGGCACGCTCATGGCCGGGTGGCCGGTCACGTCCATGGGGCAGGTGTTGCCCAACATTTCCAAAGCGCGTTGCACATAGAGTTTCAAAGAGGCATTGGCAGGCGGAAGGGGTGTGGCCTTCATGGGCAAGGTTGGCAACAACAACAAGTCGTAGCGCGACAAAGCATCGTCATAGGCCTTGGCCAACACCCTGCTCAGATTTTGGGCTTTGGCGTAGAAATGGCCACGGTAATTTTTGATGAAGTACTCACCGGCCATCATCGACACCTTCAAAGAGGGTGACAGCTCGTCGGCACGTGAACGCCACGCGGAGTGGGCATCGAGCAAACTGGTGGTGTACAAACCTTTCCAGTTGAAGCCCATGCCGTTGCCGTTCATCATTTGCGCTTGCAAACCTTCCACGGCAATGGCGGTCCAAATGGCCGGTCCATCCATGTGCATGGGCACCGACACGTCTTCCACAATCGCGCCCATGGAACGCAAGCGATCGGCTGCTTGACGCACTTTGTGGTCGACATCGGGCTCGCTGTCTGCACGGTTGAAACCTTCGAGCAAGACGCCGATGCGCAAACCAGAAACACCACGGCCCAAAGCGGCTGTGTAGCGGTCGACGCGGGGGCTGTATTGGCGCGGGTCCAAACCATCGGCACCGGCAATCACTTCCAACAACAAAGCGTTGTCAGCCACGGTGGCCGTCATGGGTCCGGCATGGTCGATGGTGGCTTCGATGGGCATGACACCGGTGTAAGGCACCAAGCCGTGCGTGGGTTTCATGCCGTAAATGCCACACCACGAGGCGGGCATGCGAATCGAACCGCCTTGGTCACCGCCGATGGCCAAGTCGAGTTCGCCCGCGCCCACCAAGGCGGCTGAGCCAGAAGAAGAGCCGCCTGCTGAATAGCCATAACGGTAGGGGTTGTGCACCGGGCCGGCAGCATTTGTGTGGCTGCCACCGGACAAGCAAAAATACTCGCAATGGGCTTTGCCCGCGATGGTGCCGCCCGCATCCAAAATGCGCGTGACCAAGGTGGCATCCACATCTGGCACATAGCCTTCCAGTGAAGACGCACCGTTCATCATGGGCACACCGGCCAAACACACGTTGTCTTTGAGGACGATGCGTTTACCGGCCAAAGGACCATGCACCGCGCCGCGCACTTCGCTTTTCACCGCCCAGGCATTCAAGGGGTTGTCGGCTTGGCTGGGCTTGATGCCAGGGGTGCGTGGATAGCGCACTGGTGGCAAGTTGTCGGGCAACTGGGTCAAGCGGTCGTAGGACTGGAAAGTGCCTTCCATGATTTCAAGGTATTCGGCCACTTCACGCGAAGACATGTTCATGTGCAGCGATTCGACGATGGCATGCATCTGATCGACAGTTGGACGTTTGACAGTAGACATGATTCCCCCGGGGCCCGTGGCCATTGATGCAGTGGCGCTTGAATGCGAGCGCTTGTTGACAGATGATTTTGAAGATGGTTGACCGTGTGTACGGCTGTGTTCGGTGTTGTCTTGGTGAGCTACCGATGCCGCTGCTGGTGTTGACCTGGCAGGTGTGGGCGAGGCCATTGCGCCAGGCTGTTCAGTGGATTTTTTCGTGTGCGAATGGGGAGAATGCGTCATGCGGGCGGACCCCATGCCCAGCAACTCGCTCAAACCACCGCCACTCAATTGACTGGCGTGCAATTCTTTCAAGATGGTGCCGCGTTCAAACACGGCCACGCGGTGGGCCACATCCAACACCAAATCCAGGTTTTGTTCCACGATGATCAGGGCCAAGCCAAATTCATCCCGGAGTTTGGCCAAGGTGGTGCCAATCTCTTGCACGATCGATGGCTGGATGCCTTCACTGGGTTCATCCAACAACAACAACCAAGGTTTGGGCATCAAAGCCCGGGCCAAGGCCAAGATTTGTTGCTCTCCCCCCGACAAAGATCCGCCTTTGCGGTCGAGCAGCACCCGCAAGCGTGGAAATTGATCCACCACGCGCTCGACCGATTGTTCTTCGGTTTCACCAATGTCTTCGCGCCAAGCCATGCGCAGGTTTTCCAAGGCCGTCAGGCCGGGCAAGATGCCGCGTCCTTGCGGCACATAGCCAATGCCCATTTGGGAACGCTGGTGGGCGGCCGAGCCGGTGGCATCCGTTCCGTCGAGTTCGATGCGTCCACCGGTGGACGGCATCAGGCCCATGATGACTTTGAGCAAGGTGGTTTTGCCCATGCCGTTGTGGCCGACGATGCCAACCGCTTCGCCTTCGTGGATTTGCAAATTGACGCCATGCAACACCGGCACACGCCCGTAGCCAGCGCGTAAATCGGCCACTTGCAGCACCACGTCGGCGCGTTCAAATTTGTCTGTGGTGGAGTTCAACTCAGCCATGCTTATTTCGCCCGGTTGCCAATGTAGACCTCGCGCACTTTGGCGTTGTTCATCACCGCGTCAGTGGCCCCTTCCATGAGAACGGCACCTTGGTGCAACACCGTGACCGTGCCACCAAGCATGCGCACAAAATTCATGTCGTGGTCCACCACCACCACAGCGGCTTGCTGGTTGATGTCATGGATCAATTCCACCAAACGATCGGCTTCAGCACCGGTGATGCCCGCTGCAGGTTCGTCCAGCAAGACCAATTTGGGCCGTTGGCACAAGACCAAACCGATCTCCACAATTTGTCGCTGGCCATGGGCCAGTTCGCCCACACTGCGTCGCAAGTTGGTTTGTAAACCAAGTTCGGTGACCACGCGATCGACTTCAGCCGAAGCGCCTTTTTTACCGTGAATGCGGCGTGCCGACAGCCACAGGTTTTCCCAGACCGTCAAGCCATTCATGACCGACGGCACTTGGGTTTTGATGCCCACACCGAGTTGCACAATTTCATGTGGCCGCCAACCGGTGACATCGTGGCCGCGAATGAAAACGCGTCCGTTGCTGTGGTTGATTTGATGCAAGCCCGTGATGCACTTGAACAAAGTGCTTTTGCCAGCACCATTGGGGCCAATCAGGCAACGCAATTCGCGCTCGCGCAAATTGAAGTTGACGTTGTTGACGGCCAGGACGCCGCCAAAACGCATGGACAAATCTCGTGTTTCAACAATCATTTCACTCATGATTGGCTGCCATTTTTGTCTTGGGCGCCAGGGGGATGAGGCTGACGACGCTCACCCGCGCGACGTCGCATGCTGTTGTTGCGGGCGCGACTGACGTTGCGTTGGTCTTGTTGTCGGCGCCAACCCATGATGGTGGGAAGCAGACCTCGCGGCAGCAACAACACCACCAGCACCAAGATGGCACCAATCACCAAGGAGTTATCGATAAAGGTTTGCGCCCCCAACTGGAGCTTGAGCATTCCCAACAAAATGGCGCCAACGACCGGCCCGATCAGGGTACCCAAGCCCCCTGCAATCACCCAGATGATGACTTCCACCGATTGACCCAACCCAAACAGAGCAGGCGTGACGATTTCGGCCCAGCTGGCAAACAAACAACCCGCCAAGCCAGCCATGGCCGCCGACAAAGAAAAAATGGCGGTCTTGTAGGCCGGTGCGTTGTAACCCAGCAGTTCAATGCGCGATTCGTTTTCACGAATACCGAGCAAGATGCGGCCAAAAGCGCTTGACATGACCCAGCGAGAAATCAAATAACAAAACACCAGACAAAACAGCACCACGTAATACAAATCGATGCCGTAAATAGGCATGCTGGGGTCACCGGGCACATTCAAAATTGGAAATGCAGGAATGCCGTTGAAGCCGCCCAACCGCGCATTGCCAATGCTGTAGGCATCGCCGGCTGTCGCGCCCATGAATTTGGCCATGATGAGTGAGAACACCAAGGTGATCACGCCCATGTAAACATCGCTGATGCGGCCATAAAACATCATCGCACCGATCAGGGCCGCCACGAATGCAGGCAACAAAATAGCCAGCATCCAAGCAGCCGTGCTTTCACCAAGGTTCATCGCTGTGATGGCATAGGTGTAGGCACCCAGACCAAAATAAGCGGCATGACCAAAGCTCAGAATGCCTGCATAGCCCCACATCAAACCCAAGGACAAAGCAAACAAGGCCCAAATACCCAACAACGTAGGCGTATGGGTGTCAAAACCTGCCGGTAAAAACACCAAAAGCAAGGTCACTGCGATGATCCATCCCCAGTGGGTGCGACCGGCACTGGAGAAATTGGCGGCGTCTCCAATCATGGTGCGTTACGGAAAAACCGACCTGTGATGCCTTGGGGCATGAGGCGCAGCAACACAACGGCAAAGGCCAGCATGACAATCTCTCCGATGACAGGGGTGGACCCAAAAGACACAATCTGATTGATGGTGCCAAAAATGACAGAACTCGACAAAGTACCTGTGATGACAGCCGCACCACCGGTGATGACCGTGATGAAGGCTTTGGCGATGTAGGCCCCGCCTGAGGAAGGCAGCAAGCCCGTGAGGGGCGCCAGCACGCCACCGGCCAAGCCAGACAAAGCAGCACCCACGGTGAAGGTCCACATGTAAACGCGTTTGGGGTCGTAGCCCAAAGACGAGGCGACATCGGCGCTTTGCATGGCACCACGTGCCACCAAACCAAATCGGGTGAAACGCATGACCAACCACATGCTCAACATGAGCAAGGTGGCAATGCCAATGATGAACAGGTTGTAGCCACCCATTTGAAATTCACCCAGCTCGTAGCCGGGAATAGGCGCGGGCACACTCACCGCCGTGTTGCCAAAAATAAAGGTCACGATGCCGACCATGAGCAGGGACAACCCCCAGGTGGCGAGCATGGTGTCGATCATGCGGCCGTACAACTGGCGCACCACCAAGCGCTCGACCACCAAACCCAAAATACCCACAACCAGCGGTGAAACGATCAACATGGCGAAATAAATATTGACGCCAGCCTTGGCACAGGCGATGGTGGTGTAGCCGCCAATCATGACGAACTCACCATGGGCGAGGTTGATGACGCGCATCATGCCAAACACCACCGCCAGTCCAGCGCTGGTAAGCGCCAGAAAAGCAATCATGTAGATGATTTCAAGAAGAACAACCGCCGCGTAATCCATGCTTACTCTCTAAAAAAGTCGGCATCCCAATTCACATGAACCGGGATGCCCTCTGTCAAGGATCAAATCTTCACTTCGTATTGCTTGTTGTCTTTCGGATTTTTTTGCAAATCACAGAATTGCAAGGTGTCTGATGGAGGACGTGCCTTGAACTGCTGCTTGATGGTGAGTTTTTGGTTCTTCACTTCCATCACATTGATGTCCAAAATGGCGTGGTGCGTTTTGGGGTCCAAGGTGACGGTGCCGCCAGGACCTTGAATGCTGATGCCAGACTCGATGGCGGCCAGCATTTTTTCGCGGTCCAGCGAACCAGCTTTCTTGACGCAAGCTGCCCACAACATGATGCCTTGGTACTGAGACACGGCAATTTCATGGACCAACTTGGTGTCACCAAAACGCTTGGCCCACTTGGCCAAGAAATCTTTGTTGGCAGCGTTGGTGTTTTCTTGGCTGTAGTTGCCTGCGATCAAGATGCCATCGCCTTCAGCGGCAGACAAAGCCAGGTGCTCGTTGCCCACGCCGAAGGTGGTGGAGCACAAGGGGATCTTTTTGTTCATGCCAGACGCGGCCCATTGGCGGAAGAAGGACATGTGCGCACCACCAACCAAAGCGGCCACCACGAACTTGGGTTTTTCTTGCTGGATTTTGGCAATGGTGGAACCGAAGTCGGACACATCCAATGGGAAGAAGCTGCTTTGAAGCACTTTGCCACCACCCTTGGTGATGTAGTGGGTCAACCACTTGGAAGTGATTTGGCCGTAGTTGTAATCGGCAGCCAATACGTAGGCAGTTTTGCCCCATTGCTTCAAGGCCACTTCCACGATGGGCTCAACCGCTTGTGCAGGTGTGGTGCCGGTACACACAATGTTGCGATCGCAGACACCACCTTCGTACAGCACGTTGTAGAAGTAGAGTGAGTTGGCGCGGTGGAAGGTTTGACGAATGGCTTCGCGAGAGGCGGAAGTGATGCCGCCGTGGGTCACGTCCACCTTGTCGTCACGGGTCAATTGCTGAGCGTATTTGGTGTACAGCGCAATGTCAGACTGTGAGTCGTATTGCACCACTTGGATTTTGCGGCCCAGCAAACCACCAGCGGCATTGATTTCTTCTGCGGCCAAAGTGGTGGCCATCACCATGGGTTTGCCGTAGGCATCCAGGTTGCCCGAGTTGTCCAGAATGGAGCCCAATTTGATGGGTGCGCCCTGTGCCAAAACCATCTCGAAGGGGATCGTGGCGCCCAGTGCGGTCAGACCTGCTGATCCAGTTCCAGCCAAAAATCGGCGACGTGAAAAGCTCATGGTGATACTCCTGAAATTGAGCAGTTTGCTCTTGGGTTGGGAAAATAAAAATTAGAGAGATTGACGGGTCGGCTACAGGCTTACTTGTCAGCCTTGGGCGACGATTTACCGCTGGCAGCATCGATGGACCCAGACAAGTCGACACCGATTTGGTCGCCAATGCTTTTGAGCGCAGGCAATTGCAAGGCCATGCCCAAAATGCTGTCCATGACTTGGGTGACAGGCGGTTTGCCGCCACCACCACCACCCTCGTCGGACGCGCCGCCGCCAGAGCCGCCTTGGCTGGCACCAAAGCCGCTGACATGGTTGATGCGGATGCTGTCGATTTTTTCAATCGGCTTCATCATGTGCGACATGATTTCGGGCATGCGGTCCAGGCGGTATTGCTCGAGCTTCATGTGAAGCACAGGCGTGCTGAGTGCGTTTTCTGCGTCGATCAGTGCACGTGAACCTTCCGATTCGGCCAACATGCGAGCCTTTTCAGCGGCTGCGCGGGTGTGGGTGGCTTCTGCTTCGGCCTTGGCACGCTTGAGCAACACCGTGACTTCGGTTGCGGCATTGGCCTCGGCCACTTCACCGGCTTCTTTGACGCGCTTGACCGCCATTTCGAGGGAGCGATCGGCAATGGCACGTTCGCGATCGGTTTGCACTTTTTCTTGCGCCAAGATCACTTCGGTGCGGGCCAATTCAGCCGCGGCTTGCGCATGGGCCTCTTCGGCTTGCTTGGATGACAAGGTGATGGAGCTTTCCAGCTTGCGCACTTCGGAGTTGAGCTGGGCTTCGATTTCAGACTTGCGCAACTCGCGTTGCTTTTCAATTTCGCGCATGCGGGTTTCTTGTTCGCGTGAAATGCGGGCTGATTCGGTCGCCGCCTGAGACTCCTCGCGCGAGCGAGCACTTTCTGCATCGCTGTGGGCTTTGACTTTTTCCAATTCCAAGCGCTGGTTGATTTGCGCTTCTTCTTCTTGCTGGTTCAACAACAAGCGCTGTTTGGTGGCATCGAGTTGGGTTTGACGCACAGAGATGTCGGCCTCGGCTTCGATTTGCACACGCTTTTTGCGGTTGACCGCAATGATTTCAGCCAATCGACGCATACCAACAGAATTGAAGGCGTTGTTTTCGTCCAGTGCAGAAAAGGAAGTTTGATCCAAGCGGGTCAGGGAGACGGAGTCAAGCACCACGCCGTTTTCGGCCAAGTTGTCCTTGAGCAAGGCGGAGATATCCGACACAAACAAGGACCGCTTTTCGTGGATTTGGTCCATGGTGCGACTGGCGGCCACGGCTTGAACAGCATCAATGAAACGACCTTCTAACAAGTTGCGCATGCCATCGGGGTTGAACGCTTTGGAGCCCAGAGACTGGGCAGCAGTGGCCACACCTTCGATGGTGGGTTGAACCCGGACATAGAACTCGAGTTCGGCATCGACCCGCATCCGGTCTTCGGTGATCAAGGATTTTTCAGCCACACGCCGCACTTCCACACGGATGGTGCGCAGGTTGATTTCATCGATCTTGTGCAGGAACGGCAAAGACAGGCATCCGCCCGAGATGAGGGTTTTTTGACCGCCAAAACCCGTGCGAATGATCGCCACATCTCGACTGGATTTTCGATAGAAATGATTGAGGAAAGTGACCAAGGCCGCTATGACGACCACCAACACCACGACGCCAAACAGCCATGCAAGAACAATCATTTCAATCCCTCATCGGTGAAAAACCAGCTTCTCGAAATTATTCTAGGGTGACTATTTGGCTTCGCTCTACGTACTTCCCCTATGTGTCGCAACGATACATTCCAAGCCCCGTGGCAATTGGCTTGAAGGGCATTTTGATGAAAAATAGCCTTATAAAAATAAAGCGTTTTTTGATTTGTCAATTGGCATCGTCTTCAGGGACTCAGCAGGTTCAACCAGCCCGTGATCAGCAAAGCGTTGGTGAAGTCGATGAAGAAGGCACCCACGATGGGTGCCACCAAAAACGCGCGTGGCGAGGGTCCATAGCGCTGCACCACCGAATGCATGACGGCCATGGCGTTGGCGGTGGTGCCCAGCATGAAGCCCGTGAAGCCGCCACTCATGACGGCCGCGTCGTAATCCCGGCCCATGACCCTGAAGACCACGTACCAACAAAACACCGCGACCGCCACCACTTGAATGACCAGGTTCACCAACAAGGGTGCGGCAATGCTTGTCAGTTCCCACAGCTTCAGGTTCATCAAGGCCACCGCTAAAAACAAGGACAGGCAAACCACACCCATGCGTTCGGTCAATGCATGGGGAATGCGCAGCCACTGGGTTTGGTCGTCCAGGTTGCGAATCAAGGCGCCCATGATCATGGCACCCACATAGCCTGGCAGAGTCAGATCGGCCCCCTTCATGACGCCACTGAGCCAAGCACCTATGCCCATGGCCACCAACAACACGCCGATACCCTTGAGCGCAGTCAACATGTCGCCTTCTTCGTCAGGACTGGCCTGCTCGGGCAGGTTGGCCGCAGCTTGCAAAACCGGTGCGCTGCTTGCGGCTTGCAGTTGGTGATGCTCCAGCAAGCGCGTCACGATGGGGCCGCCGACCAAGCCGCCCATGACGATGCCAGCCATGGCCGCTGCAATCGCCACCGATTCCGCCGACGCGACACCTGCTGCAGCAAACTGCGGCGCGAAGGCCAAGGCGGTGGCCGGGCCACCGGTGAGGGCTGCGGGGCCCATGAGAACCCCCAGCAAGGGTGATTGGCCAAAGGCCACGGCTGTGGCCATGCCGATGAGACTTTGAATGACCGCCAAAAAAGTAGCGAGCGCCAGGAACACCAACGCTTGACGGGTGCCCGCTTTCAACAAACCCACACTGGCACTCAAACCAATCGAGGTGAAAAACGCGGTCATCAAGGGCGCTTGCAAGGTGGTGTCGAACTTCACGGTCGCCAGATTGAATTCGCGCGACATCGTCACCAGGATGGCAATCACCAAGCCGCCCACCACAGCGGCAGGAATGTTGTAGCGCCGCAGCACCGGCACACGGCGCAGTAACGCCACCCCCAGAAACAATGCAATCGCACCCACCGCGGTGGTTTGAATGAAGTCGAGAGACCAGGTCATGGCTTGATTCCTATCAAAATGAAGGTTGGTGCTGGGGGGGGGTGTGACCGTCCCTATTGTTGATGAGATTCTCCAGCGGCAGATAAGCCCACTGATTGCAAGGCATGAACTTGAGTAACATGGCCAGTGAATCATCACCAAGCTCATCCCATGCAAACACATCAAGCCCATGTCGTGGTCGCAGGCGCTGGACCGGTCGGCCTGGTCAGTGCCTTGTTGTTGGCCAATCAAGGCGTGAAAGTCACTGTGCTTGAAGCCGCGCCAGCCCTGAACCGGGACTTGCGTGCCTCCACCTTCCACCCGCCCACTTTGGACATGTTGGCCCCGCTGGGTCTGACCGACGACTTGGTGGCACAAGGTTTGGTGGCCCGCTACACCCAGCAACGCGATCGGCAAGAAGGCGTGATTGCCGAGTTCGACATGCAGCTGATCGCGCCCGACACCGATCATCCTTTCAGGCTGCAATGCGAGCAATGGAAATTGACGCAGATGATTCAAGCCCAATTGAATGCCATGCCGCATGTGCAAATACTTTTTGATGCCAAAGTCACCCAGGTAACTCAAACCGCCGATCAAGTGCAAGTGGCCTTCACGCAAGTGGAAGAAGCCCACAGCCTGCAAGCCGATTACCTGATCGGCGCAGACGGCGCATGGAGCGCGGTGCGGCGCAGTTTGAACATCGAGTTCGAAGGCTTCACTTACCCCGAGCGGTTTTTGGTGGTGTCCACTGCATTTGAATATGCAGATCATTTGCCGCGCCTGTCGTATGTGAATTACTGCTCGGACCCGCAAGAATGGTGTGTCTTGCTGCGCGTACCCACGCTTTGGCGGGTGTTGTTTCCCACCAAGGCCGAAGAAACCGACGAGGCCGTGCTGACCGACGAGTCTGTTCAAGCCCGATTGCAAAACCTGTTGCCGCAAGCGCAGCCCTACGTCACCCAACACCGAACCTTGTACAAAGTGCACCAACGCGTGGCGCAGCGCTTTCGCCATGGGCGCGTGGTCTTGGCCGGGGACGCGGCGCACATCAACAATCCGCTGGGCGGCATGGGGATGAATGGTGGCATCCATGACGCCATGAATCTCTCAGAGAAGTTGTTGGCCGTTTTGCAAAAAGGCGAATCGGATGCGTTGCTCGACCAGTACGAGCGGCAGCGCCGCACCATCGCCATCGACTACATCAATGCCAGCACGGCACGCAACAAGCGCGACATTGAAGAGCGCGATCCCGTCAAACGAAAAGAAAACCAACAAGCCCTGCGCGAACTCAGTTTGGACCCGGTTCGCGCACGTGCTTACATTCGTCAATCGTCCATGATCGACGCCCTCGAACGCGCCAAGGCCATCGCATGATCAAACAAGGTATCTCCACGCTTTCGCACACACAACGCCGTGCCTTGCTGAAACAACGACTGAGCCAAGGACAGTTGGTGGTCGCCCCTGGTGTGTTCGAAATGGTGTCGGCCAAGATGGCTGATCAGATGGGCTTTGAGGCCCTCTACATGACCGGCTACGGTACCGTGGCGTCTTATTTGGGCATGCCGGATGCGGGTTTGGCCACGTACTCAGACATGGTGAACCGTGTGACGCAATTCACCAGCATCACCCAAACGCCGATGATTTGTGATGGTGACACCGGCTACGGCGGCTTGTTGAATGTGATGCACACGGTGCGTGGCTACGAAGCCGCAGGCGCTTGTGCGATTCAGCTGGAAGACCAAGAATTTCCCAAGAAATGTGGCCATGTGCTGGGCCGCCGTGTCGTGCCCGCGCAAGACATGGTCGACAAAATCCGCGTGGCGGTGGAAACCCGCTCCGACCCCAACTTCCTCATCATCGCCCGCACCGATGCCCGTACCACCTTGGGTTTGGACGAAGCGCTGCGCCGTGCCGAGCTCTACGCCAAGGCCGGGGCCGACATTCTGTTTGTGGAAAGCCCCGAGTCGGTGGCAGAAATGCAGCAAATTGGCCGCAGCTTTGACTTGCCCTTGGTGGCCAACATGGTCGAAGGTGGGCGCACACCGGTGCTGAGTTTTGAAGAACTGCAAGCCATTGGGTATGGTCTGGCCATCTTTCCGGCCACCGCTTTTTTGGCGGCAGCCAAGGCCTATGAACATGTCTACACCGTCCTGAAACAAACGCGCTCGAGTACCGGTGTGCAGGACGCGCTGTACGACTTTCCAGCCTTCTCCAAACTCATGGGCTTTGACTGGGTGACTGCTTTTGACCAGGCCCATGCCAAGCCAGATTCACAAGCCTGACGGCATGAACACCGAAGAGATTTACCAACGCCAAGGCTTTGGCCACACCACCGGTATCGGCCAGCATTGCTGCTTGTTGATGGTGGATTTCGTCAACAGCTTCGTGGACCCACATCAGCTTGGCGGCCCCCACATTCAAAACGCCGTGAAGGCCACCGTGCCCTTGCTGGCGGCGTTCAGAAGCTGGGGCTTGCCGATTGCCCACACGCGGGTGGTGTTTGAGGCGAACGGCTCAGACCGCAACCTGTTTGCCACCCGCGTGAAAGCCTTGCAGGCCCTGACCGAAGACGCTGTGGGCAGTCAGATCGTGCCCGAGTTGGCTCCGCAAAACCGCGAATGGGTGGTTCGCAAGCAAGGGGCTTCGGCGTTTTTCAACACCGGCTTGGCCGACTGGTTGCAGTTTCAATCGGTGGACACGGTGGTGGTGACCGGTTGCACCACCAGTGGCTGTGTGCGGGCCACGGTGGTGGATGCGGTGCAACACAATTTCCGCACCGTGGTGCTGTCTGACTGCGTGGGCGACCGCGCCTTGGGTCCGCATGACGCCAACTTGTTTGACATGCGCCAAAAATACGCCGACATCCTGACGCGGGACGAACTGCTGTCCCACCTGCAATCTCGGCAAGGAGCTTCAACATGACCGACCACTTGGGATACCGGAAAAAATTCGGCACGCTGGGGCCTTCCACCAACACCATCGTGCAACCCGACTTCGACGACCTGCGCCCCGTGGGCGTGACCAACCATTACAGCCGCATCGCCATTCCAAACAACCCGGTCACGGATGACGCCAGTTTTTTGGCCTTGGTCGAGAACATCAACCGCGCCACCTTGGATGCGGTGGATATTTTGAAAACCTGTGAGATGGACTACCTGGTCATGGGCATGTCGGCGGCCACGTTTTGGAACGGCCGCGCTGGTGCGCAATCCTACTTAGACATGATGACCGAGCGTGCTGGTGTGGGTGTGTCGTGTGGATCGTTTGCCACCGAAGCCGCGCTCAACGCCCTGAAAGTCAAGCGCATTGCTTTTTTGTCGCCCTACTTCAAAGTGGCCAACGACCAAGTGCGCCGCTTCTACCAAGACTGCGGTTTCACCGTGGTTCGTGATATTTGTTTTGAACGCCCCAGCCCAGTGCAAATCGCGCACAGCACCGACGCCATGTGCCGAGAGGCCATCAAACAACTCGATGGCGATGATGTGGATGCGATTGTGCAAGTCGGCACCAATTTATCCATGATTCGTTTGGCCGCCGCCGCCGAATTGTTTTTGGGCAAGCCGGTGATTGCCATCAACACCGCCACCTACTGGCATGCCTTGCGCGCTTGCGGCATCACCGACCGCCGCGCCGGGTTTGGCAGCTTGTTAGAGCACCATTGAAATATGAAAAGGTTGTTATGTTGAACAGACGTGCATTCGGATCAGGCTTGGCAGCAGTGGCTTGTGCCAGCATTCATCCCTCAGTTTGGGCCCAAGACTATCCCCGCAAAACCATCAAGCTGATCATCCCCGCCACCACCGGCAGCTCGGATGTGATTGCACGTGCCTTGGCACCGCGTCTGGGTGCCGCCTTGGGGCAAAGCGTCGTGGTGGAACAAATGCCGGGCGCTGGCACCAACATCGGCAACAACCATGTCGCCAAAGCCGCTCCCGATGGCTACACCTTGCTGATCAACGGTTTGCCCTTGGTCACCAATTTGGCCCTGTACAGCCAACTGCCCTACAACCCCATGACGGATTTGGTGCCCGTCATCGAACTGGCCGAGGTGACGAATGTGGTGGTGGTTCATCCTGATTTGGGTGTGCAAAACCTCAAAGAGCTGGTGCAACTGGCCAAAAGCAAACCGGGCCAATTGAATTACGGTTCGCCGGGTGCAGGCAGTTCAGGCCATTTGGCGGGTGAGTTGCTGGGCTTGAAAACAGGTGTGCAAATGGAGCACTTTCCCTACAAAGGCAACTCGCAGGCCATGGTGGATTTGTTGCGTGGTGAACTGCAAATTGGATTTGTCAATCTGCCCTTGGCCTTGCCGCAAGTCAAAGCCAACAAGCTCAAAGCCTTGGCAGTCACAGGCCAGAAAAGATCTCGCTTGCTGCCCAACGTGCCCACCGTCGCCGAAGCCTTGTCCATGCCCGACTACGAAATCACCGCTTGGTTTGGCATCTTGGCGCCTGCCAAAACGCCCAGCACAGTGGTGCAACTGCTCAACCGTGAGATCGACAAGATTCTCAAAGACCCCGCGATGATTGAAAAGATTCAAGCCGCCGGTGCGGATTTGATTGGCGGCAGCAGCGCCGCCTTTGAAGCCCGCATGAAAAAAGATGCCATTCGCTTGACCGACGTCATCCGACAAGCTGGCACCAAAGCAGACTGAACCCAAGGGCTTGACGCCCTTTCATGCCCTTGTCATGGCTTGCAACAACATTTTGCAAAAAGAACTAGATTTTGTGTGGCTTTTAAAGCGGCCCCCTTGAAAAAAGACCTGTTCGCCTAAGATGCAGTCCATGTTCCGCAAGACTTAATCTTGGAGTAAAGCATGAATAAATTGTTATCGGTTGCTTTGGCACTTTTCATCGGTTTGTCCAGCATGAGTGCAGATGCAGCAAAACGCATGGGTTCTGGCAAATCGTTTGGCAAGCAATCCAACAACGTCACACAGAATCAAGCTGCCAAACCAGCCCCCAACGCCACACCGCCAGCTGCCGCACCTGCCCAGCCAAGACGGCCTTGGGGTGCCATGTTGGGTGGTCTGGCTGCTGGTCTTGGACTGGCCTGGTTGGCAAGCTCACTTGGCTTTGGCGAAGAATTGGCTCAGTTCATGATGTTTGGTCTGATCGCATTGGCCATCATGGTCGCTGTGGGCTACTTCATGCGCAGAAAAGCAGCCGCCAACAATGGGATGGCCCGCCACAACAACTTGGCGTTTGAAACCGCTGGTGCCCCCAGCCATGCTTCCTCGCAAAACACCCGCTTCAACCCTTTGCAAGACCAGTCACGCCCACTACATTCTGGCAGCATGATAGGTTCCGCCGTGGTTGGTGGTTCACCCGCCACATGGTCCATTCCTGCTGACTTTGATGTCCAAAGTTTTGTCACTCAAGCCAAACAAAATTTCGTTCAAATGCAAGACGCATGGGATCGCTCTGACATCAACAGCTTGCGCAGTTTGATGACTGACGACATGTTGCGTGAAATCAAAAATCAGATTGATGACCGCGATGCAGCCCAAGCAGGTTCCCCTGTTCCCAAAACCGAGGTGCTGCGATTGGAAGCCAAACTTTTGGGTATCGAAGAATCCGGCGAAGATTACATGGCCAGCATCGAATTCTCTGGCTCCATTCGGGAAGAACCAGGTGCCCAACCCGAACCTTTCCAAGAAGTTTGGAACCTGACCCTCTACAAAAACAGCAAGAGTGGTTGGTTGGTTGCAGGTATTCAAGCCATCTGAAACGATCCGCATCTGTAGTCGATAGAATCGGGGCCATGACATCACACGCATGGCCCCGAAGTTTTTTCAACGGCTTGCCACTGTTCACAGCTTCAGTGGCATTGTCTTTTGCAGCCCTGAACGCGTCTGCACAAAATAAAAAACCGCTTGCCCCTGTTGCACCTGCTGCACCTGAAGTGGTTTGCTCTTCAACCGACTTCAAAGTGCTGGCTTACACCATCAATGAAGTCAGCCTTCGCGAAGAGCGTGCCAAGGAATGGCTGCGCAAATTTGGTCCAGCTTGCCCGCTAGATCAGATTGAAATCATCATGCAAAACCAAGCCGTCTGGCTGGGTACTGCGCAAACGCCCCCCATCATGGCGTCGATTGAATCCATCTACAAACAGAAAAAAGCTGCCGCTCTGGCGCTAGAAAAAGAGGCTGCCGCTGCGGCTGCCGGAGACAAAAAATAAGGCGCCACATTCGCCATTTGGTTCTGGTGCTGGGCGACCAACTCAACGAAGATGCCTCTGCCCTGACCGATTTCGACCCGCAACAAGACCTGGTGTGGATGGCGGAAGTGGATCAAGAGTCCACGCATGTGAGATCGTCAAAACAGCGAACAACCCTTTTTTTAAGCGCCATGCGCCACTTCGCTGTGGCTTTGCGCGACCGGGCATGGTCGGTGGACTACATAGCCATTGATGCAACTGGCAATCTGGGCACCTTGTCTGGCGAACTGGATAAAGCCATTGCCAAGTGGCAACCGGACAAACTGGTGATGACCGCACCCGGCGATTGGCGGGTGTTGCAAAGCTTGCGCCAAGTTGCCAACCAACACCAGTTGCATTTAGACATCCGAGATGACACGCATTTCTTCACCACGGTGCGGGACTTTGCAGCCCATGCAGCAGATCGCAAACAAATTCGCTTGGAATATTTTTACCGCGAACTGCGCCTCAAAACCGGCATCTTGATGGATGGTAAAAAACCCATCGGTGGCAAGTGGAATTTTGATTCAGAGAACCGGGGCAGCTTTGGCAAACATGGGCCGGGCCAGCTCCCTGCGCCCACCCGCTTTACACCTGATCAAATCACCCAAGAAGTCTTGGGTTTGGTGCAGCAACGATTCAGCCATCACCCTGGCAGGCTGGGCAGTTTTGGCTGGCCTGTCACACGCCTGCAAGCGCTGAAGGTGTTGTCAGATTTCATCGCGCATCGACTGCCTCACTTTGGTCTTTTCCAAGATGCCATGTGGGAAGGCGAGGTATGGCTCTACCACTCGCATCTGTCAGCTGCGCTGAACCTCAAGTTGCTCAATCCCAGGGAAGTCATCGCAGCAGCGATCCAGGCTTCTGAAAACGGCCATGCACCGCTTGAAGCGGTAGAGGGTTTTGTCCGCCAAATACTGGGATGGCGTGAATACGTCCGGGGTATTTACTGGCTGCACATGCCGGGTTATCTGGAGCGCAATACCGCCAATGCCGCAGCTGCTTTGCCCGGTTTTTATTGGACCGGACAAACCGACATGGCATGCCTGCGCGACGCTATTCAACAAACACTTGAGCATGGCTATGCCCACCATATTCAACGATTGATGGTCACAGGCCTCTACGCTTTGCTGCTGGGCGTATCTCCCAAAGAGGTGCACCAGTGGTATTTGGGGGTTTATGTGGATGCGGTTGAATGGGTAGAACTGCCCAACACACTGGGCATGAGCCAATTCGCCGACGGTGGTTTGATGGCCAGCAAACCGTATGTGGCCAGTGGCAAGTACATCGACCGCATGAGCAACCATTGCAAAGGCTGCCGGTTCAATCCAGCCCAATCCATTGGCGAGACAGCCTGCCCTTTCACCACCTTGTATTGGGATTACTTGAACACCCATGCAGACACATTAGCGAAAAATCCACGCATGTTGATGCAGTTGAAGAACTTGAACCGACTCACCCCAGACAACAAGCTCGCGATTGCCGAGCAAGCCCGCCAGCATCGCGCTTCGGTGCTGTGAACTGTGCACTTGCGTGCAACAATGGACAACACAAACAACAGGCGAAAGATATGAACCCTGCAAAAATTCTCATGGCATTGGTGTCTTGCCTTTTATGGACTGGAAACGTCATGGCGATCGAAGAACCGAAATATGACATTGTGCTGTCTGACGGCGCTTATGAAGTCCGCAAGTACGCGCCCTATTTGGTGGCAGAAACCATGGTGGAAGGCGATATGGATGAGGCTTCAAGCAAGGGTTTTCGGTTGATTGCCGACTACATTTTCGGCAACAACCAAGTCGTGAGCGCATCGGGTAGCGAAAAAATAGCCATGACTGCACCTGTGACGCTCGAACCGCAATCGGCCAAGATCGCCATGACGGCCCCTGTCACGCTCGAACCGCAACAGGACTCAGTGAATATGCAAACGGCGAAGCAATGGCTCGTCAAATTCGTCATGCCCAGTCAATACACACTGGCGTCCATTCCCAAGCCCAAAAACAATGCAGTGAGCTTGAGAGAAATTCCCAGCAAGCACTATGTCGTTCTGAAATATTCTGGTTTCAACACCCAATCCAAAGTTCAGGCCAAGAGTATGGAAGCCAGCGATTGGGCGCGAAAGAAAAATTTAAAAACAATTGCAGCACCACAACTTTCACGGTATGACCCACCATGGACACTGCCCATGCTCCGACGCAATGAGATCATGATTGAAGTGGCCGCACCCTGATTTCAAAGCTGAATGAATCACCCAACAAGCGGCTTCATGGTTGTGCTTTCCTCACGCACTGCAAGGTTTGATGCCAAAACTGTGCGCCAGAGCCGCCATACTCAATCGGCAAAATACTCATCATGTTGTAGTGCATGGTTTCCAGTTGCTTGATCCGGTGATAGTTCATCATCCCACGGCGCCCCATTTCTAAATAGGCTTGGCAGTTGGCCTCAATTTCCGTGATTTCTGGATTTTGAGCATGGGCGCATTCATGGAAATAAACAAAATCCCATATGGTCTGTGATCCTTGAATCGATTTTTCATGGGCGGGCTGGTCAAAAATAATCGTTGGCCAGCCGTTTTCATCCAAGCGCATCACGGCCACAGCTTTGCCCAACTCCGGGTGACGGTCTTTGACATCGGCGTATTTGTTCCAAATTTCTGTCGCAAAACCTGTCTTGCCATTGACCGTGACAGGGCACTGCACCACATCACCCGTTGATATTTCAAAAGCATGAATACTGATACTGCCCATCAATATCAGAACTGCTGCAACTGATCGGACTAAATTAAGCACGGGAAGACACCGCAATACCGCCGACGATCAAGACAAACGCCAACGCGTGGTACAGATGCGGCGCATCTCCTAAAAGCATCGTAGACATGAGGGCTGCGAACAAAGGTGTAAGGTTCGCAAAAAAACCGGCGATGGCAGGTCCAACTCTTTGAATGCCGATGCCCCAACTGCGATAGGCCAACAAGGCAGGTCCCAAGGCCACATAAAGCAAAGCACTGGCCAAGGGCCAACCCCATTCAATCCGAGGGTTGATGCTCAAATGCCATTCCAGCGCCGTGAACAAACCGCACCACAGCAAACCAAAAAACATTTGGGCCATCAAGAAATTAGCCCAGTTGTGTCGTATCTCTGGTGGATCGTTAGGCAGCGACAACAACCAGCTGTAAGTGGCCCAGCAAATCACGGCGATCAGAATGTAAACATCACCAATCACTGGCTCCAGTTGCAGCAAAGTCTGCCATTCGCCCCGCGCAAGCACGCACAAGACTCCTGCAATCGACAAAGAGGCACCCCAGACTTGTCGATGCGTGATCTGCTGCTTGAACCAGATGGCACCAATGGCCAACATGAACACGGGCACACTGGAGCCCACCAAAGTCACATTGATGGGCGTGGACGTGTGCAAGGCCAGGTATTGAAAACTGTTGTAACAACCAACGCCCAACAAGCTCAAGACCGCATAACGCCTCCAGTGAGACCACAAAGGACTATGGGGTAACAACACACGCCAGGCCCAAGGCATCAGCAATGCAGATGCCAACACCCAGCGAAAAAAATTCAAAGTGATCGGCGGTACCATGTCTGCAACCAAGCTTCCCAACACCGCATTGCCGGCCCAAACCAAGGGCGGCAACAACAGCAATCCGACCGTGCCCGGCGATAACAACTCTGCTTTGGCAGCGTCGGTCATGCCCATCGAGCCAAAGCTTGCATCGCCAAACCACCGGCGCCATTGGCCACCCAAAGCGCGGCTTCATGGCTACCTTCAGCGACACCACAAACAGAAAAAGCATCAGTGTCAAAAATGGGGCTGACTGCTTGGTAATTGAAGTGCGTCAATCGTGCGTTGGGTTGGTGACGGTGCAGTAACTCAAGTTGCAGCGTCGCCAACAAGGGGCCATGCACCACCAAGCCCGGGTAAGCTTCGACTTGTGTGGCGTAATCTCGGTCATAGTGAATCCGGTGACCGTTGAATGTCAATGCTGAATACCTGAACAACAACACGGGGTCTGGACTGACCTGCTCGCACATGGTGTGATCGGTACGCGCCACTTGCGCCTGCAACTGCGCGGCTTGTGGCAGTGCAGCGCCTCGGTAAACAATGTCATGGTGCTCGGTGAGGGCCAAACCCTCGCGCGTCATGTAGTCGTGCTGAACATCAACGAAAACCAAGGGCCCAGTTCGCCCCTGCTTGGGCTTGATCTGACGGATGGTGGAGATGCGCGTGACTTGGTCACCCACTTGCAACGGAAAAAAGAAATCGAGCCGCCCCCCTGCCCACATTCTTAGCGGAAGGGACACAGGCGGCAAAAAACCACCCCGCAAGGCGTGTCCATCAGGTCCGATGAGATGACGCGGTGTGTGCTGATTGAAATAAACCCAGTGCCAAAGCGGTGGCACAAAGGCCAAAGACTTGGTTGAATCGCGCTGACCCAAGGTGGCCGCCAAAGCACTCAGTGGTGCGCTGGTGATGGTATCAGTCTGTTCTGCCGTGCGCCCGACCCAATCCATCAAGTGGGCGAAATCATCAGGAGTTTGGCTGTTGATCACTGACATTGTCGCGCTTGCCTGCTCAGACACCATAGGACCGCGGCATGTGCAACACATGTTCGGCCACATAAGAGAAGATCATGTTGGTGGAAATTGGTGCAACTTGGTAGAGACGGGTTTCTCTGAATTTACGCTCGATGTCGTAGGCTGTGGCAAAACCAAAACCACCATGCGTTTGCATGCACACATTGGCAGCCTCCCAAGAGGCCTTGGCCGCCAAGTACTTGGCCATGTTCGATTCTGCGCCGCAAGCCTCATGCGCATCAAACAAGGCACACGCCTTGAAACGCATGAGATTGGCCGCTTCGGTTTCAATGTAGGCATCAGCAATTGGAAACTGAACGCCTTGGTTTTGTCCGATCGGGCGATCAAACACCACGCGTTCGTTGGCATAGGCACAGGCTTTGTTGATGAACCAATACGCATCCCCTATGCATTCAGCTGCAATCAAGCTACGTTCTGCGTTGAGACCATCCAAAATGTATTTAAATCCCATGCCTTCTTGCCCAATCAATTGCTCAGCAGGAATTTCCAGACCATCAAAAAACACTTCGTTGGTTTCATGATTGACCATGTTGGCGATGGGACGAATCGTCATGCCGCTACCCAGTGCTTGTTGGATATCGACGATGAAAATCGACATGCCCTCAGAACGCTTTTGCACTTCGTTCAAGGGCGTTGTACGCGCCAACAAAATCATCAGGTCTGAATGCTGAATTCTTGAAATCCATACCTTCTGACCGTTGACAACATAGCGGTCGCCTTTCTTGATGGCGGAGGTTTTGAGTTTGGTGGTGTCAGAACCGGTGTTGGGTTCGGTCACTGCCATGGATTGCAACCGCAACGCCCCACTGGCAATGGCTGGCAGGTACTGCTTTTTTTGCGCCTCTGAGCCATGACGCAGCAGGGTCCCCATGTTATACATTTGCCCGTGGCAAGCACCGGCATTGCCGCCTGACAAATTGATTTCTTCCATGATGACAGAGGCTTGCGCCAAACCCAGACCTGAGCCGCCATACGCTTGGGGTATCAGCGCGGCCAACCAGCCTGCTTGGGTGACGGCATCGACAAAGGCTTCTGGGTAGCCACGCTGGTGGTCAATCCCCTGCCAATAGGCGCTGTCGAACTGTTTGCACAGATCGCGCATGGCTTCACGCAGTTCTTGAAATTCGTCAGCCTTGGGCAGAAAAGGTGGCATTGAAGTCTCTGAAATCATCGATGGTCAATGCTAACAAGCAAATGAACCCGTTCACGCCAGGGGCAGCGTGTCCCAGTTGGTGGTGTAGTTGGGCGACTTGCGCTCTTGCCGCATTTGCCAGCCCGTGTGCGCCCCTTGGGTGGACACCTTCACCGTGCCGCGCCCATAGCGTTGGTTGAGTTTGTCCAAGGTGGTCATCAAGCGCGTGTCGGTGGCTTGGGGCGGTTCAAGCCAATCGGTTTGGTAGCGCCCCACCGGCGAAATATCACCCAGCATGACACCGGCTTTTTTGTACGCGTAGCCGGGCTTGAACATGCGCCCCACCAAATGGTCGGCCCAGCGGTTCACCACCAGGCTGTCGTTGGTGGGTTGTGGCAGTGGCACCGTGATGCAAGGGTTGTACTGCGGCAGGTCTTTGCGAAATCGGTTGGTGTGCAAAAACACTTGCAACAAAGCAGCATGCGAGCCTTGGGCACGCAGCTTGACGCAGGCATTGGCCACAAAAGTGCTCATCGCGTCTTTCAACACCGCCACGTCTGTCACCGTGTTGCCAAACGAGCGGCTGCTGATGATTTGTTGTTTGTCCGGCACCGCCTCTTGCAAATCCACACAGGCCGTGCCTTGCAACTCGCGCTGTGTTTTTTCCAGCACCACGCCAAACTCGGCACGCAAGGTGGCGGTGTGCGCGATGCGCAGGTCTTGCACCGTGTAGATGCCGTGCTCGGCCAATCGCGCACTGATGCGCCGCCCGACACCCCAAACCTCGCCCACCTCGATGCGGCTGAGCATGGTTTCTTGTTGCACCTCGCTCAGGTCGTTGAAATTGAACACGCCTTTGGAGCGCGGGTGTTTTTTGGCAATGTGGTTGGCCAGCTTGGCCAGTGTTTTGGTCGGGCCCATGCCCACGCACACCGGGATGCCGGTCCACTGCATCACCCGCTCGCGCATTTGGTAGCTCACCTCTCGCAGCTTGGGTGTGCCGGTCAAGTCAACGAAGCACTCGTCGATGGAATACACCTCGTGCCGTGGTGAATAGGTGCTGAGGATGGACATGACCCGGTTTGACATGTCGGCGTACAACGCGTAGTTGGAGCTCAGGGCCACGATGCCGTGTGTGTCGGCCAAGTCTTTGCATTCAAACCAAGGCTGGCCCATGCGCACCCCCAAAGCCTTGGCCTCGTTCGAGCGCGACACCGCGCAACCATCGTTGTTGGACAAGACCACCACCGGCACGTTTTTCAAGTCGGGGCGAAACACCCGCTCGCAACTGACGTAAAAGTTGTTGCAGTCCACCAAAGCCAACTGCGTGGTCATGTGGCCACCGGCTCTAAGCGCACGCTTTGCAGCATGATGGGTTTGACCAAAATTTTGTAGCTGTCCAAGTCGAAATCGGTGGGCTTGAAATCCACCAACGGCGCCGTGTCCCCTGCACGCGAGCACCAGGTGCCCAGATAGCACCAGTTGTTGACGCGGTGTTTTTGCACCCAATCAGCCGTGGTTTCAATCAGGTCCACCGCGCCGCTGAACGGCCACACTTCCACCTGGGAATCGACCAAGGCCGACAACAGCCGCGCGTCGTGCACGGCGCGGTCTTCTCGGCCGACACACGCACCCAAACAGGTTTTGATTTGCAAACCAAAGCAGCCGCGTGCCGATGTTTTTTCCAAGCCCAAGGTGGCCAAACACAAGCGGTGTTGTTGCGCCAGTTCTTTGAGCTTGCCGGTGGCCGCGTGCCGGGATGAAAACAAACCATACAAACCCGGCGTGGCCCCCAGGTGCACCGACTGGCCATCGACGATGAGTGGCACCTGGCCTTGCGGCGTGGTGTGCAACTGCAGCGCACACAGGCTGCGCACACGGCGCAAGCGCTGGTTGAACAAGGGGTGCTGGGTTTTGATGAGCCGCGACTCCAGGAGCAGTGCACCGATTTCGCCAGCGGTTTCAATCACGTCGATGCGCTGGGTTTGCGCCATCATGCTGGCCTCGTCAGGGGCTCGCAGGTGGCTCAGGACACGAGCGCGGATGTCCACGCTTTTGCCGATGTACAAGGGCAACTGGCCTGCGCCTTGGAAGATGTAGACGCCCGCCCCGCGTGGCAAAGCCGCCAGGTTGTCGGGGGCCACGCTCAAGCCTGTGTGCACCGCCGCCATGGTTTAGCAGAGTTTGTGGATGTTGTTGGTGACCACACCCCAGACGATGAAGTCGTCTTCTTCTTTGATGAGCCGGGGCGGGTACAAGGGGTTTTCGGCCATCAGCTTGACCACACCGCCTCGGCGGTACAAACGCTTGACGGTGAACTCGTTGTTGAGTTGGGCGATGACGATGCTGTTGTGCTTGGGGTCGATGCTGCGGTCCACCAGCAGCGCATCGCCTTCGTAGATGCCAATCCCCGTCATGGAGTCGCCCTTGACGCGAAAGATGTAGGTGGCATCTTTGTTGCGAATGAGTTGCTGGTTCAGGTCGATGCGCTCTTGCGTGTGGTCGGCCGCCGGTGATGGAAAACCGGCTGGCATGGTGCTGCTGCACACGTCCAGCCACAACTGGCTGGACACCACGGGCACGGGCAAAGCACTGGAAATGGACTTGGAAGACATGGCGCCATGATACTGGATGGATAAACAGTCTTTTGAATACCGTCGTTCTCAAAGCATGGCGCGAAAGCGGTGTCAAACCGCCATTGATAATGAGGCGATGCAACAAGAGATCCGCAGCGCCATTGAACAATCAGGCATTGGTCAAGGCCAGGCGCTGCGCCACATGGTGCAGCTGACTGGCGGCGTGTCATCGGACATTTGGCGCATCGACTTCGAGGACCACAGCGTCTGCGCCAAGCGTGCCTTGGCCAAACTGAAGGTGGCCGCCGATTGGCACGCCCCGCTCAGCCGCAACGCCTACGAATACGCCTGGTACGAAGTCATCTCGCCGCTGTTTCCACACGCCGTGCCGCGCATGTTGGGCCGCGATGAAGCCTCGGGCATGTTTTTCATGTCCTATTTGGACGCCGACACGCACCCGGTGTGGAAAGCGCAGCTGCTGCAAGGCCAGATCAACCCGGCGTTCGCTGCGCAAGTGGGCCAAACCTTGGGTCAAATGCATGCGGCCACGGCCCACAACCCCAAGCTGGCCCAACGCTTTCAAAGCGATGCTGAATTTCATGCGTTGCGCCTCGAGCCTTACTTGCTGGCCACCGCCCAACGCCACCCTGCCCTGGCCCCGCGATTGCACGCCATCCACCAACAGACCGCCGATGGGCACCTGGCGCTGGTGCACGGCGACATCAGTCCGAAAAACATATTGATGGGGCCGCAAGGCCCGGTTTTCTTAGATGCCGAATGCGCTTGGTACGGTGACCCGGCCTTTGATTTGGCTTTTGGCTTGAACCACCTGCTGCTCAAAGCGGTGCACATGCCGCAGCACCAAGGCGTGCTGGCCGACAGCTTCACGCAGTTGTCGCAGGCCTATTTGGCGCACGTGAATTGGGAGCCGGTGGCGGTGTTCGAGCAACGCGCTGCCCAACTCTTGCCCGCCTTGTTGTTGGCCCGGGTGGACGGCAAGTCCCCGGTGGAATACCTCACCAGTCCCCACACGCAAAACCAAGTGCGGCAGATTGCCACGCATGGCTTGCAACACATCTACACCCACTTGCAACAGGTGCTTGCCACCACTTTGAAAGCCCTTGCCCCATGAGCCGCATCCAATCCGTTCAAGCCCGCACCGTTTGGGACTCCAGAGGCTTGCCCACGGTGGAAGCGCAGGTGACGCTCAGCTCGGGCTCATCCGGTCGGGCCATCGCACCGGCTGGGGCCTCCACGGGCGCGGGTGAAGCCAAAGAGTTGCGCGATGGTGGCCGCCGTTTCAAAGGCATGGGTGTGACGCAAGCGGTGCGCATGGTGAACGAACAGATCGCACCGGCTTTGCAAGGCTTGGACATCCACAACCAAGCCCTGATTGACCAGACGATGTGCCAGCTTGATGGCACAGCCCACAAATCACGCTTGGGTGGCAACAGCACCACGGCCGTGTCGCTGGCGTGTTTGTGGGCCGCCAGTGCGCAGGCCGACCTGCCCTTGTGGCGTTATTTGTCGGGCAATGATGACGTGACCTTGCCCTTGCCTGAAATTCAAATTTTTGGCGGCGGCGCACACGCCAAAGGCAGCGTGGACTTGCAAGATTTTTTGGCACTGCCGCATGGGGCTAGCAGCTTTGCCGAGTCCTTGGCTTGGGTGGCCGAGGTCTACCACGCGGCGGGCAAAGACCTGAACCAACGCGGCAAGAACCTGGGCGTGGCCGATGAAGGCGGCTTTTGGCCGCAGTTTGGTTCCAACGAAGGCGCGATTGAAGCCTTGCTCAAAGCGATTGAACAAGCGGGCTTCAAACCCGGTGAGCAGGTGTCGATTGGTTTGGATTTGGCCGCCACCCAATACCACCACGAAGGCATTTACCACTGGCGCAGCGAAGACCGCCGCTTCGACCGGGACCAACTCTTGCAGGTCTATGAACGCTGGGTCCACGACTACCCCATCGTCTCGATGGAAGATGGGTTTGCCGAAGACGATATCGAGGGCATGCGCAACATGACGGCGCTGTTGGGTGAACGCTTGCAAATCATTGGCGATGATTTTTTTGTCACCCACGCCCCGCGCATTGCCGAGCGTGCTGCCTTGGGCGCTTGCAATGCGGTGCTGATCAAGCCCAACCAAGTGGGCACCGTCACCGAAACCATGCAGGCTGTGGCCACCGCCAAGCAACACCACTTGGACAGCATCATCTCGGCGCGTTCGGGCGAAACCGAGGATGTCAGCATCGTGCACCTGGCCGTGGGCTGGGGTGTGCCGCAGTTGAAGGTGGGCAGCTTTTCACGCTCGGAGCGCATGGCCAAGTGGAACGAAGGTTTGCGCATCGAAGAATCGCTGGGTGTGCACGCTGGTTTTTCAAACCAGCGATTGTTTGCGTGGTTGGCCCAACCCTGATGCAGGGCGGGACGGTTTTCAAACGGTGGCGATTTCTTCTTCCATCTGCACCACCGGTGTGCGAATCAGGTAGTCGAAGGCACTGAGGGCGGCCTTGGCACCATCACCAGCGGCGATGACGATTTGTTTGAAGGGCACGGTGGTGGCGTCACCCGCGGCAAACACGCCAGGCAAATTGGTGTGGCCTTTGGCGTCCACTTCAATCTCGCCAAACTTGCTCAAGTGCACAACGCCTTTCAAAAACTCGGTGTTGGGCACCAAACCGATTTGCACAAAAACACCTTCCAGTGCCAGGTTGTGCTCTTCTTGGCTGACGCGGTCTTTGTAGCGCAAGCCATTCACTTTTTGACCATCGCCGGTGATTTCCGTGGTTTGGGCATTCACATGGATGCTGACATTCTTCAAGCTCTTGAGCTTGCTGACCAAGACCGCATCGGCTTTCAAGGCATCGGCGAATTCCACCAAGTCGACGTGCGCCACCACACCAGCCAAGTCGATGGCGGCTTCCACACCCGAGTTGCCGCCGCCAATCACGGCCACCTTCTTGCCCTTGAACAAGGGGCCATCGCAATGCGGGCAATAGGCCACGCCTTTGTTTTTGTACTGCTGCTCGCCCGGCACATTGACGTTGCGCCAGCGTGCGCCGGTGGACAACACGACGCTGCGTGACTTCAGCACCGCGCCATTGGCCAAGTGCACTTGCACCAAGCCGCCTTCACTGGTGGCGGGCACGATTTTCTCGGCGCGTTGCAAATTCATGATGTCCACTTCATAGTGGCGCACCTGGGCTTCCAACGCGGCGGCGAATTTGGGGCCATCGGTTTCCAGCACCGAGATGTAGTTTTCTATGCCCATGGTGTCGTTCACCTGGCCACCAAACCGCTCGGCGGCCACGCCCACGCGAATGCCTTTGCGGGCGGCATACACGGCAGCGGCTGCGCCAGCGGGGCCACCGCCCACGATCAGCACATCGAACGGGTCTTTCTCATTCAACTTGGCCGCGTCACGCTCGGCCGAACGCGTGTCGAGTTTGCCCACGATTTCTTCCAAGCTCATGCGGCCTGAGCCAAACACCTGGTCGTTGATGTAGACCATGGGCACGGCCATGACTTGGCGCTCTTCCACCTCGGCTTGGTTCAAGGCGCCATCGATGATGGTGGTGGTGATGCGCGGGTTGTAAATGGCCATCAGCGTGGCGGCTTGCACCACGTCGGGGCAGTTGTGGCAGGACAAGGACATGTAGACCTCGAGGTTCATGTCCGCGTCCAAAGATTTGATTTGGTCCAACACGCCCTGCTCGACCTTGGGCGGATGACCGCCGGTCCACAACATGGCCAAAACCAAGGAAGTGAACTCATGACCCAATGGAATTGCCGCAAAACGAACACCGTGGGTGTCGCCCTCTTTGGCGATCACAAAAGAGGGTGTGCGTTTGTCAGCACCTGCTTCTTGGAAACTCACTTTGTCAGAGAGCGTCGCAATCTCTTGCAGCAGATCACGCATTTCAGCGCTGGCGGCGCTGTCGTCAAGCGTGGCGATCAAACGGATCGGCTGGCGCAGGTTTTGCAAGTAGGCTTGCAATTGGGTTTTCAAGGCGGTATCGAGCATGGCGTTGTCTCAGTTCTGAAAGTTAGATCTTGCCAACCAAGTCCAAGGATGGGGTGATGGTTTTGGCGCCTTCATTCCACTTGGCAGGGCAAACTTGACCGGGGTTGGCGGCGGTGTATTGCGCGGCTTTGAGCTTGCGCAAGGTTTCTTTCACATCGCGAGCGATTTCGTTGGAATGCACTTCAGCGGTTTTGATGACGCCTTCGGGGTTGATGACGAAGGTACCGCGCAAAGCCATGCCGTCTTCCTCAATGTGCACGCCAAAAGCGCGTGTCAATTGGTGTGTCGGGTCGCCAATCAAGGGGAACTTGGCCTTGCCCACGGCAGGGGAAGTTTCATGCCACACCTTGTGGGCGAAATGGCTGTCGGTGGTGACGATGTAAACCTCGGCACCGGCCTTTTGGAACTCGGCGTAGTTGTCAGCCGCGTCTTCCACTTCGGTGGGGCAGTTGAAGGTGAAGGCGGCGGGCATGAAAATCAAAACCGACCACTCGCCTTTGAGGGACTCGTTGGACACCTGCACGAACTTGCCGTTGTGGAAGGCTTGGGTTTTGAAGGGTTGAACTTGGGTGTTGATGATGGACATCTGGTTTCCTTTGAATGGTTGATAAAAGCTATCGAATGAGAAAAACTCATTGATGCGAATCATAGTGGGGTTTCGGGTAAACCCTGATTGTTTGTCTCAATCACGGTCATTGCGAGGGCCTAATGCCCCAACGGCTCAGCGCTGTGGGTCAAAGCAGATGGCTTTGTTGCCGGGGATGGTGACGGCTTGCCCGAAGATGAATTCGTCTTGAACGATGTTGAACACGCTGCAGTGCTTGAGACCGCGGGGCGTGTTGAACACCATGTTGCATTGGTAGTTGCCCGCTTGGTTGCGGCCCCACTGTGCTTTCACAAAGCGCACCTTGTCCAAGGGTACTTTGTAGCCCATGGCCACGCCCAGAAGGTCGTGCTTGCCGTAGCCCGTGATGCGTTTGCAGTTGTCAGGGGTGTTGAACAGCATTTTGGGTGGGGGCAAGCCTGCTTGAACTGAGTTGTCAGCCAAGCACCACCAAATGCAAAGAACAACGAGATTGCGCACCTGTACCACCTTTGTAGCGCCAAGGATAGCCGCTTTGCCTCAGCGGCTTGCAAGCCCAACGCGCCTTCACGTCCCACCCAACCCACGGCCAAACCGGCATGGGCTTGACCTTGGTGGTGCGCCACGAACAAAGCCACGGCACCGCTGGATAAGAAACAAACCAAGTTCGTTAAAAGGCCATGCGGGTGACCGAAGCGGGTCAACCTGCCGATGAAGCTTGAGGATCAGTGAAATCAGCGCCAATGCGCTCGATGATGAAGGCAGCCGTGGTCATGATGTGCTGCCGCGCTTGGGATTCGGCTTCATCGGCGTTGCCAGATGCAATGGCCTGGAGCATGATGTCGTGGTGATCCCACACATCGCGCGGTTTTTCATCGCGCATAAGCACCTCGCCCATCACGCGTTGCGTGTAGGTCCAATAGGTGTCCATCGTGGGTGAAATCAGGGGGTTGTCCGACAACGAATAGACAAACTGATGAAAAGCTTTGTCGGCATTGATCAGGTCGCGCACCTTGCCGGTTTTCACGGCATCTCGGCCTTTGTCAATGTAGGCAGGTCCTTTGGCAGCTGCCACGCTTGCATTGAGTTCAGCGGCTTTGCGAAAGGCCAAGCCTTCCAACACCGCCCGCACTTCGTACATCTGGTTGATGTAGGCCGGGTCGAGTGGGGCCACAATCAAGCCACGACCGGGTGCGTCACGCAACAAGCCTTGGTTGCGCAACAGCAGCAACGCTTGTTGCACAGGCTGGCGAGACACACCCAATCCAGTGGCCAATTGTTCTTGAATGATGCGGGTACCGGGGGTGAGTTTGCCGGTGGCAATTTCCACCAAGATGGCTTCTAGGACTTGTTCAGCCAAGTTGGGCTGGATAGACAACATCTTCATACAACTCTCATTTTTTCATCACGATTGAGATCACGCACTTTGAGGGGTGCCCCCTTGTCGCCAAGCACGCTCCAGATCATCCCATGAACTGAGTGCTTGGAGGTCCGGCACCCAAGCAAGACCTGACTTAGCGTCGGATGAAACAGCTTCGGGCGTGACCAGCACATCCAACAAGGCAGGCAAGTTTTGCAATGCTTTTTCAATGGCTGCGGGCAAATCTTCGGCTCGCTCGACGCGTTGGGCATGCATACCAAAGGCTTGGGCCATGGCCGCATGGTCTGCAAATTGCAATCGGGTACCCACCACCTTGCCATGGGTTTCTTGCTGGTCGCGCACTTCAATGGCCCAAGCGCCGTTGTTGGCCACCACAATCAACACGGGGGCTTTGTGCCGCACAGCGGTGTCGATTTCCATGGCGTTGAACCCAAAAGCGCCGTCACCGGTGGCCACCACCACGGTTTTGTCAGGACACGCCAAACTGGCAGCAATGCCAAAGGGTGTGCCAACACCAATGCAGCCCAAGGGTCCGGGGTCCAGGTAATGCGGCGAAGACAAACCCACCCGCGCAAAGCTCAAAAAATCACCGCCATCGGCGACCACCACCGAATCGGTTGGCAAGGCTTCACGCAGTGCGGCCAACACGCGGTTGGGGTGCATCAAACCATCGCTGCCGGGCGCTTCTTGTTGCATGCTTTGCTGGAGTTTCTCAACGCGTTGCAGGTGCTTTTGACGCAATCCCGCAGACCAGGCTGTGTCAGTGGCCGGTGTTTGGTGTTGGCCTTGCTTCAGCAGGGCTTGCAAACTCAGATTGACGTCGCCTAGCAACTCCACATCCGCACGTCGGTTGTCACGCAACTCGGCCGCGTTGTCGCTCAAGCGAATGAACTTGACCGGGCCAAACACAGCGGGCGAGCCAAAGGCCAATTGAAAGTCGAGTTTGCGTCCCAGTGTCACCACCACATCGGCCGATTGCATCACTTGGCCGCGCATGGCCGCCACCACGCTGTCGTGGCTGTCGGGCACCAAGCCCCGGCTCTCACCGGTGTCCAAATAGACCGCACCGAGTGTTTCCAAAAGCTGCTGCAACGCAACTGAACTGCCCCGCGCACCACGGCCGGAAATGAACAGGGGCCGTTTGGCTTGCCACAGCAGATTCACAGCGGCTTGCACATCGGCTTCATCGGCCGTCAAGCGCGGCAAACGCACGGGTTTGAAATACTCGGGCAACAACACCGCAGGGCTGGGTTGACGGCGCAACACATCGACCGGGAAATCAATGAACACCGGACCACTTTCACCGCCCTGCCCCATGGCGCAGGCCAGGGCTTCATACAAGTTCGACAAGACCAAATCGGGGTGACGTACGGTGCGGGCAAAGCGGGTGATGCTTTGGACCAAGGGGATGTGCGACATGTCTTGCAAACCGCCACGGTGTTCTTGTGCCATGGGCGGGGTGCCTGAAATGACCAGCACCGGGGCCCGCGCCACATGGGCGTTGGCGATGCCGGTGATGGCGTTGGTCACGCCCGGTCCGGCGGTCACCAAGGCGACGCCCGGACGCCCGGTCAACTCGGCTTCGGCATGGGCCATGTAGACCGCAGCCCGCTCATCCCGGGTGTCAATGATGCGAATGCTGTGCGCATCCAAGCGCATCCAAATCGGCATGATGTGGCCCCCGCACAATCCGTAAACCCTTGTCACACCTTGATTTTTTAAAAAAAGTGCGATCAGGTCTGCGACGCTTTCAGGTGACATCTGTGGGTTACTCAGTGGGCTGTGTGTCAAGTTCATGGTGCAAAGTTTGGTCAGGGGTCTAGGGATAATACCGATCGAATTCTGAATTCAGAATACTATATTTCGGGTTCCCGCAGAAATCAAGTTGTCAAAAACCCGAGACCACCAGTGAGACAGTTGTTCAATATTTCCGAGATGCTGCAAACCCATGCGCGGTTGCGGCCCAACCACATCGGCGCGTGTGACAGCCAACGCCAACTGAGCTACCGCGCATGGAACCAGCGGGCCAGCGCTTTGGCCAGTGGACTGCTAGAACATGGTTTGCAAGCAGGTGAACGGGTGGCCGTGCTGGCCTACAACCGCATTGAGTGGCTGGAGTTGTATGTCGCCTTAGCCCGCGCAGGTCTGGTGGCCCTGCCCCTGAACTTCCGCTTGGTCAGCGACGAACTGGCCTACATCCTGAAAGACGCTCAAGTGAGCGCCTTGGTTTGTGCCCATTCCTTGCAAGACAAGGTGCTGCCCATCACGGGCAGCTTGCCGCTGAAAGCTTGTGTGCAAATGGACGACCCCACCGAAGCAGGCTGGATCGACTATGAGGCGCTGATTCAACACGCCACGGTACGCACCCATTGGCCTCGGGTGGACCCGAAACGAACCTGCGCCCTGATGTACACCTCGGGCACCACCGGCAAACCCAAGGGCGCGATTCGCAGCCACGAGGCCAGCACCTTGATGGCCTATGCCACAGCACTGGACATGGGCTTCAAGGTGAATGACAAAGCCTTGTTGGTCATGCCCTTGTGCCATGCCAACTCTTTGTACTTTGCCAACACCTTCATCCACTTGGGTGCCTGCATCGTGGTGGACGACCGTGCCAGCTTCGACCCCGAGCATTTGCTGATGCTGCTGTCCAAGCACGAGATCACGTTCACGTCCATGGTGCCCACGCACTACATCATGATGCTGGCCTTGCCCGAAGAGGTGAAAAAGAAATACGCCACCCAAAGTGTGGGCCGCTTGTTGGTGTCGTCAGCCCCTGCCAATGCCAGCTTGAAACGCGCCATTCAACACATGTTTCCCAACGGCCAACTCTATGAGTTGTACGGTTCCACCGAAGCCGGTTGGGTCACCTTGTTGCGTCCCGACGAACAGCTGCGCAAGCTGGGTTCGGTGGGCCGCGAATGGGTTGGCAGCGGCCCCATCAAGCTGTTGGATGCACAGCGCCAAGAAGTGCCCGACGGTGAAGTGGGCGAGTTGTACTCCTGCACCTCTTATGCCTTTGAAGGCTATTGGGGATCGCCCGAAAAAACCGCTGAGGCTTTTGCAGATGCTTGGTGCTCGGTAGGTGACATGGCCATGCGCGACGCCGATGGCTTCATCTGGCTGATGGACCGCAAAAGCAACATGATCATCAGCGGCGGCGAAAACATTTACCCCTCCGAAGTGGAAGCCGTGTTGTGCGCCCACCCTGCGGTGCAAGAGGCCGCCGTGATTGGCATCCCGCACCAGAAATGGGGCGAGACCGTGCTGGCCGTGGTGGTGACCAAACCTAGCCAAGACTGCAGCGCCGACAACTTGAAGCAATGGTGCAAAGAGCGTTTGGCAGGCTTCAAACAGCCGCGCCAGATTGAATTCATCAGTGCCCAAGACATGCCGCGCACCGCCACCGGAAAAATTGTGCACCGCCGCTTGCGGGATTTATTGGCGCCGCGTCTGACTGAAACCGCCACCAACTGATCCCCTTTCACTTCTCTCAAAACACCACTCCATCACCACGATCAACATGAAAAACGTTAGCTCCTCTTCTTCTTGCTGCGGCTGTGCGCTCAACGACCAAGGCTTTGACCCAGAGCGCCGCCAAGCCATCCAATGGGTGTCGATGGGTTTGTCCACGCTGCCTTTCATGGGTGCTGCCGCAATGGCTGCCGATGCCGCACCCATGCTGTTGGTCGATGCCGATGCTGAATCGAATTTCAAACCCTTGCGGCCAAGCGATCTGGCCATTGGCAAACCCATGCTTGTTTATCCATTCGATACCAAAACAGGTGAACCGAAAAATACATCACGCGCCAACAAATTGGTGGTGATTCGCTTGCCAGAGGACCAAATGGCCACGGCCACCAAGGCCCGTTCAGTAGATGGTGTTTTGGCTTATTCAGCACTTTGCACCCATCAGGCCTGTGATGTCAAAACCTGGATCTCCAAGGAAAAAGTCTTGGTCTGCTTTTGCCATGCCTCCAAGTTCGATCTGCTGGATGGCGCCAAAGTCGTTGATGGGCCCGCCTCTCGGCCTTTGCCCAGTTTCAGCTTGAAGCTTGAAGGCGAATTTCTTGCAATTGCACCCAGTTCCCCCGCCAACCAGGGCTCCTAAGCCTGGTTATTTCCAAGACTCACTTTCAGGAGAAAAACCATGAGTCATTTGATAAAGAAGCTGTCCATCGCAGTGATCGGTGCTTGTGCCATCATGGCGCATGCCGACACCAAGCTTGGCCCCTACGAACCCGTGACCGATGCCAGGCTGATCAATCCAGAAGCCAAGAATTGGCTGATGTACCGAGGCAACTACCAAGGTTGGGGCTACAGTCCGCTGGAAAAAATCAACACAGGCAATGTGAAAAAACTTGAATTGGCCTGGTCCTTTGCAACAGGTACAACCGAGGGTCACCAAGCCCCTCCCATTGTGAACAATGGCTACATGTACATCACCACCCCCAATGGTCAGGTGATTGCTTTGAATGCCATCACGGGTGAAGAACTCTGGCGCTACAAAAAAGAAATCCCCGCTGACTTGCTGATGTTGCACAACACCAACCGAGGTGTCGCACTGTATGGCGACAAGGTTTATGTGGGCACTGTGGACTCCCACCTGATCGCGTTGGACGCCAAAACTGGCAAAGTGGTTTGGGACACGACCGTTGGCGATGTGAAGGCATTGCACTACATCACCCTCGCACCCTTGGCCGCCAAAGGCAAAATTCTGGTGGGTTCCTCCGGTGGCGAAACCGGTGTGCGTGGCTACGTGGCCGCTTTTGATGCCAACTCGGGCAAAGAAGTCTGGCGCACCTACACCACAGCGGCCCCCGGTGAACCTGGCGGAGATACATGGCCTGGCGACAGCCACAAAAATGGTGGTGGCAGCGTCTGGATCACAGGCACATACGACCCTGCAACCAATATTGCTTATTGGGGCACGGGCAACCCTGCGCCCTGGCCCACAGAAGGCCGTGATGGTGACAACCTCTACACCACCTCCACCATTGCTGTGGATCTGGACACCGGCAAAATCAAGGGCCATCATCAGTACCACCAAAACGACGCATGGGATTGGGATGAGGTCAGCGCACCTGTGCTGATAGACACCAAAATCAACGGTCGCAATGTCAAGGGTGCCGTGCACGCAGGTCGCAATGGCTACCTTTGGATGCTGGAGCGTCAAGCCAGCGGCAAGATCGACTATGTCAACGGTGTTCCTTATGTCTACAACGATGTGTTCAAAAGCATCGACAAAAAAACGGGTCGTCCTACCTATGACATGAGCAAAAAGCCTGGTATGGGCAAAGCTGTCACCTTCTGTCCCTCCTTGTGGGGTGGCAAAGACTGGCCGCCAGAAGCATGGAGTCCCAAAACCAAGCTGTTCTACATTCCCGCCAACAACCACCTGTGCTCTGAGTTGCCAGCAGCAGAGGCCTCTGTATACAAAAAAGGAGATCTCTACATTGGTTATCCCATCGATGGCGTGTTGGGCAGTTTGCGCTACGAAGGTGGCAAAAAACCAAACAGCATTGGTGAGTTGCAGGCCTGGAACCTGGAAACAGGCAAATTGGCCTGGTCCTACAAATATGACCGTGCCATTTGGGCCCCACTCTTGACCACAGGCGGCAACCTGCTCTTTGCAGGCGGTACCAACGATCGTGAATTCCGCGCCTTCGATGCGGCCAATGGCAAGGTCCTTTGGAAATACAAAATGCCCTCTGGCGTGACTGCTGTGCCTTCGTCCTATGAAATCAATGGCGAGCAATTCATCGCAGTGCAAGCGGGTTGGGGTATTGATGCCGAGCGTATGCAGTCGGGCATCAACACACTGAACAACACCAAGTTGGTTGTACCTCAGGGTGGCACCTTGATGGTGTTCAAACTCCCCAAATAAAGTCTTGACTTGAGTGAGTGATATCGGCCTCGTCCATCCTGGCGAGGCCGATTCGTGTGAATTCCCAATTTCAAATAAACCAGGAGTCCTTCATGGCTGTTAGTTCTGACGCTCAAGCTGTCGATCAATACACACAGCGCGCAGCCGTCTACAAAAAAGCCGCGTGGCGCATCGTGCCCTTTTTATGTTTGTGCTTGGTTGCGGCATACCTCGACCGGGTCAATGTGGGCTTTGCCAAATTGCAAATGATGGATGACTTGGCCTTTAGCAACACAGTCTATGGCATCGGTGCTGGCATCTTTTTTTTAGGCTATGTCATTTTTGAAGTCCCCAGCAACATGTTGTTGCACAGGGTGGGCGCAAGCATGTGGATCGCTCGGATCATGATCTCTTGGGGTCTGATAGGTGGGGCGATGGCCTTTGTGCAAAACGCCACCCAGTTTTATATTCTTCGCTTTTTGCTGGGGGTCGCCGAAGCCGGGTTCATCCCTGGCGCTTTCTATTTTTTATCCTGTTGGTTTCCCGCAGATTGGCGTGGGCGCATCATCGCCTTGCTTTTGTCGGCATTGCCCCTGTCTAGTATCTTGGGCGGACCTTTGTCTGGCTACATCATGGTCCAATTTGACGATGTGGCTGGTCTGAGCGGCTGGCAGTGGTTGTTTTTGATTGAAACCACCCCCTCCGTGATTTTGGGTTTGATGGTGACCCGCATTCTGGTGAATTCTCCCAAAGAAGCGCATTGGCTCAGCGATGCGGAGAAGGCGATCATCAGCGAGGATTTAGCGCGTGAAAACAATGCCAAACAATCGCATTCATCGGCCAGCAGCGCTTTCAAAAGCCCATTGGTTTGGCAACTCAGTGCCGCCTATTTCTGCATTGCAAGTTCGATTTATGTGTCCATTTTTTGGATGCCTACCCTGATCAAACAACACGGCGAAACCGATGTGATGCGGATTGGCTTACTGACGGCAATACCTTACATCGTGGCTATTTTGGCCATGTACTTTTGCAACACGAGTTCAGATCGGCGCGGAGAACGTCGCTACCACACCGCCATTCCCGGCTTGGTCGCAGCAGCGGGTTTGATCTTGAGTTGGATGCACTTTGACAGTCTGGCGTTCACGATGCTGGCATTGACCATGGCGGCAGCGGGTGCCTCTGCCACCCAAGCTGCTTTCTGGAGTGTGCCGCCCTCGTTTCTAACGGGTGCAGCCGCGGCCGTAGGCTTGGCCATCATCAACTCCATCGGCAATATCGCCGGATTTGTCAGCACAGCGGCTGTTGGCTGGATTGCAGACTTGACCGGCAACGCGCAAAACAGCCTGATCATCTTCAGCGGTTTGGCTATCATCGGAGCCTTGTTGATTTTGAGATTGCCTGCGCACTTGATCAATCACCAAACCACAAGCTGAGCTTTCTCATGAGGGCTCTGCCTTTTTTGAATACCACTGTGTTGATTGGCCCGCGTGAACTGGCTTTTGCGAATTTTTGTCTTGCTGATGGCGGGCTTCATGCTGCTGCTGGTGCTGCTGCTGTCATTGGCAGGGCTGGCGTTCAGCCTGCTGCGCTGGTTGTTCACCGGTCAAAAACCGCAAATCGCCGTGATTTTTCAGGCCTACCGCCAATGGCAGCAACAAGCCGCCAAGCAGATGCACCGACGGTCGCCCGCTGAAGATGTGATCGAAGCCGAGGTGCGCGAACTGCCGCCCGAAGAACCCATCAAGCCTTACATCGAAGACAAGCGGTGATTTTTGTACTGCTCGCGCAGCTTGGTTTTCAAAATTTTGCCGGTGGCTGTGTGCGGCAATTCATCCACAAACAAAATCTCATCGGGCAGCCACCACTTGGCCAAGCGCGCCGACAAATGGCTGGTCAGGTCTTCGGCACTCACCTGCGGTCCTGCCCGGCGCACCACCAACATCAAAGGGCGTTCTTGCCACTTCGGGTGGGCCACACCAATGACGGCCGATTCGGCCACACCGGGGTGTGAATTCGCGCACAACTCCACATCAATGGATGAGATCCATTCGCCACCCGACTTGATCACATCTTTGGCACGGTCCACCAGTTGCAAATAACCATCGGGGTCGATGGTGGCCACGTCCCCTGTAGGAAAGAAGCCTTCGGCGTCCAACACCTGGCCGCCTTCGCTTTTGAAATAACCGCTGGTGACCCACGGGCCACGCACATGCAAGTGGCCAAAGGCCACACCATCCCAAGGCAGGGCTTGGCCGTGTTCATCAACGATTTTCAAATCCACGCCCCACACACCTCGCCCTTGCTTGAGCTTGGTTTTCACCAAGTCTTCAGCGGACACATGCGCATGTTTGGGCAAGAGTTTGCTGATGACGCCAATGGGGCTGGTCTCGGTCATGCCCCAGCCCTGCACCACCTCAGCGCCAAATTGCTGCTCAAAACGCTCCAGCATGCTGCGGGCCACCGCCGCGCCGCCAATGCCCACGCGTTTGACGCCCAAGCTTTTCGGGTCAAGCTCGGGGTGCGCATCCAGGTACTGAAACAACATCAACCACACCGTGGGCACACCTTGTGAAAAAGTAACCCGCTCTTGCAGCATCAAATTGAAAATACTTTCGCCGTCCAGGTGCGGTCCGGGCAACACCAGCTTGGCCCCGACCATGGCGGCGGCATACGGCGCACCCCAGGCATTGGCATGGAACATGGGCACGATCAAGAGCAAGGTTTCAGCAGAGCTGATGCCAAAGGTGTCGGGCGCGAGTTCCATCAAGGTGTGCAACATCGTGGAACGGTGGGAATACAGCACGCCCTTGGGGTTGCCGGTGGTGCCCGAGGTGTAGCAAAGCGAAGAAGCGCTGCGCTCCTCGAATTCGGGCCAGGTGAAGCGGGTGCTTTGCGCGGCCATCAGCTCGTCAAAGCAATGCAGGTTGGGCAAGTCCAGCTCGGGCATGTGGGCGCGATCGGTCATCACCACATAGTGCTTCACCGACTTCAGCGATGGCGCGAGTTGCGCCACCAGCGGCGCAAAGCCCACATCGAAAAACAGCACCTGGTCTTCGGCGTGGTTGATGATGTAGTCGATTTGCTCTGGGAACAAACGCGGGTTGACCGTGTGCAAAACCGCCCCGCTGCCCGAGACGCCGTAATACAAAGACAAATGCCGGTAGGAGTTCCAAGCCAGTGTGCCCACCCGGTCCCCGGCTTGCACGCCCAAGACCTGCATGGCCTGCGCCACTTGCCGTGACAAGAAACACATGTCACGCCAGTTGGTGCGGTGCACCGTGCCCTCGGGCAAGCGCGAAACGATCTCGGTGGCCGGGTGGAAGGTGGCGGCGTGCTCGACCAAGGAAGAAATCAGCAGCGGGCGGTCTTGCATCAATCCGAGCATGGTGATGTCTCCTTTTTAAACGCTCAAATCAGAGGCGTTCGATGATGGTGACGTTGGCCATGCCGCCGCCTTCGCACATGGTTTGCAAGCCATAGCGTTTGCCGCGTTGCGCCAAGGCATGAACCAGCGTGGTCATGAGCTTGGTGCCTGACGCGCCCAGCGGGTGACCCAAGGCAATCGCACCGCCGTTCACGTTCAACCGCGCCGGGTCGGCACCCAGGCTTTTCAGCCAAGCCAAAGGCACCGAGGCAAAGGCTTCATTCACTTCATACAGGTCGATGTCATCGACCTTCATACCGGCTTTTTTCAGGGCGCGTTCGGTGGCGGGAATCGGCGCTTCGAGCATGATGACCGGATCGTGGCCGATCATGGTCATGTGGTGAATCCGGGCCAAAGGCTGCACGCCCAAGGCTTTCAAACCGCGTTCATTCACTACCATGACGCCGGTGGCACCATCGCAAATTTGGCTGGCATTGGCCGCGGTGATGACGCCGCCTTCTTGCAGCAACTTCACACTTTGAATGCCTTCAAGCGTGGCTTCGGCGCGGATGCCTTCGTCGGCGGTGTGCATCTCGCCCGAGGCTTGGCCTTCGGTGTTGAGCACGGCCACCGGCAAGATTTCATCTTTGAAGGCACCCGATTGCGTGGCGACCAGTGCCCGCTGGTGGCTGAGCAGCGCGTAGCTGTCGAGTTCGAGTTTGCTCAGGCCGTATTTTTGAGCCATCATTTCGGCGCCCACAAACTGGCTGAACACCTGGTCGTTGTAACGCTTGTTCATCAGCGGGCTTTGGTAAAAACCCATGTTGGCTTTTTGCGCCAAGTAGCTGGTGCTGAACATGGGCACGCGGGTCATGGATTCCACGCCCGCCGCAATCACCACATCCATGCTGCCGGACATGACGGCCTGCGCTGCGAAGTGGATGGCTTGTTGCGAGGAACCGCATTGCCTATCGATGGAGGTGCCGGGCACCGACTCGGGCAAGCGCGAGGCCAACACCGCATTGCGGGCCACATTCGTGGACTGCTCGCCCACCTGGCTGACACAGCCCATGAACACGTCTTCCACCAGTGCGGGGTCGGCACCGGTGCGGTCCAGCAAATCGTTCAAGACCTGGGCGGCCAAATCCACAGGATGCCAGCCGGATAAACGACCACCTCTTTTGCCACCGGCGGTGCGGGTGGCGCCCACGATGAATGCTTCAGACATCTTGTCTCCTTTGTCAATGTTTCGGTGGATTGTGCCCGCCCTCAGCGGGGAGCCATGCGGATGGCACCGTCAATGCGGATGCACTCTCCATTCATGTACTGGTTGGTCAACAGCAACTCGGCCAAATGGGCGTATTCGTCGGGCTGGCCCAAGCGTTTTGGAAACGGCACGGATGCGGCCAAGGCTTCTTTCACGTTGTCGGGGGCGGCTTGCAACAGGGGGGTGTTGAAGATGCCCGGCAAGATGGTGTTGACTCGGATGCCCTCGCCCATGAGGTCGCGGGCGATCGGCAAGGTCATGCCCACGATGCCTGCCTTGCTGGCCGTGTAACTGGCCTGGCCAATTTGACCGTCTTCGGCGGCCACTGACGCCGTGTTGACGATGGCGCCGCGTTCGCCTTCCAGCATGTCCAGGGTCATCATGCCAGCGGCTGATTTCGCAATACAGCGAAACGTTCCGACCAAATTGATTTGGATGATGCGGTCGAAATTGGCGGTGGGAAACGTGCGAATTTCGCCGGTGGTTTTGTCGCGGCTGGCGGTTTTGATCGCGTTGCCAGTACCGGCGCAGTTCACCAAGATGCGTTCTTGCCCGAGTGCCGCGCGGGCTTTGGCAAAACCAGCGTCCACCTGCTCTTCGCTGGTCACATCCACTTGGCAAAACACGCCACCAATCTCTTTCGCCAAGGCCTCGCCCAGCTCGGCATTCAGGTCAAACAGCGCGACTTTCACGCCATGCCCAGCCAAACGGCGGGCGGTTGCCGCGCCCAGACCAGAAGCCCCGCCCGTGACGATGGCCGACAAGTTTGCATTCAGTTTCATCAGGGTCTCCATTGTGTTTTTTCATTACTCAGCTTGAGAGCTTAAGGGATGCGGCATCTGCTAACCTCTTTGAACCTTCACCAACTGTCTACGGAGCGACTCATGCCCCTGAACCCTTTCTCAAGCGGCCGCCGTGCTTGCCTCCACGCCGTTTTGGGCAGCTTGCTGCTGACGGGTTTGGCTGCCCCGCTGATGGCCGCCGACATCCCCACAGCCTCCCCGGCTTCCAAAGGTTTTTCGGCCGAGCGCTTGGCCCGTATTCGCCCGGTCATTCAGGCTGAAATCGATGCCAAAAACATGCCCGGCGCGGTGGTGGTGGTGGCCCGCAAAGGGGCCATCGTCTATTCAGACGCGATTGGTGTGAAGCAAGACGCCATCTTCCGCGCCTATTCCATGACCAAGCCCATGACCTCGGTGTTGGCCATGATGATGGTGGAAGAAGGCCAGTTGCAACTGGCCGACCCGGTGTCCAAGTTCTTGCCCGCTCTGGCGCAAATGCAGGTCTTGGCCAACCCGGCCGACCCAGCCAGCACCACCGTGGCTGCTGCCCGGCCCATCCTCGTGCACGATTTGCTGCGCCACACCTCGGGCCTGACCTACGCCGAATTCACCCGATCTGCGGCCATGCGCAATGCCTACATCAGCGCGGGTTTGTTTTCCAACGAAGTGCCGTCCTTGTGGATCACCCTGAGCCCGGAGCAACAAGTCGCCGCCTTTGCCAAAGCGCCCTTGCAGTGGCAACCCGGCAGCACCTGGGAATACAGCTTGTCCACCGACTTGTTGGGTCGGGTGCTGGAAGTGGTGGGCAAAAAACCTTTGGGGGTCTTGCTGCATGAGCGCCTGATCAAACCCTTGGGCATGAAAGACACGGCGTTTGTGGTGCCTGCCAACCAAGTGCACCGCATCGCCCAGCCCTTGGCCATCGACCCTCTCACGCAAAAACCCATGGCCCCGATGCTGGACCTGACCCAGGTGCAAGGCAATGACGCCGGTGGTGCCGGACTTGTGACCACCGCCGCCGACTACCTGCGCTTTTGCCAAATGCTGTTGAACAACGGCACTCTGGATGGCCGCCGCTACATCAGCCGCACCACCTTGGCGCTGATGACCTCGGACCACTTGGGCCCCAAAGTGGCCACGCCTTTGCAGCCCGGAGAGTTGCTGATGGGTGTGCAGGGCTACACCTTTGGCCTGGGCTTCATGGTGCGCCAAGGCCCGGGACTGGCCAGTGTGCCCGGCTCTGAAGGTGACTACGCCTGGGCCGGTGCCGGTGGCACCTTCTTCTGGATTGATCCGAAAGAACAAGTCATCGGTTTGCTGATGGCGCAAACCCCTGGTCCGATTCGCCAGTACTACCGCCGCATGATCAAACAATTGGTCTACCAAGCCTTGGAATAACTTTTTGCCAGCCTCAGCCATGTCTTCCAGCATTCTCAAAATTTCTCCCCTGTCGTTTCCATGGCAAACCATGGACCCGTTTTTGTTTTGTGTGCACCACCTGGACCACTACCCCGAAGGCAATGCCCAGATGGGGCCGAACGCCTCCTTGGCAGGGCGGCAAATGGGCAGCGACTTTGGCAACAAAGACGGCTGGAGCATGTACCACGGCCAAACCATTCCGGGCTTTCCATCGCATCCGCACCGGGGCTTTGAAACCGTCACCATCGTGCGCCAAGGCCGCATTGACCACTCGGACTCTTTGGGGGCCACGGCCCGCTTTGGCGATGGTGATGTGCAGTGGCTCACCGCTGGCAAAGGCATCGTGCATTGCGAGATGTTTCCGCTGCGCCACCAGGACCAAGCCAACACCTGCGAACTGTTTCAACTTTGGTTGAACCTGCCTGCCAAGGACAAGATGTGCGAGCCGCACTTCACCATGTTTTGGCGCGAGCACATTCACACCGTGCGCCATGTGGACGCCAACGGCCACGCCACCGAGGTGCTGGTGGTGGCGGGTCACTTGAACGACGCCCAAGGCTTGCCGCCCCCGCCGCACTCTTGGGCCAGCCAAGCGCAGTCCGACTTGGCCATCTTCACCATTCGATTAGAGGCTGGTGCGCAATGGACCTTGCCGCGCACGGCTCAGGCTGGCACCAAGCGGCAGCTGTATTACTTTGCTGGTCAAGCTTTGAACATCGCCGGACAAAGCATTCCAAAGCGCTCGGTGCTCGAGGTGGTGGCGCAAGACGACTTGCATCTGCACAACACGGGCAGCGATGCGGTGGAGTTGCTGATGTTGCAAGCCCGCCCGATTGGCGAACCGGTGGCGCAGTACGGCCCGTTTGTGATGAACACCCAGGCCGAAATCCACCAAGCCTTTGAAGATTACCGCCGCACCGAATTTGGTGGCTGGCCTTGGGGCGCTTCCGACCCCGTGCATTCGCGTGACACCGGGCGTTTTGCCCGCCATGCCGATGGCCGTTTGGAGGAGCGTGACGCCGACGAGGTGAAGACTTGAGCGCCACCGAAGGGCGCATTGACCACCTGGTGCAAGGCCCGGTGCTGCAGATCACCATCAACCGCCCGGCCAAGCGCAATGGTTTCACCCCGGCCATGTTCGCCCAATTGGCCAAGGCCTACAGCTTGTTGGACGACTCGCCCGACTTGCGCGTGGGCGTCTTGTGCGCGGCGGGCGAGCATTTCACGGCGGGTCTGGACCTGCCCAGCTTCGCGGGTCTGATGCAACGCGGCGAGCATGCAGCGGCCTTGGGCGATGTCGATCCAGTCAACTTAGGCACACAGGGTTTTCGCAGGCGTCAAAAGCCCTTGGTGGTGGCCGTCAAGGGCATCACCTACACCTTGGGCATCGAGTTGATGTTGGCCGCCGACATCGTCGTGGCCGCGGACAACTGTCGTTTTTCCCAACTAGAAGTCAAGCGCGGCATCATGGCCACTGGCGGTGCCACCTTGCGCATGGCCGAACGCGCAGGCATGGGCAACGCCATGCTGCATTTACTGACCGGCGATGAGTTTGATGCGACTGAAGCACTGCGGCTGCATTTTGTGCAAATGGTGGTGCCTGCGGGCAGCGAGTTGGCTGAAGCGATGCGGATAGCCCACCTGATTGCGGAACAAGCACCGTTGGCGGTGGTGGCCACGCGCTTGTCGGTGCTGCAAGCCATTGAGGAAGGCCCGATGGCAGCCATGGCTGGTTTTGACAGCACCCAGCAACGATTGGCCAACAGTGCCGATGCGTCCGAGGGCGTTCAGTCCTTCATTGAAAAGCGCCCAGCCCGGTTTCAGGGGCGATGAGTCGAGACCATCGGGTTTATTCGGTGGCGACCACTTCTTTCACGTAGGGTTTGACTTTGTAGGAGTTGTCACGCTGGATGCGAATGACCATGAAGGTGCAGTCTCTCTTGCGTTCGCCATTGCGGATCAAGTCGCAAAAGGTGCCACTGCCCGCGAACGAGGCTTTGCAGTAATTTTTGTCATCTTCCTGCTTTTTCAATGTGCAAGAACTGATATCCGCTGCAAAAACAGGGCTGGTGAAAAGAAACAAGATGAGCCACTTGGCGATGTTCATCATGGGCTAACAAAGTTGTTGGAAGCCAGTTATATCGGCATAAACACCAAAAACTACATAAAAACCCATGAAAAACAAGCCCTTAACAGGGTTTATGACAGTATTGTCATCAGGCCGCCCAGGCTCGGCGCAAGTCCATGGCCCGGGCAGCAATGATTTCAGTCGATTTTGTAATAGTCAGAAATGATTTTCCAGCGGCCGTCTTGGATTTGGGCCAAGCGGCTGCGGTTGGAGCCCAAGTGCTTGGTCTTAGAGAAACTGGCCTCTGGACTGCCAAAGAAATCGGTGGGGAAAGTCATGTTGTCCATGACTGCGACAAAACTATCCGTGGTGAGGTTGGGTCCGACCTTTTGCGCGGCTTTGATGAAGTTGTCAATGATCAAGTAGCCATACACCGAGAACACCGTGGGGTCTTCATTGAATTTGGTTTTGTACTTGTTGGCCCAAAAGCTGATGGGCTTGGAGGCCTCATCCAAATAAGGATGGGGCACGGTCATGGTGGCGTACATGCCGTCCATGGCCTTGCCACCGAGCTTGTGGATCAAGTCGGTGTAAGCAGCGCTTGAGCCAATGAAATGCGGGTTGAAGCCGGTTTTGCGCGACTCGGCAATGGTACCCACGGTTTCGCGAATGATGGTACCCAACACCACCATCTCACAACCGGCCGACTTCATGCGGGCCACCTGGGATGAAAAATCGGTGGCGCCACGTTTGAACGTGGTCTTCTCAGTGAAACCCATGTTGATGGTTTTCAAACCGGCCTCTGCACCGCGAAACACCTCCAAACCAAACTCATCGTCTTGGTAAATGGCACACACCTTGGTGATTTTTTTCTCTTTCACCAAAGCAGGAACCGCCGCACGCATTTGGTCGAAGTAGGTGGCAAAAATAGCGTACTTCAAGCGGTTGAAGGGTTCGTACATTTCACGTGCAGCCGTCACCGGAAAGAAGTTGATGATGTTCTTGTCAAACTGCACCGGCATGGCGGCGTTGTTTTGTGCCGTGCCAATGTGACCAGCCATGATGAAAATTTTGTCTTGGTTGACCAACTTTTGCGCCGCCAACACCGCCCGTTTGGGGTCGTAGCCCGAGTCCTCGGTGATGAGCTTGAGCTTGCGACCGTGCAGGCTACCCTGCTCATTCAATTCGTCAATGCGAAGCTGCATGCCGTTGCGCACGGCTTTGCCATAACTGGCCAGTGGCCCCGATAAATCCTGAATGGTGCCAATCGTGATTTCGGTTTTAGACACGCCTTGTTGTTGGGCGAACACGCTGGCACTGGCCAATGCCAGCAGCAGCCAAGTGAGTTTCAATTTCATTGCAGTCTCCTGTTGGTATGTTTAAGCACGGTACATCTCTTCGATCATGTCTTTGTACTTCTGCTCCACGAACTTGCGCTTGAGCTTCATGGTGGGCGTGAGTTCATCGTCTTCGGCGGTGAGCTGGGTATCCAGCAGACGGAAATGCTTGATTTGCTCGACCCGCGCGAACTTGCGGTTGACTTTCTCAATTTCGGCTTGTATCAGCGTCTGCACTTCGGCCGCCCGGGTCAGAGAAGCGTAATTGGAGAAAGGCACGTCGCGGTCTTGCGCAAATTTCTCCACATTGTCCAAGTCGATCATGATGATCACGGTGAGGTAGGCACGTTTGTCACCAATGACCACGGCGTCGGTCACGTAGGGTGAAAACTTCAACTCGTTTTCCCATTCACTGGGCGTGATGTTTTTACCGCCCGCTGTGATGATGATGTCCTTCATGCGGTCGGTGATGCGGAAATAACCGTCGGCATCGACGCTGCCCACGTCACCGGTGTGCAACCAGCCTTGGGCATCCACCGTTTCAGCGGTTTTCTCGGGTTGGTTCAGGTAGCCCATGAACACATTCGGGCCGCGAATCAACAGCTCTTGGGTGTTCGGATCGACCATCACTTCGTTGTATGGGCACGCAGTGCCAATGCTGCCCAACTTGATGCGGTGGGCTGGCATGGCGGTCGAGCCGCCGCAAGATTCGGTTTGTCCCCAGACCTCCATCATCGGCAAACCCAGCGCCAAATACCAACGCACCAACTCGGGCGAGATGGGTGCGGCACCGGTCACCAAGGTGCGAGCGCGTTGAATGCCCATCATCCTGCGCACATTGTTCAGGGCCAAGACATTGGCCAGATGAAACGCAGCTTTCAACCACAAGGGCACGGACTGCTGCGCCAGCACCCGGTCACTGACGGCATAACCCACGGCCATGCATTGGCGATAAACAAATTGTTGAAGCAGACCGGCTTCGGCAATGGCAATCGTCACCGCCGAGTAAAACTTCTCCCACACGCGTGGCACGGCGGTGAACGTCGTGGGCGCGATCTCACGCACGTTTTCGGGCACGGTGTCGGGGTTCTCAACAAAGTTGAACACGGTGCCGGTGTAAATGGAGAAATACTGGCCGCCCAAGCGCTCGGCCACATGGCACAGCGGCAGAAACAACATGCGTTCATCAGTCTCGTCTTGGCGCAACACCTGGTTGTAGCCCCGCACGATGTAGACAAGCGCGGCATGGCTGTGCATCGCGCCTTTGGGTTTGCCGGTGGTGCCCGAGGTGTAAATCAGGATGGCCAAGTCTTCAGGGCGGCGACTGTGCACACGCTGCTCGAACAAACCGGCGTTGGCTGCGTCGAAGGCGGCCCCCTCCTCGCGCAATTGGTCCAGGCTGATCACCATCGGGTCACTGAAACGGGTCAGGCCTTCCATGTCCATCACCACAATCAGTTTCAACTTGGGCAGCTGTTCACGCGTGACCAAGGCTTTGTCGAGCTGTTCTTCATCTTCAACAAACAACACGGTGGTGGATGAGTCCTCGCACTGGTACTGCACCTGCGGCGCCGCGTCCGTGGGGTAGATGCCATTGGACACACCACCGGCGCTCAGCACGGCCATGTCCGCCAAGACCCATTCCAAGCGCGTATTGGCCAAGATGGAGGCGCAGTCGCCAGGCGCAAAACCATGCGCTGCCAAACCCATGGCGAGTTGGCGCACCGCATCGCCGGTTTCATGCCAGGTCCAACCACGCCAGATGCCGAATTTTTTCTCGCGCATCATCAAACGCGGACCGCGTTGGACCACCGCATTCCAAAACACCTCGACCATGGTCTCCCCGGGCATCACCACGTGGGTGCTGCCTTGGGCATGGGCGGTGTTCCACAGTTGACTCATGTCATCTCCAGGTCTTTTTCTTTTTCCAACGACGCTCATCGCGGGCACCCGCTTCTTTGAGGCCGAGGTAAAACTCTTTGATGTCGTCTTTTTCACGCAAGCGGTCGCAGCTGTCTTCCATGACGATGCGCCCCGATTCGAGAACAAAACCATGGTCGGCCACGTTCAAAGCCATGTTGGCGTTTTGCTCCACCAACAAAATGGTGGTGCCGCGTTCGCGGTTGATGCGCACCACGATCTCAAAAATCTCTTGGGTAAGTTTGGGGGACAGGCCAAGGCTGGGCTCGTCCAACAAAATCAAATCGGGCTCGCTCATGAGGGCGCGAGAGATGGCCAACATTTGCTGCTGTCCGCCGGACAATAAACCTGCGTCTTGCTGGGCACGTTCTTTCAGAATAGGGAAGTAGCCAAACACCAATTCCATGTCGCGGGCGATGGCGTCGCGGTCTTGCCGGGTGTAAGCCCCCATCAACAGGTTGTCTTTCACCGACAACAGTGGAAACACCTCGCGGCCTTCGGGCACATGCACCAAACCACGCTGCACGATCAATGCCGGGTCCATGGGGGTGATGTTGTCGCCCTTGAAATGGATGCTGCCTTTGCGCGGATCGATGATGCCCGAAATGGTTTTCAAGATGGTGGTTTTGCCCGCGCCATTCGAGCCCAACACCGCTGCAATTTGACCGCGCAGCACCGACAGGCTGACGCCGCGGATGGCGCGCACCGGCCCATAGGCGCTTTCCACATTGTTGAGTTGCAGCAAGGCGTCCATCGCGTCAGGCCTTTCGCCGCAAATTGGCGGCGTCAAAACTGCCGCCCAAATAGGCTTCGATGACTGCTTCATTGGCCTGCACCTGGGCTGGTTCGCCCATGGCCAAGACCTCGCCCTGGTTCATGGCCAACACCCGGTTGCTGACCTTGGACACCAAACTCATGTCGTGTTCCACCATCAGCACGGTGATGCCCAGGTCGTGTTGAATGTCCTGAATCCAAAACGCCATGTCAGCGGTTTCTTCCACATTCAAACCCGATGAGGGTTCATCCAACAACAACAATTTGGGGTCGGTGCTCAGCGCACGTGCCAACTCGACCACCTTGCGCACACCATAGGGCAAACCGGCCACCAAGGTGTCACGGTAGTGCTGCAAATCGAGGAAGTCAATCACCTCCTCCACTTTTTGGCGGGTCGCGCGTTCGGCACTGCGCACGGTGGATGTGAACAGCATTTGGCTCCAAAAGCCGGTGCGGTTGTGCACATGCCGACCGATGAGCAGGTTTTGCAACACCGTGGCGTGTTCAAACAATTCGATGTTTTGGAAGGTACGGGCAATGCCCATGGCGGCCACGGCATGCGGCGGCACATCACTCAAGCGCTGGCCCAGGAAATTCAAATGACCGGACGTGGGGGTGTAGATGCGGCTGATCAGGTTGAACACCGTGGTTTTGCCTGCGCCATTGGGGCCGATGAGTGTGAACACCTCGCCTTGGCGCACATCGAAGCTCACGCCATTGACCGCCAGCACGCCGCCAAAGCGAACGGTTAAATCGTGGGCGCTCAACAAGATGTCGCTCATTTGAGTCGGTCCGATTTTTGGAAACTTTTCTGCCGCTTGAACATGCCTTTGCGGTAGAAGGGAAAGAGTTCAAACCAGGTGCGAATTTTCAGCCAGCGGCCATACAAACCCATGGGCTCGAACATCACGAAGCCAATCAGCACCAAGCCATACACCACGGCTTGCAAGCCCGGCGCCTGACCAATGGCGGCTGGCAAAAAGTCTTTGCCCAAGGTGATGAGCTGCGGCATGGTGATGAGGAAAATCGCGCCCAAGAAAGCGCCATGCACCGAGCCCAAACCGCCAATGACCACCATCAGCAGCAAATCAACGGATTGCAAAATGCCAAACTGGTCGGGGCTGATGAACTGCATTTTGTGGGCGTACAAAGCACCACCAATACCGGCCAAGGCCGAGGACATCATGAACGACAAGGTTTTGTAATAGGCCAAGTGAATGCCCATGCTTTGGGCTGAAATTTCAGAATCGCGAATGGCGACAAAGGCACGCCCCGTCGGGCTGCGCAGCACATTCAACACCGCCAAGGTGCAAAGCACCGCCAACACCAAGCACACGGCATAAAACTTTTCACCGCTGTTGGCTTGCCAGCCCAAGATGGAGATGACCTTCACATGGATACCCGCATTGCCGCCGGTGACGCTTTCCCAACGGGCCAAGCCCTCTTCCACGATGAAGCCGAAGGCCAGGGTGGCAATGCCCAGGTAAATCCCTTTGACGCGCAGCGCAGGCAAGCCCACCACCGCGCCCACGATGGCCGACAGGCCCGCGGCCATGGTCACACTGACAGGAAATGAGACGCCATGGCCAGACAAGACTGCTGCCACATAAGCGCCCACGCCCATGAAGGCTGCGTGGCCAATGGAGAACAAACCGGTGAACCCAGCCAAGACCATGAGCCCCAAACCCACGATGCCGTAAATCAAGACAAAGGTGAGCTGCGCCAACCAGTACTCTTCCATCAACCACGGTGCCAAGCACAGCAGCAACAGCAACAAGCTGTAGGCCCAGACATGGCCACTGTGTTTGGCCAGTTGAATGTCTTGGTCGTAGCGGGTCTTGAAGATGAATCGCATGCTTCAGACCTTCTTGCGCAGTTTGTCGCCAAACAAGCCATTCGGCTTGAAGACCAACATCAACAAGACCACCACATAGGCCGCCACATCCTTGAAACCTTCGGGCAACCAAAAACCGGCCATGGCTTCGACCACGCCAATGATGATGCCGCCGACGATGGCCCCGGGCAAGCTGCCAAAACCACCCACCACGGCGGCTGGGAAGGCTTTCAAGCCAATGAAACCCATGTTGGCATGCACAAAGGTGATGGGAGCCAACAGCAAACCCGCAATGGCTGCCACCGCTGCAGCCAAGGCCCAGACCATGCTGTTCAAGCGCTTGACTGGGATGCCCATGTAATAAGCGGCGAGTTGGTTTTGCGAGGTGGCTTGCATGGCAATGCCGACACGCGAGTACTTGAACACGACATACAGCACTGCACACAACAAGGCGGTACTGCCGATCACCACCAGCTGCGGCGCACCGAGAACCACACCACCAACATTGAAAGTCAGGTCTTTATAGGGCACCTCGAAACTGTGGGTTTCGGTACCGATGTCGGGGATCATGGTGATGCCCCCGCGAAGGACATAGCCAATACCGATGGTCAGCATGACGATGGCAAAAGCAGGCTCACCCAAGACCGGGTTGATGACCACGCGCTCAATCAACCAACCGATGCAGGCCATGACCAACATGGATGCGACCACCGCCAACACAAAGGGCAATTGCAAATAGCTGACAAAGGCCAGACCGCAAAATGCGCCCAGCATCATCAATTCGCCTTGGGTGAAGCTAACGGTTTCGGTGGCCTTGTAAATCAGCACAAAGCCTAAAGCAATCAGGCCGTAAATACAGCCTTGCGCTACACCACTCAAAATCACTTGAAGTTCTTGCATGATGCGGCGAAAAGATTCCTTCGAATATCACTTTTATCGAAACTTGAGTTTTCACTTTATCACTGCTTTTCAGTTCAAGGGGAAACCCTAGGAATCCTCAGTGAAGGCCACGGCCAACTGGCCCAGCACGCCAAAGTCGGCCAGCATCTGATCGCCTTGATTCACTGGCACAGGCACCACGCAAGTACCGGTGATGACCGTGTCACCTTGCCGCAAGTGCAGACCATGGTCTTGCAATTCGTTGGCCAACCAAGTGAGGGCCAAACGCGGGTCGCCCAAGACATTGGCCCCCACGCCATCGGCCACCCATTGGCCCTGTTTGAAGACCTGCACCTTGTGTGTATCCAAGTCCAGTTGCCGCCAAGATGCTGTCACCTCTGGGCCAATGACCACATGGCCCGCGCAGGCGAAGTCGGCAATCAAGGAAGCTTCACCCACATGCTCAAACGCGGTGTAGCGCGAGTTGGGAATTTCGATGGCCAAGTGCAGGGCCTCCACCGCGTCCATCGCATCGGCAGTGGACAAGGGTGCTGCGCCTCTGCGAAGCACATCGCGCTTCATGCGAAACGCAAACTCGGCTTCCATCACGCGCATCAGATTGCCTTGCAAGCTCACTTGTGCGCCTGGCAATAAACGTCGAGAGCGCAGCAAGCGACCCGCCAAAGGACCGCTGACACCAATGTGTTTTTGACCCGCTAGGCTGGTGGCTGCAATCTTCCAACCATATGTGCTGTCTTGGGTGGCCTCAAACAAAGCTTGTTGCACGCTGTAGCCTTCAGCGCGGTTTTGCGGCCGGTGGCTGGCGTCCAAGCTGGGAAGAGCTTGGATGTTTGACCAAGCAGGCAAGAGTTGCTTGGCGGCGGATTGAATCAAGGTCTGGTTCATGGCTTGGCAGAGAGTGATGGAAAGCCTGATGCGTTTGCAAAGCAAACCGCTGTGCTGAAACGATTATGACTAAACTTGCTTCATCGCATTCAAGCAGACCATCATGAGCAAACCCAATTTCAACGCATGGCGCATCCAACCAGGGGCCTCTGTGTCGCTAGAGGACATGGACACCGAGCCCGCGTCTTCTTATCAGGACGAGGTCGATATAAAGCCCTTATTTGAGAAATTAAGCAAGCTGCAATCCACTCTTTATGCAGCCAAGACCAAGGGCTTTTTGCTGGTATTGCAAGGCATGGACACCGCTGGCAAAGATGGCGCCATTCGCCGTGTGTTCTCACATGTCAGCCCCCTGGGCGTGCATGCCTATGCATTCAGTGCGCCAACCGACGAAGAAAAACGCCACGATTTTCTGTGGCGCATCCACAGCAAAGTACCTGGCCGTGGTGACATGGTCATCTTCAACCGCAGCCATTACGAGGATGTGTTGGTCACCCGCGTGATGAAATGGATTGATGAAGACACGGTGCAACGCCGCTATGACAACATCAGACACTTTGAGTCCTTGTTGGTTGCTGAAGGCATCACCGTGCTCAAGTGTTATTTGCACATTTCGAAAAAAGAACAAAAGAAACGCTTGCAAGCCCGCATCGACGATCCAGACAAAAACTGGAAGCTGCAAGCCTCCGACTTTGAAGACCGCAAACTCTGGCCGTCCTTCATGAAAGCTTACGAAGACGCCTTGTCAGCCACCAGCACCGCACAAGCTCCTTGGTATGTGGTGCCTGCAGACCACAAACGCTACCGTGATTATTTTTTGACAGAGTTGTTGGTGCACACGCTTGAAAAAATGGACTTGCGATTACCCCAATCGAGCTTCAACCTGTCGCAAGCCAAGCTGGACTGAGCTAGTTGGCGCGGGCCACCCAGACGGTGGCGCCTTCTGCGCCGTAGTGTTCCGCATGGGGAATATTTCGAGCCAATGAAAAAGCTTGTCCGGCTTTGTACGTGGTTTGCACCTCGCCCACGGTCAGGGTGAATTCACCACGCACCATGAAGGCAGTCACATCAAACGGATGGGTGTGGGTGTCAATCACCAAGGACGGGGCCCATTCGCGCACCAAGCATTCGTGGTAGCCAATGGTTTGGGCGGCGGCGCTGAAGTCTTCGAAAGTTTTTGTTGTCATGGGAGTTGCTTTAAAAAATCAAGAATCATGCTGTTGAAACGGTCGGTGATTTCGGTCATGGGCACATGACCGCACTGGTCCACCAATTCATAGCGAGCATGTGGCAACAAGGGCTTCAAGATGGGCACATGGCAGACTGGTAAAAACTGGTCTTGTTGACCCCAAATGACCAAACTGGGGCAGCGGATCTTGGCGATGCGGGCATGAAAAGCTTGGCGCGGCGCGGCATGAAAACCAGCAAAGCCCAGCAAGCTGCGCAAAGTGGTGAGAAACACGGTTTGCGCATGGGGTTGCTGGGCCAACATCAGTTTTTCGGCCACCAGGTCGCGCGTGACAAAAGACTTGTTGTGGAATGCCAATTTCCAAATCATGCCCAAGCCAAACATGCTGGGCTTTGTGAGCAGCTCGCCCAAAACAGGAATGCTGGCCAAACGGAAATTGAACAAGGTGTCCACGCCCACACCGGCCGGTGCAGACAACACCAAGCTGTTCACGCGTTCTGGGTGCATGGCCGCGCATTCCATGGCGATGCGTCCGCCCATGGAGTTGCCCACCAAGTTGACGCTGGACAAACCCATGGCATCCATGAAATCAAACACAAAGCGCGCTTGGGATTCCATGTCGTAAGACGCATCAAGGGGTTTGTCGCTCAGGCCACAACCCAATAAGTCGAGAGCGATGACACGGTGTTGTGTGGCCAAGGCCGCGATGTTGTGTTCCCACTCCAACACCGAGCAACTGATGCCATGCAAAAGCAACACGGTGGAACCGCTGTCGCCCTGTTGCCAGTAGCGAATGCGGTGGCCTTGCACTTGAATGTATTGGTCGGGTGGTCTGTTGTTCATGCCAAGAGGTTACTACGCCACATACGTCCAACGACTAGAGAAAACCAGAAGCCAACAATGTGACTTTCTCATTCACCTGTCTCAGAAAGCTGTCTTATGCTTGAAGAAATTCCTTGTACTTAAGCTACATCGCTACCATGGTGCTTTACAGCAGTGATTGAGAACAAGATGGAATGGCAGGGATCTTCAACGGCATGGCTAACCGCCCTGGGCTCGGGCGTGGTGGTGGCGGTTTTGTTTCACGCGAGAGAACCCTTGCTGCGCATGAGTCGCGATTTGATTCGAAAAGACGAATTGAATGATTTGTTGTGGCTGTGTGCCTCGGCCCTGATCATCTTGCCCTTGCTGCCCCAAACTCCGATTGACCCCTGGGGCGCCCTCATCCCTTATGCCTTGTGGCGCATCGTGGTCTTGGTGATGGCTGTCGGCATGTTCGGTCACATCGCTTTCAGGGCCACTGGCACACGCTGGGGTTTTCCGATTGCAGGGTTTTTCTCTGGCTTTGTGTCTTCCACCGCCTGTGTCGCCAGCATGGGGCACCGCATCAAAGACAACCCGCATCTTCTGTATGCCGCCAGCGCTGCGGCTTTGTTGTCCATCTTGTCGTCGTTGATGTTGTTTGGCATGGTGTTGGGTGCCACATCCCCATCTCTGCTGAACGCTCTGCTCCTGCCATTGGTGTTGGCCGCATTGGCCTTGGGTGCTGTCGCCGCATGGTATTTCCGACAAATGGAAGACTTCGTGTCGCCCGATGTGGACAGCACCACCAGTGCCTTCAAAATTTCACATGCACTGTTGATTGCCGCCATCATTGGTTTTGTGTTGCTGGTCTCTGCTTGGCTGCGTGAATTGTTTGGTGATGCAGGCACCTTGGTGACGGCGTGGATTGTGGCCTTGGCTGAAATTCATGCGGCTGCCGTGAGCGTGGCGCAATTGGCAGTTGATGGCCGTGCGCAACCCGAGGTTGTTCAGTGGGGCGTGTTCGGCATTTTGGCGTCAAGCGCAGTGGCGCGATTTGGTGTGGCGTGGGTATCGGGTGGCACAAAATACGCCATGCTGGTGGGCGCTGGCTTGTTCGCCATGGTGTTGGCATGCGCCATCGCCATGGGTTTGATCATCAACTTTTAGCGCGAAGCGCTCCAATCAGCAACAACCATCCGGCCACAAACGCCATGCCGCCGTAAGGCGTGACGACTCTAAAGGCATCCACGCCTGCCAAATGAATCAACAAGATGTTCACACTGAACATCAACAAGCCCAGCAAAAACAAAACACCCGACCACAGATGCAGTGGGTGCGAACGTGGTCCCATGCCCATCCAAGCCACCAGCAACAAGGCCAAGCTGTGAAACTGCTGCATTTGCAGCGCCGACTGTAACGAGCGCAAAGCAGGGGCGGACAAGTCGGCCCCCAGATGCGCCACATACGCGGCCAACAACACGCTGGCAGCAGCCATCACACAGGCGACAGCAAACAGGGCTTGGTTAGCGATTTTCATGAGAAGTAGACCTTGGCAGCTGGTTATGATTTTTGAATGAAGAAAGACAAATTTAATTCATGCATTGTTTCATGGTGTCTGATGTTCATGCTGGGCACAACCCAAGCCGCAGACAACAACACCAAGCTGTGGTCCAACGACCTCTCTCCCCTGCCCGCCTCTGAGTGGAACGCCGACCGGGCCAAGCATTTGCTGGAACGCGCGGGCTTTGGCGGCACACCCCAAGAGGTGGAACGCTTGGCCCGCATGACGCCTGCGCAAGCGGTGAAAAGCCTGGTGCGCTACCAACACACCCCTGATAAGTTCACTCCCTTCCAAGACTCGGGCTCGCACGATGCAGGCTTGGAGCCTTTTGCCGTGTCGCGCCCTGCGGCCACCGATTTGGCCAAAGCCACGGGCGAATCTTTGGGTGTGAAGGTCAAGCCCGAGGGCAACCGCAAAGCACAACAAGTGGCCGACCGGTATTTATACTGGCTGCGAGCTTCGCGCTTGGAAACACATCGCTTGGGCTATTGGTGGGCCAACCGCATGCTGACCACGCCGCGTCCTTTTCAAGAAAAGATGACGCTGTTTTGGCACGGCCACTTCGCCACCACCGAAGAGAAAGTGCGCGACTACCGCAAGCTGCAAATTCAAAACGAATTGCTGCGTCAACATGCCACGGGCAAGTTTCGCGACCTGCTGGTGGCGGTGGCCAAAGACCCGGCCATGCTGGCCTTTTTGGATGCGGGTGTGAACCTCAAGGGCGCACCGAATGAAAACTTTGCCCGCGAGATCATGGAGTTGTTCACCATGGGCGTGGGCAACTACACCGAGCAAGACATCAAGGAAGCGGCACGTGCTTTCACCGGTTGGAACTACCAAGGCTTGAAGTTCGTCATCAACCCCAGCCAACACGACGACGGTGTGAAAACCGTGTTGAACCAAACCGGGCGTTTCAATGGCGAACAAGTGATTGACATCTTGTTGGCGCAACCCGTTACCGCCGAGTTCATCGCGGGCAAGCTCTACCGCTACTTTGTGCGCGAAGACTTGTCAGCAAGCCATCAACAACAACTCGGCAAGCTGCTGCGCGACAGTCGCTACGACACCGCTGCCTTCATGGAAACCGTGTTGTTGTCGAAAGATTTTTACAGCTATGACAGCGTGGCCACGCGCATCAAATCACCGGTGGAATTGGTGATCTCCACCTATAAAAAAATGGGCTTGCAAGCCGTGCCAGGCATCCCCGACTTCAACGAACAAACCGAGTTGCTGGGCCAAAAATTGTTTTACCCGCCCAATGTGGCAGGTTGGGCCCACGGCAGAAGTTGGATCACGCCAGGCCTGTTGTTGGCGCGGGGCAATGTGATTTACGACACGGTGTTTCCGCCTATCGATTTTGTGGCGGCTGACCGTGTGCCCAATGGCTTGTACCAAATCAACCCGGTGGCGGACAAACTGGCGCAAGGCCAGGACATCACCACGGCCACCAAACCGGTGGGCAAAGACGCGGGCGAGATGTCCATGTCCAACCAAGGCGACCGCGACGAAGACTTCAACACCCGCTTGGCCAGCTACCACGCTTGGCGCAAAGCGATTGAAAAAGTCAAACCCATCGAACGTGCCACCGCGCAACTGAACGTGTCGGCCATGCTGCGTGCCGCCAAATGCCAAACCACCGACGATGCGGTGGCGCATTTGGCGCAACGTTTTTTGTCAGCGAAGCTGAGCGCCGATGTGCAACAACGCATCGCTCACATGCTGGCCCAAGACCTGGGCACCCGACAACTTTCTGAGGCCGACAGCTACATGGAAGACGCGTTGCGCAACGCGCTGCATGTGATCTTGTCGCTGCCTGTTTACCAATTGGGCTGACCCATGACACACAGACGACAATTTCTACAAGGCTTGGCTGGCATCGGTTTGGGCGCTGCCCTGCCCTCGGTTCAGGCCTTGGCCACCGACCCGAACCGCATCTTGGTGGTGGTGGAACTCACCGGTGCCAACGACGGCTTCAACACGCTGGTGCCTTATGCAGATGATGCGTATTACCGTTTGCGCCCCAAGCTGGGCATCCGCGCCAACAAGCTGCGCAAAATCGACGACAGCCACGGCTTCAACCCGGGCATGGCGGGTTTTGAACGCTTGTTCAAGGACGGGCAGATGGCGGTGGTGCATGGCTGTGGCTATGACAACCCCTCGTATTCACACTTCACCTCGGCCGCCTATTGGCACACCGGTGTGCCCAATGGCGGCGAGCCCTATGGTTGGCTGGGTCGCTTGGCTGATGCCATCGACCCGCAACTGACGCCGAATTTTTTGGTGAACATTGACGAGCGCCAATCTTTGGCGGTGCGTGCTGCCAAGCATGTGCCGGTGGTGTTTGACGACCCCGAGCGCTTTGGCCGCAAAGGTTTGTTCCAAAGCCGCCCACTCATCGACAAACCCATTGAAGGCCAAGTGGTGTTGAACACCTCGCACCAATTTTTAGAGGATGTGGCGCAAAGCGCTCGTTTGGCCTCAGCCCAAGTGCGGGCGGCTTGGCAAAACTACAAAACTCCGGTGGACTACGGCATCTTGCCGATGGACTTGCCCAAGGTCGCGTCCCTGATTCACGCCAAACTGCCCACGCGCATCTACCACACTGCTTACCGACACAACGCGTTTGACACCCATGTGCACCAGGCCGAGCAACACCAACGTCTGCTCACCTATGTGTCCGATGGTGTCAGTGGCTTCATGCAAGACATGAAACGCATTGGCCGCGACAAAGACGTGACCGTGATGGTCTATTCCGAGTTTGGACGCCGCGCCGCCGAGAACACGAGCCTGGGCACCGACCACGGCACCGCCAACCATGTGTACCTGATTGGCCAGCCTGTGAAAGGTGGCCACTATGGCCAAGAACCCAGCCTCACCAACTTGAACGCCGAAGGCAATGTGCTGCACACCACCGACTTCCGCCGGGTCTATGCCACGGTCATGGCGCAGTGGATGGGTGCCAACAGCCAAGCCTTGTTGAATGGCAATTTCGACACCTTGCCGGTGTTTGTTTAAAGCGTGTTTTTCCGGATGAAGTCCGCCATGCGTGCAATACCCGCCTTGATGGCTTCATCAGACGCGGCATAGCTGAAGCGGATGTGCTGACCATCGCCGGGCACGCGAGCTCCAAAATGAATGTCGGCCAACACAGCCACGCCAGCTTCGAGCAACAAGCGTTTGCGCAACACCTCGGAGTCGGCGCAACCGGTGAGGCGGCAAGCCTCGGTCACATTCGGCCACGCGTAGAAAGCACCACCCGGTGTTTTGCAACTGACGCCGGGCACTTGGTTCAACAAGCCCACAATCAAATTGCGACGGCTTAAAAACACATCGCGCATGTGTCGTGCATCATCTTGCGGACCGTTCAAAGCTTCCACACCAGCCCATTGCGTGATGTGCGAGGCACACGACTCGGTGTTGGTGATCCAGTTGGTGAAATAAGGCGCTAGTTTTTTGTTGGCTGAAAAGCCCAAACGCCAGCCGGTCATGGCCCAGGTTTTCGAACACCCATCGGAGAGGATGGTGCGCTCTTGCATGCCGGGCAAGGCAGCGATGGATTTGAATTCGCCGTCATACACCAGTTGCCCATAAATCTCGTCGGCAAACACCCACACTTGCGGGTGCTTGCGCAAGATGTCGGCGATGGCTTCCAGGTCTTGTGCGGTCAGGATGCCGCCCGTGGGGTTTTGCGGTGAATTCAAAATCAACAGCTTGGTGCGCGGCGTGATTTTCTCGGCCAGCTCTTGCGGGTCGAAGCTGAAGTTGCGTTCTTCGCGCAGGTAGATGGGCACACCCACAGCGCCATTGGCCTTGATTTGTGATTCATAAATCGGGAAACCCGGCACCGGGTAAATCACTTCATCGCCAGCGCCAAAGTCGGTCACCGATTGGATGGTGTAACCAATGAAGGGCTTGGCACCGGCGCCCACCACCACATCATCGGCGTCCACTTTCACGCCACGGGTGCGGGTGAAATAGTCGGCTGCTGCTTGGCGCAATTCTGGAATGCCTGCTGACGGCGTGTAGCCATGCTTGCCGGTTTGAATGGCTTTTATTCCCGCGTCTTGGATGTTCTTCGGCGTGTGAAAGTCGGGCTGGCCAATGCAAAACGAAATGATGTCGTGGCCTTCGCGAATGAGTTTGTTGACCTCGGCCAACACCACAAACGCGTTTTCAGTGCCCAGGTTTTGGGCGCGTTGACTGAGTTGGGTCATGCTTGCATCTTTCCGTGTGCGTTTTTCGAATGGCCGAAGTGTAGACGCTGAACATACCCACACCGGCCTGCAAACAGCCCTGCGTTTTCATGCCTTAAGCTTGCAAGCCTTTGACAGCATTGAAGAAAGCACCGATTGCAATTGACCACACAGCGCCTTGATTGGGCGGTTTTCTGTCGCGTGGTGGACAACCACGGCGACCTGGGCGTGTGTTGGCGACTGAGTAAACAGTTGGCCGCGCGGGGCCACACGGTGCATCTGTATGTGGACGATGCCTCTGCTTTGCAATGGATGGCCCCAACAGCTTGCGAGGGCGTCAGTGTGTTGCCTTGGCCCGATGATGCAGCGGTATTTGTCGCCAAAGAATTGCCGCAGGTGGTGATTGAAGCCTTTGGCTGCGAACTGCCACTGGGCTACCAAGCGGCGATGGGCTTGGCACCCCAGCCGCCTGTGTGGGTGAACCTGGAATATTTCAGCGCCGAGCCTTCTGCGCTGCGCAACCACGGCCTGCCCTCGCCCGTCATGCACGGCCCCGCCAAAGGTTTGACGAAATGGTTTTTCTATCCCGGCTTGAGCCCGCACAGTGGCGGCGTGTTGGGGCCCGGTGTGGATGGGCGCGTTTTCAAAGGCCAGCAAACATCCTCAGGTTCACAAAATGCATTACCCGCCAATGTCCACCATGTTCATGAACCAATGTCCTTGCAACACGACAAGCTTTCTTTGCCAACCAAACCACTGCGCATCAGCTTGTTTTGTTACGAGCCCGCCAGTTTGGGGCTGTGGCTACAGCAGCTGCATGAACAATCACCCGCTGTGCAGTTGACCGTGACCGCTGGTCGGGCCACGCAAGCCGTGCAACATGCCTTGCAAGATTGGCCTGAAACGCCCGGCTTTGAAGTGACCGAACTGCCCTACCTGCCGCAGCCCGCGTTTGACGAGATGCTGGCGGCGCACGACCTGAACTTGGTGCGCGGCGAAGACTCTGTGGTGCGGGCGATTTGGGCGGGCAAAGCCTTCTTATGGCAGATTTACCCGCAAGACGATGGTGCCCATTGGCCCAAGCTGCAAGCTTTTCTGCAAGCCACCCAAGCCCCGCCGTTGGTGGTGCAAGCGCACCTGGCTTGGAACGCCGAGCAGCCCACACCGCTGCCCGCTTTGACGCCTGATCACATGGCGCCATGGACCGCTTGGGTCCAAGGTTTGCGTGCTCGTTTGCAAGCCGAAACCGACCTGCTGACCCGCTTGGAAGGCTTCGTGGCGGCGCACGGCTAAAATAGCCGGTTTTCCAAGCCCCACACCTTTTATGAAAATCGCTCAAGAAATTCGCGCCGGTAACGTCATCATGCACGGCAAAGACCCGATGGTCGTGCTCAAAACCGAATACAGCCGTGGTGGCCGCAACTCCGCCACCGTGCGCATGAAGCTCAAAAGCTTGATCGCCAACTTCAACACCGAGGTGGTGTTCAAGGCCGACGACAAGATGGACCAGATCGTGCTGGACAAGAAAGAGTGCACCTACTCCTACTTCGCCGACCCCATGTATGTGTGGATGGACACCGAGTTCAACCAGTACGAAGTGGAAAACGAAAACATGGGTGATTCACTGAATTACCTCGAAGACGGCATGTCCGCTGAAGTGGTGTTCTACGACGGCAAAGCCATCTCGGTGGAACTGCCCACCAGCGTGGTGCGTGAAATCACCTGGACCGAGCCCGCTGTCAAAGGCGACACCTCGGGCAAAGTGCTCAAGCCTGCCAAAATCTCCACCGGTTTCGACATCAACGTGCCCATCTTCGTGGCGCAAGGCGACAAGGTGGAAATTGACACCCGCACCGCTGAATACCGCAAGCGCGTCTGAGTTTCAAACGCCCACAAAAAACCGCCTGCCCGTGAGGGTGAGGCGGTTTTTTTTGTGGCACTTTGGCCCCCAAACCGGGCTTGGTGGCTCTGGCATGGACGCCGTCGCCACGCACTGGCACAACAAGCTCAGGTCATGGCAGCCGACAGCAAAGAGAGTTCATGTCGAATCGTGCCCATGTCGGTGAGCGCCATGTCGTCGTGGCCCATGCGCCCAGCCAAGCGGCTCATGTAGCGCGGGTAGCTGAACATGGCCCCGGCCACCAACTCGTCCAAGCTGATTTGGCGCGAGCGTGGGGCCATGGGCACCAGGTCGGTGGTCAGGCCCCAACCTGAATAGAAGGACTGGGCATAACAACTGACTTTTTTGCCGCGCATCAGCGCCTCAAAACCGGCCAAGGAGTTCATGACGTGCACCTCGTTGACCTTGGGCAGCAATTGCGACATGGGGACATCGCCCGCGCATTCATCGCACCAGAGCAGCAGGTTGTTGGCACCATGGCCTTGGGCTTGCATGCGGGCCCAGACCTCGGGGTGGGGTTTGTAAACGATGTAGGCGTCGGCGTGGGCTTGGCACACGGCTTTGAGCAACACCAGGTTGCAGCGCAGGCTGTCGCCGCCCAACCTCAAAGAGGAGTCGCTTTCGGCCTGGCCCACCACCAAGATGACCCTGTCGTGGTTGACCGGTCTGCGCCACAGCGTTTCGCTGCTGGTGCAGCGCGTGAGCCCGGCCATGACCAAGCCGTGCCGAAAGGTGGCCGCACGCAACAGCATGTCGGTGGGGAAATGGGTGTCGTGCAACAAGCCTTCCAAGTCCGAACGGAACAGCGAGGGTTCGAGCAAGGGGGTTTGCAGGTTTTCAAGGGTGAACGTCATGGCAGCAGCCTCAATGTCAACTTCTAGGACTACACCATAACAAACTTATGAGTTATTTTTAGTGCATTAAAGACACAAAATCATGTTAAATAGAGGCAAAAAATTCCCATTTCATTAGCAAGTGCTTGATTTCATTGGAAATTCTCAGGGTTGAGCACTAACTGCGCCAAAACCCTTGCCACTGATAACCCAGCATGCGCCACAGCCGCCGCGCTCGGCCGTGCATCAAATGCCCCAAGCGGCCTTGGTCTTGCAAGGCCTCACGCTGCGCCAAGATGCGCTGCAACACTGCCATGCATAATGGCCAGCCGCCTGGCGCGTACTACTAAAGGTTGATTAAGACTCTGCGTCCCCAGCATCGGGCTGGTCCAGTGCCTCTAGCGGCAACCTGGCCAAAGCCTCGGCCTCGGGCAAGGCCTCCACGCCTTTCAACACACGGCGCATTTGCTTGCTGCGGGTGTCGGCGCGGTCCAGGGTGTCGGCGGCTTTTTGCACTTGCTCGCGCACCTTGGACACCCATTCGCCGTAACGGTCAAACTCGGTTTTCACCGCGCCCAACACCTTCCACACCTCAGAGGCTTGTTTCTCCAAGGCCAAGGTGCGAAAGCCCATGTGCAAGCTGTTCAAAATGGCCAGCAAGGTGGTGGGCCCGGCCAAGGTCACGCGGTAGTCGCGTTGCAACAAGTCCATGAGGCCGGGGCGGCGCAGCACCTCGGCGTACAAACCTTCCACCGGCAAAAACAAAATCGCAAAGTCGGTGGTGTGGGGTGGCGCCAAATAACTCTCGGCAATGCTCTTGGCCTCTTGGCGAATCCGCACTTCCATGGCTTTGGCGGCGGCCTCGGCACCAACCACATCGGCGCGGTCTTGCGCATCCAGCAAACGCTCGTAGTCTTCACGCGGAAACTTCGCATCAATGGGCAACCACACACTCACGCCGTCGTCGCTGCGGCCGGGCAACTTGATGGCGAAATCCACACGCTGGTTGCTGCGTGGTTTGGTTTCCACTTGCTTGCTGTACTGCTCGATGGTGAGCACCTGTTCCAGCAAGGCTTCGAGTTGCACCTCGCCAAAAATGCCGCGCGTTTTGACGTTGTTCAAGACCCGCTGCAAGTCCCCCACGCCTTGCGCGAGGTTTTTCATTTCACCCAAACCGTTGTGCACTTGCTCGAGGCGTTCAGCCACTTGTTTGAAGCTCTCGCTCAAGCGTGCTTCCAAGGTGGATTGCAGTTTTTCATCCACGGTTTGGCGCATCTCATCGAGCTTGGCCACGTTCGTTTGTTGCATGTGTTGCAGCTGCTGGTCCAAGGTTTCGCGCACCTCGGCCATGCGGCGCGTGTTGCCCTCGCCCAGCGCCAACAACTGGCTGTTCATGTTGGCTTGCATCAAGGCCAGTTGTTCTGTGAGGGTTTGTTGAAACTGCGCCAAGCTTTGGGACAACTCTTGACGGTCATTGCGCGAGGCTTCCATGATGTCGTAGCGCAGCTCTTTGCCCAGGCGGTCCATTTTTTCTTCCAACAGGACAAACTCATTTGGCACTTGAGGCTTAGTCGACATGCGGCGCATGAGGAACATGGCCACAGCAAACAGCACGGCCATGCTGAGAACCACAAGCCAGTTGCTGTCCATGCTCATGACAACACCTCTGGATTCAAGGGGGTGAGTGCTTTGCCTTCATTGAAGAAGGTGATGAGATTGTTGGCCGCCAACATGGCCATGCCCAAACGCGTGTTCTTGGTGGAGCTGGCGATGTGCGGTGTCAACACCAGGTTGTGGCAAGTCAGCAATTCGGGGTGCACTTTGGGCTCGCCTTCAAACACATCCAAACCGGCTGCGGCAATTTGGCCAGACTGCAAAGCCTGCGCCAAGGCTGCGTCATCGACGATGCCACCCCGCGCAATGTTCACCAAGGTGGCGGTGGGTTTCATCAAGGCCAATTCAGCGGCACCGATGGTGTGGTGCGCTTCTTTGGAATACGGCACCACCAACACCACATGGTCGGCGGTTTGCAACAGTTCAGACTTGCTGACGTACTGTGCTTTGCAGCCTGCTTCTTTTTCAGGTGCCAAACGACTGCGGTTGTGATAAATCACTTTCATGCCAAAGCCATGCGCTGCGCGGCGTGCAATGGCTTGGCCAATGCGCCCCATGCCGATGATGCCCAGCGTGCTGCCGTGCACTTCAGCGCCGCAAAAAAAGTCGAGTTTCCAGTTGTGCCAATCGCCTCGGCGAATGTAGTTTTCGCCTTCGGTGATGCGCCGCGCGGTGGCCATCATCAGCGCAAAACCAAAGTCGGCTGTGGTTTCAGTCAACACATCGGGCGCATTGGTGGCCACCACTTTGTAACGCGTCATGGCAGGTACATCAAAGTTGTTGTAGCCCACGCTCAGGTTGGCGCAAATACGCAGTTTGGGGCAGGCACTCAGCACCTGCTCGTTCACAGGCTCGATCCCCATGGTGAGCGCACCGTCTTGTTGGCTCAGCAGCGCGATCCACTCGTCCAAGGCGTAATGCTTGTCTTCTTGGTTGTGGGTGATGTTGAAGTGCGGGGCCAAGTGGTCCAGTGCTTCGGGGTAGATATGGCGGGTGACGATGATGCGGGGTTTGGACATGCTGATCAATGTGTCAAATTGAATTGGATGATGTAAGCCAAGGCGCCAGCAAAATACCCAGCCAAGGCCAGTCCGCTGATGCGCTTCACATACCAAAAGAAATTGATTTTTTCCAAGCCCATGGCAGCCACGCCCGCCGCCGAGCCAATGATCAATACCGAGCCACCTGTGCCAGCGCAAAAGGCAATGAACTCCCACAAGAAACTGTCAGGTGGATGATCAGTCAGGTTGTACATGGCCATGCTGGCAGCGACCAAGGGCACGTTGTCCACCACCGCACTGGCCAAACCAATCATCAACACAATGACGTCCATGCGACCAACCGTGTCTTTCAACCAATGCGCCAAATTACCCAACAAATGTGCATGCTCAAGTACTGCCACGGCCAACAAAATACCCATGAAAAACGTGAGAGAGCTCATGTCAATTCGCGATAAAGAGTTCACCAAGGTCAAATGTGCCTGGTCTTCATCGGCTTTGCTGTGATGCATCACATCGCTGATCAACCACAACAATCCCAAGCCCAACAGCATTCCCATGAACGGGGGCAAGCCAGTGAGGGTTTTGAACACGGGCACGGCAATCAAAATACCCAAGCCCAACCAAAACATGAATGAACCATCGCTTGGGTTTTCAAGGGTGTCATTGGGGTCGGCGTCTGGGGCTTGAACAGCGCGTCCACGCAACATCCATGCGGTGATCGCCAATGGAATCAGCGCTGCCAACAGCGACGGGATGATCAGGGTTTTCATGATCTCAAGAGCCGTGATTTGACCGCCAATCCAAAGCATGGTGGTGGTGACGTCTCCCAGCGGTGACCACGCGCCGCCCGCATTGGCCGCAATGACGATCATGCCGGCAAAAAACAAGCGGTCTTCACGATCGCGCAAAAGCTTTTTCATCAGTGAGACCATCACGATGGCGGTGGTCAGATTGTCCAAAATCGCACTCAAGAAAAAAGTCACAACGCCCACCAACCACATCAGCGTTGACAGTTTTTGTGTGCGAATGCGACGGGTGATGACGTCAAACCCATGGTGGGCGTCGACCACTTCCACAATCGTCATGGCCCCCATCAAGAAAAACACAATTTGTGCCGTGGTGATGAGCGATTCATTCAGGTGTTCAACCAGCAACCGACTGTCACCCAGTTGAAATGCATAAAGCGTCCACAGCACACCTGCGCCCAACAAGGCTGGCGCAGATTTGTTGATATTCAACTGATGTTCGAGGGAAATGGCCATATAGGCCATGACAAAAACCAGCACATACACCATTTCCATTTCAATTCCTTCAGGGTTGGGCAATTTCAAACACTTGCCTGAGGTAAGCAAGGTAATTGATGTCTTCACACATGTTTTTCGAGGGCGTGTCCGAGAGTTTGGCCACCGGTTGACCATTGCATTCAACCATCTTGATGACGATTTGCAGCGGCTCGTAGCCCAGGTCGTTGGTCAGGTTGGTGCCAATGCCAAACGCGAGTTGGCAGCGCCCGGTAAAGCGTTGGTAAAGCTCGATGGTGCTGGGTACGGTCAGGCCGTCGCTGAAAATCAGGGTTTTGGTGAGCGGGTCCACGCGGTTGTTTTTGTAATGCTCAATCATGCGCTCGCCCCAGGTGAATGGGTCACCGCTGTCGTGGCGGGCGCCATCAAACAGCTTGCAAAAATACATGTCGAAGTCGCGCAAAAACGGCTCGATGCCATACACATCACTCAAAGCGATGCCCAAGTCGCCACGGTATTCACGCGCCCAGGTTTCAAAGCCATACACCTGGCTGTCGCGCAAACGCGGCCCCAGGGCTTGGCAGGCTTGCAAGTACTCGTGCGCCATGGTGCCCAAGGGCGTGACACCCAAACTGCTGGCAAACAACACGTTGCTGGTGCCGGTGAAACGCCCTTGCGGCAGGGTGCCCAAGCCCTGCAGCAAGGTGGTCAACACCTCGTGGTGCCAGGCTTTGGAAAAACGACGGCGGGTGCCGTAGTCGGCAATCTTCAAATCTTTCAAACCGGCGTCATTGAGCTGCACGATTTTGGTAGCCAAGCGGCGCCGCCCTTCTTTGAAATCGGGTGCGGGCTGGGTGTTGCGAAAGAAAACCTCGTTGACGATAGCCAGCACCGGAATTTCAAACAGGATGGTGTGCAGCCACGGCCCCTTGATGTGAATGTCAATCTCACCACTGGGCAAAGGCTTGATGGTGATGTATTTTTCGTTCAGCTTGAACAGGCCTAAAAAGTCGACGAAGTCACTTTTGATGAAGCGCATGCCTCGCATGTAGGCCAACTCTTCTTCGCTGAATTGCAGTTGGCACAACGCTTTGATTTCCGCCCTGATTTCATCCACATAGGGTGCGAGCTGCACACCCGGGTTTCGGCACTTGAACTTGTAGGCCACTTGCGCACCCGGAAACTGGTGCAACACCGCCTGCATCATGGTGAATTTGTACAGGTCGGTGTCGAGCAAGCTGGTGATGATCATGTTCAGCCCAGCCAGTGGGTGAAGGACGCCACAGTTTCGCGCGGTGTGCGAAAGGTGTTGACGATGTCTTTGTCATCCGCGTAGCCCAGCGCCATGCCGCACACCAACATTTCATCTGGGCCCGCACCGATGTGCGGCAGGATGATGGTGGCAAAGCCATTCCACGCTGCTTGCGGACAGGTGTGCAAACCATGGGCACGTGCGGCCAACATGACGCTTTGCAAAAACATGCCGTAGTCCACCAAGGAGCCACGGCCCATCACTTTGTCCAGGGTGAACATCAGGCCCACGGGCGCATCGAAGAATTTGTAATTGCGTTGGTGTTGCAAATGCATCTTGTCTTTGTCGGCCTTGCCAATGCCCAGCAAACCATACAAGCTCCAACCGTTTTCACGGCGGCGGTCGATGTAGGGGCTGACCCATTTTTCCGGGTAGTAGTCGTAGGCCTCGCGGTAGTCGGCGGCTTTTTCAGGGTGAGCGCGAATCTCATCGTGCGCGGCACACACTTTGGTCACCAAGCTGTTGCGGCTCTCGCCTTGCAACACATACACCTTCCACGGTTGCGTGTTGGTGCCCGATGGTGCACGTGACGCCATGTGCAAGATGTCGGTGATCACCTCTTGGGTCACGGCCTGCTGCGTGAAGGCTCGCGCCGACATGCGGCTGTCCATGGCTTGTTGAATCGTCACCGAGGTGCTCATGTCAAACTTTCTAAAACTATTTTCAAAGGGTTGGGTAAGGCATTGACTGGGCGGCGGCTGTCGCGGTTCACGTACACATGCACAAAGTGGCCGTGCGCGGCGCTCAGGTCCGCGCCTTGCGCAAACAAACCCACTTCGTAGCGCACGCTGCTGTTGCCCATGTGCGCCACGCGCAGACCAGCGTCCACGTTTTGCGGAAACGCCAGCGATGAGAAATAGTGGCAGCGGGTTTCCACCACCAAGCCAATCGTCTCGCCTTGGTGGATGTCCAACACGCCTTGCTCAATCAGATGTGCGTTCACCGCGGTGTCAAACCACTGGTAGTAAACGACATTGTTCACATGGCCATAGGCGTCGTTGTCCGCCCAGCGGGTGGTGATCGGGCGAAAGACGCGGAAGTGGGAACGCGGCAGCGCTTGGGCGCGGGGGGAAGCGGAAGTCATGGCGGGTCATTTTGCCAGTCTTGCCAAGACGCTTGCGCCAGCGCGAAGGAGGTGATTTGCACCTGCACCGTGTCGGCCAGGTCGCGGCCATAACCACCGGCCATCGCCATCGCCAGTGGCAAGCGTTTGTCACGCGCCCAGCGCAACACGGTTTGATCCCGCGCTTGCAAACCAGCAAAGCTCAGCTTCAAGCGGCCGAGTCGGTCGTTTTCGTGCGGGTCGGCACCTGCGAGGTAGAACACCAGATCGGGCGCGAAACGGCTCTCCAGTGTTTGCAAGGCTTGGTGCAATGCGTCCAAATACGGCGTATCGGTGCAACCGTCGGGCAGTTCCACGTCCAGGTCGCTGGCGGCTTTGCGAAAGGGAAAGTTTTTTTCGCCATGCATCGAGAAAGTGAAAACGCTGTCGTCTTTGGCGAAGATGTCTGCCGTGCCGTTGCCTTGGTGCACATCCAGGTCAATCACCGCCACTTGCAGCGGGCGCGGATGTTGTCTGGCCCACTCGGCTTGCATCAGCCGCGCTGCCACCGCCACATCGTTGAAAACGCAAAAACCGCCGCCCTTGTCGGCGTAGGCGTGGTGTGTGCCGCCCGCCAAATTCGCCGCCACGCCTTGCGCCAAGGCGGTGCGGGCCGCGCTGATGGTCGCGCCCACGGAGCGCCGCGCCCGCTCGACCATGCCCTCGGACCAGGGGAAGCCGATTTCGCGCTGCTGCGCCGGGCTGAGCCTGCCCTGAGTGACGGCGTCTATATAGGTGGGGCTGTGGGCCAAGGCCAGCTCGCCGTCCGTGGCTGGTTCTGCCAAGTTCAGAGTCAGATTTGGTAATTCCGTCGCCAAGCGTTCGCGCAGCAGCTCGTACTTGCCCATCGGGAAGCGGTGACCGTTCGGCAGTTTCTGGATGTGGGTGGCGGCGTAGTAGATGTGCACCCCCAGATTGTCGGGCTTGGCCTTGTGGCTCCGCTAATTGGGGTCAGATTCCAATTTTTGAATTAATTGGAATCTGACCCCAATTTCCCGGAAATTAGGCAGCCGACTCTAAACATGCTGCACCGCAACAAAAACGCTTGCCACCCCTAGGATAAACCCTATACTTCAACCCATGCTGCGCCGCAACATGATTTCAGCGCAGTTCCAGAGTGAAACAAACTTAAACCTATAGGAACCCTGACCATGATGACTCCAGAACAAATGATCGCCGCCCAAAAAGCCAACGTTGAGAGCCTGTTCGGCATGACCGAAAAAGCCTTTGCAGGCATGGAAAAGTTGGTTGAACTGAACATGGCTGCCGCCAAAGCCGCCCTGCAAGACAACCTGCACCAAACCCAAGCTTTCTTCAACGTCAAAGACGTGCAAGAGCTGATGGCTCTGCAAGCCGGTTACCTGCAACCCATGGCAGAAAAAGCCGCCGCTTTCAACCGCCATGTGTATGAAATCGCTTCCACCACGGGTGGCGAATTCAGTAAAGCCGTTGAAGCCAAAGCTGCTGAAGCTCAAAAAGCGGTTGCTGGCATGGTGGACTCCGCCGCCAAGAATGCGCCCGCCGGTTCCGAAACCGCCGTGGCCATGATCAAAAGCGCCGTTGCCGCCAGCCACACGGCCATGGAGAGCGTACAAAAGGCTGTGAAACAAGCCACTGAAGCCGCTGAAGCCAACATGCACGCCATGGCCAGCAACGTGACAGCCACGGCCACCAAGCCTGCTGCTCGCAAGCGTTGATTCAAGCCCTTGGGCTGAACAAAGAAAAACCCGCTTCGGCGGGTTTTTTCATGGGCGCTTCACACGCCCAGGCGGCTCAACATGGGCTATTCGAGCACCACTGAAAAGCAAGGCGGCTTGTTGCAGGGTTTCAGGGCGCCAACGCCGCCTTCACTTGCGGCAAGGCCAGTTTCATGGCGGCGCGTCCGGCCTCGATGCTTTTCTTGCGGGCCGAAAACTCGGCGCTGCCGACATTGGGCAGGACCGGGCGCACCACCACATCGGCTTGGGTCAGCTCGAGCTGGCTGATGCTTTTGCCCATGATGCTGAAGGTTTGCATCAGCACCTTGAAGATGTCGCTGGTTTTGGCGTCTTCCGGGCGGCTGGAAATGTCCACCGCGATGATGTACTCGGCGCCCATTTGTTTGGCGTAGCGCACCGGCACCGGTGACACCAACCCGCCGTCCACATAGTCTTTGCCGCCAATGCGCACCGGCTCGAACACCGAGGGCACGGCACTCGAAGCCCGCACGGCTGTCGCCACATCGCCGCGCCTGAACAAAATACCGTCGCCGGTTTGCAAGTCGGTGGCCACAATGCCCAGCGGGACTTTCATGTCTTCAATCTTCAGGCCATTGAGTTGGCTGTTCACATACTTGCCCAGCGCTTCGCCGCGCAACACGCCACGGTTGGTGAAAGGCAGCGTCCAGTCGGTGAGTTGTGATTCGTCCATCGAATCGGCCAGCCAAGACAGTTGAGCACCGGTTTTGCCGCTGGCGTAAAAGGCCGCCACCAAGCTGCCCGCCGACGTGCCCACCACCAAACTCGGTTTGATGCCCTCTTCTTCCAGCACTTGCAACACACCGATGTGCGCAAAGCCACGCGCTGCGCCGCCACCCAATGCCAAGCCCACTTTGGGAATTTTTTTCGGCACTGGCGCTTGGGTGACAGGCTCGGGCGGTTTGACGGGTGCGGGTGGCGTGGCACACGCAGCCAAAAGTAGCAACAGCGCAGCCAGCCCGAATCTGGCCGCATGGGTTTGGAGTGCTTGGGAATGAATCATGATCAGATTGTCGCAGTCTGTCACTGCCATAATTGTTTGGTTGGGCTTGGTCATTTGAAGCCCACTCTTACCTGAAAGGCACTCATGCAAATCAAAAACAATGTATTCATCGTCACCGGCGGCGCGTCCGGCTTGGGCGAAGGCACCGCCCGCATGCTCGCGCAGCACGGTGGCAAGGTCGTCATCGCCGACATGCAAGACGACAAAGGCCAGGCCATTGCGGCTGACATCGGCGGTGCGTTCATGCACTGCGATGTCTCGAACGAAGAACACGCCGCTGCAGTGGTGGCCAAAGCCCAGTCTTTGGGCAAATTGTCCGGCTTGGTCAATTGCGCAGGCATCGCCACCGCCGAGCGCACCGTGGGCAAAACCGGCCCGCATTTGTTGGCTGGCTTTCAACGCACCATCAACATCAACTTGGTCGGCAGCTTCAACATGATCCGTTTGAGCGCCCAGGCCATGAGCACCAATGACCCCGAAGCCACCGGCGAACGCGGTGTGCTCATTTCCACGGCATCGGTGGCGGCCTACGACGGTCAAATTGGCCAGGCCGCTTACTCGGCCTCCAAAGGCGGCATCGTTGGCATGACCTTGCCCATCGCGCGTGACTTGTCCAAATTGGGCATCCGCAACATGACCATCGCCCCCGGCATTTTTGGCACCCCCATGATGTTCTCCATGCCCAAAGACGTGCAAGACGCTTTGGCCGCTGGTGTCCCCTTCCCTTCACGCTTGGGCACGCCCCTCGATTACGCCAAATTGGTGATGCACATCCTCGACAACGACATGCTCAACGGCGAAGTGATTCGCCTTGACGGTGCCATCCGTTTACCACCCAAATAATTCAATAAGGCTCTCATGACAAACATTCCTCTTTTGAACGCCATGGCCAAGTCCATGCGCATCGGCAGCTCCGCCTTGGTGCTGGGCAGCTTGATGATCACCAGCACCGCCGTGTTGGCCGACACCAAAAAGCGCGCAGACACACCAGAGGCTGGCTCCGGCTACAAAGCCAAAGCCGCCAAAACCCTGAAAACCCGGGGCGTGTCCTCGGCCAATCCCTTGGCCAGCGAAGCCGGTCATGCGATCTTGAAAGCCGGTGGCTCAGCAGTTGATGCGGCGATTGCCGTTCAAATGGTGTTGAACTTGGTAGAGCCGCAATCCAGCGGCATCGGCGGCGGCGCCTTCATGCTGCACCATGATGGTCAAAAACTACAGATGTTCGATGGCCGCGAAGCTGCCCCGCACCTCAGCCACGAAGAACTGTTTGTCTACAACCATGGCGAACTCATGGCCTTCGAAGAAGCCATGGTCGGTGGTCGTGCCGTGGGCGTGCCCGGCACCTTGCGCATGTTGGAACAAGCGCACCGCCAACACGGCAAACTGCCATGGGCGCAGCTGTTTCAACCTGCTATCAAACTGTCAGAAAACGGTTTCAAAATCAGCCCGCGTTTGCATGCCATGCTGCTGGCAGATCGTCCCTTGCGCAAAGACTTGAACGCATCGGCTTTTTTCTACAGACCCAATGGACAGCCCCTGCCGGTTGGCCATGTGCTGAAGAATCCCGGATTGGCGCAAGTGCTCAAACTCATTGCCAAAGACGGCGCCGATGCATTCCACCAAGGTCCATTGGCACAAACCATCATCAACAAAGTCCAGCAACACTCCTACAACCCTGGCGTGATGACCATGCGGGACATGACCAATTACCGACCCATCCAGCGTGAAGCCCTGTGTTTTTCGCATGCTGCCAGCACTGGACCCGTGCAAATTTGCGGCGCGGGTGCGCCCAGCTCTGGCTTGATCGCCACCGGGCAAATTTTGGGCATCTTGTCCAACACCCCCGCGTCTAAAGAAGCGCCATCTTCTTGGGCTGACCGCAACACCGTGGTTCCCAGCTTGAACTGGCTGCACCACTACAACGAAGCGGCTCGTTTGGCCTTCGCCGATCGCGCCTTGTATGTGGCCGATCCCGACTTCACCAAAGCGCCCGGTGGCGATTGGAACAAGATGCTGGCCCCCGCTTATTTGCAGCAGCGTGCCAGCTTGGTGCAAAACCAGCGCATGGGCAACGCCACCGCCGGTCAACCGGGTGGTGCACCCATGGCTCTTGCGCCCATGGCCGATCAAACCGAGTACGGTACCAGCCACATCAGCATTGTGGATGGCTTGGGTAACACGGTCTCTATGACCACCAGCATCGAGAGCGCTTTTGGCTCACGTGTCATGGTGAACATGGGTCAACGTGGCGGTTTTTTGCTGAACAACCAACTGACAGACTTCAGCTTCTCGCCCACCGACGAGACCGGTCAATTGGTGGCCAACCGCGTACAAGCCAACAAGCGCCCGCGCTCGTCCATGAACCCTTTGATGGTGTTTGAACAATCTGCCAACGGTGAACGTGGTCAGGTGATGGCCAGCTTGGGCAGCCCTGGTGGCCCCATGATCATTCACTACACCGCGCAAAGCCTGTGGGGCATGCTGCACTGGAACCAAAACGCGCAGCAAGCGGTCAACATGCCGCACTCTGGCGTGACAGGTGCCAATGGTCCTTTGTTGCTCGAGCAAGGCGGCTTCAGTGCCGACATCCTCAAGGGCTTGCAAGATAAAAACCACGTGCTGTTGGAAGTGGACATGCCCAGTGGTTTGGGAGCCTTGCAACGCCAAGGAACCCAATGGGTCGGCGGTGCCGACCCACGCCGTGAAGGTCAGGTCAGCGGCGACTGATTCGGCATGGCGATTCCGCAAGCCTTTATTCAAGAACTGCTGGCCCGCACAGATGTTGTCGAGGTTGTCGGCCGGTATGTTCAGCTGAAAAAAGGCGGCGCGAATTACATGGGGCTGTGCCCCTTTCACGGCGAAAAATCGCCGTCTTTCACAGTCAGTCCCAGCAAGCAGTTTTTCCACTGCTTTGGTTGCGGCAAGAACGGCAATGCCATTGGTTTCCTGATGGATCACAGCGGCATGAATTTTGTCGAAGCCGTGAAAGACTTGGCGCAAACCTATGGCCTGCAAGTGCCCGAGGACGAGACCGACCCCGCTGACCGACAACGCGCCCAACAACAACGGCAACGCCAAGCCACCTTGTCCGAGGTGTTGGAAAAAGCCGCTGAGGCCTACCGCAAACATTTGAAAACCGCACCGCAAGCCGTGGCCTACCTCAAAGGCCGAGGCCTGAGTGGTGAAGTCGCCAAACAATTTGGCCTGGGTTATGCCCCAGAAGGTTGGCGCAGTTTGGCCAGCGTGTTTGCAGACTACCAAGACCCCTTGTTGGTCGAGTCGGGTTTGGTCATCGCCAACGCGGAAGACGGCGGCGAAGAAAAACGCTACGACCGTTTTCGCGACCGCGTCATGTTTCCCATCCGCAATGTCAAAGGGGAATGCATTGGCTTTGGGGGCCGCGTCATGGGCGACGGCAGCCCCAAGTATTTGAACTCCCCCGAAACACCAGTGTTCAGCAAAGGCCGCGAGTTGTATGGCCTGTATGAAGCCCGCACGGCGCTGCGTGAAGCAGGCTATGTGCTGGTGACCGAGGGCTACATGGATGTGGTGGCCTTGGCGCAACTCGGCTTTCCCAATGCCGTGGCCACCTTGGGCACGGCCTGTACCACCGACCATGTGCAAAAACTGTTTCGCTTCACCGACGCCGTGGTTTTCAGCTTTGATGGCGACGCAGCGGGCCGTCGTGCGGCACGCAAAGCCTTGGACGGCGCCCTGCCCTTTGCCAGCGATGTGCGCAATGTGAAGTTTTTGTTTTTGCCCGCCGAACACGACCCCGACAGCTTTGTGCGCGAACACGGCGCCGAGGCCTTTGCGCGCTTGGTAAGTGATGCCACACCCCTGAGTCGTTTTGTGGTGGAGGTGGCTCGCGAGGGTTGCGACATCGACACCGCCGAAGGCCGCGCTCTGTTGGCCTCGCAAGCCAAACCACTGTGGTTGTCCATGCCCGACGGTGTGTTGAAAACCCAGCTACTGGCTGACTTTGCCGATTTGGTGGGCATTGGCAACCGGGAATTGCAAAACCTGTGGATGGGTGCGGCCAATAAATCGGCGGCCCGCACACCGCGCAGCACCGCAGAAGCGAACACCTTGAAACAACCGTTTGCTCGCAGCACCCCCGCACCGCGTGGCCTGCCTATGCGCCGCAAGGCACCCAGTCGGCAAGACCGCGCATTGCAAATTTTGTTTGCCGACATGGGCCAATGGGGTGGCTTGTCACAGCATCAACACAAGATGTTGATGGACCTGCCCGCACCACACGGTGTGTTGCTGACTTGGCTGGACCAGCAATGGCATGAACACGGTGTGCAGCCCCTGGCAGCTTTGCGCGAAGGCTTGCGAGGGCATGCGCACGAAACCACCTTGATGCGTTTGATTGATGATGCGCCGCCCGACATGGAGAATGATGCAGGCGAGTTAGAAAGCATTTTGAATGGTCTAGAAAAGCTGCAACTGGCCGCCCAAATAGACGATTTAACCCAACGCATGGGCAGCGATCCAGCGGCCTATGCACAGATCAAGCAGTTGAATGCACGATTGGCGGTCTTGAAAACAGCCCCTCTGGTATAATCCGTTTCCCTTCACAAGCGCGACAGCAGCACCTCCGTAACCGGCCAACCGTGACAACCAGCGCACGACCCGCCAAACATCGCAAGGACTGCACACCAAATGTTCGCCCTACAGCTTGCGTAACCCTCTTTGACGACCAAACATCGCGTCTTCTGATGCGTGTTTTTATTTTTCTTGCTTGAGGATTGACATGCCTGCCAAAAAACCCGCCGCCAAAACACCTGTCAAAGCTGCAGCCAAACCTGCCAGCAAAGCAGCCGCCAAGCCTGTGGCCAAACCAGCTGCCAAGCCTGCTGCCAAAGCTCCCATCAAAGCAGCCGCCAAGCCTGCTGCCAAACCAGCCCCCAAAGCGCCAGTTAAAGCAGCCGTCAAAGCCCCCGTGAAAGCCGCTGCCAAGCCAGCCGCCAAAACACCTGCCAAAGCACCTGCCAAACCCAGCGCGGAAAAAGCCGCGCCGCCTAAGAAAACCACCAAAGCCGCTGCCAAAGGCAAAGCCGGTAAAAAAGCCTTGCCGGAAGACGACGACATCGTCGACCTCGAAGCCGAGTTCGCGGATGAAACCGCGGTCAGCACCGAAAAGGTCAAGCCACTGCGCATGAAGATCAGCAAGGCCAAAGAACGCGCCTTGATGAAAGAGTTTGGTTTGGACGAAGCCGTGTTGTCCGAAGAAGATTTGGCCAAGCGCCGTTCGCGTTTGAAGACCCTGATCAAGTTGGGCAAAACACGCGGCTACCTGACCCACGGCGAAATCTCCGACCACTTGCCCGACAAATTGGTGGACGCTGAAACCTTGGAAGTCGTCAACACCATGTTGAACGACATGGGCGTGCAGGTTTACGAACAAACCCCCGACGCCGAAACCTTGCTCATCACCAACACTGGCCCTACCGTGGCCAGTGAAGAAGAGGCCGAAGAAGAAGCCGAAGCCGCTTTGTCCACTGTGGACAGCGAGTTTGGCCGCACCACCGATCCGGTGCGCATGTACATGCGTGAAATGGGCACAGTCGAACTGCTGACTCGCGAAGGCGAAATTGAAATCGCCAAACGCATTGAAGGCGGTCTGATGGCCATGATGGAGGCCATCAGTGCGTCGCCCGCCACCATCGCAGAAATTTTGCGCATGGCCGGTGACATTCGTGAAGGCAAGGTGGTTATCTCTACCGTTGTCGACGGCTTCAGCAACGCCAACGAAGCCGATGACTATGTGGCCGAAGAAGACTTCGATGAATTCGACGACAGTGACGACGACGACGGCAAAGGCGGCTCCAAAGCCTTGACGAAAAAACTGGAAGAGTTGAAGGCCGAAGCGCTGACCCGCCTTGACCGCATGCAAACTTTGTTTGAAAAGCTGCACAAAACTTTCGACAAAGAAGGCTATGGCACACCGGCCTACTTGAAGACCCAAAAGGCCATCAGCGAAGAGATGATGACCATCCGCTTCACTGCCCGCACCATCGAAAAGCTGTGCGACTTGGTACGCACCCAGGTGGATGATGTGCGCAAGAAAGAGCGCGAACTGCGCCGCATCATCGTCGACCGTTGCGGCATGCCGCAAGAGATGTTCATCAAAGAGTTCCCCGCCAACTTGCTCAACCTGAAATGGGTGGAAAAGCAATCTGCGTCAGGCAAAGCTTGGTCGGTCACCATGACCCGCAACATTCCCGCCATTCAAGAGTTGCAAAAGAAACTGTTGGACATCCAAACCCGTGTGGTGGTGCCGCTTGCCGAGTTGAAAGACATCAACAAGCGCATGAACGAAGGCGAACGTGCATCACGTTATGCCAAAAAAGAAATGATCGAAGCCAACTTGCGCTTGGTCATTTCCATCGCCAAAAAATACACCAACCGTGGTTTGCAATTCCTCGACTTGATCCAAGAAGGCAACATCGGTTTGATGAAGGCCGTGGACAAATTCGAATACCGCCGTGGCTACAAGTTCTCCACTTACGCCACCTGGTGGATTCGCCAGGCCATCACCCGCTCCATCGCCGATCAAGCCCGCACCATCCGCATTCCGGTGCACATGATCGAGACCATCAACAAGATGAACCGCATCAGCCGCCAACACTTGCAAGAGTTTGGTTTCGAGCCCGATGCCTCAGTCTTGGCTGAAAAAATGGAGATGCCCGAAGACAAGATCCGCAAGATCATGAAGATCGCCAAAGAGCCGATCTCCATGGAAACGCCGATTGGTGACGATGACGACTCCCACTTGGGTGACTTCATCGAAGACGGTGCCAACACGGCCCCGATCGAAGCCGCCATGCAAGCCGGTTTGCGCGATGTGGTGAAAGAAATCTTGGATGGCCTGACACCCCGTGAAGCCAAAGTGCTGCGCATGCGTTTTGGCATCGAGATGGACAACGACCACACCTTGGAAGAGGTAGGCAAACAATTTGACGTGACACGCGAACGCATCCGTCAAATCGAAGCCAAAGCCTTGCGCAAACTCAAGCACCCCAGCCGCTCCGACAAACTGCGCAGTTTCATCGACACCCTGTGATCGCTTTGAACAACCGACGTGGCATCGTTGCCATGTCGGTGGGCATGGTTTGTTTCTTGATGAACGACTCGCTGGTCAAGCACGTCAGCGAATCTTTGCCCGCTCCCCAACTTATTTTTTTGCGCGGCCTGTTGGCCACCTTGGGCTTGTTCGTGTTGTCAGTGTTCTTGCGCCAACTGCCGCCTTGGCGAGAAACCCTGGGCCACATCGGCCACAAGTGGGTGTTCATCCGTTCGTTCTTGGATGGCTTGGCCAGCTTGGTGTACCTGAGCGCCTTGTTCAACATGCCCTTGGCCAATGCCACGGCCATCAACATGTCCACCCCCTTGCTGATTGCCTTGCTGTCAGCGCTGCTGCTGCAACACCACATCAGTTGGCGGCATTGGCTCATCATTGGCTTGGGCTTTGTAGGCGTGTTGTGCGTGGTGCAACCGCAAGCCGATGGCTTCAACCATTGGGCTTGGGTGGCCTTGGCAGGCACGCTGTGCCACGCCTTGCGCGACCTGAGTGTGCATTTCATCCCAGACCATGTGCCCTCCCCCTTGATCACTTTGAGTACAGCGCTGACTGCCACAGTGATGGCCGGTATCTGGGCCTTGTTTCACCCTTGGCACAGCGTCACCCCTATGCAATGGGCACAGATGGCCGGGGCCTCGGTGTTCTTGAGTGCAGGTTATTTCTTGCTGATCAAAGCCACGCGGATAGCGGACATGACGGTGATTGCGCCGTTTCGCTACATGGGCTTGCTGACCGCCGTGGTGATGGGCTTTGTGGTCTGGGGCGATGTGCCCAATGCCTTGGCCTGGACAGGCATGGGCCTGCTGGTGGCAGCTGGGCTGATGATGATCCGCATCAGCCGACCACCCCCCTGAGTGGTTTCAAGCCGCTGGGCCGATATGCAATGACAACTCGGCCACACCTTCCACGCGTCCGGTGATCTTGTCGCCCGACACCACCGCGCCCACACCTTCGGGTGTGCCGGTGTAAATCAGGTCGCCGGGTTGCAGGTGGTAGAACAAAGACAGGTCGGCGATGATTTCACGCAGGTTCCAAATCAGCTTGTCCACATTGGATGACTGCTTGGTTTGACCATTCACTTCGAGCGCAATCGCGCCGCTGTCAATGATGTGACCGGGCATGGGCACGATCTCGGTGCACACAGAACCGTGTTCAATGTCTTTGCCCAAATCCCAAGGACGGCCTTTGTCACGCGCCACCAATTGCAAGTCGCGGCGGGTCATGTCCAAACCTGCGGCGTAGCCGTAAATCAGTTCATGCGCTTGGTCGTGGCTGACGCGAAAACCGGCTTTGCCAATCGCCACCACCATTTCCATTTCATAGTGGAAGTTGTTGGTCTCAGGCGGGTAAGGCATGGTGGAGCCACTCGCTAGCAAGGTTTGCGGCGCTTTGGTGAAGTAGAACGGGCGCTCGACGGCTTTATCCACCGGCTTGCCCATTTCAATGGCGTGCGCATGGTAGTTGCGGCCCACAAAAAACAAACGGTGGATGGGGAAGCGCTCGGCGTGGCCGCGAATGGCCAAAGATTGCACAGCAGGTGGGTTGAACACATAAGCAGTCATGGGGGCTTTCAAGATATGTGGTTGATCAGTCACGATCAACCACGGTTTTCATAGACACCGAGTTTGCGGTGCAACGGAGATTCATCAGCAATGAAGACGAAGCTGGCTTGGTCTGCTTTCAGGTTTTTCAAGCTCACGGCTTCGTAGCCAGGCGCACAACAGGTGTCGGCCTCCACCAAATGAAATTGGCTGCCCATGATGTCAGCTTGCACCTCGCCTTCAATGACGTGAAACACCTGTGCTGGTGAACGTGCGGGCAAGCGCAGGCTTTGGCCGGGGCGCAACATGAGGGCGTAAAAGCCCAAAATGTTTTCAGCGTCGCTGCCGGTTTCGGGGTTGGTGTAGGTCACTTGCACTTGTTCCCAGCCGGGGTTGTCAGTGGCCAGTGTTTGCAAGGCCGCCTTGGCCTCGGTCCACGGATAGCGCAGCATGGGGTAAGCCTTGTGGCTGCGCTCAAACACGTGCGTAGGCACCAGTCCACCGTGCGCGTATTGCTTGTCGCCACGGCCCACATGCACTTCTTGCCGGTCGCCATTCACATGGTAGGAGGCTTCCATGTAATAGACCAAAGGCAAGTCGAGCACATCGAGCCAAATCACCGGGTCGGTGCCATCGTGGCCATGCTCGTGCCACAAACCGGTGGGCGTGAGAATCAAGTCGCCACGGCTCATAGGGCATTTCTCGCCATCCACCGTGGTGTACGCGCCCTCGCCTTCCACAATCATGCGCACCGCATTCGGGGTGTGGCGATGACTGGGTGCCCATTCACCGGGCATGAGCAACTGCATGCCCAAGTACATGGCCGCAGACGCTTGCATTTTTTCTAATCCATGGCCGGGGTTGGCCAACACCAAAACACGGCGCTCGGCTTTTTCAATCGGTGTCAGCTCACCCGCTTTCAACAACAAGGTCTTCAAACTTTTGTAAGGCCAATGAGTGGGCTGGGTTTGGCGTGTGGGAATCTTGGGTGGCAGCACGCCGCGCAAACTCGGCCACAGCGGCACCAAGTTCAGGTCGCGCAAATCTTGCACATAGTCTGCTGGCAGGTCTTCCAAGCGGCCCAATTCATTGGTCATGGTGTTGTCCTTCAAGGCGGTTGGGCGTTCAAGCCATGTTGACGAAAACGCGCTTGTTCTCGATGCGCACCGGATACACCCGAATGTTGTCTGTCAGGGGTGCGCACATGGCTTGGCCGGTGCACACATCAAAACGACCTTGGTGCAAGGGACACTCAATTTCGCGTCCATCAAAAAAACCATCACTCATGCGGCCTGTACCATGGGTGCACAAGTTGTCGGTGGCGAAGATCTCACCTTCCATCTCGTAGAGCGCGATTTCTTTGCCATCGGCATACACAGCAGTCACATCGGCTTCGGGCACGGACTCGACGGCCACGACATCAATCCAGTTGTCAGACATGGTGTTTCCTCAGATGGGGTAGATGATGGAGTTGGCGATCATTTCGCTGTCGTACACACACAAACGCGATTGAAATTTCAAACCGTCTGGCGTGCGCACGATGTCGTCACTGTAATAACCCACGCTCAAGATGGTCGAGTCGCCATCGAACTTGGTGCGAATCACGGTGTAGTTGGCCTCGGCATGGATGCGCTCGCCATTGGTGGAGATGGACAGCAAGCGCGGCGTGCCCACGATGTGGCGTTGGTAGTAGGGGTCGTGGTAGAGGGTTTCTTTCACGCCATAGACCCGGTCTTTGATCATGGCCTTGCTTTCCAAGGCCAACAAACACAGGGGCAAACCTTGCTCGAAGTTTTCACGCGGTTGCAAACGGTAGGTGCCGTCTTCCATGAAGAACTCGGGCCACTTTTCCCATTCGGCCGAATCACACACCATGGCGTAATCGCTGTAGAGGTTCAAGAGTTCAAAGTAGGTTTTGAAATCAATCATGTTCACTCCCCCATCACTTTGCGCCAGTACTTGTACATGCCGCGGATCAAGGTTTCGGTCACCATGTGGTCGGTGTCCTCCACCTCAAAGCCACCCATTTCCACCACGGTGCGGTGCGCTGGTTTTTGCTCGAAGCCTTCTTGCGACCACTCGATCACTTCACCGTCATCGGCAGACACAAAACCGGCGGGACCAAACAAATTGGCTTGAATCAAACGGCGTTGTTCCATTTCAGGGGTGTCGTCTTCAAAGCCAAAGTGGGTCCAGACAAAGTCAAACGAACCATGGCCGTTGGGCTGGATGTGGCGTGTCGACACGCTGTTGACTTGCTGTTGAATGATGAGGCTGGGGAAGATGGTGGTCATGACAGCGGTCGGGCCGTTCCACCAAGCCTCGGGAACGATGTCGAGCAAGCGCATGTCGTTCAAGGTCATCGTGTCCTTGAAGCTGTCCACGCCGCTCACCACATCTGCATTCTTGCCGCCTTCACCACGCGTGGAAATCATGGCGGCATGGCGGTATTGATCGTCCATCTTCAACTCAGATTTGTTGTCCGCACGCCAAAGACCAAAGGTGGAAAACCAGGTGTGCAACAAGCCGGGGTGGTAGGGGTCTTTGATGTTCTCTTGCATCAACTTCCAGTTGCCTGGAATGCGTTGGCGGCGGTAGCCCAAAATTTTCAGCTTGCGGCCATTGAAGGTGCGGTCAAAGTAGCTCAGGATGGTGGGACCTAAGAAGGCTTCCAAGGGTTCAATGTCGTTGTCGAAGGACGCGAACACCACGCCCCCGCGTGTAGCCACTTTCAGCTTGGTCAGGCCGTGCTCTTCCAGCTTGAACTCTTTGGGCATGCCGCCATTGATTTTGCCGTCTTGCTTGACACCACGGCGAAACGGCACGCCTTGCAAATCGCCTTTGACGCTGTAATTCCACTGGTGATAGGGACACAAAAAATCTTTGGCCTGGCCATGACGCTCGCGGCAAAAACGCATGCCACGGTGAGCGCACACGTTTTCAATCACATTGATGCTGCCATCGGGGTCGCGCACCATGATGACCGAACGCTCGCCCACCACGGTGCGGCGAAAGTCGCCTGCGTTGGGGATTTCAGCTTCCAAGCCCACGTAACACCAGTGGCCGTTGTAGAAGAAACGATCGAGCTCTTTTTTGTACAAGTCTTCGCGGGTGTAGGCCCAAAACGGAATGCGACTGGTGCCCTCGCCTTCCCACTTCGGGTCGGCTGGAAATACGCTGGTCTGTGTCATGAAAGTTTGGCGTTTCAGTTGGAATGCAGCGATTGTGGGCAGTCCAGCGTTATAAGTAAACCCGTCAAACTGCATAAGTTATATTTGTTTCATGAATAAAGGCTGAGCCATGAACCTGCGTGACATCGACCTGAACCTGCTGGTGGTTTTCAATCAATTGCTGATGGACCGGCGCGTGTCCACCACCGCCGACAAGCTCGGCCTGTCCCAGCCCGCGGTCAGCAATGCCTTGAAGCGCTTGCGCACCCTGTTGAAAGACGAGTTGTTTGTGCGCACGGCACGCGGCATGGAACCAACGCCTTATGCCTTGAACCTGGTGGAGCCGATGAGCTATGCCTTGGGCACACTGCAAAACGCCTTGAACCAGCGCGACAGCTTCGACCCGGCCACCAGCGAACGCACCTTCACCTTGGGCCTCACCGACATTGGCGAGATTTACTTCATGCCCACCCTGATGAACACCTTGTCGCGCGTGGCACCCCGCATCAAGATCAGCACCTTGCGGCACAACAGCGGGCACCTGAGCGAAGACATGGCCTCGGGCAATGTGGACATTGCCGTGGGTTTGTTGCCCAGCCTCACCACCGGATTTTTTCAGCGCCGTTTGTTCAAGCAACGCTATGTGTGTTTGTTCCGGCAAGGCCACCCGCGTGCCCACAATCCGATCACCTTGGCGCAGTTCAAAAGCCTCTCGCATGTGGGCGTGACCTCGGCCAACACCGGTCATGGCGAGGTGGACGACTGGATGGAACGCAAAGGCATTCAACGCCACATCCAACTGCATGTGCCGCACTTTGTGGCCGTGGGACACATCTTGCAAAGCTCGGACTTGATTGCCACCGTGCCCGAACGCTTCGCACAAAAATGCGCAGCACCGTTTCAGCTGGAAACATCCCCCCTGCCCTTCAAGCTGCCCGACATCGCCATCAATTTGTTTTGGCATGCCAAGTACAACCGTGAACCGGCCAACATGTGGTTGCGTCAACTGATGGTGGATTTGTTCACCGAGTGAGGGGATGATGGATTGAGGCTTGAAAAAAGTTGATGTTTGATGCAAAATCATCACGCATCAATAGGACGGCCCATGAGAACCACCCTGGACATTGACGACGATGTGCTGTTTGCAGCCAAGGAAATCGCCAAGCGCGAAAAGAAAACCGTGGGCACGGTGGTCAGCGAATGGGCGCGACGCTCGTTTCATGCGTCGCCAACGACATTGAGGGTGCAAGAACCCCCGCCACCCGCCGAAGGGCCCTTGGCGAAATATGGCTTCATGCCCTTGCCACATCGCGGCGTGATCATCACCAACGAGTTGGTGAACCGCATCCGCGAAGAAGAAGGCATCTGATGCGTGCCTTGTTGGATGTCAACGTCTTGATCGCTCTGAATGACCAAGCGCATGTGCACCACGCGCTTGCCAACCAATGGATGGCGCAGCACATGCACCTCGGCTGGGCGAGTTGCCCCCTGACCCAAAACGGCATGCTGCGCATCATGAGCCAAAGCAGTTATCTCAACGCACAACCCTTGAAAAACTTGTTTGAAATGTTGCGCCGTGAAACGCAACATGCGCAACATGCTTTTTGGCCAGACGACCTGAGCCTGTTAGATGCCACCCATATTGACGCCGACAAACTGCTCAGTCCCAATCAACTGACCGATGCTTACCTGCTGGCCTTGGCCGTGAAAAACAAAGGTCGGCTCATCACCCTCGACAAGCGCATTCCCTTGAACGCCGTGCCTGGCGCCACGCCCAAGCACTTGGTAAGCCTCTGAGCCTCAGGCCAGTTGCTGCTCCAGGTCGTGCAACACCTGGTAGCAGGGCAACACTTGCGCCACGCTGCCGTTGGGCTCTCGGCCTTCACGGATGGCTGCAAAAAACTCGCGGTCTTGCAACTCAATGCCATTCATCGACACTGCCACTTTGGACACATCGATTTTTTCTTCCTTGCCATTGAACAAGTCGTCGTAACGCGCAATGTAGGTGGCGGTGTCGCCGATGTAGCGGAAGTAAGTGCCCAAAGGGCCATCGTTGTTGAAGCTGAGTGACAAGGTGCAAATGGCGCCGTTGGCCGCTTGCAATTGAATGCTCATGTCCATGGCAATCCCGAGGGTGGGATGAACAGGCCCTTGCACCGCATTGGCTTTGACGACAGGGCTACCGGCTTGGTAGGCGAACAAATCAACGGTGTGCGCGGCGTGGTGCCACAGCAAGTGGTCGGTCCAGCTGCGTGCTTGTCCCAGGGCATTCATGTTGGTGCGGCGAAAGAAATAAGTTTGCACATCCATTTGGTGGATATTGAACTGGCCTGCCTGAATTTGCTGGCGCACAAACTGGTGGCTGGGGTTGAAGCGGCGCGTGTGGCCGCACATGGCCACCAAACCGGTTTGCTTTTGCAAGGCCACCACTTCTGCACCGTCTTTGTAAACATCGCATAAAGGAATTTCTACTTGCACATGCTTGCCTGCTTTCAAGCAAGCGATGGACTGCGAGGCATGCATTTGCGTGGGTGTGCACAAAATCACCGCATCCACATCTTTCAGCGCCAAACTCTCGTGCAGGTTTGTGGTGACGTGGGCAATACCGTATTTGTCAGCCACTTCTTGGGTCTTGGGCAGCTCGCGGCCAATCAGCGACACCACCTCGACACCGTCGATGAGTTTGATGCCGTCCAGATGCTTGATGCCAAATGCGCCTGCGCCTGCCAGGGCGACTTTGATGGTCTTGTTCATGAGTTCTCCAAAATCAAATGACCCACCGCCGTGTTGCTGGCGGGCACATGGTAGAAACGGTGCGCCACTTTCGGCGCGGCTTTGCCTTCGTTGACGTCGCTCATCGCGCCACGCGCAATCAGCCACATCACCAATTCAATGCCTTCGCTGCCCGCTTCGCGCACGAAGTCGATGTGGGGGATGGCCGCCGCCGCCGCCGGATCGGCAATCAGCTTGTCAAGAAACGCGTTGTCAAAGTCTTTGTTGATCAGCCCCGCACGTGGGCCTTGCAATTGGTGGCTCATGCCGCCGGTGCCCCAAATCTGAACGTTCAAATCTTCATCAAAACTTTTCACCGCATTGGCGATGGCTTTGCCGAGGTTGAAGCAGCGCTGTCCAGAGGGCACGGGGTACTGCACCACGTTCACGGCAAATGGAATGACGGGACACGGCCAGGCTTGCGGTTGACCGCACATCAACGACAGCGGCACGGTGAGGCCATGGTCCACGTCCATTTTGTTGACGATGGTCAGGTCAAAGTCTTGCTGGATGACGGACTGCGCAATGTGCGCGGCCAAGGCGGGGTGGCCTTGCACCACGGGCACGGGGCGTGGGCCCCAGCCCTCGTCGGCAGGCGTGTACTGTGCCGCTGTGCCAATGGCGAATGTGGGAATCATGTCCAAGCTGAAGGCCGTGGCGTGGTCGTTGTATACCAAGAAAATCACATCCGGAGTGTGGTCCTTCATCCATTGCTTAGAGAATTCGTAGCCTTTGAACAGCGGTTGCCAATAGGGCTCGGCTGTTTTACCCATGTCGATGGTCGCGCCAATGGCGGGCACGTGCGAGGTGTAAACGGATGCGCTGATGCGTGCCATGTTCAAGCCTTTACTGCTTGGCCTTGGGGTTGTCGATGGGCTTGGGCATCGCCGTCTTCACCGATGTAGCGGTTGCCTTGCACCGAACGTCCACCCGCCACCATCATGGCGCGGTACTCGTCTTCGGTCATGCCGGTCATGCTGCCCGCCATTTGCTGAAAGCTTTTGCCGTCGGTGGCTCCGATCTTGGCCAAGAAATAAATATTGCCGCCGGTGCGGATGCACCAATTCAAATCGCGGGCCAATACCGCTTGTTTTTGTTCTTCGGTCATGGCCCACTCGTCCAGGTAAGCGCGTTCGTTGGCTTTGAAGCGTGTGCGGTTCTCGGCCTTCATGAGCGACATGCAAAACTGGTTGAGCCCATAGCCTTTGCGCGACTGCTCAGCGTCAAAAATGGTGGTGCCGGGCACATCCAAATAGGGTTTGTCTAAAGCCATGTGTTCATCACTCCAGGTGGTTGTGCGTTTTGGATGGGTTTGAAACCGCTTGCATTCAAGCGGTGCTTTCGGGCCAGTACAAACGCGTGGGGTTGTCCACCAAGAGTTTGTTTTGCAACTCGGGGCTGACAGCAATTTGCGGAATGAAGTCCACCAACAGGCCGTCGTCGGGCATGTGGTCTTTCAAATTCGGGTGCGGCCAATCGGTGCCCCACAGCACGCGATCGGGGAAGGTCTCCACCACACGCCGCGCAAATGACACCACGTCTTGGTAGGCCTGTTGTTCGCCATTCAAAGCCTTGGGGCCTGACACACTGAGCCGCTCAGGGCAAGACACCTTGCTCCAAACGTTGTCGTGCTGCTGCATGAATGTCATGAACAAGCTGAACTCGGGGCCATCCACAGGATGCTGCACATTCGGTCGGCCCATGTGGTCCACCACCACGGTGGTGGGCAGCGCGGTGAAGAAATCCCACAGCTCGGGCAGGTCCACCGCTTCAAAATAAATCACCACATGCCAACCCCAGTGCTTGATGCGCTGGGCAATTTCCATCAACTCGTCTTTGGGGGTGAAGTCCACCAAGCGCTTCACAAAATTAAACCGCACACCACGCACACCCGCATCGTGCATGGCTTGCAAGGTTTGGTCGGTGACATCGCGCTTGACCGTGACCACGCCACGCGCTTGGCCCTTGGAATGCGTCAAGGCATCGAGCAAGGCGCTGTTGTCAGCGCCGTGGCAAGTGGCTTGCACGATCACGTTTTTTTCAAAGCCCAAGTGGTCGCGCAGTGCAAACAACTGGTCTTTGGACGCATCACACGGTGTGTATTTGCGCTCGGGTGCATACGGAAACTGTGCGCCCGGTCCAAACACATGGCAGTGCGCATCCACCGCACCAGCGGGCAAGACAAAGCGCGGCTTGGCTGGACCGTCGAACCAATCGAGCCAGCCGGGTGTTTTTTCAAAAGCGCCAGAGGTGGGTTTCATGGCGTCAATCGATGTATTTCAAGCCAGCCTTGGCCAAGGACTCGCGCATGTTGTACATGTCCAAACCCAAGATGCCCGAGGCCAGTTTGGTGCGCTTCTCGCCTTCCAAGGCTTCACGCGCAGCGGCGGCATCGGCCACTTGTTGGGCAATGCTGGCAGGCACCACCACGACACCATCGTCATCGGCCACGATGGCATCACCAGGGTTCACCGCTGCACCCGCACACACGATGGGCACATTGACCGAACCCACCGTGGCTTTGATCGTGCCTTTGGCGCTGATGGCGCGGCTCCAGACTGGAAAGCCCATGGCTTCCAACTCGATCACATCGCGCACACCCGCGTCGATGATGAGTGCGCGTGCACCACGCGCTTGAAACGAAGTGGCCAGCAGGTCGCCGAAATAGCCATCGGTGCACGGGGCGGTGATGGCCGCCACCACAATGTCGCCGGGTTGAATTTGCTCGGCCACCACATGCATCATCCAGTTGTCACCCGGGTGCAGCAGCACCGTGACCGCCGTGCCCGAGACATGGGCACCTTTGTAAATGGGACGCATGATGGTGTGCATCAGCCCCAAGCGGCCCATGGCTTCGTGCACCGTGGCCACACCATACAAACCGAGTTGCTCCACCGCGCCGCGATCAGCGCGTTGGATGTTGCGTTTGACTGTGCCTAAGGGGTAATGCATGTCACAAACCTTTCTGTTTCAAACGCGCATCCAAGCGTGGGAACACGCGGCGCACATTGGCTTCGTAAATCTGGTGTCGGTCCTCGTCGCTCAGCAAGGTGCTGGCTTGGATGTAGCGCTTGGTGTCGTCGTAATAGTGGCCGGTTTGTGGGTCGATGCCACGCACCGCACCAATCATTTCGGACGCAAACAAGACGTTTTTCACAGGGATGACTTTGTTCAACAAGTCGATGCCAGGTTGGTGATAGACACAGGTGTCAAAGAAAATATTGTTGAGCAAATGCTCTTCCAGCAAAGGCTTTTTCAACTCTTGCGCCAAACCGCGAAAGCGCCCCCAGTGGTAGGGCACGGCACCGCCGCCGTGCGGGATGAGGAACTTCAAAGTGGGAAAGTCTTTGAACAAATCGCTGGTCAGGCATTGCATGAAGGCGGTGGTGTCGGCGTTCAAATAATGCGCACCGGTGGTGTGGAAACACGCGTTGCAACTTGTGGACACGTGGATCATGGCGGGCAAGTCGTGCTCCACCATTTTTTCGTAGATGGGGTACCAGTGCTTGTCGCTCAAAGGGGGTGAAGTCCAATGCCCACCAGAGGGGTCGGGGTTCAGGTTGATGCCAACCGCGCCGTATTCCTTCACGCATTTTTCAAGTTCGGGAATGCAAGTGGCGGGGTCGACACCGGGTGACTGCGGCAGCATGGCCACGGGCACGAAATGCTCGGGAAACAAGGTGGACACCCGAAAGCACAGTTCGTTGCAAATCGCCGCCCAGGTGCTGGACACCGCGAAGTCGCCAATGTGGTGTGCCATGAAAGAAGCGCGTGGCGAAAACAAGGTGATGTCGCTGCCCCGCTCTTTCATCAACTTCAATTGATTGGTTTCGATGCTGTGGCGCAAATCGTCATCACTGATGTGCAAGTCTGACGCTTTGGGCATCACACTGGCATCTTTGATGCCGGCAATTTGCTGGTTGCGCCAATCTTCCAGCGCCTTGGGTGCCGTTGTGTAGTGGCCGTGGCAGTCGATGATCAAACTCATGTCTTGTCTCCTGAATTCCAAATGGACGCTGGCACCATGGCCTCGCCGCGCATGATGAGACGTGCGGTGCGCAGCAAAGCCGCTTGCGTCACTTCACAGCCCCCGGGCACTTCAGCCGCTTGGGTTTGCAACACCACGCTGAATTCACCTGTGGGGTGTTCCACCGACAAAGCTTGTTGCGCACCCGCTTGCAGTACCGCCACGCCTTCGCACACCGTGCCTTGCAACACACAGGCCGTGCCCACCGTGACAGCCGCCAACACACCAATGGCGTCGTGGCACACATGCGGAATGAAGCTGCGGGTGCTGAGGGCACCGCCATGCATGGGCGGCGCAATCAAGGTCATCTTCGGGTAGTTTTTGCTGCTGACATCGCCCAAGCCCATCAACACCGACACCTGCAAGCGCAAAGCTTCAATGCGTGTTTTGAGTTCGGTGTCAGCGTTCAACGCTTCTGCAGTTTCATAACCCGTGCGCCCCATGTCGCTGGCCTTGAACAACACCAGCGGCATGCCGTTGTCGATGCAAGTGACATCAATTTCAAACGGCTCAAAGCCCGCCAGCTTGTCGGTGGGCAAAACCTGGATGCGGTCTTTCACGCGGCCCGTGGGCAACAAACCGCTGCAGACCGAACCAGCGGTGTCTAAGAAGTTGATGCTGATGGGGGCAGAGCTGCCAGGTGCGCCATCAATGCGAGCGTCACCGGTGTCGTCTACAAAGCGCTCACCATCCGGGCCCATGGGTGTTTGCACCGTGATGTCGCATTGCATGTCGGTGTTCAGCGTCAACACGCGCAAGGTGGTGGTGTCAGATTGGGCCTGCAGCATGCCGGTTTGCAGCGCAAACGGCACCACAGCGGCCAACATGTTGCCGCAGTTGGGCGTGGTGTCCACCATGTCTTTGTCGGGCTGGAGTTGGGCAAACAAAAAGTCGAGGTCCACGCCAGGCGTACTGCTGCGGCTGACGATGCCGACCTTGCTGGTCAGTGGATGGGCACCACCCAATCCATCAATTTGTCGTTTGTCGGGTGAACCCATGATGGCCAGCAACACCCGATCGCGATGGGCGTGGTCGGCAGGCAAATCGGCGGCGTTGAAGAAGGGACCTTTGGAAGTGCCACCGCGCATGAACAAACACGGCACGGGATGGGGTGGGTTGTTGAAACTGCGCATGAAGGGTTTATCGAATGAAGGGTTGCGTGAACATGGCCATGGGTTCAAAGGCTGCAGTCAATACCCCAGCCAAGGCCAAATAAGGGCCAAAGGGAAAAGCTTGCCCGCTGGCCAAACTGCCACGAAATCGCATCACCAAGGCCATGACCACAGCCAACAGCGAGGACATCAAGACCACGCCGGGCAAAGCAAACCAACCCAACCAGGCACCCAAGGCCGCCAACAGTTTGAAATCGCCAGCGCCCATGCCTTGCTTGCCAGTGACCATGCCAAACACGGCTTGCACCAACCATAAAAAACCGTAGCCCGCAACAGCGCCCCAGAAGCTGTCTTGCAAATTCACCTGTGTCAGCCCCAGCGCAGACACCATCAGGCCCACCCACAACAAAGGCTGTGTTAAAGCATCCGGCAACAGCATGGTGTCCAAATCAATCAGGGCCAAGGCCAACAACACGGTGCCAAAACCAGCCCAAGCCAATGCTTCAAATGACAAGCCCCAATGCGAGGCGCAAAAAGCCCACATGGCCGCTACCGCCAATTCGACCAAGGGGTAACGCATGGACACCTGGGCACCGCAATGACCGCAGCGGCCCTTGAGCCAAAAGTAGCTGAGTACCGGCACGAGATCACGGGCACGCAGCGGCGTCATGCAACTGGTGCAGTGTGAGCCAGGTGTGGACAAATTGAAGACGGCTTGCTCATGCGCTTGACCAGCGGCTTGCGCCACTTCAGCTTCCCATTCACGTTGCATCATGACCGGCAAACGCCAAACCACCACGTTCAAAAAACTGCCGAACTGCAAGCCCAACAAAGCGGCCACGGACATCCAAAGCACAGGGTGGTTTTGCAACAGGTCCATGGTTCAAGCTTTCTTGATTGAAATGCCCAGCAAGCGGTCCAGCAAGGCGGATTGGTTCAACAGTTCATCTGCCGGGCCCGTGTGAATGACACGACCTTGGTCCAGCACCACTGCTTGGTGGCTGATGGCCAAAATGGCTTGCGGGTGTTGCTCGACGATGATGGCCGACAAGCCTTCGTCGCGGGTGATGCGTGCAATGGCCCGCAACAACTCTTGCACGATGATGGGCGCCAAGCCTTCCAGCGGCTCATCCAACAACAAGAGCTTGGGGTTGAGCACCAGGGCCCGACCCACGGCCAACATTTGCTGCTCGCCACCAGACAGTTGGTTGCCCATGTTGCTTTGGCGTTCGGCCAAACGCGGGAACATCTCGAACACCCGCGCAGGTGTCCAGGCTCCCGGGCGTGCCACGGCGGTAAGGTTTTCCAACACCGTGAGGGATTTGAAAATATCCCGCTCCTGCGGCACCCAACCCACACCCGCTGCTGCACGCGCATGAGAAGGCATGGCGTGCAAGGCCTCACCATTCAAGATGATGCGACCTGCGTGTTGCTGTGTGGCCCCCGCGATGGTGTTCATCAAGGTGGTTTTGCCGGTGCCATTGCGTCCCAGCAGCGCCAAAGTTTCGCCTTGCGCCAAGGACAAAGACACGTCATGCAAGATGACGGCTTGGTCATAACCTGCGCTCAAAGATTCAATGCGCAGCCACTCAGCCATGGCTGTCTCCATGGCCCAGGTACACCTCGCGCACCCTGGGATCGGCAGCGATGTCAGCGGGTGTGCCTTCGGTCAACACCGCCCCTTGCACCAACACCGTCATGCTGCGGGCAAAGCTGAACACCAAGTCCATGTCGTGCTCAATCAAGACCACGCTCACATCAGGCGGCAAGGCAGCCACGGTTTGCAACAACTCTTCGCGCTCACCTGCGGGCACACCCGCAGCGGGTTCATCGAGCAACAACACCCGTGGTTCACAGGCCAGTGCAATGGCCATCTCCAGCAAACGGCGCTTGCCATAGGCCAATTCATGGGTGTGCTGGTTCATCACCTCCGTGAGGTGGAATTGCGCCAGCAGTTGCTCGCAACGATTGGTGACTTCAGCGCTGCGGCCCAGTACTTGCCACCATTGCCCGCCCAGACCGAGGTGTTGGGACACCGTCATGGCCAAGGTTTGCACAGGTGTCAGACCTTCAAACAATTGGTTGATTTGAAAAGTGCGCACTAAACCACGGCGCACCCGTTGGTGTGGCGGCAAATGACTGATGTCTTCACCCCGCAAACGAATGCGGCCTTCGGTGGGCACCAGCACACCCGTGAGCAAATTGATGAGTGTGGTTTTCCCCGCGCCATTGGGACCAATGAGCGCATGGCGTGCACCACGGGGAATCTGCAAGCTGACATGGTCGGTGGCGGTGATGCCGCCAAAGCGTTTCACCAAACCGTCGCATGACAAAACAATATCGTTCATGCTTTGCGCCCCCAGGTCCACGGACGCAACAAGCGTTCGCGACCCACCAACATCAGCAGCACCAAGAACAGTCCCAGCCAAAAAGTCCAGTACTGTGGCGTCCAAGCCGAGATGACGCTGTGAAGTGTTTTGAACACCACCGCACCAATCAATCCACCCCACAACCAACCCGTGCCACCGATCACCAACATCAGCAGCACGTCGGCCGAGCGGTCAAACCCAAACACATCCAAGGAAGCAAAGCCCGTGGTTTGCGCTTGCAAGCCGCCAGCCAAACCGGCCAAGGCAGCGGCCAAGGTGTAGATGGCTATCAAACGTGCATGCACCGGAATGCCAATGGCTTGGGCTCGCAAACGGTTGTCGCGAATCGCTTGCAAGCTGTAACCAAACGGCGAGTGCACCAAGCGGCGCAAGACCACAAACACCAACAGCGTGATGCCCAAGGCATACCAAGCCGCCGTTTGACCAAACAAATCAAATTCAAAGCGGCCCAACACCGGGCCCATGATCACGCCTTGCAAACCATCGGCGCCACCGGTGAGCCAGTCGAGTTTGTTGGCCAACTCTTGCAAGATGAGCGCCACCCCCAAGGTGACCATGATGCGGGTCAGGTCCGAGCCGCGCAACACGCCCAAGCTGCACACCGCGCCCAACATCGCCGTGACCAACATGGCAATCAGCAAGCCCAGCATGGGATCGGGGTGCAGGTGTTTGGCAAACAAGGCCGCGGTGTATGCGCCCATGCCAAAAAACGCCGCATGGCCCAACGACACAATGCCGCTGTAGCCCAAAATCAAATCGAGCGACATGGCGAACAAGGCAATGATGGTGATTTCGCTGATGAGCAAGGCATGAGTGGGCATCAACCACGGCAGCGCCAACAAGAGCAACCACAAGGCGGCTTCCCACCATCGAGGCTTTGCCAAATGGGCCAGGCTGTTTGCCGCACTCATCGGTTGTCTCGCGCAAACAAACCCTGGGGACGCCACATCAGAATGACAATCATCAAGGTATACACAATGAACGCGCCCAACTTGGGCACGTAGTATTTACCAGCCACATCAGCAATGCCCAACAACAACGCCGCCAGCAAGGGGCCGGTGAGCGTCGAGGTGCCACCCACCGCCACCACGATCAAAAAGTAAATCATGTACTTGAGGGGGAAGACAGGGTCCAGGCCCAAGACTTCGGCACCCAAGGCACCGCCCAAACCGGCCAAGCCCGAACCCACGGCGAAGGTGCTGAGGAAAATTTTGTTGACATGGATGCCCATGCCCGACGCCACCCGTTGGTTGTCCACCGAAGCCCGCAGTTGAGCGCCAAAACGTGTGCGTACCAACAGCAGCTGCAACACCACCGCAAGCACCGCACACACGACGATGATGGCCAAACGGTAATGGCCCATGCCCAAGGCACCATCCAACAGTTCGGTGCGGCCTTTCAAAAATTCAGGCAGTTGCACCAACTGCTGGGTGGACCCTACAAAGTAGTCCACCGAGGCCACTGCCATGAAGGTCAGGCCAATGGAAAAAAGCACCTGGTCCAGGTGCGGTTTGTTGTACATGCGGCGGTAGAGCAGGGCTTCCATCACTGCGCCCAGCAAGGCGGTGACCAGAAACGCCAAGGGCACACACAGCAAAAAAGGCAGCCCAGCGTGCTGCATCAACAACACCGTGGTGTAGCCCCCGGCCATGGCGAACGCGCCATGTGCCAAGTTGATGAAGTTCATCAAGCCCAGCGTGACAGCCAGGCCAATGGCCAGGATGAACAACAACATCCCATAAGCCACACCATCGAAAAGCAGGGTCAGCATGTGTGCGGCTTACTTGGCTTTGCCGGGGTCTTTCATGTCTTTGATGACATCAAACTCCACGTTGTACAGCTGGCCGTCTTTCTTCTCGACTTTGCGCAAGTAGATGTTGTGCACCACGTCGCGGGTTTGCGCATCAATGTAAATTTGACCGCGTGGGCTCTCGAAAATTTGGCCCTTCATGGCCGCCAACAGGGCTTCGCCGCCACCTTGACCACCCTTGGTGTTTTTCAAGGCTTCATAAATGACGCGCATACCGTCATAGCCACCCACCGCCATGAAGTTGGGGCGCAAACCGTTGTTGGCTTTCTTGAAGGCTTCCACAAATTTCTTGTTGAGCGCTGAAGGATGCGCAGCGGAATAGTGGTGCGCGGTGACCACGCCCAAAGCACCATCGCCCATGTCGTTGAGTTGATCGTCGTCGGTCAAGTCGCCAGTGCCAATCAGTTTGATGCCAGCCTTGTCCATGCCGCGCTCTAAGAATTGTTTCATCACGGCTGCACCGGCACCCGAGGGCACGAACACAAACAAGGCATCGGGTTTCAAGTCGCGCACTTTTTGCAAGAACGGTGCGAAGTCGGGGTTGCGCAAAGGCACGCGCAGACTTTCCACCACTTGGGCGCTGTTGAGTTGCATGCGTTCTTTGAAGAAGCGTTCAGCGTCAATGCCGGGGCCGTAATCACTGACCAAGGTCACCACGCGTTTGATGCCGTTCTTGGGCGCCCAGTCGCCCATGGCGACCGCGCACTGGGGCAAGGTGAAGCTGGTGCGCACAATGAACGGCGAGGCATCGGTGATGGTGGAGGTGGCTGCGGCCATCACCACCATCGGCGTTTTGGATTGCGTGGCCAAGGGCGCGGTGGCCAAGGCCAAGGGTGTCAAACCAAAGCCGCTCAGCACGCCCACCTTCTCGCTCACCACCAACTCTTGCGCCATGCGTTTGGTGGCGTCGGGCACACCGCCGTCGTCTTTGACGATGAGCTCGATTTTGCGACCGGCGACTTTGTCGCCGTTTTGCGCCATGAACAAGCGGGCTGCCGCTTCGATTTGTTTGCCGGTGCTGGCTGATTGGCCGGTCATGGGCAGGATCAGGCCGATTTTGAACACCTCTTGGGCCTGCACTGCAGGTGCACCAAGGGACAACACCAAAGCCCAACAGGCTGCGAGCAAACGTGAATTCATGGAACAACTCCGGGGAACGTGACGGGTGAGCTTAACTGAGCGATAGCGACAATGAAAAAACAATTTTAGGGTTGCACCACGAGGCGTTTCAGCGCTTGCGGCGAATCAAACGGACGGTGGACAAGCCCTGCAACTCGGGGCTGCGCATGGCTTGGCTCAAATTGCGTTGGGCCAAGCGGGAGTGCTCGCGCATGATGGCCTCGGCGCGGCTGCCTTCGCGGTTTTCAATCGCGGACAACACCTGCCGATGCTGGTCTTGCGCAATGATCAACATGTCCCGCGCTTGCGGTGAATTGGCTTGGGCAATCACAAAACCAGACGGGGACGCGAATGGCAAACCAATCACGCGTTCCAATTCACGGCGCACCACTTCGCTGTCGGTCATCTCGGCCAACAAGGCGTGGAACTGCTCGTTTTCAGCCACATACGCACTGAAGGCCTCGTCATTCAAACTGTCTTGCGCCAGCAGTTGGTCGATGCGGTCCAGGCAGGCGCGGGCATCGTTGAGCACCACGGTCGAGCAACCGCGCTCGGCCGCCATGCGCGCGGCCAGGCCTTCAAGTGTGCCGCGCAACTCGATCGCGTCCGAGGCATCGCGCTCGGTGAAGGTGGGCACGGCATACCCGCCATTTGCCAAAGATTCGAGCAAGCCTTCTTGCTCGAGCTTCATCAAGGCGGTGCGGATGGGCGTTCTGGAGACGCCGAGTTTGTCCACCAAAGTGAGTTCAGCGATACGCGCACCAGCGGGCAACTCGCCCGCCAAAATCATTTCACGCAAACGCAGTTGCGCCCGCACGGCCTGCGAATGACCGGGGTGCTCGGGGCTGAGTTTGGATAAGTTGGGCAGGCTCATCAGGCGTCTCCATAGAATCGGCTGGCGTGGTGGTCAAAAGCGTCTTCATCACCAACGGCTGTGTTCCAAATGCTCATGGAACAATCGGATTCAACGATTGTATGAATACTCATTGTATGCAAAAAGACTGAATATCACTCAAAATTTGATATTTTTGCCATGTTTTTGGCTTTTTTGTATACTTTTTGAAATACAGGCATTCTGCCGTTATCAACATGGAGCCATCATGACCGTTCCCCACATCCCCGCCCGCTACGACCACGTGGGCAGCTTTTTGCGCCCCGCCTACCTGTTGGAAGCCCGCGAACAAAAGGCCAAAGGCCAGATCACGCCCGAGCAACTGCGCGTCGTGGAAGACAAAGCCATCACGGAGATTGTGAAATTTCAAGAGGACGTGGGCCTGAAATCCATCACCGACGGCGAGTTTCGCCGCACCTATTTCCACATCGACTTTTTGGAGCAAATGGGCGGCGTGAAAACCGACATCCCCGTCACCATCGAGCGGCCAGATGGCACCCAAGAGCTGGCGCCGCCGGTGATTCGCGTGATCGACAAAGTGCGCCACGTGAAAGACATCCAACTGGCCGACTTCAATTATTTGAAATCCCAAATTGCCCACGGCAGCACGCCCAAGGTGACCATCCCCTCGCCCACCATGCTGCATTTCCGTGGTGGCCGCGCTGGCATCAGCAAAGACGCCTACCCCGAACTCGACCCAGCCTTTTACGACGACGTGGCCAAAGCCTATGGCGATGAACTGCGTTCACTGTCTGCCGCCGGTTGCAACTATGTGCAAATGGACGACACCAACCTGGCCTATTTGTGCGACGACAAAATGCGCGAAGCCGCCCGGGCCCGGGGCGACGACCCCAACGAGTTGCCGCACCGCTACGCCGCCTTCATCAACAAAGTGGTGGCACAAAAGCCTGCTGGCATGACCTTGGCCATGCACTTGTGCCGGGGCAACTTCAAAAGCACACATGCTGCGGCTGGCAACTACGAACCGGTGGCCGAAGCTTTGCTGTCCGAGATGAACATCGACGCCTATTTCTTGGAATACGACGACGACCGCAGCGGCGACTTCCGCCCTCTTCGTTTCTTAGCCAAAGACAAGTTGGTGGTGCTGGGCTTGGTGACCACCAAGTTTGGCGCGATGGAAAGCAAAGACAGCTTGAAGCGCCGGATTGACGAAGCCGCCAAGTACGCGCCATTGGCACAACTGGCGCTGTCACCCCAGTGCGGTTTTTCCAGCACCGTGCATGGCAACAACATCGCGGTGGAAGACCAGCGCAGCAAGTTGCGCTTGGTGGTGGAGACCGCGCAAGAGGTGTGGGGCAGCCTCTGAGGTCCCAATAATTGGGGTCAGATTCATTAGTGTCCGGAGATTTCCTCAAATAAGCTCATTTGAAGGCTTTCAGCATCGTCTTGCTCTGGTTCAATTGCTTGCAGCAAGTCGACCAGTGGCATGGTTTCAAACAATGTCAGACTCAAAACTTGGAGCATTGAATGCAAAGAGGCTTCAATTTGAAGCCTCTTTTTGATGATGGCAATCAAGACGTAAGCGCATATGGCGATCCAAATTTGCGTTTTGACGGCGTTGATGCTGTTGCCCACAAATGCCTTGATTCGCAGGTGCTGTTTGATCCATTTGAAGAACAACTCAACCTGCCATCGACTCTTGTAAAGCGCGGCTACTTGAGTGGCGGTCAATTCAAAGTTGTTCGTGATAAATACAAATTCACGCTGCTGTGTTTGATCCAAAAATTTGATCCTGCGCAGCACATGTGGATAGGTCTTGTGGGTAAATTGACCTGTCAGCAAAATGCAGTCATCTGTGAGGATGGTGGCATCCTCGGATGTATTCATTGGCCCTGCGACTTGATACCTCATTTTGCTCTTTGCGCGAGTGACAAAGAAGGCGCCGGCATGTGTAAAGCGAAGCAATCGCTCAAAGTGTACGTAGCCCCGGTCCATGACATAAAAACTGCCTGCCTCCAAAGGGAGATCGTCCAGAAATTAGACATCGCTGACCCTTGACGAGGTGATCAAAGCGAAGGTTGGAATATTGCCTCGCAAATCCAGTTGGGTATGCAGCTTGACGCCTGCACGGCCCTTTGTTGCAGGCGCCCACTCGAACAAACTCAGGCATAAATCAATGGTGGTGGAGTCGATGGCGTAGACCGTTTGAGATAGCTGCGAGCCAAGAGATTGCGAGGCGTAAAGTGGCCTGGCGATTGCAATCAAATGCAATGCAAAGTCTTCGAAGAGTTGGCTGCTGCGTTTCTCGTTTGCATCAGCAAGCGTGGACCGCGCGATGTTGCCCCGAAAGCCTGCGTGATAGAGCTTGGATCGCTGGCCGTTCAAACAAGTAACGATGTCGCGCAGGCTCGAACGCGCGGTCAGTTGAGCAAACATCATGCACAGAAACTGATCCCAGTGCGAAAAAGAAAGCGTGGGATAGCGACCAGCGTAGCGAGCAACAAGGGTGAGGAAAACGGATCTCGGGAGATGCTCGCTGAGTTGAGCGAACACGAGTTTGCCTTGGCGCATTCTTGTCTCCCAAAAGGGAGACAGTTTGAAGGGAATGCGAGATGGAATTCAAATAGATTTGGCCAGAAAATCGAAAAATATGTTTTATATCAATGGGTTACATCGAATCCAATAAAAATCTCCGGACACTAGTGGGTCAGATTCCAATTTATTCACGCCTTCTTGCCCGCCGCACTGGGCTCAAACGCCGCTCACCGCCGCAAGCGGCAAAGTTCGCTTGCGCGTTGACCCAGGACGTCGGTCAAGGTGAAGTGGTTTCATTGGCTGACCAAATAGCTTAAAGCGATTTTTCGCAAACCGCTCCTCCTTAATCCGAAATATCACTTCAAAGCCGCACGACCTGGGGACCATTTTTTGAGCGAAAGACCAGAAAAATGCGTCCCCATGGCGGGCGGCTTGAGCGTGACTTCAACGCCAAAACAATTGGAATCTGACCCCAATTAGCAATTAATCCGAAGACAAGCCCAACAACCTGACCGCGTTGCCCTTCAAGATGCCGGGCATGACCTCGGGCTTGAAGCCCGCCACCTCGAAGTCTTTCATCCAGCGCTCGGGCGTGATGAGGGGGTAGTCGCTGCCAAACAGGACCTGGTCTTTGAGCAAGGTGTTGGCATACTGGACCAGGCTTTTCGGGAAGTACTTGGGGCTCCAGCCCGAGAGGTCGATCCACACATTGGGCTTGTGCATGGCCACGCTCAGGGCCTCGTCTTGCCAAGGGAAGCTGGGGTGAGCCATGACGATTTGCATGTCGCCCCAAACGGCGGCCACTTCGTCCAGGTGCATGGGATTGCTGAGCGCCAACTTCAAACCGCCGCCGCAGCGCATGCCCGAGCCGATGCCGCTGTGCCCGGTGTGAAAAATGGCTGGCAGCTTGTGCTCGTTGATCACCTCGTAAATCGGCCAAGCCATCTTGTCGTAAGGGTGGAAACCCTGGACCGTGGGGTGAAATTTGAAGCCGCGCACACCCTCTTCTTTGATGAGCCGCTCGGCTTCGCGGGCACCCATCTTGCCCTTGTGCGGGTCGATGCTGGCAAAGGCAATCATCATGTCGCTGTTGTCACGCGCGGCCTTGGCAATTTCTTCGTTGGGGATGCGGCGGCGGCCCATGTGCGACTCGGCGTCCACCGTGAACATGACCAAACCAATCTTGCGCTCGCGGTAATAGGCCACGGTTTCTTCGATGGTCGGGCGGCGGTCCGAGCCAAAGTATTTGTCGGCGGCGCGGTCGTATTCCTCGCCGTAGTTGTCAAACGGGTTCCAGCAGCTCACCTCGGCGTGGGTGTGGATGTCAATGGCAATCAAGTCGGCGTGGTTCATGGTCGAATAAGATCCTTTGCATCCACTATAACGAGCAGAGACAAGGCGCATGAATTCAGATTTACAACTCGACATGCAAGGCGATGTGGCCATCGTGCGCATCAACCGCGCCGCCAAACGCAATGCCTTGAACGACGAGCTCATCTTGGCGCTGCGCCACACCTTCGAAACCCTGCCGACGCAAGCCAAAGCCGCGGTGCTGTGCGGCCACGGCGAGCATTTCTGCGCCGGTTTGGACCTGAGCGAATTGCAAACCCGGGATGCCGGTGAAGGCATGCAGCATTCACGCATGTGGCACAGCGCGTTTAACCAAATTCAATTTGGCCCGGTGCCGGTGGTGGCCGCTTTGCACGGCGCAGTGGTGGGCGGTGGCCTGGAGTTGGCCGCGTCTTGCCACATCCGCGTGGCCGATGACACCACTTTTTACGCGCTTCCCGAAGGCACACGCGGCATTTTTGTCGGCGGCGGCGGTGCGGTGCGCATTCCCAAACTGATTGGCGTGGCCCGCATGACCGACATGATGATGACCGGTCGTGTTTACAACGCGGTCGATGGTGAACGCATTGGTTTTGCGCAGTATGTGGTGCCCGCTGGCACGGCCTTTGACAAAGCGCTGGAATTGGCCCAACGCATCGCCACCAATGCGCCCCTGACCAACTACGCTTTGATGCATGCCCTGCCGCGCATCGCCGAGCAAGCCGCCGACCATGGCTTTGTCACCGAGTCCTTGATGTCCTCCATCACCCAAGCTGCGCCCGAAGCCAAAGCCCGGGTGGACGCCTTTTTGCAAGGCCGCGCCGCCAAGGTCGAAAAAAAATGAGCACTGCGCCCAAGTACCGTGCCATGCGCTATGGCATCACGCGTGTGCGCTTGGACGACACGCCGAACGGTGTGCAATATGTGCAGGCCGAACAAGCTCTGCAAGCGCACCCAGAACGCATGACCGACAAGTTGCTGCACTGGGCGCGTGAAACGCCAGAGCGCACGTTTTTGGCACGGCGCAAAAGACTTCCCGACGGCCGCACCGGAGACTGGGAGCACCTGAGTTATGGCCGCGCCTTGGCGGGTGCGCGACGCATCGGCCAAGCCCTGCTGGCCCGCAACTTGAGCGCCGAGCGTCCCGTGGTCATCCTGAGCGAAAACAGCTTGGAACACGCCATGCTGGCGCTGGGCTGCATGTTGGTGGGTATTCCGCATTGCCCGGTGTCACCGGCCTATTCCACGGTCAGCAAAGACTTCGACAAACTGCGCCACATCCTGAGCACGCTGACGCCGGGTTTGGTGTTTGCCACCGACGCCGAGAAATACGCTGCGGCCATCACCGCCGCCGTGCCCGCCAACACCGAAGTGGTGTTGGCCCACGGCCATTTGCCCCACAGGAACCACACCCCTTTGGGTGCCTTGTTTGACACGCCCGACACCGCCGAGGTGGATGCGGCGCTGAACGCGATTGGCCCAGACACCATCGTCAAATTTTTGTTCACCTCGGGCTCAACCAACCTGCCCAAAGGCGTCATCAACACACACGGCATGTGGTGTGCCAACCAGCAGCAAATGTGGCAGTCCATGCCGGTGCTGGGTGAAGTACCGCCGGTACTGGTGGATTGGCTGCCGTGGAACCACACGTTTGGTGGCAACCACAACATTGGTCTGACGCTGTTTCATGGCGGCTCCTTGTTCATTGACGATGGCAAACCCGTGCCTGCCTTGATGGGCGAAACCCTGCGCAACCTGCGCGAAGTGGCTCCCACGGTGTATTTCAATGTGCCCACCGGTTTGGAAGCGATTGCCAACGCCATGCACACCGACGACCTGCTGCGGCGCAATTTGCTCAGCCGCATCCGCATGTTTTTTTACTCCGGTGCCGCCTTGGCCCAACCGATCTGGGACAGCTTGCATGCCGCGCAAGAGCGCGAGGTCGGCGAGCGCATCGTCATGGGCACCGGCTTGGGCATGACCGAGTCCGGCCCGTTTGCGATTTTTGTGCCGCGCCCCGAAGTGCAGTCCGGTGATTTGGGCCTGCCCGCAGCGGGCATGCGCTTGAAACTGGTCCCCATGGGCGACAAAGTGGAAGTGCGCTACCAAGGCCCGAACATCACGCCGGGTTATTGGCGAGCACCGCAAGCCACGGCAGACTCCTTTGACGAAGAAGGTTTTTTCAAGAGTGGCGACGCGGTGACCTGGATCGACCCGCACAACATCCAACTGGGTTTGAAATTCGATGGCCGCATCGCTGAAGATTTCAAACTCGCCACCGGCACCTTCGTAAGCGTCGGCCCTTTACGCGCCAAGATCATCGCCGCCGGTGCGCCGTATGTGCAAGACGCGGTCATCACTGGTTTGAATTTGAAAGAAGCGGGTGCCATGCTGTTCACCACGCCCAAGCTGCGGGATTGGGCTGGCTTGCCCGCCGATGCGCCTTTGGCCGAGGTGCTGGCCCACCCCAAGGTGTTGGCGCATTTCCAAACCGTGTTGAACCAACTCGCGGCCAACGCCACCGGCAGCGCCAACCGCGTCGCGCGCATGTTGTTGCTTTCAGAGCCGCCCTCCATCGACAAAGGCGAGGTGACCGACAAAGGCTCGATCAACCAACGCGCTGTGTTGAAACACCGCGACGCGTTGGTGCAAGCCCTGCACCAGGGTACTGCTGCACATCTGCTGTTGCCCCAAGCCTGAACACCCTTTTTTCAACCCATTGCGTTTTCAAGCCCTCTCTTCACAAAGGCCCGCCATGAACAACACACCCCAATTTTCACGCCGCCACGCTTTGCAAGCCTTGTCTTTGCCCCTGCTGTCGCCTTTGGCGGCTTGGTCGCAAAACAGCGGCCTGCCTCTTGAGCAGGTGAAGATCATCAATGGCTTTCCTGCCGGTGGCACGGCGGACGCCACCAGTCGGCGCATCGGTGACAAATTGGCAGGCACGGCCTATGCCCGCAACGGCGCGGTGGTGGAAAACAAAACCGGCGCAGCCGGTCGCATCGCCATCGACACTGTGAAAAACGGTCCGGCAGACGGCAGCAGTTTGTTGCTCACGCCCTATTCCATGATGGCCATCTACCCGCACATCTACAAAGCCCTGAGCTATGACCCGATCAAAGACTTTGCGCCGGTGTGCATGGCCTCTTCCATGTCGCACGGCTTGGCGGTGGGACCGATGGTGCCCGCCACCGTGAAGACGGTGAAAGACTTTGTGGCCTGGGCCAAGGCCCACCCCGACAAGGCCAACTATGGCTCGCCTGCTGCGGGTTCCACACCGCATTTTTTGGGCGCTTTGCTGAGTTTAGACACGGGCGTGGCCATGCAACACGTGGCCTACCGCGGCTCGGTGCCCGGCGTGACCGATGTGATTGGCGGACAACTCGCCGCCATGCTCACGCCCCATGGCGATTTTTTGGCCAACCACCGCGCTGGAAAAATCCGCATCTTGGCCACCACGGGCAAGAAACGCTCGCCCTTTGTGCCCGACGTGGCCACCTTCGCAGAGCAAGGCTTCCCCGACCTGACGGTGGAGGAATGGTTTGGTTTCTTCGCCCCCGCCAAAACACCCGCCAACGTGGTGAGCGCGGCCAATGCCGCCATCAACGCGGCCATCAAAGACAAAGCCTTGGTTGAATCTTGGGCCACGCAAGGTTTGGTGCCGCTGGGCGGCACGGCCGAGGACATGGCGGCTGACTTGAAAAAGCAGTTGGCCTTTTGGGGGCCCATCGTCAAGCGCATAGGCTTTACCGCCGAGTCTTGAATCCCGTCCTTTAACGCACCCTTTTGCTGCGCTTGGGGTGCGCTTACACTCCCCGCTTCTTATTTAATGCCCATTCAAGGACTGCCATGATCACCACCGCCTCTGGCCTGCAATATGAAGACACCCACACTGGCGACGGCGACACCGCCACAGCCGGTCAATACGTGACCGTGCACTACACCGGTTGGTTGTGGGAGAACGGTGAAAAAGGCGAGAAATTCGATTCCAGCTTGGACCGCAACGACCCGTTTGAATTCGGCTTGGGCCAAGGCATGGTCATCCAAGGCTGGGACGAAGGTGTGCAAGGCATGAAGATTGGCGGCAAGCGCAGCCTGATCATCCCGCCCGAGTTGGGCTATGGCGCACGTGGCGCGGGTGGTGTCATCCCCCCGAACGCCACCTTGCTGTTCGAGGTGGAGCTGCTGGGAGTCGAGGGCTGAGGCTCAAACCGTGGCTGGTTTGAACACCCGAATACGCGCCACCATGTCCTCGCGTGATTGACGCTCGGTCATGCGCATATCGAACTCGGTTTGAAGGTTGAGCCAAAACCGGGCTTCCATGTTGAAGAACAAACCCAATCGCAAGGCGGTGTCGGGCGTGATTGGGCGAATACCATTCACCAATTCGCTGATGCGACTTGGCGGCACATCGATATCCGCCGCCAATTGCCGCGCAGAAATGCCCATGGGCTTCATGAAGTCTTCCAACAAGATTTCGCCGGGATGAATTTCTGCCAATAAATCACTCATGTTTCACTCCTAGTGGTAGTCCACGATTTCAACCTGGTGTGCGCCATCGGTTTGCCAGACAAAGCAGATGCGCCATTGGTCGTTCACGCGGATGCTGTGCTGTCCAGCGCGGTCCCCTTTCAAGGCTTCAAGCTGGTTGCCTGGCGGCACCCGCAAACTGATCAGAACCGTGGCCGCATGCATTTGCAGCAATTTGCGCCTGGCGACACGTTCGATGTTTTTGAAGCGAGGCACAGCCCGGCTTAGGAACAAAGCTTGGGTGTCGGCGCAAGCAAATGAATGGATCATGTCTGATGATATTCTGCGATACAGAATCTGTAAAGCAGAAGCCTGATTACACTTGAAATAAAGCAAACCCCTCCCATTTACAGGGCTGATTTCCAACAGCCCCTAGAACCGCATGTCCGATCCCCAAACCACCCCGCCGTCCGAGCCGACGGCCAACCCCGAGCCCGCCATGGACGCCAACCCCCACCCCGAACAAGCCCCACAGCAGGAAGACCCGTTGAACGTGGCCCAAGCCGAGGTGGCCAAGCTGACCGCCGTGAACGCCGAATTGGCCGACCAGTTTTTACGCGCCAAGGCCGAGGCTGAAAACGCCCGCCGCCGCGCCGATGAAGAAGTGTCCAAAGCCCGCAAGTTCGCGGTCGAGTCTTTTGCCGAAAGCCTGTTGCCGGTGGCCGACAGCCTGACCGCCGGTTTGGCCATTGCCGACGCCACCGCTGAGCAACTGCGCGAAGGCTCGGAAGCCACATTGCGCCAACTCAAAAGCGCCTTAGAGCGCCACAAAGTGCTTGAAATCAACCCCGATGCCGGTGCCAAGTTCGATCCACACCAGCACCAAGCCATCTCGGTGGTGCCCGCCGAACAAGAGCCCAACACCGTGGTCACGGTGCTGCAAAAGGGTTACTTGATTGCCGATCGGGTGCTGCGCCCCGCTTTGGTGACGGTTTCCGCGCCTAAATAAGCGCCTTCACCAGCGAATTTCGCGGTTTTTTCAGGCCAACAGGGCTTGAAATCCAAAAACTTATCCACAGCTATTCAACATTGTTAAACAGGAATTGAGACGGCTGCCTTCGGGGGCCCCATCACACAGGAGAAAAAAATGGGAAGAATCATTGGCATTGACCTCGGCACCACCAACTCGTGCGTGGCCATCATGGAAGGCAACACCACCAAGGTGATCGAAAACGCCGAAGGCGCTCGCACCACCCCATCCATCATTGCCTACCAAGAAGACGGTGAAATTTTGGTCGGCGCTTCCGCCAAACGCCAAGCGGTCACCAACCCGCGCAACACTTTGTACGCCGTCAAGCGCCTGATTGGTCGCAAATTCGACGAAAAAGAAGTTCAAAAAGACATCGACTTGATGCCCTACACCATTGCCAAAGCCGACAACGGCGACGCTTGGGTGGAAGTGCGCGGCAACAAGTTGGCCCCGCCTCAAATCAGCGCTGAAATTTTGCGCAAGATGAAGAAAACCGCCGAGGACTACCTGGGCGAAGAAGTCACGGAAGCCGTCATCACGGTGCCCGCTTACTTCAACGACGCCCAACGCCAAGCCACCAAAGATGCGGGTCGCATTGCCGGTTTGGATGTGAAACGCATCATCAACGAACCCACGGCTGCGGCATTGGCCTTCGGCTTGGACAAAACTGAAAAAGGCGACCGCAAAATCGCCGTCTATGACTTGGGCGGCGGCACGTTTGACGTGTCCATCATTGAAATTGCCGACGTTGATGGCGAAAAACAATTTGAAGTGCTGTCCACCAACGGCGACACCTTCTTGGGCGGTGAAGACTTTGACCAACGCATCATCGACTTCATCATCACCGAGTTCAAAAAGGACTCGGGTGTGGATTTGTCCAAAGACGTGTTGGCCTTGCAGCGCCTGAAAGAAGCCGCTGAAAAAGCCAAGATCGAGCTCTCTTCATCCACCGGCACCGACATCAACTTGCCGTATGTGACGGCCGATGCATCAGGCCCAAAACACTTGAACATCAAACTCAACCGGGCCAAGTTGGAACAACTGGTGGACGAGTTGATCGAGCGCACCATCGCGCCTTGCCGCACCGCCATCAAAGATGCAGGCGTGTCAGTCAGCGACATTGATGACGTGATCTTGGTCGGCGGCATGACCCGCATGCCCAAGGTGCAAGACAAAGTGAAAGAGTTCTTTGGCCAAGAGCCCCGCCGCGACGTCAACCCTGACGAAGCCGTGGCTGTCGGTGCCGCCATCCAAGGCCAGGTCTTGTCGGGTGACCGCAAAGACGTGTTGTTGTTGGACGTGACGCCTTTGTCTTTGGGCATTGAAACCCTGGGCGGCGTGATGACCAAAATGATCGTCAAGAACACCACCATCCCCACCAAGTTTGCGCAAACCTTCTCGACCGCCGACGACAACCAACCGGCGGTCACCATCAAGGTGTATCAAGGCGAACGCGAGATGGCCTCGGGCAACAAAAGCTTGGGTGAGTTCAACCTGGAAGGCATTGCGCCCGCCGCGCGTGGCACGCCGCAAATTGAAGTGTCGTTTGACATCGATGCCAACGGCATTCTGCACGTGGGCGCGAAAGACAAAGCCACTGGCAAAGAAAACAAAATCACCATCAAGGCCAACTCGGGTTTGAGCGAGGCCGAGATTCAACAAATGGTGAAAGACGCCGAATTGAATGCCGCCGAAGACAAGAAGAAACTTGAGATCGTGCAGGCCCGCAACCAAGGCGATGCGGCTGTACATGACGTGAAGAAATCCCTCACCGAGCACGGCGACAAAGTGGAAGCGGCTGACAAAGAAAAAATTGAAGCCGCCATGAAAGACTTGGAAGAAGCTTTGAAAGGCGAAGACAAAGACGCCATCAATGCCAAAACCGAAGCCCTCATGACCGCTGCGCAAAAGCTGGGTGAAATGGTTTATGCCGACAAGCAAGCCAAAGAAGCCGCTGGTGCCGCCACGGGTGGTGCAGACCACAGCCACGACAAACCCCAGGACGACAACGTGGTGGACGCCGAGGTCAAAGAAGTCAAGAAACCTTAAACCTTTCAACCCCCTGCGCCGCGCTCAAACCCTTTAGCGGGTTGACGCGGCGTTGGCACATTTCAGAACCAGACCACCATGGCCACCAAACGCGATTTTTACGAGATATTGGGCGTCCCCAAAAACGCCAGCGACGAGGAGATCAAGAAGTCCTACCGCAAGCTCGCCATGAAGTACCACCCCGACCGCAACCAGGGTGATGCCTCCGCCGAGGTGAAATTCAAAGAGGCCAAAGAGGCCTATGAAATGTTGTCGGATGCTGAAAAGCGTGCGGCCTACGATCAATACGGCCATGCCGGTGTGGACCCGAACATGCGCGGCGCCGCAGGTGCAGGCGGCTTCGGTGGCTTTGGCGAATCCTTTGGCGATATTTTTGGCGACATCTTTGGCCAAGCCCGTCGTCAACAAGGCGGTGGTGGCCGCCAAGTGTTTCGTGGCAACGACTTGAGCTATGCGATGGACATCAGCCTGGAAGAAGCTGCGGCGGGCAAGAAAACCGAAATCCGCATTCCCAGCTACGACGAGTGCGATACCTGTCATGGCAGTGGTGCCAAGCCCGGCACCTCGGCCAAAACCTGTGGCACCTGCCAAGGCCAAGGCGTGGTGCAAATGCGCCAAGGTTTTTTCAGTGTGCAACAAAACTGCCCGCACTGCCGAGGCAGCGGCAAAATCATCAGCGACCCTTGCTCACCGTGTCACGGCCAGGGCAAGATCAAGCGCCAAAAAACATTGGAAATTTCCATTCCCGCCGGTATTGACGACGGCATGCGGATTCGCAGCACCGGCAACGGCGAGCCCGGCACCAATGGCGGCCCCCCAGGCGACCTGTACATTGAAATCCGTTTGCAAAAACACGAGGTGTTCCAGCGCGATGGGGACGACTTGCATTGCGCCGTGCCCATCAGCTTCACCACGGCTGCTTTGGGCGGTGAAGTGAGTGTGCCCACCTTGAATGGCGAAGCCGCCATCGACCTGCCCGAGGGCACCCAAACCGGCAAGCAGTTCAGGCTGCGTGGCAAGGGCATCAAAGGCGTTCGCGCCAGCTTCCCAGGCGACTTGTATTGCCACATCACCGTAGAAACTCCAGTCAAGCTGACCGAGCATCAACGCAAGCTCTTGAAAGAGTTGGACGAGTCCTTGAAAAAAGGCGGGGCCAAACATTCACCCACCGAAGCCGGTTGGGCGGACAAGCTGAAAAACCTGTTCAGCTGATGGCTTGCATGAAGCGCTGTTGTGCCTGACAGCGGCTGCACTCACGGGCTTCAAAGCCCAATGGGCTTGTTATAAAAAACGATCGAGCAATTTGCGGCTGTGCCGATCTAAAGCGGGCAAGTCGCGGATGAGAAATTGCACGCCGTGTTCGTCTGCGACGATGAGTGTTTGGCCACTCAAGCGGCGAATATCTTCTTCACCACGCAGCACAAACTGCGCTGGGCCCCGGCTGGTTTGCACCGACCAGACTGAGGGTGTGATGAAACTGCTGACCGCGTCCACACGGTGAATTTCTGGCATGAATTCACGCGATTGCAATGCTTCCATCACCGCTGTTTTTTGCGCCTCAGGCAAGGTGAGAGGCGCTTCAAGCCACAACAACTCATGCCCCTCCGCACTCAACACCGACACGGCTTCATCGGGTGCGCCAATCGGAAACGCCCGCACCACGGTGACACCAACGTGCAAGACACCGTCGAGCTTGAGTTGCCACGCACCCAAGCTGTTTTGCGTCAATTCAAAAATCATGTGCGTGCCTCGCGTTCGATGCCCAGCGTCAAGCCTTCCTCTTCAGCTTCTTTTTGCCGGGCTTGCGCCTCGTACAAACGCCAGTAAGCGCCTTGCCTGGCCAGCAGTTCATCGTGCTGGCCTTGCTCAACCAATTGACCATGCTCCATGACGACGAGCCGATCTGCACGACGCAACGTGGAGAGCCGGTGCGCAATCGCGATAGTGGTGCGTCCGCGCACCAAGTTGTCCAAGGCTTTTTGAATTTCTTGCTCGGTCTCGGTGTCCACCGACGAGGTGGCCTCGTCCATGATCAAGATGCGCGGGTCGATCAGCAAGGCGCGTGCAATCGAGATGCGTTGACGCTCGCCACCCGACAAACCTTGGCCACGCTCGCCCACCAAAGAGTCATAGCCTTGCGGCAAACGCAGAATGAATTCGTGGGCATGGGCGGCACGGGCCGCAGCCACAATCTCAGCGCGGGTGGCACCCGGCTTGCCGTAGGCGATGTTGTCGGCGATGGTGCCGAAAAACAAAAACGGCTCTTGCAAGACCAAGCCAATGTGGCGGCGGTAATCGGCAATGCGGATGTCGCGAATGTCGGTGCCATCAATGCGGATGGCGCCTTCGCTCAGATCGTAGAAGCGGCAAATCAGGTTGACCAAAGTGCTTTTGCCCGAGCCGCTTTGCCCCACCAAGCCAATCATTTCCCCGGGCGCAATGTCCAAGCTCAAGCCTTTGATGACAGCGCGGTTGCCATAGCGAAAACCAGCATCGGCAATGTGAATGTGCCCCACCACTTCAGGCAAGGCCACCGGGTTTACTGGCTCGGGGACGCTGGACACGTGGTCGAGGATTTCAAAAATACGTTTGGTGCCAGCAGCCGCTTTTTGCGTGTGCGACACGATGCGGCTCATCGCGTCCAGTCGGGCATAAAAGCGGGTGCTGTAAGCCAAAAACGCCGTCAACACACCGACCGTGACTTGATGATTCGCCACTTGCCAAATGCCAAAGGCCCAAACCACCAGCAAGCCAATTTCAGTCACCAAGGTCACGGTGGGCGAGAACAAAGACCACAAGAAATTGATGCGGTCGTTGACCGCCAAATTGTGTTTGTTGGCTTCTTGAAAGCGCTTGGCTTCGCGGTTTTCTTGAGCGAAAGCTTTGACCACACGAATACCTGGAATCGTGTCGGCCAGGACATTGGTGAGTTCTGACCAGACACGGTCGATTTTTTCGAAGCCGGTGCGCAAGCGATCCCGCACGATGTGAATCAACCAAGCAATGAAGGGCAGCGGCAGCAAAGTGGCCAAGGCCAGCCACGGGTCGATGCTGAACAAAATACCGGCGGTCATGAGGATCATCAAAACATCGGTGGCGAAGTCCAGCAAATGCAGCGACAAGAACACGCACAAGCGGTCGGTCTCGCTGCCAATGCGGGTCATCAAGTCGCCGGTGCGACGGCCACCAAAGTATTCCAACGAAAGTTTGAGCAAATGCTCATAAGCGGTGGAACGCAAATCGGCACCAATGCGCTCTGAAGCCAGCGCCAGCACATAGGTTTTGAACCAACCCAAGCCCCAGGCAAGCAAAGCCGCACCAAACAAACCACCCAAATACCAAGTCACCAAATCGGTGTCAATTTGCTGCCCGTTCTGAAAAGGGATCAGCACCTCGTCCATCAAGGGCATCGTGAGGTAGGGCGGCACCAAAGTGGCAGCGGTGGACAAGAGTGTGAGCACAAAGCCCAACAGCAATTGGCCTTGGTAGGGCTTGGCAAAGCGCCACAGCCTGAACAAGCTCCAAGTGGAAGCTGGTGTGTTGTCTTCGTCAACTTCACAAGCTTTACAGGCTTGATCAGGGTCGGCCAAAGGTGCGTGGCAAGTGGGGCACCACACTTGCCAAGAAGCAGGGCTGTGCCCGGCTTGCAGTTTGTTGAAACGGCTGAGCAAGCTGGCGGCTTGCAGGTTGTGACCCAAGGTGAAGCGCCATTCGGCCAGCAACTGTGTGGCGTTGCGGGCGCTCAGCTTGCCCACGCCTGCATGGTCCACCAATTCCAGTTGCATGTCGGGCTGCAAAGGCAGGCTGTGCCAGGTTTGGGGGGCAGCAACGGGCTGCCACAAGAGACGCTCCGAGGTCAGGGCCAGCAGGCCACGCCCGAAATACAATGCCGCATCGAGGTCAACCTCCAGCCATGCCAGCACGTTCTCATTCGACGTTAATTGAAGCTGCAGGTCCTCCCGCCAAAAGGCTGGCAAATCCAGCAGCACTGGCGCAACAACAGAGGGAAGATTCATTCTTAATGGGATGACCGGCCGTAAAAAATGATTCTAACCCTGCACCTTGGCCGCACCGGCCCACTCACCACTCCTGCCCTCCCCTTATGACCTTTCCCGACATCGCTGTTTTGCGCATGCGTTATTTGCGCGGCCCCAATGTGTGGACCTACCGCCCTGTTCTCGAATCTTGGGTGGACCTTGGTGTCTTGGAAGACCACCCCTCCAACACCTTGCCGGGTTTTGTCGATCGACTCACCACCTGGTTGCCCGGCATGATTGAACACCGCTGTGGCGTGGGCGAACGTGGCGGCTTCTTCGAGCGTTTGCAAACCGGCACGTGGTGCGGTCACATCATGGAGCACGTCGCCATCGAGTTGCAAACCTTGGCGGGCATGCAAGTAGGTTTTGGCAAAGCCCGCGAAACATCCAAGCGCGGCGTTTACAAAGTGGTCATCCGCACACGGCAAGAAGAAGTGGGCCGCGCCAGTTTCATGGCGGCGCGTGACCTGGTGATGGCCGCCATCAACGACACGCCGTTTGATTTGAAAGCCACGGTCCATCGCCTCAAGGCCATGGTCGACCGCTTGTGCTTAGGCCCCAGCACCGCTTGCATCGTGGACGCGGCCACCGACCACAAAATCCCTTCCATTCGCCTGACCTCGGGCAACCTGGTTCAACTCGGCTACGGCTCCAAGCAACGCCGCATTTGGACCGCAGAAACCGACCGCACCAGCGCCATCGCCGAAAGCATTTCCAGCGACAAAGACCTCACGAAAATGCTGCTCACCCAATGCGGTGTGCCCATCCCCACGGGTGAAATCGTGCACTCCGCTGAACAGGCGTGGGACGTGGCACAAGACATCGGTTTGCCCGTCGCCGTCAAGCCCACCGACGCCAACCACGGACGCGGTGTCGCCCTCGACTTGCGCCAACGCGAAGACATCGAAGCCGCCTTTGTGATGGCGCAGCGCGAAGGCACCGACGTGATGGTCGAGCGCTTCATCCCGGGTGAAGAACACCGTTTGTTGGTGGTGGGCAACCGCGTGGTGGCCGCCTCCAAAGGCGAGACCGCCAAGATCAAAGGTGACGGCGTGCACACCGTGGCCGAACTCATTGAATTACAAATCAACTCCGACCCGCGCCGTGGTGAAGAAGAAGACTTTCCGTTGGACACCATCCGTTTGAAAGACTTGCCCACCGCCGTGCTGGAGTTGCAACGTCAAGGCCTCAGCCCCGACAGCATCCCAGAGAAAGACCGCATCGCCATCGTGCAGCGCACCGGCAACATGGGCATCGACGTCACCGACGAGGTGCACCCTGAAGTAGCGGCGGTGGTGGTGTTGGCCGCCCGCGTGATTGGTTTGGACATTGCTGGCATCGACTTGGTGGCGCAAGACATCAGCAAACCCTTGCTGGCCCAAGGTGGTGCCATCGTCGAGGTGAACGCAGGACCAGGTTTGCTGATGCATTTGAAGCCAGCCATTGGCCAAGCGCGACCGGTGGGTCAGGCCATCGTCTCGCATTTATTCGACCCGCGACAAGCCACCCGCATCCCCGTGGTGGGCATCATGGGCCGCAACCAAACAGCAGAGTTGGCGCACCTGGTGAGTTGGCTCATCCATCTCTCAGGTCGCCGCACCGGCTTGGCTTCTTCGCATGGTTTGTTCATGGACCAGCGTTTGGTTGACGCCAAAGATGCGCGTGTGTTTGAAGCCAGTCAACGTCTGTTGATCAACCGCGCCTTAGATGCCGCTGTGTTTGAAAACTCGCCGCTGCAAGTGCTGGAAGAAGGCTTGCCCTACGACCGTTGCCATGTGGGCGTGCTCACCGAGATGCCTGACGCCACCGGCTTGCAAGAACACGACATTCAAACGCCCGAGCAAGTGCGCACCGTGGTGCGCACCCAAATCGATTTGGTGCTGCCTGAAGGTGTCGCCGTGCTCAATGCGGAAGATGCGGCTGTAGTGGAACTGGCGGAGTTGTGCGACGGTGAAGTCATTTACTATGCAGCCCACACGGATGCACCCGTCATCAACCAACACCGCGCTGCCCAGGGCCGCGCTGTGTATTGCGCCAACGGCGAGGTGGTGTTGGCGCGTGGCCAAACCGAAACCGTGTTGCTGCAACTCGACTTCCCACCGATTGCGAAATTACTGAGCGAGGGTGGTATCAGCTTGCCCAATGTGCTGGCCGCCGTGGCTGTGGCTTGGGCGCTGGATTTGACACCCGACCTGATTCGTGCTGGTCTGAAAAACTACGGCCAACCTGCGGCCCCAACAAAGCCCCAAGTTGCAAGGAAGAAAGCCTGATGGAAGTCACCCGCACCCGCGCCCTGCGCGGACCGAATTTGTGGACACGCCACACCGCTGTTGAGGCCATGGTGCGTTGCGCACCTGGCTTGGAAAGCGATCTGAGCGCCGAGCAACAAGCGTTTGAAAAACGTCTGCGCCATTTGTTTCCCGGCTTGGGTCGTTTGCAACCCGGCGAAAGCAGTGGCCCACTCAGCATGGCGCATGCTTTGGAAGCGGTTGGCTTGCATTTGCAAATTCAGGCGGGTTGCCCGGTCACGTTCAGCCGAACCACGGCCACCCCTGATGAAGGTTTGTTTCAAGTGGTGGTCGAATATTCGGTCGAGCAAGTTGGCAAATTGGCCCTGAGCTTGGCCGAGCAACTCTGCTTGGCCGCGTTCAACGCACAAGGTTTCGATGTTGATCAAGCGCTGAACGATTTGCGCGAGTTGGACGAAGACCTGCGTTTGGGGCCTTCCACCAGCTCCATCGTCGATGCGGCCTTGGCGCGTGGCATTCCTTTTCGCCGTTTGTCCGATGGCAGCTTGGTGCAGTTTGGCTGGGGCAGCAAACAACGCCGCATCCAAGCCGCTGAAACCGACTTCAGCAGCGCCATTGCCGAATCCATCGCGCAAGACAAAGAGCTGTCAAAAAAACTCCTGCAAGCCGCTGGTGTGCCCGTGCCCATGGGGCGCCCAGTATTGGATGCCGAAGACGCTTGGGTGGCCGCGCAAGAGATTGGTTTGCCGGTAGTCATCAAGCCGCGTGACGGCAACCAAGGCAAGGGCGTGGCGGTGAATTTGAAAACCCGCGAAGAAGTGATTGAAGGCTTCAACAACGCGCTGGAATTTCGCGACGACATCATGGTGGAAAGCTACCTGCCTGGCAGCGATTACCGCTTGCTGGTGGTCGGCGACAAGATGGTGGCCGCAGCCCGCCGCGAGCCCCCATTGGTGGTGGGTGACGGCACGTCATCCGTGCGCCAATTGGTGGACAAGGTCAACGCCGACCCGCGTCGTGGCGACGGCCATGCCACGTCTCTCACCAAAATCCGCTTTGATGACATTGCCCTGGCCCGCTTGAAAGAGCAAGGCTTGAATGCTGACAGTGTGCCTGCCAAAGGGGCGCGTGTCGTGTTGCGCAACAACGCCAATTTGTCCACCGGCGGCTCGGCCACCGACGTGACCGACGATGTGCACCCCGAGGTGGCCGCACGTGCGGTGATGGCCGCGCAAATGGTCGGGCTGGATGTGTGCGGTGTTGACGTGGTGGTTGAATCGGTGCTCAAACCCTTGGAAGAACAACACGGCGGCATTGTCGAGGTGAACGCCGCGCCGGGTTTGCGCATGCATTTACAACCCTCGTTTGGCAAGGGCCGCGATGTCGGCAGCGCCATCATCGACACCATGTTTGGCACTGGCCAAGATGGTCGCATTCCTTTGATCGCCGTCACCGGCACCAACGGCAAAACCACCACCGTGCGTTTGTGTGCCCATTTGCTTCGTTCAGATGGCTTGCGCGTAGGCATGACCAACACCGACGGCGTGTATGTGAATGGCTTGCAACTCGACACCGGCGACTGCAGCGGCCCGCGCAGCGCCCGCAGCGTGTTGATGCACCCGGATGTGGACGCGGCTGTGCTGGAAACCGCACGCGGCGGCATGTTGCGTGAAGGCCTGGCCTTTGACCGCTGTCATGTGGCGGTGGTCACCAACATTGGTGCGGGCGACCACTTGGGCTTGAACTACATCAGCACGGTGGAAGACTTGGCGGTCTTGAAGCGCGTCATCGTGCAAAACGTGGCGCCCAACGGCATGGCGGTGCTGAATGCCGCCGACCCGATGGTGGTGGCCATGGCCCCCAATTGCCCGGGCCAAGTCACCTTCTTTGCCATTGACCCGCACAACCCCACCCTGGCCACCCACCGTGCCCAAGGCAAGCGGGTGCTGTATGTGGAGGATGGACACATCATCGCCAAAGAAGGCGCACAGCAAGTGCGGATTTCACTGGCCGAAGTGCCGCTCACACAAAACGGCGCCATCGGTTTCCAAGTGGAAAACGCCATGGCCTCGATTGGTGCGGCCTGGGCCTTGAATTTATCCTGGGCCAACGTCTGTCAAGGCTTGTCCAACTTTGTCAGCGACACCCAAGGCGTGCCCGGTCGCTTCAACATGTTCAATCACAAGGGTGCCACCATCATTGCCGACTATGGCCACAACCCCGACGCCATCAAGGCGCTGGTGCAAGCCGTCAGCAACCTGCCGGCCAAGCGCCGCAGCGTGGTCATCAGCGGTGCTGGGGACCGGCGCGATGAAGACATCCGCGAGCAAACCCGTCTGATTGGCAGTGCGTTCGAGCGCGTGGTGTTGTTTGAAGATGCCTGCCAACGGGGCCGCGCCGATGGCGAAGTGTTGGCCTTGCTGCGCGAAGGCTTGAATGGCGCAACACGCACCACCGACATCAGTGAAATTCATGGCGAGTTCATTGCCATCGATCATGCACTGGCTCAGCTAGAAGCAGGCGACCTGTGCTTGATCTTGATTGATCAGGTGCAAGAGGCCTTGGCGCACATTGCGCAGCGTGTGGCTGAGAACGCTTAAAACACTGCGTGGTCTCCTCGGGCTGGGGCTGCGCCACGCTCTAGCCATTGCGCATATGCCTCTATCAGGGTGTGGGTGCCATGTGAGGGCGTGGCGTCAGCGTCATAGCGCAGCGTGTCTGGGTTCCAGATCAACATTGATTCTGTCGCGTAGTAACGCCCAATGCGAGCCAACTCGGCCTTGTCAGCCAGCACAGGGATCAGCTTGCCCAGCGAACTCAGCACCGCAATGACGACGTCCAACAGCGCCACAGGGACGCTTTTGAACTTGGGGGGGCGCCCCAGCAGCTTGAACAAGGCTTCACCTTGTTGCCGCGGCGTGATGGCCGGTCCGGGACCACCAATGGGCAAGATGCGGTTGAACTTGTCCGGGTCGGTGAGACAGCTGGCCATGAAATCGGCCAAGTCTTCGTCGCTGATGGGTTTGCAGGCTGTGGCTTGACCATCTCCGAACAACAAAAATGGTTTGCCGTTTTTCACCCGTTGCAACTGTCCCGACAAGGATTTGAAAAAAGCCGTTGGTCGAACGATGGCGTAACACAAGCCCGACTGCATCAGTTGTTGCTCGAAGGCCAGCTTGGCCTGCTGAAATGCCAGCTTTGGCTTTTGAACACAGATGGCTGAGAGCAGCACAAACTGCTTCACGCCAGCCCGCTTGGCAGCATTCAGCACATCCAGATGAGCCTGGTGGTCAACCCGCCATGCATCTTGGGGGCTGCCTGTTCTCGAAGCCATGCAAGACACCACCGCATCAAACCGCTCTTGGGCTAAAACATCACGCTCTAACGCAACCGCGTCACAAGGATCGACCCAACGCAAACTGGTTCCACTTAAAAGCGATTGAATGTGTTGCCAAGCTGACTCGGCCATGCGGTCGGGGCGAGGCCGAAGCACACAAACCACCTCATGGCCTTGTCGTGAAAGCGCCTGGGCCGTGGCAGAGCCAATGGTGCCAGTCGCACCCAACAACATCACACGCAAAGGCTGAACGGTCATGCGTGAATGGGCAGGTGCAATGCGGGATCAGCTGTTTCTGTTGACGATCACGATCAAGGTGACAACGATGCTGATCACCACAGAAAAACCGATGATGCCCGCAGCGTAAATCATGGCCGCTTTGTCTTTGATTTGGAGAGGGGTAAATGATTTCATCTGATGATTCTCTCACCCCTCCCTTGCATGATCCATTTGGGTAAAGCCTTGTTTTCTGTCCAAAACAAGGCCAAGCAGCCCAGACCGGGCAAGCGCTGCGACTAAGCCGCCAGATGAACCCGCCGACGCGCCACCGCGGCCACGCCCTGCTCGTCGAGCATCCATTGCAAAGGCTCTGAAGCGAGTTGCAGCGCCAAACGCCGCGCTTGCACTGGCAAGGCGCAGGCCTCAGACCGGCCCAACATCTGCAGCACCCAATCGGGCATCAAGTCGAATGAGGATTCCAGCACCAAGCCCATGAACGGCTTGTCCAGCACGTCCGTCGGATAAGACGCGATCAGCCTCACCACTTCTTGCGCCCGCTCGTCAAACCGCAGCTCGGCTTGGTAGCTGCGCATCTGCCCTTCAGCAGCCGCCACGGTGCTTGGCAAATCCACGCCACCCAGCAAATGGCCCAGCACCGCCATTTCAGCCATGTACTGGTCGGCCTCGGCGGGGCTCAGCGGGGTTTCGGCGAGGTGTTGGTAGGCAGCCAAAAAAGACGTGGCCTCCACCAAATGCACCCAATTGAGGAGCACTGGTTCGTTGGCCACATAGGGACGACCTTGCAAGTCGGTGCCGGTGATGCGGCTGTGGATGGCATTGACCCGCTGAATGGCTTTCATGGCGAAAACTTCACTGCCGTAGGTGGTGGCCGCCACAAAAAATGCGGTGCGGCTGAGTCGGTCTTTGAGTTTGTCGCGGAACTGGGAGTGGTCCCAGACGGCGGCCAAGGCGCGTGGGTGCAGGGCCTGAACGATGAGTGAGGACAAACCGCCAACCATCATGGCCGTGAAGTGTTCATGGACCCGCCACACCATGCTGGCAGGCCCAAACAGGCCTGGGTCACCCGCAGGAACGGCAAAGTCCTCCAAGGAGGACTTTGTTGAACCTGTGATCGCTCTGAGCCTCTCGCCAATGGCGAAGAAAGCCAGTTGTTTGAGGGTGTCAGTGGCCATGTCGGCCATTAGATCATTTGGCGGTGGATTCGCTGTTCATCGCCACACGCTTGTCGCAAGCATTGTTGGTGATGGTGCGGTCGTGGTCGATCATGGGTTTGTAGAAGGACAGGTTGGTGAAGCTGGTTTCAGCAGCGCGCACAGGCAAGCGACCGTTGCTGGTGATGACGGCGAAATCAGCCAAAGCCAGAGTTTGGTCAGCGCAGTTCACGACGTAATCGATTTGTTGAACGCCGCTTTGGCCCATGTCGTGGAACTCACGCACTTTGGTGAAACCCTTGGTGGTGTTGGCAGCAACCATCGACCATGTGTCTTTGGATGAAGCGAACATGAAAGCGCTTTCTTTGTCAGACATGACAGCAGCGTTGTCGTTGCCAGCGAAAGCAACATTGGAGAACAGCAGACCGGCGATGAGAGCGTATTTGTTGAACATGGTGAACATCCTTGAGGTTGAATTTGAAAAATGAAGAGGTTTGTTGCAGAACCGATGGATGAAATTTAACAGATGAACATGTTTTGTCAACGAAATATCAGGGCAATCCCTGTATTTTTCATAGAATTATGCCTATATTTGAGAAATATATAGACAATACCTATACAAAATGCGGGTTTTCCCTAGATTGAGCCCCAAAAGGCCGTTTTGGGCCCGGCTATGGAGGCTGGAACCCACGAAATAAGACAGTCCAACTCAACCAGTTTGGGCGGAGGTTTGACCAAACTAAGCAACTTTCTATATCAATGAGTTAGCGAATTTGCTAATATCGTCATGGCGTACTTGATCGAATACTTTCACCCCAAAGTTCTGGAACAGATTGAGTCTTGGCAACCGGATATGTTGGCCAGCTACACAAGGTTGCTGGATGTCTTGATGGTGCATGGACCAACCCTGAGGCTGCCCTACTCTCGGGCCATGGGGGAAGGATTATTTGAAATACGCCCAAGCGGTAAATCAAGCATTGGTCGGTGTTTGTATTGTTTTCAGAAAGGGCAGCGAATTATTGTGTTGCATGCTTTCATCAAGAAAACGCCCAAAACGCCAGATGCTGATTTGAGTATTGCTAGAAAACGAATGAAGGAAATTCAATATGCCTGATTTGAAGTACACCCCTGTGGCCCATGACAAAGCGGCCTTTCTGAAAAAGGCCATGAAGCGCCCTGGCTTCAAAGAAGCGTTCGACGACTTGGCCCTCGAATTTCAATTGGTGAATCAAATGCTGAACGCCAGAAGCAAGGCCGGATTAACCCAAGATGCTGTGGCCGAAAAAATGGGCACCACCAAAAGCGCTGTGTCCCGGCTTGAATCTGGCGGTAAACATGCGCCGTCATTAAGCACATTGAAAAAATATGCAGCAGCAGTGGGATGCGAACTGCAAGTGACTTTTGTTCGCTTGAAAACCAATTAAAAGACTATTTCATTTCTCCTATTGGTTTTTCTTTTTCTTTGCTTTGGGAATGGGCAGCAAGCTGGTAATGCGTTGATACAAATCGAATAAAAACGCGACGCGTTCGGCGTCGGAGGCATAGGTTTTGGGGCCGCCGCTGGGAACGTAAGCGGCGTCCACGGCGGCGTCGAGTTTTTGGTGGGCACGCAGCAAGGCGGGCGGCATGCTGAGGGGGTCGTAGAGGTCGGCCAAGGACGAGGTGGGGAAGCGTTCTCGGGCTTCGAGCACGCCTTGTGCGGCGGCTTCAATGGCTTGGCGGTGCTTGTCGCTCAAGGCCTCGCCAGCAAAGCCAGGCCAAGGGAAGTTGTTGAACACATTGCCAGCCGAATACTGATAATCACTTTTCATTCGACCGCATATGTATTTAAGCCAAGCCATGTGCATCATCGATTGCAATATCCCCATTTCATAAATCCCTGCTCCAGGAATAATGAGTGCACTTCCATTTGCAACCACATTTGGATTCATAAACCCTATTGGCAAATAATTTCTATTTTCAGATGAGACCTTGGGCATCAACAAATAATTGTTTCTTGGTTGTCTGATTTCTCCAAATAATGCAGGCGTATCAGCAAGTTTTTTTGTAGCATCTCGGTTACTTTGCAGTCGGAATTTTTTGACTGCATTGATCCTTTGAAGAACAGCGCCATTCGATTTGATGATGCTGGGATCAATGTTTTCCAACCAAAGGCACCAGCGCTCTTCCTTGTTTAAAAACTCCTGCCCACCCATGAATGGTCTTATCAGCTTCCCTATATTTGGATTTTTGAGAATCAACTCCTCTTTTTCAGCCGTGCTTAGTATGAAATGTCCATCATCTATAGCCATGCTTCCATATTGCATTTTTGGAACATTGCAAATTGGATGACTCCGTTTTGAAATAGCTATATTGGCTGCATCTACTAAATATGGATTGATATTTTTTACGGGCACTGCAACTGGCAATCCCTTGATATCTTCGTATGAAAATATTATTTTCTCGCTGATATTTTCAAGACCAAATCCAATAATCACGCAGTGCACCGCCGCATTGCCCTTGGCTTCGTTAGACCATGAAAAGGTCCGATGTGCAAATTGAATTTGAACGCCCTGCGCCAACATCCATGACCATAAAACACCGACCTGCTCGCCTTGGGTGATGCTATTGGTAGATACAAAAGCAACCCGTGGGGATAATTTCATTTCAGCACTCTGGATGTAATGGGTAGATTTGACATACCACGCAGAAACAAAATCCAGCACACCAAAGCTTTTGATGACATTCATCACCGGTTCAAAATCGGCTTTTTGCTGCGCTGTTTGTTCCTTTTTGCCTATGAACGGCGGATTCCCCATCACATAACTGCACTGCTCCGCTGGCAGCACCTGGTTCCAGTCGAGTTGCAGCGCGTTCGCATGTCGAATGTGCGGCGAGTTTTTCAGCGGAATACGGGCGTAGTACAGGCCAAACTCTTCGCTGACCCGCAGGTTCATTTGGTGGTCCACCAGCCACAGCGCCACTTGGGCAATTTGCGCTGGAAACTCCTCAATCTCAATGCCATAGAACTGGTCCACATTCACGCCAATCAAGCTGTTCACGTCCACGCTCAGCTGGCCACGGTGGTCGCCAAGTTCGTTGGCGGCCCGCAGCACTTGCAGCTCCAGTTCGCGCAATTCGCGGTAGCTGATGACGAGGAAGTTGCCACAGCCACAGGCTGGGTCCAAAAAGCGCAAACCCTTGAGCTTGCGGTGGAACGCCTCCAGCTTGTGGCGGTTGCCGCGAATGCGCTCGAACTCGGCGTGCAGCTCGTCCAAAAACAGCGGCTTGATCAGCTTGAAGATGTTGGCCTCTGACGTGTAGTGCGCCCCCAGGTTGCGGCGGGCTTTGTCGTCCATGATGCTTTGAAACAAGCTGCCAAAGATGGCCGGGCTGATGGCCGACCAATCGAGTGCGCAGGCGTCCAGCAGGGCTTCGCGCATGGCGGTGTTGAAGTCGGCCATGGGCAAGGTTTCTTCGAACAACTTGCCGTTGATGTACGCAAACTGGCCCAATTGCTCGTCGATGTTTTTGCTGCGCTGGTCTTCTGGCGTGTTGAGCACTTGAAACAGCTGCGCCAAGCGCGGCCCCAGGTCCGAGCCATCGGGCGCGGTGCGTTCTTCAATGAAGGCGCGGAAGGAATCGGTGGGCTGAAAAATGCCGGTGTCGTCGGCGAACAAACAAAACAGCAGGCGCACCAGCAGCACCTCCAGCGGGTGGCCTTGGTAGCCGCTGGCTTTCAAGGTGTCGTGCAAGCGGCCCATGCGCTCAGCGGCCTTGATGTTCACCGGGTCTTCCGGGCGAATGGCCTGCACTTTGTAGCCCAGCAACACGCCAAAGTGCTTCACGTGCTTGTGCAGGTCTTTCAGCTTGAAGCGCAGCACCTCGCCAGTTTGCAAGTGACGCAGCTCGAAGGTGCCAAAGTCGCAAACCACCACCAACTCGGGCAACTGGTGGTCGGGGATGCTGTGCGAGTAGTCCATGGCCTGATCGTGGGCGTCGGCCAGGCTCTTGCCCAAGGACTTTTGCTCCACCAACAGCTTGCCCGGCCAAAACAAATCGATATAGCCGTTGGCGCCACTGAGTTTTTGCACGTTGTGCTCGAAGATGACAACGCGTTTGTTGGGAATGCCGAAGATGTCGAAGAAATCCAACCAGAATGGGATGCTTTGGCTTTTTTCGTTGCAAGCGTCAGCCCATGTCTAGCTGAAATGCAGTGACTTGGACTTGATTTCACTCCATTGAATGCTCATAAAGTACTCTTTTAGGAAAGAGCACTGATACTATCAAATAGAGTTATTAATAAGTATTTTTATGAATAAAAGTTAATTTATAGGTTCATAAGTGTTGGTTTTTAAACCGATGGCGCTTTGAATTGACGGTGGCTTGATCGGTTAACGGAGTGCGGCCATGGCAGCGTCCGGCGTCCTGTCCAATAGTTTCAGCAATGTTTTGGCAGCGCCGGTTGGGCAACGCTTGCCCTGCTCCCAATTGCGGATGGTTTCCAGCGGCACTTCAATCCGAGCTGAAAACTCTTGCTGCGTCAAACCCAAACGCTCCCGCACCCGCTTGGCAAATTTGGCTGCGTCTTGCATGGCTGCATCGTCATCTTGCTTCTTGTGACGCTTGATGTCTTGCTCGGTGGTGGCGGCCAACAGCGCTCGATTGACCCGACCTTTGGGCATGGATTGGGGGTTGCTTACGTCAACTTTGACGCGGATTGTTTTCATAAATCAGACCCTCACGTTGATTTGCTTTGCGAGCTGAAATGATTCGAACGGTTGATGAACGGTGTGTGTAAATGACGACATAAACCCGATCCTCAATGAGGCCCATGACTTGAAATCGATCCTCGCCATAGTCCCATCTCTGATCTTTGATCACCATGTGCTGGGGGTCAGAGAAAACCAACAGCGCAAAAGCAAAATCAAAGCCTCGATGCCTCAAACAAGCATTGCTTTTTGCAGCATCCCATTCAAATTCAGTTTGCGACATGGTAGTTCAATGGCCTAGTTTCGTCAAGTTCCCCCAGTGGCTGATAACGCCAATACCGCCTGTTATGGGCCCGCTCACACTGCACCATCTCGGGGTCGTTGCTGCGCCAGGTCATGGCACCGCATGAGGGCGAAAGCCGCACGCCAATGCCGCGCTGCATATAGCGCTGCAACACCTGCGGCGCGGGGTGGCCGTAGCGGTTGCGGTAGCCCATTTGGAACAAGGCCCAGCGCGGTTGCACCGCCTCGATGAAGGATTCGGTGGACGATGTTTTGCTGCCGTGGTGCGGCACCAGCAACACATCGGCCCGCAGTTGTGCACCTGCGCGTTGCAACAAAGTTTGTTCTTGAAAGGCTTCAATATCCCCTGTGAGCAGCGCCACGTGGGCGCCTGCGCTGATGCGCAGCACACAACTTCGCGCATTCGGCGACCAGGGCAAGGCATAGTCCTGGGCCAGTGGGTGCAGCACTTCAAACATCACGCCGTCCCATTGCCACGCCTGCCCTGCTTCGCAACGCTGCATGGGCCATTGGCCAAACAAAGCTTGACCGTGCACGATAGAGGTCAACACCCGCACTTGGGGCTGCAGTTTTTGCACCGACATGGCACCGCCGGTGTGGTCGCTGTCTTGGTGGCTCAATACCAAGGTGTCCAGCCGCTCGTTGCTTCGTTGCAGCAAGGGCAGCAAGACACGTTGACCGGCATCACTGTCGCTGCCAAACCGCGGCCCGGTGTCAAACAACAAGCTGTGTTGCGCGGTGCGCACCAACACCGCATTGCCTTGGCCCACATCAGCGGCCAGCAACTCAAACTGACCAGGCAAAGGCCGCTCCACCGGCCACAGCAAACACGGCAGCACCAAGCCCAGGCCCCAAACACGCTGCCGCCAAGGCCTGGGATAAGCCACCCAAGCACCGCCTGCCAGACCCACAGCGGCCAACCACCAAGGCGGCTGTGCCACATGCCACACCGCCCAAGACCAAGCGGACATGGGCTGCAACACCGCGCACAGCGCTTGCAAACTCAGGCTGCACAACAGCCATAACGGCGACCACAACGCACCCAAAAACGCCAGCGGCGTGACCACCAAGGTGACCCAGGGAATGGCGAACAGATTCACCAACAAACCCACCACCGACAACTGCTGAAACAACAACACGCAAAGCGGCGCCAAGCACACGCTGATGTGCATTTGTTCCTTCAACAGATGCACAGCTTGTTGACGCAGTCTTTGCCAACGGTTGGGTGACCGCTTTGCATCAGAAATGGATGGGGTGCCCAAGAACAAAACACCCACAGCGACAAAACTCAGCCAAAACCCGGCTTGCATCAGGGCCCATGGGTCGAGAAACAACACCGTCACCATGGCCAACAACCATTGCGGCAACAAGGGCCAGCGCAGTGCCTGAAAGCGCAAGGCACAGACCACGGCCAGCATCACCACGGTGCGTTGTGCTGGCACACCCCAACCACTGAACAAGGCATAGGCGGCAGCGCACAGCAGACCGCCCCACAGTGCCGCCCATGGTGCTGGGATATGCAAACACCAAGAGCGGCCCCACACCCCACTGACACGCCACAACTGAAGCACCAACCACCGAGCCACCCAAGCCCACAAGGTGATGTGCAAACCCGAGATGCTCATCAAATGGGCGATGCCGGTGATGCGAAACAGATCCCAGTCGGCGCGATCAATGGCGGCTTGGTCGCCCATCAGCAGGGCGCCTATCAGCCCAGCCCATCGCGGCTCGCTGACTGTTTGGCCGATGCGCTGTCGTGTGCTTTGGCGCAATTGTTCGATGGGAAATTGCCAGGTGGTTTCTATGCGCTGTGCGGGCTTGTCTTTGGGGCCGTCACGCACATGGCCGCTGGCCCGCAGGCCTTGCTCCCACAGCCACAGTTCCGCATCAAAACCGCCGGGGTTGGCCAAACCATGCGGTCGCTTCAAACGCACGGTGAAATGCCAGCGTTCACCCGCTTGAACATTGGGCAAAGCCTTGCGCTCGCCGCCGCCAATTTGGTTGTACCAAGCCAGCTGAATCTGGCTGGGCAATGGCACTGCTTGGGCGTCGCTTTCGCGCTGTGCGCTGTTCACTTCAAAGCGAAACCGCAACCCATCCGTATGCCACTGCGGCATGGCGGCCACCACACCGCTGATGCGCAAGTTCACACCTTCCAGCGATGGGGACAAGCTTTGCGATTGAAACCACAGTGCGCGACAGCCGACGCTGGCGAAAGCGATGCAAGCCACCAGCAGCATGGTGGCCAAGAGTTTGAAAACATGGAGATGCTTGGCTGGGCCTGGCGCTGAAAGTGCTGGGGCGTTGAGCACTGAACTTGTGGCGCGGTTTGCAAGGCTGGTTTGCCGCTGATCTGGCGAACAGCGCAACAACCCACCAAACAGAACAAGCACCGCCAACAAACCCGCGCCGTACAACCAAGCGGGCCACAGCACCGGCTGAAACAACTGCGCAGCGGTTCCAAGCACCCAAGCCAGCAGCAAAGGACTTAAAAAATGAACATGGGGAACGTCACGCAGCAACCGAGTCCTTCCAGCAGTGCTTGGCCAACAAGGTCAAGCGGGAAGGAAACTGTAGAAAAAACTGTCAGGGTTCGGGTTTAGCGCAAACCTGTTTTTTAAGAAGTGCCAGGTACGAACCGGGTCGGATGGCGGCGTCGCGTGGCCGCCAGTCGGCCGCCTCGTAAAAAGCCACTTCACGGCCTTTGCCCTCGGTTCTGGCGTAAAAACTTTCAGACAATTTGATGAACGAGTCGGTTTTGCAATGGATGCGCCAACGGGCCATCGAAGATTGGTAATCCTCACCGTTTGGCGCTTTGGTGGCCTTGCCCAAATTGGTCATGGTCCATGCATAACGATGGATATGCACGGAACGCACCGTTTCATTGTCCCAGGCATAAGTGATGTCCTCGTCCTTGAGCAACTCAGCCCATTCGGCATGGGCAACGCTGGCAGTGGCCATGCAGATGGACAAAAGCAGCTTCCAACGAAGAAGAGAAAAGAGTTTCATGATGGGATGAATCGACTGAATTGGCCCAATCTTGAATCCATAGCGGTAACGCAAAACCACATGAGGCGTGAATTTGAGCAAGCCGCCCGTGAAAAGCAACCCGCCTAAGGTGAAGAAAAAGAATTGCAAACGCATGGTGATCAAAAATAGAGAGAAACACGCCGCAAAACGACACCATCGTGTGAATCGACACCAGCTCAGTGACCTTGACCCAAGCTGTTTCCAAGGCCAACGCTGACAATGCTTTTAAACTGTGCCACATCCCCGAACTTGAAAGCAAACACCATGTCCATCCACCAACGCCTGCAAGCCCTCAACATCCAACTTCCACCCGTGTCAGTCCCAGCCGCGGCCTATGTGCCTTATGTGCAAACCGGCCATTTGGTTTTCATCAGCGGCCACATTGCCAAACAAGATGGCAAGCCTTGGGTCGGTCAACTCGGTACCAACATGGACACCGAGACTGGCAAGCTGGCGGCCAAAAGTGTCGCCATCGACTTGCTAGGCACCTTGAGCGCGGCCTGTGGTGACGATTTGCACCGCGTGAAACGCATTGTGAAAGTGATGAGTTTGGTGAATTCCAGCCCCACGTTCACAGAGCACCATGTGGTGACCAACGGCTGCAGCGAACTGTTGGCCCACATCATGGGCGAAGCAGGCGCCCATGCCCGCAGCGCCTTTGGAGTGGCCCAGTTGCCGATGGGCGCTTGTGTCGAGATCGAGTTGATTGCTGAACTGCACTAAGCCAAGCCGCACCATTGCGTGCGGCAAAAACGTGTCTTAGTTCGTTGCAGGCTTGAGCCTTCTCCACAGTCGCGAAACCAGCAACCCAAAATCGTCCACATACAAATACACCGCCGGAATCACCAACAAGCTGAGGAAGGTGGAAGTGATCAGGCCGCCGATGACGGACACCGCCATCGGCGAGCGGAAACTGCCATCCGATGAGCCCCAACCCGCAGCAATGGGCAACATGCCTGCACCCATGGCGATGGTGGTCATGACAATCGGTCGGGCGCGTTTTTGGCAAGCATCCATCAAGGCATCGAAGCGGTTCAGACCATGGTCACGTTGCGCCACGATGGCGTACTCGACCAACAAAATCGAGTTCTTTGTGGCCACGCCCATGAGCATGATGAGGCCAATGAGCGAAGGCATTGAAAAGCTTTTGCCAGCCAACAATAAAGCCACGAAAGCGCCCCCCAAAGACAAGGGCAAAGCCGCCAAAATGGTGACCGGGTGCAACACGCTCTTGAATAACAGCACCAACACCAAGTAAATACACAAAATACCGGTCAGCATGGCCAGCGCAAAACTGGCGAACAGCTCTTCCATGATTTCAGCGTCACCCACTTCCACCAACTTGATACCGGGGGGCAGTTGTTTGGCAGAAGGCAATTCACGCACCAATTGCTTCACATCGCCCAAGCCCAAACCAGAGAGTTCAATTTGGAATTGGATGTTGCGCTCACGGTTGTAGCGGTCAATGATGGCCGGACCACCGCTGGGCTCCAAGGTGGCCACCTCAGCCAACAAGACCGGGCCTTTGCTGCCAGGCACGGTGAGGCGTCCGAGCAAGTCCAAATCTTGGCGGGCACTGTCGGCCAGTTTCACCATGATGGGCACTTGACGTTGCGCCAAGTTCAGTTTGGGCAAAGCGGCGTCATAGTCACCCACCGTGGCAATGCGCAAGGTGTCGCCAATGGCGGCGCTGGTCACACCCAAATCAGCAGCACGGGCAAAATCAGGACGCACTGCAATTTCTTGTCGCACCAAGCTTGCGCTGGAAGTGACCGAACCCAAGCCTGGAATGGTGCGCAAATCGCGCTCAAACCCAGTGGCGGTTTCTTGCAATGCGTTCGGGTCGTCACCCGTGAGCATGATCAGGTATTTTTCGCCTGATGCTCCCAAGCCCACCTTGGTGCGCACGCCTGGAATGTCCGACAACAATTCGCGGATTTGGTTTTCAATCACACCCTTGCGCGGACGTTCACCACGCGCGGTCAATTGGATCGTGAGCGTGGCCATGCGGGTTTCGGCAGCACTTTGCGCCATGCCCGGGTCAGAGCCTGCGGAGCCGCCACCAATGGTGGTGTAGACCGTTTGGATGTCCGAAATTTTGCTGATACGCAAACGCACATCTTCAGCGGTTTGCTGGGTTTGAGACAAAGAGGTGCCAGGGGGAAGTTCCAAATACACCTGGGTTTGTGAATTGTCATCCGGAGGGATAAAGCCGGTGGGCAACAACGGAATCAAGGCGAGTGAGCCGACAAAAAAAGCCGCCGCACCCAGCGCTGTCCAGAAACGGTGATTCAGGCACCAACGCACGGTGCGCAAATAACTGGGCATCCAAAACGGCACGGGCGCCGGTTTGTTGGTGGCCCGGAGCATGTAGGCCGCCATCATCGGTGTGAGCATCCGCGCCACCACCAAGGATGCAAACACCGCCAGGGCCGCAGTCCAACCAAACTGCTTGAAGAATTTACCTGGCACCCCACTCATGAAGGCGGTGGGCAAGAACACGGCCACCAAGGTGAAGGTGGTGGCAATCACCGCCAAGCCAATTTCATCGGCGGCCTCCATGGCAGCTTTGAACGGAGTCTTACCCATGTGCAAATGCCGCTCGATGTTTTCCACTTCCACAATGGCGTCGTCCACCAAGATACCCACTACCAAGGACAGCGCCAACAAACTGATGACATTGATGGAAAAACCCAAGTACCACATGCCCACAAACGCCGGAATGACCGACAAAGGAAGGGCCACGGCAGACACGAAGGTGGCACGCAGATCGCGCAAGAACAACCAGACCACCAACACCGCCAACACCGCACCTTCGTACAGCAGCACCAAGGATGCTTGGTATTCCTCTTCCACCGGTGTCACAAAGTCAAACGCGGTATTGATCTCGACGTCCGGGTGGTTGGCACGCAGTTCGGTGAGCGCTTTTTGCACAGCAGCACCCACTTCCACTTCACTGGCGCCACGGCTGCGGGTGATCTCAAAACCCACCACGGGTTTGCCATTCAAGTAAGCGGCAGAACGCTGCTCGGCGATGGTGTCGGTCACCTCTGCGATGTCGCGCAATCGAATACGCCCACCCTGCCCGACCGACAACTCCAAGTCGGCCAATTCAGCCGCAGAGCCGACCGTGGCCAAGGTCCGCATGGGTTGCTCGCTGCCACCCAAGTCGGTGCGCCCACCAGCGCTTTCGCTTTGCACTTGTTTGAGTTGACGCGACACATCAGCAGCAGAAATACGCAAAGCCTGCATGCGCACAGGGTCCAGGGCAATGGCCACTTCACGTTTCACACCGCCAACACGAGCGACTGCTCCCACACCTTTGACCGACAACAAACGACGCGCCACGGTTTGATCCACGAACCAGCTCAAACCCTCAGGGTCCAAATTGGGGGAAGAAATGGTGAAGGCCAGCACTGGTGTGCCCGCAAAGTCGAGTTTGCGCACCGACGGCTCCAGCATGTCAGCAGGCAGGTCGCCCCGCACGCCATTGACCGCCGAACGTATTTCATCCAAGGCTTCTTGCACCGGTTTTTCGATACGAAATTCAGCGGTGACCAGCACCGCACCGTCTTGCACCTTGGTGTAAATGTTTTTCAGTCCCTGCACCGAAACCACGGCGTTTTCAATCTTGCGGGCCACCTCGGTTTCCATTTGTCCGGGCGCAGCACCTGGCAAAGCGGCTGAAATGATGATGGTGGGCAAATCCAGATCGGGGAAGTTCTGCACCTTCATGCTCTTGAAGGCCAACATACCAGCCAAGCTCAGCAAGATGAACAGCACCACCGATGGAACGGGGTTGCGGATAGACCATGCGGAAACGTTCATGGCACCACTTTCACGAGGTCGCCAGCGGTGAGAAAACCGGCACCGCGCACCACCACCTTGGCATCATCGGGCAGCCCTTGGGTGATCTCCAACATGTCACCTTGGCGGCGACCCACGGTCACTTTGTAAAGCTTGGCGCGTTGATCGGCACCCACCACAAACACTTGTTGGAAACCGTCACGAACCACTACCGATTGCTGGGGCACCAACTTGGCGGCGGTGCTGCCAAACTCAAATTCACCCCGGGTGAACATGCCGGGTTTCAAGACACCCAAAGCAGAAGCGGGCAAATCCACATACACCACGCCGGTGCGGTTTTGCACATCCACCGTGGGCGCCACCATGCGCACCGTGCCATTCACTTCGCCTTGGGGCATGGTGCTGATGCGCACTTTTTGGCCGGGCTTGACGCGGAACAATTCGGTGGACACCAAATCGGCACGCCACTCGAGGCGGTTGCCACGCACCAGCTTGAACAACTCGGTGCCCACACCCACCACCGCACCCACACTGGCCATGCGGGCCGAGATGACACCGTTGTCAGGCGCTTTCACCTGGGTTTGACGCAGCAAGAGTTCTTGCATGGCTAACGCCACTTGCGCAGACTCGACACGCGCTTTAGCGGTGGCTTCGGCAGTGATGTATTGGTTGAACTGTTGGGCACTGATGACGCCGCTGGGTTGCAAAGCCCGGGCGCGGTCGGCATTGGCCTGAGTTTCCGAGGCCACGGCTTTGGCTTCATTCAAAGCAGCTTTGGCTTGATTGATGCCAGCTTGGACGGTTTCAGTGGCGAACACCGCCAGCACCTGTCCTGCTTTCACTTGATCGCCCACATTGACGCGGACTTCGGTGAGGCGCAGGCCGCCGATTTCAGCGCCGATGCTGGCTTCTTGCCAAGCGGCGACCGTACCGTTGGCGCTCAGGCGTTGGCTGAGATTTTGACTTTGCACTGAAGTGACAGTGACCGTCATGGCTGGCCGTGGTGACGCCGCTTTGTCCGTGTCTGGTTTGGTTTGGGCATGGGCCATGCTGATACCAAGTGCCAAGACAACAACAACCAAGTGCTGCTTGATGCAGCCCCATTTTTGACTCACTTGCATACGACCTGCTTTCAATACAAAAAATTATTCAACGCGTAAAACATGGGTTGGTTTGAAACCGAAATCTGCGGCCTTGCCTTTGCGGGCCCGCGAGCCCTTGGCATTGTTCAGGCTTCTGATTTCCAGTGCTTCCGCGCGGTCTTTGCCGCCTCGACCCACACCGAGGATGCTGATGCTGCGGGTGTAGGCAGCCGCACCAGCCAAGCTGTCTTTGGCATCCAAATCCATCAGCATCAAGCCGCGACCGCCTTTTTCCATGGCTTTGAGTTCGCCAATGTCGAAGGTGAGGATGCGACCACCAGCCGAGGCACAGGCCACATGGGTGGCAATCGGCAGGGGCATGGCACCATTGCCGCCGCCCACCAAGGACGGCACGCACAAGGTTTCGCCTTCGGCCAAATTGATGAAGGCCTTGCCACCTTTGTTGCGTGAAATCAGGTTGTCGATGCAACACACAAAGCCATAGCCACCCGAGCCGCTGAGCAACAAGGTGAGCGTGGCGGGGCCCGCAAAGTAATGCACCAACTGCGTGCCGGATTCGACATCCACCAAGGTGGTGACTGGCTGACCATCGCCCCTCGCACCGGGCAAGGACGCCACCGGCACCGAATACACCCGACCATTCGAGCCAAAGGCGATGAGTTGATCGACGGTGCGGCACTCGAAAGTGTCGTAGAGCTCGTCACCGGCTTTGAAGGCGAAGCTGCTGGGGTCGTGGCCATGGCCGGTGCGAGCACGCACCCAGCCTTTGTCCGACACCACCACCGTGACGGGTTCGTCAATCACTTTCACTTCCGCCACGGCTTTTTTCTCGGCCTGAATGAGTGTGCGGCGATCGTCGGCAAAGGTTTTGGCGTCAGCTTCGATTTCTTTCACCATCAGGCGGCGCAGCGATGTGGCGCTGCCCAAAATGTCTTCCAGCTTGCCCTGCTCTTCGCGCAATTCTTTGAGCTCTTGCTCGATCTTGATGGCTTCCAAACGCGCCAACTGGCGCAAGCGGATGTCCAAAATATCGTCGGCTTGGCGCTCTGACAGCTTGAAACGTTCGATGAGTGCGGGCTTGGGTTCGTCGCTGTGGCGAATGATGCGAATCACTTCGTCGATGTTGAGCAACACCAACTGACGGCCTTCCAAAATATGGATGCGAGCCAGCACTTTGTCCAAGCGGAACTGCGAGCGGCGCTGCACCGTGGTTTGGCGAAACGCAATCCACTCTTCCAGCATTTGGCGCATGGTCTTGGGCACGGGCCGACCGTCCAAACCCACCATCGTCAAGTTGATGGACGACGAACTTTCCAAGCTGGTGTGGGCCAGCAAACTGGTGATGAGTTCTTGTTGTTCGATGGTGCGGGTTTTGGGTTCGAACACCAAACGCACTGGGGCGTCTTTGCTCGACTCGTCGCGCACACCGTCGAGCACCGCCAAGATGGTGGCCTTGAGCATGGTTTGCTCGGGGCTGAGCGCCTTTTTGCCGGTCTTCACCTTGGGGTTGGTGAGCTCTTCAATTTCTTCCAGCACTTTTTGGCTGCTGACACCGGGTGGCAATTCGTTGACCACCAACTGCCATTGACCCCGCGCCAAGTCTTCGATCACCCAACGCGCCCGCACTTTGAGCGACCCCCGACCAGTTGCATAGGCGTCTGAAATGTCCGAGGCGCTGCTGATGATTTGACCGCCACCGGGGTAATCCGGTCCGGGCAAGAGCGTTAGCAATTCTTCGTGGCTGAGCTTGGGGTTTTTGATGAGCGCCACACAGGCATCGGCCACTTCGCGCAGGTTGTGGCTGGGGATTTCGGTGGCCATGCCCACGGCGATGCCGCTGGCCCCATTGAGCAATGCAAACGGCAAACGGGCGGGCAACTGCTTGGGTTCTTCGGTGGAGCCGTCGTAGTTGGGTTGGAAGTCCACCGTGCCTTCGTCAATCTCGTCGAGTAACAGACTGGTGATACGGGCCAAACGCGCTTCGGTGTAGCGCATGGCTGCAGCGCCATCGCCATCGCGCGATCCAAAATTGCCTTGGCCGTCAATCAGGGGGTAGCGCTGCGAAAAATCTTGCGCCATGCGCACCAAGGCGTCGTAGGCGGCGCTGTCGCCGTGCGGGTGGTAACGGCCCAGCACATCACCCACCACACGCGCACTTTTCACAGGCCGTGCGCCTACGGCACCGTTGGGTCCGCCAAAGCCCAAGCCCATGCGCGACATCGAATACAAAATGCGCCGCTGCACCGGCTTTTGGCCATCGCAGACATCGGGCAAGGCGCGGCCCTTGACCACGCTCAAGGCGTATTCCAAGTAGGCACGTTGGGCGTAGTGGCCCAGGGCGATGCCGTCGTCCGACTCGGACGAGGCATTCAAATCAACAACAGGTGTGTCACTCATGGTCAAACATCAATCTCGATGGCGTCGCCGTGCAACTCCATCAGTTCACGCCGCGCTGCGGCCTCGCCCTTGCCCATCAATTGGGTGATCAGGCCCTCGGTTTGTGCAAAATCCAGCACGCCCAACTGCACCGGCAACAAGCGGCGTGTATCGGGGTTCAAGGTGGTGTCCCAGAGTTGCTCGGCATTCATCTCGCCCAAGCCTTTGAAACGGCTGATGCTGCATTTGTCACGCGGCACGCCGTCTTTGGCGCATTTATCCAAGATGGCGGTCAGTTCACCTTCGTCCAAGGCGTACATCTTGGCCGCAGGCTTTTTGCCGCGAGCCGGTACATCCACCCGAAACAAGGGTGGCCGCGCCACATACACATGGCCGGCTTCAATCAGTTTGGGGAAATGCCTGAAAAACAAAGTGAGCAACAGCACTTGGATGTGCGAGCCATCGACATCCGCGTCACTCAAGATGCAGACTTTGCCGTAGCGCAGACCGCTCAGGTCGGGCGTGTCGTTGGGGCCGTGCGGGTCCACGCCAATGGCCACCGACATGTCGTGCACTTCGTTGTTGGCAAACAAGCGGTCGCGCTCGACTTCCCAGGTGTTGAGCACCTTGCCGCGCAGGGGCAGGATGGCTTGGCTTTCTTTGTCGCGGCCCATCTTGGCGCTGCCACCGGCGCTGTCGCCTTCCACCAAAAACAATTCGTTGTGCGCCAAGTCGCGGCTTTCGCAATCGGTCAGCTTGCCGGGCAACACGGCCACACCCGAGCCTTTGCGCTTTTCCACTTTCTGACCGGCTTTTTGGCGCAGCTGCGCGGCACGGATGACCAATTCGGCCAGCTTTTTGCCGTAATCCACATGCTCGTTCAGCCACAAATCCAAGGCTGGTTTGACAAAACTAGACACCAAGCGCACGGCGTCCCGCGAGTTCAAGCGCTCTTTGATTTGGCCTTGAAATTGGGGGTCGAGGACCTTGGCGCTGAGCACAAAACTGGCGCGGGCAAACACGTCTTCAGGCAACAACTTGACGCCTTTGGGCAGCAAAGCGTGCAGGTCGATGAAGCTTTTCACGGCGTTGAACAAGCCGTCGCGCAAGCCGCTTTCATGGGTGCCGCCCGCGCTGGTGGGAATCAAATTCACATAGCTTTCGCGCACCGGTGCGCCGTCTTCGGTGAAGGCCAAGCACCACTGGGCACCCTCGCCTTCGGCAAAACTGTCATGGCCTTCATCCGCAAAGCCTTCACCCTCAAACAAAGGAATGAACGGGTCGTGGCTCAGGGTCTGCATCAGGTAGTCGCGTAGACCGCCTTTGTAGAGCCAGGTTTGGCTGTCTTTGGCCTTTTCTTGCACCAGCGTGACGCTGACACCCGGCATCAGGACCGCTTTGCTGCGCAGCAAATGGATGAGTTCGCCCAATGGCAGGTTGGCTGATTCAAAGTACTTGGCGTCCGGCCAGACCCGCACCACCGTGCCTTGTTTGCGGTCGGCGCTGTCAGCCTTGCGGATCTTGAGTTTTTCGGTGACGTCACCGGCCTCGAACACCAAGTAGGCTACTTGGCCATCACGGTAAGAGGTGACTTCCATGCGCTTGGCCAAGGCGTTGGTCACGCTCACGCCCACGCCATGCAGGCCGCCGGAGAAGCTGTAAGCGCCGCCCTTGCCCTTGTCAAATTTGCCACCGGCATGCAGCCGGGTGAACACCAGCTCGATGACCGGGGCTTTTTCTTCGGGGTGCATGCCAAAGGGAATGCCGCGTCCATCGTCTTCGATGCCGATGGAGCCATCGGCAAACAGGGAAACACTGATCTTTTTGCCAAACCCCGCCAAAGCCTCATCGGCGGCGTTGTCGATCACCTCTTGGATGATGTGCAGGGGGTTGTCGGTCCGGGTGTACATGCCCGGGCGTTGCTTGACGGGCTCCAGCCCTTTGAGGACCCGGATGGAGCCTTCGGAGTAGTCGGATTGTTTGGTGGCCATGGGCGGCGATTGTAGACAGACTGCATGACAGCCACTGGACAAAACCACAGCCCTTGGCCAAAGAGCCTGATTTGATTCAACCTCGTTACAGTTAAGCCATGCAAAGCAACGACAAAACCCTCCCCCTCTGGCAAGTGCTGGCCTGCGGCGCGCTGATCGTGTCCATGGCCATGGGCATTCGCCACGGTTTTGGCCTGTGGATGCAGCCCATGACCCAAGACATGGGCTGGGGCCGCGAAGATTTCGCACTGGCCGTGGGCATCCAAAACATCAGCTGGGGGGTGTTTGGCATCTTCTCGGGCATGCTGGCCGACCGATTTGGCGCTTTTCGGGTGATTTTGATCGGCGGACTGATGTATGTGGCCGGGTTGTGGGGCATGGCGCATGCCAGCACCACCTGGGGACTGATGCTGACAGCAGGCTTGTTGGTGGGCGCGGCCCAAGCTGGCACCACCTTTGCCGTGGTGTTTGGCGTCATTGGCCGCAACATCCCGGCTGAAAAACGTTCTTGGGCCATGGGCGTGGTGTCTTCGGCAGGTTCGTTTGGCCAGTTTGTCATGGTGCCAGCCGCCTCTTATTTGATTGGCCATCTGGGTTGGCAACAAGCCTTGGTGTTCTTGGCAACGCTGTTGATCACGATTTTCCCCTTGGCCATGGGCTTGCGCGAACCGGGCTTTGCTGGCGGTGCGGCACCCCAGCGCGATCAAAGTATTTGGCATGCTTTGCGCGAGGCCTTTGGCTACCGCAGTTTTCAGTTGTTGATGGCGGGTTACTTTGTCTGTGGTTTTCAAGTGGTGTTCATTGGCGTGCACATGCCCAGCTATTTGAAAGACCAAGGCATGGAGCCCTATGTGGCCAGCACCGCTTTGGCGCTCATTGGTTTGTTCAATATCTTTGGCACCTACGCCGCAGGCAGCCTGGGGGAAATTTGGCCCAAGCAAAAAATCTTGTCGGGTATTTACCTTGCGCGTGGGATTTTTGTGATTGGCTTCATCAGTGTGCCCATCTCGCCCCTGACCGTCTATATTTTTGCCGCGCTGATGGGCTTGTTGTGGTTGTCCACGGTGCCGGTCACCAGCGCCTTGGTGGCGCAAATTTTTGGCGTGGCGCACCTGTCCATGCTCAGCGGCTTTGTGTTTTTGAGCCACCAATTTGGCAGTTTTTTAGGCGTTTGGCTGGGCGGATGGGTCTATGACCGCACCGGCAGTTACGATGTCATGTGGTACTTGACCATCGCCTTGAGTGTGTTTGCCATGCTGATCAACCTCCCGATCAATGAACGCGCCATCGAGCGCCAAGCGGTGCCTGCATGAGAAAGGTAGTGCTCTGGCTGACCTATGCTCTGGGAGCATTCTCCCTCGCGGGTGTTTTTGCCATGTACCTGCAGCCTGAATTCGTGTTCAATTTGGCCAATCAAGTTTGGAGCTGTTTTTAAGATGCCCAACATCATCATCACCGGCGCATCCGATGGCATTGGCGCAGAGTTGGCACGCCAACTCTCTCGCCGCCACGGCCTGCAGGCCATGATGGTGTTGGCAGCGCGAAATGCTTCGGGCTTACAAGCCGTCGCAGCTGAATGCAATGCTCTGGGTGCGCGAACCCTCATCCTTCCTACTGACGTGACCGACGCTGATCAATGCCGCTATTTGGTCGACACCACGGTGCGTCAGTTTGGCAGTTTGGATATTTTGATCAACAACGCTGGTGTCTCTGGCCACGCACTGCTGGAAGATGTGCCTGCTGACAAACTGGCTTGGTATGAACACATGATGCGGGTGAATCTGTGGGGCAGCGTGTATTGCACCCATGCCGCCTTGCCTGCACTCAAAGAAAGCCATGGCCGCATTGTGGCCGTGTCATCGCTGGCCGGTATGGTGGGCGTGCCCGGTCGCACGGCTTATTGCGCCAGCAAATTCGCCATGGCTGGTTTTTTTGAAGCCCTGCGTGCCGAGGTGAAAGACGCTGGAATCAGCGTCACGATTGCCTACCCCGGGGTGGTTCGCACGCAAATTCGGCACCACGGTTTCAATGCCCAAGGTGACATTGCCGGCGAAAGCGGTCTGCACGAAGACAAAGCCATGACCACCCAAGACTGTGCCCGACAGATCATCTATGGCATGGTGCGACGTCGCCGAGAAGTGGTCATGACCGCGCCCGGCAAACTGGCCCGCTACCTGAAGCTGGTTGCACCTTGGTTGGTGGAGCACATGGCGCAAGCAGCTGTGAAAAAAGAATTCCAAGCCAAGACACCATGAACGGGTCCGTCATCAACTTTCATCGTTCCAACCCATGAGCACGGCTGTTCACGGCGCAGGTGATCCCTCGCCGTGGGTGCAACGCTGGTCACACCTCATTACGGCCTCAGGCCGTGTCCTAGATTTGGCCTGTGGCCATGGTCGGCACATGCGGTTTTTGCAAGCCCAAGGGTTTCAATGCCTGGGCCTGGACAGGGATACAGCCGCACTTGATGCCGCGAAGCCCTTCGGGGAAGTTCTTCATGCCGATGTTGAAAACCAAACGTGGCCCTTGAACGGTGTGCAGTTTGACGCGGTGGTGGTCACCAACTATTTATGGCGGCCTTTGTGGCCTCACATTTTGAATAGTTTGAAGCCCGATGGTGTTTTGGTTTATGAAACCTTTGCAGCGGGTAACGAGACCGTGGGCAAGCCTTCCAACCCCGATTTCCTGCTGAACCCTGGCGAACTGCTGGGGGTTTGCAAAGACTTGCGGGTGGTGGCTTTCGAAGACGGTTACTTGCCCGATCCAGCGCGATTTGTGCAGCGTATCGTGGCTGTACATGCCAATCAAAATTCCAATGCCAGGGCCACTTACCGTTTGTCCTGATACCCGATTAAACCTTGCAGGCTAACAACTTGATGCGACAAGCTGACCACCCGAAGCCTAAAGCTAGAATCACCTCTTTAGTCACACTCTGACCTCATTCAATGACACCCATCTCTGGAAGCATCGTGGCCTTGGTCACACCGATGTTGGAAGACGGCAGCATCGACTACCCCCATTTGCGTTCGCTCATCGAATGGCATATTTCGCAAGGGACCGACTGCATAGGCGTGGTGGGCACCACCGGCGAATCTCCCACGGTGACGGTGGAAGAACACTGCGAAATCATCCGTGTTTCTGTAGAACAAGCCAAGGGCCGCGTGCCCATCATGGCCGGTTGCGGTGCCAACTCCACATCTGAAGCCATCGAGTTGGCCAAGTTCGCCAAAAATGTTGGCGCCGATTGCCAATTGCAAGTGGTCCCCTACTACAACAAACCCACCCAAGAAGGCCAGTATTTGCATTTCCGCGCCATCGCTGAAGCGGTGAATTTGCCCATGGTGCTCTACAACGTGCCCGGCCGCACCGTCGCCGATATGCAGCACGACACCGTCATGCGTTTGGCCCAAATTGACGGCATCATTGGCATCAAAGAAGCCACCGGCAACATCGAACGCGCTCAATGGCTGATCCACGAAGCGCCAAAAGGCTTTGGTGTCTACTCAGGCGACGATGGAACGGCTGTGGCCTTGATGCTGTGCGGTGGACAAGGCAATGTCAGTGTGACTGCCAATGTCGCGCCCAAACTCATGCATGAACTCTGCGTGGCCGCCATGGCTGGCAAAGCGCACGAAGCCATGGCCATCCAGCGGCAGTTGCTGAATTTGCACAAGCACATGTTCATTGAAGCCAACCCGATTCCTGTGAAATGGGCTGTGGCCCGCATGGGTTTGTGTGGTGGCACCATGCGCTTGCCCATGACCCCTTTGTCCAGCCAGCTCGAACCGCTGCTGGAATCTGCTCTTCGCAAGAATGGCCTGATTTAATTGATCTCCTTGAAGGACACATCTTGAAGTCATATTCGTTGTTGAATTCTCTACGCTCTGTTGGCTTGTTGTTGGCTGTCGGATTGGCAGGCTGTTCATCGGTGCTTGAAACCGATAAGGTCAATTACAAAACCGACACTGAAAACAAAAGCCAAGCCAATTTGGAAGTCCCGCCTGATCTGAGCAAAATCAACCGCAACAAACGCTATGAAATGCCCAATGGCACGTTCAGTGCCAACCAACAAGACGACAGCAAGGGCAACGCCGGTGCAGAAACCACCAGCCCACTGCAGTTGGCCGATGTTCAGGTCAAGCGTGCAGGCAACCAAATGTGGCTGGAAATTGGTCGTCCACCGGAAGATTTATGGCCGCAAGTGCGTGACTTCTGGAAAGAGTCTGGTTTTGTGTTGGCCCGTGATGAACAAAAAATTGGCGTGATGGAAACAGACTGGGCTGAAAACCGCGCCAAGTTGCCGCAAGACTTCATCCGTCGCAGCTTGGGCAAGGTCATCGATTCTCTTTACTCCACTGGCGAACGGGATAAATTCCGCATCCGTTTGGAGCGTACCGCCAACAACAGCACCGAGTTGTTTGTGAGCCACCGAGGTCTGATGGAGGTCTACACCGACAACTTGTCGCGCACCACCACTTGGCAATCACGCCCCAACGACCCGGAGTTGGAGAAAGAATTTTTACGCCGAATCATGGTCAAACTCGCGCCCGCCACCCCCAGCCCAGACAAAGCGATGGACCAAGTGGCGGCCAGCAGCGCGAGCAATCTCATCAGCTTGAATGGCAAGCCCGCAGTGTCGTTCAACCAAGGGTTTGACATTGCATGGCGTCGTGTGGGTGTGGCGCTAGACCGCAATGGTTTCACCGTTGAGGACCGAGACCGCAAGCAAGGCATTTACTTTGTCCGCTATGTCGAAGTTGGCCCAGAGGGTGAAGAGGGCTTTTTCAGCAAATGGTTTGGCAAAGCCAAGTCGGGTGCCCAAGGTCCCCAACAATACCGTTTGAAACTGCAGAACGGCGATGCTGGCGGCACAACCATCTTGATCCTGAACTCTTCAGGTGAGCCCGACGGCTCTGCCAACGCGCAAAAAATCGCCCAATTGCTCGTCAGCGAACTGCAGTAAGCCGGTGCTGCGGTTCAAAAACCTGGGCAGTGGCAGCGCGGGTAACGCGACCCTGGTTGAAGCGCAGTGCGGCACTCAGGTGTCGCGCTTGCTGATCGATTGCGGCTTGAGCCTGCGCGAACTTGGCAAGCGCTTGCAAGCTGCCGATCTGAACTTGCAAGACATTGATGCGGTCTTCATCACCCATGAACACGCCGACCACGTGGGTCACGCGCGTTCGTTTGCCCAAAAAACCGGGGCTGCCGTTTGGATGAGCAAGGGCACGGCTCTGGCCTGTAATTTGGACGAGTGGGATTTGGCGGCCGATCAATTTCAAGTGGCACGTGACGGTGAGGCCATCGATCTGGGGGCTTTGCAATTGCATCCCTTTACCGTACCGCACGACGCTCGCGAACCACTGCAATTGCGTTGCACCGATGGTGATGTCCATTTGGGTGTTTTGACCGACTTGGGTCATGGCAGCAGCCATGTGGTGCAAGCCTTGCAACAGTGTCACGCGCTTTTGCTGGAATGCAACCACGACACCGAACTTTTGGCGCAATCAAGCTATCCGGTCTTTTTAAAAAAACGCATCGCTGGGCCGCAAGGTCACTTGTCCAATGAGGAGTCAGCGCAGCTCACCAAAGCGCTGGTACATCCCAGTTTGAACCTGATCGTGGCAGCCCATTTGAGCGAACGCAACAACCGCCCCGACTTGGCACAACACCTCGTGGCCTTGGCTGCTGGTTGTCAGCCTGCCGACATTCAAGTAGCCGATCCCCTGCTGGGTACGCCTTGGTTCAAGGTCCACTGAGCAAGCAGCCATGCAGCCTTGATTCGCCTGAGATGGGCGAATGCAGGCCAAAAAAAAGCCACCCGAAGGTGGCATTTTTTTCGAAGCAGAAAAAATTACTTCTTCTCTTCAGCAGGAGCAGCAGCAGGAGCAGCAGCTGGGGCTTCAGCAGGTGCAGCAGGAGCAGCAGCAGGGGCTTCAGCAGCAGCAGGGGCAGCAGCAGGTGCAGCCTCTTCTTTTTTACCGCAAGCAACCAGAGCAGCAGCCAACAAAGTTGCCAAGAGGAGTGACTTTTTCATGGAAATTTCCTTTAAGTGATGCGAAAACATTGCAAGGTTTGCCGCAAGCCTTGATCTAGATCAAAACTTGCAACTGAGCCGATGGACTCAAGCTCCTTCAACTCAGCCTGCGAGTATAAGTGATTTCCCATAGCATCAAAAAAAGCCCCAAATTTGATCATTTTGACGCATGCAACCAGCCTGCTTGAAGCCAGGACAGGAGTAAGTCACGCACTTGCTCGGGTGCATTGGCCATTTGGTATGCATTCAAGCTGCGTTGATCGGCCAATTGGCGTAAAGCGCGGGCATCAGCACCACGGCAACGCCAACTTTCGCCGTTGATGAAAACGAAATCTTTGTCATAAAGCATTTTGCTTTTGTCGTCCAAGCGCACTGCACCAAGTTGATGCGGTGTTGGCTGGGTCTCAAACCACACGGAAGATTTGGGCTCTGATAAAAATTCTCCCAATGCGCAGCGAACGTCACTTTGGCGCTTCAAGGCTTGTTGCACAGCCGTTTGTGCAAAGCTTTGCAAGGCCAGTGGAATCATGGCGGGGTGTTGGGCTGCGGGCTGGCGCGGGTCTTTGTAGAGCGCCGACGTGGCATCAGCTTCCATGTCAGCCACGCGGGTCAGCAGTTCACGTGCCAAGTTTTCGGGTGACTCTGCCTTGAAGCCAATCGAATACGTCATGCATTCACCCACCGCCACACCTTCATGGGCATAGTGCGGCGGCAAGTACAGCATGTCGCCAGCCTCCAGCACAAAGGTCTCGGTGGGTTTGAAGGCTTTCAAAATTTTCAGCGGCACGTCATCGCGCAAGCGCAGGTCTTTTTGCGAACTGATGCGCCAACGACGCTTTCCTTGGGCTTGCAGCAAAAACACGTCGTAGCTGTCAAAGTGTGGACCGACACCACCACCATCGGTGGCGTAGCTGATCATCACATCGTCCAAACGGGCATCGGGCACAAAGCGAAAGCGGTCACGCAATGCGGCCACTTGTGCGTCATGCAAGTCCACTCCCTGCACCAGCAAGGTCCAATGCGGTCGGCTGAAAGGCGGCAAGCTGCGCGGTTTGAACGGCCCGTGGCGAAACGTCCAAGCTTTTGTTTTGATGTTGCCCGTGACCAAACGGGATTCAACCTCAGGCAACGCGGCCAAGGCCAGCAAGGCTTGGCGGTTGAGCAGCGGTTTCATGTCCGGCACCGCTTGGCGAATCAGCAAGGGCTTTTTTTGCCAATACTTGCGCATGAAGACGTCAGGGCTGATCTGTCCCAACACACTGGGCACGGCGGTTTTTTTCATGGTCACTCCAAACTGCGACAATTCTGCCCCATGAACATCACACCCGATTGCGTTGTGGCCCTGACATGGGTCCTCAAAGACACCCAAGGCGAACTCCTGGACGAACTCGACGACCCTGTGGAGTTTTATTTGGGCGGTCATGACCTGCTCGACAAAATCCAACATGCCTTGCAAGACCACCAAGTGGGCGATCAGATCGACCTGCATTTGGAACCCGAAGACGCGTTCGGCGACTTCGACGAGTCCCTGATCTTTTTAGAGCCGCGCGGTTTGTTTCCAGAAGGCTTGGAAGAAGGCATGACCATCGAAGGCCACGCCCTGCCCGCTGCATGCAGCAGCGAGATGCCCAAAGAAGTGATTTACACCATCACCGATTTGTACCCGGAGCATGTGGTGCTGGATGGCAACCATCCGCTTTCTGGCCTGGCTTTGCGCATCGCGTTGAAAATCACTGGTGTGCGCCATGCCACCAGCCAAGAGAAAGCGCATGGCAGTTGCGGCTCGGGTTTCTTCACCTTGCCGCCTGCGCCGGGCAGCGACACTTTGCATTGAGTCTTCGCTGCAAGCAGGCGCTGCCGTTCACCATGGCGCCTGCGTGATGAGCGCTCTGCTTCAGGATTGGCCCGTCGAGCCGTAACCGCCTTCACCGCGCTCGCTGGCGGCGGCAAATTCATTCACCAGGTTGAACTGCGCTTGCACCACGGGGACGATGACCAATTGGGCGATGCGCTCCATCGGTTCAATCGTGAATGCCACATCACTGCGGTTCCAGGCGCTCACCATCAGCTGACCTTGGTAATCACTGTCGATGAGCCCCACCAAATTGCCCAGCACGATGCCGTGCTTGTGGCCCAAGCCCGAGCGCGGCAAGATGAGCGCGGCAAAGCCCGGATCGTTCAAATGGATGGCCATGCCGGTGGGCACGAGTTGCCAAGCATTGGGCTGCAAGGTGAGCGGCGCCTCCAAGCAGGCTCGCAAGTCCAAACCTGCGCTGCCCGGTGTGGCGTAGCCAGGCATCTGATCGGCCAAACGGGCGTCCAAGATCTTCACATCCAACTTCATGCGTGTTCCTTGCTTGATTTCAAACGGCGCGCCACTTCGGCCACCAATTGGCGAGCCAAGGCCAGTTTGGTGGCGCGTGGCCATTCGGTGCTGCCTTGCGCATCAACCAACAGCAAGGCGTTGTCGTCCGCACCGAAGGTGGCCGGGCCGATGTTGCCCACCATCAGGGGCACGCCTTTGCGCAAGCGCTTGGCCTGTGCATGGGCTTGCAAGTCGTGGCTTTCAGCGGCAAAGCCCACGCAATACAGCGCGCCAGTTTGTGCCCGCGGGCTGGCCGCCACCTCGGCCAAGATGTCGGGGTTTTCTTGCCATTGGATGGCTGTCATGCCGCCGCCGCCGTCTTTTTTGATTTTTTCCACGGCCACCTGCGCGGGCCGCCAATCGGCGACAGCCGCTGTGGCAATGAAAACGTCGGCCTGGCCCGCCTGCGCCAACACAGCCGCCTGCATGTCCAGCGCAGAGCGCACATCGATGCGCCTTACCCCATGCGGCGTGGCCAAGGCCACGGGGCCCGCCACCAAGGTCACCTGTGCACCGGCTTGTTGTGCGGCGGTGGCCAAGGCAAAACCCATCTTGCCGCTGGATAAATTCGTGATGCCGCGAACTGGATCAAGCGCTTCGTAAGTGGGGCCAGCGCTGATGAGGACTTGCTTGCCTTTTAAAAGCTTGGGTTGGAACAAGGCCACCAGTTCTTGCAGCAATTCATCGGGTTCGAGCATTCGGCCGTCGCCGCTTTCGCCGCAGGCTTGCTCGCCTTGGCCCACGCCCAGCACCTGGGCCCCATCATCCTTCAATTGCGCCATGTTGCGCTGGGTGGCGGGGTGCGCCCACATTTCGCGGTTCATCGCCGGGGCCAAGAGCAGCGGCACTTTGTCCAAAGGACGGGCCAAGCACATCAAACTCAGCAAATCATCGGCGCGGCCGTGCAGAAGTTTGGCCATGAAATCGGCGCTGGCCGGGGCCACCAAGATGGCGTCGGCTTCTCGGCTGAGGTTGATGTGGGCCATGTTGTTGGGCTCGCGCTCATCCCACTGGGACACATACACCGGGCGGTTGGAGAGGGCTTGCATGGTCACCGGGGTGATGAACTGCGCCGCCGCCTCGGTCATCACCACCTGCACCGTGGCGCCTTGTTTCACCAACGCACGGCACAGTTCGGCTGCTTTGTAGCAGGCAATGCCGCCGCTCAAACCGAGCAGGATGTGTTTCTTGAACAGATCAGTCATGGGGCGCAATGTAGCAGAGCCTATAATTTCCTATTACCACCTCTGGGGAGCAGGCCCTCCCAATTAGACATGACCAAATTTGTCTTCGTCACAGGCGGTGTGGTGTCTTCCCTGGGCAAGGGAATCGCCGCCGCCTCTCTTGCAGCGATTCTTGAATCGCGGGGCCTCAAAGTCACCCTGATCAAGCTGGACCCCTACATCAACGTCGACCCGGGCACCATGTCGCCCTTCGAGCACGGTGAGGTGTTTGTCACCGAAGACGGCGCTGAAACCGACCTTGACCTGGGCCATTACGAGCGCTTCATCACAACGCGCATGCGCCGCACCAACAATTTCACCACCGGCCAGATTTACAAAAGCGTGCTGGAAAAAGAACGCCGGGGCGACTATTTGGGCACCACGGTGCAAGTCATTCCCCACATCACCAACGAGATTCAAGACTTTGTCAAGCGTGGCGCGGGCTTTGGCACCCCAGACGCGGTGGACGTGGCCATCGTTGAAGTCGGCGGCACCGTGGGTGACATCGAGTCCCTGCCGTTCCTGGAAGCCGCGCGTCAAATGAATTTGCGCATGGGGCCCAACAACACGGCCTTTGTGCACCTGAGCTATGTGCCCTGGATTGCTGCAGCGGGCGAACTCAAAACCAAACCGACCCAACACACGGCGCAAAAACTGCGTGAAATTGGCATCCAAGCCGATGCCTTGCTGTGCCGCGCCGACCGCCCGATTCCGCAAGAAGAACGCGCCAAAATTTCACTTTTCTCCAATGTGCCCGAGTGGGGCGTCATCTCCATGTGGGACGTGGACACCATCTACAAAGTACCGCGCATGTTGCACGAGCAAGGCCTCGACGCCCTCATCTGCGAAAAGCTCAAACTCAACACGCCACCAGCCAGCCTGAAGCGCTGGGACGATTTGGTAGAAGCGGTGGAACACCCACAAAGCGAACTCACCATCGCCATGGTGGGCAAGTATGTGGACTTGTCCGACAGCTACAAATCACTCAACGAAGCGCTTCGCCACGCTGGTATCCACAACCATGCGCGGGTGCACATCGAGTACATCGACTCCGAAACGCTAACGCCAGACAACACCCAGCAGCTGTCGCGCTTTGACGCGATCTTGGTGCCCGGTGGTTTTGGCAAGCGCGGTATCGAAGGCAAGATTTGCGCGGCCCGTTTTGCGCGTGAACACAAAGTGCCTTACCTGGGCATTTGCCTGGGCATGCAAATCGCCACCATCGAATACGCCCGCCATGTGGCGGGCTTGAAAGACGCCAACAGCACCGAGTTTGAGCCCGACACCCCCTTTCCGGTCATCGCGCTCATCACCGAGTGGAAAGACGCCGATGGCAGCGTCAAACAACGCCATGCCAACTCCGACTTGGGTGGCACCATGCGTTTGGGTGCCCAAACCTCGAACGTCAATCCTGGCACCTTGGCGCATGACATTTATGGTGATGTGGTGACCGAGCGTCACCGCCACCGCTACGAAGCCAACGTGAATTACCTCGACACCTTGCGTGAAGCAGGTTTGGTCATTTCTGCGCTGACACAGCAAGAGCAATTGACTGAAATTGTCGAGTTGCCGCAAACCATTCACCCTTGGTACATGGGCGTGCAATTCCACCCCGAGTTCAAGTCCACGCCTTGGGATGGCCACCCGCTGTTCAGCGCCTATGTGCACGCCGCACAGGCCTACCAGGTGGAACGCAAAAAACTCAAGGTTGTCGCATGAAGCTGTGCGGCTTTGATGCTGGCTTGAAACACCCCTTCTTTTTGATTGCAGGCACCTGCTCGATTGAGGGTTTGCAAATGTCCTTGGACGTGGCCGGTCACCTGAAAGAGGTTTGCGCTGCGCTGAACATCCCGCTCATCTACAAAGGCTCATTTGACAAAGCCAATCGGTCGTCGGGCAGCACCAAGCGCGGTGTCGGCATGGATGCGGGTTTGAACATACTGGACGAGGTGCGGCGTCAACTGCATCTGCCCATCCTGACCGATGTGCATGATGCATCCCAAGTGAAAACCGTGGCCAGCGTGGTTGATGTGTTGCAAACCCCGGCCTTTTTGTGCCGTCAAACCGATTTCATTCGCGCCGTGGCACAAGCCGGCAAACCGGTGAACATCAAGAAGGGCCAGTTCTTGGCCCCTTGGGACATGAAAAACGTGATCGACAAAGCGCGTGACGCCGCACGTGAAGCCGGTTTGCCAGAAGACAACTTCTTGGCCTGCGAACGCGGTGTGAGCTTTGGCTACAACAACCTCGTGGCCGACATGACCAGCTTGGCCGAGATGCGCCACAGTGGCGCACCGGTGGTGTTTGATGTGACCCACTCGGTGCAAAAGCCCGGCGGCCAAGGCACCAGCAGTGGCGGTGCACGTGACATGGTGCCAGTGTTGGCCCGCGCAGGTGTGGCCGCGGGTGTAGCCGGTTTGTTCATGGAAACCCATCCCAACCCGAGCGAAGCCTGGTCGGATGGCCCCAACGCCGTGCCCCTGAAACACATGAAGGCTTTGCTGGAAACCTTGCAAGCTTTGGACCGCGTGGTCAAAGCCCAGCCCTGGCTGGAAAATCATTTTTCTGTTTGAATTTTTAATATCAACCCCGAGGCTGTGACAGCCTGTGAATTTTTGGAAAGAAACACATGAGCGCAATCGTTGACATCGTCGGCCGTGAAATTTTGGACAGCCGGGGCAACCCCACGGTCGAATGCGATGTGTTGTTGGAAAGCGGTGTGATGGGCCGCGCTGCTGTGCCGTCTGGCGCCTCGACCGGCAGCCGAGAAGCCATTGAATTGCGGGATGGCGACGCCAGCCGCTACTTGGGCAAGGGCGTGTTAAAAGCGATTGAACACATCAACCACGACATCACCCAAGCCGTCATCGGTTTGGACGCTTCCGAGCAAGCCTTCCTCGACCAGACCTTGATTGAACTCGACCACACCGACAACAAAGCCCGCATGGGTGCCAATGCCATGTTGGCGGTGTCCATGGCCGTGGCCCGCGCAGCTGCTGAGGAAGCGGGATTGCCCCTTTACCGCTATTTCGGTGGCATGGGCCGCATGCAAATGCCGGTGCCCATGATGAACGTGGTGAATGGCGGTGCCCACGCCAACAACAACCTCGACTTGCAAGAACTGATGATCATCCCCGTCGGTGCGCCCACCTTCCGTGAAGCCGTGCGCTATGGCGCTGAGGTGTTTCACGCGCTGAAAAAAATCATGAGCGACAAGGGCATGAGCATTGCCGTGGGTGACGAAGGCGGTTTTGCCCCCAATGTGCCCAGCCATGAAGCGGCCATCCAAATGATTTTGGACGCGATCGACAAAGCGGGCTACACAGCGGGCGAACAAATCGTCTTGGGCCTGGACTGCGCGGCCAGCGAGTTTTACAAAGACGGTCTGTACCACTTGAACGGTGAAGGCCTGAAGCTGGACGCTGGTCAATGGACCGACATGCTGGCCACTTGGGCCGACAAATACCCCATCATCAGCATCGAAGACGGCATGGCCGAAGGCGACTGGGACGGCTGGAAAACACTCACCGACCGCTTGGGTCAAAAGGTGCAATTGGTGGGCGACGATTTGTTCGTCACCAACACCAAAATTTTGCAAGAAGGCATCGACAAGGGCGTGGCCAACTCCATTCTCATCAAGATCAACCAAATTGGCACCTTGACCGAAACCTTTGCCGCCATTGAGATGGCCAAACGCGCGGGCTACACCGCCGTCATCAGCCACCGCTCGGGTGAAACCGAAGACACCACCATCGCTGATATCGCGGTGGGTACCAATGCCGGTCAAATCAAAACCGGCTCACTCAGCCGCAGTGACCGTTTGGCCAAGTACAACCAACTGTTGCGCATCGAAGAAGACTTGGGCACCGTGGCCTCTTACCCCGGTCGCTCAGCCTTCTACAATCTGAAACCATAAACCCTGAACGCGAGTTGTCCCCATGCGTCGTCCTGTCCCCCTGATCCTGCTGAGCCTGCTGCTGATCCTGCAGCTGCAGCTGTGGTTTGGCCGGGGCAGCATTCCTGATGTCTGGCGCCTGCGTCAGCAGCACAACAACCAGCTACAACTCAACGCCCAAGCCGAACAAAGCAACGAACGCATGCGTGCCGAACTGCGCGACCTGCGTGATGGTTTGGAAATGGTGGAAGAGCGTGCGCGTATTGAAATCGGCATGGTCAAGCCGAATGAAATTTTTGTGCAGATCTCAAAATAACCCGTGAACACACCTGCACGCCATGTGGTGTTGATGGGTGCGCCTTGGTCAGACCGCCAACACCTTTCACAGGCTTTACAGGAAGTGCTCCAGCGCTTGCAACAAGACGCCTCACTGCACTGCCCCGCCTCCCCTGCTGAATTACACGCGCTTCCCCTGGGTGCTCAACACCTCTTGTGGAACCCGGCTGGCGGCTTGGTATTGGACGATTGGCGCAGCGAACTGCAGCGTTTGCAGCGCGGCTTTCAGGTGCTGCACGGTGAAGGTCCAGAAGCCTTGAAACAATGTATCTATGCCTTGCTGCCGCCCCACTTGGCCCAAGACTGGGCGCGACAACCGGTGCTGCCAAGGTGGACCGGTGTGTGCGAAACCTGTGGCGATGCGGACTGCGAGCAGCGCTTGTTCAGCCGTTTATTGCAAGGCTGAAGGGCTGGGTGGCGGAGGTGCAGTGTGCGCAAACAACTGCGCCGCGTCCACCGCGTCATAGTGGTATTGCTGGCCACAAAAATCACAACCCACCTCGATGTTCTCTCGTTCGGCCAAGATGCTGTCGGCTTCAGCTTGGCCCAAGCTGCGGATCATTTGGCTCACGCGTTCACGGTTGCAACTGCACACAAAACGCGGCGAGGCGTCGCCGGGTTGCGGTGTGAAATGCCGCACCTGCTCTTGCCAAAACAAGCGGTGCAACACCTTCTCTGGGGACAAATTCAACAGCTCTTCTGAAGTGAGGCTGTTGGCCAAGATGGCGATGCGGTTGTAGTCTTCGCTTTGGCCAATGCTGTCTTCGTCAGCCATGGTTTTGGTGCCACCCAGGTTGCCGATGCCGCCCATGGGCAGGCGCTGAATAAGCAAGCCTGCCGCCACTTGATCGTTGGCGGCCAGCACCAAGGTGGTGTCGAGTTGTTCGCTTTGCAGCATGTAGTGCGCCAGCACATCGCTAAAACGTTTCAAGGGTTGTTTGTGGTCGTCGTACAAAGACACCACGCCTTGGTAGGGCTGCTGGCCAGGTCGGCGTCCCACCGGGTCGAGGGTGATGGCGCAGCGGCCCAGGTTGTCTTGGTTGCACATGTCTTCAAAGGCCATGTTCGGGGTCACTTCACCAATGGTCTTGGCGGTCGAGCGCAAACACAAATCCGATTGCACTTCCACCACGGCCAATTTCAAAGGGCCTTCACCATGAAGCTGCAACACCAAGGCGCCTTCGAATTTGATGTTGGCCTGCATCAACACCGCAGCCGCGGTCATTTCGCCCAACAGATGCCGCACGGGTTCGGGGTAGGGGCCGGTTTCAAGGTTGTTGGCGCGACGGCGCAAGATGTCTTGCCAGCTGTCGGTCAATCGCACCAACATGCCGCGCACCGGCAGGCCTTCAAACAAAAACTTGTGCAATTCACTCATGGGATTCAATCGATTTTTTTCAGGCCAGCACGGTAACGTTGGGCGTTGTGGATGTAATGGCGGGCACTGGCACGCAGGCCTTCAATTTGTTCGGGGGTGAGTTGGCGCACCACCTTGGCGGGGCTGCCCAAAATCATCGAGCCATCGGGAAACTCTTTGCCCTCGGTCACCAAAGAACCGGCACCAACCAAACAGTTTTTGCCGATGCGCACCCCGTTGAGCACGATGGCGCCAATGCCAATGAGGCTTTCGTCGCCAACGGTGCAGCCATGCAGCATGACCTTGTGACCCACCGTGACGTTTTTACCCACCACCACCGGCATGCCGTTGTCAGCGTGGATGACGGCCAAGTCTTGCACATTGCTGCCCTCGCCGATGGTGATGGTTTCGGTGTCACCGCGAATGACGGCATTGAACCAGACGCTGGTGTAGGCGGCCAAGCTGACGGCGCCCATCACATCGGCGCTCTCAGCAATCCACGCGCTCTTGTCAATCTGCGGAAGGTGTTCGTCAAGTTGGTAAATCGCCATGGGGTTTTCTTTCTAGTGGGCTTTCTACAATTGTAGGGATGGAACTGCGCTCATCGGCTTTGAAGGTCTTGTGCATCAGCGACCCCGCCGAGAAGGTGCAGTCGCTGCAATCGCTGTGGAAGATGCACACCAGCTTGGCCATGGACACCACGTCAGTGTTTGACACCGAAGACCTGGTGGTGCCCGGTCGCCCCGCCAAACCCATGCTGTGTCCACCCCATCAAGTGCCTACGCGCTCTGTGCACACAGACGCTGGTTTGGCTGCCATGGTGCATGCCATTTGTCACATCGAGTTCAATGCCATCAATTTGGCCTTGGATGCGACATGGCGCTACGCCCACATGCCCCAAGCCTATTACCTCGATTGGCTCAAAGTGGCGCATGAGGAATCCACCCACTTTGTGTTGTTGCACGATTTGTTGCAAGCCATGGGACACGCTTATGGCGACTTTGAGGCGCACGATGGTTTGTGGGCCATGTGTGAAAAAACCGCATACGATGTGTTGGCCCGCATGGCCTTGGTGCCGCGCACACTCGAGGCCCGCGGCTTGGATGCGACACCCCTGATTCAAGCCAAACTGCATCTGTCCCAATCACCCCATGCAAAGGCTTTGCAATACATCTTGGACACCATCTTGCGCGATGAAGTGGGCCATGTGGCGGTGGGCAACCACTGGTTTCGATGGCTGTGTTCGCAGCAAGGCCTGGACCCCTTAAAGCACTACCCCGACTTGGTGACCAAACATGCGGCACCGCGCTTGAAACCGCCCTTCAACCATGAAGCGCGTTTGCAAGCGGGCTTCACCCAAGCCGAGATTGATTGGTTGTTGGCGCAACGCGTTTAAAAACCAAGTAGCCTGAACGAAGCGCGGGCATACGCCAAACCTCATCCCCTAGGATGATGCTGTGCATGCAGCGACTTCAAGCGTTCCCGCGCCACGTGGGTGTAGATGGTGGTGGTGGAAATATCGGCATGGCCCAGCAGCATTTGCACGGCCCGCAAATCAGCACCGTGGTTCAGCAAATGCGTGGCAAAGGCATGGCGCAAGGTGTGCGGTGACAACGGCACATGAATATCGGCCAGCAAGGCGTATTTTTTAATCAGCTTCCAAAACATGACTCGGCTCATCGCTGCGCCTTGTTGCGTCACGAACACCGCGTTGCTGTTGCCCTGGCCCAGCAAAGCGCCGCGCGCTTGCGCGACATAGCGCTGCAGCCAATCACCGGCTTCATCACCAAACGGCACCAGGCGTTCTTTGTCGCCTTTGCCCGTCACGCGCAACACGCCTTCGCGCAAATTCAAACTCAGCATCGGCAGGTTCACCAACTCGCTCACGCGCAAACCACTGGCATACAGCAGCTCCAGCATGGCGCGGTCGCGCAGGCCCAAGGGTGTCTCGATATTGGGTGCATTCAACAAGCTGTCCACTTGTTGCTCACTCAGACTTTTGGGCAAGCGCTGCGGTTGCTTGGCCGACAAGAGTTTCAAGGTCGGATCGACCTGCAAGCGGTTGTCGCGCAGGGCCCAGCGGTAAAAGCGCCTGAAGACGGTCATGCGGCGGTTCGCGCTGCTGGCCTTGGTGTCGTGGTGGCGGTGCGCGAAATAACTTTGAATATCGGGCTCTTGGGCATCCGACAAACTTCGGCCTTGGCTGTGCAGCCACGCCGACAAACCGTTCAAGTCGCGCCGGTAAGCCGACAAGGTGAGTTTGGACAAACCATCTTCCAACCACAGGCTATCGATGAAGGCATCGATCAGCGGGTCGGTGTGCTCAGTCGAGTTTGAGCTTTTGGTCATCGACCACCTTTTTGTAAAGCAGGTACTCGTCTTTGAGTTGCGCGGCAAATTGCGCCGGGCTGTTGGCCACCACCTTGGAGCCTGTGGCTTCGATGCGCTTGATGACCGCCGGGTCTTGCAGCACTTGGCGAATCGCTTGGTTCAGCTGCGCCACCAAAGCGGGCGGCATGCCTTTGGGCCCCCAAATGCCGTAAAGCGCAGGCCGATTGACTGCATCCAAGCCCAGTTCTTTGAAGGTCGGCACGTTGGGTAAATCGGCCACCCGCTGTGGGGTGGCAACGGCAACAGCCACCAAGCGGCCCGCCTGGATATGCGGCAAGGCCGAAGGCAGGTTGTCAAAAATGATCGGCACCTGCCCGCCGACCACGTCGCGCAAGGCTGGCCCTGCGCCGCTGTAGGCGATGTGCGCCACCGATGTTTTGCTCAAGCTCTTGAACAATTCCATTTGCAAATGGGCAATCCCGCCCATGCCCGAAGAGGCATAGTCGTAGCGGTTGGGCTGGGCTCGCAACACCTTCAACAAACCCGCCATGTCCTTGGCAGGAAAAGAAGCGTGCACTGCCAACACATTGGGGGTGGCCAGCATGTTGATGATGGGCGTGAAATCTGTCAGGGGGTTGTAGGGCACACGCGGATTGATGGCCGGATTGGTGGCCGCGCTTGAGAGCGTGGCCAAGCCCAGGGTGTAGCCATCAGGGGCGGCTCGCGCCAACTCGGCTGCGCCCACGACACCGCCGCCACCGGCTTTGTGGACCACCACCACGGTTTGCCCCAGCACCTTGCCCAAAGGCTCGGCCACGGTGCGGGCAAACAGGTCGGTGGAGCCGCCGGGTGCAAAAGGCACCCAAAGTTGAATCGGTTTGCTGGGGAAAGTTTGGGCTGAAGCGGTGTTGAACATCACACAACACCACAACACAACCCATGCCCTGAAAGGATGTTTGCGCGGCTTGGTCCGCACAGACCACAAGTTCAGAAGACGTGAAGCCATTCCATACCTCCCTCGAAGCTGCTGCTTGTTTGTCACACCACCACCGGCTCGGGTTCGAGCCGTATGCCAAAGCGCTCATAGACACTGGTTTGAATCGCTTTGGCCAAGGTCATCACCTCGCCACCGGTGCACGGGTTGCTGCGCCCGCCTTTATTGACAATCACCAAAGCCTGGCGCTCGTAAACGGCCGCGTTGCCGACGGATTTGCCGCGCCAGCCGCAGGCGTCGATCAACCAACCGGCGGCGAGTTTGATGCGGCCATCTGACAGGTGGTAATGCACCAATTTTGGTTCGCGGGCGATGATGTCGGCGCATTGCTCGGGCGAGACGGTGGGGTTTTTGAAGAAGCTGCCAGCGCTGCCCAGGTGCTCGGGGTCGGGCAGCTTGGCGCGGCGAATCTCGCAGACCCAGTCAAACACCTGCTGCGGCGTTGGTTGGGCCACGCCGTATTGCGCTTGTTTTTTGGTCAGATCAAGGTAGCTCACATCGCACTGCCATTTCTTGGGCAAGCGAAACCGCACCTGCGTGATGATTGCGCGGCCCAACAGGCCGAGGTCGCGGCTGTCGGTGGCAGCGTGTTTGAACACCGAGTCGCGGTAGCCGAAGGCGCATTGCGCGGCATGCAAGGTGAAGCTTTGGCCGGTATGCAAGTCCACTGCGTCCAAAGACTCGAAACGGTCTTGCAGCTCGACGCCATAAGCGCCGATGTTTTGCACCGGCGAGGCCCCCACCGAGCCGGGAATCAGCGCCAGGTTTTCCAAGCCGGGCCAGCCTTGCGCCAGCGTCCATGCCACAAACTCGTGCCAGTTCTCGCCCGCTGCGGCTTGCACCACCCAGGCTTTGTCGTCTTCGGAGACCAGCTGCTTGCCCATCAATTCGATTTTCAACACCAAGGGTTTCACGTCGCCCGTGATAACGATGTTGCTGCCGCCGCCCAGCAAAAAATGCGGCTCGTGGCGCTCGGGGCTGGCGAGGAAGGCTTGCACATCGGCGACGCTGGTCAGGCGCAGCAAACGCTCGGCGCGGGCGGCGATGCCAAAGCTGTTGTGGGGTTGCAGCGGGACGTTGCGCTCAATAATCATGTGAGAATTGTCGCACCCTGAACTTCTGAGCCTGCAACCATGCCCTCTTTTGATACCGTTTGTGAAGCCGACGTGGTGGAAGTGAAAAATGCGGTGGAGAACACCGCCAAAGAAATCGGCACCCGCTTCGATTTCAAAGGCACGTCAGCTGCCATCGAGCTCAAAGACAAAGACATCACCTTGATTGGCGACAGCGATTTCCAGCTGCAGCAAATCGACGACATCCTGCGCAACAAACTGGCCAAGCGCAACGTGGATGTGCGCTTCCTGGACAAGGGCGATGTGCAAAAAATCGGCGGCGACAAGGTCAAGCAGGTGGTGAAGGTGCGCGAGGGCATTGCCAGCGAGGATGCCAAGAAGATTCAGCGGTTAATTAAAGATAGCAAGCTCAAGGTGCAGGCGGCGATTCAGGGCGAGTCGGTGCGGGTGACGGGTGCCAAGCGCGACGACTTGCAAGCGGCCATGGCGCTGATCCGCAAAGACATGACCGACCTTCCCCTCACTTTTGACAATTTCCGCGATTAGCAATTGGGGTCAGATTCCAATTGATTAATTGGAATCTGACCCCAATTTCTGGCCGCCAATGCGGCTTTCTTCCCCGCGCATCAGCTTGGCGATATTGCCTTGGTGCCGCCACACCAAAATGGCGCTCATGACCACCGTGGCCAATAGCACGAAGTCGTCGGCATACCAAGCCACGCGGTGGCCAAGGAAATAGTAAGCGGGCGCAAACACCGCGCTGGCCAGCGCCGCCAAAGACGAATAGCGCGAGAAGAACGCCACGATCAACCAAGTGGCGAAGGTGGCCAGGCCCAACAAGGGCTCGATGCCAAACAACACGCCCGCCGCCGTGGCCACGCCCTTGCCGCCTTGGAAGCGGAAGAACACCGGCCACACATGACCCAAGAAGGCCGCCAGCGCCACCAGAGCCACACTGCCCTGGCCCAAACCGTAGGCCGCGCCAAACTGCACCACGGCATACACCGGTAACCAGCCTTTCACGCCATCCAGCAACAAGGTGAGCAAGGCCGCCAGTTTGTTGCCCGAGCGCAGCACGTTGGTGGCCCCGGGGTTGTGGCTGCCATAAGAGCGCGGGTCGCTCAGGCCCATGACGCGGCTGACCACCACCGCAAACGACACCGAGCCAATCAAATAGGCCAGCACCGTGGCCAACAGCGGGTGCAGCAATTCAAGCGGGATGTTCATGCTTCAAATCGCCGGGTCGCGCAGGTCCCAACGGATGGCGTCGATGGCCGCCAACACCTCGGGCGAGAGCTGGGTGCCCCAAGCGTTCAAGTCTTCGTCAAGCTGCGCCACCGAGGTCACACCAATGATGGTGCTGGCGACACGCCAGTTGGTGTAGCAAAACGCCAGCGCCAGCTGCGTGGGCGTCATGCCGTTGGCGCGGGCCAAGGCGTTGTAGCGGCGCGATGCTTCCAGCGCTTCGGGGCGGCCCCAGCGCTGCTTGCGCATGCTTTCGTATTTGGCGATGCGGGCTTCTTTGGGCGCATCGGGGCCGGTGATGCCGGAGGCGTCGTACTTGCCGGTCAACAGGCCAAAACCCAGCGGCGAATAGGCCAACAAGGACACGTCCAAGCGGTGCATGGTCTCGTCCAAACCGTTGTCCAAAATCCGGTTCACCAAGCAATACACGTTTTGCACGGCGGCGATGCGCGGCAGGTTGTGTTGCTCGGCCAAGCGCACAAACTCATGCACGCCATAAGAGGTTTCATTCGACAAACCGATGTAGCGCACCTTGCCCGCTTTCACCAAGGTGCTCATGGCGTCGAGCTGTTCGTGGATCGAGGTGACCGTGCGTTCTTTGCTGGGCTCGTAGTACATCGCGCCGAAGATGGGCGCGTGGCGCTCGGGCCAGTGAATTTGATACAGGTCGATGACGTCGGTTTTCAGGCGCTTCAAGCTGGCGTCACACGAGGCCAGGATGTCGGCGGCGGTCATGCCGTCGCCACTGCGCACCCACGGCATGCCGCGCGAGGGGCCCGCCACCTTGGTGGCGAGCACCATTTTTTGGCGCATCCCTGGGCGCTTGGACAGCCAGTTGCCGATGTAGGTCTCGGTGAAACCATAGGTGTCGGCGGTGGGCGGCACCGCGTACATCTCGGCGGTGTCGAAGAAATTCACGCCCCGCTCGATGCTGTGGTCCATGATGGTGTGGCTGGTCGCTTCGTCCACCTGCTGACCGAAAGTCATGGTGCCCAGGCAAATGGGGGTGACGTGCAAATCGCTTTGGCCCAAGCGAACAGGGGTGAGGCTGAGTGTGTTCATGGGGCGGAGTTTAAGCGGCGCGGGCTGGCATAGGCGCGACAGGGGTTGGGGCGGCTTTGCATGAGAATGCGCCCATCTGATGACGCCGCTTCAATTGAAAGACACGCCAACATGAACCACACCCCTACCGCCATCGTCACCGGGGCCGCTCGCGGCATCGGTCTGGCCACCACGCAGCTTTTCTTGGCCAAGGGCTACCAAGTGGCCATGGTGGACCGCGACACCGAGGAGTTGCACCGCGCCGCCCAAGGCTTGCAACACGTGTTGCCCGTGGACTGCGATGTGTCCGACGAACAGCAAGTGGCAGACATGGTGCGCACGGTGCAGGGCTGGTCCGGGCGGATTGACGCGCTGGTGAACAACGCGGGTGTGGCCGACTTTGGGCCGATTGAAGAAACCACGTTCGCGCGTTGGCAAGCCGTGATGCGCACCAACTTGGACGGCGTGTTTTTGTGTTCGCAAGCGGTCATCCCGGCGCTGCGCCAAAGCCAAGGCAGCATCGTCAACATCGCGTCCATCTCGGGCCTGCGTGCCTCCACCCTGCGCGTGGCCTACGGCACCTCCAAGGCTGCCGTCATCCAACTCACCAAACAACAAGCGGTGGAGTTGGGCGAACACGGCATCCGGGTCAATTGCGTGGCGCCTGGCCCCGTGCGAACCAAGCTTGCCATGGCGGTGCACAGTCCAGAGATCATCAGCGCCTACCACGATGCCATCCCACTCAACCGCTATGGCAGCGAGGCTGAAATTGCCCGCGTGATTGTGTTTTTGGCCTCCAACGAGGCCAGCTACCTCACCGGCCAAGTGGTGGCGGTGGACGGTGGGTTTGAGGCGACGGGGGTGGGGTTGCCGGCGTTGAGAAATTAAATCTTGCGAGATGCATTCATTTCCTTAAAATGCATGCACTTTCTGATTTCAACATGAGGTTGAGCCATGGCCATGCTGACTGTTCGCAATATTCCAGACGATGTTCACCGCGCCCTGCGCCTGCAAGCAGCGGCTCATGGGCAAAGCACCGAGGCCGAAGTTCGCCAAATACTGGCGAATGCGGTCAACCCACCAAACCGAGTCAAGATGGGAGATGCCATGTCTGCATTGGGTCAGCAAATGGGCTTGACCAATGAAGACGTCGAAGCTTTGGAGGAAATTCGACCACGAATAGCCGCCGAACCCATGCGTTTCGAATGATCTTGCTTGACACCAATGTGGTTTCAGAAGCCATGAAACCTTTGCCCCATAGCCAGGTTTTGGGTTGGCTGAATATGCAAGCCGCTGAAACTTTGTTTGTGTCTTCCATCACGTTCGCTGAATTGTTGTTTGGTGTTGCCGCAATGCCTCAAGGACAACGCAAACTGAGGCTAGAAGAAACCGTGGATGGACTTGCAGACATGCACAAAGGACGAATCTTGGGCTTCGACTTGGACACGGCCAAGACCTACGCTCAACTCGCCGCTCTGGCCAAATCCAAAGGCCAAGGTTTTCCGACTGCAGATGGCTACATCGCCGCCATCGCGGCATCCAAGCGCATGATCGTGGCCACTCGAGACACAGCACCTTTTGCGGCTGTGGGTTTAGAGGTGATCAACCCTTGGCTTGCTTGACCTTGCCCGCTCTTCTTCCCTCAACCGCAACACCCGCCTCTGCACCTTGCCCGTCGTGGTCATCGGCAAAGACTCGATGAATTCAATGTCTTTCGGGTACTCATAGGGCGCCAGCAGACCGCGCACATGCTGTTGCAACTCAGCCACCAAACCATCTGTAGCGACAAAGCCCGCCGCCAACACCACATAGGCTTTCACCACGTTGCCGCGCTCGGCATCGGGCTTGGGCACCACGGCGGCGTTGGCCACAGCGGGGTGCTTCACCAAGCAGTTTTCAATTTCGCTGGGGCCAATGCGGTACCCCGCCGACTTGAACACATCGTCGGCGCGGCCCTGGTACCAGAGGTAACCGTCGGCGTCGCGGGTGGCCAGGTCGCCGGTGCGGCACCAGTCGCCGCTGAATTTGGCGGCGGTGGCCTCTGGCTGACCCCAGTAGCCCAGGAAAAAAATCGGGTCGGGGTCGCCGTGCACATCGAAGCGGTGCAAGGCCACATCGCCGGGCACACCGACAGCGCACTCTTGGCCCTCCTCATCAATCACCGCCACCCTGTGCCCGGGGTAGGCGCGGCCCATGCTGCCGGGCTTGGCAGGCCAACCCACGCCGCCGTCGGTCTCGCCATTCATGGCGCAGTTGCCAACGATGTAGTTCACCTCGGTCTGGCCAAACATCTCGTTCACGGTCACGCCCAGCTCTTGTTGGCAGTAGTTGAAAACAGCGTCGCCCACCGCCTCACCGGCGCTCATGATGGCTTGCAAGTCGAGTTGAAACCGCGTGCTGGGGTGCGGGTAGGCCTTCATCATGGCCTTCAAAGCGGTGGGAAACAAAAAAGTGTGGGTGACGCGGTGTTGCTGCATCAGGCCAAAGGCCAAGTCGGCTGAAAACCGCCCTGCCCAAGCGACGATGGGCCGCCCGAAATACAGGCTGGGCAACAAGGCGTCCATCAGGCCGCCGGTCCAGGTCCAATCGGCGGGCGACCACATCACGGCGTGGCTGCCCAAGGGCAACGCGTTGTCATCCTCCGGCGACGGCCCGCTGGGCGCAAAACCAAACCAGTTTTGGCTGCACACAAAACCACTCAGGTTGCCGATCAATGCACGGTGCGGAATGAGTGCGCCCTTGGGCGGGCCGGTGGTGCCGCTGGTGTAAATCAACACCGCGGGGTCGTTGGCCAAGGTGTCGGCCATGGGCCAAGCTTTGGCCTGCATGTGCCAGGGCATGTCGTCCACGTTCAGCAGGGTTTGCAGTTCGGGGCAGTCGGCTTGCAAGGCCTGCACCGTGGCGGCAGAAACGTGGTCCACCACCGCCAGCACGGCTTGCGCATCTTGCAGGCGAAACAACAAGGCTTCGGGGCCAAAGAGTTGCGACAAGGGCATGACCACCGCGCCCATTTGCCACAGCGCCATATAGGCCACGGCGGTTTCGAAACGCTGGGGCAGCACCACGGCCACGCGATCACCGCGCTGCACGCCTAAAGCGGCCAGTTGCTGGCTCATGGCGTTGGCCCCGGCTTGCAACTCGGCGAAGCTGTGCTGTGTTGCGGGGGCATCTACATGGTGGCTGATGACGGCCACGCCCTGGCCGTTGTCGTGCGTGGCCCAGCGCTTGGCGCACAACTGCGCGATGTTCATTTGACGCGGCACCTGCCAGCGAAACTGCAGCAGCATGGCTGCGTGGTGGTCTAGAGCCTGAGGCTTCATGCGAGACGTCCTTATGATCGACGGAATGTACCAAGTCCAACGCCAGGCTATCAGCCGATTTATTCCCCTGCGTCACCTTCAATACCACGTGCGCGAATGGGGCCGCCCCAATACCCACCAACCCACGCTCTTCATGGTGCATGGTTGGATGGATGTCGGCGCCTCGTTTCAATTCGTCATTGACGCCTTGGCCGAGGAGCGTCACATCGTGGCGCCTGATTGGCGCGGCTACGGCCTGACCCACCCCGGCGAAGTGGACAACTTCTGGTTTCCCGATTACTTGGCCGACCTGGATGCGTTGATCGACCACTACCAACCCGAGGGTGAAATCGACCTGCTGGGCCACAGCATGGGCGGCAACGTGGTGATGCAATACGCGGGTATTCGGCCCACACGGATTCGCCGCCTCATCAACTTGGAAGGCTTTGGTTTGGCAGCCACCAAACCCGAACAAGCCCCCACCCGCTACGCCCAATGGATGGATGAAATGAAGGCTTTGCGTGTGGGCGAAAAAGCCCTGCGCAGCTACCCCAGTGCCGAGGCGGTGGCCCAGCGCTTGATGAAAACCAACCCGCGTTTGGACGCCCACAAAGCCGCATGGCTGGCCCAGCATTGGGCCAAGCCCAACGCCCAAGGCGAATGGGAGATCCTGGGTCACGCCGCGCACAAAGTGACGAACGCGAATTTGTTTCGGGTGGAAGAAATTTTGGCGATGTACGAGCGGATCACGGCACCGGTGCTGAACGTGGAAGCCAGCGACAACAGCTTGGACACCTGGTGGAAAGGACGCTTCACGTTGGCCGAGTACCACCAGCGGATTCAGTCGGTGAAAAACCTGCACACCGTGGTCATCGAGGACGCTGGCCACATGATGCACCACGACCAACCCGCCGTTTTGGCGCAGCACATTGAAGCGTTTCTAAACCAGCCATGACGCAAACCGATGTGCTGATCATCGGCGCGGGGGCCGCCGGTTTGTTTTGCGCGGGGGTGGCGGCACAACAAGGTTTGCAGGTGCTGCTGCTGGACCACAGCCCCAAGGTGGCTGAAAAAATCCGCATCTCGGGGGGCGGTCGCGCCAACTTCACCAACAAAGACATCGACACCCGTTCGCCGCACAAGCACTTTTTGGGCGAGAACCCGCAGTTCGCCCGCAGCGCCTTGAGCCGTTACACCGCCGCCGATTTCACCGCGCTCATGCACAAGCACGGCATCGCATTCCACGAAAAACACAAGGGCCAGTTGTTTTGCGTCCGCAGTGCGCAAGACCTGATCGACATGCTGCTGCGCGAATGCGAGGCCGGTGCCATGGGCGGCAAAGTCACGCGTTGGCAGCCTTGCAGTCTGCAAAGCTTGCAGTTCAGCGATGCCACAGCCCATGGCTACACCGCGCAAACCAGCCAAGGCGAGGTGCAAGCCCAGGCCGTGGTGGTGGCCAGCGGCGGCTTGTCGATTCCGAAAATTGGCGCCACCGACCTGGGCTTTCGCTTGGCCCAGCAGTTTGGTTTGAAGGTGGTGACGCCGCGTCCAGCTTTGGTGCCGCTCACCTTCAGCGCCGCTGATTGGCAGCCCTTTGCGGCCTTGGCCGGTTTGTCCTTGCCCGTGGACATCAGCACCGGCAGCGGCAAGCACCGCCCCGTGTTCGAGGAGGATTTGCTCTTCACCCACCGCGGCTTGTCGGGGCCAGCGGTGCTGCAAATTTCAAGTTATTGGCAGCCTGGAAAGCCTATCGAGCTGAATTTGTTGCCGCAAACCGACTTGGACGCGGCCTTGCTGGCCGCCAAACAGCAGTCCAAAAAGCAACTGGCCAACACCCTCACCGCTTGGCTGCCGCAGCGCTTGGCCGACACCTGGGTGGCGCAAAACAGCGCCTGGCAACGCGCCCTGCCCGACACCCCGGACAAAGCCTTGCACCAACTGGCCCAGGCCCTGAGCCAGTGGACTCTGACGCCTGCTGGCACCGAGGGCTATGCCAAAGCCGAGGTCACCGCGGGCGGCGTGGACACCCAAGCGCTGTCCCAGCAGACTTTGGAATCGCGCCAGCCGGGCTTGTATTTCATAGGGGAAGTGGTCGATATCACCGGCTGGCTGGGCGGCTACAACTTCCAATGGGCCTGGTCCAGCGCCCATGCCTGTGCCCTTGGCTTGGCCCAGCGGCTTAAAACGCTATAATTTCGAGCTTGATTACGGCCACCCCCCGACAGCCACAACCCGTTGGGAACCACCGCCGCCACGGTTTTGAAGTCCGATCTTCTTCTTTTCCAAGGTGTGCACATTTTGAAAATTGTTGTCAATGACCACCATCCGTGTAAAAGAAAACGAACCCTTTGACGTGGCCCTGCGCCGCTTCAAGCGCACCATCGAAAAATTGGGCTTGCTCACCGACTTGCGTGCCCGCGAGTTCTACGAGAAACCCACTGCCGAACGCAAACGCAAAAAAGCAGCTGCTGTCAAACGCCACTACAAGCGCGTTCGCAGCATGCAGTTGCCCAAAAAACTGTACTGATCCCGACGCAAGCATTGGCTTGATCAGGCTCGCCCGGCCCGTCCGTGCGGGCCTTTTTACTTGAGGAGCACAGCCATGGCGCTGAAAGACCAAATCACCGAAGACATGAAAACCGCGATGCGGGCCAAGGACAGCGTGCGCTTGGGCACCATCCGCCTGCTGCAAGCGGCGATGAAGCAAAAAGAAGTGGACGAGCGCATCGAGCTTGACGATGTGGCGGTGATCGCCATCGTCGACAAGCTCATAAAACAGCGCAAAGACTCGGTGGCCGCCTACCTGAGTGCCCAACGCCAAGACCTGGCCGATGTGGAATCCGCTGAAATTGGCGTGCTCGAGGTGTATTTGCCAAAGCGTTTGAGCGCCGAAGAAATCCAAGCCGAAGTCGCCGCCATCGTGGCCGAGGTGGGCGCCGCTGGCCCCGGCGACATGGGCAAGGTCATGGGCGCCGTGAAAACCCGTTTGGCTGGCAAAGCCGACATGGGCTTGGTGAGTGCCGCAGTGAAAGCGGCATTGGCGGGTTGATGGCGCCTTTTGGAAAAGCCGCTTGACTGGGGCGGCTGTCGCCTGTCAGCCCTGCCCCTGAAGACACAGGTGTTTCAACACCACGCGCCGTAGCGGCGGGTTTCCCAATCGGTTACGGCGGCCTGCCACTCAATCCACTCCTGCTGCTTGACCGCCTCATACACCTCTGAAAAAGCCGACCCCATGGCCTGGCGCAGGGCTTGGTCTTGGCCAAAGGCTTGCAGCGCTTGGCCCAAATCGGCGGGCAAGCGGCGCAGTTGGTGCAGCTGTTGCAGCTCAACAGGCATCTGATACAAATCTTCGTCCAGGGGTGCGGGTGGGGTCATGGCCCCGTCGATGCCCAACAAGCCAGCACTCAGCGTGGCCGCCAAGGCGGCGTAGACGTTGGCGCTGGGGTCGGGCAAGCGCCACTCCACCCGGCCAGCGACACTGCGCACCAAGGCAGTTCGGTTGTTGTCACCCCAAGCAATCAGGTTGGGCGACCAAGTGGTGCCAGATTGCGAGTGGGTGGCCGCCAAGCGCTTGTAGCTGTTGACGCTGGGGGCACACACTGCGGCCAAGGCAGGCGCATGGTGCAACAAGCCCGCTACAAACTGCTGGCCTTGCAATGACAAGCCATGCCGCCCCAAGGGGTCGGCCAGCACGGCCCGGCCTTGGGCATCGGTGAGCGAGAGGTGAAAGTGCAAGCCGCTGCCCGGGGCATGGGCAAAGGGTTTGGGCATGCCCGAAAACACCATGCCGTGTTGTTCGGTGACGGCTTGCGCGGTCATCTTGAACAGCATGTAGCGGTCGGCTGCAGCCAACATCTCGTCAAAACCATAGTTCACTTCCCACTGGCCGTTGGCGTCCTCGTGGTCGATTTGCAGCAGCTGAAAATCCAGCGCCAGCAGTTGACTGCGCAGGCTTTCGAGCCAAGCGGCTTGGCGTTGCATCACCGCCAAGTCGTAGGACGGCTTGGCTTGCACATCGCTGGGGTCGGCCGGTTTCAAGCCCTCGGCCCTGTCCTTGTCAAACACAAAAAACTCGGGCTCGATGCCGACCCGGGCGGTCCACCCACGTGCCTTCAAACCACCCAAGACCGTGGCCAACACTTGGCGCGAACAGGTGTTGAGCGGCTGGCCACCGGCAAAGCCGCTGCACACCGCACGGGCCACACCGGGCCACCAAGGCAGGGCTTGCAGGCTGTGGGCGTCGATGCGGCCAAAGTATTCCGAGCGCGGCCCCATGCGCGGCAAGCCCGTGCCCCAAATCGAGGGGCCACTGAAACCTGCGCCTTCATCGATGAGTTGCTGCACATGGACCAAGGGCACCAATTTGCCTCGGGCCTGGCCCAAGATGTCGGTGAACTGCGCCAGCACCGTGTGCACACCTTGGGTGCGCAGTTGTTGCAGGCGTTCTTCCAATGAAAAAGAGCTGTTAGACATGGTTGATCGGGTGATGTTGGGAACTTTCCAAGGCCGATGGCAGTTAGCGGGAATGTCGACCCTGCGATTGTGCCTTTGAAAACAGTGGTTTTAATTCTGCCTAAAATCAGCCACCAGTTGCACTTTCACCAGTGCGTTATTCAACCACTTGACTACGCCATGACCGTGACCGACAACACCACCTTTTTGCGCATTGATCACATCACCAAACGATTTGGCGAGACCGTTGCTGTCAACGACGTCAGCCTCAATATCGAGCGCGGAGAAATCTTCGCCCTGCTGGGCTCCTCTGGTTGCGGCAAGTCCACCTTGTTGCGCATGTTGTCTGGCTTTGAAAACCCCAGCAGCGGACGGGTTTGGCTTGATGGCAAGGATGTGACTGATTTGCCCCCGTATGAGCGACCGATGAACATGATGTTTCAATCTTATGCGCTGTTTCCACACATGAATGTCTGGGAAAACGTGGCCTTTGGCTTGAAACGCGATGGCGTGGGTAAGGCCGAAATTGCCCAAAGGGTGGACGCTATCTTGCAACTGGTTCAACTGCAAAAGCTTGCCAAACGCAGTCCTCATCAACTCTCTGGCGGGCAGCAGCAACGCGTGGCCCTGGCCCGCAGTTTGGTCAAGCGTCCGCAATTGTTGATGCTTGATGAACCCTTGGGGGCATTGGACAAAAAACTGCGCGAGCAAACCCAGGTGGAGTTGGTCAACATCATCAAACAAGTGGGCGTGACCTGCGTCATGGTCACGCACGACCAAGATGAGGCCATGACCATGGCCGACCGCATCGCTGTGATGAGTGAGGGCCGTTTTTTGCAGGTAGGCACCCCAAGCGATGTCTACGAGTACCCCAACTGCCGCTTTGTCGCCGACTTTGTGGGCAACGTGAACTTGTTCGACGGTGAATTGACCGAGGACCAACCGGACCATGCCCTCATCACCAGTTCAACCTGTACCTTCCGCATTGGCCATGGTATTTCCGGCCACCTGGGCATGGCGGTCAGCGTGGCTTTGCGCCCCGAAAAAATCAATCTGTCTTTCACCAAACCCAGCATCGATCACAACGCCGTGCATTGCACGGTGCAAAGTTTGTCTTACTTTGGCAGCTACACCAGTTATGCATTGAAGATGGGGAACGGCCTGACGATGCAGACTTGGGTCACCAATGCAGACCGGCACCAAGACCCGATTGAGATCGGTCAACAAGTTTGGGCCCATTGGCAAGACAACGCCATGGTGGTGCTGACCCAGTGAATCACTTTTGGTGAGCCCCCGGCCTGCCGCAGCGCCAAGGCCATCTGCACCAAGCCACTGATCTCAGGCGCCAGCCACCTTCATGCGGTTGATCAGCATCGAACCCACGGTTTTGGCGCCGTAGTTGTAGGTGTCGGCACCCACGGCCTGGATGCCCATCAGCATGTCTTTGAGGTTGCCGGCGATGGTGATTTCTTGCACTGGAAACGCAATTTCACCCTTCTCGACCCAAAAACCACTGGCTCCGCGTGAATAGTCGCCGGTGACGTAGTTCACGCCCTGCCCCATCAGTTCAATGACAAACAAACCAGTGCCGAGTTTTTTCAGCATGGCTTTCAAGTCGTCATGAGCTTGCGTGAGTTTGGATTCGAGCACCAGGTTGTGCGAACCGCCTGCGTTGCCGGTGGTGCGCATGCCGAGTTTGCGTGCCGAGTAGCTGCTGAGGAAATAGCCTTCCACTTGGCCATCGCGAATGACTTGGCGGGCCGCGGTTTTGACACCTTCTTCATCGAACGCCGAACTGCCTTTGCCTCGCAGGATGAACGGGTCTTCGTGCACCTGAATGTGGGCGGGCAGCACTTGGGTGCCCAAGGAGTCCAGTAAAAAACTGCTTTTGCGGTAGAGCGCACCGCCACTCAAAGCGTGCACCAAGCCGCCCAACAAGCCCGCCGCCAAGGGCGACTCGAACAAGACCGGGCAACTGGTGGTGGGGATTTTGCGTCCATGCAAACGGCTCAGGGCGCGTTCTGCGGCATAGCGACCCACGGCTTCAGGCGAGGCCAATTCATTGGCGTGGCGCATCGAGCTGTACCAGTGGTCGCGCTGCATGTCGTCGCCTTTGCCAGCGATGGGTGCCACGGAAATGCTGTGGCGCGAACTGGCGTAGCCGCCACGAAACCCATGCGTGTGGGCGCTGAAGAAATGGCTTTGCTGGGCCGAGACTGCCGCCCCTTCGCTGTTGGTGATGCGTTTGTCCACGCCCATGGCTGCGGCTTCACAGCGCAACGCAATCTCAGCGGCTTGTTCGCTGGTGATGCTCCAGGGGTGGAACAAATCGAGGTCGCGTTGTGCGTGGGCAATCAAATCAGCATCGGGCAAACCAGCCATTGGGTCTTCGGCGGTGAAGCGGGCGATGTCGTAGGCGGCTTGCACCGTGCGTTCAATCGCCGCTTGCGAAAAATCAGAGGTGCTGGCGCTGCCTCGGCGGTTGCCCAGGTAAACCGACACGCCCAAAGACTTGTCGCGGTTGCGTTCGACGTTTTCGAGCTCGCCTTTGCGCACGGACACGCTCAAACCGGTGCCTTCAGAGGCTTCGGCGGCGGCGTTGGTGGCGCCGATTTTTTTGGCATGGGCCAAGGCGCTGTCAACCAAGGCTTCAAATTGGGCGCGGCTGTTGCTAAAACCTGGCAAGGCGGCGGACGAGGATGCGGGGGCGTGAACGGTGTGGGTCATATCGACAGCTATGATACTTGGCCCCCTATAACCTCACACCATGTCCCGCAAACCCACCAAAGGCTATTACGTCAAAGGTCATTTTGTTGCCGAAGGCAGCGATCTCGACTTGGAGCTCAAGCGCGAGCAAAAAGGCCAAGATTTATCCAGCAAAACCGACATGAAGCGTGAAAGCACCGAGTTGCAAAAACTGGGTGAAGATTTACTGGAACTGCGCCAAGACGCGATGCTGCAGTTGGTGGCGCAAGAACACGTGCCCGAGGCTTTGCATGAAGCCATCCGCGAGGCGAAGAAAATCACCAACTTCGAAGGCAAGCGCCGTCAAATGCAGTTTGTCGGCAAGCTGATGCGCAAACTCGACGAAGACCAAGTGCAGGCCATTCGTGCTGCGTTGGATGTGCAACACAATGGCAGCGCCGAAGAGACCTTGGCTTTGCACATGGCCGAGCATTGGCGTGACCGCTTGTTGCAAGACGACGCCGCCTTGGCCGAGTGGCTGAGCGCCCACCCCGACACCGACAGCCAGCAACTGCGTGCCTTGGTGCGCCAAGCCCGCAAAGACGGCCTGCCCGACAAAACCGCTGTGTCCCATGGACAGTTTCCGCGCCAAGGCCGGGCCTTCCGCGACATCTTCAAAATCGTGCGCGATCACCTCACCACTTCTGACACACCCCAATCATGACCACGCCCTTAGACACGGTGCGCATTGGCATCGTTTCCATCAGTGACCGCGCCTCGAGTGGCACCTACGAAGACAAAGGCTTGCCCGCCCTGCGCGACTGGCTGGGCCAGGCTCTGCAAAACCCGCTTGCATTCGAGCCGCGCCTGATTCCCGATGAACAAGCCTTGATCAGCCAAACCTTGGTGGACCTGGTGGAGGCCGGTTGCCATTTGGTGCTGACCACCGGCGGCACGGGTCCGGCCAAACGCGATGTGACACCAGAAGCCACTTTGGCCATTGCCGACAAGGAAATGCCCGGCTTTGGCGAACAAATGCGACAAATCAGTTTGCGCTTTGTCCCCACCGCGATTTTGTCCAGGCAAGTGGCTGTCATTCGCGGTGAGGCGCTCATCATCAACTTGCCGGGTCAGCCCAAGTCCATCACCGAAACCTTGGGCGGCTTAAAGTCCCCAGATGGAGAGGTGTTGGTGGATGGGATTTTTGCCGCCGTGCCGTATTGCATCGACCTGATTGGCGGCCCCTATTTGCAAACCCACGATGGTTTTTGCAAAGCCTTCAGACCGAAATCAGCGGTACGCCCTGTGCCAGATGCTGTTTGAGTTTGAACCCCATTGACCCAGACTGGTCATTTTTGATGTTTCAGTCTGGATGTGTTGGTGTCAAAAAACATGTCTTGGAAATGCAGGTAAAAGGGTTGTGGCTTGGGGCTTTTGGAAGTGATGAAGCTTTTCTTGGGTTTGTCATCATCCAACACCGCGTGTTGTGGTGAAAATTTCAGATTCTTGAAAACATACTGCTCAACTGACTTCAGAAAGATCAAGAAGTTAGGCACCTTCAGTTGACGAGGCTCTTCACAGGCAAAACGCCAATGGTCGTAGTGTTCATTGGGCTGAAGCAACTGCAACTTGAATTCGAAGTTGTCAATCAACAAGCCGTACTGCTCCACACTGAAAGACAGTTCGCCCAGGTAGGTTTCTTCGTCATGTTGAAGCACCATCAGATGGTGTGGGTAAAGCTTTATGAACTGTTCCATGCCAAGCGCGAGCCATTGAAATTATCAAATGCTATATTTAAACCTCTAAAACCTGTTCAATCGATCAGTTTGTTGAGTTTTTCGATTTCTAAATGGGCAGTTTTTGCCGCTAAATTGGGCTTGCAATCATCTGGATTGGCCGTGCCAGCGGCTATTTTTTCAACAGCTTGCCAGAGCATGACCATTTGTTTCTCTTGCTCTGCGGCATGGTCGATCAGGCCGCGCATGGCTTGGCTCAAAGGGTCGTCGTTTTGCGTCACCCCATAAGCAGAAAAGCCCATTTTGGATGCCACTTCTTCACGCACCGCATCAGACTTGGCTTCGATGATGCGCGCCGGGTTGCCGACTGCAGTAGCCCCTGGGGGCACGGGTTTGGTGACCACCGCATTGCTGCCCACTTTGGCACCATCGCCCACGGTGAAGCCGCCCAATACTTTCGCGCCCGCCCCGATCACCACATCTTTGCCGAGGGTGGGGTGACGCTTGGTGCCTTTGTACAAAGAGGTGCCGCCCAAAGTGACGCCTTGGTAGATGGTGCAGCCGTCGCCAATTTCAGCGGTTTCGCCCACCACCACGCCCATGGCATGGTCGAAAAACACACGCTCGCCAATGACGGCCGCCGGATGGATTTCAATGCCGGTGAAAAAGCGCGAAACGTGAGAGATGAAACGGCCCAGCCAGTACAAACCAGCTTGCCAGCAAGCATGGGCCAAGCGGTGAAACAGCAAGGCGTGCAAGCCGGGGTAGCAGGTGAGGACTTCCAGCCAACCGCGGGCAGCGGGGTCGCGGTCGAGGATGGTTTGTGCGTCGGCACGAATTCTTGAAAACATGCAAAGAGTCTAACTTTTTCCCTTGGCCGACTGGCTCATGGCCTTGGCAATCCCGCGAAGGATGTGGACTTCTTCCTCGCTCAAGTCGGCGCGGTTGAACAACTGGTTCAGGCGTGGCATGAGTTTTTTAGGGGCGGTGGGGTCTAGAAAACCAATGTCCACCAAGGACTGTTCCCAGTGCTGCAACATCCCTGCCACTTGGGCGGCATCCGCATGGCTGGGCGTTGCAGTCGCTTCTTGCACCGCATAGCCGCCCAGGGCCAAGCGCCATTCGTAGGCCACCACCTGCACCGCACTGGCCAGGTTCAACGAGCCAAAATGCGGGTCGGTGGGAATGCTCAGCGCCACATGGCAGCGGTAAACGTCCTCGTTTTTCATGCCAAAGCGCTCAGAGCCGAACAAAAACGCGATGCCGCCCTCCCCCGTGGGGTTTGGCAAGGTGGCGAAGTGCTCGCGCGGGGAGCGGGTGGGCGGGCCAAAGTCGCGCGGCGTCATGGCGGTGGCGCACAAATGGGTGATCCCGTCCAAGGCCTCGTCCAAACTGGCCACGATGCGGGCGTTTTCCAGCACGCTCAGGGCGCCGCTGGCCCGCTGTATGGTTTCTTCTCGGCGCAGGACATTGGCCCAACGCGGGGCCACCAAGACCAAATCGTCAAAGCCCATGACCCGCATGGCGCGGGCGGTGGCGCCAACGTTGCCAGCGTGGCTGGTTTCAAGGAGGATGAAGCGGGTGTGCATGGGTCTAAAATAGCCGATTCTCGCCGCCCGTCTTACCGGGCGCATTTTTTTGGATTCCCCTCGCCTACTTTGGTGCGTGCTTCACAGGCCGCCACCCCCGCCCATGAATGTTGCCTCCTCTTCTTCCATCCACCCCATGCTCAACGTGGCCATCAAGGCTGCACGTGCTGCGGGCGTCATCATCAACCGGGCGGCGCTGGACGTCGAATCGGTGCGGGTCTCCCAGAAAATGGCCAATGACTTCGTGACCGAAGTCGACCATGCCAGCGAAAATATCATCATCGACACCTTGCTAACCGCCTACCCCGACCACGGCATCTTGGCCGAAGAGTCGGGCCAAACACGCGGCAACCCGAACGCCGAGAACATTTGGATCATCGATCCGCTGGACGGCACCACCAACTTCATCCACGGTTTTCCGTTTTACTGCGTCAGCATCGCACTGCAAAGCCGTGGCCGCCTCGAACAAGCCGTGGTGTTCGACCCGACCCGCAACGATTTGTTCACCTCCACCCGGGGCCGTGGCGCGTTTTTGAACGACCGCCGCTTGCGCGTGAGCAAGCGCACCCGCTTGGAAGAGTGCCTGATCAGCACCGGCTTTCCGTTTCGCCCCGAAGACGACTACACGGCTTATCTGAAGGTGATGGCCGACATGATGAAACGCACCGCCGGACTGCGCCGCCCCGGTGCGGCGGCACTCGATTTGGCCTATGTGGCCGCCGGGTTTGCTGATGGTTTTTTTGAAACCGGCTTGCAGCCTTGGGACATGGCGGCTGGCAGTTTGTTGATCACCGAAGCCGGTGGCTTGGTGGGCAATTTCAGCGGCGACGCCGACTACCTGCACCAGCGCGAATGCATGGCGGCCAACCCCAAGGTGTATGCGCAAATGGTCGGCCTGCTCAAGCCTTATTCCAAATTTGCCAGCGTCGAGGAAAAACGCGCGGTCAGTGAATCCCTGAAAACCTTGCGCGTCTCTGCCCCTGAAGAAGGCGGCGAATAAGCCGACCGTGGTGCTGTGACCATGGCCGATTTGTCGCAACACACCCCCATGATCGCCCAGTACTTGGGCCTCAAAGCGGACTTTCCCCACACCTTGCTTTTCTACCGCATGGGGGATTTTTACGAGCTGTTTTTTGAAGACGCTGAAAAGGCCGCGCGTTTGTTGGACATCACACTGACGCAGCGTGGCCAGTCGGCTGGCCAACCGGTGGTGATGGCCGGGGTGCCGTTTCATGCGGTGGACAACTACCTCTCGAAGCTGATCAAGCTGGGTGAATCTGTTGCCATTTGCGAGCAGGTGGGCGAAGTCGGCGGCAAAGGGCCGGTTGAGCGCAAAGTGGTGCGGGTGGTGACGCCCGGCACCCTCACCGACGCCGAACTTCTGAATGACAAAACCGAGGCCTATGTGTTGGCGGTGCATGCCAGCGAACGCGCTGGCAAACCGCAAGGCTGCGGCTTGGCTTGGCTGAGCGTGACCGAAGGCGAGTTGCGACTGGCCGAATGCGCCGCCGACGAACTGCCTGCTTGGCTGGCCCGCATTGCACCCAGCGAAGTGATTTTCAGCAGCGACTTGCCCGCGCATTTGCGCCCCCTGTTGAACAGCGCACCGGTGAAAAGCGAGCGTCCTGCTTGGGCTTTTGACAGCAGCTTGGGCCAACGCAAATTGCTGGAACAACTGCAAGCCGCCAGCTTGGTGGCGTGGCAAGCGCAAGACCTGCTGCAAGCCCATGCCGCCGCCTCGGCTTTGCTGGCCTATGCCGAACACACGCAGGGGCGCAGCCTGTCGCATGTGCAAAAAGTGCGGGTGGAACGCAACGAAGAACGCATCGACTTGCCCGCCACCACAAGGCGCAATTTGGAACTCACGCAAACCTTGCGCGGCGAAGACAGCCCCACGTTGTTTTCATTGCTCGACACCTGCATGACCGGCATGGGCAGCCGCCTTTTAAAACGCTGGCTGTTGGAACCACCGCGTGAACGCAGCTCGGCTCAACAACGCTTGGACGCCATTGCGGCACTGCAAGGTGAACATGGCGCAGGCGTGTGGCGCGAACTGCGCAGCGCTTTGAAAGGCTTGGGCGATGTGCAGCGCATCAGTGCCCGCATGGCCTTGCGCCAAGTGCGACCGCGCGAACTGGTGGCCCTGGGCTTGGCCTTGCAACGCGCCAGCGCCTTGCCCACTTTGTTGAAACCCGCTTTGCAAACACCTTGGCTTCACACCTTGTCGGCGTCCTTGGTGGCACCACCCGAGTGCGCCGCCTTGCTGCAAGCCGCTTTGTTGCCTGAACCCTCTGCCATGGTGCGCGATGGCAACGTCATCAACCACGGCTTTGACGCCGAGCTCGATGAGTTGCGCGGCATTCAAAACAACGGCGATGAATTTTTATTGGCCCTTGAAGTGCGGGAACGCGAACGCACCGGCATTGCCAACCTGAAGGTACAGTTCAACCGGGTGCATGGTTTTTACATCGAGGTGACGCAGGGCCAGCTCGACCGCGTGCCGGACGACTATCGGCGTCGCCAAACCCTGAAAAATGCCGAGCGCTTCATCACGCCCGAGCTGAAAGCCTTTGAAGACAAAGCCTTGTCGGCGCAAGACCGTGCCTTGGCGCGTGAAAAGTGGCTCTACGAACAACTGCTGGACAGTTTGCAAAGCTTTGTGCCTGCCTTGGGCCAAGTGGCCTGGGGCTTGTCCACCTTGGATGTGTTGGCCACATTGTGCGAACGCGCTTTGACGCTGAACTGGTGCGCTCCCGAGTTGGTGAACACGCCCGGCATCAGCATCACGCAAGGCCGTCATCCGGTGGTCGAGTCGCGTTTGGCTGAAACCGGTGGCAGCTTCATCGCCAACGACACTCAACTGGGCCCAGCGCAACGCATGCAAATCATCACCGGCCCGAACATGGGCGGCAAGTCCACTTACATGCGGCAAGTGGCCCTCATCGTGTTGTTGGCCAGCATGGGCAGCCATGTGCCTGCCAGCGCTTGCAGATTGGGGCCCATCGACGCCATTCACACCCGCATTGGCGCGGCTGACGATTTGGCCAATGCGCAGTCCACCTTCATGTTGGAGATGACCGAGGGCGCTCAAATTTTGAACAACGCCACACCGCAAAGCTTGGTGCTGATGGACGAAATTGGGCGCGGCACCTCCACCTTTGACGGCTTGGCTTTGGCCAGCGGCATTGCCACCTATTTGCACGACAAAACACAGGCCTACAGTTTGTTTGCCACGCATTACTTCGAGCTCACCGAGTTCGCGGCCAGCCACCGCGCCGCTGTGAACGTGCATGTGAGTGCCGCCGAAAGTGGCAACGACGTGGTGTTCTTGCACGAGATTCAAGCTGGTCCGGCCAGCAAAAGCTATGGCATTCAAGTAGCGCGTTTGGCTGGCATGCCCACCGCCGTGTTGAACCATGCCAAACATGCGTTGTCGGCTTTGGAAACCGATGCCCAAGCCAGCCGCGCCCAAGTGGATCTGTTTGCCGAGCCGCCTGAAAGTTTGGACAACGGCCCCAGCCCCTTGCAAGCCGCTGTGAACCAACTCGACCCCGACAGCCTCACCCCCCGCGAAGCGCTGGACGCGCTGTACGCCTTGAAGAAACTCACATGACCCCAGCGCTTGCAAGACCCATCCCCAGCGGCACACCGTTGGTGCTTTTTTTTCATGGCAACAGTTTTCCGGCCAGCACCTACAGCGTGATGTTGAACGAATTGCGCCGCCGTGGTTTGCAAGTGCATTCGCTTGAAAAAATCGGCCACAACCCAGCCTACCCGGTCAGCAGCAACTGGCCGCATTTGGTGGAAGAACTGTTGGCCTTCGCCAAGCCCTTGGTGGCTGCGCACACCGGCCCGGTGGTGTTCGTGGGGCACTCCTTGGGCGGCATGCTGAGTTTGATGTTGGCCGCGCAGCACCCCGAGTTGGCTCATGCCGTGGTGATGGTGGATGCACCCGCCGTGGCCGGTTGGCAAGCCCATGTGTTGCAGCTGTCCAAAAAATTGTCCTTGACGAATAAATTTTCACCCGGTGCGGTGAGTCAGAAACGCCGCCATGTGTGGGCCAACTTGGACGAGGTGCGGGCGCACTTTGCCAGCAAAAAACATTTCGCCCGCTGGCACCCGCAAGTGTTGGAAGACTACATCCAATACGGCACCGAAGAAGCGTTGGTGGACGGTCAATTGCAACGCGTTTTAAGCTTCTCGCGCGACATTGAAACCCAGATTTACAACAGCGTGCCGCACAACTTAGAGCGCATCCTCAAGCGGCATCCTTTGAAGTGCCCAGTGAGTTTGGTGGCGGCACGGCATTCGCGTGAAATGCGGATTGCAGGCAGCGACTTCACCAAGCGGGTCACCAAGGGGCGCATCACCATCATCGACGGCACGCACCTGGTGCCGATGGAAAGTCCGGTGGCCACCGCTGCTGCCATAGAAGCCGCAGTGGTGAACATGCTGGGGCCCGTGGTGGCTAAATAACTAAGCCTGCCAATTCACCAAACCACTGTAAGCCGTGACCAGCACCACCACACCAAAGGCAATGCGATAGTAGGCAAACACCACGAAAGTGTGTGTGGCGATGTAGCGCAGCAGCCAGCGCACACAAGCCCAGGCGCTCAGGAACGAGAACACCAACCCCACCGCAAACATGGGCACATCGGCCATGCTGAGCAGCGCACGATCTTTGTACAGGCTGTAAGCGCCTGCGCCAATGAGTGTGGGAATGGCCAGGTAAAACGAGAAGTCGGTGGCGGCCTTGCGACTCAGACCCAGCAACATACCGCCAATGATGGTGGCCCCGCTGCGGCTGGTGCCTGGGATCATGGCCAAGCATTGCACCAAACCAATTTTCAAGGCGTCTAAGGGTGTCATGCTTTCCACGTTGACGATGCGCGCATGGTCATCGGGGTGGCCATCGTGCAAAGGTTTGCGGCCCCAACCTTCCACCCACAAAATGATGAAACCGCCGATGATGAAGCTGGACGCCACCACGGTGGGCGTGAACAAATGCGCTTTGATGGCCTTGCCAAACAACAAGCCCAAGATCACGGCTGGCACAAAAGCGATGAGCACATTCAAGACAAAGCGCCGTGCCAAGCGCTGGGTGGGCAAGGCCACCACGGTGCTGGCAATTTTTTCCCAATAAACGATGACCACGGCCAAGATGGCGCCGGTTTGAATGGCGATGTCGAACACCTTGGCCTTCTCGTCGTCAAAGCCCAGCAAGGCGCCCGCTAGGATGAGGTGGCCGGTGGAAGAAATAGGCAGGAACTCGGTCAACCCTTCCACCACACCCATGACGGCCGCTTTGAATAACAACATGAAGTCCACGGCGTATCCTTTTGAATAAATTGGAATTATTTTAAGCTTTGTATTTCTGAATAGTTTTAAATTGATTCTTGAAACTTGCTGTATTACGATGTCATACAAATAAAGGAGTCCCCATGAGCATGCTCACTTTGCGCCTGGATGCGCAACTCGACGCCCAACTGACCAGCTTGGCCGCACAAACGGGCACCAGCAAAAGCGAACTGGCAAGACAAGCATTGCAAGCCCATGTGTTCAAACTTCAATGGGAAGCGGCCGCCACACCTATGGCGCCACATTTCTTGGCCGCAGGCGTTTATTCGGATGACGATGTGATGAAGCTGTGCGATGACTATCGGCAAGAGCGCCGCGAAATCAACCGCAGTCGCATTTCCAAGCCATGAAAGTGTTTGTCGACAGCAACGTCCTGGTTTCAGCACTGCGTGGCTCGGCGCTGTGTCGGCAGTTGCTGTTTGAGGTTCAAGAAATCTCTCAGAGGCAGGTGTTCATCAGCGAAACCGTGCTTGGCGAAACGGCCCGCATTCTTCGCCACAAAATGGGTTTTCCTGCTGTAGTGGTTGCGGCTCAATTGGCTCAAATTGCAGAGTTGCTGAATGTGTCACCCAAAGCAATGGAGCCCGTGCCTTGCGCCGACCCCGATGACGGCTGGGTGCTGGCCGACGCGGTGCAAACCGGTGCAGATTATTTTGTCACCGGCGATAAGGTTTTGTTGACCATGTATGCAGTTCAATCCATGCGCATTGTGACGCCACGCGAATTGATGGATCAGGTTTATCGAGGTATTCCTATTGCAAGATTTGATGCGCATGAAGCACTTGGAACAACGATTAAGACGGAAACTTTGACATGCAACTCACCCCCCTCATTGCTGTTCACATGACCGCAGCCCTGTGCGCTGTCGTGATTGCCTGATTGCGGGTGGTTTCACCCTGTTGCCCTCGCGTTACTTGGGCAACTTGGTTTGGCATGAGTGGCCGGGCTGGCTTTAAACGCGAACTTGAGCCCCCTAAAATCACTGCATGACCCAACCTCCTGCCCCAGCCACACCCGAAGAACACAAACCCAGCAACTTTCTGCGCCAGATCATCGAGAGTGACCTTGAAAAAGGCACCTATGCCAGCCGCCGCTGGGCGGGCAGCCCCGGGGACGCAGCGCACCACGCCCAAGGGCAGCCAGACCCCGCCAAAATCCGCACCCGCTTTCCGCCCGAGCCCAATGGCTATTTGCATGTGGGCCACGCCAAAAGCATTTGCATCAACTTCGGTTTGGCGCGTGACTATGGCGGCGTGTGCCACCTGCGCTTTGACGACACCAACCCCGAAAAAGAAGACACCGAGTATGTGAACAGCATCATCGATGCGGTGAAGTGGCTGGGCTTTGATTGGCGCCAACCGGGCAACGACGCGCCCTACCAAGCCAGCGACTATTTCGATTTCATGTACCGCGCCGCCGAGCATTTGATTCAAACCGGCCATGCCTATGTGGACGAACAAACGGCTGATGAAATGCGCCTCAACCGCGGCGACTTTGGCAAGCCCGGTGTCAACAGCCCCTATCGCAGCCGGTCCGTGGCCGAGAACCTGGCCCGCTTTCGCGAGATGCGCGACGGCAAATTAGCCGATGGTGCCGCTGTGCTTCGCGCCAAAATTGACATGGCCTCGCCCAACATCAACATGCGCGACCCGGCCATCTACCGCATTCGCCGCGCCACGCACCACAACACCGGTGACACATGGTGCATCTACCCGATGTACACCTTTGCGCATCCCATCGAAGACGCGCTAGAGCAAATCACCCACAGCATTTGCACCTTGGAATTCGAGGACCAACGCCCGTTTTACGACTGGCTGATGGAGCGCTTGTCGCAAGCCGCCACACTGGCGGATGGCAGCACGGTGTCGGGTTTGTTGGCCGCGCCTGCGCCCAAGCAATACGAATTTGCACGGCTGAACCTCACCTACGTCATCACCAGCAAACGCAAGCTGGCCCAACTGGTGAACGAGGGCAAAGTCAGCGGCTGGGACGACCCGCGGATGCCCACCATCGTCGGTTTGCGACGCCGTGGCTACACACCCGAGAGCTTGCAGCTGTTTGCCGAGCGCATTGGCGTCACCAAATCGGACAGCTGGATCGACTACAGCACCTTGGAAGGCTGCTTGCGCGAAACCTTAGAGCACACCGCGCACCGCGCCATGGCTGTGCTGAATCCCGTCAAGTTGGTTCTGACCAACTGGGACGAGGCCTTCGGAGCCGGTCACTTGGAGGCTTGCACCCTGCCCGCCTTGCCACATCCGCCTGAAGGCCAGCCTGAACCTGCGGCGCGTCAATTCAGCATCGGCAAAGAAGTGTGGATTGAACGCGAAGACTTTGAAGAAGTGCCGCCCAAGGGCTACAAACGCCTGAGTCCGCCCAAGCTGAACCCTGACGGCTCAACCAGCGCAGGCGCGGTGGTGCGCTTGAAAGGCGGCTTTGTGGTCGAGTGCACGGGCTGCAGCAAAGACGCCAACGGCGTGGTGACCGAAGTGCATGCCAAGGTGTTTCCTGAAACCAAGAGCGGCACGGCTGGCTCGGACAGCGTGAAAGCCAAAGGCGTGATCACCTGGGTAGGCGTGGCCGATGGCGTGCAAGCCGAAGTGCGTTTGTACGACCGCCTGTTCAGTGATGCCCAACCCGACGCCGGTGGCAAAGACTTTTTGGAAGCCTTGAACCCCCACAGCTTGCAAGTGGTGCAGGCCTTCGTAGAACCTTCCTTGCTGAATGCCTTGCCCGATCAGAAATTTCAGTTTGAACGATTCGGCTACTTTGTGACGGATCGGGTGGACCACTCGTCAGCACATTTGGTGTTCAACAGGGCGGTGGGGTTGAAGGACAGTTGGGCGAAATAATCATCTAAATGGAGACAACATGAACGCCACCGAACTCTTCTCATTGCAAGGCCGCGTGGCCCTCGTCACCGGCGGCTCGCGGGGCATTGGCCGCATGATCGCCAAAGGCCTCTTGTGCCAAGGCGCACGGGTTTACATCACGGCCCGCAAAGCCGCAGCTTGTGACGCCACCGCCAAAGAACTGTCTGCCTTTGGCACCTGCATCTCCATGCCTTTGGATATATCCAACAAAGAAGGCATTGCGCAGTTGGTGCAACAGTTGGGCGAGAAAGAAAAACACCTGGACATCTTGATCAACAACGCGGGTGCAGCCTGGGGTGCGCCGTTTGACGAATTCCCCGAAGCAGGTTGGGACAAGGTGGTGGACCTCAACATGAAAACGCCGTTTTTCTTGACGCAAGCCTTGGCCCCCATGCTGCGCCAAGCGGCCAAGCAACACATGGCCAAGGTGATCAACATCGCGTCCATCGACGGCCTCTCGGTCAACCCGTGGGAAACCTATTCGTATGCGGCCAGCAAGGCGGGTGTGATTCACCTGACCAAGCGCATGTCGCTTGAACTCATCAAAGACGGCATCTGTGTGAATGCCATCGCACCCGGTGCTTTTGCCTCCGAGATGAACCGCGAAGCACGCGACCATGGTGACGCCACCGCACAAACCATTCCGGCACGCCGCATTGGCAAAGACGAGGACATGGCGGCGGCAGCCATTTACCTGAGCAGCAACGCCAGCGACTATGTGGTGGGCCACACCTTGGTGGTGGACGGTGGCGTCACCTTGGCGCGGGGCTGAGGTGATAATCCCTGCACATTCAACAGGGGAACCCCATGGCCAAAGGCGAACAACGCAGCAACAAGATGTCCAAAAAACCCAAAAAGGACACCTCGCCACCCAAGGTCATCGTGCCGGGTGACCGTCCTGTGCCACCCACCACCTTTGTGGCGCCACGCGGTAAATTGAAAAACAAATAAAACTAATGAACCGGCCCTTTCAGGGCTTCGGGCAGTGGCAATGGCATCACATGGATGCCCTCTTCCAACAAGGCCTGGGTTTCGTCCAAGCTGACGCGCCCGCGAATGCCACGCTCTTCGGTTTCACCGTAATGCATCTTGCGGGCTTCATCGGCAAACTGTGTGCCCACGTCTTCGGTGTGGGCCATCACGTGTTGCACCATGTGCATCCACGCGGCTTGCATGTCTGCGGGCATGGTGACCGCCGGTGCGGCGGCTGGCACCGTGGCCAAGGCACGTTCTTCAGAGGGTGCTTCAGAAACTCGCTCAGAGCGAGAGGTGCTCAGGTTCAGTCGCGGTGCGCTCAGCATTTTGCTGATGTCGTGGTTGCCACACAGAGGGCAGGAAACGAGGTCTTGGGCCCGCTGCGACTGGTAGTCGTCCTCAGACGCAAACCAGCCTTCAAAGACGTGCTGGTGTTGGCATTGGAGGTTCAGGACTTTCATGGCGTCATCATGACAGATATGCCGCAAGTGCGAAAGCCGTGGGCGTCAAGTCCCCAAAGCCTTGACCACAGCGTCTGCACACAAACCCATCAGACCACCGGGCAACAACCCCAGCACCAACACCAACGCGCCGTTGATGCCCAGCACGACGCGCACCTGGGTGTCGGCAGACACGGTGCTGGCAGTCAAGGGCGGGTCAAAGTACATGACCTTGATGACGCGCAAGTAATAAAACGCGCCCACCAGGGAAATCATGACGGCAAAAACGGCCAGCAACAAAGCACTGGTTTGTCCTGAAGACACCAAGGCTTGCAGCACTGACAACTTGGCGAAGAAACCGACCAAGGGCGGCACACCCGCCAAGGAGAACAAGCAGATGGCCATGACCCCAGCAAACAAAGGACTGCGCTGGTTCAAGCCAGCCAAATCAGAAATTTCTTCGCTCTCAAAGCCTTCACGCGCCAACAACAAAATGACGCCGAACACGCCCAAGGTGGTGAGCACATAGGTGACCATGTAGAACATGGCCGAGCTGTAGGCGTTGGCCGCTGACAAGGTGTTGCCATAGGTGACGCCCGACAACATGCCAATGAAGACAAAACCCATTTGTGCAATGGTGGAAAAAGCCAGCATGCGTTTCAAATTGGTTTGTGCAATGGCCGTGAAATTGCCGACCAACAGGGTGGCCAAGGCCAAGACGCCCAACATTTGCTGCCAATCAATGGCCAGTGGCAACAAGCCGTCAACCAGCAAGCGCATCATCAAGGCAAAGGCCGCCAATTTCGGGGCGCCCGCAATCATCAAGGTGACGGCGGTAGGTGCCCCTTGATAAACATCGGGTACCCACATGTGAAAGGGTGCTGCGCCAAATTTGAATGCAATGCCACAGACCACGAACACCAAACCCAAAACCAACACTTGGTGCTTGATGTGGCCACTGCCCACGGCGGCAAACACGCCGGTCAAGTCCAAGGTTCCTGTGGCGCCGTACAGCATGGACAAGCCATACAGCAAGAAGCCACTGGCCAAGGCGCCCAACACAAAATACTTCATGGCCGCTTCGGTGGCGTTGCCGTTGTCACGCCGCAAAGCCACCAAGGCGTAACTGGACAAGGTGAGCAACTCCAGACCCAAGTAAATGACCAAGAAGTTGTTGCCGGAAATCATGACAAACATGCCGAGCAAAGACAACAAGCTCAGGGTGAACAATTCACCACCATCCAACATGCTTCGTTCGGCGGCATAGGGGCGCCCGTACACCAAAGTGACCATCACCGCCAGCGTGGCAAAACACTTGAGCCAATTGCCCATGGCGTCGGAGACCACCATGTGGCCAAAGCCGTAATGGGTTTCACCAGTGGTGGCCAAATAGGCTTGCATCAGCGCCACCACGCCCAAGGTGATCATGCTCAAACCATAGGTCAGACTGCGCTTCGGACTGGTCACCCACAGGTCCACCAGGGCGATGACACAGGTCATGACCAGCAACACGATTTCGGGATAAGCCGTCACCCAGTTGTAGTTGTCCATCATTCTTGAATTCCAAAGTAGGTCATCGGGCAGATCATTGCGGCAACTTGCTGGTGGCCACATGTGCCAACAACTGATCGACAGAGACATTCATCACATCGGTGAAAGGCTTGGGATAGACACCCATCCACAGCACAGCCAAGGCCAACAAACTCAGCATCAAAAATTCGCGGGCGTTGATGTCTTTCAGGGCGCGGACATCGTCATTGGTGACGGGGCCCAAATACACCCGCTTGACCATCCACAAGGTATAAGCCGCGCCAAAGATGAGGGCGGAGGCGGCCAAAAGACCCAGCCAGAAATTGAATTTGACGGTGGCCAAAATGACCATCCATTCACCGACAAACCCAGCGGTGCCGGGCAAGCCGCAATTGGCCATGGCGAAAAACAAAGCAAAAGCGGCGAACTTGGGCATGGTGTTGACCACGCCGCCATAGCTGGCAATTTCACGCGAATGGACGCGGTCATACAGGACGCCGATGCACAAGAACATGGCGGCTGAGACAAAGCCGTGGGCGATCATTTGCACGATGCCACCACTGACGCCCAAGCTGCTGAACACAAAAAAGCCCAAGGTGACGAAGCCCATGTGCGCCACCGACGAATACGCCACGAGTTTTTTCATGTCTTGCTGCACCACAGCCACCAAGCCCACATACACCACGGCAATCAAAGACAAGGCGATCATCAGCCAAGCCCATTCTTGTGACGCATCAGGGGTGATCGGCAAGGAGAAACGCAAGAAACCATAAGCGCCCAACTTCAGCATGATGGCGGCCAAGACGGCCGAGCCACCGGTGGGGGCTTCCACGTGCACATCGGGCAACCAAGTGTGCACCGGCCACATCGGCACCTTCACCGCGAAGGCGGCAAAGAAGGCGAAGAACAACAAGGTTTGCGGTTTCGATGCCAACGGCAGTTGTTGCCAAGTGGCCAGATCAAAACTGCCCTCTGACGCGATGTAGAGGTAGATCAGGGCCACCAGCATCAACAAGGAACCGAGCAAGGTATAGAGGAAAAACTTGAACGCTGCGTAGATTTTGTTCGGTCCACCCCAAACACCGATGATCAAGTACATGGGAATCAAAGTGGCTTCAAAGAAGACATAGAACAACATGCCGTCTAAGGCGCAAAACACCCCAATCATCACGCCGCTCAGCACCAAAAATGCGCCCATGTATTGGTTCACGCGCTCGGTGATGACTTCCCATCCAGCAATCACCACGATGATGGTGATGAAGGCGGTGAGCAAGACAAACCACAAGGAGATGCCGTCCACACCCAAGTGGTAATGCATGTTGAAGCGCAGGATCCAAGGCATTTTTTCAACAAACTGCATGGCTCCGCTGGCAACGTCAAATGCGGTGTACAAAGGCAAGGTCACCAAGAAACTGATGACTGCAGCAAATAGTGCCGCCCAACGCACCAACTTGGCATGCTCATCACGGCCAAAAGCCAACAACAACACGCCAAAAAAAATGGGGGTCCAAATGGCCAGGCTCAGGATTCCCATGGCGACTCTCTCATGTCAAAGTGGATCATTTCTGTCATCGTTCTCATCGCTTGATCCACACAAAATAAGTGATCAGAGCAAACATGCCCAAAATCATCAACAAGGCATAGTGGTAGAGATAGCCAGTTTGCAAACGACGTGCAAAACGAGCAACCCGTCCAATCAGTTGCCAAGAACCGTTGACCACAAAACCATCGATCACGCCTTGGTCGCCACCCTTCCACAAACCAGTGGCCAGCAAGCGGGTACCGCGGGCCAACACTTGCTCGTTGAAAGCGTCTAGGTAGTATTTGTTGACCAACAAGGTGTGCACGGGCTTGAACATGCGCTCAATGGCAGCGGGCACACGCGGGTTGATCATGTACATGTAATAGGCCACAACAACACCCGCCAAAGCCAATATGAAGGGCCAAGTACTCAAACCATGTTCAGCCATGGCCAAAGCACCGTGGAATTTGTCACCCAACTCGCTCATGGCAGGGTGCAAGCCATGGTTGACGGCGATGGCATCATTGAAAAAGTCGCCAAACAGCATGGGCTCGATGGTGAAGTAGCCAATCAATACCGATGGAATGGCCAACAACACCAAAGGCAGCGTCACCACCCATGGCGACTCATGGGGAGCTTGGTGGGCATCGTGGCCATGACCGTGGTCGTGGTGGGCATCTGGGTTTTGGTCAAAACGTTCTTTGCCGTGGAACACCAAGAAATACATGCGGAAAGAATAGAAGGCGGTGATGAAAACACCCGCTAACACCGCCAAGTGCGCCCAAGACGCAGCAGGCAAATGGCTGGCTGCCACCGCTTCGATGATGCTGTCTTTGGAATAAAAGCCGGAGAACAACGGTGTGCCGATCAGGGCCAAGGAACCCAGCAAAGACGTGATCCAGGTGATGGGCATGTACTTGCGCACACCGCCCATCCAACGGATGTCTTGGTTGTGGTGCATGCCCATGATGACCGAGCCCGCCCCCAAGAACAACAAGGCTTTGAAAAAGGCATGGGTCATCAGGTGGAACACCGCCACCGAATAAGCCGAAGCACCAAGCGCCACCGTCATGTAACCCAACTGGGACAAGGTGGAATAAGCCACCACCCGCTTGATGTCGTTTTGCACAATGCCCAAGAAACCCATGAAGAGCGCGGTGATGGACCCGACCACCAAGATCAAGTTCAAGGCGGTGTCAGACAACTCGAACAAGGGCGACATGCGAGCGACCATGAAGATGCCTGCCGTCACCATGGTGGCGGCGTGAATCAAAGCAGAAATGGGTGTCGGGCCTTCCATGGAATCGGGCAACCAAACATGCAGTGGGAACTGCGCTGACTTGCCCATGGCACCCACAAACAAGCAAATGCAAATGACCGTCACCAACATCCATTCAGTGCCCGGCAATTGCAGTGCGCCCAACTCGGCCGCTTTGCCAAAAACCTCGGTGTAATTCAGTGAGCCTGCGTAGGCGGCAATCAGGCCAATGCCCAAGATGAAGCCAAAGTCACCCACGCGGTTGACCAAAAAAGCTTTCATGTTGGCAAACACGGCACTTGGTTTGTTGAACCAAAAACCAATGAGCAAATAAGACACCAAGCCCACGGCTTCCCAGCCAAAGAAAAGTTGCAACAAATTGTTGCTCATCACCAGCATCAGCATGGAGAAGGTGAACAAGGAGATGTAGGCGAAGAAGCGGTTGTAGCCCTTGTCTTCTTCCATGTAGCCGATGGTGTAGATATGAACCATCAAAGACACGAAGGTCACGACGCACATCATCATGGCGGTCAGGCCATCGACCATGAAGCCAATTTCCATTTTCAAACCACCCACTTCCATCCAGGTGTAGAGGGTTTCATTGAAACGTGCGCCTTCGGTCACCACGCTGTAGAGCGTTTGCGCGGACAAGACAAAGGACACCAGCACGCCCAAGATAGTGAGCGTGTGGGACATGCGACGGCTCAGGTGTGCGCCGCCCAATTGCGTGCCCAAAATACCAGCCAACAGTGCGCCGACCAACGGGGCCAGGGCGACGGTGAGCAGGGTGGAAGCTTGAATGGTTTGGCTCATGAATCAGGTCAGCCCTTGAGGACATTGAGTTCGTCCACATTGACGCTGGAACGGTTTCGGAACAACAAGACCAAGATGGCCAAACCAATGGCCGACTCAGCTGCTGCGACTGTCATGATGAAGAACACAAAAATTTGACCTTGCATGTCACCCAAGTAATGCGAGAAGGCCACGAAATTGGTGTTGACTGCCAGCAGCATCAGTTCGATGGCCATCAACAACACAATGAGATTTTTGCGATTCAAAAAGATGCCAATGACCGACAAGGCAAACAGCACGGCGCTGAGGGTCAGATAGTGGCCAAGAGTGACAGTCATGCTTTGGGCTCCTCAGGGGCGGGGGGAGGCACCAAGGCTTGGTGCACAGGATCGACTTTGACCATGCGCAAGCGGTCTGCCGGTTTGACCTTGATTTGTTCTGCAGGGTCTTGCAATTTATTGTCTTGGCGCTTGCGCATGGTGAGCGCAATCGCTGCAATGATGGCCACCAACAAAATAACAGCGGCTACTTCCAGCGGATAAAGATAATCGGTGTAGAGGGCGATACCCAATTCTTTGGTGTTTGAAATCGTGCCGCCATTGGCATCAAGCACAGGTGCCGGGGCAGGTGCCGAGCGGAATCCGCCCATCAGTACCGACGCCAATTCAAGGGCCAGCACCGCGCCAATCGAAGCGGCCAAAGGGAAGTTGTTCCAAAACCCTTGTTTGAGCTTTTCAAGATTGACGTCAATCATCATCACCACAAACAAGAACAACACCATCACCGCACCCACGTAGACCAGCACCAAGGTGATGGACAAGAACTCGGCATGCAACAACATCCAAATACCAGCGGCTTGAAAAAACGCCAAGATCAGGTAGAGGGCGGCGTGCACGGGGTTGCGCACCGTGATGACACGCACGGCGGCAAACAGCAGCACAGCGGCAAAAGCGTAGAACAGAACTGATTTGACGTCCATGTTGCTATCTTTCCAAGGGGTTAACGGTACTTGGCATCGGCTGCCTTGTTGGCCGCAATTTGCGGCTCATATCGGTCGCCCACGGCCAGCAACATGTCTTTGGTGAAGTACAGGTCGCCACGTTTTTCACCGTGGTATTCAAAGATGTGGGTTTCAACAATCGAATCGACAGGGCAACTTTCTTCGCAAAAGCCGCAAAAAATGCATTTGGTCAGATCAATGTCATAGCGGGTGGTGCGACGCTGGCCATCGGCACGCACATCGGATTCGATGGTGATGGCCATGGCGGGACACACGGCCTCGCACAATTTGCAGGCGATGCAACGCTCTTCGCCGTTTTCGTAGCGGCGCAAGGCGTGCAGGCCACGAAAACGCGGGCTCAGCGGTGTTTTTTCTTCAGGAAATTGCACCGTGATCTTGCGGGCAAACATATAGCGACCGGTGATGGCAAAGCCTTTGAAAAACTCCAACAGCAAAAAGCTAGAGAAGAAATCAAGCCAAGAAAACGGCGCGACAGCAGTGGTGGAAGGGCGGTTCATGCGTGTGGCCTCAATTCCAAATATTCCAAGGGGTTTGCATCCAGATGCCAATCACCACCAACCACACCAAGGTGAGGGGGATGAAAACTTTCCATCCCAAACGCATCAATTGGTCGTAGCGGTAGCGTGGGAAAGTGGCGCGTACCCACAAAAACATGGTGACGACGCAGAAGGTTTTGATGGCCATCCATATCCAACCGGGCACCCAGGCCAACCAAGCAACATCAACCGGTGGCAACCAACCACCCAAAAACAGCACAACGGCAATGGTGGACACCAAAATCATGTTGGCGTATTCGCCCAAGAAGAACATGGCAAAGGACATGCCCGAGTACTCGATCATGTGACCGGCAACAATCTCGGACTCACCTTCGACCACGTCAAACGGATGGCGGTTGGTTTCAGCCAAACTGGCGATGAAGAAGATGATGAAAATGGGCAGCAAGGGCAACCAGTTCCATGACAAAAAGCCCCAACCTTGTTCGGCAAACATGCCTTTGTTTTGTCCCAAAACAATGTCCGACATGTTCAAACTGCCCGACACCATCAGCACCACGACCAAGCAAAAGCCCATCGCGATTTCGTAACTGACCATTTGTGCGGAGGCACGCAGTGCACCCAAGAAAGCGTATTTGGAATTCGAGGCCCACCCCGCAATGATGATGCCGTAGACCTCAAGCGAGGTGATCGCCATCAAAAACAACAAGCCCGCGTTGATATCGGCCAACACCACCTCGGGGCCAAAAGGCACCACAGCCCAAGCGGCCAGCACCGGCATCATGGTCATGACGGGGCCCAGGTAGAACAGGCCCGAACTGGCTTTGGTGGGCAGGATGATTTCTTTGGTCAGAATCTTCAGCGCATCAGCAATCGGTTGCAGCAAGCCGTAGGGGCCCACACGGTTGGGGCCGACACGAATTTGGGTAAAGCCAATCGCTTTGCGTTCCCACAAGGTCAGGTAAGCCACACACAAAAGCAAAGGCAGCACCACGCCGATGATTTTCACCAGCGTCCAGACCACCGGCCAGCCCATGTCCGTCCACCAAGTGCCTGCAAACAAGGAGGCGCCGGTATTGAACATCCAATCAACCATGCGCCACCTCTGCGTCAGCGGTGTGTTGCAAGGCCGGGGCTCGGCGCACCAAGCCATCGAGTTGATAGATGGACGCTGTGACGGGCGCTTGGGTGGCAGGTGTCAGGTCAATGGCTTGGTTGCAAGCGTTGGACAAACGCGCAGCCATGTCGGTGGGCAGCGCTTGCGCCCTCACCTCTTCAATGCTGTCAAAACCAAAGCCGGGCAGGTTCAACAAACTGCCCAACACACGCCAGACTTTCCATGCGGGTCGTGTCTCACCCAGGGGCCGCACCACGCCGTGGAAACTTTGCGCACGTCCTTCGGTGTTGACAAAGGTACCGGCGGTTTCGGTGAAAGGTGAAATGGGCAACAGCACATCGCTGATGTCCAAATTGGTTTTGAACGGCGACAGGGTGACCACCATGGCGGTGCGACCCAAATGCGCCATGGCCGCTTGGCCACCCGCGCAGTCTTGGGCAGGTTCGATATTCAACAAGAACAAAGCTTTCAAGGCATCGGCTTGCAACATGTGCGCCGTGTTCATGCCGCCTTGCACAGGCTGGGCTTTCACCAACTGGGCACCCACGGTGTTGGCGGCTTCACCCAGGTAACCCACGCTGGCACCGGTTTGTGCAGCCATCCAGTTGGCCAAACTCAGCAAGCTGCTGGCTTTGGCATGGTGGGCGGCTGCATTGCCCAACAAGAGGGCCTTGCGTTCACCACTCAGCAAGGACGTGGCAATGGCTTGTGCCGTGGCGTCATCTGCGTTGCCCGACACAGGGGCCACCACCGAGGTTTGTTTCGCAATGGCCGCAGCGATGTTGGCCAAGGCTTGCACCCATGTGGCGCTGGGCGACGTGAGGGTTTGGGTCACAGGCATGGCCCAGTCCATCACCTTGTCGTTCAAGGCATGCACTTGGGCACCACGCCGCGCTGCTTGGCGAATGCGTTGGGCGAGTAATGGATGGTCTTTGCGCAAGTTGCTGCCCACCACCAACACACGCTCTAGGGTGGACAAGGACGCCACTGAAGTGCCCAACCAACACACCTGACCATCGGTTGGGAATTCAGCAGCACGCAATCGGCTGTCGATGTTGTCGCTGCCCAAGCCGCGCATGAATTGCGTGGCCAAGTGCAGTTCTTCCAAGGTGCTGTGCGGACTGGCCAAACAACCCAGTGCTTGGGCACCATGGTCTTGTTTGATTTGTTTGACGCCGTTGGCCACGTATTCAAGCGCCGTGGTCCAGTCAACCGTGATCCACTGACCGTCTTGCTTGAGCATGGGTTGGGTCAGGCGGTCGGGGCCGTTCAAGGCTTCGTAGCTGAAGCGGTCGCGGTCGGCAATCCAACATTCATTCACCTCTTCATTGTCCAAGGGCACCACACGCATCACCTGGTTGTTCTTCACTTGGATGATGAGGTTGGCACCGGTCGCGTCATGCGGGCTGATGGACTTGCGTCGGCTCAGCTCCCAAGTGCGGGCTTGGTAACGGAAGGGTTTGCTGGTGAGTGCGCCCACAGGGCAGATATCAATCATGTTGCCCGAGAGTTCGGAGTCCACGGTGTGGCCAACAAAGGTTTCGATTTCAGAATGCTCGCCACGGTGCGACATGCCCAGCTCCATGCTGCCAGCAATCTCTTGGCCAAAGCGCACACAGCGGGTGCAATGGATGCAGCGGCTCATCTCTTCCATGCTGATGAGTGGCCCGACATCTTTGTGGAACACCACGCGTTTTTCTTCGTCGTAACGCGAGGCACCACCGCCGTAGCCTACCGCCAGGTCTTGCAATTGGCATTCACCACCTTGGTCACAGATGGGGCAATCCAGCGGATGGTTGATGAGCAGAAATTCCATCACCGACTTTTGCGCCTTGATGGCACGCTCGGATTTGGTGTGCACCACCATGCCTTGCGTCACCGGTGTGGCGCAAGCAGGCATGGGCTTGGGGGCTTTCTCCACGTCCACCAAGCACATGCGGCAGTTGGCGGCGATGCTCAGTTTCTTGTGATAACAAAAATGCGGAATGAAGGTGCCCGCTTGCTCGGCCGCCTGAATCACCACGCTACCCGGCGCAACCTCTACCTTCTTACCGTCAATCTCAATTTCTACCATGGTGTGCAGCCTGCTTAAACGTAGGACGAGACCATGCAGGTCTTGTGCGTGATGTGGTGTTCAAACTCGGGACGGAAATGCTTGAGCATGCCGCGTACCGGCATGGCTGCAGCGTCACCCAAAGCGCAAATGGTGCGCCCCATGATGTTCTCGGCCACGTTGTCCAGCAAGTCCATGTCGCTGGGACGGCCCTGCCCGGTTTCAATCCGGTCGACCATGCGCGACAACCAACCCGTGCCTTCACGGCAAGGGGTGCATTGGCCGCAAGATTCGTGCATGTAAAAGGCAGACAAACGTTGCAAGCTCTTGACCATGCAACGCGTGTCGTCCAAAACGATGACCGCACCGGAGCCCAACATGGAACCCGCTTTGGCAATCGCGTCGTAGTCCATGGTGATGTCCATCATGATGGACGCTGGCAACACGGGTGCTGAAGAGCCGCCAGGGATGACCGCTTTCAAAGCGCGGCCACCGCGCATGCCACCGGCCAACTCAAGGAGTTTGGCAAACGGTGTGCCCATGGGCACTTCATAGTTGCCAGGGCGCTCGACATCGCCACTGACCGAGAAAATTTTCGTGCCGCCGTTGTTGGGCTTGCCGCAAGCCAAGTAGGCGGCACCCCCATTGCGAATGATCCACGGCACGGCCGCAAAGGTTTCGGTGTTGTTGATCGTGGTGGGCTTGCCATACACGCCAAAGCTGGCGGGAAAGGGCGGCTTGAAGCGTGGCTGGCCTTTTTTACCTTCCAAGGATTCAAGCAAGGCGGTTTCTTCGCCGCAGATGTAAGCGCCAAACCCGTGAGTGGCATGAAGTTCAAAGCTGAAGTCGCTGCCCAAAATCTTGTCACCCAAATAGCCAGCGGCTCGGGCTTCTTCCAACGCCGCTTCAAAGCGTTCGTAGGTTTTGAAAATTTCGCCGTGGATGTAGTTGTAGCCCACGCTGATGCCCATGGCGTAGGCTGCAATGGCCATGCCTTCGATGACGATGTGCGGGTTGAACTCGAGGATGTCGCGGTCTTTGCAGGTGCCCGGTTCGCCTTCGTCCGAGTTGCAGACCAAATATTTTTGACCAAAAAACTGGCGTGGCATGAAGCTCCACTTCAAGCCGGTGGGAAAGCCCGCACCACCACGGCCACGCAAACCCGATTCTTTGACGATGGCAATCACCTCGTCTTGCGTGAGGGCCGCCGCACCATTCAAACCCAACACAGTGCGCAGCGCTTGGTAGCCACCTCGCGCAACATAGTCTTGCAGACTCCAGTTTTGGCCGTTCAAACCTGCATAAATTTGCGGGTTGATATGGCGGTCATGGAAACAGGATTCCAGGCCAGTGGCTTGGTATTTGTGGAGGAGTTGTTCAAGGTTCATGCTGGCCCCTTGCTGGCACGCAGTTCGTCAATCATCTGGTCGATTTTGTCGGTGCTCATGAAACTGCACATGTGGCGATCGTTCACCAAGAGCACCGGCGCATCGGCACAAGCGCCCATGCATTCGCCAGGTTGCACGGTGAACAGGCCATCCGCGGTGGTGCCGCCCACATCGACACCCAACTTTTTGCAAACGTATTGCAGGGTTTGATGACCGGCACGCAATTGGCAAGGCAGGTTGGTGCAGACATTGATTTTGAAGCGACCGACCGGCTTCACATTGAACATGTTGTAAAAAGTGAAGACCTCATGCACGCCCATGACGGGCATCTCGAGGTAATGCGCCAAGGCCTGCTCGTGGGCAGGCGACACATGGCCGTTTTCTTCTTGCAAGATGGACAAGCAGGCAATCACAGCAGACTGTTTTTGCTCGGCGGGGTACTTGGCCACTTCACGCGCAAAGCGTTGCAAGGTGGCGTCTGAGAATTCAACCGCTTCCATGGTTTGGCTGTGTGCTTGGTTCATCGATCAATTTCCCCGAACACGATGTCCATGGTGCCAATGATGGCCACGGTATCGGAAATCATGTGGCCCTTGGCCATTTCGTCCATGGCGGCCAAGTGTGCAAACCCAGGCGGGCGGATTTTCATGCGGTAGGGTTTGTTGGCACCATCAGACACCAGGTAAATACCAAACTCGCCCTTGGGATGCTCCACCGCGGCATAGGCCTCGCCTTCAGGCACATGGAAACCTTCGGTGAAGAGTTTGAAATGATGGATCAACTCTTCCATGCTGGTCTTCATGGCTTCGCGGTGCGGCGGCGCCACCTTGTGGTTGTCGGTGATGACCGGTCCGGGGTTGGCTCGCAACCAATCGACGCACTGTTTGATGAGGCGGTTGGATTGACGCAGTTCGGCCACCCGCACCAGGTAACGGTCGTAGCAATCGCCGGCGGTGCCCACAGGAATGTCAAAGTCCATTTGGTCGTAGACATCGTAGGGCTGCTGCTTGCGCAAGTCCCAGGCAATGCCCGAGCCGCGCAGCATGGGGCCGGTGAAGCCCATGTTTTTGGCACGTTCTGGCGACACCACACCAATGCCCACGGTGCGCTGTTTCCAAATCCGGTTGTCTGTGAGCAAGGTTTCGTACTCGTCCACGTACTTGGGGAAGCGTTTGGTGAAGTCGTCGATGAAGTCAAGCAAAGAACCCTGGCGGTTCTCGTTCAAACGCGCAATGGTGCGGGCGTTTTTGATTTTGCTGACCTGGTACTGCGGCATGGTGTCGGGCAGATCACGGTAGACGCCACCGGGTCGGAAGTAGGCGGCGTGCATGCGGGCACCAGACACAGCTTCGTACATGTCGTACAAGTCTTCGCGTTCACGGAAGCAATAAATGAGGATGTTCATCGCGCCGCAATCGAAACCATGCGCACCCAACCACATCAAGTGGTTCAACATGCGTGTGATTTCGGCATACATGACGCGGATGTATTGGGCGCGAATGGGAACGTCCAAGCCCATGAGTTTCTCGATGGCCAAGCAGTAGGCGTGCTCGTTGCACATCATGGACACATAGTCGAGGCGGTCCATGTAGGGCAAGGTTTGCAAATAGGTTTTGCTCTCGGCCAGTTTCTCGGTGGCCCGGTGCAACAAGCCAATGTGCGGGTCGGCGCGTTGCACCACCTCGCCATCCAACTCGAGCACCAAGCGCAAAACGCCGTGGGCTGCAGGATGTTGGGGGCCCAAATTCAGGGTGTAATTTTTAATATCGGCCATGGTGTTTCAGTGCAAGCCGCCGTAGTTGTCTTCGCGCACGATGCGCGGCGTGATTTCACGCGGCTCGATGGTGACCGGTTGGTAGATGACGCGTTTTTGCTCAGCGTCATAGCGCATTTCGACATGACCGCTGGTGGGGAAGTCTTTGCGAAAGGGATGACCAATGAAACCGTAATCGGTGAGGATGCGGCGCAAATCAGTGTGGTCTTCAAACAAGATGCCGAACAAATCGAAAGCTTCGCGCTCGAACCAATTGGCCGAATTCCAAATGGGCGTGATGCTGGCCACTTGCGGCATGTCTTCATGGGGTGCGAACACGCGCAGACGCAAACGCCGGTTGTGGGTGAGGGACAGCAAGTGGCTGACCACGGCAAAACGCGGGCTGTGGCTGTAGCGTGATTCAGCGCCGTCTTTGTAGCCGCTGTAGTCCATGCCGCACAAATCAAGGAGTTGCTCGAAGGCCAGATCGGGGTGGTCACGCAAGCTGTGCGCGACTTGCAAATAATCCTTGGCTGACACGGTGAGGGTGAGCTCGCCTAAAGCCAAATCGAGCTGTTGAATGCGCTCACCCAACACCGCTTTCAACGCGGTTTGCAAGGTGTCAATGGAAACGGTCAGGGTCATGGCTTCAACGGGCGATCGTGTTTTCGCGGCGGATTTTGTTTTGCAACTGCAAGATGCCGTAGAGCAAGGCCTCGGCTGTGGGTGGACAGCCCGGCACGTAAACATCCACCGGCACGATGCGGTCACAGCCGCGCACCACCGAATAGCTGTAGTGGTAGTAGCCGCCGCCGTTGGCGCATGAACCCATGGACAGCACCCAACGTGGCTCGGCCATTTGGTCGTAAACCTTGCGCAAGGCAGGCGCCATTTTGTTGCACAAGGTACCGGCCACGATCATCAAATCGGATTGACGTGGGCTGGGGCGAAACAACATGCCAAAACGGTCGATGTCGTAGCGGGACGCACCGGCATGCATCATTTCCACCGCGCAGCAGGCCAGACCGAAGGTCATGGGCCACAAGGAACCGGTTTTGGCCCAATTGACCACCGAGTCATAGGACGTGGTGATGAAGCCTTCTTTGAAAACGCCTTCAAGTGACATGGTTCATTCCCAATCGAGGGCGCCTTTTTTCCATTCGTAGACAAAGCCCACGACCAAAATGCCCAAAAAAATCATCATGGCGATGAAGCCGGTGAAACCAATTTCATTGAGCGACACCGCCCAAGGAAATAAAAACGCGATTTCGAGGTCAAAAAGAATGAACAAAATAGCGACCAGGTAGTAGCGCACGTCGAATTTGATGCGGGCGTCTTCGAAGGCTTCGAAGCCGCATTCATAGGGGGCGTTTTTTTCAGCGTCTGGTTTTTGAGGGCCCAACAAATAACCAATGAGCTGCGGCGCGACACCGACAGCCAAGCCAACCAGGATGAATAAAAGGACGGGCAGGTACTGCTCAAGGCTCATGTGATTCTCGTTTTGATGGTGCCGTCGGCGAGACTCGAACTCGCACAGCTTTCGCCACTACCCCCTCAAGATAGCGTGTCTACCAATTTCACCACGACGGCAGGTCTTGACCCCCCTTGGCACGTACTGTCGTCGCACCCCAGAGAGCCACTCATCTTAACCTTAAATCACGCCCATCCTGCTCTGAAGAATCGATTTTCCAGAGGAGAAATCAATTCCCAGGGATTTGATTGGCAGGGCTTGCAGGTGCCACGGGAGCTGGCACGGCAGGAGGGACTGCATTGCTGGCAGGCGCGGGAGTTGCTGGGCTTGCTGGAACGCTGTTAGCGGCTGGATTGACACCAGGGATACTGTCACTCACGGGCGGGGGAACAGCACTGGCGGGCACGGCTTCAAGGACGCTGCCTGAAGACTCGGGGCGCAAGTTGCCGAAGTACGCCAAGGCCAGCGTCGTGACGAAGAAGATGGCGGCCAGCACCGAGGTGGTGCGGGACAAAAAGTTGGCGCCCCCCGTGGCACCGAACAAACTGCCAGATGTTCCGCTGCCAAAGGCGGCGCCCATGTCGGCGCCCTTGCCGTGTTGAACCAAGATGAGGCCAATCATGCCCAAAGCTGTCAGGACTTGGACCAACAACAATAAATTCAGAAGCGTGCTCATGGGAACTCCGTGGATGTCAGTGCGAGGCCGCAGCAACAATGGTCAAAAAATCGGTGGCTTTGAGGGAGGCACCCCCAATCAGGCCACCATCAATATCGTTTTGCGCCAGCAAGCTGGCAGCGTTGGCAGCGTTCATGCTGCCACCGTACAACAAGGCAATGCGCTCGGGGTGGGCCGTGGCCGCAGCCAACTGGGCACGCAACAAGGCATGCACCGCTTGCGCTTGTTCGGGGGTGGCGGTTTGGCCTGTGCCAATGGCCCACACGGGCTCATAAGCCACCACGATTTCGCTGATGCAGTGCCCGTTGGTTTGAATGACCGCCGCCAATTGGCGCTTGACCACGGCTTGCGTTTGCCCTGCTTCGCGCTCGGCCAAGGTTTCCCCGACACACACAATGGGCGTGATGCCCGCGGCCAAGGCGCGTTGCGCTTTGGTGGCGACGTCGGCATCGGTTTCACCGTGGTATTGACGACGCTCAGAGTGACCGACGATGGCAAAACGCACACCAAACTCGCGCAACATGACAGCCGACACCTCGCCGGTGAAAGCACCTTGCTCGTGGGCAGAAACATCTTGAGCGCCCGTGAGCAAACCATGGGCAGCGGCTTGTTGGGCTTGCGCCAAATAAGGCGCAGGCACACACACCGCCACTTGGCAAGCAGCGCCTGCCAAACCCGCACTGACGGCGTGCAACAGGTCCTGATTGGCAGCCAGGCTGCCATTCATTTTCCAGTTGCCCACAATCAGTTTGCGCGTCATGGATTTAGTCTTGGTGTGGCGCTTGGTCGTGCTCTTGGTGCGACTGTGCAGGCGCTTCAGGACGGTCCAACAAGGCTTTCATGGACAGCTTGATGCGGCCTTTTTCGTCGGTTTCCAAAACCTTGACTCGCACGATCTGACCTTCGGCCAACACGTCGGTGACCTTGGCGATGCGCTCGTGGCTGATTTGGCTGATGTGCAACAAACCGTCTTTGCCAGGCAGCAGGTTGACCAGGGCACCGAAGTCCAAAATTTTGGTGATCGGGCCTTCGTAGACCTTGCCGATTTCCACTTCGGCGGTGATTTCAGAGATGCGGCGTTTGGCTTCTTCGGCCTTGGCCCCGTCGGTGGCGGCGATGGTGATCGTGCCGTCTTCTTCGATGTTGATTTGGCAACCGGTTTCTTCGGTCAGGGCACGGATGACCGAGCCGCCTTTGCCGATCACGTCACGGATTTTGTCCGGATTGATCTTCATGGTGTAGAGCTTGGGTGCGAAGCTGCTGATTTCGGTATTGGCTTCGCCCATGGCGTCTTGCATTTTGCCCAGGATGTGCATGCGGGCTTCTTTGGCTTGGGCCAAAGCGACTTGCATGATCTCTTGGGTGATGCCTTGGATTTTGATGTCCATTTGCAAAGCGGTGATGCCGTTGGTGGTACCGGCCACTTTGAAGTCCATGTCGCCCAAATGATCTTCGTCGCCCAAGATGTCTGTGAGCACCGCAAAACGGTTGCCGTCTTTGATGAGGCCCATGGCGATACCGGCCACGTGCGCTTTCATAGGCACACCAGCGTCCATCATGGACAAGCAGCCGCCACACACAGAAGCCATCGAGGATGAGCCGTTGGACTCGGTGATTTCAGACACCACACGCAAGGTGTAGGGGAACTCTTCTTTGGACGGCAAGCAAGCGGCCAAAGCGCGTTTGGCCAAGCGACCGTGGCCGACTTCGCGGCGTTTGGTGCTGCCCATGCGACCGACTTCGCCAGTGGCGAACGGAGGCATGTTGTAGTGGAACATGAAGCGGTCTTCGAACTCACCGGCCAAAGCGTCGATGCGTTGTGCGTCGCGCTCGGTGCCCAAGGTGGTGATGACCAAGGCTTGTGTTTCGCCGCGTGTGAACAAGGCGGAACCGTGGGTGCGGGGCAGCACGCCGTTGCGGATTTCAATGGGGCGCACGGTGCGGGTGTCGCGACCGTCGATGCGAGGCTCGCCAGCCAAAATTTGGCTGCGCACAATACGCGCTTCGATGTCAAACAACATGTTTTCCACTTTGACGCCGTCGAATTCGACGCCATCGGCTTTCAAGCCAGCCATGACGGCAGCGTAGGCTTCGCGGCACGCTTGGGTGCGGCTTTGTTTGTTGCGGATTTGGTAAGCCGCAGCCAATTTGTCGTCGGCCAGTGCAGCCACTTTGGCAATCAGGGGTTCGTCTTTGGCAGGTGCTGTCCAGTCCCACACAGGCTTGCCTGCGTCGCGCACCAGTTCGTGGATGGCGTTGATGGCCACACGGCTTTGCTCGTGGCCAAACACCACAGCACCCAGCATGATTTCTTCTGACAGTTGTTGGGCTTCAGACTCGACCATCAGCACAGCGGTTTCGGTGCCTGCCACCACCAAGTCCATGACGCTGTCTTTGCGCTGGGTTTGGCCGGGGTTCAACACGTATTCGCCGTTGATGTAGCCCACGCGGGCGGCGCCGATGGGGCCGTTGAATGGGATGCCAGAAATGGCCAAGGCTGCAGACGTGCCGATCATGGCGGCGATGTCGGCATCCACTTCAGGGTTCAAGGACACGGTGTGGATGACCACATGCACGTCGTTGTAGAAGCCTTCGGGGAACAAGGGGCGAATGGGGCGGTCGATCAGTCGGCTGGTCAGGGTTTCGAGTTCGCTGGGCTTGGCTTCGCGTTTGAAGAAGCTGCCAGGAATCTTGCCAGCGGCATAGGTTTTCTCGATGTAATCGACGGTCAAGGGGAAGAAGTCTTGGCCGGCTTTGGCGATTTTGGAGCCGACGACGGTGGCGAGCACCACGGTGTCATCGATGTTGACCAGCACAGCGCCGCTGGCTTGGCGGGCGATTTCGCCGGTTTCCAGGGTGACCGTGTGTTGGCCCCACTGAAATGTTTTGGTGATTTTGTTGAAGATAGACATGTTTGGTTCCTTGTGGAAATCGGGAAGTGCGGGCCACTTCACCAGAGCCCAAAGTCACTGTCAGTAAACGATGCCATTCCAGAAAAATGCAGCAGCTTTTTTTGGAATGACACAGCTTCGAACCGAGTCAGCAGCTTTGCGATGGCCCTGCCCCATGCATGAACGCCTGAGTGAATGAACAGACTCAGGCGTTGGGCATGGGTGCGGGGTGTTACTTGCGCAAACCCAATTTGGCGATCAGCGCGGTGTAGCGCTCGGCGTCTTTGGATTTGAGATAGTCGAGCAATTTGCGTCGACGGCTGACCATGCGCAACAAGCCACGGCGACCGTGGTGGTCTTTGGCGTGGGTTTTGAAGTGGGGGGTCAGTTCATTGATGCGAGCCGTCAGGATGGCGACTTGCACTTCGGGGCTGCCTGTATCGTTGGCCGAACGTGCATTGGCCTTGACGACGTCTGCTTTGTTTAAGGTTGTCATGATGTTTTCCAAAAAATTTGACATGCGCCAACAGCCGGAAATGCCAGATGGCGTGAACTTCAGGCCTACAAGCCCAAAGCCAAAAGATTATAGCTTGGCCAACCATCTCCGCAGCCGCTCGGCCCCAAGCGTCAAGCGGGACAGGTCTTTGGAGGCGAAACACCAGCGCAGCCAGCCTTGCGCCTCGGGCGCGAAGGCGCTGCCCGGGGCCAAGCCCAAACCGGCCTCGGCCACCAGCCGTTTGGCGGTTTGCAGGTCATCGGTGTGGCCGGGCAGGCGAAAAAACGTGTACATGCCGCCGTCTGGCGTGGTCAATTCCACCCCCGGCAACTGCTGCAACTCGCCCACCAAGGTGTCGCGGCAGGCCTTCAAATGCGCCACCACCCGGGGTGTCACCTCAGCGGCGCGTTGCAAAGCCACCACCCCGGCGCGTTGCACAAAGGTGCTGGCGCACGAGGTGTTGAACTCGATCAGCTTGCCCATGTGCGCGGTCATGGCCTCGGGCATGACCAACCAGCCCAAGCGCCAGCCGGTCATGAGGAAGCTTTTGGAAAAACTGTGGGCCACCACCAGCCGGTCGTCGGGCTGGCAGATGTCCAAAAAGCTGGGGGCGCAAGCGTTGCTGGTGGGCAGGTAATACAGGTTTTCATACACCTCGTCGGCCAAGATCCAAGTGCCGGTTTGGCGGCAATGCGCCAACAAAGTGCGTTGTTCCTCACGGCTCAAGGTCCATCCGGTAGGGTTGTTGGGTGAATTGAGCACCAAAAGCTTGGTGGCGGGGGTGATGCACTTCAGCAGCTGTTGCAGGGGCAAGGTCCAGCGGCCGTTCACGGCTTGCAGGGCCAGGGTTTGCAACTGCGCCCCCAAGATGAGCGGCTGCGCGGTCAGGTTGGGCCAAACCGGCGTCACCACCAGCACCTGGTCGCCGGGGTTGACCAAGGCTTGCATGGCCAGCATCAGACCGTTCACGCCGCCCGAAGTGACGGTAATGCGCTCGGGCGTCACCGCGCCGTGCCGCTGCGTCATGGTGTTGGCCAGGGCGGCGCGCAGTTCGGGCAAGCCCAGGTTGTGGGCGTAAAAGGTCTCGCCCTGCTGCAAAGAATCGATGGCCGCTTGCCGAATGAAATCGGGCGTCACCTCGTCGCTTTCGCCAAACCAAAAGGCCAGCACATCGGTGCGGCCCAAACCGGCATTGGCAACTTCACGGATCTTGGAAGCTTGTAATTTGGTGATGGTTTGGCGCATGCTGTTGTGGGGATGTGGACAGCCTCTTTTTCAAGAAACTGTGCTGGTCTTGTCGAGTTGGGTTTGCGCCAGCGGCCAGCGCGGCAGCACGTCAAAGGCATAGTTTTTGTCGGCGGTTTGCACGCCTGCGCCCAAGCGCATGGCAGCGGCCATGGCGATCATGGCGCCGTTATCGGTGCACAGCTCGGGCTCGGGGTAATGCACTTGTGCGCCCAGCTTTTGGCAAGCCTGTTGCAACTGAGATCGCAAGCTTTGGTTGGCGCCCACGCCACCGGCCACCACCAGTCGTTTCAAGCCAGTTTCCTTCAAGGCTTTCAAGGCTTTTTTCACCAGCACCTCGACGATGGCGGCTTGCGTGGAGGCGGCCAAATCGGCTTGGTGGGCGGGCAGGTCGTCACCCAGTTTTTGGCACTGGGTCAACACCGCGGTTTTCAAACCGGCGAAGGAAAAATCCAAATTCGGCTGGTGCAACAAGGGGCGCGGCAAGGCGAAGGCATCGGCGCGGCCAGTGGCGGCGAGCTTGGCCAAAGCGGGTCCGCCGGGGTAGCCCAATCCGAGCAATTTGGCAGATTTGTCAAAAGCCTCGCCAGCGGCGTCGTCAATCGTTTCGCCCAAAAGTTCATACTGGCCCACGGCATCGACCCGCATGAGCTGGGTGTGGCCGCCCGAAACCAGCAAGGCGATGAAGGGAAAAGTGGGCGGGTCCGCACTTAAAAAAGGCGACAGCAAATGGCCTTCCAAATGGTGGATGCCCATGACCGGTTTGCCCAGGCTGGCGGCCAAGGCGCAGGCCGTGCCCGCACCCACCAACAGGGCCCCGGCCAAACCCGGGCCGCGGGTGAAGGCCACGACATCGATGGCGCTCAAGGGTTGTTCGGCTTGCGCCATCACTTGGCGGATCAGCGGCAGCACGCGGCGCACATGGTCGCGGCTGGCCAACTCGGGCACCACGCCGCCATAGGCTTCGTGCATGGCGGCTTGGGTGTGCAGGGCTTGGGCGACCAGCTGTGGCAGGGCTTGACCGGCCTCGGCGCGAACCAAGGCCACGCCCGTCTCATCACATGAAGATTCAATGCCCAGCAACCACATCCGGACGAGTTTAGCGGGGTCCTATTTCTAATTGGGGTCAGATTCCAATTGTTTGGTAATTGGGGTAATTGGGGTCAGATTCCAATTACCCAATTACCGAGTGATACAAGAAAACGGCAAAATTTTGAATTTATGTATCATAAAAACGGTTGCAATTCGCGTCCCTGCTGACCACCCCCTCAAAACAATGCTTTTTGGGCATCCCCAAAAACCACCTAGAGCCGCACGACTTGGGGACCATTTTTTGAGCGAAAGACCAGAAAAATGAGTCCCCATGGCGGGCGGCGAAAGCGTGACTTCTTGAAGCACAAGTAATTCACCTTGGCTTGCCGCCCACGGTGGGCTCGTCCGCCGCTCACCGCAGCGGAGCTGCAACGTTCGCTACGCATCCGACCCACCATGTTCGGCCAGCTGAAGTGGCTAGATTGGCTGCCCTCAATTGTTCAACGCCAAAACAATTGGAAACTGACCCCAATTAATCGACCGTGACGTCAACTTCAAAACAATTGGAAACTGACCCCAATTAGCGCCAATGAGGGGCGTGAATCACTAAATAACTGAAAGTCATCAAGCATGTTTGACAATCAGGCCATGGGCATCAGTCATTTCATCCGAGAAATTGGGCGCGGCAAGCAAGGCGCCCGGGATTTGTCACGCGCGCAAGCACACGAACTGATGGGCTTGGTACTCGACGGCGCGGTCTCCGATTTGGCGCTGGGCGCGTTTTGCGTGGCCATGCGCATCAAAGGCGAAACGCCCGAGGAAATGGCCGGTTTTTTGGACGCCACCCATGAACGCCTGACCCGCCTTCCCAATACCAGCAAGCAGCCCGTGATCGTGCTGCCCAGCTACAACGGCTCGCGCCGCCTGCCGCTGCTCACCCCCTTGCTGGCCCTGTTGTTGGCCCGTGAAGGCTGGCCGGTGCTGGTGCACGGCGGCAACACCGAAGACCAACGCGTGGCCACCGCCGACGTGATGCTGGCCCTCGGACTGCCCGTGCTCGATCAAGTCAGAGCAGTGGCCGCGGGTGAAGCCGTGTTCGCCCCCACCGCCCTGCTCTGTCCTGGCCTGTGGCGTTTGTTGGAAGTGCGCCGCAGTGTGGGCTTGCGCAACCCCGGTCACAGCATGGTCAAGCTGATGAACCCCGTTGATGGCCTGAGTCTTCGGGTGGCCAGCTACACGCATCCCGAATATGACGCTTCCATGCGCGGCACGCTGCAACTGCTGCAAGCCAACGCCATGCTGTTGCGCGGCACTGAAGGTGAACCCGTGACCGATTTCCGCCGCGCACCCCACATGCTGGCCATGCTCAACGGCGTGATTGAAGACAATGCAGAACCCGCCTCCAACGTGGTCGAACTCATGAACCTGCCAAACCATTTGAACGCCGCCGACACCGCCCAGCTGATTCAAAGCATGCTGAAAGGCGACACCGCCATTCCCTTGCCGCTGCAACTGCAAGTGGCCAAACTCTCGGCCCTGGCCCAACGCATCCACGCCCCATGAACAAACCACCTCCCATCGTCACCTTGGTCGGCGCCGGTCCTGGCGACCCCGACTTACTGACCCTCAAAGCGGTGAAAGCCATGCAAGCCGCCAGCGTCGTGCTGGTGGATGACCTGGTGCACCCCGATGTATTGGCCCACGCACCCGCCTCGGCCCGCATCATCCACGTGGGCAAGCGCGGTGGCTGCCAATCCACGCCCCAAGCTTTCATTGAAAAGCTGATGGTGCAAGAGGCTTTGGCGGGTGAAAACGTGGTGCGCTTGAAAGGCGGTGATCCACTGATTTTTGGCCGCAGCGGCGAAGAACAAGCGCATTTGCAAGCCCACGGCATTGAAGTGCGGGTGGTCAATGGCATCACGGCGGGGCTGGCCGCCGCCCACGACCTGGGCACTGCCCTGACCCACCGCGCCCATGCCCACGGTGTGGTGATGATCACAGGCCACGCCAGCGGCGCAGGCCCCCTGCCGCCGGTGGACTGGCCGCAACTCGCCCAAACCGCCCACGACTGCAAACTGACCCTGGTGGTCTACATGGGCGTGCAAAGCGCCGCCAAGCTGCAGCAGGGCTTGTTGCAAGGCTTGCCACCCGACACGCCGGTGGCGGTGGTGGAACACGCCAGCCAAGCCCGCCAACGCCAGGCGCTGGGCCAGTTGCAAGGCTTGCAGCAACTCTTGGCCGATGAGCATCTGGGCAGCCCGGCCATCATCATCATTGGCGATGTGCTCAAAGGCCTGCAGGCCCTGCCCGATGCGCTGCCGTTGAACACGGCGCTGCCGACCTTGCCGCTGAACGCCCAATTGGCCCGATAACCCACAAGTCCTCAGGCCACCCTGACAGGGGATAATCGCCGTCTTTGCACGCAATTTGGAAGACGACATGGACGCAGAACGTATCAACACCATTGGCAATTTGCTGGTCGACCTGGGTGCCCGCACCCTCGACCTACGGGGGTATCTTTGACTACGATGCCAAAGCTGAACGACTGAGAACCGTCAACGCCTCGCTGGAAGACCCCGCGGTCTGGAACGACCCGAAAAAAGCCCAAGAACTGGGCAAAGAAAAAAAATCTCTCGACGACATCGTCGTCACCCTGAGCCGCTTGGCGCAGGAGATTGAAGACAACACCGAGTTGTTTGAGATGAGCAAGGCCGATGCGGATGAAGCGGGTTTGCTCACCATCGCCGACGACACTCAACGTCTCCAAGCTGATATTGAAAAGCTGGAATTCCGCCGGATGTTCAACAACCCGGCCGACCCGTGCAATGCGTTTCTGGACATCCAAGCAGGAGCTGGCGGCACCGAAGCGTGTGACTGGGCCAGCATGCTGTTGCGCCAGTATTTGAAATACGCCGAGCGCAAAGGCTTCAAAGCCACCTTGGAAGACGAGTCTGCGGGTGATGTGGCCGGTATCAAGGGCGCCACCTTGAAGATCGAAGGCGAGTACGCGTTTGGGCTGTTGCGCACCGAAACCGGTGTGCACCGCTTGGTGCGCAAGTCGCCGTTCGACTCCGCCGGTGGCCGCCACACCAGTTTCGCCAGCGTGTTTGTCTACCCCGAGGTGGACGACTCGATTGAAATCGACATCAACCCGGCCGATGTGCGCACCGACACCTTTCGCGCCAGCGGTGCCGGTGGTCAGCACATCAATAAAACCGACTCTGCCGTGCGCTTGACCCACATCCCCACCGGCATCGTGGTGCAGTGCCAAGACGGCCGCAGCCAGCACAGCAACCGCGACGTGGCGTGGAAGCGTTTGCGCTCACGCTTGTACGACTTTGAAATGCGCAAGCGCATGGAAGCGCAGCAAAAACTGGAAGACACCAAAACCGATGTGGGCTGGGGACACCAAATTCGAAGCTATGTGTTGGACCAAAGCCGCATCAAAGACCTGCGCACCAACCTTGAAATCAGCAACACCCAAAAAGTGCTCGATGGGGACCTCGATCCCTTCATCGAAGCCTCGCTCAAACATGGCGTTTAACGCCACCTCTTTTTCTCATTTGGAGCATGTTCATGTTTCGTGAAGGACAAGCCGTGTTGACACGGCGCGAAGACTACCAAGTCCCGGCTTTCTGGATTGACAAGGTCGATCTGACCTTTGATTTGGACCCGGTCAAAACCCGGGTGCTCAACACCATGCAAGTGCGTCGCAACCCCGACGCACCCCTTCAAGCATTGCGCTTGGACGGTGAAGAATTGAACTTGTCGCGTGTGTTGGTGAATGGCCAAGGCACCTCGTTCAAGATGGACGGCGAAGTGCTTGTGCTGGAAAACCTGCCGGACGGCAACGAGGTTTTCACGCTGGAAATCTTCACCACCTGCAACCCAAGCAAAAACACACAGCTCTCGGGCTTGTATGTGAGCCAAGCGTCCTTCTTCACGCAATGCGAAGCGCAAGGTTTTCGACGCATCACCTACTTCCTTGACCGCCCCGATGTGATGAGCAGTTTCACCGTCACCTTGCGCGCCGACAAAGCCAACTACCCGGTGCTGTTGTCGAATGGCAATTTGCTGGAACAAGGCGACTTGGAAGACGGCCGCCATTTCGCCAAATGGTTTGACCCGCACCAAAAACCCAGTTATTTGTTTGCCTTGGTGGCGGGCAAGTTGGTGTGTCGCGAACAGCGCATCGTGGCGCGCAGTGGCCAAGAACATCTGCTGCAAATTTATGTGCGTTCGGGCGACTTGGACAAAACCGAACACGCCATGAATTCACTCATGGCCAGTGTGGCCTGGGACGAAGCCCGCTTTGGCCTGAGCCTGGACTTGGAGCGCTTCATGGTGGTGGCCACCTCGGACTTCAACATGGGCGCGATGGAAAACAAGGGCTTGAATATTTTCAACACCAAGTACGTGTTGGCCAGCCCGGCCACCGCCACCGACACCGACTACGGCAACATCGAAAGCGTCATCGGCCACGAGTATTTCCACAACTGGACCGGCAACCGCATCACCTGTCGCGATTGGTTTCAGCTGTCGTTGAAAGAAGGCCTCACGGTGTTCCGCGACCAAGAGTTCAGCCAAGACCTGGCCGGTTCGGCCTCCGCGCGGGCGGTCAAACGCATTGAAGATGTGCGCTTGCTGCGCACCGTGCAATTTGCCGAAGACGCGGGTCCCCTGGCGCATCCGGTGCGCCCCGACAGTTATCTGGAAATCAACAACTTCTACACCGTCACCATCTACGAAAAAGGCGCAGAAGTGGTGCGCATGATGCAAACCTTGGTGGGGCGCGAGGGTTTCGCCAAAGGCATGAAGCTGTACTTTGAGCGCCACGATGGCCAGGCTGTGACTTGCGATGATTTCGCCCAAGCCATCGCCGACGCCAATCCTGCATCACCTTTGGCCCAACACCTGGCCCAGTTCAAACGCTGGTATTCCCAAGCGGGCACACCCCAAGTGACGGTGACGTCCAGCTACGACGCAGATGCGAAGCGCTTCAGTTTGCATTTCCAACAAAGCTGCGAATCCACGCCCGGCCAGTTGATCAAGCTAGCTTTCGTCATCCCGATCCAACTCGGTTTGCTCAGCCCCAGCAGCGAAGCCTTGGGCGACGAGCAGTTGCTGGTCTTGCATGAAGATCAGCACACCCTGGTGTTTGAGAACATGGCGCAGCAGCCCGTGCCTTCCTTGCTGCGCGGCTTCAGTGCCCCGGTGAACCTGGTCTACAACTACACCGATGCAGAGTTGCTCACCATGTTGGCGCACGACAGTGACGCCTTCAACCGCTGGGAAGCCGCGCAACGGCTGGGCTTGAAAGCCGCCATGGCGTCCTTGAACAGCGCCACCGTGCACGAGCAACCCTTGCCCTTGGATTTGGTCGAAGGTTTGCGCCACGTGTTGCGCCACCCCGAGCTGGATGCGTCCTTCAAAGAATTGGTGCTGACCCTGCCCAGCGAAAGTTACATCGCCGAGCAATGCGATCAAGTGGACCCGCAAAAAATCCACGCCGTGCGTGAAGCCATGCGCTTGCAACTGGCCACAGCCCTGCAAGAAGATTGGGCTTGGGCTTTCCATCACCACACCCCCAAAGGCCGTTACCAAACCGACGCAGCGTCCTGTGGTCAACGCGCCCTGCGTGGGATGGCCTTGGTGTATTTGTGTTTGGCCGGTCAACGCCAATCGGACAACACGTGGGCGCAGCAGGCTTTGGCGGTGTTTGAAAAAGCCAGCAACATGACCGAGCGCATGCACGGCCTGGCCGCCTTGGTGCACATCGACCATCCACTGGCCGCAGGCGCTTTGGCGCAGTTCCATGCCTTGTTCAAGCAAGAAGAGTTGGTGTTGGACAAATGGTTTGCCTTGCAAGCCTCGGCCAGTGGCAGCCAGTCCGATGTCTTGGCCAAGGTGCGGCAACTCATGCAACACCCCGACTTCCATGTGCACAACCCGAACCGGGCCCGCAGTTTGATTTCCAGCTTCTGTGTCAACGCTGCGGCCTTTCACCGCACCGATGCTGCAGGCTATGTGTTTTGGAGCGAACGCGTGTTGGAGATTGACAGCTTCAACCCGCAGGTGGCGGCCCGCTTGGCCCGCACCTTGGACCGTTGGCGCAAACTGGTGGAGCCCTACCGCAGTGCCGCGCACGAAGCCATCCGCCGCGTCGCCGCCAAAGACGATTTGAGCGCCGATGTGCGTGAAGTGATCAACGCTGCCCTAGAGGACTGAACCATGAGCACATCCCTGTCTCGTTATTTGGTGGAACAGCAACGCGCCAAAAACAACATTCCCCCAGAACTGCGCTTGTTGCTGGAGGTGGTGGCCAGGGCTTGCAAAAGCATCAGCCATGCGGTGAACAAAGGCGCATTGGGTGGCGTGCTGGGCTCCGCCCACAGCGAAAACGTGCAAGGCGAGGTGCAGAAAAAACTCGACATCATTGCCAACGAGGTGTTGATTGAAGCGAATGAATGGGGCGGCCATTTGGCGGCCATGGCCTCGGAAGAAATGGACAGCATTTACCTCGTGCCCAACCGCTACCCGCAAGGCGAGTACCTGCTGTTGTTTGATCCTTTGGATGGTTCGAGCAACATCGATGTGAATGTCAGCATCGGCACCATCTTCAGTGTGCTGAAAAAACCCGAGGGCAGCGCTGGTGTCAGCGAAGCCGATTTTTTGCAACAGGGCAGCGCCCAAGTCGCCGCGGGTTATTGCGTGTATGGCCCGCAAACCACCTTGGTACTCACGGTAGGTGATGGCGTCGCCATGTTCACCTTGGACCGCGAACAAGGCTCGTTTGTCCTCACGCAAGAAGACGTGCGGATTCCGGTCGACACCCAAGAGTTCGCCATCAACATGAGCAACATGCGGCACTGGGCCCCACCGGTCAAGCAGTACATCGATGACTGCTTGGCAGGCAAAGCCGGTGTGCGCGGCAAAGACTTCAACATGCGTTGGGTGGCCAGCATGGTGGCCGATGTGCACCGCATCCTCACCCGTGGTGGTGTCTTCATGTACCCTTGGGACCAACGCGAGCCGAACAAGCCGGGCAAGTTGCGCCTCATGTACGAGGCCAACCCGATGGCTTGGTTGGTCGAGCAAGCCGGGGGGGCCGCCACCAACGGACAGCAGCGCATCATGGACATCCAACCCACCGAATTGCACCAGCGCGTGAGCGTGTTCTTGGGCTCGAAAAACGAAGTTCAACGGGTCACGGCGCTGCACCAAGCCAGCTGATTTTTTTCATCACCACACAAAGGCCACCTCATGAGCATCCACAAACACCTCCCCGCCCTGCTCTTGTCCGTGGTGGCTTTGTTCAGCCCGCAAGCACACGCCGAGGTGGTCAAAATCGCTTTCATTGATGTGCTGTCAGGTCCGTTTGCCGCAGCGGGCAAATCTTCCTTGGATCAACTGCGTGCCGTGGTGACGGCCCGCAATGCCAAAGCCAAAGCCAGCGAACCACAATTTGAAGTGGTCGCTTTTGATGGCAAAGGTTCACCGCAGGAAAGTGCCTTGATGTTGAAAAGTGCGTCCGACCAAGGCATCCGATATGTGACACAAGGCGGTGGTTCAGGTGTGGCTTTTGCGCTCACCGAAGCCATCACCAAAATCGCTGATCGCGAACCCAACAAAGCCATGGTCTACCTGAACTATTCGGCGATGGACCCGGGCCTGACCAACGACCGCTGCAACTTCTGGCACTTTCGCTTTTACCCGTCCAGCGAAATGAAAATCGAGGCGCTCACCACCTACATGAAGACGCGGCCAGACATCAAGAATGTCTATTTGTTGAACCAAGACTACACCCATGGACAGCAAGTGTCTAAAGCGTCCAAGGCCTACTTGGCCCGCAAACGCCCTGATATTCAAATCGTGGGCGACAACTTTGTGCCGATTGCCCAGGTCCGCGACTTTGCCCCCTACATCGCCAAAATCAAAGCCTCTGGCGCCGACACCGTGATCACGTCCAACTGGGGTACCGACTTGACTTTGTTGTTGAAAGCGGCCAAGGACTACGGCTTGAACATCAACTTTTTCACCATGAATGCCAACAACCCCGGCGTGCCCGCACAAATGGGTTCATGGGGCGAAAACAAAGTGAGCGTCATCTGGAACTGGGGCCACAACGCGCCCACACCCGAGTTGGAAAAGATTTATATCGCCTATAAAAAGCAATCGGACGAAGACTTTATTTTTGCCGCCCACTACAACATCGTGCACATGTTGGCCGCCGCCATGGACAAAGCCAAAAGCACCGAGCCCAAAGCGGTGGCCTATGCCTTGGAAGGCATGAAGTTCAAGAGCCCGGTGGGTGAAGTGGAAATGCGCAAAACAGACCACCAATTGCTGGCGCCCTTGTTCATGGGCATGTGGGCCAAGCAAGGTAGCAAAGGGGTCAAGTACGATGCTGAAAAAACCGGCTATGGTTTTCGATCTGAAGTGGTGTGGGATGCTTATGTGAGCGCCCAGCCTACTTCATGCCAAATGAAACGCCCTTGAAGGAACGCCATGGCTACCCCACCCAGTGAACTGATCCATGCTTTGGTTTTGCGCGAAATGCAAGACGGCATCATCCGAGACGGCCTGTGGGCCAAAGCGGTGGCGGAGTCCGGTGCTGACAAGGCCAAAGCCAAAGCGGCCTACATCCGCTTGCGGGCCGCCAGCATGCAAGAAGAAACCCGCAACCTGTTGGTCAAACAAATTCAACAGGGCCTGAAAGACACCCTCAAGCCAAAGAAAGATTTTTTATCGGCCAGCAGTTTGAAAAAACCGAATTAAACGCCCAGTTTCTTCAGCAAATCGGCTTGCACGATTTCAATCCAATAGCCGTCGGGGTCTTTGATGAAGGCCACATCGCGCATCTTGCCCTGCTCGGGGCGTTTCACATAAGTGACCTTGTTGTCGTCAAACCATTGCACGGCGGCGGCCAAATCGGGCACTGAAAAACAAATGTGACCAAAGCCTTGGGGTTGGGCATTGCCATCGTGGTATTTGAATTCTGCATTCGACTCGGTGCCCCAGTTGTGGGTGAACTCCAAGATGCCGCTTTGCGAAAAGGTCCACGCCGTGCGCTCGCCTTGGTCTTGCGGCGCCTGCTGCGCCTGCTCGGCCACTGCCAAAAAGTACAGCGTGAACTTCATCTCGGGGAAGTCCAGCTTGCGCAGCACCCGCATGCCAAACACCCTGCTGTAAAAATCCAAAGCCACTGCCGGGTCTTTCACCCGCAGCATCGAATGGTTCAACACAAAGCCTTTGGAATGGGCCGTGGGCTGCTCGCAAACACCGGGGTGTTTTTCTGTGGAAAACGTCATGGTGGAGAAACTAAGTTTTAACGGCGGTCAGGGCTGCGGGGCGAACCGCTGGGCCGGGGTGTGTGCCTGTGAGCACTGCTGGCGAGTCGAGGTTCAAGCTGGCATCGACCGCCTGGTGCTGCTTTTCTTGCGAGATGAGGCAACGCCTGAGGTATCGCAAACTGGTGACACGCAAAAACGAGGCGAAGTTGGAGACCTCGCCCCGGTGGTCCAAGATTTCATCATGCAGTGTGCAGATGAGGGCGTTGGTGGTGCAGCCCTCATCCTCGGCCATTTCGGCCAGCACATCCCACACGGTGTTTTCCAAGCGAATGCTGGTGAGCATGCCGCGGATGCGAATCGAACGTGTACGTTGCTCGTACAGAATCGGATCGGCTTTGACGAAATACTCACACATGCATGGCTCCTGGTTGAAACAAACCCAAACTCAGATGGCGCGTTCGGTCATTTGCTTGGCGATGTAATCCGCCTGGCGAATGGCCAAGGACACGATGGTCAAGGTGGGGTTCTCAGCACCACCGGTGGTGAACTGTGAACCATCACTGATGAACAGGTTGGGGATGTCATGGGTTTGACCCCATTTGTTGGCCACACCGTCGCGGGCATTGGCGCTGATGCGACAAGTGCCCAGGTTGTGGGTGGAAGGGTAAGGCGGTGTGCGGTAGGTTTTGATGGCACCGGCTGCTTGGTAAATGCGCTCGCCTTGGGTGAACGCGTGGTTGCGCATGACGATGTCATTTTCATGGTCGTCAAAGTGCACGTTGGGCACAGGGCTGCCCCACTTGTCTTTCACATTGGTGTTCAAGGTGATGCGGTTGGTTTCGCGCGGCATGTCTTCACCCACCAGCCACATGCCCGCCAGGTTGGTGTAGTGGTCCATCCACCATGCGTACTCGGCACCCCAAGCACCGGGGTCCAAGAAGGCAGGCATGAAGGCCAGGCCCAAGGACAAGGTTTCCATCTCATAGCCGCCCACGAAACCACGTTTGGGGTTGTGGAAAGACTCATCGCGGATGATGCCTGCCATGGTGGTGCCACGGTACATGTGCACCGGGTCTTTGAAGGCCGCGTAAACGGAGCCGGTCATGTGGCGCATGTAGTTGCGACCCACTTGACCAGAGGAGTTGGCCAAGCCGTCTGCGAACATGTTGGAGGCTGACAGCAGCAACAAACGCGGTGTTTCAATGGAGTTGCCGGCCACGCACACCACACGCGCTTTTTGGCGTTGCTCTTTGCCATCTTTGTCAAAGTAAACAACGCCACTGACCAAGCCTTTTTCATTGTGCTCGATGCGGGTGACGTGGGATTCGGGACGCAGGTCGAGGTTGCCTGTGGCTTCAGCCTTGGGAATCTCGGTGTAAAGCGTGGACCATTTGGCACCGCTCTTGCAGCCTTGGAAGCAAAAGCCCAACTGCATGCATCGACCGCGTCCGTCACGCGGCTGGCTGTTGATGGCCATGTTGCCGGTGTGCACTTCCTTGTAGCCCATTTTTTTCGCGCCCGCATACATCACTTTGAAGTTGTTGTTGCCAGGCAGACCAGGAATGCCATTGGTGCGTGTCACGCCCATTTTGTTTTCCGCTTTGGCGTAGTAAGGTTCCAACTCGGACAAGGTGATGGGCCAGTCTAAAAGGTTGGCACCTTTGATGTCGCCGTAAACGGTTTTGGCGCGGAACTCGTGCTCTTGGAAGCGCAGCGATGCACCAGCCCAGTGCGTGGTGGAGCCGCCCACGGTTTTGCAAATCCAAGCAGGCAGTCCTGAGAAGTCTTTGGCCACGCGCCATGAGCCGGAGGTGGTGCGGGGGTCGAGCCAGGCCAGTTGACCGAAGGATTTCCATTCGTCATTGACGAAGGACTGGGGGGACTGACGCGCACCTGCCTCGAGCACCACCACTTTGATGCCTTTTTGACAGAGTTCGTTGGCCAAGGTGCCGCCGCCTGCGCCGGACCCGATGATGACGACAGCACTGTCGTCGTTGAATGCGATAGAAGCCATGTGTGTTCTCCTGAATTTGTTGTGTGAGGGTTGGGCTTAGCCCATGTAAGCCGAGGGGCTGGCCGATTTAGGAGGCGCAGGCAACCATTTCAAATCTTGGAAACCACGGGTGATGTAACCGCCTTTTTCCCAAGCCGAGCCAGGGAAACCAAAGGCTGCGAAAGCCATGTCGTTGTTGTAGACCGAGGTCACGCACTGGCCACGCACCGCACCAAAAAACGCGGAGCCTTCCAGGCCTTTGACAATGGCGAGTTTTTTGGCGTCGCTGGCTTTCTTGAAATTGCCACCGGCCATGCTGTTCAAGTTGCTGACACCTTCACGCAGCATGCTGGCGGTGTCGGCACTGCCGGAGGCGGCACCGTCGAGGTCTTTGGCCAAAATGGCGTAGACCGCATCGGGCAATTTTTTATGCGGGTAAATGGTGCGGGCCATGGCCATCAGGGTTTCGCCTTCGGCCTGCGACAGGGTTTTCAATTCAACCGCCCACACGGTGGATGGGGCCAAACCAGCCAGCACCGAACCAGCCGCCAAGGTGCCCATCAAAATACCTGAACCCTTGAGGAACTCGCGTCGCGCCAAGGGGAGATTTTGTTTGGGGACAATGCCGCTTTCTTCGCAGTCGCTGAACGCTGAAGCAACGGGTGCTATGGGAATGGTTCGCATGAAAGTCTCCTGTGTGTTCTAAGTGGATAAGCGAATTCAGTATTTCACTGTGAAGTGTGTTGCTGGTGGTATGTCGCTAAACACAAGGAAAACCCTGATAAATAGTAAACTTCAAGCCATGGCGTCCAAAGCACCCCCTCCTATCATCCGCAGCAGCAAGGCTTTTTCGGTGGAAATACCGGAAGGCTCCAACAGCGCGAAATCACGTCGCAGCGATGTGGTGCCGAATGACGACTTGGATATCCGCAGCAAGGCTAGTCAATACCACGAGGCCGAGTTGGACCTGGACAAACCGCTGGGCGCCCATGAAGAGGATGCGGGTTTACACGGGACTGGTTTTGCCGAAGACCCGCATGCCGACAGCCAACTGCAACAGATTGAGGACCCCCACCACGACGACAATCTGGCCAAACTGCCAAGTGACGACCATCCGGCTTCTGCATCCGGTCCGACCATCCAAGCCGATGCATTGAAAGACCGGTTTGCGGGTGGTGAAGCGGGTCATGCCCTGGCCACCAAAGGCGTCAATGAAGCGCGGGACGCCTTGCACGACAACTTACAAGGTGTTGGCCAAGACGCTTTACACGACAACCTGCAAGGCGTTGCGCAAGACAGTTTGAAGGACAACCGCCAAGGTGTTGGCCAAGACGCTTTGCACGACAACCTGCAAGGCGTTGCGCAAGACAGTTTGAAGGACAACCGCCAAGGTGTTGGACAAGACGCTTTACACGACAACCTGCAAGGCGTTGCGCAAGACAGTTTGAAGGACAACCGCCAAGGTGTTGGCCAAGACGCTTTACACGACAACCTGCAAGGCGTTGCGCAAGACAGCTTGAAAGACAACCGCCAAGGTGTTGGCCAAGACGCTTTGCACGACAACCTGCAAGGTGCTGGCAAAGACGCCATCACTGACAACCAGGCGGGCATAGGCAAAGAGCATTTGGCAGACCACATCGTGTCCTTGCCCGACACCGGTGGTTTGAAATCGAGCCCCTCGGGCAAGGCTACCGAATCAGCACATTCTGAGCCTCACAGCAGCAACGCCAGTGCGCCAGCTTCAAGTCACAGCAAGACGAAGCCACCCATTGCAGCACCTGTCAAAAAATCAGCCGAAGACATGGCCCATGAAGCTGAAGTGTTGATGCAGGCCAAAATTGAAAAAGAAAAGAAACTCGAAGAGTTTCATAGCCGCGTGGACGCCATTCGCAAAACCGTCTCAGGCATCAACCACAAGCTGAACGAACTCAACGACGACGAGCCCTCCAAGCATTGAAGCTTGCATCGGTGCTTATGAGTCGCTATCCGGCGTTGGCAAGCGAGAAGCCAACACCTTGTCAATGCGGCGTCCATCCAAATCCACCACTTCAAAACGCCAGCCCAGCGCAGACACGTGCTCGCCTTCTTTGGGCAATTGGCCTGAGATCATCATGATCAAGCCAGCCAGGGTGTTGTACAAACCTCGGTCTTCCTCAGGCAGTTCGTGCAACTCCAAACGCGACTTGAGTTCTTGCACCGGCATCATGCCGTCGAGCAGCCAACTGCCATCCTCGCGTTGCACGGCCCAGGCTTCTTGCGGCAAGGTGGTTTGCACCAACTCGCCGGTGATGGCTTCCAACAAATCGCGTGGCGTCATGATGCCTTGCACCACACCATACTCGTCCACCACCAAGACCATGCGACCACTGACCGCGGCTTGATGGCCAGGCGAGGTGTTGTGCGGCCGGCGAAATTGCGCCAGCAAGTCCAATCCGGTCAGGGTCTCCGGCACAAAGGCTGCAGGTTCGGCCCAACTCTCCAGGCTGTCTGGACTGTTGTAATGGGCCAGCAAACTGGCCATGCTGACCATACCCACCACATCATCCAAACTGCCCCGGCAAACCGGGTACCAAGAATGCGTGGCCTGGCCTTGCAGTTGCTGCATGGCCTCTTGTACGCCCAAGGTGGCCTCCAGCCATACGATGTCTGTGCGCGGCACCATCAACGAAGCCAAGGTGCGCTCGTCCAAGTGAAACACGTTTTTCACCATTTGGTGCTCGTGTTGTTCAATCAAACCAGCATCCACACCTTCCACCAAACTCGCGGTGATTTCTTCTTCGGTCACTTGCCTGACTTGCTTCATGTCAATGCGGAACAAATGCAAAATTCCGGTGGTGCTGATGGACAACAAGTGCACCAGTGGCCGCGCCATCACAGACAAGGCGTACATGGCTGGCGCAGTCAATCTGGCGGCAGTTTCTGGGTAAATTTGTCCAATTCGTTTGGGCACCAACTCGCCAAACAAAATGGTGTTGAGCGTGATGATGGTCACCACGGTCAAGGTGGCCAAAATTTGAGAGGCGCCTTCAAGCAAGCCCATCTGCATGAACCATGCAGCCACGCCATCGCTGAAAGCGGCCTCACCAATGATGCCGTTGAGCACCCCCAAAGTGGTGATGCCAATTTGAATCGTGGACAAAAACTGGGTGGGTTGTTTTTGCAATTCCAAGGCAGCGTGGGCGCCAGTGGCGCCTGCATTTTCCAAGCTCACCAACAAGGCTTTGCGGCTGGAAGCCAAGGCCATTTCGGACATGGCGAACAAACCATTGAGCAAGGTGAGGAAAAAAATCAGCAGCAAATCCATGACAACCTTTGCAAACGATGTAAGACAATCTTGCCATGGCACTTTACTTGATTGGCGATGTGCAAGGCTGCAACGCAGCTTTGGGGAAACTGCTGGAGAAACTGCAGTTCTCGCCCAGCCGAGACACTTTGTTTTTGTTGGGCGATTTGGTCAACCGCGGACCCGACAACCTGGGCGTGTTGCGGCGTCTCATGGCCTTGGGGCACAGTGCCCAATGCCTGTTGGGCAACCATGATTTGCATTTGTTGGCCCTCCATTTGGGGGTGCACCGATTGAAGTCGGGCGACACGGTCAACGACATCCTCCAAGCGCCCGACCGAGCGCCATTGATACATTGGCTGCGGCATCAATCTTTGGCGCTGCAACGCGGCAAGGTGCTGATGGTCCATGCAGGGGTTTTGCCAACATGGAGTGCAGCGCACACCATGAAGCTGGCTGCTGAAGTGGAAGCTGTTTTGCAAAGCGACGATTGGGAAGCCTTTATTCCACAGATGTATGGCAATCTGCCTGCGAGCTGGGATGACCAGTTGCACGGCATTGATCGCTTGCGCGTCATCGTCAACGCGCTCACCCGTTTGCGATTTTGCACACCGGCTGGCGAGATGGAGTTCATGCACCACCGAGGCTTGGATGAAGCGCCTGCTGGCTATGTGCCTTGGTTTGATGCACCGGCTCGCCAAACCATTCAAAACACGGTGGTCTTTGGTCATTGGTCGGCCCTCAAAGCCATGAACCGGCAAGATGTGATTGAACTGGACACGGGTTGTGTGTGGGGAGGCTGCTTGAGCGCCTTGATCTTGGATGATTCAGGGCTGGGGCAGCACCAACGCTTGCAGGTTGAATGTGATCCTGATGAAACAATGGCGAGTTAGAGGGTTTCAGTGGTCTTGAAGAGCGCTGCCACTTTGCGCTTGGGTTTGATGTTGGGCGAAATACCCCGTGCGGTGCTGGGCGCAGCCACCGTGGTGCTGGGCACCGCATCAGCAGCCGTTTCTTCGTAGGGTTTGTCAAAAAACGGGTCCACCGCTTTGGGGGTGGGCGTGAATCGGCTGCGCGACTCACGCGGTGATTCTTCGCGTTTGTCGTTGCGCTTTTCTTCGTCCCAATGGCGGCGACCCGTGTTCATGCGATCACGTGGCCGGTCATCGGCGAATTCCAGCGCCAACAACTCAATTTTTTGCTTGGTGAGTTTTTCAATGTCACTGACCAAGCGTGCATCTGAGGGCGCTGCAAAACTGACTGCCAAACCTTCGGCACCCGCGCGGCCAGTGCGGCCGATGCGGTGGATGTAGTCTTCGGCGTTGTAAGGGATGTCGATGTTGAAAACGGCGGGCACATCTTTGATGTCCAAGCCACGCGCGGCCACATCGGTGCAAATCAGCAAGTCCACCTCGCCTTTTTTAAAGGCCTCCAAGGCTTTCAAACGCTCGTCTTGGCTTTTGTCGCCATGCAAGGCGGCGGTGCGCAAGCCATCACGGTCCAAGGCCCGGGCCAAACGTGCGCAACCCAGCTTGCTGTTGACAAACACAAAGGCTTGGCTGATGCCGCGCTCTTTCACGATTTGTTTCAAAGCGTTGCGCTTGTCGTCTTCGGCCACGTTGTAGAACAACTGGGTGACGGTAGACGCGGTTTGGTTGGGTCGGGCCACTTCGATGGTGACCGGATTTTGCAAATAGCTGGAGGCCAAGCGCTTGATTTCAGGTGAGAAGGTGGCCGAGAACAACAAGGTGGTGCGTTGCTTGGGCAGATAGCTCAGGATGCGTTGCAAGTCGGGCAAAAAGCCAATGTCGAGCATGCGGTCGGCTTCATCAAGGACGACATATTCCACTTGGTTCAACACCGCATTTTTGGCTTCGATGTGATCCAGCAAACGACCGGGGGTGGCCACCAACACTTCAACCCCGCGCTTGAGCTCCAAGGTTTGCGGCTTCATGTCCATGCCACCAAACACCACGGCCGAGCGCAGTTGGGTGTATTTGGCGTACATCTTGACCTGCTGGGCCACTTGATCGGCCAACTCGCGTGTGGGCAGCAACACCAAGGCCCGCACCGGATGACGCGCTGGCGAGGTGGAGGTGTTTTCATGCTTGAGCATGCGTTGCAGCAGTGGCAGGGAAAACGCGGCGGTTTTGCCGGTGCCGGTTTGCGCTGCACCCATCACGTCTTGGCCCGACAACACTACCGGAATGGCTTGGGCCTGGATGGGCGTCATAGATTCGTAACCCATTTCGGCGACGGCTTTCGCCAAACTGGGGGCCAACTGCAATTGCGAGAATGAATTCATATGTGGCGCTGATTGTCGCACTCTAGGCTGACGGCCCTGAGTCCCGGAAAAGAAGGGGTTTTCGGGGCGTTCAAGCGGCGTCAAAACCCATCATCAAGCCTTGGGCAGGGTGACGCCCACTTGGCCCTGGTACTTGCCACCACGGTCTTTGTAGCTGGTCTCGCAAACCTCGTCGCTTTCAAAGAACAAGACCTGGGCGCAGCCCTCACCCGCGTAAATTTTGGCGGGCAAGGGTGTGGTGTTGGAGAACTCCAGGGTCACATAGCCTTCCCATTCGGGCTCGAAGGGCGTGACATTGACGATGATTCCGCAACGCGCATAGGTGCTTTTGCCCAAACAGATGGTGAGCACATTGCGCGGGATGCGGAAGTACTCGAGGGTGCGGGCCAGCGCAAAACTGTTGGGCGGGATGATGCACACATCGGCTTCGATGTCGACAAAACTTTTGGGGTCGAAATTTTTCGGGTCCACCACGGTGCTGTAGATGTTGGTGAACACCTTGAACTCGGGGGCGCAGCGGATGTCGTAACCATAGCTGCTGGTGCCGTAGCTGACGATTTTTTGGCCTGCGGCGTCTTGGCGAATTTGCCCCGGCTCGAAAGGCTCGATCATGCCGTGCTGTTCTGCCATGCGGCGAATCCATTTGTCGCTTTTGATGCTCATGCCACTGCCCTTTTTTGGAATGCCCAGATTGTAGGCAATGGCGTTGCAAGCCCAACTGCGCTTGAATCTGGCGATGACCTTGCAGCTTGGGGACTCAAGGCAAGCTGCCTTGCACACCTTGCACCAAGAATTTCATTCCCATGATTTGCTCGTCAGACAGGGTCTGTCCCTTGGCCAAAATCACCTGGTCTTGGTTGTCTAAGATGGGGCCGGTGAACGGCAACAAACTGCCTTTGCCCACAGCGCGTTGCAAACGCAGGATTTCGGTTTGCACTTTTTTCGGCACCTTGGGGCCAAAGTCGCCCACTTTGATCATGCCTTCGTGCACCCCGCCCCAAACCGATCCGGTTTGCCAGGTCCCTTCAATCACTGCTTTGGCGCGGTCGCTGTAGTAGCGGCCCCAATGATGGGTGATGGCCAAGAGTTGCGCTTGCGGGGCCACATGGCGCATGTCCGAGTGGTAAGCAATCGCCATTTTTCCGCGCTCTTGCGCGGCCACCATCACCGCGTCAGATGCCGTGTGAAACGCCAGCACATCGGCTTGTTGGTTCATCAAACTCATGGCGGCTTCGCGTTCACGCGCGGGGTCGAACCAGGTGTCGAGCCAAACCAATTTCACTTGCGCTTTCGGGTTGACGTAACGCATGCCCAGGGCAAAGGCGTTGATGCCCTGCACCACTTCAGGAATGGGAAAACTCGCCACATAACCGGCCACACCGGTCTTGCTGAGCCGCCCGGCGGCAATGCCTGCCAAGAATCGGCCTTCGTAATAACGGGCGTTGGCGGCTGCCACATTGGGCGCTGTTTTGTAGCCCGTGATGGATTCGAATTTCACGCTGGGGAACTCGGCCGCCACTTTCAGGGTGGGTTCCATGTAGCCAAAGCTGGGCGTGAAGATCAGACCCACGCCTTGCTTGGCCATGTCGCGAATCACGCGTTCGGCGTCCGGGCCTTCGGTCACGTTTTCCACAAACTGGGTTTGCACTTTGAAGCCTTGCTGATTGAGTTGCTCTTCCAAGCTGAGGCGTCCCAATTCATGTTGGTGCACCCAGCCGCTGGGCAATCTTGGTGTGACATACACAAAGCCAACCTTCAAGGGCTTTTGGCTTGACGCTTGAGGGGGCGATTTGATGTTGGCAGATGGTTGCGTCTGACCGATGGCGGTGGATGAAAACAAAGCAAACGCGAACAGCGCTGCGATGAGGTTTTTGTACATGGTGTTCCTCGACATGGCCCCAAAGGGCGGCAACAGTGATGAAAAAAAACGCACCCGAAGGCGCGTTTTTAGGTTTGGCGGAGTGGACGGGACTCGAACCCGCGACCCCCGGCGTGACAGGCCGGTATTCTAACCAACTGAACTACCACTCCTGGTAGATAGCTTCGTTTCGGCTTGCGCCAAAACCAAGTGCTACAAACTTGGCGACCCTACGGGGATTCGAACCCCGGTACTCACCGTGAAAGGGTGATGTCCTAGGCCTCTAGACGATAGGGTCAAAACCTGTGGACTTTCCATCTCGACATCTTGTTTTGGTGGAGGTAAGCGGGATCGAACCGCTGACCTCTTGCATGCCATGCAAGCGCTCTCCCAGCTGAGCTATACCCCCATTGGGTGTCGAGCCCGACAGTATAACCAGATTTTCAAGCACCATTGATTCGAGCCAAAACTTTGTCCTGGCCGCACAGCGCCAGCACGGCATCCAGCGAGGGGGTTTGGGGTGTGCCCATCACCAAAACCCGCACTGGCATGGCCAATTGCGGCATCTTGAGGCCTTGCTCGGTCAACACGGCTTTGATGGCCTCGCTGATGGCCGGTGTGGACCATTCAGACAGCGCGGCCAACTTGTCAGACAACAGTTGCAAGGCCGGACGAACTGCATCGGTCACGTGCTTGGCCACGTCTTCGGCGCTGGGGTGCACATCGGCGTAAAAAGCCTTGGCCCAATGCGCCAGTGCCACGGTGGTGTCGCAACGGTCTTTGAACAAACCGCAAATGGCTGGCAAACGCGCATCTGAAGTGATGCCCAGGTGTTGCAACTGCGCCTGAACCAAAGGGGCCAGGGCATCATCTGACATGGCTTTCAAATGTTGGGCGTTCACCCATCGCAGTTTGGCTTCGTCAAATTGCGCCGCGCTTTTGCCCAAGTGGTCCAGGTTGAACCATTGCACAAACTGGGCGCTGCTGAAAATTTCATCGTCACCATGGCTCCAACCCAGTCGGGCCAAATAGTTCACCATGGCTTCAGGCAAAAAGCCCTCATCGCGGAATTGCGTCACCGGCTTGGCACCGGTGCGCTTGCTGAGTTTGTCACCCTGCTCGTTCAGCACGGTGGGCAAATGCGCGTACACCGGTGGCGTGTAGCCCAAGGCGTTGAAGATATGGATTTGCCGAGGAGTGTTGTTCACATGGTCATCGCCGCGAATCACATGGGTGATGGCCATGTCGATGTCATCGACCACCACGCAAAAGTTGTAGGTGGGTGTGCCGTCGGGGCGGGCAATCACCAAATCATCCAACTCGGTGTTGCGAATCTCGATGCGCCCTTTCACCTTGTCGTCCCAACTCACCATGCCAGACAGAGGTGTTTTGAAGCGCAACACGGGTTGCACACCGGCAGGAATGGCAGGCAAGGTTTTGCCTTCCTCGGGCCGCCAGGTGCCGTCGTAGCGGGGTTTTTCTTTGGCAGCCATTTGGCGTTCACGCAAGGCATCCAACTCGGCCACACTCATGTAGCAAGGATAAACATGGCCCGCTGCTTGCAACTGCGCCAGCACTTCCTTGTAGCGGTCCATGCGCTGCATTTGGTAGAACGGGCCTTCATCATGGTTCAAACCCAGCCAAGCCATGCCTTCCAAAATCACATCCACGGCTTCTTGCGAAGAACGTTCGACATCGGTGTCTTCAATGCGCAAAATGAAGTCACCACCAGTGGCTCGTGCAAATGCCCAAGGGTAGAGCGCCGAGCGAATGTTGCCCAGGTGAATGAAGCCGGTGGGGGATGGTGCAAATCGGGTGCGGGTGTGCATGTGCAGGTGTTTAGAAGGTTTCAAGGCCGCGCAACAAATCGGTTTTCATATCGTCAAGGTGCTCCAGACCGACAGCCACGCGAATCAAGCCTTGGCCAATGCCCGCGGCTTGGCGTTGCGCTTCACTGAGCTTGCCGTGCGAGGTGCTGGCCGGATGGGTGAGCAAGGTTTTGGTATCGCCCAGGTTGGTGCACAAGGACAACACCTGCAAGTTGTCAAGCACATGAAAGGCCCGTGAACGGGCTTGCTCGGGGTCTTGCGCTTTCACGTCAAAGGACAACACCGCGCCACCCATGTTGGACATTTGCTTCATCGACAAGGCGTGTTGCGGGTGGCTTTTCAAACCAGGGTAATGCACTTTGGCGATGCTGGGGTGTTGTTCCAACCACTGCGCCAATTCGTGGGCACGGGCGCTTTGGGCCCGCATGCGGATGTCCAAGGTTTCCAAACCCTTCAAGACCACCCATGCATTGAACGGTGCCAACACCATGCCGCTGTTTTTCATCACCGGCAAAAAATTTTCAAGCACCATGGCTTCACTGGCACACAAAGCACCGGCCATGACACGCCCTTGGCCGTCCAAATACTTGGTGCCCGAATGCATGATGATGTCGGCACCCATGTCGATGGGGCGCTGCAACACAGGCGTGGCAAAACAATTGTCCAGCGCCAGCAAAGCGCCTGCGTTGTGCGCCATGTCTGCCAACCCGGCAATGTCACACACATCGGTGAGTGGGTTGGTGGGCGTTTCAGCGAACAACAACTTGGTGTTGGGTTGAATCGCCGCTTGCCAGGCGGCCAAATCGGTTTGCGGCACCATGGTGGAGGTGACGCCAAAGCGGGCAAACTCGGAGCCAATCAATTTGATGGTCGAACCAAACATCGACTGCGAATACACCACGTGGTCCCCCGCTTTGAGCAAGCTGAACAACATGAGTGTGATGGCGGACATGCCACTCGATGTGGCGATGCAGGCTTCGGTGCCCTCCAAGGCTGCCAAACGCATCTCGAAACTGCTGACTGTGGGGTTGCCTGCGCGGCCATAGGTGTAGCCGTCTTCGTCACCGGCAAATCGATCGGCCGAGGCTTGGGCAGAGGGCTGCACATAGCCGCTGGTGAGGAACAAGGCTTCGGAGTTTTCGCCATATTGGCTTTTCTCCACAGCCAAGCGAACCGCCAAGGTTTCAAGGTGCAATGGATGAGGAACTTTGGGGTCGGTCATGGCGTTCAGGCATTGGCGTTGGGCAAGGCCAGACGCGAGTTGTCTTCGCTGTCCTCTTCGCTGCCCACGCGTTGTTGGTTGAGTCTGGAAATATCGGCGGCGGTGACATCGCCGGTGACGTAAACGCCATCAAAACAAGAGGCATCAAAGCCTTGCAAAGCTGGGGAGCCGGGCAAGGCGGCACGACGAACCGCTTCTCGCATCGGCCCGATGTCTTGGTAAATCAAGGCGTCGCAGCCGATGAGTTCACGCACCTCTTCCACCGTGCGGTTGTGCGCCACCAATTCTTCGGGCGTGGGCATGTCGATGCCATACACATTGGGGAAGCGCACGGGCGGAGCGGCACTCGCCATGTAGACCTTGCGGGCACCAGCGTCACGCGCCATTTGCACGATCTCTCGGCTGGTGGTGCCGCGCACAATGGAATCGTCCACCAACAGCACGTTGCGGCCTTTGAATTCACTGACGATGACGTTGAGTTTTTGACGCACGGATTTTTTGCGCACCGATTGCCCCGGCATGATGAAGGTGCGCCCCACATAGCGGTTTTTCACAAAGCCTTCGCGGTAGGGCTTGCCCAGCAGATGCGCCAACTCGGTGGCACTGGGGCGGCTGGACTCGGGGATGGGAATCACCACATCAATGTCGGAAGGCGGCACGGTGGACACCACCCGCTTGGCCAAGGTTTCACCCAAATTCAATCGCGCTTGGTACACCGAAATGCCGTCCATCGTCGAGTCAGGCCGCGCCAAATACACGTATTCAAAAATGCACGGCATGAGCTGCGGGTTCTTCGCACATTGCTGGGCATGCAGTTGGCCCTTCATGTCGATGAACACCGCTTCACCGGGCGCGATGTCGCGCACAAAAGTGTGGCCCGTGCCTTCCAAGGCCACCGACTCGCTGCCCACCATCCAGGTGCCATCAGCCCCTTTGCCCAAACACAATGGCCGAATACCGTAGGGGTCGCGAAACGCCACCATGCCGTGGCCTGCAATCATGGCCACCACCGCATAAGAACCCTTGACACGGGTGTGCACACCCGCCACCGCGGCAAACACATCAATCTGCGAGAGCACCAAGCCGCGCGTGGTTTTCTCCAACTCGTGGGCCAGCACATTCAGCAACACCTCGGAGTCGCTTTCGGTGTTGATGTGGCGATGGTCGGTGGAAAACAAATCGGCCTTCAATGACTGTGCATTGGTCAGGTTGCCGTTGTGCACCAACACCAAGCCAAAGGGTGCATTCACGTAAAAAGGCTGTGCTTCTTCTTCGCTGTAGGCGTTGCCCGCTGTGGGGTAACGCACCTGTCCCAAACCGACATTCCCGGGCAAGGCCCGCATGTTGCGTGTGCGAAAAACATCGCGCACCATGCCCTTGGCTTTGTGCATGAAAAATTTGCGGTCCAGTTGGGTGACGATGCCAGCGGCGTCTTGGCCGCGGTGTTGCAACAACAACAGCGCGTCGTAAATCAACTGGTTCACATTGGTCTGGCTGACCACGCCCACAATGCCACACATCAGGACACCAACCTTTCCAATTGCACCGGCAAGATGGGTTTGAAAAACTTCACACCTTCATCGGCCGACTGCGCCACCCAAGAATTCATCCAAGCGGGGGATGTTTTGACAGGCGTCAAGCCCACCACCACCGACACCGCCATCAAGGCAATGCCCCCGCGCATCACACCAAACACACCACCCATGAAGCGGTCTAACAGCCCTAAGCCCACCACCGCCACCAAGCGGCTCACCAAAGCACTCAAGAGGCTCATGCCCAGCCACACGGCCACGAATACCAACAACCAACCCGCCAAGTAGCGCAGGTTGTCACCCCAGTCGGGCGGCAGCTGCGCCGCCATGTCTGCGGCATATTTGGAGGACAACAAAAAACCCAGCAACCAAGCCGCCAAGGCCATGGTTTCGCGGATGACGCCGCGCCACAAACCCAACAAACAAGACATCAGCAACACGGCCAATAAAACCCCATCCAGTGCACCCATGTTCAGAGCGTCAACACGGCTGCAGTGAGGTTCAAAGCCTTGACCTTGGTCACTGTTTTTTGAGCGTCTTCTTTGCTGGCGAACGGTCCGATGCGCACACGGGTGCGCTTACCGTCTTTGGTTTGAGCCACATGCACATAGGTTTTGAGACCGGCTTTTTCCAACTTGGCCCGCACTTCCCTGACCTTGTCCTCGTCAGAGAAGGCCCCCACTTGCACGATGAAGCGCGGTGCGTCATCGGTTTTGCCAGCATCAGTGTCGGGTTTGGTGGTGTTGAGCACTTCTTCTTTGGGTGCAGCTTTGGTCTCCGCGACTTTGTTCTCAGCGGGCTTGGCCTCAGGCTTCTTCACGTCGGGCACAGGCAGCTCGGGCTGCTTGGCCATGTCTTTGGGCTCGGGTTCGGGGGCTTGCGAAGCAGGTGCTTTCACGTCATCGGGCACCGGCGCTTGGGCTTCCACCACAGGCGGGGCTGTGGGGGCTTGGCTGGGGCGCACCGCATCACGTTCAGGCATGTCAATGCGGATGTCAGAAGCCAGTTCGCGCGGTTTGGTGTCAAACACCATTGGAAAACCGATCACGGCTATCAGTACCAACACCGTGGCACCAATCAATCGGTGGCGGGCGCGTTGTCGCAACACATCCATGCTTTGGGCTTCGCCTTTGTCGGCGTTGCGTTCTTCGGCGGAAGCCGTGGATGGGGAACGGGACTTGAAAAACGCCATGTTTGTGACTTCAGGTAGGCAGATCGGCAGTCAAGCGGCCAGGAATTCCCTGCTGAAGAACCCCGCCAACGGTGAAGAACGAACCAAAAACAAGAATTCTATCAGCGGGGTCTGCGCGACCCAGGGCCAAGGCCAGTGCCGCTGAGGGGCTGTCCACCTCGACTGCTGTGGCCTTTGCGGGCGGCGATGAAGCCTGCCAAACCTGGTGCAAATGCGCAGCAGTGGCCGCACGCGGTGTGGGCAAATCGCAGAAATACCAATGCTCCACCAAGGGCAGCAAGCGTTTGAAAAGTCCTGGCAAATCTTTGTCGAGCATGGCCCCCACCACGGCATGGGTGCCGGGGTAGAAACCCATGGCATCCAGGTTGTGGGCCAAGGCTGCTGTGGCATGCGGGTTGTGCGCGACATCTAGCACGATGGACGGCTGCCCCGGCAAAATTTGGAAACGCCCCGGCCATTCCACCAAGGACAAACCCAAGCGAATGGCTTGCGCCGTGACCGGCAGTTGGGGCCGCATGGCCTCGAGCACCGCCAACACGCCCGCAGCATTCAGCAACTGGTTGGCGCCGCGCAAAGCGGGGTAGGCCAAGCCGCTGTAGGTGCGCCCCCTGCCCTTCCAGGTCCATTGCTGGGCGTCGCCCGAGAATTGAAAATCTGTGCCGACACACCAGACATCGGTCTGCAAGCTGCGGGCATGGGCCAAGACAGATTCGGGTGGTGAGGGGTCGCACACCACCACCGGTCGGCCGCTGCGCATGATGCCTGCCTTTTCAAAGCCAATCGCTTCGCGGGTGCCTCCCAACAATTCGATGTGGTCCAGGTCGATGCTGGTGATGACCGCGCAATCCGTGTCCAAGATGTTCACCGCATCCAAGCGTCCGCCCAAACCCACTTCCAAAATCACCACATCCAGATTCGCGTCGGCCAAAAAAGCAAACAAGGCCAAGCTGGTGAATTCAAAATAACTCAGAGACACTTGTCCACGGGCGGCTTCTACTTTTTCGAAATAAGGCGTCAACTGATCTGCTTTGGCGGGCTGGCCTTGCAAGCGGCAACGCTCTTCAAAATGCACCAAGTGCGGCGAGGTGTACAAACCAGTTTTGTAGCCCGCATGGCGCAGCACCGACTCCAGCATGGCGCAGGTAGAACCTTTGCCATTGGTGCCTGCCACGGTGATGACCGGGCATGGCATGGACAACTTCAAGGCTTGGGCAACTTGGGTGACACGTTCCAAACCCATGTCAATGGTTTGGGGATGCAATTGCTCGCAATGGCGGAGCCAGTCGTGTAAATTCATCCAAGAATTGTCGCCCATTCATGTTTGGCGGTTTCTTGTCCTGGGTCAACCAGGCTGGCCCAGATGGCGTTAACCTTGTGTCACGCTTACACCTACTCAGGAGCAACCCATGCGTTTTACCCCTCTCTCTCTGGCTTTAGCTGCTTTGATTCCTGCAAGCCCTGTGTTGGCCCAAGAAGTTGGCCGGGTCATTTCCAGCACCCCCATCATTCAACAAGTGGCTGTGCCGCGCCAGGTGTGCACTCAACAGCAAGTCACGGTTCAGAAAAACAAATCCGGCGCAGGTGCTGCGATGGGCGCGATTGCAGGCGGCACCATTGGCCATGCCTTGGGGCGTGACAGCGCTTTGGGCACCGCCATCGGCATGTTTGGTGGCGCCATCTTGGGCGACAAAATTGAAGGCGCGCCCGCCCCAGAAACACGCCAAGTGCAAAGCTGCACCACCCAAAATTTCTACGAAAACCGCACGGTTTCTTACCATGTGTTGTATGAATACGCGGGCAAGCAGTACAGCGTGCAAATGCCGCAAGACCCCGGCCCCACGGTGCGTTTGCAAATCACCCCCGTGGTCAGCAACCTGCCGCCAGCACCGCCGCCGGTGGTGCCCATGCCAGCCCAAAACATGGTTCCGCCACCGGGTTCTGCGCCCACCATGTAAGTCCTGCTCGAGGTCCCACACGAAGCCGCTGCAAGCCAGCGGCTTTTTTGTGGCAGCCGTCGGTTCGCCAAGCCCAGTGGCCGTGCCCTAGAATCCCGCCTTTGTTTTTCACTGGTGTGACTCATGCGCAAAACCCAGCCAAGCACTGGCCAACCCCAAGCCCCTCAACGCGTTGTCTTGGCCTATTCAGGCGGCTTGGACACCTCCATCATCCTCAAGTGGTTGCAAGACGAGTACCACTGCGAGGTGGTCACCTTCACCGCGGACATTGGCCAAGGCGAGGAAATCGAACCGGCCCGTGCCAAAGCCATCAAGATGGGCATCAAGCCGCAAAACATCTTCATCGAAGATTTGCGCGAAGAATTTGTGCGTGATTTTGTCTTCCCCATGTTCCGCGCCAATGCACTGTACGAAGGCGAATACTTGTTAGGTACCTCGATTGCCCGCCCGCTGATTGCCAAGCGTTTGGTGGACATTGCCCGCAAAACCAAGGCCGACGCGATCAGCCACGGTGCCACCGGCAAGGGCAACGACCAAGTGCGGTTCGAGTTGGGCGCTTATGCCCTCATGCCGAACGTGAAGATCATCGCGCCTTGGCGTGAATGGGATTTGCTGTCACGCGAAAAACTCATGCGCTACGCAGACCAGCACGGTATTCCTGTGGATGGCGCCAAGCGCAAAGGCCCTGCGCCCTATTCCATGGATGCCAACTTGCTGCACATCAGCTATGAAGGTGGCATTTTGGAAGACCCTAATTACGCGCCCGAAGACAGCATGTGGCGCTTGACGGTCAGCCCTGAAAAAGCACCGAACAAACCGCAAATCATCGAGCTCACCTACAAGCATGGTGATGTGGTGGCCATCGACGGTGTGCGCATGAGCCCGGCCAAAGTGTTGGCACACCTCAACACCGTGGGCGGCAAGCACGGCATTGGCCGCTTGGACAAAGTGGAAAACCGCTACGTGGGCATGAAAAGCCGGGGCTGCTATGAAACCCCGGGCGGCACCATTTTGTTGTCGGGCCACCGCGCCATCGAGTCCATCACCCTGGACCGCGAAGTGTTGGCGCTGAAAGAAGACCTGATGCCGCGTTATGCACGCTTGGTTTACAACGGCTACTGGTTCAGCCCCGAGCGCGAACTGTTGCAGGGGCTGATCGATGCGTCGCAAGCCACCGCCAACGGCAAAGTGCGTCTGAAGCTCTACAAAGGCACCATCATGTGCGTGGGCCGTGAAAGCAAAACCGACAGCTTGTTTGACACCCGCATCGCCACCTTTGACGACGACGGCGGTGCTTACAACCAAGCCGACGCCGGTGGATTCATCAAGCTCAACGCCTTGCGCATGCGCATTGCGGGCAACTTGAAAAACGAACGCGCTGCACGTGCAGCCAAAACCACCCCCCGCAAAACCACTGCAAAGAAAAAGGCCTGACCATGGTGACCGAACAACTGCAAGGCGCAAGTGTCGCCGCCAAAGCCAATGTGTTTTTCGACGGCAAGTGCGTCAGCCACACGGTGATGTTGGCCAATGGCGAGAAAAAATCCGTGGGCGTGGTGCTGCCCGCGCACCTGACTTTCAACACGGCTGCGGCTGAAATCATGGAATGCGTGGCCGGTGCTTGTGAATACAAATTGGCAGGCTCCGATGCTTGGCAACATGCAGGCCCTGGCGACAAATTCCATGTCGCAGCCAACTCGTCGTTTGAAATCAAAGTGGCCGAGGCGTATCACTACATCTGCCACTTTGGTTGATGGACGGTTTATTCCACCAAGCAAAAGGCCCCGTGAGGGGCCTTTTTTTCGCCTGCCAAAGAAGTCGTCAGGGCAGCTTCATGAGGCGCACAGCGCGTGCAGTCAATAGTGCGCCAATCGGGCTTTGGCCTCGGCGAATTCGCGTTTGAACTGCGCCACCAAGTCGGCGGTGGACTGCACCTTGTTGATGGCGCCAATGCCTTGACCGCAGCCCCAAATGTCTTTCCAAGCCTTGCTCTTGTCGCCACCAAAGTCCATTTTGCTTGGGTCGCTCTCGGGCAGGTTGTCGGGGTCCATGCCCGCATTGCGTACCGATGGGGCCAGGTAGTTGCCATGCACACCGGTGAACAAGTTGCTGTAGATGATGTCGTCTGAATTGCTGTCGACGATGCACTGCTTGTACTCTTCGGCGGCTCGCGCTTCGTCGGTGGCGATGAAGGCCGAGCCGATGTAGGCGAAGTCGGCACCCATGGCCAATGAGGCCAAGATAGCACTGCCGCTGGCAATCGAGCCACTCAGCGCGAGCGGGCCGTCAAACCATTGGCGAATTTCTTGCACCAGCGCAAACGGGCTTTTCACACCCGCATGGCCGCCAGCACCAGCGGCCACGGCCACCAAACCATCTGCGCCTTTTTCAATCGCTTTGTGGGCAAATTTGTTGTTGATGATGTCGTGCAACACCACGCCGCCGTAGCTGTGCGCGGCTTGGTTGATTTCTTCACGCGCACCCAACGACGTGATGATGATCGGCACTTTGTATTTCACGCACATCGCCATGTCGTGTTCCAAACGGTCGTTGCTCTTGTGCACGATTTGGTTGATGGCAAAGGGTGCAGCAGGTCGATCGGGGTTCGCCTTGTTGTACGCCGCCAAGGTTTCGCTGATTTCAGCCAACCACTCGTCCAACTGCGACGCCGGACGGGCATTGAGCGCAGGCATGGAGCCCACCACCCCAGCGATGCACTGGGCAATCACCAGCTTGGGGTTGCTGATGATGAACAGCGGCGAAGCGATGACGGGAAAGGGCACGGCAGACAGGGCTGCGGGTAGTTTGGACATGGAACGACTCCAATCGTTGATAAAACGCCCGAGAGCGTGAATGGTTTAAAAAGACTCCAAGGCCATCGCGGTCACGCTGTCCGCGCCATCCACAATACCGTCGCGCACACCGGGTGCTTTGCTGAGGATGTGGTCGGCGTAGAAACGCGCGGTGGTCATCTTGGCCTGCATGAAGGCGTCGTCGCCTTGGCCCAGCAAAGCATGGGCAGCCAAAAAGCTGCGGGCCATTTGCCAACCGGCAATCACATTGCCAGCCAACATCAGGTAGGGCACGCTGCCCGCATAGGCTGCGTTGGGGTTGCAGGCAGATGCTTGCACGATGAAGTCCACCACATCCAACAAGGCTTGACGGCCTGCGGCCAAGCGCTTGGCGATGGTCAGCGCATCGGCAGAGCCGAGTTTGAGCAACGCGGCTTCGGTGGTTTGCATTTGCGCGGCCAAGGCTTTGGGTGTTTGACCGCCATCACGCGCGGTTTTGCGGCCCACCAAATCGTTGGCTTGAATTGCGGTGGTGCCTTCGTAAATGGTGAGGATTTTTGCGTCGCGGTAGTACTGCGCCGCACCGGTTTCTTCAATGAAGCCCATGCCGCCATGCACTTGCACACCCAGCGAAGTAACTTCCAAACTCATCTCGGTGCTGTAGCCCTTGACCAGCGGCACCATGAATTCATACACGGCGTGGTTTTGTTGGCGGGTGTCGGCGTCGGGGTGGTGGTGCGCAGCGTCATAGGCGGCAGCGGCCACCGTGGCCATGGCGCGGCAGCCTTCGGTATAAGCCCGCATGGTCATCAGCATGCGGCGCACATCGGGGTGGTGAATGATGGGTGCAGCGGCCTTGATGCTGCCGTCCACGGGGCGGCTTTGCACACGGTCACGTGCGTATTGCGTGGCCTTTTGATAGGACCGGTCGGCCACCGAAATGCCTTGCACGCCCACCGCATAGCGGGCCGCGTTCATCATGATGAACATGTATTCCAAACCACGGTTTTCTTGGCCCACCAGAAAGCCCACGGCACCGCCATGGTCGCCGTATTGCAGTACCGCTGTGGGGCTGGCTTTGATGCCCATTTTGTGTTCGATGCTGACGCAATGCACATCGTTGCGAACCCCCAATGAACCGTCTTTGTTCACCATGAATTTGGGCACGACAAACAAGCTGATGCCCTTGACGCCTTCGGGCGCACCGGTGACACGGGCCAACACCAAATGCACGATGTTGTCGGCCATGTCGTGCTCACCGTAGGTGATGTAAATCTTGGTGCCAAACACTTTGTAGGTGCCATCCGCTTGCGGCTCGGCGCGGGACCGCACCATCGACAAATCCGAACCGGCTTGCGGCTCGGTCAGGTTCATCGTGCCGGTCCATTCACCGCTCACCAATTTTTCAAGGTAAGTGGCTTTGAGTTCATCCGAGCCCGCCGTCAGCAATGCTTCGATGGCCCCATCGGTCAGCAGTGGACACAAGGCAAAACTCATGTTGGCCGCATTCAGCATTTCAATGCAAGCCGCGCCAATGGTTTTGGGCAAGCCTTGGCCGCCAAAGTCGGCGGGGTGTTGCAAACCTTGCCAACCGCCTTCGGCGTATTGTTTGTAGGCTTGTTTGAAACCAGGCGTGGTGGTCACCACACCGGCTTTCCAGGATGAAGGATGCTTGTCGCCTTCCCAGTTCAGCGGTGCCACCACGTCTTGGTTGAAACGCGCACATTCTTCCAACACGGCTTGGGCGGTTTCCATCCCAGCTTCTTCAAAGCCAGGAATTTGGGCGATTTCATCCAAAGCAGCCAAGTGCTGCATGTTGAACAACATGTCTTTCACGGGGGCGGTGTAGCTCACAACATTCTCCAAACAGATGAGAAAAAGGCACCGCGTGGGTGCCTTTCAAAAGTACTTACAGGGCAGCAACCAACTCGGGGACGGCCACAAACAAATCGGCTTCCAGGCCATAGTCGGCGACGCTGAAAATCGGTGCTTCCGGGTCTTTGTTGATGGCGACGATGACCTTGCTGTCCTTCATCCCGGCCAAGTGTTGAATGGCACCGCTGATGCCACAGGCCACATACAACTGCGGCGCCACAATTTTGCCGGTCTGGCCCACTTGCCAATCGTTGGGCGCATAGCCTGCGTCCACCGCTGCGCGGCTGGCCCCCATGGCCGCACCCAGCTTGTCGGCCAAGGGCGTGATGACCTCATTGAATTTTTCAGCGCTGCCCAAAGCACGGCCGCCAGACACAATGACTTTGGCGGCGGTGAGTTCGGGGCGGTCGTTCTTGGCGATCTCGCTGCCCATGAACTGGCTTTGCGCACCCGCGTTGGCCGCGTTCACGCTTTCCACAACGGCACTGCCGCCACTGGCCGCAGCCGCATCAAAACCGGTGGTGCGCACGGTGATGACTTTGATGGCATCGGTGGCTTGCACGGTGGCAATCGCGTTGCCTGCATAAATGGGGCGCTCAAACGTATCGGGCGAATCCACCTTGGTGATGTCACTCACTTGCGCCACATCAAGCTTGGCAGCGACGCGGGGCGCGATGTTTTTGCCACTGGCGGTGGCGGCAAACAAAATGTGTGAATAGTGGGCCGACAGCGCCAGCACTTGCGCGGCCATCTGCTCGGCCAAGCCGTGGGCAAAACCATCGGCATCGGCGTGCAGCACTTTGGCAACGCCTGCAATTTGAGCGGCGGCTTGGGCAGCGGCAGCGGCGTCTTTGCCTGCCACCAACACATGCACCTCGCCACCACAAGCCAGCGCGGCAGTGACGGTGTTCAAGGTGGCGGGTTTGATGCTGTGGTTGTCGTGTTCAGCAATAACAAGTGAAGTCATGGTGTGTTCCTGTGTCTGTATCGTTCAGATGACTTTGGCTTCGTTTTTCAACTTGTCCACCAAGGCAGCGACATCGGCGACTTTGATGCCTGCACTGCGCTTGGGCGGCTCGCTCACTTTCAGTGTTTTGATGCGCGGCTTGATGTCCACACCGAGGTCTTCGGGCTTGAAGATGTCGAGTTGTTTTTTCTTCGCCTTCATGATGTTGGGCAGGGTCACGTAGCGCGGTTCGTTCAAGCGCAAATCGGTGGTCACCACCGCTGGCAAGCTGAGCTTCAAGGTTTCCAAACCACCATCCACCTCGCGGGTGATGAGGGCGTGGCCATCGGCCATCTCTACTTTCGAAGCGAAGGTGGCTTGCGGCCAATCGGCCAGCGCGGCCAGCATTTGGCCGGTTTGGTTGCAATCGTCGTCAATCGCTTGCTTGCCCAAAATCACCAAGCCCGGTTGTTCTTTGTCGGCCAAGGCTTTGAGCAACTTGGCCACGGCCAAGGGTTGCAATTCTTCGGTGGTTTCCACCAAGATGCCGCGATCCGCACCGATGGCCATGGCGGTGCGCAGAGTTTCTTGGCACTGTGTGACGCCACACGAGACCACGATCACTTCGCTCAAGATGCCTTTTTCTTTCAAGCGAACCGCTTCTTCCACAGCGATTTCGTCAAAGGGGTTCATGCTCATTTTGACGTTGGCGATGTCCACGCCGGTTTGGTCTGACTTGACCCGAACTTTGACGTTGTAATCCACCACGCGCTTGACGGCGACCAGTGCCTTCATGGGTTTCTCCAGGAATTTGATGTCTTTGAATGCCAAAAAACAAACCGCCTGCAGGCGGCTTCTAGTTGACGTTACGTCATTCTAGACGAATCCGGGTGCAAATTCGAACGGTCGTGCTTTTTTAAGCCGATTCGGCTTGTCAGGGTGACGGCGGCGCTTGAAGCAAGACGGGTTTGGACGGCGGCAGCTCGACCCCCGCTTGGCGCAAAGCCGCCCACACCGCCGCGTTCACCTCGGACAGCACCTGCAGCTTGCCCTGTTGCGGGTCGGCCACCCAACAATGCAGGTTGAACACCAAGCCGTCTTGGCCAAAGCTGCTGAAAAACGCCTGCGGCGCATGTTCTGGCAAGACCTTGGGCACACTGGCCGCGGCCATGCACAAAAGTTGCTGCACCTGCGCGGGGTCGCTGTCGAGCGCCACGGTAAAGGGGCATTGCAGCGCCACCGCGCTTTGCGTGAGCGAGAAATTGTCTACGCGTTGGGTGATCAGCATGTCGTTGGGGATGATGGTTTCGCGCCCATTGGCGTCACGCAGCAAGGTGTAACGGGTTTTGATGTCGGTGACCGTGCCCTCCATGCCATCGACACGAATCACATCTCCAATGCGCACCGAGCGTTCCACCAAAACCACGAAACCACTGACGTAATTGGCCGCGAGTTTTTGCAACCCCAAGCCCAAGCCGACACCCAGAGCGCCACCCAACACCGAGAGCGCGGTCAGGTCCACGCCGACGGCCGACAAGGCCAACAACAAACCGATCAAGAGCAACACGGCGCGCAACACGTTCGATGCGATTTTGCGCATCGACAAATCGCTCATGGTTTGCGCCAACACGCGTTGCTCGATGGTGGCTGACAACCACAGCGCCAACACCAAGACCAAACCAGACGACAACAAACCTTCCACCAAGGAACGCAAATCGATGCGGGTCTTGCCGAAATTGAAATGGATTTGCGCCATTTCTTGCGCCACCAAGGGCAGCAAATCGGTGATCCACAACACGGCCACCAACCAGGCCAACCAAGAGATGAGCCGCTCGGTGAGAACCGCCAACGGCGATTGCGGGAACACCGCTGTGAGCACCCGCGCACACAAGCGGATCAGCACCAGCGACAACAACACCGGCACCGCGAATTTGAGCAGCATCAGGCTTTGGTGCTTGCTCAAAACAATCTGACCGATGTACACCAAGCCCAGCGCCACCGCAGGGAACAACAAGCCATCGACCAATTGGCGGCCAAACAAAACGGAGGCAGGCGCGGCATAGCGGCTGAGTTGCTTGACGATCAGCCAGGCCAAGGCCAAGGCCAACAGCAGCCAGCCGAGTTCATTCAAGACGCTGGAGGACAGCGCTTCTTGGGTCCAGGTTGAAAGCAATTCTGAGAGTGGGTTCATGGTGGTTGGCTGAAGAGTGCGTGTATTGTGCAACGGGGCTTCGCTACACTTGCCCGCCATGCACATCTTTGTTTGGCCACGCCGCGCTGCCCTTCTCCTGTTTCTTGTTGTTTCTGTGATCCCTGCATGGGCGCAACACACCACGCCCCACTTGAAAACAGATGGCGCAGCCAAGGACGCTGCGACAGCACCTGTGGGCAAGGATGCCAAGCTTGCAAAAAGCACTTCTTCCAATGCAGTTGCTTCAAAGTCGACCGTCAAAAACACGGACAAAGCCAAGAAAGCCTCCAAGCCTGGTCAACGCAGCAAAGCTGCCAAGGTGCGGCTTGGCAAAGCCTTTGGCAACACAGCAGCGGTGAAAGCCTTGGGCCGCGAATTGGCCAAGCAGCACGACATGCCCGTGGCTTGGGTGCAGCAGCAGATTTCCAAAGCACGGTTGCTGCCGCAAGTGCAGCAAATGATCCTGCCTGCCGCCGCGCCCACCGCCAAAAATTGGGCGGCCTACCGTTCGCGGTTCATCGAGCCGCGACGCATCGACGCTGGTGTGCAGTTTTGGCGCCAGCATGAGGCCGAGTTGCAACGCGCTGAAAAAACCTATGGTGTGCCCGCGCATTACATCGTTGGTATCTTGGGGGTGGAAACCTATTTCGGACAGCACCAAGGGCAGTTCAAAGTGGTGGACGCCTTGGCCACGCTCAGCTTGGCCTTTCCCAAAGAACACAAACAAGCCTCAGAGCGCGAGGCGTTTTTCAAAAATGAGTTGGGGACCTTCTTGCAACAGCGTTTGAAAAACCCGGTGCTGAAAAACCAACTGGGCAGTTATGCCGGGGCCATCGGTTGGCCGCAGTTCATGCCCTCGAGCATCGCCAAGTTTGCGGTGGACTTTGACAACGATGGCCGCATTGATTTGGCCAAGAGCAGCACGGATGCGATTGGCTCGATAGCCAATTACTTTCAGGCTTATGGCTGGCAAACCGGCATGCCCACGCATTTCGAGGTGGACATGCAGGCGCAGGGCACAGCCCTTGACGCCTTGCTCGCGCCGGACATCGTGCCTTCGTGGACAGCGGCGCATTTGGCTTCGCAGCAAGTGACTTTGGACGAAGCGGGTCGTGCCTTCGAGGGGCCTTTGGCCTTGGTGGAATTGTTCAACGGCACCGATGCGCCCTCCTATGTGGCGGGCACCGAAAACTTCTTCGTGGTCACCCGCTACAACCGCAGCAGCTATTACGCCTTGGCCGTCATTGAATTGGGTGAGGCCATCGAGAAGGCTTTGGCACAGTAATTGGGGTCAGATTCCAATTGTTGGCGCAACACGTTCTTCTGCACTTTCCCCATGGCATTGCGCGGCAACTCATCGAGCAACTTGCACACCTTGGGCACTTTGAAGCCCGCCAACTGCCCTTTCAAAGCCAACAACAAAGCGGCGGGGTCCAGCACCGCCCCGGGCTTGGCCAACACAAACGCGCAGCCCACCTCGCCAAAGTCAGGGTGCGGCATGCCGACCACGGCGCTTTCCAACACGCCGGGCAGTTGGTTCAAAGCGTCTTCAATCTCAGCCGGATAGACATTCAACCCGCCGCTGATGATCAAGTCCTTGTCGCGCCCGACGATTCGGACATAGCCGCGCTCGTCCAGCGTGCCCATGTCGCCGGTGATGAAAAAACCATCCGCGGTGAACTCTTGCGCGGTTTTCTCGGGCATGCGCCAGTAGCCGCCAAACACGTTCGGGCCTTTCACTTGGATGCTGCCGACCTCGTGCAGCGCCAACGCCTGCCCTTGCGCATTGGCGATGCGCAGCGTGACGCCTGGCAGCGGGAAACCGACGCTGCCGCCCACGCGCTGCGACTGCCCCTGAAAGCGCTCGTCGGCGGCATACGGATTGGAGGTGAGCATCAGGGTCTCACTCATGCCGTAGCGCTCGAGCACGGTGTGGCCAGTGCGTACTTGCCATTGCGAGAAAGTGTCCACCAACATCGGCGCCGAGCCGGAGATGAACAAGCGCATGCCGCTGCACAGCTGGGCGTTCAAGCCGGGCTGCGCCAACAAGCGGGTGTAAAAAGTCGGCACGCCCATGAACACCGTGGCGCGGGGCAGGTCAGCCAGCACCCGCTGCGGCTCGAACTTGCTGTGCCACAGCATGGTGCTGCCGTTCAAGAGCGCAGCGTGGATGGCGATGAACAGGCCGTGCACGTGAAAAATGGGCAAGGCGTGCAGCAGCACGTCGCCGGGCAACCAGCCCCAATAGTCTTTCAACATGAGCGCGTTGCTGGCCAGGTTGGCGTGGCTGAGCATCGCGCCCTTGCTGCGCCCGGTGGTGCCGCTGGTGTACAAAATCGCCGCCAGGTCGTCAGGGCGACGCGCCATGGGCGTGTGCTGATCGCTGTGGTGCGCGGCGCGTTGCAGCAGGCTGCCGCCGCGTTGGTCGTCAAGGGTCACCACATAGCGCGTGCCTTGTTGAAACGCCAGCTTGCTGACCCAGCCGAAATTGGCTGGTGTGCAGACCACCACGGCGGGCTCGGCATTGCCAATGAAGTAACTCAGCTCGGCGCTTTGGTAGGCCGGGTTCAGGGGCAAAAACACGTGGCCACTGCGCAGCGTGGCCAGGTAGAGCAGCATGGCTTCCACCGATTTGTCGATGTGCGCGGCGATGCGCGAGCCGGTGGGCAGGTCCAAACTGTCAAGCCAATTGGCCAGCATGGCGCTGCCGCGCTCGATGTCGCGCCAGCTGTAGCGCAGGCCTTGGTCGGTTTCGATGGCGATGGCATCCAAGTTCGCGGGAAAGCCTTGGCGCAGTGTGAGGTAGAGGTTGGCGTTCATGAAGTCATTTTCACAGCACGCTCAAAAAGCCTTGTTTTGAGAAATTGGGGTCAGATTCCAATTCATTCAAAAAATGGTCCCCAGGCCGTGGGGCTTTGAAGAAAAACAATTGGAATCTGAACGCGATTAAACCGTGAATCGTGATACAAAAAAACGGCAAAACTTTGAATTTATGTATCATAAAAAGGGCTGCAAGAACCGCCCATGCTGACCACCCCCTCAAATCAGGTTATTTCGACCCCCTTTAAACAGGCCGTCGAACTTAACCACTTTCGGCTCGCCCCAGCCCAGAATGGCCATCGAACATCAACATAAACCCAACATGATTGGTTATGATGGCTGCCATCCGCGTCAATGCACTTCGTTTGGTCATCTACCCGAATGACCATGGCCCACCGCACGTCCATGTGATGGGCCCAGGTTGGGAGCTGAAAGTGCGCTTGAAGGAGCCACCAGAGTTGGTGGCGGTGCTTGGCAAGCCCAAAACCGCCGAGTTGGCAGAAGGCCTGGACGCGGTTTGGCGGCACCTGCGTGAATTGACACAAATGTGGGGCAGATTGCATGACTGAACAAACCAAAGCAAATTGGCTAGCGCATCAACTGGCGGCTGCGCCCAGCCTGACCCACCCTGTCCATGATGCCGTGCATGCCGTGTCCGCGGGCTACGACGAAACCAGCCAGCACATCGTCGTGACCATGAGCAACGGCGCAGCGTTTTCATTTCCCCCTCAGCTCGCGCAAGGATTGCAGGAAGGCTCGCCTTTGCAATGGGCAGAGGTGGTGCTGTCGCCGCTGGGTAAGGGCTTGCATTGGCCGCAGCTGGACGCGGATTTGTCTGTTCAAGGCTTGCTTGAAGGCGTGTTTGGCAGCCGCGCTTGGCGTCGTGCGCATGCTGCCCGCGCGGGCAGCGTCAAGTCCGAGGCAAAAGCCTTGGCAGCACGCGCCAATGGTGCCAAGGGTGGGCGGCCAAAGAAGCGGTTCGATTCCAATTGTTAGCCTCGGCGGCGCACCAAGAACAGGCCAACGACGACCATGGGCACACACAGCCACTGCCCCATGCTCAGGCCCAGCGCCAGCAAGCCCAGGTGCGCATCGGGCTCGCGGAAATACTCGGCGATGAAACGCGTCAATCCATAGCCGATCAAAAACAAGCCGGAGATGAAACCGGTGTGCCGATGCGCCCGCCCGCCCTGCCACCACAGCAGCGCGAACAACAGCAGGCCTTCCAGCAAAAACTGATAGACCTGCGAGGGATGCCGCGCCAACGCGCTGCCGCTTTGCGGGAACACCATCGCCCACGGCAGGCTGGGGTCGGCGGCGCGGCCCCAGAGTTCGCCATTGATGAAGTTGCCCACGCGCCCCGCCGCCAAACCAGTGGGCACGCACGGCGCCACAAAGTCGGTCACTTGCAGCCAGGGTTTGCCGCGCTGCCAGCCGTACAAGGCCAAGGCGCCAATCACGCCCAGCATGCCGCCGTGAAAGCTCATGCCGCCTTGCCACAAGTACAGCACTTCCAGCGGGTGCGCAGCGTAATAGCCGGGTTTGTAAAACAAGCAGTAGCCGATGCGCCCGCCCAGCACCACACCCAGCACGCCGTAGGTCATCAGGTCGTCGATGTCTTTCGCACCCCACATGCCTTGTTGCGCCAAGGCGGCAAACGGCGGCTGGCGCAACCGGCGGTGCGCCAAGAACAAAAACAGCATGAACGCCGCCAAGTAGGTGAGGCCATACCAGTGGATGGACACAGGCCCCAGCGAGAGAGCCACGGGATCGATTTGAGGATGAATCAGCATGGGGGCACTGTAAAGCATGGGCCATGACGGCTGGTTGAACAGCCACGGGCACCGGCCCAAACCAACAAAATAACTAAAAAAGTAACTTTAAAATTGAAAAATACCGCGATTGTGTGGCATTTATTAAACGTTTAGCGGCAAATTTGTAGGTATTTAAGATACAAATAACAAAATATTACTTACCATAGATCTCAGATTGTGAATCGCCCTCCATAAAAAAGCGAACACATCTGTTTTATTCAACCCAGTTCTCAAAGGATCTCACGATGAAAAAATCGTTCTCTCTCAGCAAAACAGCCCTGGCTGTGGCCAGCGGCTCGTTCCTCGCGCTGTCGGCTCCAGCCTACGCTGACAATGACAAGGCCCTGGTTGAAATCACCGGCCAAATCAGTCCAACCACTTGTGTGCTCTACATGGCGGAAAGTGCCGATGGCGATCGCGCCAGAACAAGCAAAACCCTGGATTTGGGCAACATCAAAAGTGGAACCAACGGTTTTGGCCCTGGCAAAACCTTTGGCACCGCCAAGAAAGTGGTGTTCACTTTGAGCGCCAGATCAGGCGAAACAACACCCTGCAGGGCGGCCACTGACAACGCCAGATGGAATGTGGTCCTGGGTTTTGCCCCTGACAGCGTGGCCTATACGACTACGGGCGGAACCTTCGCGAAAAACCAAGGCAAAGGAACCGACGCATGGTTGGCTTTGAGTGATGTCACGACGAGCACTACCACACCCAGCATGCTCACCCTCAAAGAGACCATGGGATACACGGGCACCACGGTGTCAAAAACCGATCGCCGGTTGAATCAAAACATCACCTTGCAAGCGCAACTTGCTTACTCCGGCACCACTGCAGCCAGCGTAGGTCCATTTGTCGCGACCATCCCCTTGTTGGTTGTCTACAAGTGACGGGCCCAGCGATCACATCCAAATCACTGAAAAAGCATGGGCTAAAGCCATGATGCTTTTCATCCAAGTTAAAGCAAAGGAATCTTCAGCATGAAACACATTTCGAAAATCTCACAAGCCACAACGCTGGTTTGTGCCTTGGGCGCTGCGTGCTTGCCCACTCTGTCCGCCCATGCCGACACAGGCACCTTGACCGTCAAAGCGGCGATTGCCACCACCACCTGCGCTCTCGTGATTGGCGACACCCGCGATAGCGCCAATGGAAGCAAAACCTCGTACAAAGCAGTGAATTTGGGCAACTTGACCGGCACCAACCCTTCAAGCGTTGTTGGTGCAACTTTTGGTACTCCCAAGAATATTTATTTCACATTTAAAAACCCCAGCAACTTGAGCCAACCCTGTGCGATCAACTCTACGTTTTGGCAAGTCAAGACCACTTTGTCAGCCAGTCAAATCTCCTCGGTCGCCAACAAAACATATCTGAAAAATGCGGTCACAGGTGGTACGAATGCAGGGGTGGTGATTACGAACGCGGGCGGCAATGAATTTGATTACTCGAAAATTAGCCAAATTCCACTTACCCTGGCAGCTGGTGCCAAGAGCTCTCCAATAGGGGTCATCAAAGCCCAGTTCATACACACTACCAACACAGCAGCCACCGCAGGCAGATACAACTTCCTGTTACCGCTGACCGTGACTTACAACTGATCAAGTTGGCCCCCATGCACTCCTTACCGCGCTTGTCTGTCACCACCAGAATGGTTCGTTGTGGCGTCATGGGGCTTTTGATTTTGGGTTTTGCAACCGGGTCAACCGCCCAGTTGCAAACCAAGCCTTTAGAGAATTTGGGTTCGTTGAAAGCGAATGTCACGATCCCCACCTGTTTGCCAGCTGGTTTGTCCAGCGACAGCAGCAACCTGTTGGTGGTGAATTTGCCCCCCTTAAGCGCCAACACTTTGAGCGACAGCAACTTCGGCCCGGTCACCCCAGTGGAGATCGACATGCGCAACGAGGCCAACGCAGCGTGTCTGAAGCCTTTGCGTCAAAACGCCACCTTGGTGTTTGACCAAGCCTTCGCCGCCGTGGCCCCCAACACCGGTTTGCTGCGCAACACCGCCCGCGAAAACCCCGCCAGCAACGTGTATGTGCAGTTGGGTTTCTTCGATGCCACCGGTTTGTTCACACCCCTGGATTTGCGCCAACCGTTCAAGCTGACCCCGGCCATGTGGCGCGACAGCAGCACCTTGATGCTGGGCGCACGCTATGTGGCTGCCCGTGCCGTGACAAGGCAAAACCCGAATCAACGCACTGCCACCACCTCGGGTGCGGCGGTGACCCCTGGGCAGGTGCAAGTGCAACTGCCTTTTCTGATGAAAGTCCATTGATGAATCCGCGCGTTTTGAACATGGAAACAACAGCTGCCCCGCGAAAGCGGCTTTTTTTGCCTCCAAACAAGCAAATCTGAGCAAGTGTTGAAAGTATTTCAAAGCGTTTACAAAAACCAAACCAAGGAGATGAATTCACCCGCTTTTGTATGACGACTGGCGTTCGCGCTGAATGCTAAAGAGGCTTTTGCGGCTTCGGTGTTGTTTCGATTCAATCCCATTCATGCAGGTGTGCTGGACACCTGATGAACCATTCAAGGGGTTGAACCATGAAAACAAACACAAGCATCCAACGCGCCACCGGCCTGCTGGCCCTGCTGTTGACACTGTCCACAGCACAGGCCCGCGACGCGGTCTTGGTGATCCAAGGCCATGTCATGGCTCCCAGTTGCAATGCACAAGCGCTGTCAACAGCCCTGTCGGCTGGGAAAAGCGCGATCAACGGCCAGGACTGCGGTCAGGCTGTGCGCACCTCCCAGGCCACCAACTTGACTGTTGCCAAGGTCCGAGAAGTGGCTGTGGCCACTGGCGCGAATGCCGACAAAGTGAAAAAAATGGTGATCCTCACCTACCACTGAGTCAGCTGCCAGCATTTTTGGCTTCTCGGGTTCAACAAGATGTTCAACCACCGAGAAGAAAAAAATGCTTTTCAATGTTTTTCACCGCGCCACGTCGCGCCCATTTTTCAACCAAGCGCTTTTGAGCTTGGTCTTGGCCAGCTCCGGCTGGCTGCTGCACAAGCCCGCGCAAGCGGACACGGTCATCGAGACCACCCGCATCATTTACCCCGAGGCGCGGCGTGATGTGTCTTTCAAGATCACCAATTCGTCCAAGACCACACCCTCGTTTGTGCAGATGTGGCTGGATGACGGCAACGCCAATTCCTCTCCCGAAGAGATCTCCACACCGTTCAGCTTGACGCCGCCGATTGCGCGTTTGAAGGCTGACAGCAGCCAGGTGGTGCGCTTGGTTCTCACCGGCGGCGATCCCTTGCCCGCCGACAGAGAAAGCGTGTTCTGGTTCAACATGCTGGAGGTACCGCCCAAATCCAATGAGGATACCCGCCTGAGCTTTGCGGTGCGCACCCGCATCAAGATGTTCTACCGCCCCAAAGCCTTGAAAGGCGACCCGATGGAATGGATGGACCGGGTCAGCTGGAAAGTGGTGAAAGGCGAGAAAGGCTGGATGGCCGAGGCCAGCAACCCCAGCCCGTTTCACATCTCCATGTTCAGCATCAGCCTGGGCACCGGTGGCAAGTACGACGTGGTGGCCGATGGCGGCATGGTCAACCCCAAAGACAAGGCTTCGTTCCCGCTCACCGGTACCGACAACATGAGCCGGGTCACGCAAAAAACCCTGCGTGTCGAGTATGTGAACGACTATGGCGGCGCCACCACCAAAGAACTGCCCATCGTCCTCACCAACTGATTCGCGCTCAAGGCTTTCACCATGACACATTCTTCTGACAAACAGGCTTGGCGTTGCAGCGTCAAGCCAAGTCTCTTGACGCTCTTGGTGTTGGCCTCTTGGGGCGCGGTGCAGGCCGCCGACAGCCTGACACCCGAGCCCATTTCGCGGGTTGAGGTGAAAGCCATGGCCTCCAAGCGTTCACCCGCCGAGTTGGTGTTGATGGTGCAAGGCTTGGCCGGACCGCAACAACGTTTGCAACTGTTGCAAAACGACCTGGTGTTTTTCGAGCAGCGCCTGCCCGAGGGCGAGTTTCAGCTTGGCACCATCTACCCCTTGAACAACCAGCAAGTTGTGAAGGTCAAACTCATCACCAATGACTTGGAAACCGAGAAAGCCGACCTGCCCCTGCGCTCGCAAGAAAAAGTCACCTTGTTCAACCAACGCTTTGAGTTGATGGCTTTGGCGCCCTTGTCCAGGCGCGTGCCCTTGGTGGAAGCCACACCCATCAACGAGAACGAGATCGAGTTTGATGGAGATTTTTTACGCGGCAAATCCTTTCGCAACCTGAGCGCAGCCGACATCAAAAAACTCGGCACCGTGCGCCCTGGCAGCTATGACGTGGAGGTGTTTCGCAACAACGACTTCATCACCAAAACACAGTTGCGCTTGATTGAAGCCAGCCCTGGCGGCGAGGTGCGGGCTTGCATCACCCCCATGTTGTTCAACATGCTGGGCGTCAAAACCAATTTCATCAGCACCAAGGGCTTGCAAAGCTTGCAGCCGGTGTCTGTTGTCAAAACCAAGGCCAGCAGCAACAGCGTTTTAAACGCGCGAAGCACACCCAGCACCGCCCCTGACACAGTGCCTGCGCCTGCGCCCTTGTTGGCCCCTGCGCCCAACAACCAGTGCTTGTTCATCAGCGACTGGGTGGCCTCGTCCAGCGACCGCTTCGACAGCGGCGAATTGCGCTATGACATCCAAATTCCGCAAGCCTTTCTCACGCGGTCTTCGCGCCAAACCGTGCCCAAAGAGTTGCTCACGCGTGGTGACAACGCCGCTTTTGTGAACTACAACTTCAACAACTTCCGCAGCGATGCCGTGAGCGCCAACTTCCTGGCGTTGAACTCGGGTGTCAATCTCGGTGGCTGGCAGTTCAGGCAAGGCAGCAGCGTGTCGCAAAACGAGTTGGGCCAAAACCAATACCGGGTTGACGAGACGGTGCTCAAGCGCCCCTTGATCGATCAAAAAGCCAACCTGGTGATTGGCGACACCAGCACCGACAGCCCGGTGGTGGGCGGCGTGCCGTTGCGCGGCGTGCGGGTGTCGTCTGAAGAAGCGCTCTACCCTGAGGGTGAGCGTGAATTCTTACCGGTGGTGCGCGGCGTGGCCCGCACCAATGCACGTGTGCGGGTGTTGCAAAACAATGCGGTCATCCTCGAGCAAAATGTGCCGCCAGGGCCGTTCGAGTTGGCCGAGCTGAACCCGATTTCCAGCGTGGGCAATTTCCAAGTGGTGGTGTCCGAGGCTGATGGCAGCGAGCAGCGCTTTGTCGTGCCTTTCAGCATCAGCATTGGCCAACTCAACCCCGGCTCTTACCGGTACAGCGTGGCGACCGGCCTTTACCGCAATTTCAACAACACGCAGAACACACAGGTGGTGCAAGCCTATGTGCGCTATGGCTTGAACAGCCTCATCACACCCACCGTCGATTTTTTAGCCGGTCCCAACTACCGCAACCTGGGCTTGCAAACCAGCTTCACCGGTGCCTGGGGTGGTGTGAGTTTCAACACCTTGTTCTCGCACTTGTTCACCAGCGACACCAACAAAAAAGGCCGGGCCTATGGCGTGAACTATGCAGCTCCGAGTTGGCGCAACCTGAGTGTGTTTGCCGGGTCGAATTACCAGAGCGAGTTCTACACCACACCCACCTCGGGTTTAGGCAACACCGACACCACATCCCAATTGGTTTTTGACACCTTCAAGCGCAGCAACTTCGTCAGTTTGGCTTTGGGTCTGGACCGCTTTGGCAGCCTGAGCTTGGGGCTGGTGGACCAAACCAGCTGGGGCGATGCTGTGTCCACCAAACAAATCCAACTTGGCTATGGGGTCTCCTTGGACCGTGTTGGTCTGTTTGCCAGCTTGGGGCGCACTGTCTTCAGCGATGACCGGCCGCACGTAGACGCTTTGAGTCTGTCGGCCACAGTGCCCTTGAACCTGGGCAGTTGGAACGGCAGTTTGCGGGCCGGGGCCGATCAAACCACGGGCAGCCCCGTCACAAGAAGCTTGTCCTTCAACAGTGGCGCCAGCGGCGAGTTGTTCGACAAATTCAACTACGGCTTGACCACCTCGAGCACCAATGGCGAGAACTCGGCCGGTGCCTTCGCCAGTTACCAGCATCCCTACGGTACGGTGGGTGCGAGTTACAGCGCGGGCAGCAGCGGCAGCCAACAAACCGGCCTGAGCCTGAGCGGTGGCTTGGTCGGTCACAGCGGTGGCCTGACCTTGGCGCCCACCCTGAGCGACACCTTCGGCATCGTGGAAGTGCCCAATGGCCAAGGCGCTGGCGTGTTGGGCAGCTCCGCGCAGGTGAATCGTTTTGGTTATGGCGTGGTGCCGTTTTTGTCGCCCTACTACCTGAACGATGTGCAAATCAGCTTGGAAACCGCCCCCCTCGGTTTGGAAATTGACAACGCCACACAAAAAGTGGCTCCGGTGGAGGGATCCATCGTCAAGCTGAAATACAAATCGACTGCGGGGCGTCCTGTGGCCTTCACCTTCAGCCTGCCCGATGGCGAACGCATTCCCATTGGGGCCAGCGTGATGGACAAAGACGGCAACGAACTCGCCACCTTGGGGCAAAGCAACCGCGCCTTGGTACGCTTGCAAGCCGATCAAGGTGTGTTGAAAGTGGTCTGGGGCGATGGCCCCAAAGAGCAATGCGAAGCGGCCTACAAACTTGAAAAAGCCAAAAGCGGCGACCGCGAGTTTTCACGCGTCAAGCTGATGTGCTTCAAGCCCGAGGCCATCAAAGAGGCGATGAACCAAACCGGCAGTCCGCCTGTACTCAAGCCCTGACAGCACAAGCGAGTCGGGCTTGGGACGGTGATCGAAACAAGCAGCGTTTCAGCGCAGACGTTTCACGCGTTGTCGGAACTGTCTCCATGAGGACTGCGGACATCAAGGGCTTGTCAGTCAAAGCTAAACTCTTGTTTTTCATGTGACAGGACGTTTTGCCATGGCCACCACCCCGATCAAAATCAACCGCCGCTCGGCCCACATCACCGAGGGCAAATCCCGCGCGCCCAACCGCTCCATGTACTACGCCATGGGTTACGAGCAAAGCGACTTTGTGAAACCCATGGTGGGCGTGGCCAACGGTCACTCCACCATCACGCCATGCAACAGCGGTTTGCAAAAACTCGCTGACGCGGCGGTGGCCGGTATTGAAGAAGCGGGTGGCAACGCGCAAATTTTTGGCACGCCCACCATCTCGGACGGCATGTCCATGGGCACCGAAGGTATGAAATATTCCTTGGTCAGCCGCGAAGTGATTTCAGATTGCATCGAAACCTGCGTTGGTGGTCAGTGGATGGACGGCGTCTTGGTGGTTGGTGGTTGCGACAAAAACATGCCCGGCGGCATGATGGGCATGCTCCGTGCCAATGTGCCCGCCATCTATGTGTACGGCGGCACCATCTTGCCCGGCAGCTTCAAAGGCAAAGACCTGAACATCGTCAGCGTGTTTGAAGCCGTGGGGCAAAACGCCGCAGGCAACCTGAGCGACGGCGATTTGTTGGAAATTGAAAAACGCGCTGTGCCTGGCACCGGCTCTTGTGGCGGCATGTACACCGCCAACACCATGTCGTCGTCGTTTGAAGCACTGGGCATGTCCCTGCCCTACTCGTCCACCATGGCCAACCCGCACGATGAAACCCAAAACTCGGCCAAGGCCGCAGCCAAGGTGTTGATTGAAGCCATCAAAAAAGATTTGAAGCCGCGTGACATCGTGACGAAAAAAGCCATCGAAAACGCGGTGGCCGTCATCATGGCCACGGGCGGCTCCACCAACGCGGTGCTGCACTTCTTGGCCATCGCCCACACCGCCGAAGTGGACTGGACCATTGACGACTTTGAGCGTATGCGCAAAAAAATCCCGGTCATCTGCGACTTGAAACCCAGCGGTCAATACCTGGCTGTAGACCTGCACAAAGCCGGTGGCATTCCCCAAGTGATGAAGCTGTTGTTGAACGCCGGTTTGTTGCACGGCGACTGCATGACCATCACCGGCAAAACCGTGGCGGAAAACCTGGCCGATGTGCCCAACGAACCCCGCGCCGACCAACAAGTGATTCGCCCGATCAACAAGCCGATGTATGCAGAAGGCCACTTGGCCATTTTGAAAGGCAACTTGTCACCTGAAGGTTGCGTGGCCAAGATCACCGGCTTGAAAAACCCGGTCATCACCGGGCCCGCTCGCGTGTTTGACGATGAACAGTCTGCTTTGAAAGCTGTGTTGGACGGCAAGATCAAAGCCGGTGATGTGATGGTGTTGCGTTACCTCGGCCCCAAAGGCGGCCCCGGCATGCCCGAAATGTTGGCTCCCACCAGTGCCTTGATTGGTGCGGGTTTGGGCGAAAGCGTGGGCCTCATCACCGACGGGCGTTTCTCGGGTGGGACCTGGGGCATGGTGGTCGGCCACGTCGCGCCCGAAGCGGCTGTGGGTGGCACCATCGCGCTGATCCATGAAGGTGACAGCATCACCATTGATGCGCACCAATTGGTGTTGCAACTCAACGTGGCGGATGACGAAATCGCCAAACGCCGCGCTGCTTGGAAAGCCCCCGAGCCGCGTTATGTGCGTGGTGTGCAAGCCAAGTTTGCCCACAACGCGTCCAGCGCCAGCAAAGGCGCGGTGCTGGACTTGTTCTGAGCCCTCTGTGCAACTTAGTGGACTGAATGCCGCACTTGCAAAGGTGCAGCACTTTTTTAATTGATGAAAGACCTGAACATGAAATCTGTATTGACAACCGTATTGGCATCCTTTGTTTTCACTGGTGCGGCATTGGCCGACCAAAAACTAGCTGGAACCAAAAACTGCTTGGCATGCCATGCGGTGGGTACAACGGTGGTTGGCCCGTCGCTCAAAGATGTGGCGAAAAAATATGCTGGCGACAAAGAGGCGGCAGCAGCTTTGGCCGTCAAGATCCGCGAAGGCGGCGGCGGTGTTTGGGGTGCGGTGCCCATGCCTGCCAATCCGCAAGTCAGTGAGGCTGAGGCCAAGAAATTGGCGGTCTGGATTCTCAGCTTGAAATAAACAATTGAACAATTGGGGTCAGATTCCAATTAATTCACGCTTGCTTGCCCGCCGCGCTGGGCTCAAACGCCGCTCACCGCAGCGGAGCTGCAACGTTCGCTACACCTTTGACCCAGCACGTCAGTCAAGCTGGAGTGGGTGTATTGGTTGACCCTATTTCTTAATGATGGTCGACCCTGTTTCTTAAAGCAATTTTTCGCAGCCCGCTCCACCTTGCGCTGAAACATCACTTCAGAGCCGCACGGCATGGGGACCATTTTTTGAGCGAAAGACCAGAAAAATGAGTCCCCATGGCGGGGGCTCCAGCGTGACTTATTTCAGATGCGCTTGAAAGACACGCGAAAGACCGACCATGGCGGGATCGTCCGCCGCTCACCGCAGCAGAGCTGCGACGTTCGCTACACGGGCCGACCCACCATGTTCGGCCTGACGTGAATTAATTGGAATCTGACCCCAATTAGTGGTTGTCAGCCAGCTGCTCGAGGATGGCTGGATTCTCAAGGGTGGATGTGTCCTGCGTAATAGCCTCGCCCTTGGCCACCGAGCGCAACAAGCGCCGCATGATCTTGCCCGAACGCGTCTTGGGCAAATTGTCACCAAAACGAATGTCCTTGGGCTTGGCGATGGGGCCGATTTCTTTGCCCACATGGTCGCGCAAAATTTTGGCAATCTGCTTGGCTTCGTCACCCGTGGGGCGTGAACGCTTCAACACCACGAAGGCGCAAATCGCTTCACCCGTGGTGTCGTCGGGGCGGCCCACCACGGCGGCTTCAGCCACCAGCTCGGTGCAACTCACCAAGGCCGATTCAATTTCCATCGTGCCCATGCGGTGACCCGACACGTTCAACACATCGTCAATGCGACCGGTGATGGTGAAGTAGCCTGTTTTCGCGTCACGAATGGCGCCATCGCCAGCCAAGTAGTACTTGCCTTTGAACTCTTCGGGGTAATAGCTTTTCACGAAGCGCTCGGGGTCGCCCCAAATGGTGCGGATCATGGACGGCCATGGTTTTTTCACCACCAAGATGCCGCCTTCACCATGCGGCATGTCGTTGCCCGCTTCGTCCACGATGGCGGCATGAATGCCGGGGAACGGCAGCGTACAAGAGCCCGGCACCATGGGTGTGACACCCGGCAATGGCGTGATCATGTGGCCGCCGGTTTCGGTTTGCCAGAAGGTATCGACGATGGGGCAACGGCTGCCGCCCACGTGCTTGTGGTACCACTCCCACGCTGCGGGGTTGATGGGTTCACCCACCGAACCGAGCAAGCGCAAGCTGTTCAGGTTGTAGCGGTCGGGGTGCACATCGGCACTGCCTTCAGCGGCTTTGATGAGCGAGCGAATCGCGGTGGGTGCGGTGTAAAAAATGCTGACCTTGTGGTCTTGGATCATTTTCCAAAAACGACCGGCATCGGGGTAGGTGGGCACACCTTCAAACACCACTTGGGTACCGCCCAAAGCCAAGGGTCCATAAGCGATGTAAGTGTGGCCGGTGACCCAACCGATGTCGGCCGTGCACCAAAACACATCGTCGTGTTTCAAGTCGAAGGTCCACTCGGTGGTGAGCGCGGCATGCATCAGGTAGCCACCGGTGCTGTGCTGCACACCTTTGGGTTTGCCGGTGGAGCCGGAGGTGTACAAGAGGAACAAGGGGTGCTCGGCACCCACCCACACTGGCTCGCAGGTGGTGGCTTGTTGGGCGGCCAAGTCGGCCAACCACAGGTCGCGGCCCGCGGTCATGGCGATGTCCGCGCCCGAGCGCTTGACCACCAAGACGTTTTGAATGCTGTCGCAGCCGCCCAAAGCCAGGGCTTCATCGACGATGGATTTCAAGGGCAGTTGTTTGCCGCCGCGCATTTGGTTGTCGGCGGTGATGACGATTTTGGCGCCCGTGTCTTGAATGCGGTCCCGCAGGCTTTGCGCCGAGAAACCACCGAACACCACCGAGTGCGTGGCACCGATGCGAGCACAGGCTTGCATGGCGGCCACACCGTCGACTGACATCGAGATGTAGATGATGACGCGGTCGCCCTTGGTGATGCCCAAAGACGTCAACACATTGGCGTATTGGCAGGTTTTGGCCAACAACTCGGCATAACTGGTGCTGGTGACTTTGCCGTCATCGGCTTCAAAAATGATGGCGGTTTTGTCGCCCAAGCCGCGCTCAATGTTGCGGTCCAGGCAGTTGTAAGACGCGTTGAGCAAGCCATCTTCAAACCAGGTGAAGAACGGTGCTTTGGATGCATCCAAGGTTTTGGTGAAGGGTTGTTGCCAGTGCAACAAGCGACGCGCTTGCGTGGCCCAAAAACCTTCGTAGTCTTCATCCGCGTGTTTGATGAGCGCCTGGTAGGCCGCCATGCCAGCCACGTTGGCTTGTTTCACAAACTCGGCGGGGGGCTGGATGATGGGCAATTCGTGGTGGTGCTGCTGGCTCATGGTTTGTCTCCTGATGGGTCTGGCCGCTTGTGCGACTCTCGATTGGCGGTGAATGTCGTGCATCGCTCTTACACCCTACTGACTGGCATGAAGCTTACGTTGGCGCCAGATCTAGCCCTGTGCAGGCTTTCCCTAGAATCACGGCTAGCGGGCGCATGGCCCCCGCACCATGGAGCTCAGATGCAAAAAGACCCCTCTTCCACACCCGCAGACCAACCCAACACCTTGTCGCGCATGATTTTCGCCACGCGTTGGCTGCAATTGCCTTTGTATCTGGGCTTGATCGCGGCCCAATGCGTTTACGTCTTCCATTTTTGGGTCGAGCTGGTGCACTTGCTGGAAGCGGTGTTTGGCAACCAAGAAGCTTTGCAAGCCTTGGTCACCAGCATTGGCTACAAATCGGAAGCGGTACCGACCAAGCTGACCGAGGCCATCATCATGTTGGTCATCCTGGGGCTGATTGATGTGGTGATGATCTCCAATTTGCTCATCATGGTGATCGTGGGCGGCTACGAAACCTTTGTGTCGCGCATGTACTTGGAGCAGCATCCCGACCAACCCGAATGGCTCAGCCATGTGAACGCCTCGGTGCTCAAAGTGAAATTGGCCATGGCCATCATCGGCATCTCGTCCATCCACTTGCTGAAAACCTTCATCAACGCGGCCAACTACGACGAGAAAGTGTTGATTTGGCAAACCGTCATCCACATCGCCTTTTTGCTGAGCGCGATTGCCATCGCCTACACCGACAAACTGCTGAACCAAACCCGTGTGATTGGCAACGAAGCCAATGCGCACCACTGATTTTTCATCATGACCACCATCCGCCAAGAAGACCTGATTGAATCGGTAGCCGCTGCACTGCAATACATCAGTTACTACCACCCTGCCGACTACATCGCCCACCTGGCCCGCGCCTACGAGCGCGAGCAAAGCCCGGCCGCGAAAGACGCGATTGCGCAAATCTTGACCAACAGCAAGATGAGCGCCACGGGTCACCGCCCGATTTGCCAAGACACAGGCATCGTCAATGTGTTTTTGAAGATCGGCATGGATGTGCGCTGGGAAGGCTTCAGCGGCAGTGTGGATGACGCCATCAACGAAGGTGTGCGCCGAGGCTACAACCACCCGGACAACACGCTGCGTGCATCCGTGGTGGCCGACCCGCAGTTCGCCCGCAAAAACACGAAAGACAACACGCCTGCGGTCATCTTCACCGAACTCGTTCCCGGCAATAAACTCGACATCACGGTGGCGGCCAAAGGTGGGGGCAGCGAAAACAAATCGAAGATGTACATGTTGAACCCTAGTGACAGCGTGGTCGATTGGGTGCTGAAAACCGTGCCCACCATGGGTGCGGGTTGGTGCCCGCCGGGCATGCTGGGCATTGGCATTGGCGGCACCGCAGAAAAAGCCGTGCTGATGGCCAAAGAAAGCCTGATGGACGACCTCGACATGTACCAACTGCTAGAGAAGTCCAGCCAAGGATCAGCCTTAAGCCAAGTGGAAGAACTGCGCTTGGAGCTTTATCACAAGGTCAACGCCTTAGGCATTGGCGCACAAGGCTTGGGCGGCCTCACCACTGTGTTGGATGTGAAGATCAAGATGTACCCCACGCATGCGGCCAGCAAGCCCATCGCCATGATTCCCAACTGCGCGGCCACCCGCCATGCACACTTTGTGATGGACGGCTCGGGGCCGGTGTACCTAGACCCACCCTCGCTTGATTTGTGGCCCAACGTCAACTGGACACCCGACACGCAAAAGAGCCAACGCGTGGACTTGAACACCCTGACCAAAGCCGAAGTGGCCAGCTGGAAGCCGGGCCAAACCTTGTTGCTCAATGGCAAGATGCTCACCGGCCGCGATGCCGCGCACAAACGCATTCAAGACATGCTGGCCAAGGGCGAAAAGCTGCCGGTGGACTTCACCAACCGGGTCATTTATTACGTCGGGCCTGTGGACCCGGTGGGCGAAGAAGCCGTGGGCCCCGCAGGCCCGACCACCGCCACCCGCATGGACAAGTTCACCGAGATGATGTTGGCGCAAACCGGCCTCATCAGCATGGTGGGCAAGGCCGAGCGCGGACCTACTGCCATTGAAGCGATTCAAAAACACAAAAGCGCCTACCTGATGGCTGTGGGTGGCGCGGCCTACCTGGTGTCCAAAGCCATCAAACACGCCGAGGTGGTGGGCTTTGCAGATCTGGGCATGGAAGCGATTTACGAGTTTGATGTGGTGGACATGCCCGTCACGGTGGCGGTAGACGCAGGTGGCACCAGCGCCCACATCACCGGCCCCGCCGAGTGGTCCAAGCGCATCGCCACGGGTGAGTTCAAGGGCATCGAGGTCAAAGCCCAGTGAAGCTGGACAAGGCCTCGCCCATCGGCGTGTTTGACAGCGGCGTGGGCGGCTTGAGCATTTTGAAAGCGCTGCAAGCGCAGATGCCGCACGAACAGTTTGTGTATGTGGCCGACAGCAGCCATGCGCCGTATGGCGAGCGCGATGCCGACTTCGTGCAACAACGCGCTGATCATTTGCTGCACCTCATGCGCAAGCAACATCAAGTCAAAGCGCTGGTGGTGGCTTGCAACACCGCCACCGCCGTGGCCATTCAGAACATGCGCAGCGCCTACCCAGAACTGCCGATGTTCGGCGTGGAACCCGCCATCAAACCTGCAGCGGCCATGAGCCACACGCAACGCGTGGGCGTGATGGCGACAGCGGGCACCTTGAAGAGCGAGAAGTTTCAAAGCTTGCTGCGTGGTTTGCCAACAGATGTTGCGTTTGTATTGCAAGCGTGTGAAGGTTTGGCCGATGCGATCGAGCAGCAATGGCAACACGCCGACAACAACGCAGTGGCTGCACTGTGTGAAAAATACGTGCAGGCCATGGGCGCGTTTGGCACACAAGCCGGACAAATGGATGTGCTGGTGCTGGGCTGTACCCACTATCCTTTCGCCATGAAGGAATTACGCGCCTTGGTGGGCCCCGATGTGCAGATGGTGGAAACCGGTGCGCCGGTGGCGCGACACACGCACAAGGTGTTGTCAGACCTGGGCTTGTTGCAAACCTCAGGTGAAGGTGGTGTGAATTTGTTCGCCACTGGTGACGCACAGAATTTGCAGCACGCGGCTCAAATGTGGTTGGGTGAACGCCAAGAACCTTGGCACGTGGCCACGTTGGCCTAGTGCAAATGACGGGGTCTGCGGCCACCGTGGCCTGAACTGCCTGCGCCGCCCGAACCACGCGGGGGCTTGCTGATTTCCAAGGAACTGACCAAAGAATCAAATCGCTTGCTGAACAGCTTGTCCACTTCCAGCACCACATCGGTGAGTTCGGAGGCGTCGAAATGCCGCTCCATCAGGTTCACCATGTCTTGCACCAAGAGGTCGCGTTGCACCTGCATGATGGCCGCGGGCGTGGGGCCGACAAACAGCATGAGGAAATCGTCGCGGGATTCACGGCCTTGCGCTTCGTCTTCTTCGTCGAATTCAGAATCGTAAAAAGTCACTTCAAGCGCCGCGCCCGTGAAGGTGAGGTCGTTCAAGCCCATGCACATGTCGTCCAAGGCTTGGCGGAAGTCGTCTTCGCCTTTGATGGTCCAGCAAATTTGCAGCAGGTGGTCGTTTTCGTCGAAACGGATGCCCGGCTCTTCTTCGTAAAAACTGTCGGCACCTTCACTCAATGAACGGGCACCGGCATACATCCAAATAGAGCGCAAGGCGTCTTGGATTTGCTCGAATGTGACCTCCTCGCGCAATGGCACGGTGCCATGCACATGGATCTCAAAGGTGGTGGTGTATTTCGACATGAAAGCATGATAGCAGTGGCTTCATGCATTGGGAATATGGGAAAAAGATGGTGCCCGAGACCGGAATCGAACCGGTACGCCGCCTCTCAGCAAGCGGCGGATTTTAAGTCCGCTGTGTCTACCAATTTCACCACTCGGGCGAGTGTTGCAAGCGGTGTATTGTGTCAAAACTTCAGGGTGATATCGGCAGTTCTTTCAAATAAATACGCGAGCCCGCTTCGGGCGGCACCCACACCTTGGCGCCTTGAAAATAGACCTGCACCGATTTGAACTCTGAAGTCGCAATGGTCCAAGGGGGTGATCCATGGATGCTGCGACCAGCGCCCGGCGTGAGTGTGACCAAGTTCCGTTTGTTTTTGCCATCGTCCACACACACCGTGGTGGCTTTGTTGGCTACCAAGTAGACATAGCTGCCAGGTTTGTTGGGCGAGACGGATGTGACGGTGACGGGTGCTGAGGTGATGTTGGCGCAATCAGCAGCACTTGCTGTGCTTGCAGCTGCTGGGTTTTTGGTGGCTGCCGTTTCTGTGGAAGTTGTTTCTTTGGCTGCTGTTTCTTTGGCCGTTGTTTCTTTGGCAGATGGGGGGACGACAACCGCCTGCGTTGGAGCAGGCGCAGCAGCGATGACCTCAGGCACCACCGCAGGAACTTCTTCTGTTGTGGCGGTTGGCGGTGCGGGCAACACTTTGCCGGTGATGGGCTCCACCCATTCTTCGTAAAGCGCTTGGCTGTTGTGGCGGTTGTATTGCCACAGGCCCAGCCCCAACAACAAGGCGGCCAAACCCCAGGTGCCCAGCAGCTTGGGCCAAGAACCGCCAGGACGGCGCACGTCGGAATGCACCACTTGGCTCTTCAGGTTTTTTTCAGACAAGCGAATGATGTCGTCGATGACACTGGCAGAACTGCGCGGCGCAGGCGGCTCGATGGAAGCCACGGTCTGGGGTTCTTGCGAGGCGTTTTCCAAGGTGCGGATGACGCGACGCAAAGACTGGGCTTTGATTTGCGGCGAATAAAACAGCGAGTCGCCATCTTCTTCGAGTTGCCGCACTTGTGCCGCCGACAAATTGACCATCAAGGCCAGTTGTGCGTGGTCCAAGTCTGCGGCCAAGCGCAGGCTTTTCAAATGGGCAGCATCGTCTCGAACCGGCTCATCCATGGGTTAATCGGGTTTCAAAATCAAAAAATATACTTCATGTGCAAGTGTGAGTCTATGCTGGTTTTCTTGAGGACAGATGGCAGAAATATGAACCTTTGGGTTCATAGTGCGTTGATACGGCCCTTAACATCACCGCATGAAAACATCTGTGGTCAACGGCGTGGCGTTGGAGGTTCAGCAGATCCCGGGGTCTGCGGGCTTGGCACCCATCGTTTTTTTGCACGAGGGCTTGGGGTCGGTGGCGATGTGGCAAACCCGCACGGGCGACTGGCCCAAACAAGTCTGCCAAGCCACGGGCCGCGCAGGCTGGGTGTATTCCCGGCGCGGTTATGGCCAATCCGACAGCATCCCCGATGTGCGCGGCGTCAACCGCTTGGCCGCCGACTACATGCACCAAGAGGCTTGGGCCGTGTTGCCCGCGCTGCTTGACCAATGGGGTGTGCACAAGCCCGTGTTGTTGGGGCATTCAGATGGCGGCAGCATCGCGCTCTTGCACGCGGCGCGGTTTGAAGTCACGGCTTGCATCGTGATGGCCCCGCACCTGATGGTGGAAGACAAGTCGGTGAAGGCCATTCAAGCCGCGCGGGTGGCCTATGAAAAAACCGATTTGCGCGAGCGCCTCAAGCGATTTCACAAGGATGTGGATGGCGCGTTTTGGCAATGGAACGATGTCTGGTTGTCCGAGCCGTTCAGCCACTTTGACATTCATGCAGACTGCTTGAACATCACCGCCCCCGTGCTGGCCATGCAAGGCGTGGATGACGCTTACGGCAGCATGCGGCACATTGACGACTTGCGCACCGCAGGCAGGGTGCAACGCGAGGTGTTGCAAGACTGCGGGCATTCGCCTTACCGCGAGCAGGCCGAGATGAGCCTAGAGCTCGTCAAGTTGTTTTTAAAAGACGGGCCTTAACGCAGCATCGACAAATCAGCTGCTGAGAGCCAGCGCCACTGACCCGGTGCCAGGTCGGGTGGCAGGCTCAAGCCCCCCATGCGGGCGCGGTGCAAACCCACCACTTTGTGGCCCACAGCGGCCAACATGCGCTTGACCTGGTGGTACTTGCCTTCGGTCAGGGTGAGTTGCATCTGGTGGCTGCCGGTCAACACACAGGCCGCGGCTTTCACGGGCTTGGGGTCGTCGTTCAACACCACGCCTTGCAAAAGTTTTTGAACGGCTTGCTCGTTCAAGGGGTCTTCGGTGATGAGCTCATAAACCTTGGGCACATGGTGCTTGGGTGAGCTCATGCGGTGGATGAATTGCCCATCGTCACTCAGCAACAACATGCCGGTGGTGTCTTGGTCCAAGCGGCCCACGGCTTGCACACCTTGCAAACCTGTTTTGGCGGGACGTTGGCGCAAAGGAGAGGGCAACAAGCTGTAGACGCTCGGCCAGGTGGAGGGTTTGTGCGAGCACTCGGTGCCCGCTGGTTTGTGCAACAACACATAGGCCTTGGCGTGGTACTGCCAATCCACGCCTTGCACTTGAAATGCCATGCCATCGGTGGGCTCGATGGATTCGCTGTCGTCAACAAGTTGCAGGCCATCGCCCCAGTCGCATTTCACCAAGCCTTGTTGCACCAGACCTGCGCAAATGCGGCGGGTGCCAAAGCCTTGGGAAAACAGCAGGTCGGGAAAACTGATGGATTTCAAACGGCCAACTTCAATTGGTTGATGGCATGTTGCGTTGCTGCGCTCGCCAGGCGTCTTCGCACATTTGTGGCAAGCCCCGACTGGCTTGCCAATTGAGCAAGGTTTGGGCCTTGTCCACCTTGGCATAACAACTCGCCACATCACCGGGTCGGCGGGGCACGATGTTGAAGGCCACGGGTTTGCCACTGGCAGCCTCGAAGGCTTTCACCATTTCCAGCACGCTGTGGCCTTCGCCAGTGCCCAAGTTGATGGCATGCCAACCGGTTTGTGCTTGTAAAAAGTGCAAGGCGGCCAGGTGGCCTTGCGCCAGGTCCATGACGTGGATGTAGTCCCGCACACCGGTGCCGTCGGGCGTGTCGTAGTCGTTACCGAACACTTGCACTGCAGGTCGAAGGCCAGCTGCAACTTGCGCCACAAAGGGCATGAGGTTGTTGGGGATGCCGTTCGGGTCCTCGCCAATCAAGCCGCTGTCGTGCGCACCCACCGGGTTGAAGTAACGCAAACACGCGATGCGCCAAGCCGGGTTGGAGGCAGACAGGTCGTACAGCATTTCTTCAATGTGCAGTTTGGTGCGGCCATAGGGGTTGGTGGCCGAGGTGGGGTGCTGTTCATCCAAAGGCAGGTATTGCGGTTCGCCGTACACGGTGGCGCTGCTGCTGAAGACGAGCTGGTGCACCTGTGCGACTTGCATGGCTTGCAACAAGGACAATGTGCCCTGCAGATTGTTTGCAAAATAGTTCAGAGGTTGTGCCACCGACTCGCCCACGGCTTTCAAGCCCGCGAAATGCACCACGGCTTGAATGTCATGCGTTTGCAATACTTGTGTCACTTTCTCTGTATCGAGCACATCGGCTTGCACAAAGGGCAAGGCGTGGCCCAAGATGGTTTCAAGCCGACCCAACACAGCCTGTTTGCTGTTGCTGAAGTTGTCCAGCAAGATCACCTCGTGTCCGGCTTGCGACAAGACCACAGCGGTGTGGCTGCCGATGTAGCCGGTGCCACCAGTGAGAAGCAGTTTCATAGGGGGTTTGTTTCAAAGGGTTGCAAACTTTAGCATGCGGGTCCCTGGGCCCTGCAAGCCGTTAAAGTAGCGCTTATGGAAAACATTGATGTCATGGTGTTGCGCACACTGCGCAACTGGCGGCAAGAGGGCAAACGGGCTTTGTTGGCCACGGTTGTTCGCACCTGGGGTTCGTCGCCGCGCCCCATTGGTTCCATCATGGCCTTGTGCGAAACAGGCGCGGTGGTGGGCTCGGTGTCGGGTGGTTGCATCGAAGACGATTTGATTTACCGCTTCACCCAAGCCTATGCCGTGGGCCAAGCCGCGCAACCCGACCAAGAAACCACCATCCCCAGCGGCGCACCGCAGCGCGTGAAATACGGCATCACCGCCGACGAAGCACATCGCTTTGGTCTGCCTTGTGGCGGCACCTTGGAACTGCTGTTGGAGTTCGACCCCGACGCGCCAATGCTTGACGGCTTGGTGAAGTCCTTGGAAACCGGCCAGCTGATGCAACGCACCACGGTGCTGGACACGGGCGCGGTGTCACAACACCCCAGCGACACGCCCACCGAACTCAGCATTGACGATGTGCAGTTGGTGAATACCTTTGGCCCCGAGTACCGCATGTTGCTGATTGGCGCAGGGCAGCTCACCGAGTACCTGGCCACCATGGCCTTGTTCAATGGCTTTGCTGTCACGGTCTGCGACCCGCGCGAGGAATACAGCGGCGCTTGGGGCGTGCCCAATGTGGCGCTGACCAAAGACATGCCCGACGATGTGGTGATCGGCTTCAAACCCGACCGCCGCAGCTGCGTGATTGCCTTGACGCACGACCCCAAGCTGGACGACCTGGCGCTGCTAGAGGCGCTGGAGACGGATGCGTTTTATGTGGGCGCGATTGGTTCACGCCGCAACAACGATGCGCGTCGTCAACGCATGATCGAGCATTTGGACAAAACCGAAGAAGAGCTGGAGCGTTTGCGCGGCCCGATTGGCATTTACATCGGCAGCAAAACGCCAGCGGAAATTGCGGTGAGCATCATGGCCGAGGTGTTGGCCGTGAAAAACGGCGTTCCCTTACCGCGCGACATGGATGTGGCTTACGCGAAAAACACCCAAGAGATTGCGCACAACGACCCGGGCGTGTTGGTGTGTGGCATTCGGCCTTGATGCGAAGGCGACATCATGGCGAGTAACAAACTGGATCTGAGTACGCTGCACAAGGCCTTGGGGCGCTTGGATGAAGGCTACCAGCGCTACTTGTTAGATGTGCGTGACTTGCAAATTCGGGATGGCTTGATACAGCGGTACGAATTCACCTATGAGATCAGCCACAAGATGCTCAAGCGGCATCTAGAAATGACTTCCCCGAACCCCGAAATATTTGACGCCATGCCCTTTGCTGATTTGATTCGGACTGGCAATGAACTGTCCATTCTCAAGAGCGATTGGTCGGCGTGGAAATTATTTCGAGAAATGAGAGCGAAAACCAGCCATACCTATGACGAGGATATTGCGCAAACCGTGGTTCAAGTGATCCCAGACTTTATTCACGAAGCTCGGTATTTAGCGGAGCAACTAGAACTTCGGCAAATCTGAGAACACAATGATGGATGCCGAAAATGAATTGACTTTGCAACTCACAGCAGAAGAACTTCAGATAGTGCGAAGCATTTTGCAAACCCTCGTTCCCGAGAGAGAGGTTTGGGTCTTTGGCTCTCGGGCAACGCCCAAGCACAAGCCTTATTCTGATTTGGATTTGGTGGTGATGGGCGAGGAAGCCTTGCCATTGGTAACAAGCGCAGATCTGCGTGAAGCGTTTAGCGATTCAGACTTGAACTTCAAGGTGGACTTGGTTGTTTGGTCTGAATTGACTGAAAACTTCAAACAAATTATCAGGAATCACTACGTGGTGATTCAGGATGCCTCTCTCTGATTAGCTTCGTTTGCTGGGTTGCTATTTTGCAGGGGATGAAAGCATGCCACAGCTATAAAGTCCGTAACTGTTTGACACCCGCCGTCGCGACCCACTCCCCGCTCTTGCGCTGCGCCAGCACGTCCACACCCCAGGCTTTGGCGGTGGCGTGCAGTTGCTGCGGCGACTGCATGAAGAAGACTTTGGTGAGGGCATCGGCCAGCACACAACTGGGGGCCAGCACCGACACCGAAGCCCAATGCGCTGGCGAATAGCCGGTGTGCGGGTTCAGGATGTGGTGGTGCAGATGGTCCGCGCTGAAAGCTGTGTGGGCGTCTGAAGAAGTGGCGATGGCGCGGCCATCCATTTGCAAAACAGGTTGATTCAACAGGGCCTCTTTGTTCGCAAGATGAAGCTGTTCGGTTGATGCAGACCTTCGCGGTTGAACTTGTATGGCTTTGTGGGTCAGCGCCACATCCTCCACAGCCAAGGTCCAGGGCTTGCCGCCAGGCGCTTGGCCCAGCAAGGCGGTTTCACCCGCGTCAATTTGCGCGTGGGCTATGCCATGCGCTTGCAACACCGCTTTCACCACATCGGCGGCGTAGCCTTGCGCGATGCCGTTGAGCGACACACCCATGCCTTTGAGGTTCAAGCGCACGGCATCTGGGGTCACTTCCACCGCTTGCCAGTTCACGTGTTTTTGCGCCTGTGCCACGGCACGCTTGGCAGGCAATTGTTGTGCGGCTTGCGCCTCGGCCCACACCTTCCACAAGGGTTGCATGGAAATATCGAAGGCCCCGGCACTGCGGCGCGACACCTGAGCCGACAAACGCAACACCGAACGCAGATGCGCACTTGGTTTGTGCAACACACCCGTGGCGTTCAAGCGTGACACGGCGCTGTCTGGGTTGAACAAACTCATCTCGGTTTCCACATCGCGCAGCGCCTTCACAGCGGCGTCCAAGGCGGCATCAAGCTGCGCCACATTGGCGTGGCCTGCACGCAGCCACAGGGTGGTGCCAAAGCCGATCAAGGCGCGTTCGTGCCAGACCAAGTTGCCCTGCTCAGCTCTTGCCAAAGCCGCTGCTCCACCGAGCCCCAAGCCCAAGCCCATCTTCATCCATTGACGTCGTTGCATGCTCATGCTGTTGCTCCTGCGTGAATGGGAATAAAGGTCGAGCCGTCTTTGCGGTGTTGAATCAGCGGCAAGCAGCGTTGGTCGTCTTGGTAGATGGAGACGCAGTCCAGGCACTGGAAGCACTCGCTGTAATTCACCTTGCCAGTGGGTTCAATGGCTTGGTATTCGCAGCGGTGGCGGCAAGTTTGGCAGGGTGTGCCACAGGCTTCGCGGCGTGGAATCCACGACCAGCGTTGCAACACATTGGTGGCGGCCAAGGCCGCGCCCAATGGGCAGATGTAGCGGCAGTAGCCACGGTAGACAAACACACTGAGGGCCACGCAGGCAATAGCCCACAACACATAAGGCCACTCGCGCACAAAGTACAAGCTGATGGCGGTTTTGAAGGGTTCGATTTCCACGGCCACTTCGGCGAACGAGGGAGACGCCCACACCGAGCCGACGATGACGGCCAGCACAACGTATTTGATCCACTTCAGCTTGGCATCGATGGCGGTTCTCAAGCGCCGCTGGCGAATGCCCACGGCTTGCGTGACCATGCTGATGAGTTCTTGCAGCGCCCCAAACGGACACAACCAGCCGCAAAACGTGCCACGCCCCCACACCAGCAAAGTGCCTGCTACGAACAACCACAGAATCACCGAGATCGGGTCGTTCATGAAAAAGCTCAGGTCACCACCGGCTAGCAATTCGTCCAGGGCCGCCGTGATGTTGACGATGGTGAGCTGCCCTTGTGCATACCAACCGATGAAGCCCAAGGTGAACAACAAGTACGCGGCACGCAACAACTTGAAACGCTTGGTGTTGGCGCTGAGGCGTTTTTGCATGATGAGACCGGTGGTCAGCACCACCAAACCGGCCAGCAGTGCCACGATTTCCCAAATGCGGTCTTGCCAGGCTTGGTACCAACTCCAGCTGGACCAATCCGTGTCCCACACATTCGACACCGCGGTGCGCCAGCCGTTGAATTTGTAGTCGAGTGGAAACGCCACCTTCACCACTTGCGTGGGAAAACTGCCGTAGCGACGGCCCCAGGTCAGGTTCAATTCAAAGGCTTGTGTGGGGTCGAGCGGCGTGGCGTTGTTGATGATGAGGAAGTGCACACGCCCGTTCACATCGGGGTAGCCCGGCATGGCCATGCCCTTGTCGTAAGACATGGCGCGAAAGCTCAGCTCTTGGCCGTTTTGCTTCAAGGTGAAGGGCAACTCTTGCACCATGCGCTGGCTCTCGTAAGACATGCGTGCCATCGGGCCCGACTCCATCACCGCAATCGCTTGAGCGGTGCGGCGGTTGGTGCTGAGCAAACGCCAGCCTTCTTCGTCCAACAAATTGCGACCAATCACCGGCAAGCTCACCAAGGCCACATGCACGGTGAGTGCGGTTTCGTTCGGCGCGTTGGCCGCGAGTTTGTCGGCGCCCTCGCCTTTCGTGCCTGCAAAGGGGCGTTCCAGGTCTGCACGTGTGAAGCTTTGTTCACTCACCATGCCGCGCGTCAACATCTGTTGCCAAGTGAGTTTGGCCGGGTGTTCGTTCACGCCTTTTTGCGGACCTTTGACGCCAGTGCTGGCCACGGCCCCGGCAATGCCACCGGTGGCAGCTGCCTCTTCATGCGCCAATGCCACAGACGCCGCAGACAAGAGGATGGTTTTGTCGATCGCCTTGGCCGTCACCGTGCCCGCTTGGATGCCATGCAAGTTGGCGGTTTTGTCATCGCGAAACGGCGTGGCCTGAAAGCCGTAAATTTGAATATTGTGTTTGGTGGTCAGGCCCGTGTATTGCTCTGCGAATTTGGTCAAGATGTCGGTGCGCACCTCGGAGCGAAACAAGGGCTCTTTGTGGTCCAACAATTTGGACGCTAAAAATTTGCCCTGCAAATCCATCACCACCAAGACGTTGATCGGCTTGCCACCGTAGCCGCGCACCGGTTCAAAGTCGACGGTCTCGAAGGCGTAGCCCATGAGGATGGGTTTGGTGGCGGCGGTGTCGGTGGTTTCAGGCGCTTCAACCGCTGGCGGGTTCCTGGCAAACAGCGGCCACAGCGGCATTCCGGGCTGGATGTCGCCCACAATGAACTGCTCGCCGAACATTTTTTCCAAGTCCGGCTTGAGCAGCATGCCCGCCGTGGCGACTTGGCTGGCCCCCCAAAAGGCCAAAAAAAAGAGCCCGCAGGCTCTGAATATTTTTTTATGCATGAGAGAAAACCTGTAACTGGACAGGGTTATAGCCTAGAAGGACGGGCATTCATGAGAGGGACTTCCCTGCTTTTTGTATTTCAACGCAAAGGCCAGATCAACTTTTGCATGCGGTAGGGTGCTACTTGCGCGAGGCAGCAAACGCACTGGCAGCGATCCGCACCATGCTTGGGTGCAAGCTGCCCAATTTGGGCGACTGCCCATGCGGTGCGTGGGGCGGAACCGAAAAATAATCGTCGTTGTTGGGGAGCTCGAGCATCTTGCTCAAATCAAACTTGGTGTCGTAGTTCAGACCTGCATTGGCGTAAGCGGTGGGATGCTCGCTCTTGGTGATGCGAAATTCGCCGCTGTAGAGGCGATCCGTTTTTTGACTCGTTCCGTAGGCCACGCTCACAAAAAACCTGCCCTCATCGTCTTCTTTGGTGAAGGTGATCAGGCCAGGACGCGGTTTGGGCTTTGGATGCACATGGTCAGGGAAGTGACACCAGGCGATTTCGCCTGCAGTGGGCTCTGGCCACCACCGCATCAGCTGCTTTCTATGTCAAAGAGACTACTTCGCACCCGAACACCCTTGGCCTTAGGTGCTGATTTTTGGATGTGGCTGATTTGGGTTTTGGTGAGCGCCCCCTCGTCCGCTTGGTATTGAGGGAGGACTTTGGTGGCGAGTTCATGCAAGGCCAGATGAATCACTTGGGTTTCATCCACGCCAAGCGCTTGAGCCAAGCGCTTGGCGGTGGTGCGGGTCACACCTGTTGCACTGTCCTGCGGGCGGTAGCGAAAAGCAATTTGAGCAGTAGCGGCTGTCATGCTGTCATCTCCAATTAGATATCTTAAAGATATCCTGTGGAGCCGTGTCTGTCAACTGCTCAGCTGGCAGTTCTTCTAGTCCACAGACCTCAATAACTGGGCTTAACGAACAGAAACGATATGGGCGAACACCAGTGGCGGCGAACAATCCGTGCATAAATGCCCACATAGCCCAACATGAAGCCCAAACAAGCCAGTGCAGCGCCAGCGGCGGAATGTTGGAAATAAAAGGCCATCAGCACCGCAGGCACGGTCATGAGGGCCAAGACCAAACCCGTGACCGGGTTTTGCCAAGCGACAGGCACTTTGCGCCGCACATAGCGGCGCATGATCAGGCTGTGCAAATGTTGTTTGTCGGGCTGGCCAGGGTTGGCTTTTTTCAGGCGTCTGCGGTAGATGCTGAACAAGACCTCCACCACCGGGTAGATGCAAATCAGCAAGGCGGCAAAAGGCGTCACTTGGGTGTTGCGCTCCACCATTAGCACGGCCACCCAGGCCAAGGCGAACCCCCCGAAATACGAGCCCCCATCGCCCAAGAAAATTTTGCCCAAGGGCCAGTTGACGACGAAAAAGCCCAGCATGGCCGCAGCGATGGAAATGCAGGCGTAGGCCAAGTTGATGTCACCCACATTCATAGCGATCCAAGCTACGCCGGTCAGGCCCAACAAAACCATGCCACTGGCCAAGCCGTGGAAACCATCGATCACATTGATGGCGTTGGCCACGCCGCCGATGGCAAACGCCGTGAACAGCACGGATATGAATAAGTTGGACAGGAGCACATCTACCAAGTAGATGTCAACATGGGTGATTGACACATGGGTGATCCACCAACCCAAAGCGCCGGAGAGCATGGTGGCCAGCAAACGCGCCAACACCGAGACTTGCTTGGTGACATCTTCGGCCAAACCAAACACAAAGGCGGGCATGCCCGCCAACAACAAGGGTCCTAAAAACGCTTGTCTGTCAGGAGTCGAGGTGCCATAGGCCATGACCACGCCGAACACGATTGCGATTCCGCCCACACGCGGCGTGGGATGGATATGAAACTTTTGTATGCCTTGGGTAAAGTCCAAGGAAAACTTGCCATGCCAACTTTTGGTACATACCAGCAACAGCGACACCGTGATGGACACCAAAAAAGCCATAGAGATGGCGAAGGGAAATTGGTAGAAAAATTCCATAAACAAGGCCAGTTATTCAGAAGCAGAGGATATATCCAAAACAATCAGATTCTAATCATAAAAACTGACTACAAATTGATGCACTTGACGTCCAGCATCAAGGATTTGTTGCGAAAGGGTAATCATCCTTTCTTGCAAGGGGAGGATTACCCAGTCATTTAGCGTTTTTGGACTTTGTGTCAGTCAACATGTTGAATCCAATTGGGCAAACAAATAACTCAAATGCTCCCCGTTTGATGTTGGCTGTCGATGGAACTCATTGACTCTCCTAATACAGAAAGTAATTGATTTACCTAATAAAAAAAGCCGCCAGGTGGTGAAACCTAGCGGCCTTTGAACTTGCATTTGGTGGAGCTGGGGGGATTTGAACCCCCGTCCACAAGCCTTTTTCGGACAGTTCTACATGTGTAGTCGTCTGTTTTGTTTTCTCATTCAAGGTGCCGCGCAGCGACACGCTGCACCCCAAACCAGCACCCTATTTTCTCGCTCCTCACCAAGGTACCCGATGAGAAGCCAGCCGATATGAATTACCTTGCAGCCTGGACGGTCTTGCGACCACCCTTGCCCAGCCTATTGGCCAACTGTTGCAAGGCTCGCGGGTTTAAGCCGCGAGTGCGAAACGTTCGTCGTTTGCAGTTAGTTTTTTTCTGCGGATTTACGAGGTGACAGAACCTCGACATGCCCTGCGCCGCGTCCGAACCCATGTCGAAACCAATGCAGCCCCAGAACGCCAATTCTACGCGCCTGGGTTCAAAAGCCCATGCCCTTTAAAAGCCAGCCCTTTTACACAAACAGATTACGGATGCTTAGAGCAGTTGCGCTCAGATCTCAAGGCAACAGCGCCAACAACGCCAACGGGCTTTGAATGATGTGGTCCGCGCCCCACTGCCGCACCTCGTCTTGCGCCCCCAGGTAGCCGTAGTGCGCGGCCACGGTGGGCATGCCCGCAGCCTTGCCGGCCACGATGTCGCGCTCGTCGTCGCCCACATACCAACAGGCCTCGGGCGGCAAACCCATGATCCGCGCGGCCTCCAACAGGGGTGCGGGATGCGGCTTGGGGTGCGGCATGGTGTCACCACTGACCACCGCTTGGGCGGTGTTGAACAGCGGCATTTGGCGGGTCAGGGGCAAGGTGAAGCGCTGGTGTTTGTTGGTCACCACGCCCCAACGCAGGCCGCGCTGTTGCAGCGCGTCCAGCATCTCGGGCACGCCCTCAAAGATGGTGGTGCGCACGGTCATGGCCTGCTCGTAATTGTTCAAAAACTCTTCGCGAAATACTTCATAGTCGGCGTGGTCTGGGGTCAAACCAAACGCCACCTGCAGCATGCCACGCGCACCGGCGCCAGCCATCGGGCGGTACAGCTTGTAGTCCAGCGAGGGCAAGCCGCGGTCAAGGCGCATTTTGTCGGCGGCTGCACCCAGGTCGGGGGCGCTGTCAATCAGCGTACCGTCGAGGTCAAACAGAATGGCTTGGGGCAGTGCGAGAGGTGGCATGTGGCTTGGGGCGCAAGGGGGTCAATGGATGGGGGAAGAAGGTTTGGTGAAAACGCCAACCGTGTTCACGCCGCCTTCTGGGTGCCCATCATGTAATTCACACTCGTATTGCCATCCAGCCAATAGCGCCGCGTGATCGGGTTGTACTGCAGGCCTTTGCTGGCTTGCAGGCTCAAGCCCGCATCGCGGCAGTGGTTGGCCAATTCGCTGGGCTTGATAAATTTGGCAAATTCATGCGTGCCTTTGGGCAGCAAATTCAGCACGTATTCCGCGCCCAGGATGGCGAACAAAAACGACTTGGGGTTGCGGTTCAGCGTCGAGAAAAACACCCAGCCGCCGGGCTTGACCAAGGTGGCGCAGGCCTGCACGATGGACGCCGGGTCGGGCACGTGCTCCAGCATTTCCATGCAGGTCACCACGTCAAAACTGCCCGGTTTCTCGGCGGCCAAAGCCTCAGCGCTCACCTCGCGGTAGCTCACGTTCGGGGTTTGGGTTTCCAGCGCATGCAGTTGCGCCACTTTCAAAGATTTGGTCGCCAAGTCGATGCCGGTCACCTGTGCACCGGCACGCGCCATGGCGTCGCTCAGGATGCCGCCGCCGCAGCCCACGTCCAGCACGTGTTTGTCTTTCAGGGGCACAAAGCCTTGGATCCAGTCCAGGCGCAGCGGGTTGATTTGGTGCAGCGGTCGAAACTCGCTGTTGGTATCCCACCAGCGGTGCGCCAGTTCGGAGAATTTCGCCAGTTCGGCGGGGTCGACGTTGGTGTTCATGGCGGCATTGTCGGTGAATTGCCTAAGCCAACAATGACCGCGCGGTGGCCAAGGGCAAGAACAAACAAAGCGGCTGATCGGGCAAGGCGAGGAAACCATGGTGGGCATAAAAAGCCGAGGCCTGTTTGTCTTTGGCGTCCACCACCAAAGCAAACGCTGCAATATCAGCCTGGCAACAGCGTTGCAACGCATCGGCCAAAAGGGCGGCCCCCAAGCCCTGCCCTTTGAACGCCAAATCCACGGCCAATCGGCCCATGCGCACCACCGGCACCTGCGGGTAGCGGGGTAATTTTTTCAGCAGGGATGGCGGCAAATCATTCAGGGGAATGCTGGACGAGGCCAGGGTGTAGAAACCCGCCAACTGCCCATGGGCCTTGCTGGTGGCCACAAAACAAGAGGTGATGCGGCGGCGCACGTCCTGCCCCACTTGCTGCTGAAAATACTGATCCAGCGCTTGAGCGCCGCTTTGAAATTGGCTTCGGTCCAGGCCCACAGACAACAGGCCCACCGAAAAAGCGGGGCTGGTCACTGGCCCATCAACCTGGCTTGCTTGGCAAAGGCGCGTTTCAAGGCGGCATTGGGTGGAGGGGGCGCCATCAGCGCCTGGGCGAAGGCCTCTTGGGCCGACACCGACAAACGCATCACCTCGGCCTGTTCAATGGCTTTGCTGGCCGCCTCTTGCACCGCCGCCACCACAAAGTCCGTGATGGTGCGGCCTTGTAATTCGGCGGCGCGTTTGATGCTGAGCTGCAAATCTGCGCTGATACGCGCCTCCAAACGGGCAGAGGCGGCTTTGGGCTTGGGGGTCAGGGTTGCAGCAGATTCAGACATCAAGGGCTCCTATGTGGCGCTCAAAGTGTACGGCAAAATGCCGGAAATCAACAATATGCAGGCTCAAAAAACCCCGCCGAAGCGGGGTTTGAACAAGCTTTACTGCTGATCAGTTTTTGCGTGAACCCACCACTTCGATTTCAACGCGGCGGTTTTTAGCGCGACCTTCTTTGGTCTTGTTGTCAGCCACAGGCTGCTTCTCGCCTTTGCCTTCGGTGTACACGCGGGATTTGTCGACACCTTTGCTGACCAAGTAGGCTTTCACAGCTTGTGAACGGCGCATGGACAGTTTTTGGTTGTAGTCGTCAGAACCGACGGCGTCGGTGTGACCAACCGCGATGATGACTTCCAAGTTGATGGCTTTGATTTTGTCGGTCAGGTCGTCCAACTTGGCTTTGCCTTCAGGCTTCAACACAGATTTGTCGAAATCGAAGAAAGCGTCAGCTGCGTAAGTGACCTTGGTGGACACTGGGGCAGGAGGTGGTGCAGGAGGAGCGGGTGCTGGTGCGGGCGCTGGTGCGGGGGCTTCAGCTTTCGGGGCTGGTGCAGGTGCTGGAGCGGGGGCAGGTGCGGGAGCAGCTTTGGGCTCTTCGACGATGGCACCATCGCAGCCAGGGGCAGCGGTGGCGGGGGTCCAAGAGCTGTTGCGCCAGCATTCGCCGGGGGTGTTTTTCCAAACTTCACCGGATGAATTCACCCAGTTGTTGATTTCACCAGCGGTGGAAACAGTGGCTGCGCCCAACAAGGACAAAGCAACTGCGAGGTTTTTGAGGTTTTTCATGAGATTCCTTCTTATTGAAAAGTCGAGGGCAAGTTAACGAAACCGGGGCCAGGGGATGGTTTACCCCCTAGTACCTTTTGATTATGACACATGGAAATGACAAACATGCAACTATTTTCTAGGCCCTAAAATGTCAGGTTTTCCTGTCCTGATTGGACTGCCTCCATGACCCAGTTCGCCAAAGAAACGCTTCCCACCAGCCTAGAGGAGGAAATGCGCCGCAGCTACCTCGATTACGCCATGAGCGTGATTGTGGGACGCGCCCTCCCCGACGCCCGAGACGGCCTGAAGCCTGTGCACCGCCGCGTGTTGTTTGCGATGCACGAACTGAACAACGACTGGAACCGCCCCTATAAGAAATCCGCCCGCATTGTCGGTGACGTGATCGGTAAATACCACCCGCACGGCGACAGCGCGGTGTACGACACCATCGTGCGCATGGCGCAAGACTTTTCCTTGCGGCACATGCTGGTCGACGGCCAGGGCAACTTCGGCTCGGTGGACGGCGACAACGCCGCCGCCATGCGTTACACCGAAATCCGCTTGTCCAAAATCGCCCACGAACTGTTGGCCGACCTCGACAAAGAAACGGTTAATTTCGGCCCCAACTACGACGGCAGCGAAAAAGAACCGCTGGTCATGCCTGCCAAATTTCCCAATTTGTTGGTGAATGGCTCGGCTGGTATCGCGGTGGGCATGGCCACCAACATCCCGCCGCACAACCTGAACGAAGTGGTGGACGCGTGTTTGCACATGCTGCGCCACCCCGATGCGAGCATTGACGACCTGATGGAGATCGTGCCCGCGCCCGACTTCCCCACCGCCGGCATCATTTACGGCATCAGCGGTGTCAAAGAGGGTTACCGCACCGGGCGTGGCCGCGTCGTCATGCGGGCCAAGTGCCATTTTGAAGACATCGACCGTGGCCAACGCCAGGCCATCATCGTCGACGAGCTGCCCTACCAAGTGAACAAAAAGACCTTGCAAGAACGCATGGCCGAGTTGGTGCACGAAAAGAAAATCGAAGACATCAGCCACATCCAAGACGAGTCCGACAAATCCGGTATGCGCTTGGTCATTGAGCTCAAACGTGGTGCCGTGCCCGAGGTGGTGCTGAACAACCTCTACAAGCAAACCCAGCTGCAAGACACCTTCGGCATGAACATGGTGGCGCTGATTGACGGCCAACCGCGTTTGTGCAACCTGAAAGACCTGATCACCGTCTTCTTGTCGCACCGCCGCGAAGTGGTGACACGCCGCACCATCTTCAACCTGCGCAAAGCCCGTGAACGCGGCCATGTGCTGGAAGGCTTGGCCGTGGCCTTGGCCAACATCGACGATTTCATCGCCATCATCCGCAATGCGCCCACACCACCCGTGGCCAAAGCCGAGCTGATGAGCAAGCCCTGGGACAGCCAGTTGGTGCGCACCATGCTGACCCGCGCCAAAGCCGATGGCGGCGTCATCAACGCCGACGACTACCGCCCCGACGGTTTGGAAAAGCAATACGGCATGGGCGCCGATGGCCTCTACCGCCTGAGCGACACCCAGGCCCACGAAATTTTGCAAATGCGCTTGCAGCGCCTGACCGGCCTAGAGCAAGACAAAATTGTCAATGAGTACAAAGAAGTCATGGCTGAAATTGACGACTTGCTCGACATCTTGGCCCGCCCAGAACGCGTCTCGACCATCATTGCCGAGGAACTCACAGCCATTCGCCAAGAGTTCGGCCAAAGCAAGCTGGGTGCTCGCCGCAGCCACATCGAGCACAACGCCCAAGATTTGGCCACCGAAGACCTGATCACGCCCACCGACATGGTGGTCACACTCAGCCACAGCGGCTACATCAAGAGCCAGCCGCTGTCTGAATACCGCGCCCAAAAACGCGGCGGTCGCGGCAAGCAAGCCACCGCCACCAAAGAAGACGATTGGATTGAACAGCTCTTCATCGGCAACACCCACGACTACATCCTGTGTTTCTCCAACCGGGGCCGTTTGTATTGGCTCAAAGTGTGGGAAGTGCCCGAGGGTTCACGCGGCTCGCGCGGCCGGCCCATCGTCAACATGTTCCCCTTACAAGAAGGCGAAAAAATCAACGTGGTGTTGCCGCTCACCGGCCCCTCCCGCAGCTTCCCCTCCGACCAATACGTGTTCATGGCCACGTCCATGGGCACGGTGAAGAAAACATCGCTTGACGAATTCAACAACCCGCGCAAGGGCGGCATCATCGCGGTCAACCTCGACGATGGCGACTTCCTGATCGGCGCAGCCCTCACCGACGGCAAGCACGATGTGATGCTGTTCTCGGATGGCGGCAAAGCCGTGCGCTTTGACGAAAACGATGTGCGCCCGCTGGGTCGCAGCGCCCGTGGTGTGCGCGGCATGATGATTGAAGACGGCCAAAGCGTGATCGCCATGCTGGTGGCCGCGCAAGATCTTCCTGCCCTGCCCGATGGCACGGCCAGCGCCGACATGGCCCGCACCAGTGTGCTGACCGCCACCGAAAACGGCTTCGGCAAACGCACCCCGATCGACGAATACACCCGCCATGGCCGCGGCACCAAGGGCATGATCGCCATCCAGCAATCCGAGCGCAACGGACGTGTCGTGGCCGCCACCTTGGTGCATGCGGATGACGACATCATGCTGATCACCGACCGCGGTGTCTTGGTGCGCACGCGTGTCAGTGAAATCCGCGAAATGGGCCGTGCCACACAAGGCGTGACCCTCATTGGTTTGGACGAAGGCGCCAAGCTGTCGGGCATGCAGCGCATCGTTGAAAACGATGCCCAAGCCGGTGCCGATGAGTCTGCTGAAGAGGGTGACAGCGACGCTGCCACCGACGACGCCCTATGACCGACGGCGTCAAGCCCACCCTGGCCGATCTGCGGGTGCAGATCGACCAACTCGACGGCCAACTGCTGCAACTGCTGAACCAGCGTGCCCATTTGGCCGAGGCGGTGGGCGACATCAAACGCGCCGAAGGCTCGCCGTTTTTCCGCCCCGACCGCGTGGCGCAGGTGCTGGAGAAAATCCAATCGCTCAACCCCGGCCCGCTGAAAAACCAACACGTGGCCGCCATTTGGCGCGAAATCATGTCGGCCTGTTTGGCCCTCGAAGCGCCACAGCGCGTGGCGGTGCTTGGCCCCGTGGGCACGTTTTGCGAGCAAGCAGCCATCGAGTTTTTTGGCTCTGCCGCCGAGCTGATTTACTGCAACAACTTTGACGAGGTGTTCCAAGCCACCACGGCTGGCACCGCGCAATATGGTGTGGTGGGCGTGGAGAACTCCACCGAAGGTGCCGTGGCCCGCTCCCTCGATTTGTTCTTGCGCACACCGGTGCATGTGATTGGTGAGGTCAGCCTGTTGGTGCGCCACAACTTATTACGCCAATCGCCTTCTTTGGAAGGCATCGAGGTGGTGTTGGCCCACCCGCAAGCCCTGGGCCAATGCCAAGAATGGCTGAACAAACACCTGCCGCACGCCGAGCGCCGTGCCGTGGCCAGCAACGCCGAAGGCGCCCGTTTGGCCGCCACCAACCCCACTTGGGCAGGCCTGGCCAGCGAACGCGCAGGCGCTGAATTTGGTTTGCATGTGGTGGCCCACGCCATCCAAGACGAGGCCTACAACCGCACACGGTTTGCCATCATCAGCTTGCCGCAAACCATGGAAACGCCGCCAGCCTCGGGCAAAGATTGCACCTCCTTGGTGGTGTCAGTCACCAACAAACCCGGCGCGGTCCACGACCTGCTGATGCCGCTGAAAGCCAACGGCGTGTCCATGACCCGCTTCGAGTCGCGCCCCGCCAAATCAGGTCAGTGGGAGTACTACTTCTACATCGACCTCGACGGCCACATCAGCCAGCCGCATGTGGCCAAGGCGCTGCAAGAGCTGCAAAGCCTGTGCGCGTTTTACAAAGTGATTGGCTCCTACCCGGTTGGCGCATGAAATTCAAGCAACTCGGCTTGGTCGGCTGCGGCCTGATGGGCGCGTCCTTTGCGTTGGCGCTGCAAGACAAACACTTGGTGGACAAGGTCGTGGGTTTCAGCCCTTCGCAGGCCACGCGCGACAAGGCTTTGCAACGCGGCGTCATTCAGCAAGCCGCCCACAGCGCCGCCGAAGCGGTGCAAGGCGCGGACCTGGTGTTGATCGCCGTGCCGGTCAGCCACACCGCGGCTTGTTTGGCCGATATCGCCCCGCACTTAAGCGCTGAATGTTTGGTGATGGACGTGGGTTCCACCAAAACCGACGTGGTGGCCGCGGCCCGCGCCGCCATGGGTGACAAACTGGCCTGTTTTTTACCGGCCCACCCCATCGCTGGCAAAGCCCAAGCCGGTGTGGAGCATGCCGACGCCTCGCTCTACCAAGACCGGGCGCTCATCCTGACGCCCTTGGACCACAACACGCCTGCGCAAATCGCCACCGCCACGGCGTTGTGGCAAGCCATTGGCTCTCGGGTTCACAGCATGACGCCCGAAGCGCACGACCAAACTTTCGCCGCCGTGAGCCATGTGCCACATTTGCTGGCGTTCGCGCAGGTGAATGGCTTGTTGCAGCAGCCCCAAGCGGCGGAATTTTTGAAGCTGGCAGGCCCGGGTTTCAGAGATTTTTCGCGCATTGCCGCTGGCGACCCGGCCATTTGGCGCGACATTTTCTTGGCCAATGCTCATCAGGTGTTGACCCAAACCACGCATTTCCGCATCGCCTTGGAGCAGCTCGAAGCTGCCATCACGCAAGGCGACGCCGCGCAGTTGCAAACACTGATTGCCCAAGCGAGCCAAGCCCGAAGCGCTTGGCAACTGGGCAAGCCTGCAAGCTCGGCTGGCGAGAGCCAAGAAGACTGAGATGTACAGCACCGCCTTCCTCGATGTTCCCGCCCTGGCCAGCGCCCAGGGCACGGTGACCCTGCCGGGCTCGAAAAGCATTTCCAACCGGGTGCTGTTGCTCGCCGCCTTGTGCCAAGGGACGACCACTTTGCACGACCTGCTGGATTCGGACGACACCCGGGTCATGCTGGCGGCGTTGCGCCAAATGGGCTGCAAGGTCGAGGTGGACGGCAGCACGGTGCGCATCACGGGTCTGAACGGCCAAGCGCCCGCCCAAACCTTGGATTTGTTCATGGGCAATGCGGGCACGGCCATGCGCCCGCTCACCGCCGCGTTGGCATTGATGGGCGCGAACACCAAGCTGCACGGCGTGCCGCGCATGCACGAGCGCCCCATCGGCGACCTGGTGGACGCCTTGCGCCAGCTGGGTTGCCAGATCGACTACACCGGCCAAGACGGCTTTCCGCCGCTGCACCTGCAAGGCCACAAGGGCTTGCAACTGGAACAGCCCATTCAAGTGCGCGGTGACGTGTCCAGCCAATTCTTGACGGCGTTGCTGTTGGCGCTGCCCTTGGCGGCGCAGCACCGCGCTTCCTCGGTCAGCCCCAGTTCTGCGGCCAACGCCATTGACCAAAACATCGTCATCGAGGTGGTGGGCGAGCTGATCTCCAAGCCTTACATCGACATCACCCTGAACCTGTTGCAGCGCTTTGGCGTGACGGTCAAACGCGAAGGCTGGCAGCGCTTCACCATTCCCGCCGGCAGCCGCTACACCTCGCCGGGCAGCTTGCCGGTGGAAGCCGATGCCTCGTCGGCCAGTTATTTCATTGCCTTGGGTGCCATCGCTTCCGTTGAGGGCGTGCGGATTCAAGGCGTGGGCGCCGACTCCATTCAGGGCGACATCCGCTTCATGGACGCTGCTGCCCACATGGGCGCGGTCATCACCAGTGGCCCCAACTGGGTGCAAACCTGCCGAGGGGCTTGGCCCCTGCGTGCCATCGACATGGACTGCAACCAAATCCCCGACGCCGCCATGACCTTGGCCGTCATGGCGCTCTATGCCGACGGCCCGAGCACTTTGCGCAACATCGCCAGCTGGCGGGTGAAAGAAACCGACCGCATCGTCGCCATGGCCACCGAAGCCCGCAAACTCGGCGCTCAGGTGGAAGAAGGCCCGGATTGGATTCGCATCCATCCCATCCAAATTTGGCAAGCCGCCAGCATCCACACCTACGACGACCACCGCATCGCCATGTGTTTTTCGCTGGCGGCGTTCAATCCTGCGGGGCTGCCGGTGCGCATCGAAGACCCGAAATGTGTGGCCAAAACCTTCCCCGATTACTTTGAAGCTTTGTTCAGCCTGTCCCAGGCCAAAGCAGTGCCGGTCATCTGCATCGACGGCCCCACCGCCTCGGGCAAAGGCACGCTGGCCGCGCTGGTGGCGCAAGCCTTGGGCTACCACTACCTCGACAGCGGCGCGCTTTACCGGGTTACGGCCTTGGCCGCCTTGCAAGCTGGTTTGAGCCTGGACGACGCCCACGAAAACGCCATCGCCGAGCTGGCACGCGGCCTGCCCGTGACTTTTGTAGGTGAGCAAGTGCTTCTGTCCGGCGTCAATATTGGCCATGAAATCCGCACCGAAGAAGCCGGGATGAACGCCTCCAAAGTCTCGGTGCTGCCCAAAGTGCGGCAAGCCTTGGTGGAGTTGCAGCACAGCTTCCAACAGCTGCCGGGCCTGTTGGCCGATGGCCGCGACATGGGCACGGTTATCTTTCCGAACGCGGCCCTCAAGGTGTTTCTCACCGCCAGTGCTGAAAAAAGAGCCGAACGGCGTCACAAGCAACTGATTTCAAAGGGTTTTTCCACTACAATCTCGGCTCTTCGCGCAGACTTGGAAGCGCGCGACGCCCGCGACACACAGCGCAGCGTTGCCCCTTTGAAGCCCGCCGCAGACGCAATGCACCTGGACAACTCCCTGCTCTCCATCGAGGAATCGGTGGCACAAGTGTTGGCCTGGTGGCAAAGCAAACAGGTGTTTGGCTCCGGCCGCCCCTGACCCGCTCCTGAACACCCCTCTCGCGCTGCTTGGCGCACTGGTGCTCAGGTTGTTTCACCCAACCGCGGTTCTGCCGCAAACCAAGTCGATCAAGTTTTTCGAGGCTGCCACAGTGCAGCTTGCCGCTTGGCCGACGAAATTAGGAAATTGAATGTCTGAATCTTTTGCAGCCCTCTTTGAAGAATCCCTGAAACGCTCCGAAATGCGCACCGGTGAAGTCATCACCGCTGAAGTCATTCGCGTCGAGCACAACCACGTGGTGGTCAACGCAGGGCTGAAATCAGAAGCCTATGTGCCGATTGAAGAATTTAAAAACGACCTGGGCGAACTCGAAGTTCAAGCCGGCGACTTCGTGTCCGTGGCCATCAGCTCGGTCGAAAACGGCTACGGCGACACCATCCTCAGCCGCGACACCGCCAAGCGTTTGGCCTCGTGGATGAGCCTGGAAAAAGCCCTGGAATCCGGCGAATTCGTCACCGGCACCACCAGCGGCAAAGTCAAAGGCGGCCTCACCGTCTTGGTCAATGGCATCCGCGCCTTCTTGCCCGGTTCCCTCATCGACACCCGCCCCATCAAAGACTTGTCGCCCTTCGAGAACAAGACCATGGAATTCAAGGTCATCAAGCTCGACCGCAAGCGCAACAACGTCGTGTTGTCACGCCGCGCCGTGATTGAAGCCTCCATGGGCGAAGAACGCGCCAAACTGATGGAAAACCTGAAAGAAGGTTCCATCGTTCACGGCGTCGTGAAAAACATCACCGAATACGGCGCTTTTGTCGATTTGGGCGGTATCGATGGTTTGCTGCACATCACCGACATGGCCTGGCGCCGTGTCCGTCACCCCTCCGAAGTGGTGGTGGCTGGCCAAGAAATCACCGCCAAGATCCTCAAGTTCGACACCGAGAAAAACCGCGTGTCTCTGGGCTTGAAACAAATGGGCGACGATCCTTGGATGGGCGTCAACCGCCGCTACCCCCAAGGCACCCGCATGCACGGCAAGGTCACCAACATCGCCGATTACGGCGCGTTTGTCGAACTCGAACCCGGCATCGAAGGCTTGGTGCACGTGTCTGAAATGGACTGGACCAACAAAAACGTGGCCCCTTCCAAAATCGTCGCTTTGGGCGATGAAGTCGAAGTCATGGTCCTCGAGATCGACGAAGACAAACGCCGCATCTCTTTGGGCATGAAGCAGTGCAAAGCCAACCCTTGGCAAGAATTCGCCTCCGCCACCAAGCGCGGCGACCGTGTCAAAGGCCCCATCAAATCCATCACCGACTTCGGCGTGTTCGTCGGCTTGGCCGCTGGCATCGATGGCTTGGTGCACTTGTCCGACCTGTCTTGGAACGAAACCGGCGAAGCTGCCGTGCGCAACTTCAAAAAGGGCCAAGAAGTCGAAGCCCTGGTGTTGGCTGTGGACGTCGAGCGCGAGCGCATTTCCTTGGGCATCAAGCAACTCGACTCCGACCCGTTCACCAACTTCGTGTCGGTCAATGACAAAGGTCAAATCGTCACCGGCACCGTCAAAACGGTGGACGCCAAAGGCGCTGAAATCGACCTCGGCGAAGACATCATCGGCTACTTGCGCGTCTCTGAAATCTCCCGCGACCGCGTGGAAGATGCCAGCCAGGTGCTCAAAGTCGGCGACGAAGTCACCGCTGTGGTGGTCAATGTGGACCGCAAGACCCGCAACATCCAGTTGTCGATCAAAGCGAAAGACCAAGCAGACCAACAAGAAGCCATGCAAACCCTGAGCCAAAACTCAGGCAATGCGGGCACCACCAGCCTGGGCGCTTTGTTGCGCGCCAAGTTGGACAACACCGAGAAGTGATCACAGCGGCCACCTCGGTGGCCCTGTGACCCGGCCCACCGGCTGGCACCTGGCCACCGGTGGCTGTTTCAAGCTCTCTCAAAGCAGTACACATGACCCGCAGTGATTTGGTTGAAGAACTGGCAGCGCGTTTCCCGCAGCTGACCCACCGCGACGCGGAATTTGCCGTCAAAGCCTTGCTTGACGCGATGAGCGACGCCTTGGTGAAAGGCCACCGCATTGAATTGCGTGGCTTTGGCAGCTTTTCGGTCAACCGCCGACCGCCGCGCATGGGACGCAATCCGCGCTCTGGCGAAAGCGTGGCCATCCCAGAAAAACGCGTCCCCCATTTCAAACAAGGCAAGGCACTGCGCGAAGCCGTTGAAGTGCGCACCAAAGATCTTTTGGCTTTGCCTGACACCTCCAAGCCCTAGAATGCCACCCACATTGGGGACACACTTTGAAACAATTCATGCGGCTGCTTCAGTGGACACTGAAAGCAGCCATTTTTTTGATCCTGTTGGCCTTCGCTTTGAACAACAAAGAGGATGTCGCCGTGCGCTTCCTGTGGGGTTTGGAATGGCGTGCCCCGATGGTGCTGGTGTTGTTGGTGGTGTTTGCGCTGGGCGTGGCGGTAGGCGTGCTGGGCATGGTGCCGCGCTGGTGGCGCCAGCGCAGCTTGGCCAAGCAGGCGTTCAAACCGGTTTCAACCCCTGTGGCTGCCACCGTGGCCTCAGACCTGCCCTACACGCCATGAGGATCAGCGCCTGATGGACCTGCAAATTGGCTGGATTTTCATTGGCTTGCCGCTGGCCTTTGTGCTGGGTTGGTTGGCGTCGCGGTTTGACCTGCGCCAGCTGCGATTGGAAAACCGCAGCAACCCCAAGGCCTATTTCAAAGGTCTGAACCACCTGCTCAATGAGCAACAAGACCAGGCGATTGACGCCTTCATTGAAGCGGTTCAGCGGGATCCAGACACGTCCGAATTGCACTTCGCGCTGGGCAATTTGTTCCGCCGCCGTGGCGAGTTTGAACGTGCGGTGCGGGTGCACCAACACCTGCTGGCCCGTGCCGACCTGAGCAGCGCCGACCGCGAACGTGCCCAATACGACCTGGCCCTGGACTATGTGAAAGCAGGCATCTTGGACCGCGCCGAAGCAGCCCTGCGCCCTTTGATGGACACCACCCTCGCACCGCAAGCCTTGCTGGCCCTGCTGACGATTTACGAGCGCACCCGCGACTGGCAGCAAGCCGCCAACATCAGCCTGCAACTTGACCAAGCTGGTCAGGGTCGTTTCACCGTTCGGCGTGCCCATTATTTGTGCGAGTTGGCCAGCGAAAGCGCCGACCCAATGCAAGCCAAACAATGGCTGATGGAAGCCATTCAAGCCGCGCCGGGCAATGCCCGCCCGCGCATGGCCTTGGCTGCATTGTTGATGCAACAAGGCCAGCACGAAGCCGCCTGCGATCAATTGGAACAATTGGCGCAGCACATTCCTTCGGCCTTGCCCTTGGTGGCTGACAAACTCGCTGCCTTGGCGCCCCAGGTGCACCGCCAAATTAGCGTCTTGACCTTGCTGCAAGACAACTACCACGCCGACCACAACCTGGACGTGTTGGACGCCATCGTTCAGTTGCAACAAAGCATGGGGCAAGATCTGAGCCGAGAGCTCTACGCCCAGCATTTGCTGAAACACCCCTCGCTCATTGCTGCAACCCAGTGGTTGGCTGGCGAACAACTCAACCCGGCACAACAGCCCCAGGTGCAACGCGCCCTTGAGCAAGCCGCCAAGCCACTGCGCCGCTACCGCTGCGCCGCCTGTGGCTTTGAAGCGCTGCAGCATTTCTGGCAATGCCCGGGCTGCCAAGCCTGGGACAGCTACCCGCCCCGGCGGATTGAAGAGCTCTGATTTTTCAGCTGGTTTGTGAGCGCCCATCACAATAAACGCCACTAAAACTTCCACACCGACTTCGAAGTCTGCGTTGAAATCTCCGCCCTTCATGGGAGACATCAATGCGTTACATGCTTTGCCTGTTCATTTTGTGCTGCTGCCCGCATCTAGGGGCCCTCGAGATCAACCAAGCCACCGAAGCGGAGTTGGACAGCTTGCGTGGTTTGGGGCCCGCCTTCACGCGCAGGGTGTTGGCAGCCCGCAGTCAACAACCGTTCAAAGATTGGCCAGACCTGATGCGGCGGGTCAGCGGCATGGGACCGCGGGTTGCGCGAAAACTTTCGGAACAAGGTTTGACAGTACAAGGTCAAGTTTTGAGCCCGGGTCTGCTTTAAGCTCACACCTCTTTTCAAACGCCCGACCGAATGACGACTTCCCGCCCGCCTGGTTTCATGGTGCTGCACAGCAACCGCATGGAAGGTCTGCGCGACCTGCTGGTGCAGCATGTGCAAGCCAACCCCTTGCCGCCCTTGGCCGCCGAAACCATCTTGGTGCAAAGCAATGGCATGAAGCATTGGTTGTCCCTGGCCTTGGCGTCTGACCAAGCGCTGGGCATTTGCGCGGCCACCCGCCTCGAGTTGCCGTCCAGCCAGTTGTGGCAGATTTACCGCAGCGTGCTGGGCGCGGACAAACTGCCCGCCCACATGCCCCTGGACAAAGCGCCTTTGGTTTGGCGCATCTTGCGCCGCTTGCCCGAGTGGTTGAAAGACCAACGCTTTGCGCCCTTGGCGCATTACCTGGGCGACGACACCCAAGGCAGCCGCGCCTTTGGTTTGGCCCAACAACTCGCTGACGTGTTGGACGGCTATCAAAACTACCGCGCCGATTGGCTGGAACGCTGGGCCCAAGCTCAAGACCTGCTCAACCACGGCCAAGCCCTGCCGCCAGAGCAGCTTTGGCAAGCCGCCATGTGGCGCGATTTGTTGACCGATGTGCAAACCCAACTGCCTGCAGCACAACATGGATTCCAAGCCCGCTCGGATGTGCACAAAGCCTTCATGAAAGCCCTGAAGGCCATGACGCCAGAGAGCTTGCCCACTGGCTTGCCAACACGTTTGCTGGTGTTTGGCATCACCGCCTTGCCCCTGCAAACCTTGGAAGCCTTGGTGGCGCTGGGGCGCTTCATTCCGGTGTTGATGTTTGTGCACAACCCCAGCCAAGCGCACTGGGGGCACCTGACCGAAAGCATCATCCCCGAAGGCCACCCTTTGTTGGCCGCCTGGGGCAAGCATGGCCGCGACTACCTGCACGCCATTGACGAATTTGAAACGGCTGAGGTGGGCGCACCGCCCTTCCAGCGGGTCAATGTGTACATCGATCCTCGACAAGAGGCACTTGACGCGGGTATTGCACCCTCTGCGCTGCACCAACTGCAATCGGACATCCTGCACTTGGAAACCCCGCCAATGGAGCCTGTGCTGCTGAGCGAGCCCGACACCAGCTTTCAATTGGTGCAAACCCACTCGGCGCAACGCGAAGTCGAAGTGCTGCACGACCGCATCTTGGCGTGGTTGGACGAGAACCCTGCTTTGCAGCCCCAAGACATCATGGTCATGGTGCCCGACATGGCCGCCTTTGCACCGCACATTCACGCGGTGTTCGGTCGCTTCCAACTGCCTGGCCAGCAAGCTGGTTCCCGCCACCTACCCTATGCCGTGGCCGACACCACACCCCACCAAGAACCCATGGTGCAAGCGCTGCAAACCTTGCTTCAACTGCCGCAGTTGCGACTCAGCCTGTCAGATTGGTTGGCCTTGTTTCAAGTGGACGCCGTGCGGGCACGCTATGGTTTGCAAGCGCAAGACGTCCAAGACTTGCACCGTTGGCTGCTGGAAGCGGGTGTGCGCTGGGGCCTAGACGCACCACACCGACAGCACTGGGGCATGCCCACTGACAGCCCCGACAGCGACCACAACAGTTGGGTGTTTGGCCTGCAACGACTGCTGCTGGGTTATGCCTTGGGTGCGGCTGAGCCCCACGCCAGTTGGCAGCACACATCGCCCCAAACAGGTGTCGATGGCCTGGATGCACCCGTGGTGTCTGGCTTGCTGCGTTGCTTGCACGATGTGCAACTCAGCTTGCTGCAGCTCTCACAAGACCACACGCCCACCGATTGGGTGCAGCTGTTGCAAGCTTTGGTGGCCCGGTTTTTCAAGGTCACCGACGACCACAGCCAACGCTTGCTCGATCGTGTGCTCATGCCCTTGGAACAATGGTTGACCGACTGTGAATTGGCGCAATTCACCACCCCATTGCCGCTGGCGGTGGTGCGCAGCCACTGGTTGGCGCAGATGGACACGGGCGGCTTGCAACGCCGCTTCCTTGGAGGCGGTGTCCAGTTCGCCACGCTCATGCCCATGCGTGCCATTCCCTTCAAAGTGGTTTGTTTGCTCGGCATGAACGATGGCGTGTATCCACGCGCACCAGCACCACGTGATTTCGATCTGATGAGCCAGCCCGCAAACGCCCGTGCTGGCGACCGGGCTCGCCGCGAGGACGACCGCTATTTGTTCCTCGAAGCATTGCTGTCTGCCCGCGATCGTGTGTATGTGTCGTGGCAAGGCCGACGCGCCAGCGACCACGCCAAACTGCCACCCTCTGTGCTGGTGGCGCAATTGCTCGACCATTTGAATGCCTGCCACGCCTTGTCCAACCCGCAAGCCGCCCTGTCCGAAAAGAACACCAAGCCAGCCTTTGAAGCCCCCCTGCAACCCTTGCAACCGTTTTCATCCAAGTACTTTGTGCAAGGCAGTGGCTTCTTCACCTATGCAGACGACTGGAATGCAGCCCGCAGCGCCCTTGATGCACAGGCGCTTGCATCCCCAAACCCACCAGCTGCGTTGGCATGGACCAACCCAGCCACGGCACCCCTCAGCAGCCTGACTGAACAAGAGCTTGGTTTGTTGTTGCGCCATCCCGAGGCCGTGCATTTCCGTGCCAACTTGCAGGTGCGCTTGGATCAACCGCCCGAAGCGAACGAGGAAGACGAGCCCTTTGACACGCCTGGTTTACAGCGCTTTTTATTGAACCAATCGGTGCTTGATGCAGACGATCCCCATGCACAGTTGCAGCAGATGCACCGCCAAGGGCGCTTGGCATTCAGTGGCTTTGGTCAACTGCAACAAAACCACATGCTTGAATTGCGCAGCACGGTGCTGGCGCATGTGTCGCCCTGGCTGGCCACCCCCAGCCAAGACCTGCCCGCGCAAGTGTTTCATCTCAAGGCCCACAACATCGATGTGGCATTGCGCTGGGGCGGCGATGCCCACACTTGGCGTCAATATGCTGATGGCACCGCTCTGCAATTGAATTGGCGCCCCGGCAAGGTTTTGAATAAGTCAGGCCATCCTCGCTTGGACACCTTGGCAGGGCTTTGGCTGGGGCACCTGTGCGCCAACGCCGCAGGTGTGTCCACCACCAGTTTGCAAAGTGGTGAGGACGGTTTGGTGGGGCTTGTCCCCCTGCCAGCAGCAGAAGCCCAAACCCTGATTGAAGACTTGGTGGCGGTTTACCTGGCGGCATGGCAACGACCGCTGCCCTTGGCTTGCAAAACCGCTTGCGCTTGGCTGATGGCCACACACTTCCCGGGCTCCAAAACCACCTCAGAACAAGACATCCAAGCCAAGGCTTTCGCTGCAGCGCGTCAGGCATTCGACGGTGGTTACCACCGCACAGGTGAAAGAGATGCATCCACCTTATTGAAAAGAGCTTTCGCCGAATTCGAGGACCTGTGGCCTGAACTGCCTGTTTGGGCTGAGCGGGTGTATGGGCCCATGCTGAAAGCCTTGTTGCCCGCAGACAAGGCGGAAGACATACAGACCGATCAAGAGGTGGGTGCATGAGCTTGAACCTGCTCACCCTGCCCTTGTCGGGCCGTCAAGTCATCGAAGCCAGTGCGGGCACCGGTAAAACATTCACCTTGGCCGCCCTGTATGTGCGCTTGGTGTTGGGCCACGGCCGTGCTTCAAACGGCTTGCAACCACCTCAGATTTTGGTGATGACCTTCACCGAGGCCGCCACCGCCGAACTGCGTGAACGCATCCGGCATCGCTTGCACGAAACCGCTTTGTGGTTTGACGCTCAAGTCACTGGCAAGGCTGAAACCTCGGATCCGTTTTTGCAAGACCTGAGCGCGGCTTTTCAACCCGAGCAGTGGCCGCATTGCGCAGCGCAACTGCACATGGCCGCACAAAGCATGGACGAGGCCGCCATCTACACCATCCACGGTTGGAGCAGGCGCATGCTCACCAGCTTTGCGCTGCACAGCCGAGACCTGTTTGAGCAAACCCACCTGGACAACCCCTCTGAGTTGCTGCACCAACTGGTCGGCGACCACTGGCGGCGCTGGTTCTACCCGCTCTCCTTGCCAGAGCAGCAACTCATCCAAGCGCTCTTGGGTGGCGATCCACAAGCCTTGCTGAAAGACTTGAAAACCCGCTGGGCCCTGATGGATCGGAAACCACAACCAGCTGAAGCGACTGCACCGCCATCGCCAGCAATGGTGTTGGCCGAGCATGGGGTGTGGTTGGCTCAAGAACAAGCATTGGCCACACGCGCCAAGCAAGCGGGGCGCACTGCATTTGACAAGGGCTTGGCAGATACTTTGATCGCCGCCCAAGCAGCCAAAAAAATGAAAGGGTCCCGTGCAGACTATGTTGCCGATTGGGTGAATGAATTACAGGCCTGGTGTCAAAACGATACGGCGACGCACAGCAAAAACGTGTTTCGCTTCACCCAGAGCAGCCTGCAAGAAAAGGGTTGGTCCGAAGCTGCAGATCACGCTGTCTTTTCGCACATCGAAGCGCTTGTTGATTTCCAAAAAACCAAACCGGCTTCCAAAGACCGTCTTCTCGACCACGCCGCCTTCGAGGTGCGCCAGCAATACCAACAAACCAAGTTGCAGTTGTCGGTCTTCGATTTCCAAGACCTGTTGCAACGCCTGCACGCCGCTTTGCTTGCCGATGACGGCCAAATGGCGGCGGCCATCCGCGCCCAATACCCGGTGGCCATGGTCGATGAATTTCAAGACACCGACCCTTGGCAATACGAAAGCCTAGACCGAATTTACGCGCATACCCCTGACGACGACAGCCATGCGCTGGTCATGATTGGCGACCCCAAACAAGCCATCTACAGTTTCCGTGGTGCCGACCTCAGCACCTACATCAAGGCGCGACAAAAAGCACTTCATATCAACCCCCAGGCGCTGCACAGCTTGGACAGCAACTTCCGCTCCACACCCTCTTTGGTGGCAGCGGTCAACCATGTGTTTGGCTGCATCAGCCATCCGTTTTATTCCGAATTGGGCCAGATTGAATTCGAGCCAGTGCAAAGCCGCAGCCAAGCCCAAATGCTGCAAACAAGCGGTCAACCTGACAAGCCCTTGACCGCATGGTTTCTGCCGCCGCCGCCCAACAGCAAACATTGGACTGCACCACTGCATTTGCAGCAGATGTCGCAAGGCTTTGCCGCGCAAATGGTGGCGCTGCTGCACCAGCACCCTGATGTGCAACCTGGCGACATGGCGGTGCTGGTGCGCACCCATGTGCAGGCCAAGGCCATGCAAAAAGCATTGCGCCAATGCGGCGTCCCCAGTGTGTTCATGTCGGACCACGTGAATGTGTTTCAAAGCGATGAAGCGCAAGACCTGTGGCGCGTGTTGCGTGCTGTCAGTGCGCCGCGTCAAACCCTGTGGCTGCGCAGTGCGGTGGCCAGCCGCGTTTGGGGCTTTGACATGCCGCAGCTGCAAGCCTTTTTGCAAGACGACACGCTGGCCGATGCGCTGGCCGAGTCTTGCCACCGCTGGCTTGTTCAGTGGCAGCAGCATGGCGTTTTGCCCATGATCTACAGCTGGCTGCACGAGCAAGGTGTGGCGCAACGTTTGCTGCAAGCGCCGCAAGGGGAACGCCGTCTGACCAACTTGCTGCATTTGGGTGAATTGCTGCAAAACGCCAGCCAAGGCTTGCAGGGCCCAGCGGCTTTGTTGCAGCATCTGGCGGACAACATCCAAGCCAGCAGCGACAGTCCTGAAGCACAAAAAATGCGCTTGGAAACCGACGACCAGTGTGTGCAAATCGTCACTTATCACAAGAGCAAAGGCCTCGAGTACCCCTTGGTGTTCGTGCCGTTCTTGGGCAGCTTCAAACGACCCGCCTCCGAGAAATCCAAAAAACCTGCCGATGATGATGACGAGGACGGCGAAGAACCCGACATCACCGAATCCAACGAACACGAAGACATGCGTCTGCTGTATGTGGCACTCACCCGGGCCAAACGTGGTTTGTGGTTGGGTTTGGCCAGCACTCGGGATAGCTTGTCTGGAAAGATCAAAGACGACAATTTGAGTCTGAGCGCAGTGTCTCGTTTGCTGCAACGCGAGAACCACGAAGACCTGTGGGGTCAATTGAACAAGCTGTGGGGTACCTGCCCCCACATCACGATTGCGCCCTTGCCCGAAGCCCATGGCGAACATTACCAAGCACCCGTGCTCGCATCTGTGCCGCAAGCGGCCTTGACGCCAACGCGTGCTGCCCATCGGCGTTGGTGGACGGCCAGCTTCAGCAGCCTGACCCGTGGTTTGGAAGCGGGCACACCCCATGAAGAGGCGCTGCTCGATGCCGACATGGACGCTTTTCCTACCGCTAGCCCAGAACACATTTCAATCCATCAGGTGTCTGCCTGGCAAACCTTTCCCGCCGGTGCGCGTTACGGCAGCTTGCTGCACGACTTGCTGGAATGGCAAGCCCAACAAGGCTGGCCCTTGGCGCACACCAACCCGGCTGACTGGCAGCAACTGGCTTGGCAACAACTCGTGCAGCGCAAATCTGATTGGCTGCAATTGCCCGCTGACGCGCAAGCGATGTTGAATCCTTGGCTCCAATCCACCCTACTCACGCCATTGCCTTTGCTGGACGCGCAACATCAAACGCCTTTGGCCCAGGCGTTGAGCTTGCAATCCCTACAAGCTGCGCAAGCATGGCCGGAGATGGAATTCAGCATCTCTGCTGGCCGCGTCTCCAGCGCCGAATTGGACAGGCTGATCAGGCAGCATGTTTTTCCCGGCGAACAAAGACCAGCCTTGTTGCCCCAAGTCATGCAAGGCATGCTGACCGGTTTCATGGACTTGGTGTTCGAGCACGAGGGACGTTATTGGGTGATGGACTACAAGTCCAACAAACTGCCCGATTACCAAGCACCTCAGTTGCTACAAGCAGTGCTGGACAAACGCTATGACGTGCAATACGTGCTCTACGTCTTGGCGCTGCACCGATTGTTGAAAAGCCGCTTGACCGACTACCACTTAGAGACGCACATCGGCGGTGCGGTCTATGTGTTCATGCGCGGCATCAACGACGCAAATGCAGGGGTTCATGCACTGCGGCCCGCCTTTGCCTTGATCGATCAACTCGACCAACTGTTTGCCCAGGTGCCAACATGAAGCTCCAAGAATTGCTTTTTGATTGGCGCGACAACAAGCTCACGCCGCTGACTGGCTTGGACATCGGCTTGGCCCAATTGCTGCAAGGCTTGCAAGCCAGCACCGATGAGCGTCACCTGTGGCTGGCCGCCTTGGCCAGTCACCAATGGGGACGCGGCCATGCTTGCCTCGATCTTTCAAACTGGCCACATGACGCCACTGATTTGCTGGGTTGGTCGGTCCAAGCGGTGCAAGCCCTGCCACCTCATTTGGCCGATGCGGCCAACAGCCTGCCTTGGACACAAGGTGCGGATGCGCCCTTGGTGTGGTTTGAAAAACGCCTGTATTTACGCCGAGCCTGGACAGCTGAATCCAGCATCCGCCAAAGTCTGGTGGCTTTGCAACAGCAATCCGTGCCTGCGCCTGCAGCTTTGGAAAAGCACTTGAACGCGCTCTTTGGCTCTGAATCGGACACCCCCGATTTACAGCGCATGGCCTGCGCCCATGCCGCGCTTCACGCGGTGACCCTCATCACTGGCGGGCCGGGCACTGGCAAAACCACCACGGTTGTGAAGCTGTTGCGCTTGTTGCAAGCCAACGCCGCGCAGCCCTTGCGCACTTTGTTGGCCGCGCCCACCGGCAAAGCAGCTGCACGTTTGGCGCAAGCCATGGCACAAGCCCGCAGCCAACTTTCTGCAAGCGAGGCAGCATACTTGCCCAGCCAAGCGCACACCTTGCACAAACTGCTGCAAGCCAGCCAGGACTTGGAAGCCGACATCTTGGTGGTGGACGAGGCCTCGATGATCGATTTGGAAATGATGGCGCGTTTGTTGAAAGCCGTGCCGCCCACCACCCGATTGGTGCTGCTGGGCGACAAAGACCAATTGGCCTCGGTGGAAGCCGGTGCCGTGATGGCGCAGTTGTGCCAAGCGCCTTGGTTGGCTCAGCACACCATCGCTTTGCAACACAGCCACCGCTTTGACGCGGACCAAGGCATTGGCCTGTGGGCGCGTGCTGCCAACGCTGGCGACACGACCAAACTGGAACAACTGTGGCAAGCCGCACCGAATGCTTGTTTTCCGCCTGGTCAAGCGGTGTCGCGCCTGGACAGCGCCAACAGCCATCAATCCAGCATCCTGCTGCACTTGAAGCAGGCATGGTCAAGTTGGCTGGGCATGTTGACGCCTTTGGAAACCCAAGCCTGTGATGACGCCCAAGCCTTGGGCTTGCTGCAAGCCTTCAGCCAACTGGGTGTGTTGTGCGCCTTGCGTGAGGGGCCCTGGGGCGTGAACACTTTCAATAAGCTGATTCAGCAAAGCTTGGGCTTCCCAGACCGTGACTGGTTTGTCGGTCGCCCGGTCATGGCGCGGCGCAACGACTACGCTTTGGGCCTGATGAATGGCGACATGGGCCTGTGTTTGCCACGCACGGTCAACGGTGAAACCCGTTTGCGCGTGGCCTTCCCCGATGGTGCGGGCGGTGTGCGTTGGCAAGTCCCCAGTCGTTTGGAAGGTGTGGACACGGTTTTTGCCATGACGGTGCATCAGTCGCAAGGCTCAGAATTCCATCAAGTGCTGTTGGTGCTCCCAGACCAACCAGCACCCTTGCTCACGCGTGAACTCATCTACACCGGCATGACCCGTGCCCGACAACAACTTTGCATCTGGGCACCCCAGCCTGCGCTGTTGGCTCAGGCCTGTGCCAGGCAGGTGCACCGCAGTGGTGGTTTGACGGGCGCTTGAACCCCGCGCCAACGGTGGCAAAATCAGTGGCATGAACCCCATGCGCTGTCTCAAATGGATGCTCCCCCTCTGGCTGCTGTGCCAAGCAGGCTTGGCCCTGGCCGATTGGGAAGCGGTGGATGAAAACCACTTGGCGGTGGTCTACATCGACCCCGACAAAATCAGGGCCAGCAGTGTCTACCCGCAAGCTTGGCATTTGTTCGATCTGTTCGACAAAACCAAAGCCGGTGTGAAATCCCGCTTGGTCTTGATGGAGTACGACTGCCACGATGCGCGACGCCGCACTTTGGCCTTTGCCTCGAAGTCTGAGCCCATGGGCGAAGGCAAGACCCTGTTCACCAGCACACAATCCACGCCTTGGAAACCCGTTGCCGGTGAAACCGTGGGTGAAAAAGTGATTGAAAAGTTGTGCGACGGTCCCAAGCAAATCATCAAGGAACCGAAGAAGAAGAAGAGCCACAGCGCTAGCAAAGAAGCTGCCAAAGGCGCAAGCGAAGCAGCTGGCGCGCCTGCGGATAAATAAACAAGGAACCCCATGCAAGTCACCAAACACACGGACGATTTCGCCACAGCACCCCAGCTGGAACCCCAACACATGGCCGCTATCGCCGCCCATGGTTTCACCACCGTCATCAACAACCGCCCCGACATGGAAGGCGGACCTGATCAGCCCACCTCGGCCCAAATGCAAACCGCTGCAGAAGCAGCCGGTTTGAGCTACCACTACCTGCCTGTGGTGAGTGGCGCCATCACGCCCGAGCAAGTCGTGCAAATGGCTTCATTGGTGGAATCTGCCAACGGTCCGGTGTTGGCGTTTTGCCGCAGTGGTGCGCGTTCCACCCAGCTGTGGTCGCTGGGTCTTCAGTGAATCCAAGGCCTCAAGTTTGCTGCCTCTGAGGGCTCAGACCTTGGCGCTGAGTTTGCGTGAATTGATCGGGTCGCGAAACACCAAGGGTTGCACCTTCACCCGTTGCGCATCGGGCACTTGCGCATAAGCCACCGCCTCTTCCACCAAATGATGGTGCGCTGATTTGTCGCAGACCGGGTCGGCATTGGCGGCGTCGCCGGTCAACATCAAGGCTTGGCATCGGCAACCGCCCAAGTCTTTTTCTTTCTCGGGGCAACTCACACACGGCTCTTTCATCCAAGCGTCACCACGGTAATGGTTGAACGCATGAGATTCATACCAAATCTCTTTGACACTGGAAGTTTTGACGTTGGGAAACTCCAAATGTTTGATCAGCTTGGCGGTGTGGCAGGGCAACGCCGAGCCGTCTGGCGTGATGGTCAAGAAAATATTGCCCCAGCCGTTCATGCATTTCTTAGGTCGGGTTTCGTAATAGTCGGGCACGACGAAGAAAATTTTGAGTTTGTCGCCCAGCTTGGCGCGGTATTCATTCGTCACCCGTTCAGCACGTTCCAGCTGTTCGCGGCTGGGCATCAAGCCATCGCGGTTGAGTTGTGCCCATGAATAATATTGGCTGTTGGCGAGTTCCAAATACTCGGCACCCAAGTCCACCGCCAATTCAATGATCTTGTCGATGTAATCGATGTTCAAGCGATGAATCACACAGTTCAACACCATCGGCCAGCCGTTGCTTTGAATGAGTTCAGCAGCGCGCTGCTTCAAGGCAAAGGTTTTGGTGTGGGACAAAAAATCATTCAACTCGCGGGTGGAGTCTTGGAATGAAAGCTGCACATGGTCCAAACCAGCTTCTTTCAAAGCCTTGGCACGTTCCGGTGTGAAACCAATGCCCGAGGTGAGCAAGTTGGTGTAAAAACCCAGCCGATGCGCTTCGGCCACCAGCAGCTCCAAGTCGTCACGCACCAAAGGCTCGCCACCCGAAAAACCGCACTGCACACTGCCAGCGGCACGTGCATCGCGCAACACCTTGAACCATTCTTCGGTGCTGAGTTCAGCGCCGCTTTGCGTGTAATCCACCGGGTTGTAGCAAAACACACAATGCAGCGGGCAGCTGTAGGTGATTTCAGCCAACAACCACAAGGGCGGGCCCACCGTGGGTGGGGTCGGCATGGTTTGCAAGCCAGCGTTGAGGGTGGTTTCGCTCATGCTTTCACCCAACCTTGTTGGCCTGCTATTTCTAAAAAGGCCAAGACATCGGCTTGCAAGCCGGTGGTGCCGAAATCGGTTTCCAAGTCGGAGATCACGGTTTGAACAGTTTTTTCACCATTCAAGCGGCGCATGATTTCACCCGCACTGCCATTCAACTTGACCATGCCTTCGGGGTACAGCAAGACCCAACACTGTTGAACTTCTTCCCACTGCAAACGGAACATGCTGGCCACGCTGGGCGTGCTGTTCAAAATGTCGTCGACGTCATTCATGCCTTGGGCCCTGTGATTTCAATTTGACATTGGTCCAGCATGATGGCGTCAGCCAGCGCCCACAACACATTCAATTTGAATTGCAAGATGTCCAAGGCCCGCTCTTGCAACGCCCGAGTTTGACTGAAATATTTCAAGGTGAATGTGAGGCCATGCGCGACATCTCGTCGTGCTTGGGTCAGGCGGTTTTTAAAGTACTGCAAGCCCGTGGGGTCCACCCAAGGGTATTGCTCGGGCCAGGTGTCAATGCGCTGCTGATGAATGTGCGGTGCAAACAATTCAGTGAGACTCGACGCCACAGCTTCTTGCCAAGGCTGCTGGCGGGCGAAGTTCACATAGGCATCCACCGCAAACCGACTCGCTGGTGCCACAAACCGAAGTGATGTGACATCGTCCCGGCTCAAACCCACGGCTTGGCCCAAATGAATCCACGCCTCGATGCCGCCCTCGTCTTGAATGCCACCCATGTTGATGCCGTCATGGTCCAGGATGCGCAGAATCCACTCGCGTCGAATCTCGCGGTCATTGCAGTTGGACAAAATGGCCGCGTCTTTGAGGGGGATGGAAATTTGGTAGTAAAAACGGTTGGCCACCCAGCCGCGCAATTGCGCAGCATTGAGTTTGCCCTGCGCCATCATCACGTGAAACGGATGGTTGATGTGGTAACTGCTGCTTTTGCCACGCAACAAGGTTTCAAACTCTTCGGCGCTCCAAGGCTCGCGGGTGTCCACAAAAGCTTCGTTCATCAGGTTGTTCACAGCGTGATCTCCATGCCGTCAAATGCCACCTCGATGCCGTGCTCGGTCAAGGTTTGGCGTTGCGGGCTTTGCGCATCCAAAATCGGGTTGGTGTTGTTGATGTGGATGAGTATTTTGCGCACATGGTTGGGCAATTTGTCCAGCCATTCGATCATGCCGTCTGCGCCGCTTTGCGGCAGGTGACCCATGGAGCGCGATGTTTTTTTCGATGCGCCCAAGGCGATCATTTCGTCATCGGTCCAGAGCGTGCCGTCGACCAGCACACAGTCACTGGCTTGCATCGCGGCCCACACATGGGGCTCCATCTGACCCAAGCCGGGCGCATAAAACAGTTTTTTGCCCGTGGCATTGTCCGTCGCAGACAGACCCACGTTGTCACCGGGTTGCGGCTTGTCACGGTGCGGTGAATACGGCGGCGCGTTGCTAAGCAATGGCAGCACTGCAAACGCCAGGCCATCAAGACCGTTGATGGCAAAGTTGTCTTCTAGGGACAGTGCCTGCCAATCAATGCCGCAATAGTGCTCGAGCACTTTGAACAAGGGGTTGCCACTGGTCAAGTCTTCGCGCACCAACGGGTGGCAATACAAGGGCAAGCGTTGACGGTGCTCTCGCAGCATGAGCAAACCGGTGGTGTGGTCAATTTGCGCGTCCATCAGCATGACAGCGGCAATGCCTGTATCGCGCAAGGCCCGAGCGGGTTGCAAACCAGGAAAGGCCTTGATTTGCTGCAATACATCGGGGGACGCATTCACCAGCAGCCAGTCTGTGCTGTTGGCGCTGATGGCGATGGAAGATTGTGTACGGGGGAGATGGTGCGGGCTGCCAGCGCGCACTGCGCTGCATTGGGGGCAGTTGCAATTCCACTGTGGGAAACCACCGCCAGCGGCCGAGCCAAGCACATGTATTTTCAAAATAAAGCCGCTATCTCACTCAAAAAGAAAAAAGTCTGCCAGGTTGCCCTGACAGACCGGCTGATTTCAGCGGTTCGCGATGTACATGGTGATTTCGAAACCAAAACGCATGTCGCTAGCTGCAGGTGTTTGCCATTTCATGGTGTATCTCCAAAAGTATGCCGCTTGTTGCGGTGAGTCGTGTACAGAACCATTCCGAACACAGGTATGAACTGTGCCTTGAAGGTGCAGGCTGCACCATCGGTAGGACTTGGAATTGAGCCTCATGAAATTCTGTATAAAGGCCTAGGGTTTCCCCCTTCGGTTCACTGCCGACAGGTCATGAACAACAAAACGAATAGGATTAAAGCATGTCCGCAGACCTTGCCCCTGCTTTGTATCCGCCCATCGAACCCTATCAACACGGCTTTTTGCCTGCGTTGGACGGCCACCGTGTTTATTTTGAGCAATGTGGCCACCCCAGTGGTTTGCCGGTGGTGTTTTTGCATGGCGGACCAGGCAGTGGTTGCTCGGCCAAGCACCGGCAGCTCTTCAACCCTGTCCATACCCGCACAGTGCTGTTCGACCAACGTGGATGTGGTCGAAGCACGGCAGACAATCCACTAACGCACAACCACACGCAGGCTTTGATTCAAGACATTGAGCGACTGCGATTGCAATTGAAGATTGAACAGTGGTTGGTGGTTGGTGGCTCCTGGGGCGCAGGTTTGGGTTTGGCGTATGCCAGTGCGCATCCCAACGCTTGTCTGGGGCTGGTGTTGCGCGGTGTTTTTCTCTCACGCCAATCTGACCTGGATTGGTTTTTTCAAGACGCGCAATCGGTGATGCCAGACGCTTGGGCCGCGATGGCAGCGCTGGTGCCCAGTCCACAGCGCCATGCCATTGCTAGCTTCATGTATGAGCAGATTCAACATGCCGAAGAGGCTGTTGCCATGCCCTTGGCGCAGGCTTGGCAAGCATGGGAAAACGCACTCACAAACCGAAGCTTTGTGGCGAACGATGCGCCTGCTTTGAGCGCCGCAGACGCCCAAGCCCTGTTGCGAAAATACCGTTTGCAAAGCCATTACTTGAAGCACCATTGTTTTTTTCCTGAACCAGGCTTGTTGTCAGAAATGGGGCCTTTGCAATCCATGCCGGTGCATTTGCTGCACGGTCGACTGGATTGGATTTGCCGACCCGAAGCCGCTTGGGCAGTGCACCAGGTTTTGCCACACAGTCAACTTCAATGGATTGACAACGCAGGTCACAACGCGTTTGAACCCGAAATGACCACGGCCTTGTTGCAAACCATTGCAGCAGCCACCCAAGCCCACCTTTGAACCATGTCTTTACGCCTGCAAATCAATCTGATCATCGGCATTTTGTTGGCCACGTTTGCATCCTTGCTGATTGGCTTGCATTTGCGCGATACGCGTCAAAGCGTGCGAGATGAAATGGATGGCGCCAGTGTGGTGGCCACGCAATTGCTCTCCAGGGTACAGGCCAACACCAACAGTGCCAGTTTGGAAGACATGACGCGTTTTTTGGCCTCCGTCGGTCGCATTCGTGCGCATGAAATCGAGCTGCTCAATGATGCTGGCGAAGCGATCTACCAATCACCACCACCCACCTACAAAGCAGGCCGAGATGCACCCCAGTGGTACAGCCAAATCGTCAAACCATTGGTCATGATCCGCGAGATTCAATTGCCCCAAGGACGCGTTTTGCTGCGACCTGATCCGTCCCGTGCGGTGCTTGATGGCTGGGATGCCTTTGTGCCATTGCTGGTGATCGTCATCTTGGGCTTTGTGCTGGGCAATGGTTTAGTCTATGTTTTGGTGGGCCGCAGCTTGAAGCCTATTCAACAAGTGGTGCAGGGCTTGCATGACATCAGCGCTGGTGGTTATGACACCCGCCTGCCAGCCATGCGGGGCCAAGAAGCCCGGTTGATGGGTCAAGCCTTTAACAACATGGCGCAGTCTGTACAAGAAGGTATTGCAGCGCGTGAGAAAGCGAAAGAAGCCACCCAGGCACTGGCGCAAAACCGCGAACTGACCCAAGTCATTCAAGCCCGGATTGAAGAAGTGCGTGGCCATATTGCCCGCGAATTGCATGATGAATTGGGCCAGCAAGTCACCGCCATCAAGAGTGTGGGCTTGGCAATTGCCCACCGTGCCAAAGGCGTGGACCCGCAAATTGAATCGTCGGCCCAGATGGTGGTGCAATGTGCAGATGCGATTTACGAGGAAGTGCATCAATTGGTCAGTCAATTGCGACCGCTGGCGCTGGACCGGTTTGGCTTGCAAGACGCCTTGCAAGATTTGCTGGAAGACGCCCGCAGAAGACATCCCCAAGTGAAAATCTTGTTGCACGTTCAAGCCAATTTGGAAAATCTAGCGGGTGATCTGGCCACAGCCACCTACCGCATCATGCAAGAGTCCCTCACCAACGCCTTGCGACACGCCCAAGCCAGCCTGATCGACATGCAGGTTGAAATCTTGGATGAGCATTTGCATTTAGATGTGCGGGATAACGGTGTGGGACCGCACCCCGATTGGCAAGCCTCAGGACACTTTGGTGTGATTGGCATGCACGAACGCGCCCAAGGTTTGGGGGGCAGTTTGCTTTTTGAATTGTTGCAACCCTCTGGTGTGCGCGTACATGCGGTCTTGCCGCTCAAGCACAATAGAAGCCATGGCTAAATTGAAACTGTTCTTGGTGGATGACCACGCCGTGGTGCGCGGCGGCTTCAAAGTGCTGCTGCAAACATGGGCCGATGTTGAAGTGGTCGGAGAAGCCGCCAGTGGTGAAGAGGCTATTCAGCAATACGAAGCCTTGCAACCGGACGTGGTCGTCATGGACATTGCCATGGGCGGCATGGGCGGGATTGAAGCCATCAAGCGATTGGTGGCCAAAGATCCCAAGGTGCGGATTTTGTCTTTGTCCGCGCATGAGGACACCAGTTACTCCAAGCGTGCTTTGCAGGCTGGAGCGCTGGGCTACTTGTCCAAGCGCACCGCACCCGAGATCTTGATTGACGCCATCCGGTTGGTGGCCCAGCACAAACGCTTCATTGATCCTGCCATTGCGCAGCGCATGGCCATGCAAGACTTGGAAGGTGATGACAACCCCTTGGAAAAACTTTCGCCGCGGGAGTTTGAAGTGTTTGTGCAATTGGCCAAAGGACAGTCGGTGCTGCAGATTTCAGAAACCTTGAACCTGTCTTCTTCGACGGTGGGAACCCACCTTTACAAACTAAAGCAAAAGTTGCAACTAGCCAATCAATCTGAAATCACATTGCTGGCGATGCGTCATGGTTTGTTGGATGCTGGCAACCCTTGAATCTTGGCGGCCACGCAAATCTCATAAGATCTCAACATAACTAGGAGTAACACATGAAAAAACTTTTGACGCTCGCATCCTTGGCATTGTTGACATCCACCGTCTTTGCGGCCGAAGCTGGCAAATCTGAAACCGGTGTGGATTACAACGAACTCAGCGCTTCTTACGTGTCCATGGATTCAACCGTTGGAACAACCACCACCACTTTCACTGGGTATGGTCTTGCAGCCACTTATCTTTTGTCAGAAAACTTCTTTGTTTTGGGTTCCTACACCAGTGTTGAAAAATCAACCACCACCATTGCTTATACATCTGGCTCCGTGGGCTACCGCTTGCCAATCGCTGCCAACACCGATGCAGTGGCCACGATTGGCTACAGTTATGTGGATTTAGGCACAACTCATGAAGACACCTACCCCATGAGCTTGGGCGTTCGTGCGGCAGTCACGCCTGATGTTGATCTGGGTGCTGATCTGATTTACGTTGAGCAGAAAGACGCGCAAAGCGGTTTTGGAGCCAGCATCAAATACAAAATCAACAGCAACTTGTTCGTCCGTGGCGACTACAAGTCGTTGACTGATTCCAGTCAGTACTCTGTTGGTGTTGGCATCAAGTTCTAAACCACCAACCGCCTCAGCCCATCTGCACCTGAGGCGGCACCAAGGGCGCAGTCACTTTGACATGCACAATGTGATTGGCGTCTGAGGTCAAGCTGATGCGTCCATGGTGCAAATGGATGATCTCAATGCACAAACTCAGTCCCAGGCCATGCCCATCCACATGGCGAGTATGGGCTGAGTCTCCTCGGTAAAACCTTTCAAAAGCACGTCCTGACAAATCTTGCACCACCTCATGGGTGGGGTTGGAGATCGTGAGCTCTAAGTTACCGTCATGTGCATGGAGTTGGCAATCGATCCAGCCACTGGGCAGGTTGTAATTGACCGCATTGACACACAAATTTTGAATGAGTTGGCGAATCAGTTGCGCATCGCAGCGCCAAACCACTTGCGCTTGGATGTTGGAAGTGATCGTCAAGTCAGATTGAAACAAACGGGCATCTTTCACCATTTGGTTGAGCAGTTCACTGATATTCACATCGCTCATGTCCAATTTGATGCTATCGGCATCAGCACGCGACAACAACAACAGCTTTTCCGTGATGTCGATCAAGCGCTCAATTTCTTCGCCCATCAAACGCAGCCGAATTTGTGCCTCCGAGCCCGCAGGCAATTCGGCAATGCCCAATTCCACATGGCCGCGCAAAATCGTCAGAGGCGTTCGCAACTCATGGGATGCATCTGCAGAAAACCGATGGGACTGCAAAAAACTGTTGTGCAGTCTGCCACGCAAATCCTCAAACACATTCGTGAACGCCTCAAACTCTTGGTAATCGGCATCCACTTGCAGGGGTTCGTTCAAGTTTTTAGACGACAGCTTTTGCAAGGTTTTTTGGATGTCGTTCACAGGCTTGAGCAGCACCACCGTCATCAACCATCCCACTATCAGCGTCATCAACACAATCACGGGTGCCACAAACTGCATCACCCAGTTGCGGATGTTCCAAATTTCAACAACAAGACGCTGAATCACCTCTTCTTGCAACATCAACACATGGCCGGAAGAAGTCTGTCGAACGGCTGACCACGCCTGCTGGTTCACCGTGGTTTGGATGCTGGCAAAACCAGTAACTTCATCGGCTGCAAAGTCAGCCCACTTCAAAGTCGGATCGACGATGTGTGCGCACAATAAGGCTTCAGCCGATTGGGCATTGGCCTGATGAACATCGCAAACCACGTAGCGTTCTGGCCAAGATTCAATGGAGGAATCTGTGCGGGCCTGATCAGCGCATGATCGAAAAGCGTCTTCTTCAGCAGGTAAATGCATGCATTGCTGCAAAACCTTGGCCATGCCCACAAGCACACGGTCATGAACATACCTGCTGGCAATGTGTTGACTGAACATGCGATTCAACAGCGTGACTGCCGCTATACAAAGCACAAAAATAACCATCAACCTCAGGCGAAACGACTTCTTCAAGCGAGGCTTTCAGTGCTGATTCGATAGCCCACGCCACGAATGGCCTGCAAGGGAAAAGACTGCGTAAGGTTTTTGTCCGTCACCAATTTTTTTCGAATGCGCTGCACACACACATCCACCACATTGGTGTTCGGATCGAAGCTGAAATTCCATACATGCTGCAAGATTTGTTTGCGCGAAAAGATATAGCCCGGCGAGCGCATCAAGTAGTCCAACAGCATGAACTCGCGCTGACTCAATCCCGTGCTTTGATCCATCCACTGCACTTGTCGGGTGACACGGTTGAGGGTGACGCCCGCTACCGACACGACATTGTCATTGCGCCCAGGTTGGCGCCCCAGCAAGGCCCGAATGCGTGCAATCAGTTCTTCAATGAAAAAAGGCTTGGCCAAATAGTCGTTGGCCCCCATGTCAAAACCAAGCAGACGATCTGGCAAGTCAGCCTTTGCGCTGAGCACAATGATCGGTGTGGTGATGCCGGTGGTCCGGGCTTGGCGAAGGAGTTCGTAGCCGTCCATGCCCGGCAACATGATGTCCAGTACCACCAAATGGTGCTGGGCCAGCAGAACGCTTTGCAAGCCTTCTAAGCCGTTGTCAATGGAGTCGACATGCATGCCTGCGGCTTGCAGGCCTTCGATGACAAAGGATGCAATCTTGGGTTCATCTTCAATCAGCAAAATACGCATGCTTGGATGCCCTGAATGCATGGTTTGGCGGAAGCGGTGAGATTCGAACTCACGAACCCTTGCGGGTTGCCGGTTTTCAAGACCGGTGCAATCGACCACTCTGCCACGCTTCCATGTCCGTGTGGGTCTTAACCAGGCCAATTCTACCTGCCATTAATTGCTATTTCATCAGCAAGCAGAGATCGTCAACTCACTGCATCAGATAGCGTCATTTCAAGATTGTTAGAACCGCCAAGCTCGTTTTAGGGCTTGCATGCGAGCAGCACCCTCTGGATTGATTGAATTGACTCGCAAGGCCCGACGCACAAAAGCAATCAGGACACCGGCAAACAATCCCGCTAAAGCAGCCACCATGACAATCAAAGTTCTGTTGGGCTTGGATTTTTGTTCTGGCGGCATCGCAGGATCAACTTGCTGGATCAACGGTCCTTCTTTGGCCTCATCAATTCGAGCCATTTCAAATTGTCGAATCAGCGCTTCTAATTTGGCTTCTTGGACCTTGATTTCTCTGTAACTTTGAATAGCCAACTGCTGGATTGGGCTGCTGAGTGCAGCACGGCCCTCGCCGTTTTCAAGCTTGAACAGCTGGGAACGCATCGCAGCTAATTCACTGCTTGTTTTCTGCATTTCAGGGTTTTGACCCGTGACAAAGCGGCTCATGGCCTGGATTTGCACTTCTTTGGCTGCAATTTGGGCCCGCAATTCTGCACTGGCTCGGACACCACTCTCAGCCAAGACAGCAGTCACCTGCATCCCTGATTTTTGTTTGGCCTCGCGGAATACGGATTCGGCATTGATCAACTCTTGTTGCACTTTCTTGATTTCTTGATCAAAGAAAACGCGCCTTTGTTGAGCTTCAGTAACAGCCAACTTGGTGAGTAAAAGTCGCAATTCTTCAACGTGCAAATTCGCCAACTGGGCTGCAAAAGCAGGTTCGCGATCATCTGCCTCGATGGATAAAAGACCAGATTTTTTATCCGCTGACAATTTCATGGCTGATTTAAGTTGCTGGCGCGTGCTTGCCATGGTTTTTGTTGCATATCGCGCTTGTAGTTGCAACTTGGCAATCACTGAATTTTGTAAAGTTTCACTGCCCATCAACGCAATGTACATTTCATCGGGGCTTTTGATACCCGCGGCTCCACCAGCCATGCCAGCCAAGGCACCTAAACTGGCCAGGGCTGATGCAGCGCTACTTTGGCTTTGCTGAGGCGGCATCACCAGCGTTTTTGCTGTAAAAACCGGTTGCATCGTCAATACAACGCCAATGGCCGCCAATGTCGTGAATAACGGAACCAAGAAAAGACTCAGCTTCTCCTCGCCAAGTGCGATCAACAAGTCAATCAAGCTGATTTCGTCATCATCTGATACGATGCTTTGAGTAGGGGAAAGTGATTCACTCATGGCATCAGTTTCTGAGAGTTTTGAAGGCTGCGGCACCAAGACCCAGTTGATAAAGAACCTGCGTGTAATCCTTGGCATTTCGAACGATGGTGTTCCAGGTGGATTCTTTATTGACTTTTTCAGGAACAACGATGGTGTCGCCAGGCATGACCACGGTAGAAAATATTTTGTTGTCTCGCCAGAACTTTTCTTCGTTACTCAGTGCAGATCCATCTGCTCTGACCAAGATGATGTTCTCCATGTCACCACCGGAGCTGACGCCCGATAACTTCAGATAGCTCCCTACAGTCTGACCTTTGTTGTACAAAAGAGCAGACTCGGTATTCACAGAACCTATGACATAGACAAAGTCGGGTTTTGATGGAATCAAAAGACGATCAAAGGGTTGCAGGCTGATGTTTGGAAGCTTTGAAAGCTGATTGGTTTCGGTTGCGGGATGAGACAGCGCAATCCTACCTGAAGGCTGAAGCTCTTTTAGTCGTTTGATGGTCTGCAACTGCTCCTCTTTGGCAATGGCCAAGCGAGCTTGCAATGTGGCTGCATCCAATGTGCCCCCAGCATTTTGAGCCAAACTGGTCAGGTTGGATTGGCTTTCATTTTCAATGCGGGTAATCAGTCTTGCCAAATTGGCCTTTTGGGACTTTTGCACTTCTTCACGGGTAAATTCAGCACCAAATAAATAAGCATTGGAAGTCAGTCCACCTGCACGCGAAATAAGCTCTGCCAAGTTGTCACCAGGGCTGACTGAATAAATCCCTGCACGGTTCACTTCACCCTCAATCAACACATTGACCCTGCGCTTTGATAGAGGCAGTCGAACATCGGACGCAGAAAAAACAGTCACAACATCGCCAGGTTTCAAAGTCAGATTGTCTGGTCCTTCGAGATTGTCAAGCGCAGCAGCAAGGTTGAATGACAACATCTCGACGCTGACAGTGGACTGATTGGTTCTCTCCACCAATGCGTAGTCAAAATTAATTTCTTCGACCAATCGACGAATACTTTCAGTAAGCGTTTTGTCCTTTGATAAAGCGCTGTTATCGTATGCACGATTATCATCTGCACGATTACCATCTGCACGATTACCATCTGCACGATTACCATCTGCACGATTACCATCTGCACGATTACCATCTGCACGATTACCATCTGCACGATTACCATCTGCACGATTACCATCTGCACGATTCATCCCCAGCCGAATGGCCAGTTCTGCATCGGCAATATCTGCATCAACCAAGTCTTTGGGTAATTTTGTCTTGTCTCTTTGCGCCCGCTCAAGCTCGAAATTGTCAAAAAGAAGTTGATTTTTACGACGTAAATTATCTGAGCTACCCAATACCTCTCGACTGGGTATCAAGTCACGAATTCGCATCCCTTCAAACCAAGGAATTGTTTTAGGTTTAGTCACTGCACCACGCAAGGTCACCGAATTGGCAATCCGAGGAACAAGCGCATCAACCGTTATCAAATCACCGTTTTGAAGTTTGGTGCTTAAACCTTGCGCATCCATGGTCAACTCGATCAGTCGACGAGGCTGATTGCTCAACGGGTCAAGCCTTTGAAGGTTGATTTTCCTGGGGTCGGCAACCGCAGGCAGTCCAGCCGCATAAACCAACAATTGACCCAAATTCTCCGATGGAGATTTAAGCTCATACACAGCAGGCATGTTCACGGTGCCACTGATGGCCACATAAGCAACGGCGGGAGGAATGACGATGATGTCACCATCTAAAAGCTTGATGTCAGAAGTTGTATTGCCTTGAGATAGAAAAGAATACAGATCCAAACTTGTGACGACTTGGTTGTCTCGTTTGAGTTGAATATTGCGCATCGAACCCACCAAGCCAGGGCCGCCAGTTGCAAACAAAGCACTCACTAAAGTGGATTGACTACTGAGGGTGTAGTTGCCAGGACGCCTGGCCTGGCCCACAACATAAATATGGATATTCCTAAGCTGCCCCATGGTGAGGCTGATTTCAAAGTTTTTATACAGCTTTCGAAGGTGAGAATCTATGATTTTTTCAGCATGAGAAAACTTGACTCCAGCCAAGCCGATACTGCCTACTTTGGGTAAATTGATTTGACCTGATTTATCAATCACTGCACGAACATCAATATCCAATGAACCCCATCCTCTGATCACCAGTTCGTCGCCAGTACCCAAAATATAGCCAGGATTGACAGGCGTGTTTTCTGAAGCAGAAAAAGCAGGGGGCGATACTGTGGGATTGAATAATTGCTTGGTTTGGTTGACATTGTCAAAAAATTCTCTGCCATAAATTGGCAAAGATTGACCAGAATTTTGCAAAACAAAACGCTGAAAATCATTGGCTGGAAGCGGGCTGAATTCGTAGGCAGGTATGGTTTGGGTTTGCGCTCTGTTTTCTACCGATCGCAAAACATTGGGAGAATTGGGCAAGCCCATGGCACCTAGATTTGCACCGTTGGTGCCTGTACCCATAGAACCAGTGTTGGGAAGTTGTGTAGATGGCAAGTTTTGCGCCAAAAGGCCAAAAGACACGAGTGCTAAAGTAGAGCAAACTAAAAGTTTATGCAATTTCTTTGAATTTTTCATCGAAGTATCTAATTCCAATTGATCTGAATACCATTGTTACTTTCATCGGCAGGTCATAATGACAACAACGTTGGTTGCAATGAAGTAGGTTACTCTTATGAATTATGACAGCATCATCACGACGTCCTTCATGGGACCATTGGTTTCGGCACTTCTTTTGCTGTGTGCCATCCCAGCCCAGTCGGCGGACATGGCAACCACGACAGAAAACAGTGTAGGCGTTTCGCTCTCTGCTTACAACTATGAAGAACCTGGCTACATGTCCCTCAAAGCCACGACTGCCGGAATTGAATACGCTGGAACCTACGCCTTCAAAACAGAATGGCCTGAGCAAGACATGCTTTGGTTCATCCACGGCGACTTGCGCTATGCCAATGGGGCAGCTGACTATCAAAGTCCGATCAGTGGTTCTATCAGTGACACCATCAATTGGTATGCAGAGGGACGCTTGCTGCTAGGCAAGGACTTTGCCTTTTCTAACTTTGTGTTGGCTCCATATGTTGGTGTAGGTCTTCGCCACTCGCACAACGACTTGCGTCGCCATCCAAGGGGCTACAGACGGGACACGAGTTACGTCAGCATCCCGGTGGGCGTGACCCATAAAACCAAGATGCCTGATCTGTATGTGCTGTCAACCACAGTTGAGTACATCCATTTGTTGCAAGGTTTACACAAAGCGAAAATGTCGGATTTCAATGCCACCGTTGGAGATCTCAGCATGAAGCAGAAAACTGGACATGGTTTCAGGCTGTCCACAATGGCGCGTTTTGGCAACATATCCTTTGGTCCAAGCCTTTCATACTGGAAAGTTGCTGACTCAAATATTGATAAAGGTTTCATTGAACCCATGAACAAAACTTATGAAGTAGGCATAAAAGCTAATTATCATTTTTAAGTCAATATTTTATTATTCAATAAATTTCCCAACTTTTAGTTTGTTGTATTTTTATAATTCTTTGCAATCTATCCAAAATGCATTACAGTAGACTCGTTCCAACAACTTTTTCGGGCCAACTCGCTATGAAACTTTCCAAACTTTCCATTATTCTTGCCACTGTCGTCTTTGCTTCTGCTCAAGTGCATGCCAACGAAGGCGCTGGTGCCAATGCAGCCACTGGCTCTGCTGTCGGCGGTGTCTCCACAGGCGTAGTGGTTGCAGCCGTTGCCGGCATTGCAGTTGTTGCCGCCCTGACAAGTGGCGACAGCGGAACTGCTGAAGTTGCCGGAACTGCCAAAACTGCTTCTGAGAACTCTGCTGCAGCGGCCGCTTCCGCTGCTGTCGGAGCTACACAAGCTGCTGCTGCCAATGCCCAGCAAGAGCTTGCCCTGGCAGAAGTTAAGGCTCTTGTTGAAGGTAACGTCACTTTGACTGATGCCTATAATGCCGCTTTTGCCGCTATCGAAATTGCAAAGAACTCGGCAGCAGAGGCTAAGGTTGCAGCCGCCAACCTGGCTGCTGCCAATAAGCTCGGCGTATCTGCCGCGGTTTGTGCTGCCGCCACCACATGTACCAAAGCCGAACTGGCCAACCTCTCATACAAAGCAGCCTACTCAGCCAAGTTGGCAGCTGAACATGCGCTTTATGCGCACAAACTTTTGCTTGACTTGAGAGCGGCACTCGTTACATTCAATATAGCCATTCCTGCTAATTTTGATACAGCAATTGCAAGGTCATACACTGCCGCTTTGGCTTCCCAAACTGCCGCAAATGAAGCTATCGTGAGCTATCGCGCTACATTGACTGCCCTTGGCATCACTGGAACAAGCATCGCTACTTCATCCGGCACCACTGGGACTTCTGGCACAACAGGCTCTATCAAGTTCTGAGCAGCCGACAATTCACTATAAGCCGTAAAAAAACCCGGGGCACCTGCCCCGGTTTTTTTTTGAACTCTTGAATCGGTGTGCTTCAGATCCCCATGCGAATAGTTGTTTTCATCTTGCTTGGTTTGGCCATGACAGCGTGTGGACACACGCCAGTCACATTGACCCTTTCTGATGCTTTGGGCATGGGCCAGCAAGTAGACGCCACCCCTCTCAATCCCAAGCTTCGGTATCTGCGCGTGACTGTCAAAGGCAGAGTCATTTTGTTGGTGCTTGGATACAAAGAGCCCCATGACTTGGGTCCCATCGAGACTTGGTACAGTGCTGAAGGAGAAGTGCTTCGCATGCAAAACGGTCGCATCCTGTCCACCACGGGGCTGGAAGTTGACTGGCGCGCGGTCCGGCACAAAGAACAGCCTTCATGGGCGCATTTGCTTGAGCACAACAGCCTTCAATTCAAGCGAGAAATCGATGAAATGCCAGGGTATCGGTTTGGTATTCAACAAAAGCTGTCGCTCGACCAAATCCCCACGCCAAACAATGCCCTGTTAAAAGGTTTGCCGCCCTCTGATTTACGGTGGTTTGAGGAAAAAGTACTTGATCAAAACCATGGTCTGCCATCAGCTCGGTATGGACTGCAAATGAAAGATGGCCTACCCTCAGTGGTTTATGCCGACCAATGTCTGTCCAAAGATTTTTGTTTCACATGGCAAATTTGGCCTCTCACACCATGACTTGGAAACTGATTGCCATTTGTTGTAGCGCGCTCGCATGCCTTCCTTTGGGTATTCAAGCGCAGACCAATACGTCCCCCGCTGGCCCTTTGATGGCGCAACCTGTCAATGGAGAGCGTCTCAGTGATTGGCTTTTGCGTCAGACACCCCATGCGCTTCATTACGCGCCGGCCACCGCCTGGATGGTTCCTCAGGAATTAGAGCCGCAAAGCTTGGTCAAACAGTCTTTGCTAGAGGAAATAGCGCTGCTGAAAGCCGCTAAGGTTGCCATCAGCGCCAGTTTCATCAACGCCGTCGAATCCTTGCCTGTCACCGGTCGTGTCAAGCTTGATCAGTCGGACCCACGCTGGCTTCAAGCGCATCCCAAGAAAGACCCGATTTTGGCTGCAGATCATGCCGTGTCTGTGCCCCTTCGCCCTTCAACGGTGAGTGTCATCTACCCAAATGGCACTCGTTGCACCATGGCCCATCAAAGTGGTGCACAAACCAAAAACTATTTGAGCGCGTGTGATTTGAAGAATTGGCATTTGATTGATCAGGCGTGGGTGATTCAAGCTGATGGCAATGTGCAGCGTTTTGAAGTGGCGTCTTGGAACGAAAACGCCCAGGCTGAACCTGCGCCGGGCGCTTTAATTTGGGCACCCTACAGAGACAGTGGTTGGTCCGAGGCAGCAACGCATTTTCTGACGAGCTTTCTCTCCACTCAAAATTACGATCAAACTCTTTCTGCTTTTGAGACTGCAACGCCCAATAGCGGCATTCAAATGACACCTGGCGTGCCAGCCCGCGACCCCATGTTGAGTGCCAACAATTGGGGCGTCATTGGCTTGCTTGAGACCCCCAGCGCGCGCATGGCGGAGCCTGGAGAAGCGCGCTTCAATTACAACCGAATCTACCCCTACGATCGCAGCAATGTTTTTTTGCAGCCTTTTGAATGGTTAGAAGCTGGCTTTCGCTACACCAACATCCTCAACCGACTGTATGGTCCTGCCGAGCTTTCTGGCGACCAGACTTACAAAGATAAAAGCATCGACCTCAAAGTCAGACTGTGGCCAGAGAGCGCTTACCTGCCCCAGCTTGCCGTCGGATTTGTGGATCTGGGCGGCACAGGTCTGTTTTCCAGCGAATACCTGGTCGCAGGCAAGCGACATGGCGATTTTGACTTGAGCGCCGGTATGGCATGGGGCTATTTGGGATCAAGTGGCAACATCACCAATCCCCTGACCAAGTTGAGTCCAAAATTCAACACGCGTGGTGCCTATGTCTCTACTGGCGGCACACCGAATACTGCCGCCTATTTCCGAGGCCCAACGGCTCTCTTTGGTGGGCTGCAATATCACACGCCTTGGGATAAATGGGTTGTCAAATTGGAGTACGACGGTAACGACTATCAACATGAACCGCAGGCTAATAACCGGGTTCAAAAAACACCTTTCAACCTTGGGCTTACTTACCAGCTATACCCCAGTACCCAGCTTTCTTTGGGGGTTGAGCGCGGCAATGCGGTGGTTTTTGGCTTGACGCTGCACACCTCGGTTGCTCAAATGGCGGCACCCAAAGTATCGGACCCGCCCGCCCCCAAAATCAACGCTCAGCCGATGTACAAAAAATTGGACATACCGCTGGAGTGGACGACGACAGCTGCTGACGTCAGGGATATGAGTGGCTGGGGCGTTCAACGTATTTACCGCCAAAATACAACCCTTCGTATTCTTCTTGAAGGAACTTCCGGCGCGCATTGGAACGATCGCATTGAGAGAATCATTGCTGTACTCAATCGGGATGCGCCAACGGAGATTGATTCTTTTGAATTGAGTATCGTTGAGCAAGGTTTGGGCTTGAGCGAGCGCATCATCAACAGGCGTGAATGGGTCACGCAGCAATCGCAGTTTTTGCCACCCTCGCAGAGAACTGATCCTTTGCTGGCACAGCCACCCCTGAAGTCAACAGATTCAACTTATGATTTGATTTGGGAGCAGACGCCCTCCATGTTTGGTTTTGCCGTGGTTCCCAGTTGGCAGCAAAACATCGGCGGCCCGGACGGGTTTCTCCTGTTTAGCGCTGGTGTTGCTTTCCCGATGCAACTCAGACTCACAGAAAATCTGTTCATCTCTGGCGCCTTGAGTCTTCACCTGCTGGACAACTACGACAACTTCAAATACACAGGGCCGAGTAATTTACCCCGCGTTAGAACCTACCTGCGTGAGTACATGACGGCGTCTGATGTCAACATTCCTAATTTACAAATCACCCACTTTGGTCAAATTCATGACAACCATTTTTACAGTCTCTATGCTGGCTATTTAGAAACCAGCTACGGCGGGTTGGGGGCAGAGTGGCTCTATCGCCCTTGGCACAGCCCCTTGGCATTTGGTGTTGACGTCAATCGTGTACAGCAGCGAGATTTTGATCAACTTTTTGGTTTCAACGATGTCGCAGAACAAACTGGATACCGTGTCACAACTGGACATGCAACGGCCTATTGGGACACAGGTTGGCAATCGACGCATTTGCGTTTGAATGTGGGTCGTTATCTGGCGGGTGATATTGGTGCCACGATTGACTTCAGCAAATACTTTGACAACGGCGTGTCTTTGGGTGCTTGGGTTACCAAAACCAATGTGTCCGCTGAAAAATTTGGTGAAGGCAGTTTTGACAAGGGCATGTATCTTCGAATACCGTTTGACGTCATGACCACGACCCGCAGTGGAAGTGTGGCCAATTTGGTCTACCAGCCCCTGACCAGGGACGGTGGTGCGCGCTTGAACCGCAGTTTCTCTTTGATCAGTGCCACCTCTGCCCGAAGTGAGCGAGATACGGGATTTGCCCCAGCCAACCCTTTTGGCTTACCACGATAGGGTCATATGCAATTTTGTTTTAACTACCTAAGAATGATTATGAAGAATCACAAAGACGCTTTAGATTTTTCTTAATTCAACTGGTTTTTAAAAAAAGCGCTTGTAAATCGCTTAGAAAGTCAAATCCGCGCTCGGTGGGCTTGATGCGCTGCAAGTCACGTTCAAGCCAGCCTTGCTGCTGCGCTTGCTGCAAGGCAGACTCGATGGCCGACAAGGGCAAGCCGGTGCGGTCGGCAAACCAAGCCAAGTCAAAGCCCTCTTTCAAGCGCAATGCATTCAGCATGAACTCAAAAGGCAGCTCAGCGCGACCGACCTCGTTGCTTTGCGCCACAGCGGCGTGCGATAGAGCACGTTCCATATAGAGCTTGGGCTCACGGTGACGCACCATGCGCAAGATGCGGTGCGGGAAACTGATCTTGCTGTGGGCACCTGCACCAAGCCCTACATAGTCACCAAACTGCCAATAGTTGGTGTTATGCCAACACCGATGCCCAAGCTTTGCAAAGGCTGACACTTCATAGCGTTGCAAACCATGTGCGGCGGTTTGTGCGGTGATGACATCCAACATGTCGTAGGCATCATCCTCTTCGGGCAAATCGCTGGGCGTGTGTTTGGCAAAGTAGGTGTTGGGCTCAATCGTCAAGTGGTAAATGGATAAATGCGGTGGCTTCAAGGCCAAAGCAGTGCCCAAGTCTTGCTGCAACTGCGCCATGCTTTGCCCGGGCAGCGCATACATCAAGTCGATATTGAAAGTGTCAAACGCCAAAGCAGCCTCTTGCACAGCGGCATGGGCCTGGTCAGCGTCATGCACCCGGCCCAAGGCCTGCAAATGGGTGTTGTTGAAACTTTGCACACCCACGGACAACCGCGTGATACCCGCTGCACGAAACGCATGAAACCGGTCTTTCTCAAACGTACCTGGGTTGGCTTCCATGGTGATTTCGCAGTCGGGCACGAGTGGCAAGCGCGCCCGCAAATCACTCACCAACCTTGCAATCCCAGCAGCAGAAAACAAACTGGGTGTGCCGCCGCCAATGAAGATGCTGTGCACTGGGCGCCCCCAAATCAGGGGCAGGCTGTGTTCCAAATCGGCACACAGCGCATCCAAGTAGGCGGTTTCAGGCAGGGCTTGCGCATCCGCTTGAATGGGGATGGTGGAACTGTTGCGCCACTCGTGCGAGTTGAAATCGCAATAGGGACATTTCTTCAAGCACCAAGGCAGGTGCACATAAACCGACAAGGGTGGCAAGGCAGGCAAATTCAGGGTGCCGGGGCGCATCAGTTGCGCCAGATCCAAGCTCATGCCAGCCAACGCTCGCGCATCAGGTCGCGCATCAACCGCGAGGATTGACCGCGGTGGCTGAGGCTGTTTTTCTTATCCTCGGTCATCTGTGCAAAAGTTTGTCCCTCAGAAGGGATGAACATCACAGGATCAAACCCAAAGCCGTTGGTGCCCAGGGGTTCATGGGTGATGTCACCCACCACACGGCCCACGGCGATGAGTGGCTCGGGGTCTTGTGCATAACGCACCGCTACCAAGGTGCTCACCATGGCTGCTCTGCGGTTGGTCTGGTTCGCCATTTGTTCCAGTAGCGCTTTGCGGTTGTTTTCGTCGCTTTTGAGGTAGCCAAACTGGGTGCAATAAAACGCCGTTTGCACACCCGGCAAACCATTGAAGGCGTCCACGCACAAACCAGCGTCATCGGCCAATGCTGGCAAGCCGCTGTGGTGACTGGCATGACGCGCTTTGGCCAGGGCGTTTTCCACGAAGGTGAAAAACGGCTCTTCCGCCTCCGCGATGTTCAACGCAGCTTGGGGAATCAACAGCAAGCCCAAAGGGGCAAACATGGCCTGCAGCTCAAGCAACTTGCCTTGGTTGTTGGACGCCAACACAATTTCTTTCACGGCAGTTCCTCAGGTGGCCAAGGCGGCCGTTTGCAAGTCGATCAATTCACGAATGCCTTTGTCAGCCAGTGCCAACAAGCTGTCCATTTCGCTTCGTGTGAAGGCCGCGCCTTCAGCCGTGCCCTGCACTTCCACGAACCCACCCGCACCGGTCATGACCACGTTCATGTCGGTGTCACACACCGAATCTTCCACATATTCCAAGTCCAGCAAAGGCACACCGTGCAACAAACCGACAGAAATGGCTGCCACGTGGCCGATGATCGGACTGTTGGTGAGCTTGCCGCTTTTGATCAAACTGTTCACCGCGTCTTGTGCAGCCACAAACGCACCTGTGATGGCAGCGGTGCGGGTGCCGCCATCGGCTTGCAACACATCACAGTCCAGAGAAATGGTGCGTTCACCAAGTTTTTTTAAATCAAACACGGCCCGCAATGAACGTCCGATGAGGCGTTGAATCTCTTGGGTGCGTCCGCTTTGCTTGCCCTTGGCGGCCTCACGATCGCTGCGGGTGTGGGTGGCGCGGGGCAGCATGCCGTACTCGGCCGTGACCCAGCCTTCGCCGCTGCCACGTTTGTGGGGCGGCACTTTTTCTTCAACGGAGGCGGTGCAAAGTACTTTGGTGTGGCCAAACTCAATCAACACCGAACCTTCGGCATGAATGGTGAAGTGGCGCGTGATGCGCACTTGGCGCAATTCGTCGGCGGCGCGGGTTTGGCGTGAAGCGATGGTGGTTTTGGTCATGAGCAGGCCTTTGAGAACAGCGGCGATTGTCGTTCAGGTGGGGCAGGCTGTGCCTGAGATAATGCGGCTTTTGAATTTGAGAGCGCCATGTCCCTGCAAAGCATGACCGGCTATGCCAGTGCACAGTCACAACTTGGCGCCACTGCGCCTTCACCTGTGGGCTTGCGGCTGGGCATGGAAATCCGCTCGGTCAACAGCCGCTACCTTGATCTGACTTTTCGCCTGCCCGATGAACTCCGGGCGCAAGAGCCCGCCCTGCGCGAGTTGATCAGCGGCCAGATCAAACGCGGCAAGGTTGAGCTTCGCGCCCACCTCGAAGCTGCGCCTGATGCCGCTTTAGCGAGTCCTGACACGGCCATGCTGCAAAACCTGGTGAAGATTCAAGACAACGTGCGCATGTGGTTGCCGCATGCCACCCCTTTGTCGGTGGCCGAAGTGATGCGTTTGGCCAGCGCAACACCCCACCTGTCGGAAGATGTGACGGCCGATGTGCTGGCGCTGGGTAAAGACTTGGTTGCGCAGTTGTGCCAAGCCCGTGAACGCGAAGGCCAACGCCTGGTGCAAGATTTGTTGTCCCGCGCCAAGCAACTGCATGTCTTGGCTGATCTTGCCCTGCCCTTGGTACCCCAAACCGTTGAGCTGCAAAAACAGAAATTTTTAGAACGATGGCGCGAGGCCTTGGCCCTGGCCGATGCGCAAGCTTTGCCCGAATCAGTGCACGAACGTGCCTTGGCAGAAGCGGCCAGCTTCGCCATTCGCGCGGATGTGGCCGAAGAAATCACACGACTGAAAACCCATTTGGATGAAATCAACCGCTTGCTGGGCTTGAAAACGCAGAAGGAAGGTGTTGGCAAGCGTTTGGATTTCCTGATTCAAGAACTGCACCGAGAAGCCAACACCTTGGGCTCCAAATCCAGCGCCATCGAACTCACACGCATTTCGTTGGACATGAAAGTGCTGATCGAGCAAATGCGTGAACAAGTCCAAAACCTCGAATGATGAATACCTACCCTGGCAACCTCTACGTCGTCGCTGCCCCCAGTGGTGCAGGCAAATCCAGCTTGGTCAAAGCCTTGATGGAACTGGACTCTCGTGTCGAGCATTCGGTGTCCCACACCACGCGCTCCCCACGTGGCCAAGAGTTCCATGGCCGCGAGTATTTCTTCGTGTCAGAGGCTGAATTTGACGCCATGGTGCAAGCCAACGCTTTTCTAGAGTGGGCCCATGTGCATGGCAACCGCTACGGAACCTCCAAAGCCACCATCGAAGAACGCATTGCCAAGGGTTTGGACGTGATTTTGGAAATTGACTTCCAAGGCGCGATTCAAATCAAGAAAATTTTCAGCAACGCCGTCCTTATCTTCATCCTGCCCCCCAGCTGGGATGAGCTGCGTTCACGTTTGTTGCGACGGGGTGAAGACAGCCCCGAGGTGGTGGAGATTCGCTTGCAAAACGCCGCCCAAGAGATGGCCCAGGCCCATGAATTCGACTTCGTTATAATCAATCAACTTTTTGACAAGGCTTTGTTCGACCTCAAAGCCATTGTTCATGCGCAAAGACTCAAATACGCGTCCCAGCGCCGAAGCAGGTCCGATATTTTTCAGGCACTGAACCTCACCTAACACCCCGGAGCACCGCACCATGGCACGCATCACTGTTGAAGACTGTCTCGCACAAATCCCCAACCGCTTCCAATTGGTCTTGGCTGCCACTTACCGCGCTCGCATGTTGGCCCAAGGTCACACGCCCAAAATTGAGAGCAAAAACAAGCCAGGCGTCACCGCCCTGCGCGAAATCGCTGCTGGCAAAATCGGCATTGAAATGTTGAAAAAAGTACCCGGTTAATCCAGATGGTTGCTCTCTGTAGCAGCCATTCCTACAAAAGCACTGCTAAACCAGTGCTTTTTTTTCGCCCCAGCCCTGTGGCTTTGACAAAACGCTACAGTTAGCCCATGGGCCACGCTGACAACACCGCCATCGACAAAAAAGCCGCCACCAATGCAGCAGCGGCCAGCTTTGCTTCGCTGGTGAGCAAACTCGATTACCTGGGGCCCGAAGGCATCGAGCAAGTGCGCCGTGCCTACAAATTCGCCGATGAAGCCCATTTGGGCGTGACCCGCCGCAGCGGCGAGCCCTACATCACCCATCCCATCGCTGTGGCCTTGCAGTGCACCGATTGGAAATTGGATGCACAAGCCTTGATGGCCGCCTTGCTGCACGATGTGATGGAAGACTGCGGCGTCACCAAAGCCGATTTGGTCGAGAAGTTTGGGGCCACCGTGGCCGAGTTGGTCGATGGTCTCACCAAATTAGACAAACTGAGCTTTGACACCAAAGAGGAAGGACAGGTCGAGTCCTTTCGCAAAATGCTCTTGGCCATGGCGCAAGACGTGCGCGTCATCTTGGTGAAGTTGGCCGATCGCACCCACAACATGCGCACCATGGAGGCCATGCCGCGCCACCGTTGGCAAGGTATCAGCAGCGAAACCCTGGAAATTTACGCGCCCATCGCGCACCGCTTGGGCCTGAACCAAACCTACCGCGAACTGCAAGACTTGGCCTTCAGGCATCTCAAGCCTTGGCGCTACGCCATTCTTGAAAAAGCCGTTCTCAAAGCACGCAGCCGCCGCCGAGACTTGCTGCAAAAACTGCAAAAAGAAGTGGAAGCCGCATTCGCCAAAGGCAAGCTGGATGTGCGTATTTTTGGTCGCGAGAAAACCCTGTTTTCCATCTACCAAAAAATGCAGTCCAAGCACCTGAGCTTTGCGCAAGTGACTGATATTTACGGTATGCGTATTTTGGTACCGCATTTGGTGGACTGTTACACCGGCTTGGGGCTGCTGCACCAACTCTACAAACCTGTTCCAGGCAAATTCAAAGACCACATTGCCATTGCCAAAGTCAATGGCTACCAATCACTGCACACCACCTTGGTGGGACCTGCAGGCATCAATGTGGAGTTTCAATTGCGCACCGAAGCCATGCACTTGGTGGCCGAGTCCGGTATTGCAGCGCATTGGCTTTACAAGTCACCTGACAGCAGCGAAAAATCAGAGCGCGTAGGCACACAGTGGTTGCAGTCCTTGCTGGATATTCAGGACGAAACACGCGACGCCGCCGAGTTTTGGGACCATGTGAAAGTCGATTTGTTCCCCGATGCTGTTTATGTGTTCACGCCCAAGAGCCACATCATGGCCTTGCCGCGCGGCGCCACCGTGGTGGATTTTGCTTATGCCGTGCACAGCAATGTGGGCGACCATGTCACCACAGCCAAAATCAATGGTGAAACCGTGCCGCTGCGCACCGAACTGCGCAATGGCGATGTGATTGAGGTTGAAACTGCACCAGACAGCACACCCAACCCAGCATGGCTGGGCTTTGTGCGCACCGGCAGAGCACGCTCCAAAATTCGCCACTACTTGAAAACCCAAGCCAAGTCTGAATCCATCGAGTTGGGCGAAAAATTATTGGCGCAAGCTTTACGCGCAGAAGGCTTCATCCAGTTGCCTGCTTTGGATGCCACCCACCGCCATTCTTGGGGCAAGTTGCTGCATTTCACCGGCAGCAAAAACCGTGCTGAATTGCTGACTGACATTGGCTTGGGCAAGCGCGTGGCCAGCATCGTGGCCAAGCGATTGGTGGGTTTGTTGGCCGATTTGGGCGAAAAACCAGACCCCCTGCTCATCAGCCGAGAGCGCTTCACCGCCCATGAAAGCATCTCTCAAGGCGGCGTGGTGGTCGATGGCAGCAACAACGCGTCTGTCACCTACGCAGAATGCTGCCACCCCCTGCCAGGCGACCGCATCGTTGGTTATTTGGGCCGTGGCGAGGGCTTGGTCGTCCACACCGAGGAATGCCATGTGGCTCAACGCTTGAAACTCAAAGACAGCGAACGCTTCATTGCCGTGGAATGGTCGGATGAACCCCTGCGCACTTTCGAAGCCAGCATTGTGGTGACCGTGTTGAACGGCAAAGGTGTGTTGGCCAGTGTGGCCTCGGCCATCACATCAGCGCAAGCCGACATCAAGTTGGTCAGCATGGCCGATGAAGTCAGCGGTCAACAAGCCACCGATTTGAAATTCTTGATTGCGGTGCAAGATACCTCGCATTTGGAAAGCGTCTTGTCCACCTTGCAGCGCTTGCCCTCGGTCAGCCTGGCCCGACGCGTGATTTCACAACGTCACGCCTGAGCAGGTGCTGGGTAGCTCACTTGCACCACCTCAATGTCTTGCACCCCCTTGGGGGTTTGCAGTTTCACTACATCGCCCACACGCGATTTGAGCAAGGCACGTGCAATCGGGGAGACCCAACTCACCTGTCCCTTCAAACTGTCGGCTTCATCGATGCCCAAGATGGTGACGGTGGTGGCTTGCCCTTGCAGGTCTTCATAGGTGACGGTGGCACCAAAGAAAATTTGATCGTTGCCATGATGAACGCTCGGGTCTGAAACACTGGCCAACTCCAAGCGCTTGGTGAGAAAGCGAATGCGGCGATCAATTTCGCGCAAACGTTTTTTGCCGTAGATGTAGTCGCCGTTTTCCGAGCGGTCCCCATTGCTGGCAGCCCAATGCACGATTTCAACCACCTTGGGCCGTTCATCGTCAATCAGTTGCAACAGCTCAGACCGCATGCGGTCGTAGCCTTGGGGCGTCATGTAGTTTTTGGTGCCCGTTGGCAGGGCCGGTGCGAGGGACTCATCGTCCTCGTCTTCGCTGGATGTTTCGCGGGTAAACGCTTTATTCATAAGGAAAAAAATGGTGCGGCTGGCAGGAATCGAACCCACGACCCCTTGGTTCGTAGCCAAGTACTCTATCCAGCTGAGCTACAGCCGCACTTGTTCCCATCTTAACCTAAAAAAATGGTGGGGCCTCGCGGACTCGAAGGAAATCAGCCCGTTTTCTCAGCAACTTATATGGTAATCGTCCCCTAGAACCAAAGGTCTGAGAAGTAGAATTTTTTCCAATGGAAGAGGTTCTAAATGAAGAGATCGAAATTCACGGACAGCCAGATCATTGATTCAGTCAAAAGGGTTGAAGCTGGCATTGGTGTCCCAGATATTTGCCGCGAGTTAGGCATCAGTTCGGCGACGTTTTACAAATGGCGGGCCAAGTATGGCGGCATGGATGTGTCCATGATGTCGCGCATGAAAGAGCTGGAAGAAGAGAACCGCCGCTTGAAGAAGATGTACCTTGAGGAAAAGCTCAAGGCTGAAATTGTCTCGGAGGCGCTCGAAAAAAAGTGGTGAGGCCATCTCGCAGACGGGAGATGGCCTACAAGGTGGTTTCTGAGCAAGGCGTGTGCATTCGTGTCGCCTGTGTGGCATTTCGAATCAGCGAGTCCTGCTATCGCTACGAGCGTAAGCGCGACGCTGAGAACGATGAGGTGGCCAATTGGTTGGTCAAACTGACCGATAACCATCGCAGCTGGGGCTTTGGCCTGTGCTATCTGTATCTGCGCAACGTCAAGGGCTTCAAATGGAACCACAAGCGTGTGTATCGCATCTACAAGGAGCTGGAGCTCAACTTGCGCATCAAGCCGCGCAAACGGCTTGTTCGTGAAAAACCCGAGGCCTTGACAGTGCCGTTGGCGATTAACCAGGTGTGGTCGATGGATTTCATGCACGACCAGCTCGAAGACGGCAGAACGTTTCGGTTGTTCAATGTCATTGACGACTTCAACCGCGAAGCCATTGGGATGGAGGTCGACTTCTCGTTACCTTCAGAGCGGGTGATTCGGGAGCTCAAGCAGATCATCTCGTGGCGCGGAAGGCCGCAGGTAATTCGATGTGACAACGGCCCCGAATACATCAGTGCGGCAATACAGACTTGGGCTCAAGAGTGGCGAATCAGGCTTGAATATATTCAACCTGGCAACCCTCAGCAAAACGCCTATGTTGAACGGTTCAATAGGACAGTGCGGTACGAATGGCTGTCACAGTACTATTGGTCAGACTGGGCAGAGGTTCAAGACTTTGCAACGAAGTGGATGTGGTCTTACAACCATGACCGCCCAAACATGGCCTTGGGCGGATTCACACCCAAGCAGCGGCTGGCCATGGCTGCATAACGTTTCTACTTCTACGGCCCTTGCAAAAGGGGAGGATTACTTGGGGAACGATTCGATTTCTTGTTCATAGTTCTTCTCAAAGTTTGGAACCTTCCCAAAACCCTGGGCGATTCAGGCGTGAACATATATCTTTCTGCTTGGCTGAGGTGCTTGTAGGTCATAAGCAACTTAGACTGCCAAGTCAAGAAGCATTGAAAGCTAAAAATCCTCAGCCACCCAACCATCGGTTATTCAAAGTTGGACTTCGTCCCTTAATCCGGCGCATATTAAAATTTAATAATATTAGATTCTAACCATGATAACAAAAAAGAAAATACATGCCTAGCCCAAAACATTGAGACATTAAAAACACCAGACTCGGGAGAAACAAGGATTAAATATTTGTAAATCCTGAAAGATAGAACTGCAACAATAAAATAAGGGGCTTGCCTTTTAAAAAAATAACTAAGCATAAATACAGCAGGCCAGGACATCGATTCAAGATATTTATAATACCGCAAGTGTAATAAATCATTAAAACTCGTCAATAAATAAAATATATAAATAAAAAAGAGAGCTAAGACAATTTTTATACGTTTACGCAGAAAGAACCAAGCAGATAACCCCCAGTATAAAATTAACTTCACCTCCTGAATTGGCGTAACATCTCCATCATTTTTATCAGAATATTCAACACTCTTATACTTTAATGACTCAAAATATACTTCAAAAATGTAGCTATCCCAAAAATAAATTAATAGAAGCACAGCGCCGGGAAGCGTGATTGTGTACCACCACTTTAATTCAAACTTTCTTGATAGAACATATGCAATTAATGCAATTGGAAAGGCACCAAAATGAATTAGCGTTGCAATAATAAAGCTAATTGACGGGTTCTTGTCAGTTGCTATCTTTGCGAAACCTAGCATCAGAAACGCGCTGGCAACATATTGGCGCGTTAGAAAAAATACAATTTGTGGGTCAATAAAATTTATTGCAATAAAGGTAAAAAATAAGACGGCAACGAATCGAAATTTATATTTTGGCGACACCAAGTTATATAATATTGAAAACGCTCTAAACGTTGTAGAAAAATAAATAAAAACCCAAAAATAATGTACAAAAAAAATGTTGTTAGAAATATATCCAGCAGTGAAAGATAAACCACAATATACTGGCTCGAACGATTGGCAACTTTGTATTCCTACAATACCGTTATCTATTAATTTTTGATAAAAAAGAAGATAGACCTCGGTGTCTACGCCGTCAAACCCTCTCAGACCGGCCCAGAACGATAAAATAAATATTATTAATAAGCCAATGCTAAAATATCGAAAAGCAGAAATGCTATAATTCATTTGCCTGTGTTAAGTTTGTTTATGGAGTTGACCCTGTAACTCAGTACCACCGGCAGTTTTAATTTTCCGATCGTTTCTCTCGAAACATCTGTGGCGGCAAATATCCCAATGCGCTGTGCGGGTGGTAAGAATTGTAGTCATCGAACCATGCCTTCAATTGGCTCATCACCGTTTGGGAGTCAGGTCTGTTGGCCAGCTTTGCATAGTCTCTTTTGAACGTCTTGACGAAGCTCTCTGCCATGCCATTGCTCTGTGGGCTTGTCACTGGTGTCGTTACCGGCTTCAAGCCCAACTGCCTGGCAAAGCTTCGGGTCTCAGTTGCTGTGTAGCAGCTTCCGTTATCGGTCAGCCATTCAATCGTTTGAGGTGGCTTGCCATTTGATCCAAAGCTCTTCTCCACTGCCTGCATCATCAAGTCCCCCACCAGTGCGGCATCAATGCCTTTGGTGGTGGCTACCCAACTCATGACCTCTCTGTCGCAACAGTCCAAGGCAAACGCCACGCGAACCCGTTCACCGTTGTCGCAAGACAGCTCCAGCCCGTCTGAGCACCACCGCGTGTCACTTTCCTTCACGGCCACTTTGCCGTCATGTTTCCTGGTGTCCAAAGGCTTGTTGCCTTGTCTAAACAACAGCAAACCCTCGTCGCGCATGACACGGTAGACACGCTTGTGATTGATCCTCTCCCCATCGATACGCAGCCGCGCCCAAACACGCCTGTAACCATAGGTGGCTCGCTCCTCTACCACATCAGCAATGGCTTCTCTGACCTGGGCGTCATCAGTCTTGGGTTGAGACCTTCTGCACAGGCGAGCGCGCAATCCACTTTTTTGCTTTGGCAAAGTCCACAGCCTCCTTGAGAATCTCGTTCTCCAAAGTCTTGCGGCCCAATGCCCCTTCAAGTTGTTTAATCCGTCTCATTGCATCTTGAAGATCAGATGCTGGCACCACAGTTTCGTTGGCACCAACCGCCACCAAAGAACCTTCCATATAAGCTTTGCGCCATTGAAACAATTGAGCCGCCGACAAACCATGCGCCCTGGCCACCAACGACACAGAACTTCCTGGTTCGTTGGTCTGTTTCACAATTTCAAGCTTCTGCTCGGGTGTCCAGCGTCTTCGCCGCTGAACACTGGTGACCACTTCCACCCGGCTGGGTCTTATTGAAGACATAGGCATATCCATAGTCGTATTCCTAGTTGTTAGTTTAAGAATTACCGATGGGACTGTGTTTCAGGGGGCTAACTCAGTTATAAAAATTTAAATATTATGTGTGTATAAATTTTCGAACATAGTTTTTGATTGTGGTGGGGATATATTTCTGAATCAACCGACGCAAGAAAACGCCCTGAGCTCGCTGCAATCCAGCACTAAAGTTTGGAGCTACAGCCAAAACATCTTTATGGATATTCTTCAATATCTCTTCGTAAATATTGTAAATATCATTTGGTTCTGTGCATTCTGAGGTGTAGAAACCAGATAAACGATCAAACTTCCCGTTATCGAGTAGCTGAAACTGGTGAAAGTGGTAGAAGATCAATGAACTACCTTCAACAGTGAGATTACCGTTTATATCTTTTCCAAAATGGTATTGTGCATAGTTCCATGGCGCAATACCAGCACCGGGGTGCATTATAATGTGGCAAAATGAGTAGCGATTTGGCCATTCATCTAAGTATTTTTGGTCGCCCATTTTTCCGTCCTCTATGCGGTTGTAGCACCATTCGATACACTGATCACGCCAGCGTGAAAGACAAGCCAGTCCTTGATCATCGCGTCGAAAGCTGACCCACTCTACGCAAAACCGACCGTTAATTTCTCGGTCTTTAAGACGTTCGGTAAAGCGGTGTTCGATTATGGCGATAGAAGCTCCCCCAATCTCGTCAAATAGCGGTTGCACATCAGAATAAAAAAGAAGGTCGGCATCGAGATAAGTCAGAAAGTCAATTTCTGGATTGTTCTGAATCACATACCAAGTGAAGCACGACGAGAGCGTCCAGCAGTATTCGGCTACGCCACGGCCTGCCTTGGCCTTGAGCAATTCCTTGTTTTCAACTTCCACCAGGGTGATGCAAATGACGAAGGGCAGATTTAGGCGCTCCAAAATAGATTTGGTTTGTTCGTCCATGCAAAGCACGTAGACCTTAATGGCAGGGCAGAAGTGCTTCAGGCTACGAATCATGGCAATCCCTTTGAGCAGATAACCACTATTAAAAAGCGTGCAGAAGTAACGTGTATTCATTATTTTTTCCTACAAACATAGGTGCGAATTGCATGACCTATCAGACTAGAGACATCTTGCTCTTCTGCATAAAGTGTGTGCGTAGCCAATAGTTCCAAGCCGTGAAGCTGTAACAAGGCTAAAAATTCCGTCTCATTGAAATGGATTTCTACTGTCTCGACGCCGTAGGCCTGCTTGCGATACCACTGTTCTGGTTGACCCCATACCACTGGTGTTCGATGGAAGATGGCATAGCAGCGAGCGACACGCGCCGTTTCCTCAATCGCCTTGACATATTCTGGGATATGTAATAAGCAGCAACCGGAAACTACGATATCGAAGTTACGATCTGGATAATTTAAAGCTGTGGCGTCTTCTACGGCAAATTCGATGGACGGATATTTTTCTCGTGCCAGCCTGATAAAGGCTTCGGAGTAATCACACCCTGCATATCTCAATGGCAAACCAGATATCTCCAACACCTCTGAATAGAAGCCGCTTGAGCAACCGATTTCAAGTAAGGACATACCAGGAGTAACACCTGACAAGGAACGCAGGCAGCTTGTGAATACATCGAAAACATCAATCGGGGCGCCATACCGATATTTATGTAATTGTCGTTCTACTAGAGCACGCTGCTTTCGAGGCAACGCACTATCCTGCCATGAATTACGCAACCGCCATCCTTCGGAATTTGCCTCTTCACCCTGAAGTGCAATATAACCGGATGAAATTTTTTCGCCCGAATAAAAGCTATTTCGCAATCTGCGAATAAAGCGCTTGAACACAGGAAACTCGCTTAGTAAGGAATCGATGGTGATTTTAGTCTTCAACCACAAATTGAGAAGCATGGTCTTATTTGAAAGATACACCTATACCAGCCCCTGGATACCAATGGTCTTCTGGTTTTTCGCAGAAAAATAAATACTTTCTGTTTTTCTCCTTCGAAAATCGAGAGAGGCTATCAGTTACGTGCGCATTATCGCCAAGAATTATCCCCTTATCCGCCAGTTTGTCTACGATCGTCACGTATTCTTGGTACTCGTATTCCCCGCTGTGGTCGCTGTCGTTCACGAATAGGTCGATTTTTTCTTCGAGTTTCTTGAGCGACGTGATCGAGTCGTCGTAAAGAATCTTTCCCACGCTAGCGTATTTTCCGCTAAACAGTTGACCGGCCTCCTTGCGAATTTCTGTACCATAATATTGACCCGCATGTCCCTCCGCAATGTTGCGGAGTAGCGCACTTGCAAGAACACACGACCCAACGCCATGATCAACACCCGTTTCAACGACAACACGTGGCTTAAGAACCCGAATAAACGCGTACCAACCGAGTCTTCGTGCGTAATCTATATTTATTTCCGTACCGTATTTTGTTCCTCTTAGCGCATCTTCCAGATGGCGTCGCAGTTCGGTGTCACCCTCTAGTTCATCGAAATACTGAATAATTACGTTGTATTCCGCGCCGGTAACAGTTGCGATCATTTGGGCAAGCTGATCACGGTTGAGTGGCGTTAGTCTGTAATAGAAGTTCGAGGTTTCTTTATCAAGGCAAATCCATTTATCGATTAGTGCAAGTTTTTCTTCGTAATAACTCATCGCAATTGATCGCCTGAATTTTCTATTAAATATTTTTTTTAGTTTTGTCTTCAAACTAGTGGGCAATTTCCTACCTAATTTCATTAACATGTTAAAAGCTCCAGTGGTTAAAATTTCTACTTAAGATGATGTCTAATAATTTGTACCAACTCATTCATGCGAATAGCATAAGTATGTTCTCGCAAAGTGCGAATTTGACCTGCCTTGGCAATTGCTTTAGCCTTTTCTGGGTATGTTAAGTAGTAACGCACCATTTCGCTCGCCTCCTCCTTGCTGGAATAGGCAACCACTTCACTATCGATGTCGAAAAGCTTATGTAGATTGTCCTTACGGTCGGTCAGTAACATGGACCCAACCCCGGTAGCCTCAAACAACCGCATATTATTAGCGTTGTTCTCCGCTACATTTATATGGCGATTCAACGTGATTCGACTGCGTGCTAGGGCGCGGTACATATCTAAGCCCCAAACTTCGCCACCGTGTCGTTGGTGTATTGGGGAGGACGAAGGCAAGCTATCGGCACCATAACCGAAGACACGTATTGTGGTTCGCTCTGTCAAGTGTTCCAGCAAAGGAACTGCCCCGCCGTGGTTGCGGCTGATACCACCCACGAAACTAAAGTCTATGTCTTTATCTACATTACTTAGCAATTTCAAAACGCGCTCATCAAAGCCAATGCGAAAATATTCAGATGCAACACCAAGCGCGCGCAAGCGGTCAACGAAGTGCGGAAAAGAACTCAGAATCAGGTCGTAGCCTTTAAGAAAGGATTCGGGCGGAAGCGGGCAGGCTATTTGGCCAACGACAAGTCGTACATACTGCTTTAGCTCGCGTAGAACCTCGCTTGGAAAAAAAGACAAGTCTTGGCAGTAAAGAACATCTGGCTTTGCAGCCTTGATCTGGGCAATGGCTACATCCATTAGGCCGGGGAGGTCGGCTAGAAATCTTCCGACCAGTGGCACACGAAAAAGACGGTGGGGAATCTTCAATGCCAACTGCGAGAACGGGACATTATTCGCGTTCGCCCAAGCCTGTTGTAACGGGATGCAATTTACTACTAGATCTTGGGCTTCGCAGCCCAACGAATTCAGATGTCGGCTGTAGAAATCCGAAGTGCCGAAGCAGGCATTCAAAATAGCTTGCAGTTGAGTTGAATAGTCGGTCGCTGCCAATCCATTTTGTTGCGAGTAAAAGCGAGTTAAAAAAGCCGGGTAGTAGGTATCAACGATAACAATTTTCATAATAGAGATCGGCGATGTTTAAGACTCACATAAATAAGCCTTGGCAGCAGTGTCAAACGTTCCACTAAAGAACTGGCACGCCACCAGAAGGCAAATATGGCAGGTAAATAATATGCAGAGCGAACTGAGAAAAAAATATCTATCAGCCTGGCAGGTTGATATGAATTGCCGTATTCGTTTTCCGAAAGGACCGCTGTGGCTTCCGATACCAACAACTTGTAGCCGGCATTGCGCACACGTAATGCAAGTTCGTAATCGGCCAAGTAGTGGGGAAGCCAAGCAGTCTTCATAGTGCCCGCAATACTGAAGGCCGCTACAGGATAGAGCGTACCGCGTCCGCTCAAGGCATCTACAGGATGAGGGCCTTTGGATAAATCTCGGATTCGCGGTTGTTCCAGCTTGTCGCGCACCCTTAGGCGCCAAGTGTCCAACACCGCTCCGATAGACAGAAGTTGATTAGGAGCTGCCTCGTCGCAAATTACACTTCCCACGGCCGCTGGAGCGTAGGCACGAGCGGTATCGAGCAACCGCTGGACAAATTTCGTGTCGAACTGAGTATCATTATTCACTAGCAAGACCCAGTCTGACAAATGAACATTCTCAAGTACGAACTGCAAACCAGCCTCGATCGCCCCTCCCCACCAGAGGGATCCGTCACCGTTGAGGACAGTGATGTCCTTCTGAGCAGATAAGAACTCTGTCGTGCCATCAGTTGAACCGTCGTTAATCACGATTAGGCGGATTGGCTCATCCAATTGCTGGGTTTGTAAACAGTCAAGCGCGCGCCGGGTCATCTCCAGACGGTTAAATACGGGAATAAGCACATGGACTGTCATGACATTTCTTTGATCTGGATCTCGACCAAAATACTGTCGCCCTGTCCAGCCAGGTCTACAAGGCGGTTCATCAATATCAAACAGACGAAAGCAAGCTGCTTTAGAAATTTACGTAATGCTTTACGCCAACTTTGAATGAGCGGCCTTGTGCGAAAATCAGAAGCGACATCTGTCGGAGTTTTGACTTCCCATATAGCGCTAGGCGTCCCTAGGCTAGGTGATTCACGCCATGCTCTCCACTGCAAAATCAACCAAATGTTCGGGGTAATCGTCTTCTCGCGAATGAGCCGGAAGCCATGGCGCAACGCAAGAGCCCGAAAACCTTTTTTATCAAAGTGGTGAAGGTGGTAAGGGATGTGCCAATTGATCCACTTTGTATCGAAAAGTCTCTGCCAAAGAGAATGTCTGTTGGGAAAAACTAGCACGAGCCGCCCATTAGGCTTTAATCGTTCTTTCAGGGCGACCAAGGCCTTTCCCGGTTGGGGAATGTGCTCAATCACCTGGTTGAGCACAATCAGATCAAAGCTAACCCCCGGAAACGGCTGATCATGAAGGCTACCGATATGTACTCGAAGCCCGAGTTCGTCGGAAATACGGCGGATATTGGGATCCGCCTCAATTCCATAGGCCTCCGCACCAAACCCTTGGGCTTCCAAGAGTGATAAGCCGCTTCCACAGCCTACATCGAGCATAACCTGACCGCGGGACACCGTGTATTGCCCTTGATTATTTGTTCCACCCCACCAACGGTGCAGCCGAGTCAATGGGCCTGCGACTTCCTTTGCAGCCTCAACCAAGTCTGCAGTAACAACATGCTTACGGGGGTAATATGTGCTGTATAGACTGCCCAACTCCTCCTCCTTAAAGGCAGGAGAGGTCATGAAGTGACCGCAGGCATTGCATCGAACCAGGGAGAATAGGTCGGGACAACCATAACGGTCGTCAAAAGCAGGGCGAATAGATGTCATCTCAGAACCGGTGCATACTGGACAGCATGAGTGGCCTTTTCCGAAAGTGCGATTCACGTTTGTAGTTTGTTCTGGTTGCAAAGCTTTGTTTCCTTGGCGCTGAAAGCCTGCTTATTCAATAATAAGGATATTGCACAATAAGCTTAAAGTGGGTTATCAACTCAATTCGGTAAGGGGGCCATCTCAAAATAAATTCGCTTTCCACGTGCTGGATATTTAATGTTTCCCGTAATATCCACGAACTCACCATTCGAAAAGCGCATGGTGCCACTACCGTCGGGAGTAATCAGGCAAGCTTCCAGTAAGGCAATTTCCGCCTGACTTAGCGCAGAGGGTATGCTGGGCAGGCGCGCGGTAGCAATCGGCTGCCACTCGGAAACAACTTTCTCTACCTTACGAAGCTGAGTTCCGTGAACACAAACCTTAGGCGCATTTTCCCAGAACTGAATGGCATTAAAGATATCCTGCCTTTCCCAGAAGAAAGGTTGCCACGGGTGAAACTCATCCTGGCACCAGATCGACATTAAGGGTGAATCGGCATGCGTTTGATGCTGGCGTTGCGTATAGGGAAAAAAATGGAATAGACCATTGTCACTTACTACCTGCCAGATGTGCTGGTGGCCAGTACCAACCAGCACATCCTTGCCATAAGCAGGAGTTTCCAGATATCCCCTTTTAGAAATACGAGCAATTTCTGATGCGGCACTGACGGGATCAGGTACATGCTCAAGCACGTGGGAGCATATGGACAAATCAAAAAACTTGTCCCTAATTGGCATACGATCCGCAGAACAAACGATCAATGGGCGATCCTCGACCACAGGACGTGCTCGATGGATACTTTCATCAGGAAAGAAATCCGTTAGCACTGAGGCTATTGGAGATGGCGCGCCCCCGCAGCCAATGTCTATTACATGATCGGATTCTTTGTGATTTGGTAGGACATAAGTAGATTGATAATCCCAAGCCGAATGAGTCACATATATATTTTTGCGTTTCTCTGCTCGCCTTATCTCAAGATCAAATAATATTAACAGACTATTTACCAATTTCTTCAGCATATTTTTCTCACCACTCAGCAATGAATCACACAAAAATTGGTATTCTCGAAATAATCAAAGGTGGCATTTTTTTGAAAGCTTTCAATGAAGAGCTTGAAGCTTTCCGGGCTCCAGAAGTGAGTATGCCCTTCCCAAGTATCCTTTCTGCCATCAGGGACGGTAATAACAATCAAGCCACCAGATTTTGTTGCCTGAATCATGCCACGCACAATTTCGGCAGGATAATCACAATGCTCTAGAACCTCGGTACAGAGAACTAGCTCAAACTCTTTACGCCAAGGCTGATCGGATAAATAACCCGGGTAGAATTCAAGATATGCACCGTGAGATCGAACTTGATCCCCAGCTGCAGTAGCCGAGTCGAGACCCACAAGGCGGCCGCCAAAGCCGGCTTTGCGCAATTCCACTAGTAGGTGGCCAGTGCCGCATCCCACGTCAACACAAGCGGCGTTGACCTTATCTCCAGAAAATATGTCATCCACTTTCTTAGCAACCAATCGATAAAAGTCAAGTCGGCTATCGACTAGGTAATGTTGCAACAGCTGCGGATCAGCATACATTTGCTCAAACACCTTTTCAGTGTTAGCCGCCATGAGCTTTTGAAACTGCACTGAGTCCTCATGGTATTTTTTCGAATTACGGTCTAACGCTTGCACCAAACGACTCAATTGCCAATGGCTATAATTTAGAATTCGCTTTATCATATTTCTTTCTCAATGGCCCAAGAAAAATCTGCAAGAAAAGTCGAGTATCCATCAGGCGGCAATTTGCCAGTCCCATAAAAGTCAGCGTCTTCAATTTGAAATTTGTAAGCACCTTGAAGCCAATCTGTTACCACGCCATTAGCGGAGAGGAACAGATTCATCGAATAGTAACCTCCACGCAATGACAACCTTGGGATCGTACAAACCAGCACGCTAGGGGTATCTAGGCGAAGGATTTCCAGCCCACCTGTTTCAGTGGATAAATGGAGCACGCCTTCCCCTTGCAGAGTAGTAATACCTGCGGCGAGAATCAAATTGCGACATTTCTCAGCAACGGGATTCAGGATGATGTGTAGCCGTACTTCTTGGCCCGACTTCAGAATTGGTAGTCGGTTGCCTTCTGTATCGGAAAACCACACATCGGAAATCCTCGCTCTGCCGTCTCCCGCTCTAGGGGCTCCTTCCAAATTTATGCCTTCAGATTCGCCGAAAAACGCGTTGTAGTGTTTAATGCCTTGCTCAACTTTTCCATGAAAGTCGACGCGCCCATCCTTGAGCACGAGGGCCTTGGTGCATAGGTTTTCAATTGCAGCCATGTTATGACTAACGAAAAGGATAGTACGTCCGCTCGATCCGATGCCTTCCATTTTCCCCAGACACTTTTTTTGAAAAGCAATGTCTCCAACAGCAAGGACTTCGTCCACAAGAAGGATTTCAGACTCCAAATGAGCAGCCACCGAGAATGCGAGTCGAACGTACATGCCAGATGAATACCGTTTGACTGGAGTGTCGATAAATTGGCTGATCTCGGCAAAATTGACTATTTCGTCGAATTTACGTGAAATCTCGCGTGAAGACATTCCAAGAATTGCGCCGTTCAAATAGACGTTCTCCCGCCCTGTGAGTTCAGGATGAAAGCCCGTTCCAACTTCGAGCAGACTCGCTACTCGCCCGGTTAGCCCGATCCAGCCACCTGTCGGGGCCGTTATCCGCGAGAGTACTTTGAGCAGAGTGGATTTTCCGGCGCCGTTGCCGCCAATAACGCCAAGTATCTCGCCACGAGAAACTTCGAAACTCATCCCTTCAAGGGCCCGAAATAGATCCCCTTCAACGCGCGATTGGTTGTGACTCCACCCCCCCCCCACAGTCGCATTTGGATCTGGATTGCCACGAACTTTCGCCCACCAGCTTTGCAAGTCACGGTAAAGTGTACCGTGATTGATGACGCCAAGCCTGTAATGCTTGCTTATATTGTGGGCGTGAATAACTACGTCCGATGCCACGATTACTTTCTTCATACCGTATCCATCGCGTTGGATTCTGCGCGCGTGAATAGCACAAGACCAAGGATCAGCAAGACCAAGGTAATGGAAAGATTACTTAACCAGATCGTAACACCAACGCCTTCCGTACCGAACATAAGGGCTCTGAGGCTTTCTATTGGGGCAGTCATGGGATTAAAGTGGAAAAATACACGATACCTCTCGGGAATTTGGCTAAAAGGATAGACGACCGGAGAGGCAAACATCCACAATTGGGTAACAAAGCCGGTGGCGAAAGCAAGGTCTCTAAACCGCACTGTTAAAGCGGACACCACTAGCCCTACCCCTATACCAAGACAAGCCACATAAAGCACCAGAAGAAGAACCATTGGCAATGCTTGCCAGTAAAACTGTAGTTCAGTTCCGGTTATTATGAATCCTATACTTACGACCAGCAGTAAGGCAAACTGAATAGCAAAGGCGACCATGCCACTAATAGCAACCGAAATCGGTACTACAAGTCGCGGAAAATAAACCTTACCAAAAAGTTGGGCATTTTTTGAAAACACTTCCGCATTATTTGTCAGGCATGCAGAAAAATAAGTCCAAACGACAATGCCAGAGATATAAAACACAAAGGGAGGTAATCCATCAGTAGATATATTAGCAATTTTGCCGAATATCACAAAATAGGTGAATGCAGTTAATATGGGTTGTATCAAATACCAAAGAGGGCCAAGAATGGTCTGCTTGTAGAAAGCAATAAAATCGCGCTTGAAAAACATCCATATCAAATCGCGGTAGCGCCAAACGCTTCGTAGATTCAGGTCAACTACTTTACTTCGTGGGGCAATGATAACATCCCACTTTTTTTCCTTGAATGAATTTTCTGAACTCATTCTTAATGAAACCTCGGTGTTGCTTGGTTGAGAATTCCACAGATGGTGCGAATATCGTCTTCGGTGTGCCCGACTGAAATAGGTAGACTCAACTCTGTAGCATGCAACTCTTCTGCAATGGGATGCTTACCAGAAAGTGTTCCGGCCATCGCTTTTTGCTGATGCGGTGGGATGGGATAGTGAATTTCAGTCTTCACACCCTGCTCAAGCAACCAAGCGCGTAGTTCGTCGCGTCGGGCATGTCGCACGCCGAAAATATGAAATACATCGTACTCGTCATCTCTGCGGCGCGGCAGATTTAACCAGCTTGGGAGATTGCCAAAGTAAATTTCTGCCATGGCACGCTTGTGCTGCGTCATCTCATCCAGATAGCGCAGTTTGACGCGCAACATTGCTGCCTGAATTTCGTCCAAGCGCGAATTCAAGCCTAGGTAATCATTGACATACTTATGTTTGGAGCCGTAATTACGGATGTAGCGGAGACGATCGGCAAGAATGTCGTCGTTGGTCACGATGGCTCCAGCATCTCCAACAGCGCCAAGGTTTTTGGTTGGATAGAAGCTGAAGCATCCCGCATCCCCAAAGGTACCAGTGATCTGTTTTCCTAAGCGGGCGCCGTGTGACTGGGCGCAATCCTCTAGAATTTTTAGCCCGTGCTCAGCAGCGAACGCACAGATCGCATCCATCCGACAACTTTTACCAAAGAGATGCGTCACGCAGATAGCTCTTGTATTCGTCGTAATGGATCCGGCCAGCTTGGCCGGATCCATATTGAAAGTCTCAAGTTCTGGCTCGATAAGCACCGGTCTGTGGCCTGCGCGAACGATGGCCAGGATCGTGGCTATATAGGTATTGGAAGCCACCAGCACATCGCTTCCTTTGGGGAGATCCAAAGCCTCAATCGAGAGAACCAAGGCGTCTAAACCATTGGCCACGCCAATGCAATGTTTGGCACCCACGAACTGGGCAAACTCACCCTCAAAGGCGCTAACTTCCTGCCCTAAGACATACCAGCCACTCCGAATTACGCGGGTCGCCGCCGCTTCAAGCTCGGCCATGTAATCATTGTTAGATCGTGCCAGACTTTCATATTCAATCATTTGATGCTCGTTCATAAGGTGTGTCGATGTATTCGCTACGGTCGTAAGAGTGAGAAGACATAACCAGCAATATGGCATTCTCATTAAAGGTCATTGTGTGCCAATCTTTGGGTTCTACCAAAAGGCATTGGCTGGGGTTGTTTAGCAATATGGTTTCCTCTGTCACGCCATCGTTCATGTACATCGAGACTGCACCACCAATCGCAATCAACGCTTGGCGGGTGTAGGTGTGTCGATGTCCACCGCGTGTTTGTCTATCCGCCCCATAGATCCAGTAAGTTCTAACTACCTCAAAAGGTAGAGCCTTTTCCAGGACGGTCAAAGCCCCGCGATGATCGGCGAACGTAGGTAGATTAAGAAGTGTGAAGTGAGACATTTGTTTGCCCCTTGTGCATCCAAGTCAGAAACTGATCAACCCTTTTCATGGTTTTCCCTCGTCATTGGCAATATCAAACAAATACTTGCCATAATCACTTTTAGCTAGTGTCTCTGCTAGGCGCTTCATCTGCTCGTTGTTAATCCATCCGGCGCGCCAGGCTATTTCTTCAGGGCAAGCGATTTTCAGGCCTTGCCGCTTCTCCAAGGTTTGGATGAATTGCGAGGCTTCCAATAATGAATCGTGCGTCCCTGTGTCGAGCCATGCATGGCCTCGCCCCATGACTTCTACATTGAGTTTTCCCGCCTCAAGATAGATACGGTTAACGTCGGTAATCTCCAATTCACCACGAGCAGAAGGTTGCAAGGTCTTGGCGATTTCAACTACGTCGGTATCATAGAAATACAGCCCCGTTACGGCATAACGGCTCTTGGGATGCCGCGGCTTTTCCTCAATGCTGATAGCTTGCCCCCTACCATCAAATTCAACTACACCATAGCGTTCTGGATCGGTCACCGGATAAGCGAAAACTGTTGCACCGATAGATTCGCTGCTAGCAGTTTTTAAGTGGTAACCTAGTTCATTGCCATAAAACAAGTTGTCGCCCAGAACCAAGGCAGATGGTGCCCCGTCAAGGAAATCTTCTCCTATGAGGAAAGACTGCGCCAAGCCATCTGGGGACGGTTGCACAGCGTAAGAAAGAGAAATGCCCCACTGCCCGCCATCCCCTAATAATTGTTGGAACCGGGGGGTATCTTGTGGCGTAGAAATAATAAGAATCTCACGCATTCCACCCAGCATCAGGGTCGATAATGGGTAATAAACCATCGGCTTATCGTATACAGGCAGCAACTGCTTGGATATGGCCAAGGTAATCGGGTGGAGTCGGGTGCCCGAACCCCCTGCGAGAAGGATGCCTTTACGGGGTTTGATTTTTTTCTGATTCATTTTTTAAAAATCACTCAGGTCAGTCGCTACCGAACAAGTCGCGAGTGAATACCTTTGCTAGTACATCGGCTAGAGCAGGCGTGCTGCGGTTGGCGATGATGATGTCTGATTCATGTTTGAAGGCATCAAGATCGTTGACTACGCGGGAGTTATAGAAATTGTCATCACGTAATGCAGGCTCATGGATAATGACTTCAATACCTTTCGCCTTGATGCGCTTCATGATTCCCTGAATGCTGGACGCCCTGAAATTATCCGATCCGGCTTTCATGATCAGACGATAGACACCAACGACCTTGGGCTTGCGCTTGAGAATTTCGTCGGCGATAAAGTCTTTGCGCGTGGTGTTAGCTTCGACGATTGCTTGAATTAGGTTTTGCGGCACTTCGCTGTAGTTCGCCAGAAGTTGCTTGGTATCCTTGGGCAGACAGTAACCGCCATAGCCGAAGCTGGGGTTGTTGTAATGAGCACCAATCCTCGGATCGAGGCAGACACCGTCAATGATCTGACGGGTGTCAAGGCCATGACGGGCGGCATAGGTGTCGAGCTCATTGAAATAAGCCACGCGCATGGCTAGGTAGGTATTTGCGAAGAGTTTGACGGCTTCAGCTTCGGTGCTACCAGTGAAGAAAATCGGGATATCCTGCTTGACGGCGCCTTGTTTGAGCAAATTGGCAAAGGTTTCGGCACGTTTTGATTTTTCCCCGACGACAATGCGCGAAGGGTGCAGGTTGTCATACAGGGCGCGTCCTTCACGCAGGAACTCTGGAGAGAAGATGAGGTTTTGCGTGCCGAGAGCCTGCCGTGTCCGCTCAGTGTATCCCACCGGAATGGTGGATTTGATCACCATCACCGCTTGCGTGTTGATGGCCATCACATCACGGATGACCGCTTCGATCGACTTAGTGTTGAAAAAGTTGGTCTCGGGGTCGTAGTCGGTCGGAGTGGCAATGATGACGTAGTCGGCGCCCAGATAGGCGTCTTCCTTGTCGAGAGTAGCGCGGAAATTGATCGGTTTGTGCTTGAGGAAGTCTTCGATCTCAGTATCTTCGATCGGCGATTGCTTGCGATTCAGCAGCGCGACTTTCTCTGGGACGATGTCGAGGCAGACAACTTCATTGTGCTGAGCAAGAAGAATGCCGTTGGACAGGCCGACGTAGCCGATGCCGGCGATGGCGATTTTCATTCGACGCTCACGTTTACCAGATAGCCATTGGCTTTAAGCAGCGCATTGCGTTGGGCTTCCTTAAGGTCACTGTTCACCATTTCGTGGCACATCTGCTGTACGGTGATTTCAGGTGACCAGCCCAGTTTTTGCTTAGCCTTGCTGGGGTCACCGAGCAGGGTTTCCACTTCAGTTAGGCGGAAGTAGCGGGGGTCGATACGGACGATGGTATGACCGACTTGTAGGGCTTGGGTTTTGTTGCCTTCGATTTTTTCGACGATGGCGACTTCGTTGGGGCCTTGTCCCTCAAATTTTAAGGTGATGCCTAATTCAAGGGCGCTCCACTGGATGAATTGGCGCACGCTGTATTGCATGCCGGTGGCAATTACAAAGTCTTCGGGCTTCTCTTGCTGGAGCATCATCCACTGCATACGGACGTAGTCTTTGGCATGGCCCCAATCACGCAGGGCGTCGAGATTTCCCATGTAAAGACATTCCTCAAGCCCCTGGGCGATATTAGCCAAGCCACGTGTGATCTTGCGTGTGACAAAGGTTTCGCCCCGCCGTGGGCTTTCATGGTTGAACAGGATGCCGTTGCAGGCATACATGCCGTAGGCTTCGCGATAATTCACAACAATCCAGTAGGCGTAAATCTTAGCTACGGCGTAGGGGCTGCGGGGATAGAAGGGTGTGGTTTCCTTTTGTGGGGTCTCTTGCACCAAGCCGTAAAGCTCAGAAGTAGAGGCTTGGTAGAAGCGTGTTTTTTTTTCCAGCCCCAGAATGCGAATGGCTTCCAACAGTCGCAGAGTACCCATAGCGACCACGTCGGCGGTGTATTCGGGGCTTTCAAAGCTCACGGCCACATGGCTTTGAGCTCCAAGGTTGTAAATTTCATCAGGCTGGGTTTCCTGAATGATGCGCACCAGATTGCTGGTGTCGGTCAGGTCGCCGTAGTGCAGCTTGAAATTGGCATTGTCGACATGCGGGTCTTGGTAAATATGGTCGACCCGCTGTGTGTTGAATAAGCTAGCGCGACGCTTGATGCCATGAACGATGTAACCTTTTTCGAGTAGGAGTTCGGCTAGGTAGGAACCGTCTTGACCGGTAATGCCGGTGATAAGAGCAACTTTGGGTTTTATGGTCACAAAATTTTCCTTCAATCCTAAGTAACGTATTTATCTAAAAAATCTTGGTAGGCAACCTTAAGGCCAGCGTCCAGACCCACTTGGGCTTTCCAGCCCAAAGCGTTAAGGCGGGAGCTGTCCATGAGTTTACGCGGGGTGCCGTCAGGCATGCTGGTGTCGAAGGTGATCTCGCCGATGTAACTCACTGTTCGGCCAATTGCTTCAGCGACTTGGCGAATAGTTATGTCTTCCCCGCAGCCCACGTTGATGTGGCTGAGCATGGGCTGAGAGTGATGGGAGTAGGCGGCCTTGGGCAGGTTCATGACGTGCACGCTTGCTGCTGCCATGTCGTCAACAAAGAGAAATTCGCGTTTAGGTGTACCGGTTCCCCATATGGTTACTCTCGGGGAATTGATGACCTTTGCTTCGTGGAAGCGGCGAATTAGCGCCGGGATGACATGGGAGTTTTCAGGGTGGTAGTTGTCGCCGATCCCATAGAGGTTGGTGGGCATGACGCTGCGGTAGTCCACCCCATGGCTTTGACCGTACTGACGGTTGTAGCTTTCGCAGAGCTTGATGCCAGCAATCTTGGCGATGGCGTAGGGCTCGTTGGTGGGTTCGAGCGTGCCTGTCAGTAACGCGTCTTCGCGCATGGGCTGAACCGCCAGCTTGGGGTAGATGCAACTCGAGCCTAGGAACAGCAGCTTTTGAACGCCGTTGCGGAAAGCCGCGTCAATCACGTTGGCCTGCATCATAAGGTTCTGGTAAATGAATTCGGCTGGGTAAGTGTTGTTGGCATGGATACCGCCTACCTTCGCGGCGGCAAAGTAGATCTGGTCAGGTTTTTCGGCGGCAAAGAAAGTGCTGACAGCAACTTGGTTTGTCAGGTCCAGCTCGGCATGAGTACGGGTGACGATGCGCTTTACTGGGTGGCCATTGGCTAACAGATAACGCACGATGGCCGAACCCACCATGCCACGATGGCCAGCGACGTAGATTTTGGGATGTTCAGTAATAATTAAGCCCGCCCGTAGGTGTCCTCAAAACGGACAATGTCGTCTTCGCCCAAATAGCTCCCCGACTGCACTTCGATGATTTCGAGCGGAATCGTGCCGGGATTGGCGAGTCGATGAACTTCACCCAGGGGGATGTAGGTGGACTGGTTTTCAGTCAACAGCAGCACCTTTTCTCCATTGGTAATTTCGGCGGTGCCTGTGACAACGATCCAGTGCTCAGCCCGGTGGTGGTGTTTTTGCAGGCTAAGTCTGGCGCCGGGTTTGACCTGGATGCGCTTGACCTTAAAGCGGCCGCCTTCGTCGATGCTGTCGTACCAGCCCCAGGGGCGGTAAACCTTGCGGTGTAGGGTGTTCTCTTCACGCTGGCTATTTTGCAGTTGGGAGACTATGTGCTTCACGTCTTGGCATCGAGACTTGTTGGCCACCAGCACCGCGTCAGGCGTTTCCACCACAATGAGGTTTTCTACACCCACCAAAGTGACCAAGCGGCTGGAGGCGTGCACCAGCGTATTGTGGCTGTCGGTTGTCAATACATCGCCCAAATGGACGTTGCCGTGCTCGTCTTTAGTGAGTACGCTCCAAACAGCGTCCCAAGCGCCGAGGTCGCTCCAGCCAGCGTCCAACCGGATCACTTTGATGGGAAATGAGCTGCCCGGACAGCGCTCCATGACGGCGTAGTCAATGGACTCGGACGGGATAGCGGTGAATTCTGTCTTGCCAGGGCGCACAAAGGGGGTAGCTGGGTTGGCGTCTGTGCTGCGCTGGATCCAAGCTTGAGTGGTGGCGTGAAGAATGTCGGGGCGTAATTGTTCGAGTGCCTGCAGCCAGACCGAGGCTTTGAGCACGAACATGCCCGCGTTCCAGAAGTAGCCGCCTTCGGCTAGGTACTGCTGAGCGGTGGCGGCGCTGGGCTTTTCGACGAAGCGCTGGACATGCATGGCGGCATCGCTGCTGCCCGAGCCGACCTGGATGTAGCCATAGCCCGTATCAGGCCGGACGGGTGTGATACCCAAAATGATAATGTTGCCTTGGTCAGCGTAGCGTACAGCTTGCTGCATGGCCTGAGTAAAGGCGGTGGTGTTGGCTACTGTCTGGTCAGCAGGGGTGACGACAAGAACAGGGTCGGCTCCGTTTTGTTGCGCAGCCAGCGAAGCCAGGGTGAGTGCGGGGGCGGTGTTGCGACCCACCGGCTCCAGCAGAGCGGCTTCCAGTTCGATGCTTACTTCGCGGAGTTGCTCGTAAGCCAGGAATCGGTGCTCTTCGCCGGTCACGATCAGAGGCTTGGCCACCTGAATGTCGTCTGCACCCAAAGTGACCAAACGTTGGGCGGCTTGCTGAAATAAGCTTTCGTTACCGGCGAGGCTCAGGAACTGCTTGGGAAATCCAGCGCGAGACAAAGGCCACAATCGAGTGCCAGAGCCGCCGCAGAGGATGACAGGGGTAATTTGAATCATGCTTTCTGATTTTTCTGGCCGTCGCCTTGGACTTCGCCCGCTTCAACCTTTAGCGCCTCAATCTCCACCTTCAACGCTTCGTACTCTTCCATCTTGCGTTTGAGGAACCGACTGGTCATCGACACCTTTTCACCAATACCCCGAGGGGTGAGCAGGTAGACGTACTTGAACTTGTTTTTGCTCTTAGAAAAGTTTGTCATCTTCACAAAACCCTTGTCAATGAGGGCGCTAAGGCAGTAGTTCAGCCCCCCCACGCTCATGCCGAGCTTGTTGGCCAGCTCGCGCTGGGTCAGGTCCGGGTTGTCTAGCAAGATACTCATAATTCGAAAATGGGTGTCTTCTTGGATCTTGACTTGGCGACTGGTCATGTATGCGCGGCTCTTTATTTGATTCGTTGTAAGGGCTAACTGGCTTTAGGTACGCTACCGCCGTGCCGTGTCACGATCGGCTGGCGCGGTCTATAGGGTAAAAAGTAATGCGTATCGCACTTTTGTTTGAAGTCGAACATTCTACTGCTGAACCAGCTTCCCTTCTACGTTCGAACGAAACTATTTTTCGATTCACAATCGATTTTGGGTCCTTGCGGTTGACCCTGGCCGGTCTGGCCAAGTTATCCTATCTCGGAATGGATGAATGAGTAGTTTTCGATGAAAAAGATAGCACCAGAGGGCCAAGCCAGCCAGTGGCTCAGTGAGGAGGTTTTCAGCAGCGCGTGCGCGGCACTACCCCTAGTCTCGATTGATTTGATGATCACCCGGCAGGGAGATCAAGGACGGGAATTGCTGTTGGGCAAGCGCAATAACCGACCCGCACAAGGCTGGTGGTTTACGCCTGGCGGCAGGATTCGCAAGTACGAACCGTTGCAAAATGCCTTACGGCGAGTGGCTCAGGACGAGATAGGGTTGAATATCGAATGGCTGAATCGAGCCCAACTGCTGGGAGCTTGGGATCATTTTTACCCGGACAGCGCTTTCGATCAGGCCGTCTCCACCCACTATGTAAATTTGCCGTATGCGCTGCACCTGACGGAAGACGAGGCTCAAGTGCTGCAGCCCCCAAATGGTCAGGGGCTGCAGCACCAAAGGTGGATGTGGATGCCTGTGAAGCAGGCCTCTACTGATGAGCGCGTGCACGAATACGTGCGCATGGTATTGCCCCGGCTGGGTTCGGCTTGAAATCAGGCGAATTGTGAGAGCTTGCTCAGGTTCTTCCAGGCGATGGCACGCAGGGCGCTGGGTACGCTGAATTCGCAACTGCGCAGGGCGCGCCAGTCCTCTTTGGACTTCTTAATGATGGCTTTGATGGACTTGTTGCTGGCACCGCCCAAGCGCATGGTGACCAGGACATCGGGGATGTACTCGGTTTTGAACCCTGGCTGGGTGAAGAGCTTCAGGATGCTAAGGTAGTCGGCGGAGATACGGTAGCTGATGTCGAATCCACCAACCTTAGAGTACCAGTCGCGGCGAACATACAGCGTTGGGTGGGCTGGCATCCAGCCCCAGCCGAGATCCCGCTGGTTGAACGGATTGCTTTGCCAGCGGCGAATCACCTTCGACGTGTCTTGCTGGCTCACATATTCCAAGTTTCCGTATACAGCGCAGATTGTTGGGTCCTCGAAGGCCTTGGCGATTTTGGAGAGCGCATCGTTAGAGGCGAACAAATCGTCGGCATGCAAAAACCCGACCACATCTCCGGTGGCCAGTTGGATGCCTTTATTCAGCGCGTCGTAAATACCCTTGTCACGCTCGCTTTTGAATATCGCGATCTGATCGATGTGCTGGTTTATAATCTCGATGGTTCCGTCGGTGCTCGCGCCATCGACAATTACATGTTCGCGTTTTGCGTAGTTTTGCTGCGCCACCGATACCAAGCAGTCCGGTAGCGTTTTGGCACAGTTCCAAGTTGCAGTAATGACAGAGATTGTTGTGCTGTTTACCATATTGTTGGATTTTCTCAGATAGATGATGTCAAAAGCCAGATTAAGCGACACGACCCTGCAAAACAGGGTCGCGAATGGCGCGGATGGCCGCAACGATGTTTTAGGCAAGGCTCATGATTAAGGCTTCTTGATCGGTTACGTCTTCCACCAGACTGAGACGGTTATTTCTTTTCTACTATTTCCAAGATTCTCAAGTAAAAGCTTCCAGGCCCTCCGGACATTCAGGCTGGGGTTACCCTGCCCTGCTGCTGACAGTAAATTAGTGCCTTAAATCGCAGGACCGACCATGAATGTCAGAGCTTGTATTCTCAGCCGCCCCCGATGAATTGCTGACCCGTCCCAGGGGTAAAGTCTGCCAATACGGCATTGAATTTTTGACGAGAACTTTTTGTCAGAGCTGGTTGCCCGGCACTTCAGATGGCAACAGTGGCAGGCCAAGGCCAGGTTTTAGATGCGTAAGGCATTTACATGCGGAAGAACCCTTCGGCACATCGCCGCAAGTTCAAGGCCGAGGCGCAACAGGCTTACGCGCTATTTGTGGCTCAGTTTGGCGACTTGCACTTGGACATTGATCGACTCAGCCCTTTCAGGCGCTTGTACATCCGTGGCGAGGTTGAGTTGTCAAGCACCATGGCGCCCATCACCGAGGAGCACCTGCGCAAGGTCAAAACGCACTTGCTCAGCCATCCTATTCCGCCAAGGCTGGCGGCGCTGATACAGAACAACTCCGGCATGCGCATTTCAGAGCCCGTGCTGGCAAGCTTGGAGACTTGGTGCTAGACCATGACATTCCACACCTGTGGGTGCGCAAAAACAGCCTGACCGACCGCAAAACCCAAGCCAGCATCCGCTGCGTGACCCTGCTGGGTGTTTCGCTGGAGGCGGCCCAAGAACTGCATCGCCGTGCGGTCAGGCAAAAAAATGACTGGCTGATGCCGCAATATGCATCAGAAATTGGCAATACCTCGTGAGCCGCCACGCTGAACAAGAACATACGTTACCTAGACTTCAGAACCCACATTTTCAGGCATGCCTTCATCGATCGCTTGAAGGCCTGCTACGATGTGGCCGTACCGAATACTAAAGCCATCACAGGCCACGAACGCAACGCATCAGAATTTGCCAGGTATGGCTCTGTGGGTTACAGCCTTGAGCAAAAAAATGGTGTTTGAGAGTATTTTGATTTCAGCAGCGGTATCTTTGCAACATCAAATTTGATTTCAAAGTTCAAGAACATTTAACCCGCCTCAACTAGTCGCAAAAATGATTTGAAAATTAGTCTGAGGGGTCAAGGTCATAAATGAGGCACGACTGACAAGCTTGGAGGCCTGACCTTGTCGATGTAGCGCATCACGGTGTCAGTTTTTACCCATCCGCCTTTAACCATGATCTGTGGAAGGCTAGCCCCTTGGAGCAACAGGTCTTGTGCGGCTCCAACTCGCATGGAGTGGCCACTTATTGCATTCACCACTCCAGATTCAAGGTTGGCCTTTTGCGCCAAAGATTTAAAAATTCGACTGACCTGGCCAGCCCCAAGTTCTGGACAAACTTTATTACCCGCATTGATGCCACGCAGCAGGTGGCCATCTTTGATTGCTGATGAGTGCAACCAACTATTGATGGCCGCAGTGGTTTCTTCAGTCAGATGGATCCAATGCCCAGAGCCGACTTGGTCAGTCTTGCTTTTTCGAAGCAAGATGAAGCATCGTCCCTGTTTGCTAATTTGCATGTCTTCAATGCGAAGTGACACAAGTTCCGCCCGGCGCCGCATTGAGTCGTAAGCAAGTAACAGTAATGCCCTGTCCCGTAAACCTCGAATATCCGTGTCACAAACTGACAAAAGCTGATCGAGCAAGGCCCGCGTAATTGGAAAAGCTTGATCGAAACGGTTTCCCAGTTTTCGATTTATCTTGCGAATGCAAAGCTTGACTTCTGGATGCTTCGTTGGGTCATTGAAATTTGAAAGTCGATGAACAGCGCTGATCGATGCAACTTTTCTTCGGATGGTTGCTGATTTGATGCCTTGTGCCATGGTTCCAAGCAAGAACTTGGAGATATCAATTGGTGCTGCAGGAAGGGCGCAAACCGAGTTTTCATTGCAGTAACAAATGAACTCACCCATATCTGCTTTATATGCCCGAATGGTGTTTGGGGAATAGGCGCCGTCAATGTGCGCTAAAAGCTTGTTAAGATGCTCAAAGGTGCTAGAATAAGACATGATTAACCTCATAAATGATTTAATTTAAATTATTATAAAGGCTTTTTAAATTGATTTCAAGCGCTCAATTGCGAGCAGGTCGAGCTTTACTCCGGTGGAGTGCGTCGGATCTCTCTCGAGAGTCTGGGGTGGGCACTGCCACGATTCAGCGCATGGAGGTCATGGAAGGTATTCCAAAGGGCAATGTGAAGACGCTTATTTCGCTGAAAGAGGCTCTTGAGACTGCTGGTGTTGTGTTTGTGGGTACTCCTGACAATAACCCCGGTGTCTGTCTAATCAATCGGCGATCTGCCAGCGAACAAAAGGATGATGAAGATGGCAAGTAATCCAGAAGCGCCAACTCAACCAACCGCAAAAGTCTCAAAAGCAGCGGGTGGCTCCTTTCCACTTCTGCCTGGTGAGTCGAACAGCCTATACAAGCAAGGCTTCGAGGGCACTCTCAAAGAGCTTGGTGCAACCACTGAACTGCAAATGTTTCTGGCAGAAAAAATCTTTCAGTGCATCTGGTGGATGCGCCGCTACGAAACGCAAAAAAGGTCAGCAATCTTGGAGGGGATGGTGAGTCAATTGACCAACTACGCAACACCCGATAACCAGAAACACGCCGTGAGAGTTTTGATCTTTGGTCAACTATGGCACCAACAAAACACCCAAGATTTATTCAAAAACAAGGGCCACACAACAGAAAGCTTGCTAGGAGCTGCAGTGAGTGATTGCAAAGATGAGCTCATCAAACTTGACCAGCTAATTGCTCTGCGCACTAAGACGCTCATACAGCTGCAGCAATCCTATGAGGCCCTGGTGAATCGATCCATTCTGCAAGAACGCCTCAAACTGCAAAATGAGCTGATCAAACGAGACCTCCATGCGATCGATGTCACAGAGGTCAAAAAATTGGAGCCGTCAAAGAATGACAAGCCCCAAGCAAAGAGCCGCAAATAAGGCCAACGCCCTTAAATCCACTGGCCCAAAGTCCGATGAGGGCAAAAGGCGGGCGAGCGTGAACGCTACCAAACACGCTTTGTCGCTTCCAATTGATGAGCGCGCCTTTGAATCAGAGCTAAGGGCAGTGGTTGCTCTTATTCGAGATGATTGCGACTCAGACGCCCAAGCCACAGAGCTTGCCAAGTGCATCATTGACTATGAGCGCAACGAAGCGTTTTTGATCAAACAAATCGAGGTGGATGTGAACGCTGAAATCAACGATTGGGCGATGGACCCACACCGATTTGCGCTTTACGGCTTAGTTCAACAGCATCAGAACAAAGAACGCGTTACCGTAACGTTCACTACGCCCAATAAGAAACCCAATGGGAAAGAGCGCACCGAGGAAATCAAATTCATCGAAGGTTTTTTGAGGCTGCAGGACAAGGCGGTGCTTGAGCGAGCTAAAGAACTGCAATCCAAATTGACCAACAGCCAGCGATACCAAAAGCGAGCCATCAATCAGTTGGTCAAGGGCGTGAGGTCAATTGCAAGCGGCTCAGAGTTGTAATTTTTACAAAACAAACCCAATTTCGAAGTAGGCAGGCTGCATTAGAGCCTGCTAAATCCTCATATCAATGAGTCTTTTTTATTTTTTAAAGAGGTTATTCGCATGCATTTCTTTTTGACTTTTTTCCTAAAAAAAGTAAAACTATTTTTTGAAATACATGGCCATTGAGTTAAGTAAATCGAAAACATCAACCAGAATCAAAGCACTGTGCTGCGAAAATCAGATCGGAAGTTTTGCCTTACAAGCTGAGCGTTTTCGCGCCCTTTTAGAAATCTTGAAACTTCGTAATCGATCAATCAAAGATTCAATTGCGGCATGAAAAAAGCCACCGACCGAAATCAGTTGCTTTTTCACTGTTGGTGGGCCCACCTGGACTCGAACCAGGGACCAAAGGATTATGCTTACTACTACAGCTTTCACTGCCCGTTTCCGGTTTGTAGTCTGGACTGTCTCTTGTCTTTACGACCTACCCGTACAGTCTCTACACCTTCCCAATACTGCTATTGGGCTTGGCTCGGGATTACCACGCTGCAGCACAGGCTTCCCCGAATTTGAGTAGTTCTACATGCCAGCAGAGTTAACTTACCAGCATGCAACCCGACGGCATATGACCATGACATTTTTGATGTTTTAGGTCAACTGCTCTTTAAGTCCTCTGCTCTAACCAACTGAGCTATAGGCCCGAATGCTCATTCTACTTTGCCCCTGTTGAGGTCCAAAAATGTTGCATCAATTTTTCAGCAAAGTGTGAAATCAGTGTGGAAGCAATTTTTTACATCTATTCGCTTCTAACGCTCTAAGCTCGTCACATTTTGGCAGGCGGCGCGTTATTTGTGGCTCAAGGCGTTGCTGACCAGCTTGGCGGTGATGTCCACAATTTGAATCATGCGGTCATAGGGCATGCGGGTCGGGCCAATCACACCCAAGGTACCCACCACCTGGCCGTCGACCTCGTAATTGGCACTCACCACCGACAACTCTTCAAACGGCACGATTTGGCTCTCGCCGCCAATGTAGATGCGCACACCTTCTGCCTGAGATGACATGTCCAGCAAGCGCATGAGTTGCGCTTTTTGCTCGAACAAATCGAAGGCGCGGCGCAACTGCCCCATGTCGCTGGAGAAGTCGGAAACCGACAGCAAGTTGCGCTCGCCGCTGATCACCACCTCGTCTTGCGACTGGCTCATGGCCTCGGAGCTGACTTGCACCGCCGCTTGCATGAGCGCCGCAATTTCGCTGCGCAAGCTGTCCACCTCGCGCTGCAAACGCTCGCGCACCTGCTCGATGCCCATGCCGACAAAATGCGTGTTCAGGTAGTTGGACGCTTCAATGAGTTGCGATTGGTTGATGTCGGTGTCGGTGAAGATGACCCGGTTTTGGACATCGCCATCGGGCGAAACGATGATCACCAAGACGCGTTTCTCGGACAAACGCAAAAACTCGATGTGCCGAAACACCGAGCCACGGCGCGGCGCCATGACCACCCCGACAAAATTCGACAGGCTGGACAACAGGTTGGCGGCGCTGGCAATCACTTTTTGGGGTTGCTCGGGGGCCAAGCTGGGGGCGTTGAATTGCTCGCGGTTGACGCTGAGCATGGTGTCCACAAACAGCCGGTAGCCCTTGGGGGTGGGGATGCGCCCAGCCGAGGTGTGCGGGCTGACGATCAGGCCCAGCTCTTCGAGGTCGGCCATGACATTGCGCACGGTGGCCGGTGACAGCTCGATGCCATTGGCTCGCGACAAGGTGCGCGACCCCACAGGCTGACCGTCGGCGATGTAGCGCTCGACCAGGGTCTTCAACAACAACTTGGCACGGTCATCCAGCATGGTCATCCTTTCGACCGATTTTAATGATGTAATTTGCCCATGAACCCGACGTTTCAGCATATCGCCCTGATTGGCAAGCACCACAGCAGTGGCCACAGCCCCAGCAGCACACCGCAAACAGCCGCCATTTTGAAATCGCTGGCGGATTTTTTGCGCCAGCAAGGTTGCCAAGTGACGATTGAACAAGACACGGCCACCCATGCAGGCGTTCAGGGACTGCCCACACTGGATGTGGCAGGTATCGCGCAAAACTGCAACCTGGCCCTGGTGCTGGGCGGCGACGGCACCATGCTCGGCTTTGGTCGCCAACTGGCGCCGCACGGCGTGCCCCTGATCGGCATCAACCAAGGCCGCTTGGGGTTCATCACCGACATTGCCCTCGACCAAATTGAGGCCACATTGAAGCCCATGCTGCACGGGGCCTATGAAGAAGACCACCGGGTGCTGATGCACGGCCAGGTTTGGCGCGGCAGCGAGTGCGTGTTTGACGCCCTGGCCTTGAACGACGTGGTGGTCAACCGGGGCGCCACCTCTGGGATGGTGGAACTGCGGGTGTCGGTGGATGGGCATTTCGTGGCCAACCAACGCGCCGACGGCCTGATCATCGCCACACCCACCGGCTCCACCGCCTACGCCTTGTCGGCGGGTGGCCCGATGCTGCAACCGTCTTTGGCGGGTTTGGTGATGGTGCCGATTGCCCCCCACACTTTGTCGAACCGGCCTTTGGTGCTGGCCGACCCCGCTGAAATCGTCATCGAATTGGTGGCTGGGCGCGACGCCAGCGCCAATTTCGACATGCAGTCTTTGTCTTCCCTGCTGATTGGCGACCAGGTGAAGGTGCGCAAATCACCACACCATGCGGTGTTTCTCCACCCCCGAGGTTGGAGTTACTTTGATACCCTGCGTCAAAAACTGCATTGGAACGAGGGTGGCTCATGAGTTTGCAACGCATCAGCCTGCGCGACTTTGTCATCGTGCGGCAACTGGATTTGGATTTCAGCCAAGGCTTTGGCGTGCTTAGCGGCGAAACCGGCGCGGGCAAGTCTATTTTGGTGGACGCTTTGCAACTGGTGCTGGGCGCTCGGGCTGACGCCAGTGTGGTGCGTGAAGGCGCCATCCGCACCGAAATTTCCGCCGAATTTGCCCTGAACCCTAGCCTGCAAGCTTGGCTGGAAGACAACGGCTTTGAAGCGCACGACGATTTGCTCTTGAAGCGCAGCATCGATGCGCAAGGCAAAAGCCGCGCATGGATCAATGGCAGCGCCGCCACCGCCACCCAGTTGCGCGACATCGGAGACAGCTTGGTGGACATCCACGGTCAACACGCGTGGCAAAGCCTCACGCGTCCAGCCGCCGTGCGCGGCTTGCTCGATGCTTATGCCGGGCTGGATGCGCAAGCCTTGAACCAACTTTGGACCACTTGGCGACAAGCCCAACAAACGCTGGCCAACGCGCGTTTGGCGCAAGACCATTTGCAGCAAGAACGCGAACGCCTGAGTTGGCAAATCGGCGAGGTGGACAAGCTCTCACCGCAGGCCAACGAATGGGAAGAACTCAACGCCCAACACAGCCGCTTGTCCAATGCCCAGTCTTTGATGGAAGCCGCCCAAGCTGCCTTGCACAGCTTGCAAGACGACAGCAGCGGTGCCACCCTGAGCCTGGTGCAAGCGCAAAACGCCTTGCTCGACCAAGCCAGCATCGAACCCGAATTCCAAGCGCTGGCCGATCAATTGGCCTCTGCTTTGGCGCAGGCCGAAGATGTGGCGCACAGCGTGCAAGCCTGGTTGCGCCGCGCCGACCTCGACCCCCAAGGCCTGACCGACCTTGATGCCCGCCTGAGCCTGTGGGTGTCTTTGGCCCGCCGCTACAAACGCACCCCCGTCGAGTTGCCCGAGCTTTACGCCGGATGGCAAACCGAGTTGCAACGCTTGGACGCTGCCGCCGATTTGGCCGCCCTTGAAGCCACCGAACAAGCCGCGCACAAGGCCTTCTTGGCCGAAGCCCGCAAGCTGGGCAAGGCACGTGCCTTGGCCGCCCCCAAGTTGGCCGCCAGCATCACCCAAGCCATGCAGGCGTTGGGCATGCAAGGCGGACGTTTTGAAGTGGCCTTAGAAGCCCTGCCAGAGCCCGCCAGCCATGGGCTGGAAGAGGTGCAGTTTTTGGTGGCCGGTCATGCAGGCAGCACGCCGCGCCCCGTGGGCAAAGTCGCTTCGGGTGGCGAGTTGTCGCGCATCGCTTTGGCCATTGCGGTGACCACCAGCCAGTTGGGTGAAGCCCAAACCCTCATCTTTGACGAAGTGGACTCGGGCGTGGGCGGTGCTGTGGCCGAAACCGTGGGCCGCTTGATGAAACAACTGGGCCGCGACCGCCAAGTGCTGGCCGTGACGCATTTGCCCCAAGTGGCCGCTTGTGCGGATCACCACTGGGTGGTGTCCAAACAAAGCGACAAGACAGGCAGTTTCAGCGCGGTGCACGAAGTGCAAGGCGAACAGCGCGTGAGTGAAATCGCCCGCATGTTGGGCGGTGAACGCCTCTCCGACACCACCCATGCCCATGCCCGTGAAATGCTCAGCAGCATGACCGCCGTTGCTGCCAAGCCCAAAACCAAGGGCAGCAAGGCATGAAGCGCGAACTCGTCCTCATCACCGGCATGGCTGGTTCGGGGAAATCCATCGCCATCCACGCTTTGGAAGACGCAGGCTACTACTGCGTGGACAACCTGCCGCCCGAATTGCTGCTGCCGTTTGTGCAGTTGGAAGATCAAAAGGAAGAGGCCAAAGTGGCCATCGCCATGGATGTGCGCAGTGCCAACGCCTTGCATTTGGTGCCGGCGCAGCTGGCGCAATTGAGAGCGCAGGATGTCCACGTGCGCTTGCTGTTTTTAGACGCCAGCACCGACACCTTGGTGCATCGGTTCTCTGAAACACGACGCAACCACCCGCTGTCGCACAGCTCGCCTGAGGGGGCGCATTCAGCCCGCGACTTGGTGGCCGCCATCGAGCTTGAACGTACTTTGTTGGCCGATTTGCGCGAAGAGTCCCACATCATCGACACCAGTTTGCTGCGGGCCTCCAAGCTACAAAGCTACATCCACGCCCTGGTGTCCGCACCCAGCGCCCAACTGACGCTGATGTTCGAGTCTTTCGCGTTCAAGCGCGGCATTCCCGTGCATGCCGATTTTGTGTTTGATGTGCGCATGTTGCCCAACCCGCACTACGAAACCGAGTTGCGACCCCAAACCGGGCGCGACCAACCGGTGGCCGATTGGTTGAAATCGCACGAGCAGGTGAAAGCCATGGAGTTGCAAATTGCGGGCTTTCTCAACGAGTGGCTGCCCTCACTGCAAAACGACCACCGAAGTTATGTGACCGTGGCCATCGGTTGCACGGGTGGTCAACACCGCTCGGTGTTTTTGGTGGAAAGCTTGCACAAGCGTTTCAGCGGCGATTGGGTGACTTTGAAGCGACACCGCGAGCTAGATATCTAAGCAGGCTTGATTCGCAGCGCTTTGGCTCTGTCGCAATACCGCAGGTGGTTCTTTAACCGCGTTCCAGAAGCTTGCGCACAGGTGCGGGCAAACCCAAAGCGGGCCACTGTGTGACGTCAAACCATGCCCCGACCCCCAGCGGGACCGGCTTATCCAGCCTCAAGTGCACAGCGTGCAGATGCAAATCTTTGTGCGTCAAAACATGCACGAAAGCCGCAGCTGCTTGCAATTGCTTGCGCCACTTTGCAGGCACTGCCGCCTGCAAGGCCTCTTCTGAATCAAACAAGACTTGGGTGAACAAACTGGCCCACACGCCTTTGGCGGGACGCTGCTGCAACCACACGTCGCCCTCTTTCGTCACCGCGCACAACAGCCACAGCGATTGAGCGCTGCGTTTCACTTTGCGCGTTTTCACTGGGTAGTGCTCGGGCCTTTGTTCGGCCAGCGCCACGCAATCTTCTTGCATGGGGCAACGCGGGCAATCCGGGCGGCGGTGGGTGCACAAGGTGGCACCCAGGTCCATCAAGCCTTGGGTGTAACGGGGCATGTCTTTCGCATCGGCGGGCAGTACGGACTGGGCCAGTTGCCACAGTTGTTTTTCATGGGCTGACACTGACAAATCATGATCGAAACCATGGAACCGACTCAGCACCCGTTTCACATTGCCGTCCAAGATGGCCACCCGTTGCTCAAAACACAAAGACGCAATCGCCGCTGCGGTTGAGGGGCCAATGCCTGGCAGGGTTTGCAAAGCGGTCACATCAGCGGGAAACACGCCGCCAAATTCAGCCACCACTTGCTGCGCACAACGGTGCAAATTGCGTGCTCGGCTGTAATAGCCCAAGCCGCTCCACAGCCCCAGCACCTCGTCTTGGTGGGCTTGCGCCAAGGCGTTCACGGTGGGAAAGCGGTCTAAAAACCGCTGGAAGTAGCCCATCACCGTGCTCACCTGGGTTTGCTGCAACATGATTTCGGACAACCAAACACGGTAAGGGTCGCGGTTTTGCTGCCAAGGCAGGTCGTGCCGACCATGCTCATGTTGCCAAGCCACCAGGCGTTTCGCAAAGCCATTCAAGCTTGCAGAAACGACGGGTTGACGCACAGATGCAGCGGGCTTCAAGGTTTTTGGCATGTGGCGCAGAAAAAGGTGGAGCGCTGGCCTTGCAGGATGCGCTTCACCGCACTGCCGCAAACCCGGCAAGCTTCTCCAGCGCGGTCATAGACCATGGCTTCGAGTTGAAAGTAGCCGTTTTGCCCTTGCGCATTAGAGAAGTCGCGCAGGCTGCTGCCGCCTTGTGCCACGGCCCGCGCCAGCACTTGGCGGATGGCTTGGTGCAAACGCCGCGCCCGCGGTTGACTGATCTTGGCAGCGCGGGTGGTGGGTCGAATACCGGCCAAAAACAAAGCTTCGCTGGAGTAGATGTTGCCCACGCCCACCACCAAGTCACCGGCCAGCAGCACTTGCTTGATCGGCGCTTGGCGCTTTTTCAAACCCTGCCAAAACACCGCAGGGTCAAAGCTGTCCTCTAGGGGTTCCACACCCAAATGGCCCAGCAATTTGACAGCCACCGGGTCTTGTTCGCTGTCGGCATAGACCACCGCGCCAAAGCGGCGTGGGTCATGCAAGCGCAAAAGTCCCTGATTGGTTTGCATATCGAAATGATCGTGAATGCCCGCTGGTTTGGCTTTGGAGCCAAAGGACAAAGAGCCCGACATGCCCAAATGCAACAGCAACAAACCCTGGTTCATGTCCAGCAGCAAATACTTGCCACGGCGGCGAACGCCGAGCACTGTGCGACCTTCGAGTGCTTGCACCGGCAACCCCAAAGGCCAGCGCAAGGGCTTTCCCATGCGTGCCCAGAGCACACGTGCCCCAGCAATCGCGGAGGCAAAACTCAGACGGGTGACTTCAACCTCGGGTAATTCGGGCATGGCTCAGGCTTTCTCAAGTGGCTGGGATTATCATCCTGCGATGAACTATCCCCTCCACCCATTGCTCTCACCCGCCGCCCGTTTGGGCGCGGCCTCATGGCTGTCGTTGATGATGTTGGGTGGGCATGCCTTTGCGCAAACCGAGCCTGCCGCACCAGCGGCACCTGAAGTCATCAACAACTCGAAATTAAACGCCGAGACCATGCTGATGATCATGCTGGGCGAATTGAAATTGACCCAAGGTGAACCGGGTGCTGCGTATTCACTGATGTTGGAAGCCGCCAAAAAAACCGGCGATGCCCAGTTGTTCAACCGTGCGGTTGAAATTGCCCTAAACGCCCGCTCTGGACCGCCTGCCTTGGAAGCAGCAAAAGCTTGGAAGCAAGCGTTTCCAAAATCGCGCGAGGCCAATCGTTTTGTGTTGCAAATCATGGTGGCCCTGAACCAGTTGCCTGAAAGTCTGATGCCCTTGCGCACTGACCTTTTGCTGTCCCCAGAAGAAGACCAAGTCAAAGCCATCAATGGCATCGTGCAAATTTACGCCCAAGCCCAAGACAAAGAATTGGCCACGGCTGTGGTGGAGCAAGCCTTGGTGCCTTTTGTCAACAAGCCCGCCACCGCGGCGGCCAGTTGGACCACGATTGGCCGCATGAAAATTGCCAGCAAGAAACTACCGGAAGCTTTGGATGCCGCCAAGAAAGCCATTGCCACGGACAGCAAGGCCATTGAGCCGGGTTTGTTGGCCTTGGAACTGTTTTCCTTGGGCAGTTCAGAAGCAGAGGAACTGCTGCAAAAAGTCATTCAAACCGCCGACAACGCCATGCCACTGCGCTTGTCCTATGCACGTATCTTGATTGACAACCAGCGAACCAAAGAAGCCTTGGCGCAACTTGTCAACATCACCGAAAAAACGCCTGCCTTGAGTGAAGCATGGTTGCTGCAAGCTGCTGTTTTGATCGACGGCGGCCAAGACGATGAGGCCAAAAATGTTTTGCTGCGCTTTGTCGCACTTGATAAAGACAAGGAGAACAACACGGGGCTGTCTCAAGCGTACTTGATGCTGTCGCAAATCACCTTGCGACAGAAGAAAACCGCCGAGTCCGAGGAGTGGCTCAACAAAATCGAAGACCCTGATGCGTTAGCGCAAGTTCAAATACAACGCGCCAATTTGTTGGCCAGTCGCGGTGAGATCAGCAAGGCCCGCGCCTTGATTCAGCAACTGCCCAACATCACGCCGCAGGCCAAGCGCACCCGTTTGCAAGCGGAAGTGAAATTGCTGCGTGACTACAAGATGTATGAACAGACTTACCAAGTCTTGCTCAGCGCCACCAAAGAAACACCCGATGACTTGGAACTGCGCTATGAATTGGCCATGATGGCTGAGAGATTGAATCGGGTGGATGAGATGGAACGCCTGTTGAAAAGCGTGATCGAAGCCAAGCCTGATTTCTTTCATGCCTACAACGCACTGGGCTTTGCCTTGGCCGATCGCAATATGCGCTTGAAAGAAGCCCGAGAGTTGATCGTGACCGCTTTAGAGTTTGCCCCGGACGATCCCATGATCACCGACAGCCTGGGCTGGGTTGAATACCGCATGGGCAACAAAGTTACCGCCTTGGCCATTTTGGAGCGTGCCTACGAAATCAAAAACGATGCTGAAATCGGTGCGCATTTGGGCGAACTGTATTGGGTCTTGGGCAGAAAAGATGAGGCCTTGAAAGTCTGGCGCGAAGCCAAAAAATTGGCCCCGACCAATGAAATCCTGCTGGAAACCATCAAACGACTGAAGGCCAAACTTTGAACCTGGGGCGTTGTCGTCCTCTGGGGCGCTTGGCCAGCGGCTTGATGCTGGTTGCGCTTTTGGCCTCTTGCGCCATGTTCACCAAACCCCCACCCAGTCCCCAACAAGCCAGTTTGAAACAAGCAGGCCACTGGCAAGGCCGGCTGAGCTTGCGGGTTTTGCAACCCACCCCAGAACAATTCAGTGCCAGCTTCGAGCTCAACGGCAGTGCCGACCATGGCGAGTTGTCCCTTTTCTCGCCCTTGGGCACAACGCTGGCTGTAGCACGGTGGACGCCACAAAATGCACAGCTTTTGCAAGGTGACAAAGTGCAAGATTTCGCCTCGATGGAGGCACTCACCCAGCAACTGACCGGTGCCGCCCTGCCCTTGCCCGCGCTTTTGGCATGGTTGGATGTGGATGGCCCGGCACTGCCTGGCTGGCAACTGAACGCTGAAAGCCCTGCCAGCGGGCGCCGCGTTTATGCCAAGCGCGAGTCGCCCTTGCCTGCTTTGCAACTCACCCTCTTGCTAGATCCTCGATGAGCCGCAGCCCATCCGCGTCTCAGCCAGCTTGAAGGACCGGCATGAAGTCCTTGCACAACGTTCCCGCACCGGCCAAGCTGAATTTGTTTTTGCACGTCACGGGCCGCCGCCCAGACGGCTACCACTTGCTGCAATCAGTGTTCATGCTGATCGATTGGTGGGATGTGTTGCACTTTGACCTGCGCAACGACGGTCAATTACTGCGCCAAGATTTGACCGTGGGCTTGCCCGAAGACGACCTGTGTTTGCGAGCCGCTCGCGCTTTGCAGGCCGCCTCGGGCACCCCGCTTGGGGCGCTGATCAAGATCGAAAAACGCCTGCCGGCCCAAGCTGGCATGGGCGGCGGCTCCTCGGATGCGGCCACCTGCTTGTTGGCCCTGAACCGGCTGTGGGAGCTGCATTGGCCGCTGTCAAGGCTGCTTCCGATCGGCCTGAGCTTGGGCGCGGATGTGCCGTTTTTTTTGCGCGGCCACAACGCCTGGGTGGAAGGTATTGGCGAAGACATCACCCCCATCCAACTTCCCACCGCCCGATTTGCCGTGCTCAAGCCTGCCCAGGGTTTGGACACAGCCGGTATTTTCAAAAGCGCGGCCCTCAAAAGGGACAGTTCTACTGCTACAATTTCGGACTTTGCTGCACAGCCCTTTGCCTTCGGGCGAAACGACTTGCAAGCAGTTGCCCAAGGGCTGTGTCCCGAGGTTTTCGAAGCCCTTCAGTGGTTTGAAAACCAAGGTTTACAGGCTCGGATGACTGGTTCAGGCAGTGCGGTTTTTGCCCTTGTTGGCGCGGACGCGGTTTTAACCAAACCGCCCCCAGGCTGGCAGTTGCGAATGTGCAGCAATTTGGAAATTCATCCCCTGGCCGGATGGGTTTCCAGCGACGATTAGCAGGAAACTTGTTGTAAAACAGGTATCCCGTGTAGGGGAGTCGCCAAGTTGGTTAAGGCACTGGATTTTGATTCCAGCATGCGAAGGTTCGAATCCTTCTTCCCCTGCCACCCTTTTGCTTTGAACGGAAGCGGCAAGGGTTTGCGGCAAGCACCGCGAACCGTTGCCCTTTGTTTTTTTAACCTCAGGTCGTCAGCATGTCGAACCCCCAACCAGATTTCATGGTCTTCACCGGCAACGCCAACCCTGTGTTGGCCGCTGAGATAGCCGGTCACCTGGGAATCGATCTGGGTGCCGCCGAGGTGGGCCGCTTCTCCGACGGCGAAGTCACGGTTGAAATCAAACAAAACGTTCGCGCCCGCGACGTCTTTGTGGTGCAGTCCACCTGCAACCCCACCAACGAAAACCTGATGGAATTGCTGATCATGGTTGACGCCCTCAAGCGGGCCTCCGCCGAGCGCATCAGTGCCGTCATCCCCTACTTCGGTTATGCCCGCCAAGACCGCCGTCCGCGTTCTTCGCGTGTGCCTATTTCGGCCAAATTGGTGGCCGATTTGCTGCAAACCGTGGGCGTGGACCGCGTCCTCACCATGGACTTGCATGCCGACCAAATCCAAGGCTTTTTCAACATCCCCGTCGACAATATTTACGCCTCGCCGGTGTTGCTGGGCGACTTGCGTCTGAAAAACTACGACGACCTGATCGTCGTGTCGCCCGATGTGGGCGGTGTGGTGCGTGCCCGCGCTTTGGCCAAACAACTGGGTTGCGACCTCGCCATCATTGACAAACGCCGCCCCAAAGCCAATGTGAGCGAAGTCATGCACGTCATCGGTGAAATTGAGGGCCGCAATTGCGTCATCATGGACGACATGATTGACACCGCAGGCACCTTGGTGAAGGCCGCGGAAGTGCTGAAAGAGCGCGGCGCCAAGCAGGTTTACGCCTATTGCACCCATCCTATTTTTTCCGGCCCCGCCATCGATCGCATCGCCAAAGGCGACGCCTTGGATGAAGTGGTGGTGACCAACACCATCCCCTTGAGCCCGGCCGCCGAGCAATGCCAAAAGATTCGCCAACTCTCCGTGGCACCCCTGATCGCTGAAACCATCCAGCGCATCTCCAAAGGAGAGTCGGTCATGAGTTTGTTCTCCGACCAAGACCAGCTTTTTTAAGCCGGGCTTGCTAGGAAAACAATGTTGTGGGGCGTTTTTTCGCCCCGTTTTGAAACCGAAGTCACACTGGTCGCGGTGGACTTCTTCTGGAGATAGCTATGAAATTCGTCGCTTTTGAGCGCACAAAGCAGGGTACGGGTGCGAGCCGCCGTCTGCGCATCACCGGTCGCACGCCCGGTATCGTTTACGGTGGCAAAGCCCACGAACCCCAATCCATTGAACTCGACCACAACGCACTGTGGCACGCTCTGAAAAAGGAAGCCTTCCACGCTTCGATTTTGGAGATGGAATTCAACGGCAAGTCCTCCAAAGTGTTGTTGCGCGATGTGCAATACCACCCATTCAAGCAACTCGTGTTGCACATCGACTTCCAACGCGTGGAAGCTGACACTGTGTTGCACATGAAAGTGCCCCTCCACTACAGCGGTCAAGAAAACTCGCCTGCGGTGAAAGTCGACGCTTGCTTGGTCAACCCGGTCATGACCGAGTTGGAAATCGCCTGCTTGCCCGCTGATTTGCCCGAGTTCATCGCAGTGGACCTGAGCGGCCTGAAAAAAGGCACCTCGCTGCACGTGAACGACATCACCCTGCCCAAAGGTGTCAAACCCGTCGTCCACGGCAAAAACAACCCTGTGTTGGTGAGCGTGGTGTCGGTGGTTGAAGAAGCCGCCCCCGAAGCCGCTGCCGCACCTGCAGCACCTGCCAAAGGCAAAGGCAAGAAGTGATTCTTCGCCGCTGACCTTGAAGAGCCCGCTGATGCGGGCTTTTTTGATGCCGGCTTGTGTTAGGCGGGCCTTTTGATGCGCCGGATAATGCCCCACCATGATCAAACTGTTTGTCGGCCTGGGCAACCCAGGCAATGAATACGAAGACACCCGCCACAACGCGGGGTTCTGGTGGATCGATCAATTGGCCCAGCAACTGAAGGTTCAGTTGCAGCCGGATAAAAACCACCACGGCTGGGTGGCCCGCACCACGCTGCAAGGCGACACCCTGTGGCTGTTGAAGCCTGCCACCTTCATGAACCTGTCTGGCAAGGCTGTCGCTTCGTTGGCGCGGTTTTACAAAATCGAACCGGCGCAAATCATGGTGGTGCACGACGAACTGGACGTGGTGCCGGGTGAAGCCAAGCTGAAGTTGGGCGGCAGCCATGCCGGACACAACGGTTTGCTCGACATCCATGCCCAGTTGGGCAGCGATGCCTATTGGCGACTGCGCCTAGGCATTGGCCACCCCGGTGTCAAGTCGGAAGTGGTTCACTGGGTTTTGAAGAAGCCTGCACCTGAACAGCGAAAAGTGATTGACACTTGCATCGACCGAAGCCTGTTGGCCGTACCTTGGATGGTGAGCGGCGACATGGTGAAAGCCACCCAACAAGTGCACACCAGCAAGCCGCCCAGGCCCAAACCGCCAAGACCGGCGGCGGCCGTTCCAACCAAGGAAGGCGCATCGCATGAAACACCTCAACCTCCCCCAGGCCCTGAGCCTGGCGCTGCTTAGCCTGTGTCTGGCCACGCCTCTGCCCGCCGTGGCCAAGGCCAAAAATGAGCCGCCATCGCTGCAATGCGAACGCGGCGGCCAAATGCAAGCCTGCGACGAGCAAGCCACATTAGCCAAGCCGAAGAAAGTGGCCGCGTTCAAAGCACAAGTTGCTGACATGAACGGCGAAACCGAACCACCCGCCAAGAAGAAGAAAAAGAAGAGCAAGAAAACCGCTCAGAAAAAAAACAAGCGCAGCGTAGCGGAATAAGGCTTAAACCGTGCGCCCGGCTTGGATCTGCAACACCCGGTACTTGGCCCACAGCGTGTCTTGGCTTTCGACATGCTCAGGGTTCAGCGGAATGCAAGCCACCGGGCACACCTGAACGCACTGTGGCTCGTTGTGGTGGCCGACGCACTCGGTGCACTTGTGCGGGTCGATTTCATAAATGCTGACACCCATGTAAATGGCGTCATTGGGGCATTCCGGCTCGCACACATCGCAGTTGATGCACTCGTCGGTGATCATCAAAGCCATGTGTTCACCTTAAGTTTGGGCACCCAAGTTGGCTTGCATGAAACTAAAAACTGCTGGTGACACAAATTGCGCCACATCACCGCCCAAGGTGGCGATCTCGCGTACCAAGGTGCTGGAGATGCACTGGTGCACATCCAAGGTGTTTAAAAACACCGAGTCAATGCCAGGTGCCAGTCGGCGGTTCATGCCAGCCAGCTGAAACTCGTAGTCAAAGTCGGTCATGGAGCGGATGCCGCGCACCATGGTGCGGGCACCAATCGCCTGGGCAAACTCAATCACCAAGCCTTCAAAGGTTTCCACCCGCACATTCGGGCAATCAGCCAGGGCTTGGCGGGTCATGTCCACGCGCTGGTCCAGGCTGAACATGGTTTTTTTGTGGTGGGCGCGGGCCACGGCGATCACCACTTCGTCAAACATGGCGGCGGCACGGCGCACGATGTCCTCGTGCCCCAAGGTGATGGGGTCGAAGGTGCCGGGGTACAGCGCGATCACGTGGCTCATGAACAGTCCTTGTGCAAGGGGGTGCGGGGCATTATGCCGCCCTCTGCAGCAAGTGGGCATGCACAGCGCCAGCCTTCAAATGGCGTTTCAGGGTCCAACCCAGCGCCAGCAACTCGGCTTCAGTCCAGGCTTTGCCTGCTTCCAAATACACCCAACCGCTGGGTTTGATGCAGGCTTGGGCAGCGGCCAGCAACTTGTCGTACTGCGGGAAATCGTAGGGCGGGTCCAGCAGGATCAGGTCGAGGCTGTTGGGCACCGATTGGCGCAGCAAGGCCAAACCGTCACCACGTTGAATGCGCATTTGTGTGGCCCCGAGCTTGGCTTGGCTTTTGGCCATGGCTTCCACGCAAGCGCTGTTGGACTCGCACAAAACCACGGCGGCCGCACCGCGTGACGCGGCTTCAAAACCCAATGCGCCGGTGCCCGCAAACACATCGGCGCAATGCCAACCAGAGAGGTCTTGGCCCAGCCAATTGAACAAGGTTTCGCGCACCCGGTCCGGGGTGGGCCGCAGGTTCTCGACCTTGGCCAGCGGCAGTTTGCTGCGCTTCCATTGGCCGCCAATGATGCGGACCTCACCCTTGGTCAAGGCTGCGCACCCAAGATGACGGTGACCATGCGCTCGGGTTGCAGGTTGCGGGCAAAGGCTTGCTGAATGTCTTTGGTGCTGAGCTTGTCCACTTGAGCGGTCCAAGTGTCAAGGTAGTCGAGTGGCAGGTTGTACCAAGCGATGTTGCTGAGGTTGTCCATCAGCTTGCGGTTGCTGTCCAAACGCAGCGCAAAGCCACCAATCAGAAAGTCTTTGGCGGCTTTCAACTCTTTGTCGGTGGGACCAGCTTTCACAAACTCGGCCACCACGTCGGTGGCCACTTGCACCGCTTGCTGGGCTTGATCGGGGCGAGTTTGCAAGCCCACGGTGAACGGGCCCGCTTGTTGCCAAGCACCGAAATAGCTGTAGACGCTGTAACTCAGGCCGCGCTTTTCACGCACCTGCTCGGTCAGGCGTGACACGAAGCCGCCGCCGCCCAAGACGTAGTTGCCCACCGTGAGCGCTAAAAAGTCTGGGTGCTCACGCGCAATGCCGGGCTGCCCAATGAACACATGGGCTTGCGCGGATTCAAACGGTACTTTCAAGGTTTGTGCCTGCTTCAAGGGCTGAACCTCGGGCAAGCTTGGCAACACGGGGCAAGCGGCTTCCACGGGTAAATGCTGCAAAAGCTGCTTCACTCTTTCTTGCGCCTGGGCGCGGTTGAGCGCACCCACGACGCTGACCTTGGCCAGACAGGGTTTGAAATGGTCGGCATGAAACTTCGCCATCAGCGAGGTGTCGATGCGGCGCAAACTGGCCTCGTCCACCTCGGCACCATAGGGATGGTCGCCGAACAAGGCTTTGTTGTAAGCCCGGTTGGCCAGGGTGGCTGGTTTGGTGTTGGCCTCCTTGATGCTGGCCACCCAGCGTTCACGCTCGTTTTGCCAGATGGCATTGGGAAAGCTGGGGTGCGCCATTTGACGTGCCGCCAAGGCCACCGCCGCGTCCAACAGTTCGGGGCGGGTCAGGCTGCGCAAAGACAAGCTCATGCGGTCACTGGAGGATGAGGCATTCACCTGGGCGCCCAGATCGGCCCAGGCTTCGCCCAAAGCGTTCTCGTCCATGGCAGCTTGGTTACCCAGTGCATTCACGCCTTTGGCCATCATGCTGGCGGTGGCACTCGACAAACCATTGAAGCCGCCATCACGACGGCTGCCCGCATCAAACTCCACTTGCATGTCCACCATGGGCAAGCCCGGTACTTCCACCAAATACACCTTGGCGCCGTTGTCCAAGGTCCAGTGTTGGATGGGGATGCCTGCGCTGGCGGTGCTGTGCAAGCACACCATGCTGAGAGCGAACAAAAAGCGTTTCATCGTGCGCCCTCCCCACCGTGCCGCGCACCGGGCGGCGGTTTGCGAAACCCTGGTCGAGGACCCGACTGCGGCAACAAGGTGGCCACCGTCAGGTTGTCATCGCCGAAATAGGTTTGCGCTACTTTCTGAATTTGCTCGGGCGTGACGGCTGCCAAGCGCTCGATCAGACGTTCGGAAGTGTCAGGGGGCAAGCCTTCTACCCAGTAAGTGCCGATTTCACGCGCTTGGTTGAACAGCGAATCACGCTGGTAAATGTTGGAAGCCAACCACTGCGCCCTGACGCGGCGCATCTCGGCCTCGTTCACGCCCTCTTTGGCAATGCGGGCCACTTGGGCACGCAAGGCAGCTTCCAGTTGCTCGGTGGTTTTGCCTTTGGCAGGGATGCCTTCCAAGCTGAAGGTTTGCGGCCCACGACCGGTCAAGCCATTGGACGCCCCCACGCTGTCAGCAATGCGGTCGTCGCCTTGCGCCAAGGCTCGGTCAAGCCGCGCCCCTGCATAACCATCCAGCACGGCGGACAACATGGTCAGGGCCAAGGCGTCTTGGGTGCTGGATTCGTTGTCAAAGGCTTTGAAGCCCGGCACTTTCCAAGACAGCACCACATAAGCTTGTTCGGCAGGCGCCTTCACTTGCACGCGGCGCATGCCGGTTTGCTCGGGCTCAAGGCGTGGTTTGCGTTCGGGCACTTTGCCCGCTGGAATCCGGCCATAAATCTCTTCGGCCCATTTCTTCACTTGGGCCAGATTCACATCCCCAACGATGACAACCGCGGCATTGGCGGGTACATACCAGCGCTTGTAAAAGTCCCGCGCATCTTGCGGCTTCATGGCGTCCAAGTCGTTCATCCAGCCCACCACCGGGCGGCGGTAAGGCGAGGTGGTGAACTGTGTGGCGTTGAGCAGTTCATAGAGTTGCATGCGCGGCACGTCGTCGGTGCGCATGCGGCGTTCTTCTTTCACCACTTCGAGTTCACGCGTGAATTCGTCATCCGGCCATTGGTTGTTGACAAACCGATCGGCTTCCAAACGCATCACATCGGGCAAGCGGTTGGCTGGAATTTGTTGGAAGTAGCCGGTGTAGTCACGGTTGGTGAAGGCGTTTTCGCGCCCACCCATGGCAGCCACGCGGCGTGAAAACTCACCCGGCTTCACCGTGGGCGAACCTTTGAACAGCATGTGTTCCAGTACGTGGGCCACGCCCGAGACACCGTCCACCTCGTCCATGGAGCCCACCCGCAACCAGACCATGTGCACTGCGGTCGGGGCTTTGGGGTCGGCTTTGACGATGACGCGCATGCCATTGGCCAAGGTGAACTCTTGCAAGCTTTGCGCCAAAGCAGCGGTGGCCTGCAGCGCCGAGCCAATCAACAAAACGCCGCTGAAAAAATAGCGCAGCACAAACGAAAAATGGGGTTTCATAGAATGACTTGTTCATAGGCTTGCGATCTTGCAAGCTGCCTGCATTCTAGGAACCTCCCGCCTCATGTTCAGTTTGTTCAAGCGAAAAACCCCTGCGCCCTCCCCGGCTCCCAGCAGTCAAGCCGCCCAAGTGGCCAGTCAAGCTTGGTTGGGCCGCTTGCGCAGTGGCTTGCAGCGCACCGGCAGCAGCATCGCCGGGGTGTTCGGCGGCAAGGTGATTGATGACGCACTGTATGAAGAACTCGAATCGGCCTTGCTGATGTCCGACGCTGGCATGGCCGCCACCCAACATGTGTTGCAAGCTTTGAAACAAAAAGTGAAGGCGGCTGGCAGCAAAGACCCTGCTGATGTGAAAGCCTTGTTGGTGCAGGTGCTGGCCGATCTGTTGCGCCCACTGGAAGGTGAACTGCGACTGGACCAGCACAAACCCACGGTCATCATGGTGGCAGGGGTGAATGGTGCCGGTAAAACCACCTCGATTGGCAAGCTCACCAGGCATTTGAACGATGCTGGTGCCAGTGTGTTGTTGGCCGCTGCGGATACGTTTCGTGCGGCTGCCAAAGAACAGTTGCTGGTCTGGGCCGACCGCAACCAGGTCGACATCATCAGCCAAGACAACGGCGACCCGGCTGCGGTGAGTTTTGATGCGGTCACAGCGGGCAAAGCCCGGGGCCGCGACGTGGTGCTGGTGGACACTGCCGGGCGTTTGCCCACCCAGGTGCACCTGATGGAAGAGCTGAAAAAGATCAAACGTGTGCTGCAAAAAGCCGACGACACCTCGCCGCACGAAGTGCTGTTGGTGATCGATGGCAATACCGGCCAAAACGCCTTGGCGCAGGTGAAAGCATTTGACGACACGCTGGGCCTGACCGGGCTGATCGTCACCAAACTCGACGGCACCGCCAAAGGTGGGGTGCTGGCAGCTATCGCGCTGTGGGCGGCGCAACGCAGCGCCGATAAACCGCTGTCTGTTTATTTCATTGGCATTGGCGAGCAACTGCAAGACTTGCAGGCCTTCAGCGCCGATGAGTTTGCCCAAGCCCTGATCGCCTGAATACCATTGCGAGAGGAAATCAGGTTCCAGACTTGACTTCCTCGTGCCCGTCACTACTTAACGTAAAGTATTCTTTTAATCAAATTTTGGCACTCCGATTCAGAGAGTGCTAATATAAGGGTTATGACTGATTTGGACAGGAGCCATTGATGACAACGTTGATGTTGACCACCACCGCCGCTGGGCCGGTTGCCGCCAATCCTTGGGCCTTGCTGCCCCCCTTGGGTAATCTGGACGCCTACATCTCGGCGGTGAACCGCTTGCCCATGCTGACCCTGGAGCAAGAACAAGAATTTGCCAAAAAGCTCAAAGAAAACAATGACTTGGAAGCAGCTGGCAAATTGATTTTGTCGCACCTGCGCTTGGTGGTGTCTATTTCTCGCCAATACGCCGGTTATGGCCTGCCCCATGCTGACCTGATTCAAGAAGGCAATGTCGGCCTGATGAAAGCGGTGAAACGCTTCGACCCCGAACATGGTGTGCGCTTGGTGAGTTATGCCTTGCACTGGATCAAGGCCGAGATTCACGAGTACATCATCAAAAACTGGCGCATGGTCAAGCTCGCCACCACCAAGGCGCAGCGCAAATTGTTTTTCAACCTGCGTTCGAAAAAGCAAGGCTTCCGAGCAGACGCCGGTGAAGACCGCAACACCATGACGCGCGACACTTTGAGTGACGCGCAAATCGACAGCGTGGCCAAAGAACTCAATGTCAAACGCGAAGAGGTGATTGAGATGGAAGCCCGCATGGCCGGTGGCGATGTCTTGCTCGACCCCAGCCCCAGCGACGACGGTGAAGACGCGTTTGGCCCCATCGCCTACTTGGCCGATGTGCAGCACGAACCCACGGCCATGATCGAAGCGCACCAACGCGACCTGATGTCCAGTGATGGCATCAGCCAAGCACTAGAGGTGTTGGATGCTCGCAGCCGTCGCATCGTCGAAGAGCGTTGGCTCAAGGTGAATGACGACAATTCGGGCGGCATGACGCTGCACGAGTTGGCTGCGGAATACGGCGTGAGTGCCGAGCGCATCCGCCAAATTGAAGTGGCGGCCATGAAGAAAATGAAAACCGCTTTGTTGGAATACGCTTAAAACGTTTAATCTGCCAAGGGCTTGCCTGCCCTGCCCTTGAAACCGCTTGCCTGCCCTGCAGACCAAGCGGTTTTTTTATTTCAGCAATTTGCCAATGTCTTCCGCCACAGCAACGGGGCCCAAGCCATAGCGGGCATACAAACGCAAGCGTCCTTCAGTGTCGTAAATATAGGTACCGGCTTGGTGGTCCATGGTGTAACTGGTCGGCGTGGGCCCAGGTACTTTTTTGTAATAGATCTTGTAACTCTTGGCCAGTGCTGGCAATTCCTCCATGGACGGAATCAACGCCAAAAAACTGGGATCAAAGTTGGCCATGTAGTCTTTCAGCACCTCGGGCGTGTCACGCTCTGGGTCAACCGTGATGAACACGGCCTGCAGTTTTTGACTGTTCTCACCCAAGGCTTTCTTGACCTGCACCCATTCGCTCAGGGTGGTGGGGCAAAAATCGGGGCACTGGGTGAAGCCAAAGAAAACCACCACCACCTGCCCTTTGAAATCAGTCAAAGTCCGCACTTGACCAAACTGATCCTTCAGTTGAAAGCCTTGCGCATAATCAGCGCCGGTCAAATCAATGGCTTTGAAAGTGGGCTTATCAGGCGCACAAGCCTGCAAAAACAAGGCGCAAGTTGTCACCAACAGTATTCGTCTGAAATTCATGCCAGCCCCGGCAAATAATGGTCAATCAGCAAAGCAGCAAACAGCAAGCTCAGGTGTATCAGAGAGAAGCGGAAGGTTTTGCGGGCCAAGTCATCAGAGTATTCGCGCCACAGCTTCCAGCCATACCAGCAAAACATCAGGCTCAAAATCAAGGCGCTGATAAGGTAGAACCAGCCGCTCATGCGGTAGACAAACGGCATCAAACACGCCGCCAGCAACACGAAGGTGTAGAGCAAGATTTGCAAGCGGGTGAATTCGTTGCCGTGGGTGACGGGCAACATGGGCAAGCCCGATTTGCGGTAGTCCTCGACGCGGTAGAGCGCCAACGCCCAAAAATGTGGAGGTGTCCACAAGAAAATGATGAGGAACAAGATGAGGGCTTCAGGGCCCACATCGCCTGTTATCGCGGCCCAACCCAACACCGGAGGCATGGCACCCGATGCGCCACCGATGACGATGTTTTGCGGCGTGAGTGGCTTCAAGATGACGGTGTAGATGACCGCATAACCCACAAACGTGGCAAAGGTCAGCCACATGGTGAGTGGGTTCACCCAGATGTACAAAATGACTGAACCCAGCAAACACAACACAGCTGAAAACAGCAAAGTGTCGCGGTCGCTCAACTCGCCTTTGGCCGTGGGCCGCCATGAGGTGCGTTTCATGCGAGCGTCAATGGCTTTTTCCACAATGCAATTGAAGGCTGCTGCTGCGCCTGAAACAAACCAGATGCCCAAGCAGGCGATCAGGCCCAATTGAACTTCAGACCATGTCGGAACCCCTGGCACTGCCAACACCATGCCAATCAGTGCACAAAACACAATCAATTGAATCACGCGAGGCTTGGTCAGTGCATTGAACTGCTGCCAACGCACAGGCATAAAGGCCGACAATGTTTTCATAGCATGGACCTGGAAAAAGTGGTGGCAATGTTCTTTGGATTTTCGGCTTGCGTGACGCCCAAAACCCAACTGAGCAAGACCAACATGGAAACCGCTGCACCCGTGTGCAACAGGGCAGCGGTCATGGGCCAACCCAGCACCGCATTGCTCACGCCCGTGATGAATTGCAGCACCACCAACGCCGTCAACAACAAGGATTGCCGCTTGAAGCCGTGAGAAGACAAAGCGATGGCCACCATGACCAAGAGCAACACCACCCAAACAGCGTGCCAACGGTGCACCATGTGTATGGCCGTCAAGGCTTGGAATGGCAGGGCTGCGCCTGAAGCGTCCATGCCCAAAGGTCGCCAAAGCTCAAAACCCTTTTCAAAGTTCATATCCGGCCACCAGACGCCCTGACAGTCGGGGTAGGTGTTGCAAGCCATCACAGCGTAGTTGCTGCTGACCCAAGCCCCCAGCAAGATTTGAAGAATCAAAAACAATGCCGTCACCACCACCAACGCAAACACCATGGTGGGCAAAGGGCGTCGAGCTTCCGTCCAAGGCGAATGTCGCTGGCGAACCAACTGCAGCGTTAGAAAAACGGCCAGCATCATGCCGCCCAATAAATGCAAGCTGACGATGGCGGGAAAGAGTTTCATGGTCACCGTGAAAGCACCAAAAGCCCCTTGCACACAAACCCAAATCAGGCTGAGCGTGGGCCAACCCCAAAACGTTCGCTCGGTGCGCCAAGAAAAAATAGCCAAGGTCAGGATCAGCACACCCACCATCATGGCCAAGTAGCGGTGGATCATTTCTATCCAAGCTTTACCCCACGTGACTGGGCCTGTGGGCATGGCTGCCTGCGCTTGGGCAATCGCTTCCTTCGCGCCAATGGGGCTTGCAAATCCATAACAGCCGGGCCAGTCAGGACACCCCAAGCCGGAATCGGTTAGTCGGGTGAAGGATCCGAACAAAATCAAGTCAAACGTGAGGAACAGCGTGAGCAAGGTCAACTGCCGAACACGTTGCGGTTTTTCAGAATGCCGATGTTTGAGCCAGACCCAAGCCAGCGGGCCCATAGCCAGCAACAGCGCCATCAACAAGAGTTTGGCAATTGGCGCAATATTGATCAAGGCGACTTCATCCATGGTGTCAACGTCCTGGCTGGTCCCATGAAACAGCAGCTCGCAATAAGCGCTCCCAATCGCGGCGCAATTTGGGCGCTTGATCAGATTGAAGCTTGGCTGGGAAACGCATCATCCAATCACCGTGAGGGTCCACCAAGTACAAATGATCTTGCAACGCATGACCCGTTTGCGGCGTCAACCATTGGGCAATGGCAGACTCCGGAACACGCAAAACCACAGCTTCAGTCAAGCCCGGCAACACCTGTTGGTTGACTTGGGCATCATCACTGATGAGCCAAACCCAATCGGTACGCTCCTTTTCCCGCCCCAAGGTTGCACGTATCTGCCGCTGCAAATACAGGTTTTGCTGACAAGCCTCATCGCAAGCAGCGGGTGCCACGCTCACCAACAACCACTGACCTTTCAAACTTTGTAAAGACACAGCCGTGCCTTTCAAATCTTGGGCTTGCAAGGCAGGGATGGACTTGACTGGCATGATGAGTTCGCCAAAACTTTTGATGCTGTCTGGTCGAAGCACGTAAAAAGTGAAGTAAGACGCAAGCACAGGCGAGGCGCAGATCAGTAAAACCAAGAGCATGCGCAAGCGACCGGCGGTTGTGCGGCCTGCATCTTCGTTGGCCGCTGCAGCCGGGTCAGGCAGATCGTAGACCGTCATGCTCAAAGCATGGGGTTCATGGGCATCAGTTTGTTTGTTTTGCATGCTTCAGAGGTTGAATCCATTGAAACCAGAGGTACAGACCCGCGATCAAGGCGCACAAGGCAAACCATTGGAACGCATAGCCCTTGTTTTTATCGGCACTTGAAGCCACCACCGGCCAATCACGCCGCAAGCCTTCTGAAGCTTCGCCAGTTTGAATCAAGATACCGGCCACATTGTCGGTGACCAAGGCTTGCATCTGAACCATGTCCAAATTGGCCTGTATCCGTGGCAGGGATTGTGCCGAGGTCTCGCCATCAGCCAATTGCACCATCTGGGACAAAGGAGCGGCCACCTTGCCCTGAACGGTCACCAGCGCTGGCGGTGTCTCAATGCTGGGCACTTTGCGAGGATCGACAGGATCACGTTGAACCCAGCCCCTTTGAACCCAAGCCACTTGCCCTGGCGCCCAGCGCAAAGGTGTCATGACCCAATAGCCCGCTTTCCCATGGTGGTTGCGGTTGTCCAAAAAAACAGTTTGGTCGGACAACCATTGACCTTCCAGTTGAACGGGTCGGTGCACTTGCTGCCACAGCGTGGGTTGTTGCAAAAAATCTGGAGCACTCAATGGGGCTTGCAAGGCTTGAGCTTCGATGCTGGCTTGCAGGCCCAGTTTGGCTTGTGCACGGGACAGCTGCCACTGCCCCAGGTTGAAGGTGATCAGCACGCCAGCCAGCGCCGCTACAGCAACGACTACGCGTCGCCAAGTGGCATTCCCCGGTTGGTGCTGGTTCTGGCTTGAACTCACTGGATAATGGCTCCCATGACTATTTTGATTGCTGTGTTTTTTTTGGGTGTGTTGGCCGCTTTGGCCACCGCGTTGTTTTTCATGATGCGCGGGGAAGATGAAGGCACGCCCAAAACGCAGCGCATGATGCGTGCTTTGGCGTTTCGGGTAGGCATCTCCATTGTTTTGTTCCTGTGTATTTTGCTCAGTTGGAAAATGGGTTGGCTTCAACCCACAGGTATTCCCCTCAAGCCGGCTGCTTGAAGGGGCCAACTCGGACAATCATCCGTCTCAACTTGAGAACGAAAAGGGCCGCAAACGCGGCCCTTTTGTGTTGAATGATTCAATCAGATCCAGTAGACCAAGATGTACAAACCCAGCCACACCACATCCACGAAGTGCCAATACCAAGCAGCGCCTTCAAAACCAAAATGGTTGCTGGATGAGAAGTGACCTTTTTGCAAACGCAGCGTCACAAACAACAGCATCAGCATGCCCACAAGCACGTGAAAGCCATGGAAACCTGTCAACATGAAGAAGGTTGAGCCATAGACACCTGATGTCAGCTTCAAATTCAAATCGACGTAGGCATGGTAATACTCGTAGCCTTGAACGCCCAAGAAAATCACGCCCAACAAGACAGTCAGCCACATGAATTGAATGGTTTTGGAGCGGTTGTCCTCAAGCAATGCATGGTGTGCAATGGTCAAGGTCACGCCTGAGCTCAACAGCAAAGCGGTGTTGATGGTGGGCAACCAAAACGGTGTCATGGTTTGGAATGGCTCGATGATGCCGCCAGGAGATGCGGTAGCGCCGGCTGCCACACTGGGCCAGACGGCTTTGAAATCGGGCCACAGCAAGGCATGCTCGACATTGCCAAGCTCGGGCACCGAGTGCACCCGCGCCCACCACAAAGCAGAGAAGAAGGCGCCGAAGAACATCACTTCAGAGAAGATGAACCAGCTCATGCTCCAGCGGTAAGACAGATCAATTTTGCGACCAAATTTGCCGCTTTCACTTTCATGGATAGCGTCGCTGAACCACTGGAACAAGACAAACAACCAAATGGCCAAGCCGGCAAAAAGTGAATATTTGCCCCAGCTGACATCGTTCATCCACTGGCTTGCACCCAAGATAACGAAGAACAAACCAAAGGACGCAAACGCAGGGTGGCGCGAAGGTTCTGGGACATAGTAATACGGCTTTGCGCCATGTGCTGAGCTGCTCATCAATCGACTCCTTTTATTTCGCAACCACCAAGTTGACGACAACGATCAACCCGATCACAAACAACAAACCTGCCACCAAGCCCACACCCAGAACATGCAAGGGGGTGATGTGCGACAGGTCTTCTTGAAATTCACTGTTTTTTCGAATACCGATGAAAGACCAAGCAACCGCGACGATGGAGCGCCACAAAGGACGCTTGACCACCACAACAGGCTGCGCCAACTGGTCGTTCATACGCCTTCACCGCTCACGGACACAGCCGAGACCTTGCTGCCAGGAGCCGCGGGTGTTTTGCTGCCCACTTCAAAGAATGTGTAGGACAAGGTGATGGTATTGACGCTTTTCGACAGCTTGGGGTCAATCACGAACACCACCGGCCATTGTTTTTTCTCGCCTGGCGCCAAGGTGTATTGGTTGAAGCAAAAACATTCCATCTTGTTGAAATGGGCTGAGGCTTCACTGGGCGCGTAGCTGGGAATGGCTTGGGCTGACATGGAACGGTCTTGCACGTTTTGAAATTCGTACATGACTGACATCAGTTGCCCTGGGTGCACCTGCACAGAACTTTGCATGGGTTGGAATTGCCAAGGACCTCTGGCGTTGGCATCAAATTCCACGGTGATGGTGCGGCTGGTGTCGATCTGGCTGTTGTCAGCCTTGGACAAACGCGCATTGCCAGAGCCAGGCAACTCTTTTTCGCCCAGCGCCAAAATATTGATGCCGGTCATCTCACAAATGTGTTTGTAAATGGGGATGAGGGCATAGCCAAAGGCGAACATGCCCAAGGCCACCACCGTCAGTTTTCGCAGCATCAATAAATTGTTTTGGCGCAATCTCATGACATTCTTTTTGTTGAAACCACTTAAGCCACGATGCGATTGGCATCAGCATTGAGTTTGGGTGGGTTCTCGAAAGTGTGGAAAGGCGCTGGGGAAGGCACTTCCCACTCCAAACCTTCAGCAGCTTCCCAAGGGCGTTGCGCTGCCTTTTCACCTTGACCGCGCATGGTGGGCAACACAATGAAGAAGAAGAAATACACCTGCGCAAAACCAAAGGCAAAGGCACCAAACGAAGCCCAGGCATTGAAGTCGGCAAATTGCATGGGGTAGTCAGCATAGCGACGAGGCATACCGGCCAGACCCAAGAAATGCATTGGGAAGAAGGTGACGTTGAAAGAAATCAGGGTCCACCAGAAGTGAATCTTGCCGCGTGTTTCGTTGTACATCACGCCCGTCCACTTGGGTGACCAGTAGTAATAACCAGCGAACATGGTGAACAAAGAACCAGCCACCAACACATAGTGGAAATGGGCCACCACGTAATAACCGTCTTGCAGTTGCAAGTCGATGGGGGCCATGGACAAAATCAAACCAGTGAAGCCACCCATGGTGAACACAAAGATGAAACCCACAGCAAACAGCATGGGGGTTTCAAAGGTCATGGAACCCTTCCACATGGTGGCAATCCAGTTGAACACCTTCACGCCCGTGGGCACAGAGATGAGCATGGTGGCGTACATGAAGAACAATTGGCCCGTGACCGGCATGCCCGTGGTGTACATGTGATGCGCCCACACAATGAAGGACAAGATAGCGATGGAGGATGTGGCATAAACCATGGAGGCGTAGCCAAACAAACGTTTGCGCGAGAAAGCAGGCACGATCTGGCTGATGATGCCAAAGGCCGGCAAAATCATGATGTACACCTCGGGGTGACCAAAGAACCAGAAGATGTGCTGGAACATGACAGGGTCACCGCCACCGGCAGGGTTGAAGAAGGTGGTGCCGAAATGACGGTCGGTGAGCACCATGGTGATGGCGCCAGCCAACACAGGCATCACAGCGATCAGCAAATAAGCAGTGATGAGCCATGTCCACACGAACATGGGCATCTTCATCAGTGTCATGCCAGGGGCACGCATGTTCAAGATGGTGACGATGATGTTGATCGAGCCCATGATGGAACTGGCACCCAACAAATGCAACGCCAAGATGCTGGCATCCATGGACGGGCCCATTTGCAGGGTCAGTGGTGCATAAATGGTCCAGCCTGTGGCGGGGGCGCCGCCGGGCATGAAGAAGGAACCGGCCAGCATGAGGGCAGCGGGAATCATCAGCCAAAAGCTGAAATTGTTCATCCGGGCAAAGGCCATGTCTGAAGCGCCAATTTGCAACGGAATCATCCAGTTGGCAAAGCCCACGAAGGCAGGCATGATGGCGCCGAACACCATGATCAAGCCGTGCATGGTGGTGAATTGGTTGAACAATTCGGGGTTGACCAATTGCAAACCGGGCTGGAACAACTCGGCGCGAATCAGCAACGCCAAGACGCCACCGATGATGAACATGGTGAAGGCAAACAGCAAATAAAGCGTGCCAATGTCTTTATGGTTGGTGGCATAAACCCAACGACGCCATCCGTGCGGTGCACCGTGGTGATCGTCATGCCCGTGGTCTGCGGCCCCGTGGCCGTGGGGATCGAGAACTGCGCTCATGATTGTTCCTTAGATATCGTTGGGTTTACTGACGGGCTGCACGCACTTCGGCGGGTTGCACCAACTGGCCGGTTTTGTTGGACCAATTGTTTTTGGTGTAACTGATCACAGCAGCAATTTCGGTGTCGCTCAGTTGTTTCCAAGCAGGCATGGTCAGGTTGTTTTGGCCATTGAGCAAGACATTGATTTGTTTGGAGCTGTCGGCATCCAACACCACAGCAGCACCATCAAGACCCTTGATGGGGCCCATGCCCTGGCCGGTGGCTTGGTGACAAGATTGGCAGTTGGCCTCGTAAACCTTGCTGCCCTTGGCAGTCAGCTCAGCCAACGTCCAAACTTTGTTGGGGTCGTCTTGTTTGGCGGCCATTTTTTTGTTTTGGTCTGCCACCCATGCGGTGTATTCCTCAGCGCTCACCACTTTCACGTGGATGGGCATGTAGGCGTGTTCTTTGCCACACAGTTCTTGACATTGGCCACGGAAATCACCGGTTTTTTCTGCGCGGAACCAGGTGTCGCGCACAAAACCAGGGATGGCGTCTTGCTTGATGCCAAACGAGTTGACAGCAAACGAGTGAATCACATCGTTGGAGGTGGTGATGATGCGGATTTTTTTGCCCACTGGCACCACCATCGGGTTGTCTACTTTCAGCAGGTAGTCGTCGGTGGGCTCAGGCTTGCCGCTGTCAGACATGGCACGTTGCTTCTCGTCCAAGCTGGAGATAAAGCCAATGCCTTCACCCTCGCCCTTGATGTAGTCATACCCCCATTTCCACTGGTAGCCAGTGGCTTTGATGGTGAGATCGGCATTGGAGGTGTCTTTGCTGGCCACCACCGCTTTGGTGGCTGGCAGCGCCATCAAGATAACGATGATGAAGGGCACCACGGTCCAAGCGATTTCCACTTTGACTGACTCGTGGAAAGTAGCGGGCTTGTGACCCAAGGATTTGCGGTGCTTGAAGATGGAATAGAACATCAGGCCAAACACAGCCACGAAAATCACCGTGCAAATGATCAACATGAACCAGTGCAGCCAAACTTGCTGCTCGGCAATTTTGGTGACTGGCGGATGCAAATTCAACTGGTTGACCGCAGGGCCGCCAGGCAAATCGTTGACAGCCCAAGCTGCGGTTGCACCATAGGCAGCCAGTGCCAAAGATGCAGTTTCCAATTTTTTGTAAATGTTGTTCATCATGTTTGTAAAGAGTCAACAGAAAAAGTCTTGCCGCTTAACTGGCAGATTCTAGCAACGGAACACTGAGGGGAATCTGACAGCTAGCTTGCATGACCCCAACAACAAGTGGAAAAGCCCCTGCACCCTTGTGGGGTCCCATGTTGTTTTGAGAAATACATTCCCGAAAAACCATGCATCAGCCGCGTTTGAGTTGGGCTTTCATTTGCGCCAAGCTCACCTGTGTCTCCGGTTTGACAGCCAAGCGTGAGGGGGCTTTAAAAGCATGGCCATAAATCACTTCGAAGGTCAGCGCCAAACGACCACCATGCGCCGAGTCAGAGAGCTTGGCTCGGAGCTGCCGGTGCAGTTGATTGAGCCAAGCCCGACCCCGGCAAGCACTGAACCGCTGTGGGTTCAGGTTGCGTCCCAAGCTGCGCAATTCATTCAGCAAAGCTTCTGGTGTTTCGTAGGTGAGCGTGATGCGCTCCATGTCCATGATGGGCGCTGCAAAACCCGAACTCAGCAGCATGTCGCCCCAATCGTGCATGTCGGTGAAATCGTGGCTGGGCGCAGGCCAGCCCAAGCTGGCATAGAGCTGGCGCAACTCGCGCAAGCTGTCGGGCCCCAAACAGGAAAACATCACAAAACCTGCTGGGTTCAAGCTGCTGGCCCACTGCGTCATCCATTGCGCTGGGTTGGCTTGCATGTGCAAACCCATGTTGGACCAGAGCATGTCCGCGGCTTGATCGGTTGACAGCCCAAACCGGCGCTGCGGTCCCACCCACCGCCGCCACCAAGGACGTTGCAGGGCTTGACTCGCCCACACCACGTCTGCTTCATGGCTTTGCACCACAGTGCAACTGGCTTTGGCAAAAATACTTTCCAACAAATCTTGCGATGCCAAGCCCCCTGTGCGCGGTGCCCAGTGCACCCAATGTTGAACCGGATGACGAATCAACGCCAGACGCTGCGACATGCGCCGTGCCACTTCATTGTGCAACCAAGGTTGACCAGCGCGGCTGGCTTTCAAGGACACATGCTGACTGGCCAAAGCGTCCAGCGGTGGCAACGGGTCACTGTTTTCGGGTGCAGGGATCACACTCATGAGCGAAGTTGTTCCCTATATTGACGGCATGAATTTCATCCGCAAAGCATACCGAACCTGGTCAAGCCATCAGACATTCAGCAAGCCATGGTCTTGGCCCAGTCTGTGCAGGGTCTGTCATGCTTGGGCCACGCAAACCTTGTGCACAGCCTGTTTGTCTGCCGCGCCCGGGCCGGTGCTTCGATGCACAAGCTGCGCCATGCCGCTTGCAGCCGCGCCGACATCCTCCAAGCAGGGGCATGGTCCTCTCAGCACCAACACCCGCGAACCGCCCGTTTGCGTCAGCTGTTTGTTGGCGCCCCCACCTTGGCAGCGCTGCCTCGCCGCCCTGCCGTATGCACCGCCTTGGTCCGATTTGATCAGCGCCTTCAAATACCAAGGCGAAGCAGGCTTGGTGCGTTTTTTGGCCCTTCAAATGCAAACCCTTGAAGGTATCCAACAGTTGGTTGAGCAAGCCGATCTGCTGTTGCCGGTGCCCTTGTCGGCCCAGCGCTTGCAACAGCGCGGCTTCAACCAATCGCTGTTGCTGGCGCGGGCTTTGTCGCCGCACAAAACCCTGCCCGATGCCTTGCTGCGTCTGCGCGACACGCCGTCACAAGCAGCTTTGCCCCGTGAAGACCGGCTGCACAACCTGACCCATGCCATGGCTTGCAACCCACGCTACCTTTCAACATTGCTCGGCCAGCGGGTAGTGTTGGTGGACGATGTGCTGACCACCGGCAGCACCTTGCGGGCCTGCACCGAGGCTTTGCGGTCGGCGGGCGTGTCCAGCGTCGATTGCATTGTGTTGGCCCGTGCCACCGGCTTAGAGCCGCCACAATCAGCGCTTGGCCACTGAGTTCCCCATGTTCAATATCGTTCTGGTTCACCCTGAAATCCCACCCAATACTGGCAATGTCATTCGCTTGGCGGCCAACACCGGCTGCGCCTTGCACCTGATTGAGCCGCTGGGTTTTTCCATGGAAGACAAGCAAATGCGCCGCGCCGGTTTGGACTACCGCGAGTACGCCACGGTCAAACGCCACGCCAGTTGGCAAGCATTTTTAAGCGCCGAGCAGCCCGCGCCCAACCGTTGCTTTGCCTTGACCACCCACGGCCAACACGCGGTGCACGGTTGCCAGTTTCAGCCTGGCGATTGGCTGGTGTTTGGGTCGGAAACCAGTGGTTTGCCCACCGATATTCGGGCCTTTTTCCCAGAAACCCAAAAAATGCGTTTGCCCATGTTGGACGGCCAGCGCAGCCTGAATTTGTCCAATGCCGTGGCCATCACGGTGTACGAAGCTTGGCGGCAACAAGGCTTTGCCGTGCCCAACAACGCGTCGGTTTAAAGCCTTGAACCAGGGCACCGCTCAGGCGTATTGACGCACCACCGACTCGGCCACGCACACCGGTTTGTCGCTGCCCTCGCGCTCCACCGTCACCTGCCACGTCATTTGCAAACCCAGCGGATCGATGTTTTCACAGGACAGCAAATGCATGTGGCCGCGCAAACGGCTGCCCACCGGCACCGGCGCGGTGAACCGCACCTTGTTCAAACCGTAGTTGATGCCCATGCGGGTTTGGTGAATTTCAAACGCCGACTCGAACATGCAGGGCAACAAAGACAAGGTCAGGAAGCCATGCGCGATGGTGCTGCCAAAGGGCCCTGCCTTGGCGCGTTCTTGGTCGAGGTGGATCCACTGGTGGTCGTGGGTGGCATCCGCAAATTGGTTCACCTGCGCTTGGGTGATGGTCAGCCAATCGCTGATGGCGACGTCTTGGCCCACGTGTTGGGCCACCTCGTCAAAGGTTTCAAATGTTTTTTTCATGGGGGCAAATGTCGTTCAAACACCCCCTGCCGTCAATCCTGCGCGGGACAGCCGCGCCAGAGCCCGCCAAATGGGTCACCTAAAATCTGTTTTTTTCAAATAAGAAACCCCACGCCATGAGCGCTTTTCACGAAGAAACCGTTTTAACCGTCCACCACTGGACCGACCGCCTGTTCAGCTTCACCACCACCCGCGACCAGGCCCTGCGGTTTTCCAACGGCCACTTCACCATGATTGGCCTCAAAGTCAATGACAAACCCCTGCTTCGCGCCTACAGCATTGTGAGTGCCAACTACGAGGAACACCTCGAGTTCTTAAGCATCAAGGTGCAAGACGGCCCCCTCACTTCACGGCTGCAGCACATCCAAGTGGGCGACAAAATCATCGTCGGCCGCAAGCCTACCGGCACCCTGCTGATCGACTATTTGCTGCCCGGCAAGAACCTGTATTTGCTGGGCACCGGCACCGGCTTGGCGCCCTACATGAGCGTCATCCGCGACCCCGAAACCTACGAGCGCTTTGAAAAAGTCATCTTGGTGCACGGCGTGCGCGAAGTCAAAGAGCTGGCCTACCACGACTACCTCACGCAAGAGCTGCCGCAGCACGAGCTGTTGGGTGAAATGGTCAGCGGCCAAATGCTGTATTACCCCACGGTCACCCGCGAGCCATTTCGCAACCAAGGCCGCATCAACGCCCTGATGGACAGCGGCAAGCTGTTCACCGACCTCGGCCTGCCAGCGCTCAACCCCGAAACCGACCGCGTCATGTTGTGCGGCAGCCCAGAAATGCTGAAAAGCCTGAAAACCCTGCTGGAAGAGCGCCACTTCAAAGAAGGCAACACCACCACCCCCGGCGACTTCGTGGTGGAGCGGGCGTTTGTGGAGCAGTGACCCTGTGATGGTGTCTTGGCCGCTCACGGTCAACGCTGCCCGTCCCTGCAAAATTCGAACGCGCCGTGCGTTTTTAAAGCAATAGAACACCTTGTTCACCCCCGCCGTCAGGGAGGTGCTTCGCCAAGCCATTCCACACGAAATGTTCAAACGCGGTGGCATGGCCATGGTTGCCAATGCGGCGGTGTGGTTCGATGCCAAGGGGGCCAAAGTGCTTAACTTTCCCTGAGCAAAAAATTGAGCTGGAACGCCCCATGCCGACGCGTGATGCTGTCTGGTTTTAAGCATTGGTTGATTGACATTTCAAAAAATACACAAAATAATGTGCTTTTTTAGGTGCTAAATATGTCCATCACGCAAACCATTTTTGCAAAAAACACAGTCAGCATGACGGATTTGCGCCGCAATCCGTCTGAAGTCATTGATGTGGCCAACGTCGCCCCTGTGGCCATCTTGAACCACAACAAACCTGCCGCGTATTTGATTTCCGCAGCCGCTTACGAGGACATGTTGGAACAACTGGAAGACGCCGCGCTGACCAAGACCGCCCAAGCCCGTGCTGGCGGTCCGACCGTGAAGGTGAAGCTTGAAGACCTATGAGCTTGAGTTTCATGAGCTGGCCTTGAAAGAGTGGAAAAAACTCGACGGCTCGGTCAGAACACAACTTATCAAGGTACTTTCAAAACGCCTCCAAGCGCCACATGTGCCATCTGCCAGATTGCGCGGGGACTTGCAAAACACCTACAAAATCAAATTGCAAGACTTGGGCTACCGCTTGGTTTACGAAGTGATTGATCAACGATTGATCGTTTTGGTGATTGCCATTGGCAGACGTGATCATGATGGGGCTTATCAGATCGCAATTAAACGCACCAAATAAAGCTCAAATTAAACCCGCTCAATCACCAACGCAATCCCCTGCCCCACGCCAATGCACATGGTGCACAAGGCGTAGCGGCCACCGGTGGCGTGCAGCCGGTTGATGGCGGTGGTGGCCAATCGAGCGCCAGATGCGCCCAGCGGGTGGCCCAAGGCAATCGCGCCGCCCCAAGCATTCACACGCGGGTCCTCGTCTTGCAAGCCCAACAGCCGCAGCACTGCCAAGCCTTGCGCGGCGAACGCTTCGTTGAGCTCGATCACATCCATCTGATCCAGCGTCAAACCGGTCTGGGCCAACACTTTTTGCGTGGCAGGAACGGGGCCGATGCCCATCACGCGCGGTGCAACGCCCGCTGTGGCCATGCCCACCACCCGGGCTTTGGGCGTGAGGCCATGTTTGGCGGCATCTGCCTCGCTGGCCAGCAGCAAGGCGCAAGCGCCATCGTTCACGCCAGAAGCATTGCCCGCGGTCACCGTGCCATCGGGGCGCACCACGCCTTTGAGTTTGGCCAGCGCTGCCAAGCTGGTTTCACGCGGGTGCTCGTCGCTGTCCACCAGCAGCGGGTCGCCTTTTTTCTGGGGAATGGTGACCGGGCAGATTTCACGCGCCAAGTGCCCGGCTTGGATGGCCGCCACGGCCCGCAGTTGGCTGTTCATGGCCATCAAGTCTTGGGCTTCGCGCTCAATCTTGTAGTCGGTGGCCACGTTCTCGGCCGTCTCGGGCATGGCGTCCACACCGTATTTTTCTTTCATCAGCTTGTTGACGAAGCGCCAGCCGATGGTGGTGTCGAACACCGTGTTGGCACGGCTGAAGGCGGTTTCGGCTTTGGGCATCACGAAGGGCGCACGGCTCATGCTTTCCACGCCGCCGGCAATCATCAAGCCTGCTTCGCCCGCTTTGATGGCGCGTGCCGCCGTGCCCACTGCATCCAAACCAGAGCCGCACAGCCGGTTGATCGTGGCCCCCGGCACATCCAGGGGCAAACCGGCCAACAAGCTGCTCATGTGAGCCACGTTGCGGTTGTCCTCACCGGCTTGGTTGGCGCAGCCATACAGCACATCGGTGACGGCCGCCCAGTCCACGCTGGGGTTGCGGGCCATCAAGGCCTTGATGGGAATGGCGCCCAAATCGTCGGTGCGCACGCTGCTCAAAGCACCACCGTAGCGGCCAAAGGGTGTGCGGATGGCGTCACAAATAAAGGCTTGGTTCATGAAATTCTCTTGGTTGACAATCTGGAGCTATGTACAGCCCCTCTCAAGACGATGTTCGTCGCTTCTTCTGTCAAGTCTATGCCAAGCATCAAGCGCATTCTTTGATTGACGCCTTGGAAGTGCTGGCCGGTGAATGGGTGGCCGAGCACCCCGAATACCACGCTGTGCTGGCCGATGAAGCCAACGCCTTGGCGCAGCAGTTCACAGGCGAGAACGGCCAAAACAACCCCTTCTTGCACCTGTCCATGCACTTGTCCATCAGCGAGCAGTGCTCGATCGACCAGCCCCGCGGCATCCGCCAAGCAGTGGAGTTGCTGGCCTCCAAGCGCAGCAGCGTTCACGAGGCGCACCACGAGGTGATGGAGTGCTTGGGCACCATGTTGTGGGAGAGTCAGCGCAGTGGTCGCCCGCCTGACGGGCAGGCCTATATTGACGCGGTGCAGCGCCGCGCCACCCGGGACTGAATCATTTCAACGCTCACAAAAAAGCCCGCTTGAAGCGGGCTATTTTTGTTTGAAACACCGATGTTTCAGCGGAACTTGGACTGGGGCACGGTCTTGAGCTCGCCTTGTTGCTTGGCAATGTAGGCCGAAATTTCTTTCAACTCGGCCAGTGTGAATTGCTTGGCAATGCCACCCATCACGCCGTTATTGCGTCCCCAAGTGGCTTGGTTGTCGACTTTGTAGGCCTTGAGCGACATGTACAAATAGTCTTTGTATTGGCCGCCAATTTTGGGGTAGCCAGGCACCATGGGCTTACTGTAGTTGGCACCGTGGCAAGAAGCACATGCGCCCTTGGCCAGCAACTCGGCCACTTTGCCTTTGGGTTCGGTGGCTTTCTCAGGCAAGGTGACAGCAGGGTCTTTGCCATGTGACTCGTAGTAGGCGGCAATATCGGCCATGTCCTTGGCGGTCAAAGGCGCAGCAACGCTGCGCATGGTGGGGTGTTTGCGATCGCCTTTTTGATAAGCGTTGAGTGCCGACACGATGTAACTGGCGCTTTGGCCGGAAATCATGGGGACTTTGTAAACCTCGGGGAAACTGGCTTGGTAGCCTTTGATGCCATGACATCCAATGCACAAAGCGATTTTGGATTCGCCTGCTTTGGCGTCACCAGCTTCTTCAGCTTGGACAAAAGAGGTCGCGCAAGCGACAAGAAGGAGAAGCGCTGACTTTAAAAAATTGTTCATTTTGGATAGACAATCATTGAGAAACTCCAAAGATTATATCGACGCGATTTGTAAGCTCCGTGTCGGAAAACCACAAAGGCTTGTTCCATGAAATTTGCAGGATCTGAAAACTACGTTGCCACGCAAGACCTGATGTTGGCGGTGAACGCCGCCATCACCTTGAAGCGGCCCTTGCTGGTCAAGGGCGAACCGGGCACCGGCAAAACCATGTTGGCCGAAGAAGTGGCGCAGTCTTTGGGCATGCCTTTGTTGCAGTGGCACGTGAAGTCCACCACCAAGGCACAGCAAGGCTTGTATGAATATGACGCGGTGAGTCGTCTGCGCGACAGCCAAATGGCCGACCTCGATGGCGGCGAGCGGGTGAAGAACATCGAGAACTACATCATCAAAGGCGTGCTCTGGCAGGCCTTCACCGCTACCGAACCCGTGGCGCTGCTCATTGACGAGATCGACAAAGCCGACATTGAATTTCCCAACGACTTGCTGCGCGAACTCGACCGCATGGAGTTTTATTGCTATGAAACCCGCGAGTTGATCAAAGCGCAAACCCGCCCGCTGGTGTTCATCACCTCGAACAACGAAAAAGAACTGCCGGATGCGTTTTTGCGCCGCTGCTTTTTCCACTACATCAAGTTCCCTGAAGCCGACACCATGCGGCAAATCATTGATGTGCATTTCCCCAACCTGAAAAAAGACCTGTTGGCCGCCGCCTTGAAAACCTTCTACGACGTGCGCGGCTTGCCAGGTTTGAAGAAAAAGCCTTCCACTTCAGAGCTCTTGGACTGGCTCAAGCTCTTGGTGGCCGAGGACATTCCGCTGGCCGCGCTGCAAACCCAGGACGACAAAGTGGCTGTGCCGCCGCTGGTGGGTGCGCTGCTGAAAAACGAGCAAGATGTGACGCTGTTTGAGAAACTGGTGTTCATGCAAAGCCGCAACCGCTGATTGACCATGCTGCCCTGCCAGATGGCGAAAGAAGCATTGCCAGACACCTGTTTTGACAGCATCATCCATAGCGAATGGCAGAATGTGAAATTGCATTTGGATTTCCAAAACAATGATCGGAAATTTACACAAACCAATGTCACGCACACCGCTTGAAATTCAATCAAGGACTTGCCATGAATTCATTGATCCAAAACATCCAACAACTTGGCTCTCAAGAAAAATTGCAGCTGGTTGAAGACTTGTGGGATTCCCTGGAAACAGAATCAGTTCCCCCTATTTCAGACAGCTGTTTTGAAGAATTGCACCGCCGATTGGCTTGGTCCCAAAACCATCCAGACAGCGCTGTTTCCATCCAAGACATTGCCCAGCAACTTGGGGTTAGGCTTTGACCTTTATCGTTAATTTCAACCCTGAAGCCTCTCAGGATGTTGAAGCGGCATTTGCTTGGTACGAACGATTGCGCTCAGGATTAGGAGACGCCTTTGTGAGAAGCGTTGCGGCTGGTTCTGAAAATTTGTCCCGAAACCCTGAACGGCATCCCGTGACACGAGAACCCTTTCGCTGGTTGAAATTAAGGCGCTTCCCCTATGGCTTGCACTATTACATTGAAGGAAAAAAGGTGATCATTCTTGCTTGCTTGCATTTCCGTCAATCTGCTGAGCGTTGGCCCAACAAGGATTGATCCCCCATGCTGATCGACTTCTTCTACACCTTGCGCTCGGCCAAACTGCCGGTGTCCGTGAAGGAATACCTCACGCTCTTGGAAGCGCTGCAAGCCAATGTGGTGGGGCCGCAAAGCGAATCGAGCAGCATGGACGATTTCTACCACCTGAGCCGCATGATTTTGGTGAAGGATGAAAAGCATTTCGACAAGTTCGACAAAGCCTTTGGTGCGTATTTCAAAGGCGTGGAGATGCTCACCGACTTCACTGCCGATGTACCGCTGGAATGGCTGAAGAAAACCCTGGAAAACGAACTCACGCCCGAGCAAAAAGCCGCGATTGAAAAAATGGGCTGGGACGAGCTGATGGAAACTTTGAAGAAGCGCTTGGAAGAACAAAAAGAGCGTCACCAAGGCGGCAACAAATGGATTGGCACCGGCGGCACCTCGCCGTTTGGCAATGGCGGCTACAACCCACAAGGCATCCGCATTGGCGGCAAAGGCGGCGGCAAAAGCGCTGTGAAGGTGTGGGAGCAACGCGCTTTCCAAGACTATGACGACAGCGTCGAGCTGGGCACACGCAACATCAAAGTGGCGCTGCGCCGACTGCGCCGCTTTGCCCGCGAAGGCGCGGAAGACGAGTTCGATTTGGACAACACCATCCGCAGCACAGCCGCCAATGCGGGCTACTTGGACATCAAGATGCGGCCCGAGCGGCACAACAACGTGAAGCTGTTGTTGCTGATGGATGTGGGCGGCACCATGGACGAACACGTGTCACGGGTGGAAGAGTTGTTCTCAGCGGTGAAAGGCGAGTTCAAACACCTGGAGTTTTTCTATTTTCACAACTGCGTGTATGACTTTTTGTGGAAAAACAACCGCCGCCGGTTCGCCGAAAAATTCGACACCTGGGACGTGATCCGCAAGTACAACAAAGACCACAAACTCATTTTCGTGGGCGACGCCACCATGAGCCCGTATGAAATTTTGCAGCCCGGTGGCAGCGTGGAATACAACAACGAAGAAGCCGGTGCCGAATGGCTGCAACGCTTAACCCACGCCTACCCCAAGTTTGCGTGGATCAACCCCGAGCCGCTGGGTGTGTGGCAATACCGGCAAAGCATCAGCATCATCCAACAGCTGGTCAGCAACCGCATGTTTCCGCTCACCCTCAAGGGACTGGAAGACGCGATGCGGATGCTAAGTAAATAACTGACCCCATCCAATCGGATTCAATATGCACGGTGTTGCGCCAGCGCTACCCGCTTAGCTTTCCTTTGGGGTTTCGGCATCCGCTGCCGCTTTTTGTTGCTCCCGCTTGAGCTTTTCTTTTTTCAAGTCGTGCCATTGGTGCAGCGCGAACACAAACACCAGCCCAAAAACGCCCAGCTCAATCCACATGCCCATGAGAAGCTCCCTGTGTCTTTATTCGTGACAATCTGCGCAAACCCCAAGCCTACAATTCTCTGCCAGCCACCGTAGTTCAATGGATAGAACTCTCCCCTCCTAATACTACTTTAGTACTCTTATATTTCTGTTGGTTATCTGCACGCCACCCAATTTATCCAGACTTAAGGGAATCCATTAACGTGGGGATGGAATGGGTGTGCCCAGTTCAACCCCAGTACTGATTGCCGCACAGAAACCAATAACGGTATAGCAACTTAGTGCCACTTAAAACTTACCCGTTGTCTTAAAGAATAAAACCGTTGATCGTTCATGTTCTCAACAGATGAACACGAAATCAACAGGTGACACTTTCAAAACTACAACAACAACGACTGGTTGAACTTATCCGGTCTGATCACGGTTGTACCTTGCACAAGAGTCAATTTATTGAAGTTGTATTCATGTTGATTGAGAACATTTCTGGTTTCGAAAATCCTGACACAAACGCAACCAGTGAACTTATCAATAAACTTTGGAGAACTTACCGTGACAAAAACAAACAGTGAACAAACCAAACCAGACGATCAAACCAACACCACTGAACAACCAGCGATTCCTAGCGATCCAGAACTGTACCAACGAGCCATTAACGATGGAAGAGAACAACTGGTCCAACAGCGCAGCAAAGCAGCTGCAGCAAGAACAATCTATCAGATCCTTCAGAACGAGAGTCGAGATGTTGTCTTAAGAGCATTCATTGAAGGTGCAGATATCACCATTAAAGGGTCCCCAACCTACTTTTACAACATCACCCGAAAACTTAAGCGTCAGAACAAGTCAAATTCCAACAGATAGTATTTCTTAGCGATTAACCATCCATACAGTTTAGAAGGGTGTGCCACCCTTCTAAACATCAACTTCGTTGATTTATTCATTTTGCAAACAATAACTTAACACTGTTTTCCCCGTTGTCCAAGGAACGCCTTTCATTGGAATATTCCACACATCAGTGAATTAATCACCAATCAAGGGGCGACTAACAATGGCAGTCACAAAACGAGATGGATCCAAGTTTTGGTACATACAGTTTCAATTCAACGGTAAGACATTCATTAAGTCATCCAAGACAACAGACAAAAAACTTGCTCGTGATCTGGAATCCCAATGGAGGATGCAGTTAATCAAACAGCATCAACTAGGGACTAAAGCACCGATCGACATTCCAAAGGCATTCCAAATCTTTACCAACTCTAAAAAGGACATTAAGACACATCCTCGACTGGTGTCCTATTGCGGTTATGCAATTAAGTATTGGACGCATTTGGAACATATACACCAAATCAGTACCGAGGAAATTGAACAGTACCGAAATCACCTTCACTCAATTGGACTTTCCAACGCAACGATCAAACACAAACTCCACCCTGTTGGTGCCACGATCAAGTACGCCAAGAAACTAGGGTACCAAACGTCTGAGGTTGAAATACCAAGGGTCAAAGTATCCAAAGGACGGTTGAGGTATCTGACAGAGGGTGAAGAGCAAAGACTCCTTGTTGAGGTCAACCCCTACCGTGACGTTGATGGTATGCCTCCCTTCAATCAGCGCAACAATATCGTCAAGCAGCAGATGATTGACCTGTACCACCTGATCATCCTGTTACTGGACACCGGTGCCAGACACAGTGAAATCTGCAACCTGAAGTGGGAGAACATTGATCTAGAGAAAAAGACTATCGCCTTATGGAGAACCAAGGTTCAAAACGAATCAGTTCTATACATGACGGACAGGGTGGTCAATGTCCTGACTGAGCGCTATAAGAAACGAATCAGCACCTATATTTTCACGAGTAAACAGGGAAATGCACGTCGGACACTTACACATGTCATTCAGAGAGCATTCAAGAGAGCAGGACTTGAGGGATGTTCAGCACACACCCTCAGACACACACACGCCACCAGACTGATCCAGAATGGACTAAATCTCTATGAGATCAAGGAAATACTGGGACATGCAGATATCCAAACCACGATGCGATATGCCCACATCGAGCAAGAACAAGTCTCCAGAAAAGCAGTCAATGTGATCAATATTTTTAACACCAAACAACTTACTGCAACCGATCAATGAACTCACAAGATTCATCATTGATCAACCGAATGGACAAACCACCCTTTTCGAACTTAAACAATAAATCATCAATGTCTAATGACGGTATGCACTCACCTTTAACTTTGTGCAATAAATTAACAACACGTTCCGTTGGAAGGACTTGATGCGACAAGTATTTCTTTTTCGAACCATTTTCGACATCGGTCTTGACACAAGGGATGCCAACACTTCTTAAAGAATTAGCAAACTCTTCATTAGTAGCTCTTGAGAATCTGATGCCAGCCTTGCGCTGCTTAAACGCTGCACACAACATTTGTCTTAAACGCTTCACATCACCGTCAGTTTTCTTAATATATTTGCCAGCTTCTCCAGACGCACTTGACTTCGTTTCAACATAACTGGACAGTATTTTTAAATCATCAACTTTTTTAATGCAACGAGGTGAATTCTTATTAAAGTCATCAAACGTTTCACGCATCATTGCAAATTGCTCAGCCGTGGACCATGGTTCAGTACTAAATGCAATGTGATCGTACTTAAGGGAGTGTTTAATGCCAAAAGGACGTCGTTTCCAGTCGTATTCCATTTTCAAACGCTTGGTCACTACCTTCTCAACCAAGTCCGCACCATATTCAATCATTTCCCTCAAACCCGTGGAACCCTTAATGTCTATTTCTGATTCAGTTGTTCGGTCAAAGAAGTAATTGATGATTTCATCATTTTGGTCCTCCTTTTCCTCAAACTCTGGTGGTGTCCAGATGCCACCTTTTGCCAATAGAACATTAGGGTGTGAATCCCCAAAGTCACCAGTATCTAACGTTGCCTGTCCACGTGTTCTCCAACCAAGAGGGGTTTTAACCTGATGCTTTATCTCAAGCACTTGACTTGATCCAGACAATATTTCACGTTGTTGCCTGTACAAATGACATAAATGTCCTTTTGTCGCTTCAACCGATTCAGCATCGTTGATCGTCGACAAGAACCCGTCCGTTGTGCAACTGAATACAGTTTTATCAGATGGAATTGAGTTCATGACCTCACCGAGTACAGCACGGACAAATGAAGTGATGTATGCCGCAAAGTATGCGTTAGTGATTCGACTTGGTGGCAACAACTTTGTTTGACGGTCCCTTAAGTCATAAACCCGTCTTTCTCTTAGTCCTTGAGCAGTTTTTCCATAGGTTGAGTTACTGATTTCCTTCCAAAATAAACCCTGTAGAGTTTTACTCCCAGCTTTATTTCGGCGCTCAATACATTCCTTAATGAACCCCTCAAAAACTCTTTGACTTTTGTCTGTTGGAACGATCACACCATGTGTGATCGTTAGCTTCGCTCCAACCGCTTTTGCCAAGTAAATTTCAGGGGCAGCACATTCGGTTTTCCCTTTCAATGGAAAAATTAATCCATTTGCAGTTCTGACTGGTAACGTTGGGAATCGACAGTCTTTGGGAAACTCAAACTCAACTGATGCAAAACCTAAAGTTTCAGAAGTGAACTCATCAATGTTTAAAGTTTGATACGTCCCATTCCAATCAGGCATACCGATTAAAGACATAGCAGTGGGGTATGCAGAGGACAAGTCATAGTCAGACCATTTATCTGGAAATCCTGGACCAAACCAAAACTGTTCGTTTCTTCCACCGTGATAACAGTCTGTTGCAAATGCTTCGTTGTAACGGACATGAGGCAGGTTGACTTCAACAGTCCTTTTTTCATAGTAGCCTTTGCTTTTGTTAAAGACCTTTTCAACAACAGCTTCTTTTCCTAAAACTGCCAATCGATCAACACCGCTTTCAGTCCATTTCTTTTCTAGTAAATCAATTCCGATACCAGTTAACGTCACAGGAACCTTAACCTTGCCAGTCACACTCTTGTACTCTGCCATTACTTTTTCAATGTAATGGACACAGATTTCTGCATCAGTTAAAGCATATCGTTTGAATAATTCCCACTGATCGGACCTAACACGGTCCATGTTCCTGATCAGCTTTTTATAAATTGACCTGTCAGGAGACAACTCAACCTTCTCAATCCCAACTAATTCACCAATCTTCTTCAAACTCCTCGAAGATTGAGGTGTCAAAAGCATCGTGTCACGGATATGGATCATCAGTTTGTTTATCTGACCATCATCAGTAGGTATCTCGACCTTTAAAGCTTGATCAATCGAGACAAATGTGTTCCTGACTGCGAAGAACTGGTTATTAATTTGTGCAAAGTTTGCAAAAGCTGGAATGTCAGCTCTTGTGAAATGACCAACCAAATATATTTTGGATGAAATTGACTTCAAACCATGCAACCGTGCCCCTGAACCAAGTACAAACAGCATGAACTCTTGCAGAGTTAAACGCTGATCCTTTTCAGGACAACAAATTCCTTGCCACACGACACCATCAATTGTTTTTGCATAGAACTGATAAGACAAAATCTCTGATATCGCCTCACCGTCCTTGATCTGTTGACCAGTGACAGCACTATCAGGGGTCTTGTATTCAGTATCAAACCCAACAATCAAGAAATTGTCAGGGACATTGCTTTTCTTAGAGGGTTTGACATAAGGAGCCAAGTCACCCGACTCCAACCAAACCTCAATTTGATCACTGGGTTTATTGTGTTCGGGGGGTCCAATCCAATATTGTTTTCTCATAGTGATTCCATCACCTCAATACAGTAAATGTTTCAACACTCCTCCCATATATAACTTTTACTGTACCTTAAACGATATTAAGTATAGTAAATCATTCATATGGGAGGAGTGGGAAGACTTTTACTGTTGTTGTAGATCCAATCCTGAAAGTCTATATCTGTTCATTGGATTGTTACCCTACCAAAACCCCTCAGAATTGATTAATCCAGTCTTTATTCGGTTCTGAGTACCTCGGTGACCCCCAGAATTTCATTCTGTATTACACGGTTCTATTGATTATTACTTTTAATTATAAAGAATACATTTTATATTATAGAATAGTATATCGAATCATAGACTGTTCAACAAGGTGCGGTTTGACGAAATTCGAACCTGACCCACTAGACGGTTTCTTTCTAAGAAACCGTCTGGTCATCAAAACACCCTGATTTCAGTGGCTTAACCAGCTGGTCTCTTTCTACTGTGGTAGGTTTCCAGCTTCAACTGGTCGGATGTTCCACCTTTTTGACTGGTGGGAACTGGCTGTTGAGTGGGTTGTGGACTCTGTTCTCGGTGTTTCAACCATTGTTTAAACGTCATCATTGAACACCTCCCTCTCAAGCAGAACAATCATTGTCTTGGAGTCTGGTGACATTGCGAACTGATAGGCAAAGTCATCAAATTCATAGAGCGACTTGATCAGTCTGTCTCTAGTTACCCTCAGTCCGTAGTTGCGGCATTCATCTAACCAAAAATTAAAGTCATCTTCTTGTTGCATTGATACCTCCTGAAAGAAGGTATTTAGATAAAAAAAAAAGACCCCAGAAGGGGTCTTAAAATTAAATATTTAACAATTTAACTTGTTTCAGTTAAATAAAATTCACCAGGATTAAATTGGACTAACTCACACAGTCTCTCTAAATCATTATCTATTACAATATCATTAATAAAATCATCACTGATATCACAGTTATAAAAATTTGTAGTTAAATCATTAGTTTCATTGCCATAATCAGGATTCTTTATTTTATAAAAACATCTATTGAATCCAATTGAACCAACATACCTAATCAAAGTAACTTGTCTGTCAATTTCTTCAATTTTAATTAAAGCTTGACTTGATGAAGCTATGTGGATTAATTTTTCAATGATTGGCAATGGTAATCCACTGGAGAATTCAAATACAATGAGAGTAACTCTTTGATCATTATGAATTTTAGATTCAAAAGAAACCAGATAGCCATGAATAGAACCCCAGTTATCGTGCTTCCATTTAATTTGATTTTTTGTACTAAAAATTTTAATCTCTTGTGGAAGAGCAATAATTGATTCAAAATCAATTTCCTTAGTTCTGGTGTTAATAATATTTTTTAGTTTATTTAACCCATCAAGTGAAGTAATTAAAGATAGAGATATTTTTACTGAATTTGACATTATATTTCCTTAAAAAGTTTGAAAAAAAAATGTGATTTATTTTTAAATCACAATGTAAGTATGACAAAATAACTCTTTGAAAAACATTGACTCTTCACATGTTCCTTTTGATGTGTTAACGTTAAATTATGAAAAGCAGACATTTCCCATTTGCTCACCCCACTTTTGGAACACAGACGAATCCAAAATCCTCATCACATTGGAAAAAGTCGGTCTATTATTGGTGGTTTGAATACCTGCGACGTAATGAGAAATACAAATTAACTTGTGAAAATAACGGTTCTGGTTACTGCGAAGAATTATTTAAACTCTTTGGAGATGTCACATCAACGGATTTTAAAAACTGGTGGATTAAGGACAACAGAGGGGTGACATTATTTGCAGAACCGCTGAAACGATCTATTGTATTAATAAACACTAAATCTGAATTATCTGAGTTGTCAATGCCGCAGTCTATTAATTTAAACGTACCGCTTGATCTACCAATAAACCAACTTGTAAAAGATTTTAGAAAAATCGTATCAAAACACCATAAAAACAAGAAGGGAACCAGAGCATCTAATTACTCAAAAGCTAAATTTATACCATCAAAGAAAGTAGACGTGAAATTTCTTGAAATTGCACTTATTGTTTGGGATGAAAAGCAAAATAACCCTAATAAACCATTTTGGCAAATTAGTCAGGATATGAAGTTGAACATCAAAAATTTAATTCGCTCAAGTGACACTCCTGCAGCCATTACAGACAAAAAGAATATATTAGCAGCTACTGCAAGTCGATATTATAAAAAGGCAACTGACATGATTGAACTTTCTTCACGCGGTAGTTTTCCAAATTTATAGTGAAGCAGGTTAAATTTATACTTTATATTATATTCAATTTCTATATTCTTTATTCATCTCAAACATAGTGAAGTATTTTTTCTCGACTACATTTTTCTATCACCCGAATCAATTCTTCGAATTCTGTCTTAGACATTCTTGAATAAATTTCGATTCTATTCATTTTCTCAAAGCCATGAAGCTACTATAAAGAATTGCCCTCCACTAAAATACCCACAAAGTGCACTAACAGCAGGTATGGAGGGTAGTAATACAGTGAAAATCCAAATCTCAGAGGTAGGAGTTGTAACTTCTGCTGAAATAGTTATATCATCTGGACTGGAAACACTTTATACTGCTTGAAAAAGAAGTGAAATGAACCCATTGCTGTCCAAACTGATAGTGCCAATCAAACAGTTTTTCCAATCTTCTCTTTGGAAAAATTTGGTGGGGTGGGGCGTTTTGTTTGTTTTTTTAGCTCTGCCTTTGATATTGGGCTATTTGTATCCCAAAGCAGTTGCTTTAGGCTATATAGTTTTTTCAATTTTTATAATTGGTCTTATTTATTCTTTCTACATTGAGACAAAAAGAAAAATTGAGGCGGGAGAACAGACATACAAAGCTACCTATGTCATATTCAAAAGCATGAATTTATCGTTTGACTTTGGTCGACAACTTATAGCCCAATTAGTTATCTATTTTCTTGGTATTTGTACTTTTGTAGCGGCAATAGCCGTGATAGGCGGAGTCATTGGGATATTGGTTTTTGGATGGAAACAACTATTATGAGCAAGCACACTGTGGGCTGTTCTGATGCAATCTAACAAGAGTTGCATACATATATATGTATGTAATACGATTTATTCTACAATTGGTTTGATGATTAGAAGGTTAAAAAATCAATCAAAGTCAAAAGCTAGTTCGTAGTAAGCTTCACTAAGTTGCACTTCTTCAGATGATTTGGATGGTTAAAATATGAATACACTTAAAATCGCTTTACTTTCGGCTTTATTTGCATGTTCAGTTAATTCAAATTCTAGAGAGTCGTTGACTGATGACCAAATTAAGCAACAGATGATCAATCAATCAATCGCTTCATATCCATCTGTTTGTGCATGCCCTTACAGCGTTGCAAGAAACGGATCATCATGTGGGGGTAGAAGCGCTTATTCAAAAGCTGGGGGTTACGATCCACTTTGTTATAAGACAGATATAAATAATTCAATGCTTAGAAAATTTAAACGTCAAAATAATTTATAAATTACTTAAGTAAAATTCAATACCGACAAAGCATCAGCATCATCCAGCAGCTGGTCAGCGACCGCATGCTCCCGCTCACACTAAAAGGCTTGGAAGATGAGATCCAACTGTTAAGCTTATGAGCAACTGATTGTCTGATTCAGCCTGCTGCTTTTCACGCTTCAGTCGCTCTCTTTTCAAGTCACTATTTAGCAGCAAAAAAACAGTTCTCTAATAATAAAATATCAGATTCTAATACCTTTTTAATTTTTGATTTCTTCAGAAATATTTTACTTTCAGGCATCAAATTTTTTAATATATCCATATTTGATTCTTTATCTTCTTCAGATTGTATAATATCAGAATTTTGGCAAATGATTTTTATTTTACTTTTTTGTTGAATCATTGCAATGTTAGTAATATTAACTATATTTTCTCTTCTACAAACATTTCTATTATTTCCTGCCGCTGGATTTGTATCTGAAATACACTCATTGAAAGAGTCATACCAGTATCTAAAACCAAATATAGCAGGATTACCGTAATATGTGCGATTGGTAAATGTGATTTTGTTAAAAACAATTGATCCATCAAGTATTTCTAAATCTGTGTCTTTATATATTTCGTTAAATTTTAATATATTTGTTTTGTGTATTTTAACAATATCTGAGAGTGCAATATTGTTTTGTACTTTCTTCTTGCCGCCTCTTGAAGCATAAAATGACGCCATTGAATTTTTGAAATCCTTTTCAATGGAAACACAAAGAAGCACTAACTCAGGTGAAGATGGCTTTAGTCCAAGACTCATTAAAGTATTAATAGTAATAATTTTCTTGTATGCTTCTTTAACATTTATATTAATCTCTTCTTCGGTATTTCCTGCTTCAGTTATCAGATATTTCTTGTATTCAATAACAAAATCTTCTGCTTCTCTTTTATTGAATTGAGATGAACCAATGTCTATACATTTTCTTAATTCTTTTATATACACTAGGGGTTCAAGATCCTGTTTAATTGCATTGTTCACAATTTCTGTTTTTGGAGTATTTGATTGCTGAGAACTTTGTGCAACTACTTGTTGTACTTCTAAAGAAGGAACAAAGTTGCCATCAACCCATTGACCTTTGTTGATGATTGAACCATCTTTGTCATAAAAAGTGACATAGCCATATACATTCTTGAATTCACCCAAATGTTTTTTACCGTCTGGATATGTCAGAGAACCTTGCCCGTGAAATTGGTTGTCCTTGAATTCACCCAAATGCTTTTTACCGTCTGGATATGTCAGAGTACCTTGCCCGTGAAATTGGTCGTCCTTGAACTCTCCCACGTACTTGGCACCATCTGGAAATGTAATATTACCTTGCCCGTTACGTAAGCCGTCCTTGAATTCACCCACATACTTTCTACCGTCTGGATATGTCAGAGTAGCCTGACCGTGAAAATGGTCGTCCTTCCATTCACCCACATACTTGCCACCATCTGGAGATGTATAAGTACCTTGCCCGTTACGTAAGTCGTCCTTGAATTCACCCACAGACTTGGCACCATCTGGATATGTAATAGTTCCTTGCCCGTTAGCTTTGTCATTCTTGAATTCACCCACATACTTTTTACCGTCTGGAAGTGTAAGAGTACCTTGCCCGTGAATTTGGCTGTCCTTAAACTCACCCACATATTTTCTACCGTTTGCAAAAGTGGTAGAACCAAAACAATTAGTCCACATAGCTTTATCACCACCCTGACAAGCAGGTAAAGAGCTTTGCGCAAAAGCACCCCCGACCATCAGAACAAAATAAATGTAAAGTAGGTTATTTTTCATAAAAGTTGATTCTATTCAAAAAACAAGATGTAGGAATACAACAATGAAGAAGCCGGTGCCGAATGGCTGCAACGCTTAACCCACGCCTACCCCAAGTTTGCTTGGATCAACCCCGAGCCGCTGGGTGTGTGGCAATACCGGCAAAGCATCAGCATCATCCAACAGCTGGTCAGCAACCGCATGTTTCCGCTCACCCTCAAGGGACTGGAAGACGCGATGCGGATGCTGAGCAAATAACTGACCCTATCCAATCGGATTCAATAAGCACGGTGTTGCGCCAGCGATATCCGCTTAGCTTTCCTTTGGGGTTTCGGCATCCGCTGCCGCTTTTTGTTGCTCCCGCTTCAGCTTCTCTTTTTTCAAGTCGTTCCATTGGTGCAGCGCGAACACAAACACCAGCCCAAATACGCCCAGTTCAATCCAAATGCCCATGAGAAGCCCCCTGTCTTTGTTCGTGACAATCTGCTCAAACCCCAAGCCTACAATTCTTTGCCAGCCACCGTAGTTCAATGGATAGAACTCTCCCCTCCTAAGGGAGTGATACAGGTTCGATTCCTGTCGGGGGCACCAACCAAGGGGGTTTTTGAGAATACATTCTCAATAATAGAAAATTCCTATCGAATACCCCTATGTAATTTTGAATTGATTCTTGCGATATTGGCTTCTTATTCTGATTCATGAATGGTGGGTGGCAGGTGTCTTTTGTTTTTCTCAAAGCTTCGCTGATCGCTCTTTTGACAATCGGTGTGGGTTTGGCCCATGCGCACCCGCATCTGCGCTTGGCCTACCAGCTTGACCCCATGCTGAACCAAGCTCGCCAACTCACGGGCTTTCATGTCAGTTGGCAAATGGACGCGCAAAACACCCTGCTAGTCCGCGAGAACATCGACCTGAACAAAAACAGCCAGCTCGACCCGGATGAACTCCAGGCTTTTGCCGAGGCGAACCAAAGCCTGATGCAGCCCTACCAGTATTTCCTCACCATTGAAGATGCGCAGACTGGCAAACCGTTGAATTTCCAAGTCAACAATTTTGTAGCGCGGGACGCGGGACGCGGTTTCCAAGGCGGCATTTTTCTAGAGTTTGCTGTTCAGCTGGCGGCTGACAAACAATTGGACCAGGTCAAATTGCAGATGCAAGACCCCACTTGGTACATCGGCTTTCAGCCGCGCTTGGGTCAAGTGCTCAGCAGCGATGCCTGTTCCTCAGATTTCACCCGCGAAAAAAGGCTCACCGACACCCAAGGTGAGCAAGAGTTTCAACGTATTCATGTTCAATGTGCATCAGGGTCTGAGGCCCGTCCTGCTGCACAGGTTTCGCCAACCAACGGGCCCATCAACGGAGACAATTCATGAAATTTAAGAAAATAGCTGCGGTTTTTTTCGCCAGTGCAGTACTCGGTACTTTGTCGATGGGCAGCGCATTTGCCTATGAGAAATGCCACAAATCCAAATGGGGTGCAAGCGACCAAATTGGCGCTTTGAACAACATCACCAAGGACAACGTGATGGCTGCCTCCAAGCTGGTCAAGCAAGGCAAGTCCATGCGCATGGGTATTGAAACCAACACCAAAACCCCCGCCTTCGCTCCTCGCACCTACTCTGTGACCATCGTGCGTCCCGGACAAGACTATGAAGGTCAAAGCTTGGGCAACACCAAAACCAACTACCACGACGACATTTTGCAAACCTGGGTGGGTATCGGTACGCAGTTGGATGGCTTGGGCCACATTGGTATTGACAACACCTATTACAACTGCACACCTGGCAGCGAAATCACTGGCATTTCAGGCCTGAAAAAATTCGGCATTGAAACCGTGCCTGCCGTGGCCACACGCGCTGTGTTGTTGGACATGACGGCGTTGATGGGCAAGGACATCATCCCTGAAGGCGTGGCCTTCAACCAACCCGAAATTGAAGCCGCGCTTAAAAAACAAGGCAACATGAAAATCAACAAGGGCGACATCGTGATCTTCTACACCGGCTGGCACAAACTGCTGGGCGTGGATGACAAGCGCAATGGTGCAGCACACCCTGGCTTGGGCGTGCAAGGCGCACGTTACCTGGCCAATTTGGGTGTGGCCATGGTCGGTTCAGACACTTGGGGCTTGGAAGTGATCCCATTTGAAAATGCGGGCCAAGTGTTCCACGTTCACCAGATTTTGCTGGCCGAATTTGGCGTCTTCATTTTGGAGAACGTGGTGGCCGAACAAGCTATCAAGGACAAAGTTTATGAAGGCATGATCACCGTGGCGCCTCACCGCACCACCGGCACAGTGCAAGCGATTGTCAACCCGACATTCATTTACTGATCAGCCCTTACAGCTGAAGCAAAAGGACACCTTCGGGTGTCCTTTTTTTTGTACGCTCAGAATTTCTTGCTCAGCCCCGTGTCTGGAAAGGCCTCAGGGATGGTGGCCACCTGGCCGCAATGCGCGGCGGTGTAGCCGGGCAACTGATTCACGGCAAACTGAAATTCATCGCTGTTCAAAATTTTCAAGACCGCTTGCAAATGCGGCTTGTCCAAGTCGGACTGGTTGCACAGCAAAAAATAGCGCTCGGTGGCCAAGGGCAAAAACTCCAGCTTGAAGCGCCGCGCAGGGGTTTCCACGCCAAAGCCGACATCGGCCATGCCACTGGCCACATAGGCGGCCACAGCTGCATGCGTGAATTCAGCCTGCTCATAGCCTGCAATGAGGGACGGATCGACTTGGGCTTTTTTCAGAAAACACTCCAGCAAAAACCGCGTGCCACTGCTGGGCTGGCGATTGACGAAGCGCAAGCCTTTGCGGGTCAGGTCTTTCACCTCGTAAATTTTGTGGGGATTGCCGCTGGCCACCATGAAACCTTGGCGGCGCGTGGCCACATGGATGATGCGGCTTTCCTTGGGTTTGAGCCATTTGGCGTAATGCTTGAACGCCAATTCTTCATACTCTCCCTGCGGGATGTGAAAACCAGCAATTTCACAAGCTCCCGCATGCAAAGAGGCCACCGCCTCCACACTGCCGACATACTTGCGCTCAACATGGGTGCCCGACAGCGCCAGCTTTTCAATCATTTTTTCAACGGCAAAGCCATGGCTGGCATGAACCCGCAACACCTCGTTGCTGGTGGACAAAACCCGGCCAATTTCCCCTTCAAGTTCCGAGGCCAAGGTTTCCAACATGGGCGTGAGCCGCGCAGAAATTCGGTGCCCAGCCCACACCAACTTCTCGGCCAAGGGCGTCAGGGTGGAACCTTTCCCACGCTCCATGTTCAACAAAGACATGCCCAACTGCTGCTCGCCTTGACGAATCAGGCTCCAAGCATGCCGGTAAGAGGCACCGGTTTTTTTGCACGAGCCCGACAAACTGCCATGGCTTTGCACTTCGGCCAGCAATTCCAGCAAGCGAGGGGCCAGGTTGTGACCATGGGCGTCACTGATGGTCCACTGCGGCTTGATCGAGACTTTGTGCATCCAGGATATAGGCTCTCAAGAGCATATTAGTTGTGTTGAAGAGTCCGATCTTAACTGAGCACAACAGACATATTGCGGCGTCTCAGTGCTTTCCCTAGACTCGGTTGTGCTGGGAAAGCATACGTTAAAGTCGAACGCTGGCACAACAACCAAAAAATTGGAGACAACATGAGCACATCAGTTGACGCTTCCGAGAGCGCGGCAAACGGCACACCCGGCTTTTTGTCAAAGGAACGCATCATTGCAGGCGAGGGATTCAACCGCTGGCTGGTTCCACCCGCCGCTCTCGCTATTCACCTTTGCATCGGCATGGCCTACGGCTTCTCTGTGTTTTGGCTCCCGCTGTCCAAAGCGCTGGGCATCAAAGATGCCATTCAATGCGGTCCCGACATTGGCTTCTTCCAAGAATTGTTCATCTCCACTTGCGACTGGAAAGTCTCCACGCTGGGTTGGATGTACACCATGTTTTTTGTGCTGCTGGGTAGCTCAGCAGCCTTGTGGGGTGGCTGGCTCGAACGTGCAGGCCCGCGCAAAGCAGGTGTGGTCAGTGCCATTTGCTGGTGCGGCGGCATGCTGATTTCTGCAGCTGGCATTTACTACCACCAGTTTTGGATGATGTTGTTGGGCTCCGGTGTCATTGGTGGCATTGGTTTGGGCTTGGGCTACATCTCCCCTGTCAGCACACTCATCAAGTGGTTCCCAGACCGTCGTGGCATGGCCACCGGCATGGCCATCATGGGCTTTGGTGGTGGTGCCATGATCGGCTCACCACTGGCCGCTGAACTGATGAAGATATTCGCGACCGACCTTGAGGTGGGCGTGTGGCAGACCTTTGTCTGCATGGCCTTGGTTTATTTTGTTTTCATGATGGGTGGCGCATTGGGCTACCGTGTTCCTCCCACAGGTTGGAAACCAGCGGGCTGGACACCACCGCCACAGCAAGCCAATAACGCCATGATCACGCAACAACATGTGCATGTCAGCAAAGTGTGGGGCATCCCACAATTTTGGATGGTGTGGGTGGTGTTGTGCATGAACGTGTCTGCAGGCATTGGCGTGATTGGCATGGCCAGCCCGATGTTGCAAGAGGTGTTTGGGGGTGCCCTGATTGGCATCGAGGCCAAGTTCATCGAGTTGGATAAAACACAGTTGACGATGATTGCAGGCGTGGCCGCTGGCTTCACGGCGCTGCTGAGTTTGTTCAACATCGGCGGTCGCATTATCTGGGCCAGTTTGTCCGACAAGCTTGGTCGCAAACTCACTTACGTGGTGTTTTTTGTCCTTGGCGCCGCTTTGTACGCCTCGGTGCCTGCCAGCGCCATGGCCGGGAACAAGTTGTTGTTTGTGGCTGCGTTTTGCATCATCTTGAGCATGTATGGCGGTGGTTTTGCCACCGTGCCTGCCTACTTGGCCGACTTGTTTGGCACGCAAATGGTGGGCGCCATCCACGGTCGCTTGCTCACCGCTTGGGCCACCGCCGGTATTTTGGGTCCCGTGGTGGTGAACTACATGCGCGACTACCAACTCGGATTGGGCCTGCCGCGTGAACAGGTTTACAACCAAACCATGTTCATCTTGGTGGGTATGTTGGTGGTGGGCTTGATCGCCAACCTGATGATCCGTCCTGTCCATCCCAAGCATTTCATGACGCCCGAGGAATTGGCCCATGAGAAAAAACTTGCCCACGAAAAAGCCAGCGCTTCCGAAGTACACGGCACCGGCGCACCTTCACATGTGAGCCCTGTGATCGTTTGGTTGGCTTGGACCGCCGTGAGCATTCCTTTGGCTTGGGGCATCTACCGCACCTTGCAAAGTGTCTCTAAATTTTTCAACTGATTGACTTATGAACAAGCCTCTTGTCGCGCCTGAACTCTTGCTGGTCAGCCAGCTCTTGCCCCAATTCCAAGAGCAACCGGGGGGGTTGCTCCCCTTGTTGCATGCCGTTCAGGACGCCTTGGGCTTTATTCCAGCCAACGCCGTGCCCTTGATCGCAGAAGGCATGAACCTGTCTCGCGCCGAGGTGCATGGCGTCATCACCTACTACCACTTCTTTCGCAGCACACCCCCGGGCCACCACGTGGTTCAGGTGTGCCGTGCCGAAGCCTGCCGCGCTTGTGGCAGTGAAGCGCTGTGGGCGCAAGCACAAAGCTTGTTGGGTTGTGGCGCCCATGAAACCAGCGTCGATGGCAAGTTTTCTTTAGAGCCGGTGTATTGCTTGGGTCTGTGTGCCTCTTCACCTGCCATGCAAATTGACGACAAGATGCATGTCCGCATGACCGAAGCCAAATTCAGCGCCGTTGTGGCCAAACTCGGGAGCGCCGCATGATCACGCTCTACGTTCCTTGCGATTCCGCCGCTTTGGCCGCCGGTGCCGATGACGTGGTGGATGCCTTGCACCACCATGCTGAAAAGCATGGCGTCGCCATCGACATTCAGCGCAACAGTTCACGCGGTCTGTTTTGGCTCGAACCCTTGGTCGAAGTGTTGACACCACAAGGCCGCGTTGCCTATGGCCCGGTCAGCACAGACGATGTGGCCTCTTTGTTTGAAGCCGGTTTCTTGAACGGCGGGACACATGCTTTGGGCTTGGGTCTCACCGATCAAATCCCTTACTTGGCCAAGCAACAACGCCTGACGTTCGCCCGCATGGGCATCACCCGCCCACTGTCTTTGGACGACTATGCCGCGCACGGCGGTTGGGTCGGTTTGAAAAACGCCGTGGCCATGGAGGCCACTGCCGTGGTGCAGCAAGTGCTCGATTCGGGTTTGCGTGGTCGCGGTGGCGCAGCGTTTCCAGCAGGCATCAAATGGCGCACCGTCTTGGGTACTACCTCTGCGCAAAAGTATGTGGTTTGCAACGCGGATGAAGGCGACTCGGGCACCTTCTCGGACCGCATGACCATGGAGGGTGACCCCTACATGCTCATTGAAGGCATGGCCATCGCCGGTTTGGCGGTGGGTGCCACCTTGGGTTACATCTACATCCGCTCCGAATACCCGCACGCCATCGCCACCATGAACACCGCCATCGCCTTGGCCGAGTCGGCGGGCTTTTTGGGCGACAACGTGCTGGGCAGTGGCAAGGCGTTTCGCATTGAGGTGCGCAAGGCCGCAGGGGCTTATGTATGCGGCGAAGAAACCGCCATGCTTGAAAGCATCGAAGGCAAGCGCGGCATCGTTCGCGCCAAACCGCCCTTGCCTGCCTTAGAAGGCTTGTTTGGCCAACCCACCGTCATCAACAACGTCATCACCTTGGCCAGCGTGCCCATCATCATGGCCAAGGGCGCTGGGTTTTACAAAGACTTTGGCATGGGCCGCTCCACCGGCACCTTGCCGTTCCAAATCACCGGCAATGTGTTGCAGGGCGGTTTGGTGGAACGCGCATTCGGTTTGAGCTTGCGCGAATTGTTGTTTGATTTCGGTGGTGGCAGCCGCAGTGGCCGCCCGATCAAAGCGGTGCAAGTGGGTGGCCCCTTGGGTGCCTATGTGCCCGAGTCGCAGTGGGATGTGCCACTGGACTATGAAGCCTACGCCGCCATCGGTGCGGTGGTCGGACATGGTGGCATCGTGGTGCATGACGACACAGCCAACATGGCCAGCTTGGCCCGCTACGCCATGGAATTTTGTGCGCTTGAAAGCTGTGGCAAATGCACGCCTTGCCGCATTGGCTCCACACGCGGCATGGAAACCATCGACCGCATTGGCACCGCTGCCAACAAAGAACAACAAGTGCATTTGCTGCGCGACCTGTGCGACACCATGTTGCATGGCAGCTTGTGCGCCATGGGCGGCATGACACCCTACCCTGTGTTGTCCGCACTCAACCATTACCCCGCAGACTTTGGCTTGGAAGCCAAAGCTGTTTCTGTTCCTTAAGGAAACACCATGTTGATGTACCTGAAACAAGAACGCGACCACGGCACACCTGCCCGCACTTCGACAGAAACTGTGCACTTAAGCATCGACGGCTATGACGTCAGCGTGCCCAAGGGCACCTCTCTCATGCGTGCTGCTGTTGAAGCTGGGATTCAAGTGCCCAAACTTTGCGCCACCGACAGCCTCGAGCCTTTTGGTTCTTGCCGCTTGTGTTTGGTGGAAGTTGATGGTCGCAAAGGTTTCCCCGCTTCTTGCACCACACCCGCCGAAGCTGGCATGGTGGTGCGCACCCAAACACCCAAGTTGCAAGACCTGCGCAAAGGTGTGATGGAACTCTATATTTCCGACCATCCCTTGGATTGTTTGACCTGCAGCGCCAATGGCAACTGCGAATTGCAAGACATGGCCGGTGTCACCGGTTTGCGTAATGTGCGCTATGGCGTGGGCGAGGCCGCTGGTGCACACCATTGCGATGCGAAGAAAGACGAGTCCAACCCCTACTTCACCTACGACGCCAGCAAATGCATTGTGTGCAACCGCTGCGTGCGCGCTTGCGAAGAAACCCAGGGCACCTTTGCCCTCACCATTTCTGGCCGTGGTTTTGAGAGCCGAGTGTCCCCCGGTCAAGACCAGCCGTTCATGGACAGCGAATGCGTGTCATGCGGCGCTTGTGTTGAGGCCTGCCCAACAGCCACCTTGCAAGAAAAATCCATCATCGAGTTGGGCCAACCCGAACACAGCCTGATCACCACCTGCGCTTATTGCGGCGTCGGTTGCGGCTTCAAAGCCGAGATGAAGGGCAACACCGTGGTGCGCATGGTGCCTTGGAAAGACGGCAAAGCCAACGAAGGCCACTCTTGTGTGAAAGGTCGTTTTGCATGGGGCTATGCCACGCACCAAGACCGCATCACCAAACCCATGATCCGCGCCAAGATCACCGACCCTTGGCAAGAAGTCAGCTGGGACGAAGCCATCAATTACGCAGCCTCTGAGTTCAAACGCATTCAAGCCAAGCACGGCAAAGACTCGGTGGGTGGCATCACTTCATCGCGTTGCACCAACGAAGAAACCTACCTGGTGCAAAAACTCGTGCGGGCCGCTTTTGGCACCAACAACGTGGACACCTGTGCCCGTGTTTGCCATTCACCCACCGGCTATGGCTTGGGCCAAACCTTTGGCACCTCGGCGGGCACACAAACCTTCAAATCCGTGGAACAGGCCGACGTGTTGTTGGTGATTGGTGCCAACCCCTCAGACGCCCACCCGGTGTTTGCCTCGCGCATGAAACGTCGTTTGCGTCAAGGCGCGAAATTGATCGTCGCCGACCCGCGCAAGATTGACTTGGTCAGCAGCCCGCATGTGAAAGCCCAACACCACTTGGCTTTGAAGCCCGGCACCAATGTGGCGCTCATCACAGCGTTGGCCCATGTGGTGGTCACCGAAGGCTTGGTGGCCGAAGACTATGTGGCGCAGCGTTGCGATAACAAGAGCTTCAATGAATGGTGCGAATTCGTCTCCAAGCCAGAGAACTCGCCCGAAGCCTTTGAAAGCGTCACCGGTGTGCCCGCCTCTGAAGTGCGTGCCGCTGCACGCATGTACGCCGCCGGACCGAACTCAGCCATCTACTACGGCTTGGGCGTCACCGAACATTCACAAGGCTCGACCATGGTGATTGGCATTGCCAACCTGGCCATGGCTTGTGGCATGGTGGGTCGTGAGGGCGTGGGCGTGAACCCCTTGCGCGGTCAAAACAATGTGCAAGGCGCTTGCGACATGGGCAGCTTTCCGCACGAGTTGCCAGGCTACCGTCACATCTCGGACACGACCACACGCACTTTGTTTGAAGGCGCTTGGGGCGTGGCCCTGAGCCCCGAACCAGGTTTGCGCATCCCCAATATGTTTGACGCCGCCATGGACGGCTCGTTCTTGGGCTTGTACTGCCAAGGCGAAGACATCGTGCAATCCGACCCCGACACCCAACACGTGGCGGCTGCCTTGTCAGCGATGGAATGCATCGTGGTGCAAGACATCTTCCTGAACGAAACAGCCAAGTACGCCCATGTGTTTTTACCGGGCTCTTCCTTCTTGGAAAAAGACGGCACCTTCACCAACGCCGAGCGCCGCATCTCGCGTGTGCGCCAAGCCATGCCCCCCATGGCCGGTTTGGCCGATTGGGAAGTCACGGTCAAGCTGGCCAAAGCCTTGGGCTACGAGATGCACTATGCGCATCCCGAAGAGATCATGAAAGAGATTGCCGCGCTCACACCCAGCTTCAGCGGTGTCAGCTATGCCAAGATCGATCAGCACACCAGCTTGCAATGGCCTTGCAATGACAACACTCCAGACGCAGGCATGGACATCATGCACACCGCTGGATTCATGCGCGGCAAAGGCAAGTTCTTCCCCACGCAGTACGTGGCCAGCCAAGAAAAAATCACGCGCAAATTTCCGCTCTTGCTCACCACCGGCCGGATCTTGTCCCAGTACAACGTGGGCGCACAAACCCGCCGCACCGACAACAACCAGTGGCACAGCGAAGACCGCTTGGAAATCCATCCGCACGATGCTGAAGAACGCGGCATCAAGCAAGATGATTGGGTCGGCATCGAAAGTCGTTCAGGTCGCACCGTGTTGCGTGCTGAAATCAGCGAGCGTATGCAAACCGGTGTGGTCTACACCACGTTCCACTTCCCCGAGTCGGGTGCCAACGTGATCACCACCGATGCCTCCGACTGGGCCACCAACTGTCCCGAGTACAAAGTGACAGCGGTGCAAGTGGTGGCGGTCAGTCAACCATCCGAGTGGCAGCAAAACTACCAACGCTTCAACAAAGACCAACTCGGTTTGCTGGCCAAGGCGCAGCACAAAACCGAAGCCTTTGAAGTGATGGGCAAATGAACACCAGCCACAGCGCGGCTTTGGCCTTGGCCGAAGAAGTGCCTGTGGCACTGGTGTTCAATGGCATCACCCATGCGGTGATGATGGCCAGCCCCGCCAACCTCGAAGACTTTGCATTGGGCTTTGCCCTGACCGAAGGTTTGTTGCAAAACCCCTCACAGCTTTACGGCGTGGACACCGAGGTGTTGGCCCAAGGCATTGAAGTGCGGCTTGAAGTGGCCACACAAGCCGAACAAGCCCTGAAAGAACGTCGCCGCAGCATGGCCGGTCGCACAGGCTGTGGTTTGTGTGGGGCCGACAGTTTGGGCCAAGTGCGCTTGGCCTTGACCCAAGCGCCTGAGGTCCACGTTCAACAAGACGCCATGTTCAAAGCACACAGCATGTTGCGCTCCAAGCAACCCGAAAAACTGCGCACTGGTGCCACCCATGCAGCTGCCTGGGCCAACTTACAAGGCGATATTTTGTTGGTGCGCGAAGACGTGGGCCGTCACAACGCCTTGGACAAACTCATTGGTGCTTTGGTGAAGGCCGAACAAAACATGCAGCAAGGTTTTGTCTGCATCACCAGTCGCGCCAGTTTCGAGATGGTGCAAAAAACCGTGAAAGCCGGTGCCGGTGTGTTGACGGCAGTATCCGCACCCACATCGTTGGCAGTGGAACTGGCGCAAGACCACAACCTGGTGCTGGCTGCCATGGTGCGCGGTGAGCAGTTCAACGCCTACAGCCACGGCCACCGTTTGATTTCAACCCAACCCTCATTGACGACAGAAGCACATCATGGACATTGACAACCTGGTTCACATGGCCAATCAAATTGGCGAATTTTTCTCGGCCTTCCCCGACCAAGAAGAGGCCAAGAGCGGCATCGCCACCCACATCCATAAATTTTGGGAACCACGTATGCGCAACTTGATTTTGGATGGCATTGACCAGCAAAATTTGCCGACATTGTTGCCCTTGGTGCGGCAAGCCTTGGAACAACATGGCGCAGCCTTGCGGCCAAAAATTGCCGCGGGTGCGGCTTGATCAGAACCAATCATGATTCACTGCGCTTTCAGGGCGCTGTGAAGCCGTGTTTTTTCAAAATCGACTGGCCTGCGTTGGACATCACAAACGCCATGAACTTGAGCGCATCTTCTGACTTGGTTGAGGATGCAACTTTGGCCATCGGGTAGTGAATCGGTGAGGTGGTCGCCACTTGAAAGGCCACTTTCACTTTGCCCGCCATCAACTGCGCGTCACTGGCATATACAAACCCAGCGTCCACTTCATTGCGAGCCACATAGTCCAGGGCTTGCCGAACGTTTTGGGTGCTGATGACTTTGTCTTTCACATCCTTCCACAGCCCCGCGTTTTCCAATGCGCCTTGAGCGTAGAGGCCAGCAGGCACACTGGCTGGCAAGCCCATGGCAAAACGCTTGATGTCAGGCTTTTTCAAGTCGACAAGCCGCGTCATCACGGCAAGACTGTTGGCAGGTGTGACCAGTACCAATTGGTTGCTGGTGAACACCTTCACGTCAGCCGCATTCACCGCTTTTCTGGCCACCGCTTTGTGCATGGTGTCGGTATCTGCACTGGCAAACACATCCACAGGCGCACCATTCACCATTTGCTGCAACAAAGCCCCTGAAGCACCAAAGTTGAACTTGACTTTGGTGCCAGGGTGTTGGGCTTCAAACTGTCTGCCCATGTCTTGGAAGGCTTGGGTCAGGCTGGCGGCTGCAGAGACGGTGAGCTCGGCGGCCCACGAAGAGACGCTGAGCAACAGAGACAAAGCGACAGTGATACGGTTCAAATGTTTCATGGGGTGGACTTAAAAACTGAGTTGAGTGCGAACCGAGAAGAGCTTTTCTTTGTTAGTGAATCCCACATCCGTCGCGGTTGTAGAGAGATAAGTGACCTTGGTGCCAAACTTGGTTTCAGCATAGTTGAACATCACACGTGCGTTCGGGTTCAAGATCCAATTCAAACCCAAGGTGTTGGTGGTTGCTTTGGCTGAATTTTCACCACGCGATGTGTTGGTGTTGATCGTGCCAAACGTGGTGGTGTTGGTTTTGGTGACACCCGAGCCTGCCAGTGCCGTCCCTGCGGGCTCACCCACTTTGTAGCTGGAAACACGCCAGCCTGCTTGCCAACCACCGGTACCGCCGCCACCAAAATTCGACTTTGGCTTCACACTGCCAAATGCCCCAGACTTGTAGGCTGAGGACCAGTTTTCTCCGGTGATGTTGTACAAAAATTCATGGTAATTTGTTTTTGCAGTCACATCCAACGTGGCTGTGCCTTTCAATCCAAGCGCACCCAAGGCTGAGTCTGTGTTGTAGTTCAAGGCCCTGGCACTGTAGGCGGCATCCACATATTCAGTTTGAAATTTCCAAGGGCCTGTGGCCAAGGCCAGTTCCAAACCTTTGAGTTGTTTGCTGATGTTGGCCACATTGTTGGCCAACCCACCGAAGGCGGGACTGATGGTGTCACCACTGATTTGTGCCCGGTACACATTGGCCATACCTCTGTTTTCCGAGCGGAATGCCAACACCGTGCCACGGGTCAATCCGCTGATGGCCGCACCGGTATCCGTGCTGACCGTGGGTGTGGTTTGGAAACTGCCTTTGTCCAAGCCAATACCGAAGTGAAGGATGGTGTCGCTGATACCGCGCAGTTCAGCCAAGTTCACGGTGGCGCGGGCTGCGCCCAATGCACCGATGTTGTCGATGTTTGATATTTCATTGAAACCGTCTTGGTAAACAGACACGCCATAGGTGAAGCCTTTGACGGGTTCTCCATGGATCATGCCGCCCAAGCGGTGGCTGGGCACCAACTGGTTGCCATAAGAGCGCTCCATGAAATCCAAACCATTCGCGCTGGACATTTCTTCCAAGGAAAACGGCTGCTTGAATCGACCCACACGCACTTGCACTTGCTGGTTGTAGCCATAGTTGATATAGGCACGGTGAATCAAGTTGGCGTTGCTCCCCAAGGTGTTGGTGATCAATTCATAGTCGATGTCTTTGAGGAGCGTGCCGGTGATGCCGAGTCGGCCCCGACGAACTTCAAAGTTATCGGCACCAGATGCAGTGTCTTTGTCATTTGAAGCTGCCAATCCATTGCTGATGCTTCGCGCATCAAAGTGAAATTGCCCATAGAGATTGACCGAGCTTTGCCCATCGGCAGAAACCAGGCCAAAACCGCTGGGCTTGACCGCGCCATCAGCTGCGAACAATGCGCCAGAGGCGGCCAACAACAAGGCCGCGACCAGGGGGTTGATTTGGATGCGATGGTAGGCTTTGAATGAATGCAACATACTTTGCTTTTGCCTTGAGAATTCTGAAATAGAATAGCGAATCGAATCGCTCTTCTTTTTTGGAATAGCGAATTTACCATCCTTTTTTGGAATTTTGTTGATGGTTGGCAAAAACACAAAAGACCTAGGGAAAGCCCTCGGCCACAGCAAGACGGACAAACGCATCGACATCCTGCGTCGTCTGCAAGACGCTGGCTCCATCTCAGAGGCAGCACGTCGGGCGGGTGTCAGCTACAAAGCCGCCTGGCAAGCCATCGACATCCTGAGCAATTTGGCTGGCACCCCCTTGGTTGAAAAAGTGGTGGGCGGTGCAGGCGGCGGCGGTGCCCAACTCACCAAGGCAGGTAAAGAGTTGCTGAAGGCTTCCACCGATTTGGAAATGGTGAAGTCGCAGCTCACCAAGAAGTCCGGTGGCAAATCGGGTACTGACCATGCAGGCAGCGGCATGTTGGGTCTGCGCACCACCATGCGCAACCAGTTCCCTTGCACGGTGTCTGGCATCAGCAAAAAAGGCAGTTTTGTGCGGGTGGAGCTCAGTTCCAAAGGCGGCACGGTTTTTTATTCCAAGATCACCAGTGCCAGTGCCGAGTTGTTTGAGTTGCATGTGGGTCAAGCCGTGTTGGTGTTGTGCAAGGCCACCGCGGTCAGCATCAAACAAGCCTCCAGTGAAAAGCACAAAAACGTGGTGCATGGCGTGGTGGTGCGCAAATCACGTGGCAGCACCAGTGGTGAAATCAATTTGCTGGTGGAACCCAGCATCACCATCGTCGGCTTTGCCGAGCACTTGAGCGACTTCAACATCAGTGATGAAGCGATTGCAGAGTTGGATGAAACAGCGGTGGTGTTGGCGCTGGCCAACTGACAACAAGGACAGGGTTCGCGCCCTGATGCACGAATGGATGAAGCTTGGATTGCATTGCGGTTGACCTTGAAGGTGGCGGGCTTCGCCACCCTCATCAATTTGTTTTTAGGCATTGGCGTGGCCTATGTGTTTGCCCGCAAAAACTTCTGGGGCAAAGACGTGTTGGACGCGGTGCTCACGCTGCCGATGGTGATGCCGCCCACCGTGCTGGGCTACTACCTGTTGGTTTTGATTGGCCGCAACGGCCCCATCGGTGCGTTTTTACAAAACAACTTCAACATCAACCTGATCTTCACCTGGCAAGCTGCGGTGATTGCCGCCGCCATCGTGTCCTTCCCCTTGGTCTTCAAAGCCGCACGTGCGGCGTTTGAATCCTTGGAGTCCCAATACGAACAATCCGCCAGGGTCTTGGGCATCAGCGAATTCGCCATCTTCTTTCGCGTCACCTTGCCACTGGCGTGGCGCGGTATTTTGTCGGGTGTCTTGTTGTCATTCGCTCGCTCCTCAGGTGAGTTTGGTGCCACCTTGATGGTGGCGGGCAGCATTCCGGGTCAAACCCAAACCTTGTCGATTGCGGTGTACGAAGCGGTGCAAGCGGGTCGGGATGATGTGGCCAATTTCTTGGTGCTGCTCACCTCGGTGGTCTGCATCAGTGTGTTGTTGGTGTCGGGCAAACTCATGCCCGGCCGTGTGATCGAGTCACGCTAAGGGGTCGCTATGTTGTGGGATGTGTCACTTCAAAAAACCTATGCAAGCAAGCAGCATCAGTTTGAATTGGATGTCAGCTTTCAAAGCAATGCCGCTCGCTTGGTCTTGTTTGGTCCCTCCGGTGCGGGCAAAACACAGATCCTGAAAATGTTGTCCGGCCTGACCACACCAGAACATGGACACATTCGTTTTAACAATGTCACTCTTTTTGACGAGTCTCTGGGGATTTGCACCACCCCCCAAGAACGTGCACTGGCCTATGTGTTTCAAGAGTATGCTTTGTTTCCACACCTGACCGTCATGCAAAACATCGCCTTCTCTCTCCATAAACGCTGGTTCAACCCAGCACTGCAGTTCAGCCACCCTGATGTGGACCACTGGCTGGACAAGTTCGAGTTGCGCACCTTGGCCCATCAGTATCCGCATCAACTCTCTGGCGGCCAAAGTCAACGTGTGGCCTTGGCCCGCGCCTTGGTGATGCGACCCAAAGCCATTTTGCTAGACGAACCTTTTTCTGCGCTGGATGAAAGTTTGCGTCAAAACCTGCGCCAAGAGTTGTCGCAAGTGCAAGCGCAATTGAACATCCCCATGATCCTCATCAGCCACAACCCAGACGATGTTGAAAGCTTTGGCGATGAGATCATTGAAATCGCAAAAGGCCATGTGGTGACGCACGCTGTTTGAGCGCTCCTTTTTTTTCAACCATTGAAAGACCTGCCATGCCCCACCCCAAATTCACACTGAGATTTGCAAGTGCGTTGCTGTTGCTGAGCAGTTGGCCTGTGATGGCACTAGACGCTGCCGGTGCGCTGCATCAACGCGCCGATGCCGCCACCTGTGCCAACTGCCATGGCAGTGAAGGCCGCGCAGTGCCTGGCTCCAGCGTCCCCTCCATTGCAGGTTTGCCACGCGACTACATGGTGGCGCAGATGAAAGCCTTCAAGGACGGCAGCCGACCCGCCACCGTGATGCACCAACTGACCAAAGGCTTGACCGATCAACAAATCGAGAGCATGGCCGATTATTTCGCTGCTCAAAAACGCTAAGGACACACCATGCAAAGAAGAACACTGCTTCAAACCGGCTTGGCCTTGGGTTCTCTGTCAGCCCTCTCGGGCTGCGCCACACTCACCAGCCAAGCGCCTGCCAAAGCCCAGGTGGTGGTGATTGGTGGCGGCTATGGCGGTGCTACAGCGGCCAAGTATGTGCGGGTCTTGTCCAATTACAAAATCAGCGTAGTGTTGATTGAACCGAACAAGACTTTCATTTCATGCCCCATGTCCAACTTGGTCTTGGGTGGCAGCAAAACCATGGCGCAAATCACCACGCCCTACACGGCCCTCAGCAGCAAGCATGGTGTCAGTTTGGTGCACGACCTTGTCACCGCCATCGACCCTGCGAAGAAAACCGTGAGCTTGAAAAACGGCGGCATCATCAGCTACGACAAACTCATTGTGTCGCCTGGTGTGGACATGCATTTCGACAGCATCGAAGGCTTGCAAGCGGCCAATGCCAGTGGTCAAATTTTGCAAGCGTGGAAAGCGGGCGCGGAAACCACGGCGCTGCGCCAACAACTTGAAGCCATGCCCGACGGTGGTGTGTATGCCCTCACCGTGCCTGAAGCGCCGTACAAATGCCCGCCGGGGCCGTATGAACGCGCCAGCCAAGTGGCGCATTACTTCAAGCAAGCCAAGCCCAAATCCAAGGTGCTGATTCTGGATGCCAACCCCGACATCACCTCCAAACCTGCTTTGTTCAAAAAGTTTTGGAGCGACAACTACAAAGACATCATCGAGTTTCGCCCCAACCACAAGGTCGTGGCGGTGGACGCCAAAACCAGCACCTTGAAATTCGATGTGCAAGAAAGCATTCGTGCTGATGTGCTGAACGTTTTACCCGCCATGCGTGCAGGCTCCATTGCCATGCAAACGGGTTTGGCCACGGTGAACAACCGCTGGTGTGGCATCAACTACCAAACCTTCGAATCATTGGCCGCCAAAGACATCCATGTGTTGGGTGACGCCACATTGGCGGCTCCTGCCATGCCCAAGTCGGGGCACATGGCCAACTCACACGGCAAAGTGGCGGCAGCAGCTGTGGTGGCGCAACTCTCCGATTTGGCCATCAACCCCAGACCATTACTAACCAACACCTGCTACAGCTATGTGAGTGACAAGTTGGTGATTCACGTGGCGTCGGTGCATCAGTTCAACGCCGAAGAGAAGACCTTCAAAACCGTGCCAGGTTCGGGTGGGTTGTCCACCGAGGCAAATGCGCTTGAAGGCACGTATGCCTGGAATTGGGCGCAGAACATTTGGGCTGACACGTTGCTGTGAAGTCACGCTTAGGTAATTGGGGTCAGATTCCAATTAGTTTTGAAAAGCGACTTTGCCAGCAACAATCGTGGCCCTGACCTGCCCCACCATTTCACTGCCACTCATGTCAAACGCAAACGGCGTGTGCTTGCTCTGACTGCGCAGTGCTTCGGGCTTGACAGCCCATGAAGCCTCAGGGTTGTAGACGCACACATCGGCCACACCGCCCACACGCAACTGCCCCAAGCCCTGACCGCGCACACCCAACAACTGCGCGGGTGCCGAGGTGACGACTTGCAATGCACGCAACACATCCACTTCACTTTGCGCCGCCCATTTCAACGTGGCACTGAGCAACATCTCTAAGGCCGTGGCACCCGCTTCGGCTTGTGCGAAGGGCAAGGCCTTGGCATCGCCTTCCACTGGTGTGTGGTCGGACACCAGCACATCGATGGTGCCGTCTTTCAAACCTTCACGCAACGCATCGCGGTCGCGTTGTTGGCGCAGGGGCGGCGTGAGCCGGGCGCGGGTGTCAAAGTAGCCCATGTCGGCATCGGTGAAATGCAAGTTATGGATGCTCACATCCGAGCTGATGGCCAAGCCTTCGGCCTTGGCTTGACGCACCAACGCGACACCCGCTGCGCTGGACAAGCGACACACATGGACGCGAGCCCCACTGGTGCGCATCAAATCGATGATGGTGTGCAGCGCGATGGTTTCTGCGGCCACGGGCACGCCACTCAAACCCATTCGGGTGGCCAAGGGGCCGCTGGCCGCCACACCTTGGCCCAGCGCCGCATCTTGCGGTCGCAACCAGATGCAATAGCCATACGTGGCGGCGTATTGCATGGCGCGTTGCAAGGCTTGGTTGTGGCTCATGTTCTGCTCGGCTTGCGAAAAACCAATGCACCCAGCCAAGGTGAGTTCGGCCATGGGCGTCAGGGCTTCGCCGTCCAAACCACGTGTGAGTGCACCCAATGGAAACACGCGCGACAACTGCAAACGCGCCGCGCGAAATTGCAGCATCTCCACCAAACCTGGTTCATCCAACACGGGTTGGGTGTCGGGCGGACAAACCACGCTAGTGACACCACCAGCGACTGCCGCCGCCAATTCTGTCTCCAACATGCCTTCGTGCTCGTGGCCGGGCTCACCCAATCTTGCACACGCGTCCACCAAGCCCGGCATCACGATGCAACCCGTGGCGTCCATGGTGTGCGTGGGTTTGAAACTGGCATCCACTTTGCCAATCGCCAAGATGCTGCCGTTTTGAATCGCCACATCGGCGCGGGTGTTCATGCCAGAGGCCGGATCAATCACGTGCCCGTTTTGAATGAGGATGCTCATGCGTCGTTTCCTGCCACGATGGACATCACCGCCATGCGCACAGCGATGCCAAAAGTCACTTGCGTCAAGATGACGCTTTGCGGTCCGTCCACCACCGCCGATTCGATTTCCACGCCCCGGTTGATCGGGCCGGGGTGCATCACGATGGCGTCGGGTTTGGCCAGTTGCAGCTTGGCTTGTGTCAGGCCAAAACTCTTGAAATATTCTTGACTTGAGGGCAACAAAGCACCGCTCATGCGTTCGTTTTGCAATCGCAGCGTGATGACCACATCGCAGTCGCGGATGCCATCTTCCAAGCTGTGAAACACCTTCACACCGAGTTGCGACATGTCCGAGGGCACCAAGGTTTTCGGGCCGACCACACGCACCTCGGCGCAACCCAAGGTGGTGAGCGCATGAATGTCCGAACGCGCCACCCGCGAGTGCAGCACATCACCCACAATGGCCACGCGCAAGTTGGCGAAGTCTTTCTTGAAATGGCGGATGGTGTAGGCGTCCAGCAAACCTTGTGTGGGGTGCGCGTGCCTGCCGTCACCCGCGTTGATCACGTGCACATGGGGCGCCACGTGCTCGGCAATCAAATACGGTGCGCCCGATTCGCTGTGGCGCACCACAAAAATATCGGCGGCCATGGCGCTCAGGTTGGCGATGGTGTCCAGCAACGATTCGCCTTTGCTGGCAGAGGAACGCGCGATGTCGAGGTTGAACACATCAGCGCTCAAACGCTTGGCCGCTATTTCAAACGTGGTGCGGGTCCGGGTGCTGTTTTCAAAAAACAAATTGAACACACTCTTGCCGCGCAGCAAAGGTACTTTTTTCACCTCGCGGTCGTTCACCGACACGAACTGGCTGGCGGTGTCCAAGATTTTTGTCAGGATGTCGCGCGACAAGCCTTCGGTGGACAACAGGTGAATCAATTCACCGTTGCGGTTGAGTTGCGGGTTGCGTTTGTAAAGCATCTCAGCCCTCCACCGAAAAAGCGAATTGATGTTGTGCGTCACGGGTCAGGCGCAAGGATTGGTTGCCCGGCAAACTCAAACGCGCCGCCGCATAGTCAGCTTGCACCGGCAACTCGCGCCCGCCTCTGTCCACCAACACCGCCAAGTGCACGGCAGCCGGTCGGCCATAGTCGAACAACTCGTTCACCACCGCGCGGATGGTGCGCCCCGTGAACAACACATCGTCGATCAACCAAATGACTGCGCCGTCTACCGCGAAAGGCAACTTGGTGGCCGCACTGTCGGCCATGCCGCGTTGCGCGAAGTCGTCGCGGTGCATCGAGGAAGACACGACACCCAAAGCTTCAGAACGACCGAGGTCGGCATGCAAGCGTTCAGCCAACCAAGCGCCCCCAGAAGTGATGCCCACCAAATGCGCAGTGGGGCTCAAGCGTTCACGCAGGTCTTTCAACATCTGGGCGTACAAGGCCTGGGCGTCGAGGGATAAATGGCCAATGCTCATGGTGCGAGGTTTCTTAAAAATTGATCAAGGATGACGCAGGCCGATGCCGAGTCCACATCGGTCGCACCTGCCGCGCGTGCTTCGGTGGTCGAGTAACGCTCGTCCACCTCAAACACAGGCAAGCCAAAACGACCCTGCAATTGACGCGCAAACTTTTGCGCACGGTCGGTGTTTTCATGGCGTGCGCCATCGGGGTGGTAGGGCACACCGACCACCAGCGCATCGGGTTGCCAGCGTTCAATGTGTTGGGCAATCAGCGGCCAACGTGCGTCCCCTGCAGCTTTCACCGTGCCTTGCGGTTGGGCTTGGCCCAAGAGTCGTGAAGCGTAAGCCACACCTGTGCGTTGCAGGCCGAAATCGAAAGCCAAAAAGGATTGCAGGGCTGTGGCAACGGGCGGCGCAGCCACGTTCATGCGTGACCCGCCTGTGGCGACAGCATCCAGGCTTGCAAGCCCAGCAAGGCCAAGGCGCTGTCATAGCGGTGTTCAATCGGCGTGTCAAAAATCACTTGGGCATCGGCTTCCACCGTGAGCCAACTGTTTTCAGCGAGTTCACTTTCCAACTGGCCTTGCGCCCAAGCGGCATAGCCGAGTGTGATGAGCACCTTGCGTGGACCCGCGCCAGTGGACAGCGCTTCAAGCACATCTTTGGAGGTGGTCATCTCCAAGCCGCCGGGAATCATCAGCGTGGAGGCATAGGTGTTTTCAGCCTCGGGGCCATTCGGGTCGGCTTTGGCGAGCGGCTCGTGCAGCACAAAGCCGCGCTCGGTGTGCACCGGGCCGCCTTGCAACACAGGAATTTCAATCAGGTCGGTGCGGCCCAGGTTGAGGTCGACTTTTTCGAACAACTCTTCCATGCGCATGGGGCTGGGCTTGTTGATGATCAGACCCAAGGCGCCACGCTCGGAGTGTTCACACATGTAAACGACACTGCGGGCGAAAGATTCGTCCATCAAACCCGGCATGGCGATCAGGAAATGATGCGTCAGGTTGATGGGTGCAGAATCCATGGTCATGCCAAGATTTTAAGGTGAACATGCCTCCCCAAGTTTTAGACCAGTTTGACAGCGTGTTGGTGTGGTTCCGCCGGGATTTGCGCTTGGACGACCACACCGCACTCAGCACCGCCTTGAAGCATGCCAAGCATGTGCACGCGGCCTTTGTATTTGACACCGCCATCTTGGACAAATTACCGCGCCAAGACCGGCGCGTGGCCTTCATCCACGCGTCGCTGCACGAACTCGATGCCGCTTGGCGCGAACGCGCGGCGAATACGGAGGCGGGCTTGCTGGTGCGCCACGGCGAAGCCATCCACGAAATGCTTCAACTCGCCCAATCCCTGGGGGTACAAGCCGTGTTCACCCACCATGATGACGAGCCCGAGGCCTTGGCCCGCGACGCCCAAGTGCGCGGCAGCTTGGCCAACCACGGTATTGCGTTTCACAGCTTCAAAGACCATGTGGTGTTCGAACGCAGCGAAGTGCTCACGCTCAGCGGCACACCCTATGGGGTGTTCACGCCGTACAAAAACGCGTGGTTGAAAAAAGTCACGCCTGCTGATTTGGCGGCACGACCGACACAAGCCCAGACCGGTCAATTGGCCAGCATCCCCAAGGCCTTGCGCCAGCCCATCCCCAGCTTGCAGGACATGGGTTTTGAAGCCGTGGATTTGGCGGCGCTGCACATCCACCCGGGCATGTCAGGTGCGCAGATGCTGTTGAAAGATTTCGACAAGCGCATGAGCGACTACGAAGCCACGCGCAACTTTCCCGCCGTGAAAGGGCCCAGTTATTTGAGTGCACATTTGCGCTTTGGCACGGTGTCGATTCGGCAGTTGGCGCGCTTGGCCCATGCACGTGCCCTGAAAAACGATGCGGGTGCGCAAACCTGGTTGTCTGAATTGATTTGGCGCGATTTCTACCACCAGATCATGCACCACCATCCGCACGTGGTGCACAGCGCTTTCAAGCGCGAGTACGACGACATCCAATGGGACAAAGACAAGCACGTCAAGGCCTTGTTCAAAGCCTGGTGTGACGGCCAAACCGGCTACCCGCTGGTGGACGCAGCCATGGCGCAGATCAACCAAAGCGGCTACATGCACAACCGACTGCGCATGGTGGTGGCGAGTTTTTTGGTGAAAGATTTAGGAATTGATTGGCGCTGGGGCGAGGCTTACTTTGCCCAACACTTGATTGACTTTGACTTGGCCGCCAACAACGGCGGTTGGCAGTGGGCCAGCTCAAGCGGCTGCGATGCCCAGCCCTACTTTCGCATCTTCAACCCGATCAACCAAAGCGAAAAGTTTGACCCGCAAGGCAAGTTCATCAGGCGTTATGTGCCACAACTGAGTGGCTTGCCCGACAAAGCGATTCATGCGCCGTGGCTGGCCAAACCGATGGAGCTGCAAGCAGCGGGTGTGGTGTTGGGCCAGAACTACCCGATGCCGGTTGTGGACCACGCGCAAGCGCGGGCCAAAACTTTGCTGCGCTATTCGGTGGTGAAAAAAAGTTAGACCGGCACCATTTCAAAGTCTTCTTTGCGTGCGCCACATTCGGGGCAAGTCCAGTTCATCGGCACTTGTTCCCACGGGGTGCCGGGGGCGATGTTGCTGTCGGGGTCGCCCAACGCTTCGTCGTAAATCCAGCCACAAATCAGGCACATCCAAGTCTTGTTCACGGGGTCTCTTTCATTCGAGGAAGCACACAAACCACGTTGAAACCGTGGCATAGAATGAATCAAAGTATAGACGGCCATGAACCCCACCCTCCCGCTCCCAGACGAAGGCCAGACACCCGAAATGGCCCATCCTTGCGTGCTGTGTTTCAACAGCAATGACCCCAGCGGTGCAGGTGGTTTAACCGCAGACATCTTGGCCATGTCCTCGGTGGGTGCGCATGTGTTGGCCATCAGCACCGGCAGCTATGTGCGCGACTCCGCTGAAACCTTCGACCACATGGCCATGGACGAAGACGCGGTGGACGAACAAGCCCGCATCATCTTGGAAGATATCTCGGTGCAAGTCATCAAGGTGGGTTTTTGCGGCACGCCCGAAATTGTGGCCACCATCGCCGAGCTGTGCACCGACTACGCCGATGTGCCGGTGGTGGCTTACATGCCCAGCTTGTCGTGGTGGCAAGACGACCCGATTGAAGCCTACCAAGACGCGTTCATGGAACTGCTGTTGCCACAAACCACGGTGTTGGTGGGTAACCATTCCACGCTGTGGAGATGGTTGTTGCCCGAGTGGGGCAGCGAACGCCCGCCCACCGCGCGCGACATTGCCAAAGCCGCCGCCGACAAAGGCGTGCCCTACACCTTGGTCACCGGATTGCCGCAAGGCAGCCAACATTTGGAAAACGCCTTGGCCACGCCCCTCACGGTGTTGGTGAGCGAAACCATCGAGCGTTTTGACGCGGTGTTCACCGGGGCAGGTGACACCTTGAGCGCGGCCTTGGCTGGCTTGCTGGCCATGGGCGACGACCTCGAGGCCTCGGTGGGTGAAGCGCTGGGCTTTTTGGACGGCAGCTTGGACGCGGGTTTTCGCCCTGGCATGGGCCATGCCGTGGCCGACCGTTTGTTTTGGGCGCAAAGCGTGGATGAAGCCACCGACGATGAAGCCGATGGCGCAGCCACTGCCGAAGATTTCTCGCTGCCCGGCCACCACACCCGGCATTGATTTTGTTGCACGACTGGGAAGACCATGACCGATTTGAACCAAACTTTGTTTGACCGCGCCCGCCAAGTGATTCCTGGCGGCGTCAATTCACCTGTTCGCGCTTTTCGCGCGGTGGGAGGCACACCGCGTTTTGTGAAGCGTGCCCAAGGCGCTTATTTTTGGGACGCCAATGACCGTCGCTACATCGATTACATCGGCTCGTGGGGCCCGATGATTTTGGGCCACGGCCACCCGGCTGTAGTTGAAGCCGTGCAAAAAGCCGTGCTGGAAGGTTTCTCGTATGGCGCACCCACCGAGCGCGAAATTGAACTTGCCGAAGCGCTGTTGAAACTCATGCCCTCGATGGACATGGTGCGCTTGGTCAGCTCGGGCACCGAAGCGGGCATGAGCGCACTGCGCCTGGCACGCGGTGCCACGGGCCGCAGCAAGATCATCAAGTTTGAAGGCTGCTACCACGGCCACGCCGACGCGCTGTTGGTGAAAGCCGGTTCCGGCTTGGCCACCTTTGGCAACCCCACCAGCGCAGGCGTACCCCCCGAGGTGGTGCAGCACACCTTGGTTTTGGAATTCAACAACATCCCGCAGTTGGAAGAAGCGTTTGCTTTGCACGGCCAAGAGCTGGCTTGTTTGATGATCGAACCCATTGCCGGCAACATGAATTTCGTGCGGGCCAGCGTGCCCTTCATGAAGCGCTGCCGCGAGCTGTGCAGCCAGCACGGCGCCTTGCTGGTGTTTGACGAGGTGATGACCGGCTGCCGCGTGGCTTTGGGCAGTGCGCAAAGCGTGTATGCGAAGTCTTTGCCTGGCTTCGAGCCCGACCTCACCGTGCTGGGCAAAGTCATTGGCGGCGGCATGCCGCTGGCCGCGTTTGGCGGTAAACGCGCCGTCATGGAACAGCTGGCCCCGCTGGGCCCGGTCTACCAAGCAGGCACCTTGAGCGGCAACCCCGTGGCCACCGCCTGTGGTTTGGCCACCTTGCATGAAATTTCCAAGCCCGGTTTCTTCGACGCGCTGTCGGCCCGCACCCAAAGCTTGGTCGATGGTTTGAAAGCCGCTGCTGCCAAAGCAGGCGTGCCGTTCAGCGCCGATTGCCAAGGCGGCATGTTTGGCTTTTTCTTGCTGCCCGAGCTGCCGCAAAACTACGCCAAGGTGATGACCAGCGACAGCCCCAAGTTCAACAAGCTGTTCCACGGCCTGCTGGACAAGGGCGTGTACATCGCGCCAGCACTTTACGAAGCAGGCTTCGTGAGTGCTGCACACAGCGCCGAGGACATTACCGCCACGGTACAAGCCGCGGCTGATGTGTTTGCCACGCTTTGATGCGCAAAGTCGCCTTTTCGCTGGGCGTTTTGTTGGCCACGATGGCTTGGGCTGACGGTTCCTCAGAGAGCGCACCAGCAGCCACCCCACCCCTGGCCGCGCGGCACAGCATCTGGCTCAACCCCGGTTTTTACTCGGCGCACTTTGACACCAACAAGGGTTTGCGCAACGAGAACTTCGGCTTTGGCGTGGAAGTGCAAATCAATGAAGACTGGTCGGCCACGGCGGGCCGGTTCATCAACAGCGACAGCGCCCACTCCAGCTACGTGGGCGCCTACTACCAGCCTTTCACCTTTGCCAACGGCAAATGGGGTGTGGTGATGGGCGCTTTCAACGGCTACCCCAAGGCGTTTGACGGTGGCTGGTTTCCTGCCGTGTTGCCAGTGGCCAGCTGGGAAAGCCGCTGGGTTGGCCTGAATGTGGCGCTGGTGCCGCCGCTGCAAGACCGCTTGTATGGCGCGGTCACGTTTCAGCTCAAGGTCCGGGTGCAGGATTGATTCTGTTGAGAATATCGTAAGTACTTGATTTTATTGAATATTTTTATATAGGTGTTCAAAATTGCAAAGGACTTTGTCGAGATTTAACGCAAAGGGCTCAGCTTGCTAAGCGCCGACCAACCCCACACCTGCACGCCCTCACGCTCATGAGAATCGGTGCCGCCGTAGACCAGTGAGGGCTGGAAGCTTTCTTCGCCCGCAAACTTTTGCCACTTCTTCAGGCCATCGGTCCAGTCGCTGGCGAAGGTACTGCCGGACTTGATTTCAATGGCTTGCAGCCCTTGGGCGCTTTCGATCAGCACATCCACTTCATTGCCCACGCTATCGCGCCAGAAGTACAGATCACGCGCCTGGCCGGCATTGAGCCGCTGCTTCAGGAGTTCGCTCACCACGAAGGTTTCAAACAGCGCACCGCGAGCGGCATGGGTGTCCAGGCTGGCGGCGTCACGAATGCCCAGCAGCCAAGCGGCCAAGCCCACATCGCAGAAATACAGTTTAGGCGCTTTCACCAAGCGCTTGCCGAAGTTGCGGTGGTGCGGCTGAAGCAAGCTCACGATGTAACTGGCTTCCAGCACCGACAACCATTGCTTGGCCGTCACCGACGAGATGCCGCAATCTGCGCCCAGAGATGTGAGGTTCAACAACTGGCCGCTGCGGGCGGCGCACATCTTCACGAAGGTTTGAAACTGCGACAAATCGCGCACCGCAACCAACTGCCGCACATCGCGCTCGATGTAGGTGCTGATGTAGTTGGCAAACCAATCTTGCGGCGACACATCGCGGTCGTACAGCGCCGGATAGCCACCTTGGAGCAGGGTGGTGTTCAAGTCTGTGGGCGCCTTCTGAGACGCGGCCAGCTCATCAGCACAAAGCGGCAGCAACTCGACACGCCCCACGCGTCCCGCCAGGGTTTGGGTGACACCCACGATCAAGTCGAACTGTGCCGAGCCGGTCAACACAAAGTCACCCATGATGCCGCGCTCATCCACCCAGCCCTGCAACCAGGACAGCAACTCGGGGCAGCGCTGCACCTCGTCGAGCACCGCACCCTGGGGAAAGCGCTGCAAAAACCGCTTGGGGTCTTGCAAGGCAAACGCCCGCTCGTCGGGGTTCTCTAAGGACACATAGATTTTGCTGCTGAACACCGACTTGGCCAGCGTGGTTTTGCCCGACTGCCGAGGCCCAGTGAGCACGACCACGGGAAAGCCTTTGGCCAGGCGTTCTAGTGTGGGGGTGGCGTTACGGGGAATCATTTTTGCAATTTTAAAGTTGGAATTTAAATTTGCATAGATTTTTCATGAAACCCGTGCTGGATTTGTTCTTTTTCTGGGGCTGAGGGCACCCTTCCCAATCTGGCTTGTAGGGCTCAAGCCAACACTTGCAATCGACTGAGGTTGAACCTCTCAAAATCTTGGTCGAAAGTGACCATCGTCAAACCGGCGGCCTCGGCGGTGGCGGCCAACCAGGCATTGGTCCACAAGCGGTTGGGCAGCGGCGCGGTGTCGGTGCCCAACAAGCTTTGCACATGCGCCTCCAAGCCCAACGGCTCGAGCAACAAACCCACGGCGGGCGTGGACAACCATTGTTGGTAAACGGCCATGGCAGACGGCAGACTCAGCACATCCGTGCCCAATACTTTGGGTTGCGCCAGCAAGCGCACCAGCGCCAGCATGGTGCTGCGGCAAAACCACAAAGGCGTGTTGCTGGTGCAAGCCTCCTGCCAATAGGCCGTGGCCCGGGCGTGAAACGGGTGGGGGGCGTAGGACAGCGCCAGCCAGACATTGACGTCGGGCAAGTCCCCCGAGGCCAGCCGCCATGAGGCTGGCACCTCAGCGACTTTGAAGGATTTGGCGGGCTCGCTCATCGTCTTCTTCGCTGAGGATGTCGGACAGATCGGCAGAGGTGAGTTGGCTTGGCAGCAAGCGCATGGGCGCCGTGCCCGCGATCAGCGGCCGCGCCTGAAAGCGCTGTTGGGCATCGACCAGGTCGCGGGCGGACAGCCCTTTTTCAACCAATTCCACCACCAAGTCGCGCAAGGTCCTGCCCTCTTGCGCCGCACGGGTTTTGAGGTGCTTGAACAGCGGGTCTGGAAGATCGAGGGTGGTGCGCATGAACGCAGTTTCGCACAAAAACATATTTGTGCGCAATGGGTGGCGGTTGGTTTTCCTGTGAAGGTTCAGGTTCAGGACTGAAATGACGCCTTCAAAATTAATCCAATGGATTAGAATTCTGCACATGCTGACCATCGCAGAACTCCCCTAATACACCCGCAAAGCCCAGCGCAATGAATTGGCCGAATTGGTTGATTTGCTGGTGAAATTATGGATTCAGGACTGAATGGAAAAACCATGTCAAAAGCATTCAACAGCATCAAGCAAGGCCTGACAGAAGCCATTGCGCATGCCAAAAGCAAGGATGACAAAGTAAGCGGTGTCAAGCTTTACCAACCGCATGCTGTAGATGTTTCCAACCTGCGCCAGCGCTTGAGCTTGACGCAAGAACAGTTTGCAGCGCGCTTTGGTTTTTCGGTCGCAACCTTGCGCCATTGGGAGCGCGGCGATCGGTCTCCCAGCGGCGCTTCGCTGGTGTTGCTGAATGTGATTGACCGCAATCCCGCTGCTGTGCTTGAAGCTTTGCAATAAATTCCGACTATCTACATTCGGCCAGGCGCGCCGGTGTCATCAAAAGCTTGCGTGGACTTAAGCTCATGCCCAGCCGCGTCTTGGGTCGCCATGCGCAGAACCGCATGATCTCGGCAAATGGTGAATCGACGCCTTTGGAAACCCTTGATAAGGCACTCCAAGACATCGCTTCTGACTATGGCCCGCGGACAGCAGCTTGGGTAGCGCTCAAGATGGAATATCCGGGCTACTGAAATCAACATTCATCTGTTACTTTACATACAATGTACATATGATAAAGTTTGAATGGCACCCAACCAAATCATCTGCCAACCTGAGAAAACACAATGTGTCTTTTGAGGAAGCGCAAACCGTTTTTTATGATGAAAACGCGGTTCAATTTTTTGATGAAGAACACTCGGCTGACGAGAATCGGTTTCTGTTGTTGGGCATGAGTATTGAAGCCAAGCTATTGATCGTTTGTCATTGTGAACGTCAGGATGGCGAAGTCATCCGAATCATTTCAGCCCGCAAGGCCACCAAGCGTGAAAGCGTGTTTTACAAAGGTACCTGACATGAAAGCCGAATACGATTTCTCCAAGCTCAAAGCTCGAAAAAACCCCTACGCCTCAAAACTCAAGAAGCCCGTGACCATGCGCTTGTCTGAAGATGTGGTGGTGTATTTCAAAAGCATGGCCGATGAAGCTGGCGTCCCTTATCAAAGCCTCATCAACTTGTATTTGCGCGATTGCTTGGCCAACAAGCGCAAAGTTCAAATCCATTGGCCCAAACTGGCTTGAAGATTTCAAGTTAAAAACAAAAGCAAGGGTGGCGTTTTGGTTGACGCCAAGCTGCTGGCAAGCCCCACGCTCAATGCCTGAAGTGCCTCACGCCCGTGAACACCATCGCCACGCCGCGTTCATTGGCGGCCTCAATCACTTCTTGGTCGCGCATCGAGCCGCCGGGCTGAATCACGCAGGTGGCGCCCTGGTCCACCACCACATCCAAGCCATCGCGGAACGGGAAAAACGCGTCGCTGGCCACCGCCGTGCCTTGCAAGCTCAGGGACGCGTGGCCTGCTTTGATGGCGGCAATGCGGGCTGAATCGAGTCGGCTCATCTGACCCGCCCCAACGCCCATGGTCATGCCGTTGGCGACAAACACAATCGCGTTGCTTTTCACGTACTTGGCCACTTTCCACGCGAACAACAGGTCTTGCATTTGTGCGGGGCTGGGGTGCTGGGTGGTCACCACTTGCATGTCGGCCATGGTCAGCACATGGTTGTCGGCGGTTTGCATCAACAGGCCTGAGCCCACGCGCTTCACATCCACCATGTTGTGGCCATTGGCCCAGGCGTTGCTGCCGCCAGGTGGCAAGGCAATTTGCAGCACCCGAACATTGGCTTTGGCTTGCAACTGTTGCAGCGCCTCGCCGGTGAAGGACGGCGCAATCAAGACTTCCACGAACTGCTGGCCCAGCGCTTGCACCGCAGGCAAATCCACCGGGCAATTGAAAGCGATGATGCCGCCAAATGCCGAGGTGGGGTCGGTTTGATAGGCCTTTTTGTAAGCGCCCAAGGCGTCGTCGGCCACCGCCACGCCGCAGGGGTTGGCGTGTTTGACGATGACGCAAGCAGGCGTGTCAAAACTCTTCACGCATTCCCACGCGGCATCCGCATCGGCGATGTTGTTGAAGGACAGTTCTTTGCCTTGCAACTGACGCGCTGTCACCAAGGAGCCCGGCGCGGGGTTCGTGTCTTGGTAGAAGGCGGCCAATTGGTGCGGGTTCTCGCCGTAACGCAGGTCTTGCAGCTTGATGAAGCGGCCATTGGCTTGGCCGGGAAACAAGCTGCGTTGCTCGGTTTCCAAATTCAAGGACGACAAGTAATCGCTGATGGCGCCGTCGTAATTGCTGATGCGGTTGAAAGCGGCCACGGCGAGCTTGAAGCGGGTGTTTTCGCTCAAGCCGCCATTCGCTTGCCATTCGTCCATCACCGCTTGGTACTGCGAAGGGTCGGTCAGCACCGCCACGTGTTTCCAATTTTTGGCGGCGCTGCGCACCATGGCGGGGCCACCAATGTCGATGTTTTCAATCGCGTCGTCCAAGCTGCAATCGGGCTTGGCCACAGTGGCTTCAAACGGGTAGAGGTTGACCACCAACAGGTCGATGGTTTCAATGCCGTGGTCTTGCAGCGCTTGCATGTGCTCGGGCAGGTCGCGCCGCGCCAGCAAGCCGCCGTGGACTTTGGGGTGCAAGGTTTTCACGCGGCCATCGAGCATTTCAGGAAAGCCCGTGAGGTCGGCCACTTCGCGCACTGGCAAGCCTTGCGCACTCAACAGTTGCGCGGTGCCCCCGGTGGAAATGAGCTTGACGCCCAGCGTGTGCAGGGCTTGGGCGAGCTCCACCACATCGGTTTTATCGGACACGGAAATCAGGGCATTCATGAATCGTCTTTCGAGGGGCGGCCAGCGCCCAGTATGCAGTGCCGTCAGAGCAGCTTGTGTTCGCCGAGTTTTTTGCGCAAGGTGTTGCGGTTCAGGCCCAACCAAGCGGCGGCTTTGGACTGGTTGCCTTCAGCGTGTTTCATCACCACATCGAGCAATGGTTTTTCCACAAAGCGAATCATCAGGTCGTGCAGTGCTTCAGGTTCTTCGCCGCGCAAGTCTTTGAAGTAGCCTTCCACGCTGTGGCGCACCACGTCTTCAATGTTTTTCTTGCTCATTCAACAGTCTCCAAAATGCCGGGGGCGGCGATGGGCACCAAACGGTCGCCCAGGACCGCCACGCGGTCAAAGTAATCGGCCACGGCCGCCAGTTGGGCGTCGCAATCGTCAATCCGGTTCATGGCTTGTCGAAATGCTGTGGCATCCATCAAGCCGTTCGTGTACCAAGCGATGTGTTTGCGGGCACTGCGCACACCGATGTGGGTGCCGTACAAGCTGTAGTGGTCTTGCAAATGGTGCAACAGCAAGCGCTTCACCTCGGCCACCAAGGGCGGTGCCAACAATGTGCCGTGCTGCAAGAAATGGTCAATCTCGCGAAAAATCCAAGGTCGGCCTTGGGCGGCGCGGCCAATCATCACGGCATCTGCGCCGGTGGCTTGCAACACCGCTTGGGCTTTCTGGGGTGAATCAATGTCGCCATTGGCCACCACCGGAACACCCACAGCGGCTTTGACTTGCGCGATGCTGTCGTACTCGGCTTGGCCTTTGTAGCCTTGCTCGCGGGTGCGGCCATGCACCGTGATCATTTGCACCCCGGCGCTCTCGGCTTGACGCGCAATGGACACCACGTTGCGGTGCTCGGCGCTCCAACCGGTGCGCATCTTCAAGGTGACGGGGGCGCCATAGGGCTGGGCTGCATTCACCACCGCTTGCACGATGGACAGGGCCAGGTCTTCGTCTTGCATCAGCGCCGAACCCGCCCATTTGTTGCACACTTTTTTGGCGGGGCAGCCCATGTTGATGTCGATGATTTGGGCGCCGCGTTCGATGTTGTAGCGGGTCGCTTCGGCCATCATCTGCGGCTCGGTGCCCGCGATTTGCACCGCAATGGGGCCGCTCTCGCCGTCATGGTTGGCGCGGCGCGAAGTCTTCAAGCTGTTCCACAGGTCGGGCCGCGAGGTGACCATTTCGCTCACGGCATAACCCGCGCCCAGCTGTTTGGCCAGCATGCGAAACGGCCTGTCGGTGACGCCCGCCATGGGCGCCGCAAAGACGGCGTTGCTTGTCTCGAACGGACCAATGCGCATAGGGAAGAAAGTAGACCTGCTTAAAAAGGAGGCACGATTCTAGCCATCTAAGCCAGAGATTTGTATTTTTATTTTTTGAGCGTATTCATGGGTTTTACGCCCTCTTACACTGCACAAACAATGGATTTTTTCTTGCAAACCCTCTTGACAAACTTGGCCACGCCCGAATGGGGTTTGGTGATTTTGTTTGTCTGTGCAGTGTTGGCCGCCACCCTGCTGCCCATGGGCTCAGAACCAGTGTTGTTGGCCTTGTTGTCCTTTCACCCTGAATTGCTGTGGACGGCTTTGGCTGTAGCCACCGTGGGCAACACCTTGGGCGGAGCCATCGGTTGGTGGATGGGCTGGGGAGCTGAGCGCTTGATGGCGAAACACTTGCACCAAGACCATGTCACCATCCACATGCGGGCACTGCGTTGGTTGGAGCGCATCGGACCCGCAGCGTGTTTGGGTGCATGGTTGCCCATCATCGGCGACCCGCTGTGTGTGGTGGCCGGTTATTTGCGCCTGCCGTTTTGGCCCTGTGTGGCTTTCATGGCGGTGGGCAAGGCGCTGCGCTACGCGATGTTGGTATGGGGTTGGACTTGGCTCATCAGCTTGTTTTGAAGCTCAAACGCCGACCCACCAAAATGCCGCTTGCACATACAGCGGAATGCCCACCAAGATGTTGAGCGGAAATGTCATGCCCAAGGACATGCCAAAGTACAGCGTTGGATTGGCCTCTGGGATAGCGTGGCGAAGCACGGCAGGCACAGCAATATAAGACGCACTGGCCGACAACACCATCAGCAAAGCAAGATCGCCGGGGCTCATGTTCAACCAACCGCCCACCACCATGGCCAAGCTGGCATGCACGGCAGGGGCCAGCAATGCATAAAGCAACAACGTCACTGGTTGCCCTTTCAACTTGCCCATATTGCGTGCGGCCAGCAAGCCCATGTCCAGCAAAAAGAAAGCCAGCATGCCTTTGAACAAATCCACAGAAAAAGGCTTCATCACTTCTTGGCCTTGTTCGCCAGAGAAAAAGCCAATCAACATGGCACCCAACAGCAACAACTGCGCCCCATCGGTCAGGGCTTCATGCCAGACATGACCCATGCCCGTCACTTGCGGGGTGGCTTGCAAGCTGCTGCCGGTGTAGGTGCTGCGCATCTCAGCGCGAGCCTTGTTGGCCATGAAAACAGCCAGCAAAATGGCGGGCGACTCCATCAAGGCCATGGCTGCCGCCATGTGGCCCCCATAGGGCAGTTGGTGGGTATCCAGATACTGCACGGCGGTGATGAAGGTCACCGCACTCACTGAGCCATAAGTGGCTGCAATGGCCGCCGCATCAAACCGGCCAACGATGGTTTTGAGAAACACGTAGCTCAGCAGCGGAATGGCCGAGGCCATGGCCAATGCCGCCCCCAAGCTGATCAATACTTGCGCATTCAGCCCAGATTCGGCCAATGCAAAGCCACCTTTGAGACCCAAGGCCATCAGCAAGTACAAGGACAAAAATCTGGAAATGGCCGGCGGAATTTCCAGATTGGATCGAACCAGACCCGCAAATACCCCGAAGACAAAAAACAAGATGGCGGGGTCGATGAAACTTTGCATTCAGACTTTCAGGTGGTCAATCGAAGATGTCGCTCAGCCAAGATTTTTGATGCCGGTGTTTGTATCCGTGGTGCTTGTCATCGTCGTCATATTTTTGATAACGCTGCTCTCTTGGCGCAGGCTGCGATGCGACTGGATTGGCACTGGCTGCACGTTCGAGCAGTTTGTCCAACTCGCCACGGTCGAGCCAAATTCCTCGGCAAGCGGGGCAATAATCGATTTCGACACCTTGCCGATCGGCCATCACCAAGGTCTGGTCTTTGCATTGGGGACATTTCATGATGTGTGATTCCTGTGAAGGTCAAAAAATAGCCCTCGGACGAGGGCTGAATAATCAGTCGCTGTTGCCACCGATGCCAAACAAGGCCAGCAAACTGGTGAATAAATTAAACACCGAGACAAACAAACTGACCGTGGCCATCACGTAATTGCGCTCACCACCATTCACGATTTGACTGGTTTCAAACAAAATCAGACCAGCAGACAACAAAGCCACCATGGCTGAAACAGCCAAGCTGAGCGCGGGTATGTCAAAGAAGATGGCGGCCAAACCTGCCAACATAGCGATGATCATGCCCATGAATAAAAAGCTGCCCATGAAGCTGAAGTCTTTGCGACTGGTCAAGGCGTAGGCAGACAGCGCCATGAAAGTCACGCCAGTGGCCCCCAAGGCCATGCTCACGGTTTGCGCGCCTCCGGGGACAGACAGGTAGTGGGTCAGGATGGGTCCCAAGGTGTAGCCCATGAAACCTGTCAAGCCAAATACCAGCGGCAGAGCCCATGCACTGTTTTGCAAGCGATGGATGGCGAACAACAAACCGAAATAGCCGATCAAGGTCAACACCAGGCCCGGTGAAGGCCATTTCCATGTGACTGCAGCCGCGGCCACACTGGCACTGAAGATCAAGGTCATGGCCAACAACGCATAGGTGTTGCGCAAGACTCGTTGAACTTCCAGAGAATGGCTGCTTTGCCCTGTGGCTGGGTAGAGGGTGTTGTCAGACACGGCGGTGCTGAATGGGTTTTGATTCATGAAAAATCTCCTTTCAAGAAGGCCTCAACCATAGGGCCTCCACCCACAACTAAAAAGCAGATAATTCCTAAATATCCTTCCTAAAAATACTGACCATGAGCACCCCATTCAATTACAAGCATCTTTATTATTTTTGGGTCGTGGCCAAGGAGGGGGGCATCTCTAAAGCGGCCCAAAAACTGGACATGGCCGTGCAGACTGTGAGCACCCAAGTGCGAGAACTGGAGAAAGAGTTGGGCTGCGAACTGCTCAAGCCTGCCGGTCGCGGCTTGGCACTGACAGAGGCAGGCATGGCGGCCATGCAGCAAGCTGACCAGATTTTTCAGCTGGGAGAGGGTTTGCCTAACTTGGTGCGGGATGCGGCAAGCACCCCCGGCGTGCGTTTGTGGGTCGGCATCAGCGATGGTTTGCCCAAGCTCGTGGTGCATCGCTTGTTGCAACCCATCATCACTGAACCTCGGCTGCGCTTGCTGTGCCTGGAAGGTCAGTTCAACGAACTTTTGGGTAATTTGGCGCTGCACAAACTCGACATGGTGATCTCAGACCGGGCTGCACCCAGCAACCCCAACATCAAGCTCTACAGCCATGCCTTGGGCACGTCCACCATCGCTTGGTATGGCACAAAGGCTTTGCTGGCCAAGTCCAAAAAGCCATTTCCGCACAACTTGGCAGAGTTGCCTGTGTTGCTGCCCACCGCCCATACGGCCATCCGTGACAGGCTCGAGCATTGGTTTGAACAACACCACATCAAACCCCACCTGGTTGGAGAGTTTGAAGACAGTGCCTTGCTCAAGACTTTTGGCGCCAGTGGCATGGGTGTGTTCCCAGCGGCAGAATCAGTGCAAGAGGAATTGATTTCCCATTACGCGGTTGAGCGCATGGGTCGCAGCGCTGGAGTGACAGAGCATTTCTATGCCATAGGCACAGAAAAAAGGGTGCAACATCCGCTGGTTCAGCGTTTGTTGCACCCAACCCCAACTTGAAAAATCTTCAGGCGTCAGCTTTGCGGGGGGCGCTGCGAACACTCAGGACCATGGTGATGGCCAGGATGCCGATCACCACGCCCAAGGAAACGGCGACGGGAATTTTGTAAATGTCGATCAAACACATCTTGGTGCCAATGAAAACCAAAATGACCGCCAAACCGTAGTTGAGCAAGTGAAATTTATCGGCCACGGCCGCCAACAGGAAGTACATCGCGCGCAAGCCCAAAATCGCGAACACGTTGCTGGTGAGCACAATGAACGGGTCGCTGGTGATGGCAAAAATGGCGGGAATCGAATCCACCGCAAAAATCACATCGGTGAGCGCAATCAAGCTGATCACCATCAGCAAAGGGGTGGCGATCTTGACGCCGTTTTCCATGGTCCAAAACCGCTCGCCGTCATAGTTTTGGCTCACCGGCATCCATTTGCGCAATAACTTCAAGGCAGGGTTGTCGTTCAAGTCGGGCTCTTGGCCCGCTGCCCACCACATCTTGATACCCGTGAGTATCAAAAAGGCACCAAACACATACAGCACCCAATGGAACTCGGAGAGCAACCAGCCGCCCACCAAAATCATGATGGTGCGCAGCACTATGGCGCCGATGATGCCGATCATCAACACGCGCTTTTGGTAAGCCTTGGGCACCGCAAAGTAGGTGAAGATCATCAGGAAGACAAAGATGTTGTCCACCGCCAGTGATTTTTCAATCAGATAACCGGTCAGAAACTCAAGGGATTTGGTGTTGGCCAACTCGATTGAACCGGTTTCGTCCTTGATGGCCCACCAAAACAAACCATTGAAGACAAAACTCAAGGCGATCCATATCAAGGACCAATTCAAGGCTTCTTTCATTCCCACATCGTGAGCGCCTTGTTTCTTGAGAACCACAAAATCAACAAAAAGAGAGGCCAAAACGATGGCGATGAATGTGATCCATAACCAAAGAGGTGCAATCGTGTCCATAGCGTCCTTCACCAAACAATGGACGGCAGTGTAAATTTGAATATCCATTTTTTCGTGACAAAAATCAGTTTTTACTTCGTAAAAATCTGATTGATATATCGTTTTTAACTGACCGGAAATGTCTGAGGCTATTCAAGAATAGGACTTTCACGATCCTCACATTGCTTTGAAAAAGACCCCTCAAACCGCTCAACCACCCGATTCGGAACGCCCTTGGTTACCCAATCGATCTCAACTTGCCCAACACCCTTGGCTCAAACCTTGGGCACCGCGCCTGTTGGATGCGCAGCTATGGCGCTTTCAGCATGAAGCGGTTGCCAGAGGTGTGGCCGTTGGTTTTTTATGGGCCTTCTTGATCCCAGCAGCACAGATCGTGGCTGCCGTGGTCCATTGTGTTTGGTGGCGCGCCCATATCCCGTCAGCGGCCGCCATGACCATGGTGACCAACCCTTTCACCATCGGTTTTTGGCTTTGGCTGGCCTACCAAACCGGTTCCACAATTTTGGGTGTGAGCACGCCTGCACCAGCTGGGCTGGAAAACCTGAGTTGGGATTTGCTGATGGCCTACGGCGGCCCGATCATGCTGGGCATGGGTTTGTTTGCCTTTGGTGCGGCAGCGGCAGGCTATTTGTTGGTGAAAGCCGCTTGGCGAATCAGGGTGGCGCTGTTGCGGCGCAAACGGTGAGTGGGGGCGCGGGTCAAACCGCGGCCAAACGCTGCACCGTATCGGGGTATTTTTCAACCAATCGAATCAACAAAGCCGCATGCGCATTGGGCTTAGAGCGTCCTTGCTCCCAGTTTTCCAAAGTGCGCAAGTTGGTTCGCAAGCAGCGCGCAAACACCGCACGTGACAAATGCAGACGCTCGCGCAGCGCCAGCAGTTCTTGGGCTGTGACTTGCGGGGCAGGTTTTTCTTCCACCACATGGGTCCGCAGTGTTTGCTTGCCCAAACGCGCCTTGCCCAAGGCGTCAAAGCCTTCAGTCAGTTCTGCCATCAGGTTCCGCTTGGTCATTGCCGCGCCTCCAATTCGTGTTTCAACATGTTTCTGAGCAGCTTTATTTCACCCGATTTCAAGTCTGTCATTTCGTCTTTGTTGAACAGCGTGAACAACCAAAACTGGCTGGCGGCGGCCCACCAAAAATAAACCACACGCAAACCGCCACGCTTGCCCTTGCCGCGAACGGCATCGCCATGTCGCAACTTGCGCAAGCCGCCAGCCCCTTCGATGACCTCCCCGGATTCTGGGTGTTTCATCATGGCCTGTTGCAATGCGCGAAAGCCGTCGTCATCCAAATAGTGTGTGCGATGGCGGGAAAAAGCGGGCAACTCGACAAATACTGCTTTCATTTCAATTATACGCAAATAACGTATGGTTTGAAGATGATGTCAGCGTATGCGTTTTTAAAAAGGCGGATTCAAGTTCGAAGCGCAACGCGCTTGAGCGATTGATGAAACACCTCTGAGGGTGTTTTGAATCCCAATCTTTTTCTTGGTCTGTTATTCAATCTGTTTTGAATCATTCTAATTTCCTCATCGCTGACTGTGGACATGGCTCGTTTCTTTGGAATGTATTGGCGCAGCAAACCGTTGAAGTTTTCATTGCTGCCCCGTTCCCAGCTGGTAAATGGTCTGGCAAAGTAGGCCGTACTTTGAAGTTGTTGATCAATATGCGCATGCGCTGCAAACTCTTTGCCGTTGTCAAAGGTCAGTGTCTTGACCCTGGCAGCCATTGGTTTGAGCTTGTCCACAATGGCTGAGCTTACTAATTCAGACGTCTTTTTTTCTACCTTGGCCATCACGGCATACCCGCTCTTGCGCTCGACCATCGTCACAACAGCCCCTTTGTGGCTGGTACCAATGACGGTGTCGCACTCCCAATGACCCACTTGTCTTCTTGCTTCAATATGCAAGGGGCGATCGCTCAAAGGCCGTCTGTTGGGGATTTGTCCTCGCCGGTCCCGTCCACCTGCATAGCGCTTTCTCTTTTGCTTCTGACAGCGCAAGTTCTTCCAAAGCGTCCCGCCTTGAGCCTTGTCGGCATAAACACGCAGGTAAACCGTCTCATGGCTGATGGGCAGCTTGCTCGCAATCTGCTCCGGGCTCCATTGCAATTGCAGCAGCAACTGCGCTTGGTCATTCACCCAAGCTGGCACCGTATTGGCGTTACGGCTGTTCTGCGCTCGATCAGCAGACATCTCACAAGCCTGCTTGGGGCGGTAACCTCGAGAGCCAGTGTTGCGGCTCAACTCCCGACTGATGGTGGACTTGTGCCGGTCCAGCAGTTTGGCTATTTGAGACTGATCGTGTCCGGCTTTCATAAGGGCATGAATCTGATATCTTTCAGCTTGGCTGAGGTGTTTGTAGGTCATAAGCAACTTCGACTGCCAGGTCAAGAAGCTTTGAATGCTAAACATTCTCAGCCACCTAACCATTAGTTAATCAAAGTTGCACTTCGTGCTTGAATCCACCATTACAGAAGTTTCAGCTTCAGCTTTACTACTAGGCGCACCTTTAATCAAAAAGAAATGACTAATTAATGCTTTTGCAAAAAGTGAATAAATACATATATAAATTCACAGAGTCATTTAACACCATAATTTTTTAATATTTTTTCTTTTTCTTCAACACCCAAATTTCTATTAATAAAATAATTTAACAAATAATTTCCACCAGGTTGAAAGTTTAAATCACAGTTCAAACAGTGACCTTTTGTAGCGCTTATTAATCCTTTCTCGATCTCTGCACTATCCAATTGAACCACCAGTTGCTCCTGATGACAAACAGGACATCGAAAATCTTCGCACAGTTCCCAGCCATCATGTAACATTTTTCTTAACTCTTCTTTAACTTCAAACTCGATCAGTCCGCTAAGATTATGCTGATTAAGTGCATCATCTTGCCACATTGGTTCATTAATTAATGATCGTTTTATCCAATGTCGCAATATAAGAGAAGAATTGACTGCGGAAATATTTTTACTTATCGCATCACCACCATTAATTTTTATTACAACATTTAAGTGATCGAATAAGTCTGGATCTAGGCTAGAAATAAAATCAATGTGTAATTCAGGGTGACTTTGGGTATACAAGAAAAACGCAGGAAGTCCAATTGAGAAAATTAATTTAGCAGCAAGATCATCATCTTTTGGTGTATATCCAAAATGTACAATGTTATTTCTTAAAATTCTAAAATTTTTGAAATCAAAACTAGGGGCCTCTTTGGGAAGAGTTGCATTTATATCGCCTAATATTTCCGCAAAATTATCATTCTTTTCTGGCCCTTTTTTAGATGCAGCTTTCCAAGCACTTTCCAGAGCCATTGCGCAACTTGCCAATGCCGAAGGATACCTATTTAAAGAAACCAATAAGAGACAAGTCTCCAAACTTTGAAGGGCGCTGGCAAGTGGTGGATTTTTCCGGAGCAGTTTAAATTGAAAATCTGCTAAATTAGTGAAAAAAATAAAATGCGGTCGCTCTGTCATCACTTATGATCCCATATATAAATTAAATAATAATTAAATACTCTAAAATTATTAGCGAATAATAATTGTAATCATTATTGAGACAGGCTAATTAACTTCAAACCAATCCCTTTGCTGAGATACGGTGGATCGCAGATCGACAAGGTCCAAATAGCGAGCTAGAGTCTTAAAATACTTTGCCATAGCTACATAGTCTTGGAGTTCGTGAGCAGTTATTGTCATCACTTCCCAGTTGTTTTCTCGAAGTCGAGCTCGAATAATACGATCACGCTCAGCGGTTTGTGGGTTTCCATGTAGACGGCTGCTTAACCCATCTAAGTAGATTGCTACTGCACGCAAATCGGCATCATCCGGTCTGTAAATCGCGTCTGGGGTCGTTGTGCCTAAGCCAGATCCAAGTTGTATCTGTTCCTGCCATGATGTTGCCTCTGGGAACCCTGCAGCTAATAGCATTGCACGAAGTCTGCGTTCAGCGGCGTTTACTGGCGACATTGCACCTGTGGGTACCGTACCTCCATAGTGCATCGCGGGAATAGCGCGTGCCAATTTCATCTGAGGTCCTGAGGACTCGAGGAATTGCAAAGCGCGGTGTCGATCCAATTGTGGGTGATAAAACGCGTTTCGATAGGTCTGCAGACAGTCAGTGCATGAGGTCTGACACGCAGAGGGACAAGTTTGAACGATCTTGATCGCTTCATCGCGAATCTCTTGAAATCTGTCGACTAGTTGCTCAAGTAAGCCCGAACCGCCCGGCATGGGATCAATAAGGCATCCTGTCACCTCATCGGAGCCCATTTGGCCCATTACTAAGATCTGCATGTCCTCAGGGACCATTTCAATGCGGTTGGCAGCGGCGAGTCGAATTGATTCCAGAACACTGTAAGCTTCTATTTGGTCGGAAAACCCTTGGAACTTGAACGCATCAGCAACAACATCAGCATGGAGTGCAAATTCCTGCGCCGCGTCCTTGGTGCCGCCACCACAACGTTCTCGGTGCCCCGTCTTGAAATTTGTTTTTTGTATTTCCGATGCGAGCGGGGATACGCTGTCGCCGCAAACTGAGCAAATTAGGTAGCCAAAATTAATTCTTCTTTGGATTTCAGTGGTACAACCCACATTAGCCATTCTGAGATGCATCGCCTTAATTAGGTGCACTTCCTGAACACCCCATGAGTAAACATTTCCGCCGGAGTGGCGGTTTCGTTCGTACCCTAAAACAGCCACGCCCATTTGAAACCGGTGATCTTCCTCGTCTGATATTTGTGATGTGTGAACAAGGTCTACGTCATCCATTGGGAGAGACTGCAAGACTCGAGAAGTAAGTGACGGCGCAGTACCAGCATCTACTTCGCGCAAAGCACTTCGCGATATCGTGACTTCCAGTACGGCAGATTCCCGCTCCTCTGCTGGGAGCAATTGATAACACCGACTGACGAAGCGATGCCCATTGGCGTAAATTAGATTTCCTGGCACATACTCCCTCAGCGCCATCAGCGGCGGGCGAGGTAGGTAGAGCTCTCCAGCATCCTTAGATTCCCAGAAGGGAATTTCAGCTGTCCCCAAAATGGTGCCTCGCTCCAACCCATATCCCGGTAGAAAACCCTCTAGCGCTAAAACGCTATAGGTAATGGTTTCATCCCTACCTTCACCCTCTGATTTCTTCTTTTTAAGCTCCCCTTTAATACGCTTGATATAGCGCTCACACCGGCGGCGAATAGCCTCGTCACCAGGTTCAAGCGTTCCGGTATTGGCCTGCAATTGATTGAGACGAGTGACGGTCTGGTGAGCCCAGTTCAGTCGCCGCTGAAGTCGAACCATAACTGCCCGCAATTGCAGGGTAAAGCCCTCGACCGCCTCCCGCAAACACTCATCTGTAACTACCGCGTAGTCCTCGGCGGGCCATCCAGCAGCAAATACCTCTTTCACATGGTTCAACAAATCTAACGACCGGCTTGAAACTGACTGCTCAATAGCGCTTAGATCAGGCAGGCTACTTCTGATTTGGTTACCGTCAAAGAGCCATGCCCGCACCGTAGTAGGAACGGCAACAGTAAGAATGTCTTTAAGACTGGGGTTGGTCCGTGCTTCCTGATGCAAACGCGTCAACACTGTGGCATGAATATGACGCCGCACCATCAGTTGGTTCGAAAGATTGAATGTCGGAGCGTCAATACCACCGCCCAAAAGCTTCTCTGGCGAGGCAAAGTAGGACCGATCGTGGCTGACGTCTCGGCAATATGTAACGTCCACCGCCATTCGGTTGCGTCGTCCCGCCCGCCCCACTCTTTGCCAATAGTTTGCCGGTAGTGGCGGTACATTCCGCATTAGGACAGCGTCCAAAGCCCCGATATCTACCCCCATTTCAAGTGTCTGTGTGCAGACGAGGCAATTTACCGCGTTCGATGCTGGATCCTTGAACCAATTCTCAATTCGTTCCCGTTTGTCATGGGGAACCATAGCCGTATGCTCCTCAGGACGGATGAGATCGTAGTTTCCGTCGAGGAGATGCAAGTTGTAGTCGTCAGAGTCTTCCGCAACAAATACCAGAGTTCCTTTACATCGCCATGCAGCACATAAATCTTTTGGCGTGCGTCTTGCAGTACGGCGGCTACATCGCTTGCATTTCCAGACACCTTGAGCTGAGAGCAGTTCAATCTTGCCCAAATCAATCTGATAAAGCCCGCTTTGAGCTGGAAGGGGCCGCCCTTTGGCTCCAATCAAGTTCACGGGAATCAACCATTTCCCTTCGGCTAGAAACTTGAGCAAGTTCTCCAAAAATTCAGCTAGGTTCTCATTAGACACTCCCCATTTGCGAACAGCTTGTTTTATGGAGGTATCACCCGAAAGACCATTCCACTGCAAGACATAGCTTTTGTTGTCATCGGCAGCACGTGTTAGTTTGGTTCCCTTTGGCGGATCCATCTCTGGAAGATAGCCATTCTGAATTTCCAAATCGCCATCGTTCCAGAATTTGCTGAATGTGTGATGCACTGGATCGAAGAGCACGCGCTTGCGCCTCAGGTAATCCAGCAATGTGAGTATTCCAGCGCATAGTTCCTCTGGAGGAAGACCCAAGCTGCGGGAATGATTCAAGATGAACGGCAGGTTTGCCGTCAGTCCGATGTAATCGATCCTCATGCGCCCCCACGGTTCAAGCCCGAGCACCTGACCGGGGGATAGGGTGATTTCCCGGAGGATCGCCATCCGTAGAAATTTCTCACGTTCTTTACGATGATTCTGACCGGCATCGAGAGGGACCACCCGCCAGACCTCGGGCAACAAGGCTCGTGAAAGCGCTTCTTGTTGCTCAAACATTTGGGATAGCGAAAGCGCTAAATCTCCAACGCCCTGTGATCCCTTCTTGAGTTCCTCTGCGATCAATGATCTCAGGCGAAAGCGACGCGCGTGGTCCCTCATCCATCCTGCCTGAAATGCAGCGTCCTGCCGGTTATCGCAAAAGACGAGCAAGCGTTGCGGATCCAAATTGTTGACCATGTCCTGAGCGAGCACATGAATATCCGCTACGGGCGTTGTCTTGACAGGGCGGGCTGGTTCACGATAGCGACCACCCCAACGCCTACCGTTGGCATCGCAGCCGACACAACGGCTCAGCTGGCCTTCGTTTTCTTCCTTGGTCTGGATAGAGTGCAGGGGCACTTTCGTATCACTTCGACCACAGTGACTGCAGGTTGGTCCGTCCTGCTCATGGAGAGTCCCGCAATGGCGACAGAGAAGAACTTGCACCATTTTTTCGTCGGGCAGATCCTCTTCTGAAACAAGCCCGTCGACTAAGACGCAGCGCTTTCCACTCTTTGCCGAATCGAGAGGCTCCCAGTATCGAGAGTTGCCCGCAGCCTGACCACCACCGAGAGTCTTAGAAGTATGGTGAAAATCGTGAAGATGCGTGGTGAAATAGTGCTGACCGCAGGTCGTACAGGTGGATACCGGCATTCGGAAGTGGCTGACCTCCAAATCTGTCTTTTCAGCAGAAAGGTGCAAAACTGGATCATTACCAGGACCGGGGAATGCCACTGTCCCGCCACCAATACCCCTGAGGAAGGCATGCACTACAGGCCGGACCAGAGGTCGACCATCCCTCATTGCAATTGCGCCAAGGATCAGCCACGAGAGAAGCTCTTCCTCTACAACAGGCCTCCCGAGAGCCATTTCGAGACCTTTTGCTGCGTCTCCAAGTGCCATTGGCTGTTCAAGCAATCGCGCAGATTGGAAGACGGGCTCTGAAGCTGAGAGCTGATCGTAGAGGGTTGATTGGAGGTCTCCAACAAGTGGCAACTTTCGACCAGAAAGAGATGTGAAAGCCTCAATAATTTTCTGATCTGGACCGTCCACCGCATCTACACACTTCTGGAGCACCCCAGCGGGGTCCTTTGGGGCAAGGGTGTTCCATCTTTTTTGAGGCCATACTTGTGCGGCATAGGACTCACCCACGGTGACTACGTCAGCGGCCTGTACGCCGAAGAATCGGCTGGCAAACCTTATCGCAGCGTTAGGATCCTTTGGATCTAGAATCGTCGCTGAAGTTGCAATACACGTCGTTTCCCCTGGGGCCTTCTCGCAATAGTGCAGCAATCGGCGGACTAGGCAGGCTGTTTCTGCTCCTTGCGCGCCAGTGAAGGTATGGGCTTCATCGAAGACTAAGTAATCTAGACGTGCATCTGCAAATAGTTCCACGTCCGTCTGGCGCGTTAATAGAAGTTCCAACTGATTGACGTTGGTCAATAGGATTCTCGGCTGTTTTCCTTCGGTCCGCATCTCTTCGCGAGAGCAGATCTCTTCTGCTGGATAAACGGTTTCGCCAGACCCGAGTAACCGCACTGCCTCTAACTCCGATTCATAGTCTGCCCGTGAGGCGCCCATTGAAAGACGTCGACCGGAGACGTCGGATTTCTTACGAGGCGTTTTACCTACATACATTCCGAATGAAATGCCCGTGCCTGCAAGTAGGCCACGAAGGCGAAGGAGCTGATCCTCGGCCAGCGCATTCATTGGATAGACCAATACGGCCACGATACCTGGAGCGGTATTTTCATCCCGCAGTTTTAGGCATCGACTAATGACAGGATAGAGGAAACACTCCGTCTTACCAGAGCCGGTACCAGTCGAAATCAGCGTGGTCCTTCCCGCTTGTATCGACCGGATGGCCTCTTCCTGGTGCTGGTAAACATTTGAAATCGCCGTGGGTATACGCTCCCGCAGAAGCGGGTGAAGCAAGCCGTCGTCGATCAATTTCTGTACCAAGCAACCCTGCTCAAACGGACGACTAAGCGTCAAATAAGGCCCCTTGAGAAGTGGCGTTGCCCGCGTCTTCTCCAGTGAAAGTAAGTCACGCATCTGCTTCCTTAACCGCGAGTCCGCGAACGGATAGGTCGTCAGCTGATACCTAAGGAAGCTACTGACCACTCGGTCTGTGAAGGCGATGGGGTTTAGTGGCATGATGAACTAGCTCATTGAGGGTTTAACAAAGCACTTATGACACCTCACTGCGTCACATGTACGTTCGGGGGTTTCAGGGCGAGTGGCGGGACAAATACTCCCTTGACCGATTGGTACTGTATGTTGCCAGCGATGATGCTCTAAGAAGTTGATTTCAGAGCCGGGATCAACCTCACCACCGAATGCCGAAAAAACTCTTCTGGCAAACGCAGGAATCCAATTCTCGCGGTCCATGCTGGATCCATCGAGCGTGAAATTTACTACGAATAATTTGGGATCAAATAGCATTGCCTTCTTGTGGCGGCTGTAAACTACACACTGCACTTTACCCAAAGAAATTCTTACCACTTCTGCCGCAAGCGCGTTGGCTAACTTTGTGTAGGCAGCCGCATCACCTACATGGGCAAACCGAATAAAAGCAGGTCGTTTGTAGTCAGCTGGAAGGAGAGCAAGCTCGTTAAGTGAATTTCTAACTGCTCGCTGAATATCCTTTTGGAAAAACTTAATGCATGAAAGACGATCGTTTGACGATAATTCTGAAAACCATAACCCAACTGCACCATTAAGTGCTCCACGGATTACCGAGTTGGGCGCAGCGTCCAAGACGTCATGCGCATAGCACGCAGAAGCACAAAGGGCCGTCGGTTGACAACTGGCCAGTGGGAAACGCAGACTCGTCCCCTGTTTTTTACTTGCGCCAAACATGGCTCCACCAAGAAATGGAGTGGGGTCCTTTGTGATACGGAGTTGAGCGAGACAGGCTTTAATGATGGTTCGCTCAATCTTTACCCGAAATGGAAATACCGCAGAGTTGGCTCGCAGACTTAATCCAGGTTCAGTTCCCCTGCCTCTGGAAATTGCGCAAACAGTAAAATATAAATCTAATGCATCAGATAATTGTCGGCGGATTGAAGATGTGCTAAGGTCTCCTGAAATTTGTAGAGATCTTGGCGGATAGTTCTCCGCTCTGGTTACGCGATCCTCACGCTCCGACGCTGTTAGCATTCTTCCCATAATATTTAAAGCACCTTGATGAATTCTTCAGCTATAACTTTGGCTAAAGGAGGAGGAACAGCATTAGCGATTTGCATATATTGGGAAGTAGTGCCGCCATTAAATACGATGTTGTCTGGGAACCCCTGCGCTCTTGCGCATTCACGAATGCTAATTACACGATCAGCTTCTGGGTGAAACACCCTACCCCAATAAGGATGAGCTTGAGTAAGGACTGTATTAAATATTCCATCCCACCAAAGTCTCCCAAATCGATTGGCATATCGATCATCGCCATGCCTCAACAGGTTCGCTGGTTTAAGATGCTCCGGCAAATCGAGCCAGCCGACTTTAGAGTTTTTAGCAAGAGCTTGGCAACGCTCGAGATTAACTTCGTCGAGTTTCTTACAGCCGTTGTTTGCAACCTTCTTCATAAGCCCTCTCATAGACTTTGCATATGCCGATGAAGCAGGTGCGGAGTAATAAAGAACGCTTTTGGGATCACCGCCATTTTCGAGAATTGGAAGATCTCGAATCGCATCGCCAACAGTAACCATAGGCAGCAAATTATCGAATAACGTTCCATCCATATCAGGTTTCACTACATTCGCGCGAAACTCAGTCGCACCGAAAATAGTGGATCTTTGAAAGCGATACAACGGCTTAGGAAGCTCAGGTAAGAGTTCTCCCTTCTTGACTGCCATAACAAATACTCGCCAGCGATTCTGAGGCAAACCGTAGTAGCCAGCTTGCAGAATCCCCAACTTTGTCACATATCCACAATCTTCTAGCGCCTTAAAGATTGCCCGAGGCGTCTTACCCCCTTCAAAAGCAAGCATTCCTGGCACGTTCTCAATCAACACCCCTCGCGGTTGCAGAAGAGACACAATATCTAGGTAAACTTCCACTAAATTGTTGCGCGGATCATCTTTACGCCTGCGAGGGTTGTAGCCACTAAACCCTTGGCATGGTGGCCCCCCAACGAGAAGATCGACCTCGCCTTTCTTTGGATAACCGTACATCCCATCAGCAGCATTTTTATAAAACACTTCGACAGATTCAATGTGGACCTTGGTTTCTGGATGCGATGCGGCATAAGTCGCAGCAGCTGAGGGATCAATCTCATTGGCCCAACCAACTTTAAAACCTGCCTGCAAAAACCCCAGAGTGAGTCCTCCACAACCAGCAAAAAGATCGCAAATAACAGGTGATTTTTTTTTCTCTTTCATTGAAAAGTCTCAGGTTGTATTTCTCCTATTGCGTTTTCGCTAAGAGCGCCATTCCACAATGGGGTCTCAAATAATTGTTTTCGATGCCTCTCAACTTCTAGCCATGACTCCGCAGGAGTTTGTTTTATATACTCAATCTCGGCATTAAACCCCTCTGCAGTAAATATCTCTTGAGCATGATTTGGTAGGTGCCATCCTTGATTAGGCTCTAAACCAGTCATTGCATTCACTGCCTCAGCAATTGATTCGCCATTTGAAATCCGATCGGTCAGATCAATAAAAGCCTGCAAACAAAGCGTCGTATGACGGATCGGCGCTGGCATATCCTCATCAACACGCCAAAAACCCTTCGGATCCAGTTGCCTGCGAGACTCGCGATTACGATAGAAATCTGTAGGGTGCGAGCAGTCTTTAAGCAACCAGCGCAAATCCTCGACCGAAAGACCATAAGCGTGAGCCACCACCGCATCAATGACTGCCCTGCGCCGCTGATTTTCCGCCACAGATTTCACCCACCAAGCATGCCATGTATGTTTAGATCTCAGTTCCACTGGAACCGCCTTAAGCCATTCGTTAACAAACCAAGGGCTACGACCGCAAAGACCTAAAACAAAGCGATCGAAAGCGTCCGTCCAGTGTGGGGCATTGGATGGGGGCAACGGGAGTTCCTGGACATAGAACCAATTGATGGTAGCTTGGCTGATCTTCAATCTAAGCGCAGCGTCTGCCACAAAGCTCCCCAAACAAGCCAGAAATGCCAACTGGCTTCCATTTTTTGGCGAGAGGATAGGTACCTTGTTTCCGTTCGGAAACGGCGGTAACAAAGCCGGTACCAAAGTTCTTCGGTTGGTGTTAGCACCGATATCGCGGAAGCCAATCCGAGGAAGAGTTCCTCTTGGAAGAAAATTAAGAGGTATCAAAAAATAGCCGATAGGGAATGACGCATCAACTGCGGACTCTTGCCAATTGGCTCTACCCCGACCAGCTGCATCTGACCGATACCGAAAATCGAATTGCCAGAGCATGACTCCCTGATAAAGCGGCACAGCAACTGCAGGATGAACTACGGCCCTTTCCACCTTTCTGCCTGAGCCCGGTACTGATACCTTGATTCTGGTCTCAGCGGAAGCAACGCGTTTTGGCGTTATCTGACTCAAGCCGTAAAGATCGGTTATTGCATCGGGACCAAGCCCATCAGATGACCATTCTCCCTTTATCCACCGACCATAACAGTCAGGCTTATAACCTTCAGTTTCCCAACGTGCTCGATTAGGAAAGAACCTAGAGTCATTCGTTAAGTCAAATTCACGCGCGTAGGAAGGCGCCCACGCGAAGCCGTCCTGGGAATCAAGAAGACAGTTAGCAGCATCGTAAGCCTTGTTTAACCACGCAATATCACCCTTGCCACGAACTTCCATCAAAGAATCATTCAGAGGGCTGTAATTCAGTATTTCTTCACGCCGATAAGGTGCGCTAATTGTTTCCGCATTACCAACTGCCCAATCAGAGAGCTCATGCCGCATCGAGGCACAGCGAATAGATACGGTGATCGAGCTTTTTTGTGACACTAGTACGTCAAATTTGTAGCTACGGTGAATTGGGAACAACTTCCTTCTATTTTCAAATGTAAAACACCACTCCCACGAGCATTTGTCGCGCATCAAAACCCTTAAAGTCTGAGTGCCCTTATCTGTATGAATTCCAGATGGGACGACCTGACCAAATCGACCTTCGGTTCGTAACAATGCATGAACTTGTTCAAGAAAGCATTTGTAAAGATTGACGTCGCCACCTCCCTGGTAAAGGAAGGGATGTTTGGGATCAGATGCGGCGAAAGAATTGACGAGTGCTCTCGATGAAGCCCAAACATCATGCAGTCCGTCGTTTCCGCGGCCAAATGAAAGATCCCTTGACCCCCCCTGGGCCGCCCCCGATCGACGATCGCCAAACGGCGAGCCCGCAAATCTCATCCAATTTCCAAACGATTTAAAGGCAGCGTTGTAATCAAGCCAGCGTCTCTCATCAGCTTTCGCGCCACGAAATATGTCCCTTTGCGCTTCCAAGGCATCTTGTTTCCCATAGATGCGAAACAAGGGGTCAAGGTTGGAAAAGAATTCCTTACTATTAGGCTTAGCGATATCCCAAGGTGGATTTCCAATGATTGCATCAAAACCACCTCGAGGCCCATTGAAGACGTCTGGAAACTCAAGTTCCCAATGAAAGAACCGGTTTTCGTTAGAGCATTGGCGAACGATGGCCTTAACGTCCTCTGTATTCAATCGGAATGAGGACGGCAAAGGAGCGGCGTCAATCTGGTCCACTGGCCAAAACCACAATGAGCACCAGAGGTCAAACGAATCACGAAGATTATTGAAATCGGCGTCAGTCAATAGATCACGATAAAGATTAGCTCTTTTTTCAGTTGCATGTATTGGCAAAGCGTGCAACGAATCTAATTTATCTCGAATTTTATGGTGCAGTTCGGATGGCAGTTCCCTGGAAACTGCTGCAAAAAGTTGCCCTTGTCCCTGTATGGTATCCGTCAAATCCGGGATGACATTTCCTTTTAGAAACCGCTCTATCTTGGCAGTCTCAAGGCCGACTGGGAAGTTGATACTTGTGGAATGGTTTTTGTCTCCAGCCTCTCTAGCAAAGGCCATTGGGGGATAATGTTCATAACGGTCATACCAGCAACCGACCAAAGAATTGCCACACTTGATCTTGTGATTAAGGAAGGTGAACGGGAGGTCTTGATCCAGCGTCTCGACCCAAATTGACAGGCGGCAGAGCTCTACGGCCAACGGGTCAAAATCCACCCCGTAGATACATCGTTCCGCCACATGGCGCTTAAGCCGACCTCGAAGCCTCGCTTCGTAGGTCTCGTCATCCGGCAAGCAAGGCAGATATTCATCGGCAATCGATTCACCAGTATCGGATTGGCCGAAGAAGCTGACTGCCGTGCGATGGTCACTTGTCAGTGTGATCCTTTCGTGAAAATGTACGGAATCGTATAGAGCCTGAGTAAGGAAACGTAAAGCGCCTACGGGAAAGGTCCCGCTGCCACAAGCGATATCGCAGACTTTTAGAGCGAGAATTTCCTCAGGCTTGCTTGGCGTCCACTCGCTGAGCATGGCATCGCGGTTTTCGGTGCCGTCAGCATTCAATGGAGCGACGTAAGCAAGAGGTGCAAGGGTACGATGGATCAGCGGACCCGATAGGCCTGGGCGTGTATAAAAAGCTCCAGAGCCTTTGCGAGTGCCGCCCCATCGTACGAGGTAGCGTTTGCCTGGGAAGTGCACATCGCGGGCGAAGATGATTGCTTTTTTCTCAATGTCACTGCGATAAGCAGCCTCTTTTTCCGGAGTCATGGTACCGCGTGGTTTAGCGACCAGCTTTCCCTGCTCAACCATTCGACGTAGGAAGTTGGTGACCCGTTCACCAAGACCATAAACGTCACTGTTACTGATAATTACTTCCTCTTCATGAGAGGGGTCATCAATAGACTCGTCTTCATTCTCTGCGTCCGCGACTTCTTCTTCTTCTTCGGGTTCCTCTTGCTCTTCCTCCTCTGCATCGGATGCCTTTACCTTGCTGTCCTTTGCAAACTTTGCAAGCAATTCGGCGAGCTGGGCGTCAGTCATTGCCTCGAGTCGGGAAAGTGGCAGGGCGGGACGGTTGCCAATCGGCAGGATGATGACCGCATCGCCCTCAGGCACTAGCTTGAGTTCGTAATCAAGCAGCCCTTCGTAGAGAATTCCGATGTATTCGCTAGAAAGATCGGAGAAATCGACTGGCACCGGAACATTGATCGTGCCCAGACCGCTGCGGATTCGCTCTATGGTGCGAGTGAGGTGTTCAAGAATTGAACTCATCACCTTGTCGGGGACACCATGAGAATCATCCTTGAAACAGGCATTCTCAAAGATCCAGATTGCACGGCGGAGGCCATCGGTCGATTCGAGCAAACCGGGCTGAAATAGCTCTCCTCCATAGCCTGGCACTAGGAGGTCCGGGTGAGCGGAGCCGTCATGCACTAAGCGAAAAAGTGCTAGTAATCGAGGCCATGCGGACTGTGAAGACGAGAGCTTCTGAGCGCGAGCGATCTTGCGCAGGTCGTCCTGAAGCCCTCGCAAGCCGTAACTGGCGTGGTACACGGCGTTGTCCACTGGAAGCAATCCCCTGGCCTCAGCAAAGAGAACAACCACGAGACGCATTACCACGCGAACCGCGCCACGGTATAGCTCGGCGGGAGGGATATCGATTCCATGCTTGTCGATGGCAGTCTGATGTGCGTCGATTAGTTTCTCGACTGCCAGACGGACACGCTCACCGAGCGAAGCAGAAAGATCTGCCTGCCCTTTGCGGCTATCCTCAATGGCTTGGAGAAGGAGTGGTTTCCCATTTGGCTTGAAAGAAGTCCATACGCGAGGATCGAGAAGAGAGACAATGGCGTGAAGTTGAACAGATGACGCACCGTCCTCAAACCAAAGATCACTGTCCGACTCGCACCAAGCCTCGTAGTCCAGCCCTGCATGCAAGAGGCGCCACTGGCGGCCATTGGTGAGGACCGCCAGCTTCTCGGGCCCAGACCTCATCCAGCCCAATACCTTGCTGACAACCCTACGGCCTTTGCCGAGTCCAAGGGTCTTCGATTCCTTGTCGATAAAGACGGGGAGTGTGCAGCCGTGGGAGTCTGTCCAAAGGCGATCAGGTCGAAGAGCGTTTCCTTCGCGGTCACGCCGGGTCCAGGAGGCATCGACTTGCGGACCTTTTTTCCAGCCCTCGCGAAATCCACAAACCACTGACAACACGAAATCGATCAGCTCCAAAGACGAGTCTTTGGTCTGGCTATGACCCAACTCCAATGTGCGTCTGAGCCCGTCGACGATCTCAAATGGAATGGTGGGAGACGCCGCGGGGTAAAGTTCCGCGAGGCGTTTGCGGTCGAGGAGCAGGCCTGAGTGACGAAGGCTATTCCACCAACCGAATGAATCGAACCCTTGATTCATCGGGCTACACCATTTGCCGCAAAGCGGACTTCAAGTGTCACTGGAAATACAGCGACATCCGAACCCAGCGCGTAGCGCTTTGGAATAACTCGGTCGATTACCCGCTCCCGTTCCTTTTCTAGCGCAGCCCGCATCTCCGCAAGATGACGGGTGCGGAGTTCGATCTCTTCGGTCTTACGAGCGATCGCAATCCTAAGCTCATCTTCGTGCTCTTGCTGCTGAAAAAGCCGACCTTGGCGGTCATTTCGCAGCTCTTCGATTTCTCTTTCAAGTCTTTGCACGGTGTTATTTTGGATGAGCTCAGACAATTCACCAGCACGGCTCTGAAAGCTCTTTGCAGCTTCATCGCGGGCAGATTTTTGGTCGGACTTAAGTTGGTCCGCAAGTTGTTTTTGCAAATCCACCCGATAAGTTTGTATCCATGACTCGATCTGCTTACGGTGATCAAGAATCAAATCAGTGGCGAAGGCAACATCATCATCGATGGATGGTTCACACCCAATAGACCATGCGACGGCGGGTTGTTCCGGGAGAGGTGAGCCAAGAGCATTATTTTTAATTGGAAAAGCGATTGTTCTGACCCAGTGATGGAAGGTCTCCCTAAGGTTGTTAACCCCGAGTTCCTCAATATTCAAGAGGATCAGAGCATCTGTGCCCGCAGGCAAATGAGAACGCCTAACGGCCCAGCGGCTGATGCTTTCATGACCTGGATAACGGGAGCGGACAAGTCGTTGAAGCCCCTGCCTCATCATGGGATGAGCAAGGTGCACAAAAACTGTATCTGGACGGTTTTTAAAGACTTGGAGTTCACCTGCTGGTATGACGAAAGAATCTGCGCTGAAAGCGAGGTCCCGCAACGCTCCCAAGGCCCCCGAATGGGTCTTCCCGCGAACGGATTGGTCGATCGACTCCTTCCAACCGGGGGCGTCTTCCCTACGCAACTTCCAAGCCCCGGGCGCAGCCCCTACTCTTGAGACACGATCAAGTTGCGGCCGACCAAGTCCTCCCCATGCGAGAGCGGTATCGAGAGTGTCGCGCAGGGTATCAGCGCTCAAATCAATAGCCGCTGTTAGAGGGGCAAGTGGATCCGAATCAGTGACCACGGACTCATCGGCATCGACGTGGCAAAGCTCCTTAGCGGCATCGACTTGATGAAACATTTCGTTGGCGACAACATTCGTATCTTCGCCCAAAATCAATCGACGACGAAGACCTGCATCAAAAACTTCACCGCATGAGCCCAAGTCCTCCCGCACCTGATCCACCTTCTCGATGACCTTGGCGAGAAATCGTAGGTCGGCACTTTGCTCAGAGGTGAAGTGGAAAACCTCCACGTCTCGGCCTTGGCCGTGGCGGTCAAGTCTTCCGATGCGTTGCTCAAGGCGCATTGGATTCCACGGGCAGTCGAAATGCAACATATAGCGAGCCGTCTGCTGAAGGTTGAGACCTTCGGAGGCAGCGTCAGTGGCAACCAGAACTCGCACTTCAGCTGATGAATCATTGAAGGCGTCTTTAACGGCACGGCGCTCCCCATCGTCCATGCCACCAAAGAGCGAGAGGAAGCGGGCACTGTCCCCATAGTGGTCGCGGAGTCGGCGGAGCAGGTAGTCAAGGGTGGTCTTAAATTCAGTGAATAAAATCAGGCGTTCGTCGCTCTTCCACTTTTTGCCGTCTAGAAGGAGGCGGTCGATCAGGGCGATCGTTTCTGAGAGTTTTTTATCCTCTCGAGGATTGATCGAGACCGCAGGAGTGGCATCTCGACCGAGTCCCATTTTTTCAAGCGCCTGGTCCATCGCTGCGATCTCGTCGCCAATCAAGCCACTCAGATTAAGTAACCATGCCCCGACAACATGAGATGCAACGGCCTCTCGGGCCGCCGTTTCAGCATCGCTCGCAGTATCCTCCTTGGATGCCTTACCGGCCTTCTCGACATCTCGATCACTAGCCGGATCCGAAGCAGCAAACGCTTCACGCGAGCGCCACCATGAGTCCGCAAACGCCACCGAGCAACTAATCAGTCGCTTGCCGAAAATCTCGACAGCAAACGACCCGGCGAGCTGCCGACTGCGTCCTTCTTTCGCAACAGCAATGTGAATGGCTTTGCGAAACCTCTCGAAGACTTGAAAAAGATTTTCCTCATGCTTTCCTAAATTTAGATTCACTGCACTTGGTGGAAGTCTTCGGCAAAAACGCTGAACTTTGTAGAGCTCGTTAATTCGGCGCTTAAGTCGGCGGACCATCACATGTTTCACTCGCTCCTTGGCGGATGAAGTCAGCTCTGAACTTTGCGTAAATCGCACCGGGTCGAGCATCTCCAGTAAGCCGGTAAAACTGCGTGTTCTGCCATTGTGTGGCGTAGCGCTCAAAAAGAGGCGGTGTTCACACAGCGGCAAAATATCGCGAATTGAGCGGCAAAGATCGCTATCTTCCCCAAAAGCCGAGGGCATAGAGTTGTGGCACTCGTCCACAATGATCAGGTCCCAAGGCAAGCGGGAAGAACCCTCGGGCATGCGACTCGCGCTCATAAACAGTTCAAGAATATCGGGTTGCTTAAGATAGTGGTAGGAAGCAATGACCCGATCGTGGACTCTCCACGGGTTCGCATCGATCCCCACTTCTTTGCGGAGTTTTTGAGTGTTTTCTCGGTCGACCACTTCGAATTGCAGAGAAAATTTCTCTTGCATTTCGTCCTGCCACTGGTCGCGCAAAGAGGCGGGAGTGAGTATGAGAATACGCCCGATCCGTCTCCGATTGAGCAGTTCAGAAACAATGAGACCTGCCTCTATCGTCTTACCAAGACCAACATCATCAGCCAGAAGAAGAGCCACGCGTGGCATCGCCAAGGCTTTGTAAAGGGGAACTAATTGGTAGTCCTCAACGCGCACTGCGCCCATTAATGGCGAACAAACCGGCAGGCGGACTAGCGGTCCTTCTTGGTCGGGATCGATGTAAGGCATGGTGGCGGTCCATCTAGCGGAACGAACAACCGCATCGAAGTCCTGAGTATCCATAGGGGCTTGGCCTGTATCAGGGAGACGACTTGGATGTTGGCAAATGGCGTACGGTTCCAGTTCCCAAACTAGTCTTTCACCATGCGGCAGCAAGTCGTCTTTGTATTCAATATTCACCAGATGGGTTCGCCCCCCCTCTCGAGCATCGTGCGGCGAAACGGCTACTACTACACCGAGGCGGTTACGGACGGTGGCGAACATTCCGATTAGCGGTAAATCAAACGATGCAGTGGCCATTAGCTTTTTAATCAATACCAAAAGTTACTCAATTTACCAGCTAATTAGCTCACGCCTGAGAGCCTCCTGCACCCTATGCTGAATTTAGACGTCCAGCGCTCTAAAGTAACCATGAAATAAATACTGATCCAATTAAGAATTGCTCATGAAATGTAGGTATTATTAATTCACTTTTTAATTTACTTGTAGCCGCATCGTTACCGACGATTTTGCGGCGACATGAATGTAGCGTTCGGGGGCGCAAGTTATTATGATTGTTTTGTGTTTTGACTAGCAACACGAACAACTGCACCCAAAGCATGAAGGCGGCTTTCATCAGTCGACCCTAGCGCATCGTCAAGTACCAACGCAACACCCCGGTCCTTGACCATCTTCACCGCCACGAGCTTGAACTCCCGGCTGAATTTCGTTCTCGTATCCGTAAACAGCCTCCAGTTTCATTTAACACCTTAACAAAGTGTCTTTGAAACCGGCAGCAGCCCAGTTATGAAAACAGGAAATATCTCAAGTGAATATGTCAAAAAGCTTTCTGCCTCATAGAATTTTTCCTTGATTTAATTTCTAATTTCTAACAGGCTCATCTCTTGACCCTCCCAAGCTCTAAGCTGGCTCCACATACCCAGGAGCATTAATGGAAGAAGTACTCAACGAACAAAGCTTAGACGAACACATATGGTCCATACTTGCCTGTAGCGAGAATGCACATGACTTGTTGCACTATGTACATCATGCCCAAAACCGCGATGGCCGACATGAGCTAGCCTTGGATGCTGCCCAATACTACTGGGGCAACAACTGCCAAGCATCACTCATGATTGGGGTTAGCCATTCACTTGTCAAGCAAGCTGAAGCAGGCAATACCATTGCCATGTATCACTTAGGACGCTGGCATCGCTTGGGCTACAAAACACAGTGGATTGAACGTGATGAGTTGTATTGGTATGTACAGGGCAGGCTTTTGGGCGATGGCCGCTGCACCACGCATTTAGCCAAGATAAAGGCCAGAAGCGATGTGCCTGCAGCTATTACCCTTTTGCATGAAGCCATAGATCAAGGCTATTTACCCGCCTACTGCTACCTGGCAGACCACGAACCACAAAACCACGACTTGCACCTTCAAACTGCAGCCAACAGCGGCGACCCCTTTAGCATGTATTGCTATGGCTACCACTTAATGGGAGTCGCTCAAACCAAGGAAGAGCGTGAGTCGCACATAGATTGGATCAAACGCGCGGCCACTGCAGGAGAGTCAGCTGCAAGCTTGTACCTTGGACTGATGTTTTTGTATGGCAAAGATGGCTTTGATGCAGATCGTGAAACCGCATATGAATGGTTTCGCCTTGGTGCTAAGTACGGCAATGCCAAATGCTTGGGTGCGTTGGGTCGGGAACTGTTGAACCAGTCCCCAGAAACCGCTGAAGAAGGCAAACGTCTGCTGATGCACTCTGCCATGCTGGGCGATGTATATGCCCAAAGCACCTTAGGCTTTCATCAGCTTTGGAAGGGGCAGTCCCCCGAAGAGCAAGCGCTTGGCGTGGAGTGGCTGACTGCAGCTGCTCAACAAGACCACAAATACGCCATCTACAACGTTGGTGAAGCTCATTTACGCGGCAAAGGAACGCCACAGAATACGCCTGAGGCTGTCAGTTGGTATGAAAAAGGTATTGCATTGGGAAGTGCTGATTGCCAAGCGGCCATGGGTTACTTGTACTTCATGGGCAGAGGTGTGCCAGAAGACGAAACCAAAGCCCACGAGCTATTTCAACTTGCTAGCCTGCAAGGCGACACCTGGGGCACTTACCTGCTAGGTCTAACCTACGCTGGCGGTCATGGCGTTACCAAGGACTTGAAAGTTGCCTTGGACTGTTTTTTGCAAGCTGCTGAAAAGAACGATCCCTCATCGACTTTCAAAGTAGGCAGAGCTTTCCTCCTGGGTGAAGGCATCGAAAAAAACAAAGGTGCTGCAGTCAAATGGCTGCGCCAAGCCGCCAGACTGGGCAGTAGCGATGCCCATGTATACCTTGGCCTGATGTTGGTTTATGGGGATGGCGTGGAAGAAAACCCCACCGAAGCTGCAAAGTGGTTCCGTAAAGCGGCAGACGACAACGACCCTCGTGCCCTTCGCGAACTCGGTTTGCTTTATGCAGAAGGCAAAGGGGTTGCTAAAGATATGGCTGAAGCACAGCGCCTGATGGCCACTGCAGCAAGCCTAAACGACGATGAAGCCAAAGAGTGGCTTGACGAGCACTGCCCACAAAAACCTGATTGGTTGGTGAAACTGCGCACAGGAGAAAGCGAATGACGATAGACGTACAGCGCAGAATCAAGCAGCGCCAAAGGATTGTGATTTTCAGTATTGGTTTGTTGATGTTGTTGTATGTAGCAAGTATGAATCCGAACTTGCCTCGTGAATGGACAGGTATGGGGGTTAAGAAGCAAGTTCTTTCATTGACTTCGACCGAAGGTTATCCAGATACACAAGAGGCTGGGATTCATGCTGCCCAAAAAGATATCAAATCAGGAAAACCCAAATTTATGCAGTTTGGACTTATTGATACTAATACCCACCAAAACTTTATTCCCAATAAAGTGGAATACCGATTAGGAGGCTGTGTTTTTGGGGGCCAGGCTATCAGTTTTGGCAGGGCTACAACGCTGAAATCATTCGCCAAGGTTTAGTTAAGGGCTAGGCGGCAATCTAAATCCCGAAATCTTCATCCGAATGTGGGTCAGACTGAAGGCTCCATCTGTATGCTGAGTTAATGTGCTTAGCTCCCTCCTTGGACAGGTACTGTGCTTTAGGCTTTTTGCCGACCCGACCTAAATCCAATCGGTCAGCATCCCAGCAAGTTTGAATAGTAGGGTCAGCATGGATGCCGCCATCACTGTGAAACGTCATGGCATGACACAGCTTTTCAATTTGTTCTTCACTAAGTTGAAAGAATTTTCCGTTCAGCTCTTTGGCATAGCTTGCTGCCCTGCTACCGTGCTCAGGATCGTCATATTCATTCAAGCGCTTGCTGTCGTGTAAAAAAGCAAACAATTCAACAATAAGCAAGTCCGCTCCGGTTGCCCGTCCAATCATGAGTGCGTGATAACGAACTCGAGCCCAATGGCCGGGGCCGTGAACGCCTTGGCGGTCAACTTTGAATTGCTTCAAAACCGCTTTCAACAACCCTTTTCTGTCAAAAACCAATGTGCTCATCTCAGTACCTGAATCGTGCTGGCCCACTGTAGTTCATCGTAATCAGTTGCCCAACCACCCCAGACAATGTCGTATCGGACTTTCCAGCATGGGTAAGCGCTTTAGATGCCGCATCCATATCCCCCACTTCTCTACATAATTCAGCCACCTCCAGCCAAGGTGGGCCGTAGCCGTCTTCCAGTAAATGAGCCAACTTCAGCATATTTTCTTTCTGCTCATAGCTGGCTTCATATGGCGGCAACGTATCTGGGTTTGCTTCCTTGTGTTGACGATAGACCTCTCGAAACGGATCGTTTAGGTATTGCCACATGCGTCTGCGAGCAATGATCTGCATCTCGCGATTTACTGAGCACTTTTCAATAACGTCATGCATATCAGCGTCTGCCACGTAGGAAGTTGGAAGGGGCATAGTGTCCTCAGCTGCTTGGACTTCCTCATCGGTTCGGATGTCGTAATTAAGCAGGTAATCACCAAGGGTAGGCTTTCCCCAAAAACGGCTCCACCAATTGCTCTTGGTCTTTTGCCAGCCCTTTGGTGCGCGAGGTTTGTAGGGTGTTTTAGGAATGGTTTGGATGTGGTCGCACATGTGAAGCAAGAAATACTGGCCACAAGTACAGCGCCTCAACCCTCCATCTCCCCCAAACAAGCTGCCAACACGCCTACCGTCTGTCCAGAACTCAAGAGCAGTCAGGTTGATAGATCCATATGCAGGAGTGCTGTACTGCGTCTTGCAACACGGGGTTTCGATTACGCGCGTGCCACTGATCCTGGTCATGAGAGTTCTACATAGGGGCTATTCTTCATGTAATAAATTCCAAGTCGTATGACAAATTCTTAGACCTACATTCAGGGCAAAAAATAACTTTCTCTCGCTCGAACTTACCACCACATTCACAAATCAAACTGCTTTTATATTCTGTGGCCTTACCTGGACCACCTGATTGGATAGCAGCAAAACTACCGCATGCTTGACATTGAAACCCTGCTGTACTGCTATCTCTGCCGTGCGTAAAAGAAGTAATGGATTCGCTATTCGTGCAATCTTTACAAGTGATAGAGCCGTAACCGCCTAAGTAATGAAACCAAAGACCTTGCGATCGTTTATCTTCAAATGCTTGATCTTCCTCTTTTGTTTTCCTCTGCGCTTTCATAATGCCGAAAATAAACACTGGCCAAAGCAGAACAAATCCAGCAGTGATGATTGCCTTAAAAATCCAAAGCTTCAATTCAGACGGCGGCTCTCGCTCAAGATAGGCGTCTAACAAAGACGAGCCTCTGATCCGATCTACCTCAACAGTAATGTCCTTACCCGCTGGCCCAATAGTTGCTAGAAGGGTTCCGACAAAAAAGTAAATAACAAGCGCGATTTCAAACAAGTTAGTCATAGGAAGATGTTTTTCAAGTTATTGCGTTGAGTGTCATGTAATAGATTTAGTTCAAATACGCTGGAGGCTTGGCTTTTTGTAAATCAATCAAACCGAGCACTTCACAAAGCCCAAAAATCATGTCGTTCATTTCAAATTCATTTGCATTGATGGAATGAACATCGCCAAATTCTTCTTTGGCTTCTTTGATGATGAGAGTGGCACTCAATTTTTCATCCGTGAAACATTTCATGAAATCGGGCATGAGCTTGGCGAAATGCTCAAGTGCCTCGGCATCCATGCCCTGCATCGCTGTGTTGATTTGTTCCAGAAGAATTTTATTTTTCATTTTTACCTTAGTATTGTTTGCTCACTCTAGATGGATTCAGGCTCACTGAATGAGCCTGAAAATTTATTAGTTATTACGAAAATGCTTATTTGCATATCTTTTACCCATAGTTATTACTTTTCCGTCAACTGAACTTTGTACCAAATAGCACCTCAAGTATTCAGACATCCTTGCCACAGGTTGTCGACCAACATGTCTTTCAAGATGTCTTACGCATTTCTTGGAAAAATAACGGATGACTCCACCGTGGCCATCAAATTTTTCATCCCCAAAATCTAAAAGCCAATCAGAGACTAGGGGCGGTATTCCACGTTGTTGCTGACGTATTGCCGCATGATCTGTAAAGCTTCTATTCATTGTCTACTCCATTTAAACAAACACTAGAAGGCTTGTGTGTTCGTTTTGTTTGATATAAATGCCTTCAGCTATATAGACACAACACATTGAAAAGTGTCAGGGAGTTTCGGACTTTTTTTAATTACTTTGGATAAAGAAAGGCTGGGGTATACCCAGCCAAATCCAACTAACCTATATAACTGGACTAACTCAGTGTCACGCGTAAGAGGAGTGAACCATCTCGCGTGCACTAAAAACAGGAGAAGTAATCGCTTCTTTGTATGCCCTAGCCTTTTCTTGGCTGATTGATTCACGAATACGATCTAACTCGTCATCAACTGTTTCACCAAAAACTAGCTTAGCGATAACGACCATCAATTCAAAGAACAGTACAAGGCTAAGAAACAAGCCCCATGCTACAAATGCAGCGGTATTGCTTGATGTGTAGTCATGCAAAGCCTTAATTCGTGACAACAGGCCAGCTTGTGAAGCAGTTTGACTAGATTCGCGAGCCTCATCAATTTGCCGATTCATTTTTTCTGTAAGAGCCTCGTATTTTTCTTGCTCACGCAAATAATCTTTACGCAAAATATCAGCTTGACGAGCTAATTCACGGTACACAGGTCCAACACTGCGCAAACGGCTGCCACACGTTCCATTTGCTTCACAGTTTGCAACCTCTTGTGCACGTTGCCAGTCTCCTTTTTTACGCTCCATCGTATCAACAAGAGAGGCTGATGCGTTCTTGTAGTCTTGATGAATTCTTACCTGAGCGTTGATGTGTAACTGTTCTGCAATTTCTCGATCAAATATGACCAAGTCAACAGTTGACGCACCAAGCACGGCAATCACAAGGCCAATTACCAATCGTAAAGCGTTTACAAAGTAGTTCTTAGGAGTAGCAAGCACGATACGCTCGACCAGGTAAATCGCCATCGCGCAAAAGAAAGCAATGCATAGTGACATTAGGATTTCAATATGAAAAATTCTGCTTGAAATTACGTAACCAGTTACAGCCCATAAGAGCACAGGGATATGAATCGCCAGCGCAAATGCAGTTAAGCGTTTATGCGTAGATGGGTGAAATTTTTGAACTTTTTCATATTTCTCACCCACTACAAAGCAAAGGTATTTTGATACTGACATTTTGAATTCTCTTTCTTAAATATGTTCAAACTCAATTGCTTCACGGACACCCTTACCAAAACCGATTTGATAGGAGTTCAAAGCCTCAAGTACCCAACCTTTACCATTTTCAGCAAGTGTGATTTGTTCAAATAGAAGAACCATATCTTTTTGGACGCTTTCTTTTGCATAGTCAAGCATTGAGCTTGTTACATCACACAAGCCAATAGTTTCTAGTGACTTTAGATGAAGCTTCTGGTGCTTAACCTTATTGCGCTCGTAAAGCTCATGTAAGATGTTTTGGAACTCTGAAACAATACTTTTTTTACCTAGCTCAAGAGAGCTCTGTGTTCGATAGACTGACCCGTTATGGCGACCAAGTCCAAAGTGGTTTTGCTTAAAAAACTCTTTGATCTCAGTGCTATCGAGAACACCTAAGTGCTTAGGGGTAGTAACCTGTGAAGCATCATCCTGATCTGTCAAACCTGCAGGCTGAATCAAAGGATTGGCTAAAGGTAACTTGATCACGTTGCTAAGCGCATCTTGCCCTTGTGCTGCTTGCTCGTGACTCTCGTGTGGCTGAACAACGGACTCAAATTGGTCTCGGTTATTCCAGAATCTTAATTTCTTGAGGTTCATATCTTTTCCTATTGGGTTGAGCACTTCATCCACAGTGCATTTCATAGACGACACAAGTTGAAAAAGGTCAGGAATTGCTAATTTTTAATACTTTAGCAACAAATAGTTTGGATTTCTATCTGTTTTTATCAAATCTCCTGACTTTTTTTAACTTCTGCCGTCTATCCCTTGATATGCCTAAAAGGGCGGGCTGCAGGAGGTCACATGACGGTGTAAGAATAAACTTAAAAAGCGATCATGCATGAAATAATGTATGCATGAAAGACGAAGAAATCATCAAAGCTATCTGCTCGACAGCAAGAGAACAAAGCTTGGCTCTTGAGCAGCTTTATCGATTCAAAGGTTCCGAGTTCAAGCGATTTTTTTATTACAAAGGAATTCCTCTTGGTAGTTGCGAGGATGTACTTCAAGATGCCATCCTGAAGATCTTTAACGGCGCTAAGGATTTCCGTGGATCTGGTGGTTTTAGCGATAACAGCGCAAATGCATGGATGTGGGCTATCGCTAGAAACACAATGAATGACCATCTGCAACGTAAGCAAAGAGATTTGAATCTCTTTGGAGAATCATTGAGTGACACAGATTGGTCAGAGTCTCACCAATCAGAGCTGAAAAAAGGTGAAATGAGCTTAATTCAAGATGAGTCAGATCGAACAATTCAACTAGAAGTTGATTTTTGTGTTTCAAAGGGAATGGAAGACTTCTGCGCAGAGCATCCTGATAGAGCATTGGTCTTAATGATGCAAATGGACGGAGAAAGTATTGAATCAATTGCTAGAAGGATTGAAAGATCATCTATAGCAACAAAGCAGTACATATCCCAATGCAAAATTAAGCTTAAGCCATATATCGAACATTGCCTTGCATTTGTAACTGGATAAAAACTATGAAAAGCGAAGACCAAGAATGGCTTGATGCACTGGCAGGAAAAGTCAATGGTAAGCCTCAGACGTTATCTCAGATTGAGGCAGCTGCTGTTAGACGTGTGCTAATTTCACGCCGAGAAAGTATTGAGAATGATGCTCTAAATTTTGATCCTCAAAAGCTAGAACTAATAAAAAGAAAACTACTAAATGAGGGCTTTCTTCAATACAAATCAGTTAATAGCTCAAATCCCTTAATAAGTTTCGTTAAAGGACTCACAAGCATAAATTCAGGCACTGCTGTGGTACAGAAGATTGGAGTAATCGCTGTATTATTATTTGCCGGCCTTGCACTTAATGTGACATATTTCGGACCTAAAAATGATAAAGCCATGCTTTTGCGTGGGGATTCCGATGTGATCTACATCATTGATGAAAAATTCGAGGAAAAACTGCACGAACTGGTCTCAGGGTTGACTGCTATTAGGGCCGAATTCACACAGGAAAAAGAAAGCTACGGAAAAACCTTGCTCAAAATTAAATCATCCGATGCAGTTATCACCTACTTAACCGATAAACGAATTGAGCCTAAGGTGGTCGACGGTTACATTACCATAGTTGTGACTCCTCCCAAAATTCAAAGTAAGTAGATACTACTTTGCGTTAATAGGAATTAAAATAAGAACATAAACCAAATGCAAGTTCAGTTTATGCGCTCCGCACTTTCATTTAGATTAGATATCACGTTGATACCAAAAAATTCAATGCGAATTAATTGTAATAATTTTCTCAAAAGATCAGAATTAAAAAAAATAATATTAATATTATTTTTTTGCAAATGTCTTTCGGCATTATCTGAAGAACTAAACAGTGAAATACATACTCAAATAGCTACTCCAACACTGATAGAAAGACTTAATGAGCAGGAAGACTATAAAACAATCATTTTACTATATAGAACAAATAAAATAAAGATCAGCAAGACAATTAATACAAAAACAGAATTTAACACAGAACAGTTATTTGCAATAGCTCTGGAGAAGGAATCTGAATATTTAACAGCTTTAGTAATTCGAAAGCGTCTGATAGCATTTTTAGCAAAAACAACAGGTCCTAACAGTGTTGAGTCAGGTGAGGCACTCAATCTCATTGCAAAGACGTATGAAAACGTTGGGAATTTCAAAAAAGCTATTGCATTAAACAAACGAGTGTTAACGATCTATGTGAATGAATTAGGTCCTGAAAATCTTGCAATATCAACAATTTTGAATAATCTTGCTAGCACATATTCGCGCTCAGGTCAATTCAATAAAGCCTTGCCGCTTCACATTCGCAGCTTAGAAATTCGAGAAAAAATATTAGGACCTCATCACTTAAGGACAGCAAATGCACTTGATGCTCTAGCCACCACATATATAGAACTAGGTGAATTAGAAAAAGCACTAACATTATCCAAACGAAGCTTGGATATAAGAGAACTTAACGAAAATGCTGATGAATTTAATCTCGCTGTAACAGTTAACAATTTGGCACTTATACAACAAGATTTAGGTCTTTATGAGGAAGCGATTCCATCTCAAATACGGGTATTAGAGATAACAGAGAAACTTTATGGATTTAATCATGAGGCTACTGCTCGATGTCTTCTAAATCTTGCTTCAACACGCAACATACTTGGGCAATATAGCATGGCACTAGATCTGCAACAGCAAGCTCTAGAAATTTATGAAGCAGTATTGGGAACTGAAGATGTGTTTACGGGAATTGCTTTAACCCACTTGGCAAGTACGAATTTATCACTAAAAAAATATGAACAAGCTCTATCAATTCAAAAGCGGGGACTGGAAATTCTTGAGAAAAAACTGGGGCACAACCATCAACGAGTTGCCTCTGCGCTTAACAATTTAGGAAGTGCTTATTGGGCATTAAAAAAATATGAAGATGCGGCACCTATACTCAAACGAAATCTTTCAATAAAAAGAAAAATACTTGGTTATCAACATATTTCAACAGCTTTAGCTGCAAAAAATTTAGCAAGTATCTATTTGAAGTTAAATCGACGTGAGGAGGGCTTTCAGCTTGTTACTGAAGCTCTCGCAATTTATGAATCTGTATTAGGGCCTGATCATCCCACAACCGCAGAGACGTACACTCATCTTGCAGACTATGCAACTTCATCTAATCCAGAATACTCAATTTTTCTTCTAAAACAACATATTAATTCTTTGCAAGCTACACGAAAACGACTATTGAGTATAGGACAGCCTGAAATACATTCATATACAGAGCGATACAAATATTCTTATCAAAATCTAGCTTTGAAGTTAGTCGATCTAGGTAGACTATCTGAAGCGCATCAGGTTCTAGAAATGCTTAAAGAAGAAGAGTATTTTGAGTTTATTCGACGAAACGAACTAGACGATAGCAGAAAAATTATTGCAGATTATTCACCAATAGAGCAGCAGTGGATGCTACGCTATCGCGAGGTTTCTAGTAGGCTTGCATCACTTAGAGCTAAAAAGCGAGAAATTGAAAAAAATACTTCTTTGAGAAAAAATCACCATCAACTGAAAATTGAACAGGAATTAAATTCTGATGCCAGGGTTGCGCAAAAAATATTTGCAAAATATTTGAGTGATTTGCGAACTGAATTCTCAAAAAATAAAATTAAAAATTCAATAAAAATCTCTGAAACAAGCCTTGAAAACACAAAAATTCTTCAAGCTTTAATTCGAAAATTAGGCGATAAAACGGCACTTCTGCAGTTTTTTGTTACAGATGAGAGAGTAGGTATACTATTGACGACATCAAGTATGCAACTCGCTCGAAGTTCCAAGATTAATCGTGGCCAACTTAATCTTCTAATTTCTTCTTATGTTTCTAAACTACGCGACCCAAAAAAGGACACACTTTCTCAAGCACAGGAAATGTACCAACTTCTAATTGCTCCTGTAGAAGCTGATCTACAGAAAGCAGGTATAGATACCATAATGTTTTCATTGGATGGGGCGCTTCGTTATGTTCCTATGAGCTCCCTTCACGATGGAAAAAAATATGCAATAAACCGTTGGAATATAGCGCTTTACAACCCAATTGTTGCAAATAGGCTATTGGATAATTCTTCTTTAAACTGGACTGTGGCAGGTTTGGGCCGTACTAGAGGCGCAGAAGGTTTCTCAGAATTACCTTCTGTAGAGACAGAAATACGAAATATCGTAAATACTTCTCCCAATGAAATTGATAGCAAAGGGATAATGCCTGGCGAAATTTATATTGATGATGCATTTACTGCAGCTCGATTAAAAGAGGTAAGTAAAAAACCCTTTCAGCTTATGCATATCGCAAGTCACTTTCGTTTCAGTCCTGGAACTGAGGTTAATTCATTCCTGCTCCTGGGAGATGGGACACAACTGAGTCTTGGTGATATAAGAACAGAAGGATATCGGTTCGATAATTTAGATCTTTTAACTTTGTCAGCTTGTGAAACAGGTTTAGGTGGAGGTCAAGATGCTGAGGGTAAAGAAATCGATGGTTTTGGTGTACTAGCACAAAAGCAAGGTGCAAAAGCAGTTGTTTCAACTCTTTGGTCAGTTGCTGATGAAAGTACATCAAAATTTATGACCGAATTGTATCGCTTAAGAAAAGAAAATAAACTTAATAAAGCTGAAGCTTTACGCCAAACACAGCTACATATGCTAATTCAGCCTAAGTATTCACATCCATACTATTGGGCGCCATACGTACTCATGGGAAATTGGAAGTAAATAAACAAACTTAAAAATATTACTGATAAAATTTAATAATTTATTTAATTTTTTATACTGAGTATTCGTTAATTAATCTTAAATTTGCTCTGATTTGAATTGGAAATATGCCCAGATAGCAGTTCCAGCGGATACAAATCCAGGAATAGCTGATTTCCAGTCACCAGTTAGAAAAGCAAAAGTAATTAAGGCTCCATATATGAGCAGCCAAACACCAGTGATCAGAAAAGCAACGGTTGGTTTAGCTCTTGGAGCTAGTGCAATCGCGATTGCGATAGCAAAAAATCCAGCTACGCCAGGGGACACTAGATGAGTAAAGACTTTATCGCTCCATGGATCGCGACTAAAAAACTCAAGTAACTTACCCACAATATTCGTAAGTACATTTGCCAGCACGTAAACCAATAGTGAAGCAGGAAGAATGAGGATCCAGCGAAGCCAACCCGGCAACTTTTCAAAGTATTCGTCAAAAATATCCACTTACACCTCCAATTACTTCAACGCGAAGTCCACTAGCAAACTGCTGTTGTACCAAGGCACCTGACGACCTACTGTTTCGATCTCAACATTTCTAGCGGTCTCTTTAAAAACATCCTCGATCTTCCTTCCAGGAACCGACATTGATTTCAAGAGATTCTTTGTATAGGGACTGTTACGTCCATTTCCATCCTCAGCGACCTTCCCTGGAGCAGTTGAGAATGCAAGGATAGTTCCGCGAGCGCCTTCCATCTTGTAAAGACCTTGAGAGTACGCTCGCTGATTTGAAGTCACGAAGCTAGAACGACAAGCATCAATGATCACAATATTTACCTTGCGTTCAGCTTTACTTAGCCTATCAACTATTGCTGAGATATCAAGGGCCTGCCGAGGAATTTCGTCCTCATGGTTAATGTTGAAATTAACAGGAAGCAAATAATTGCGACCTTTATGCTCGATCCCATGTCCAGAGTAGTAGATCAAGCCAACTTCACTTAGCTTAAGCTTTTCTGTGAATTGAACCACGCTACTCTCCATACTTTCTAAGTTACCGTTTTCCAAAAAGACGACATCAAAGTTAGCACTGTGCAAGAAATCACGCATGTCCTCTGCATCAGCTTTTGGATTTTTGAGTGGCCTATTTTTATAGTCGTAATTTCCAACCACTAAAGCGACTCGTTTAGTGAGACCTGCTGAGATTGCAGGCATATCATTAGATTTAGAAGAGTTTGTGCCTTTCAACCCAATAGAGGCCAACTCATCATCCAGGCTTTGAGATCCAACAGATGGGATATTTAACCAATCTATTGCATCCGACTGACAACTGCTGACCTCAGACCCTTCACCAACGTACTCCAAAGGGAAGTCCTCGGGGACACCGCGAGATACAAGTAAACGCCTCAAAGACTGCTTTGTTTCAAGCTGAATGACACTTAAGCTTGTACGTTGAAAAGTAGCAGGCGAGTCTTTGAACCTCTTCAAGTCCCCTTCAATACGCAAGCAAAGGTCATCTTGTATGGCTTGATTTACCGTTCTCTGTGCAACCCTTGCAGGCGTATTGTTAATAGCTTGTAGATTGCTAAAGAATTTCCATGACCCCAAAACGCCAAGGATAAAAAAGGCTGCAAGAAATGTAATTTCTTTTTTTGAAATTTTCATCGCCAATTACCCATCAAAATAAATGGAGCCCAAAAGAAGGGGTGTGAGTATTCTTTACGACCAAGAAGTGCGTTCTGAGAGTCCGACAACGCTTGAATCTTCGTAACCCCAATCCTCTGTCTTTTTTTATACATGTCACTCATTAATAGAGATGTGCTTTTATCCTCAACTGTCCATAGAGTCGCCAAAACAGACTTAGCACCTTGATTTTGAGCAACTACACCGAAACCTTCAATTTCCTGCCCTTTTTCATCCCGGCCTCCGCCTAAACCTGTATCAGTAGACGCTTTTGCGCCGACAACACTACAAAACAATAGTGCAGCGACCGTGATTGAAATGATGTGTCTAACCTGCATTAGCGGGATGGTTTTAAGTCAATTATCTGATTTATTGATTTGATGATTTGATGAGTCTAAGCCTACTGCAATTTATGTGAAAGCCTGACTTTTTTGGTGTGTGCACGTCTATTGATGCATATGAATCATTTTCGGAATACTTTTATGCAAATCTCAAGAACTACACGTTTGAATTTCTTACATCATTCCAATTCATCCTTATTTTTTTGCTGTATGCAATAACAGGTGCAGGGCTCGCACTGTGAGCTTCGGGTAGCTCATGCTCAACCCATCACAAGCTCATTCACTTTTTATGCAACAACACACCACCCGCGAAGCTTGGCTACTTGCCGCCGTTGAGCTGCTTCGCCCTCTTTTTGCTGCCAAAGGCTTCAGCGTACCGCCATGCCAAGTTTCCTGTGGCTTTGCCAGCACGGGAACACGCAGCGGTCATGTAGGTCAATGCTGGTCGACCAAAAGCGCATCTAACGAGCTGAACCAAATTTTTATAGCGCCAACCTTGAAATCAGCCTATGAGGTTCTTGACACGCTGGTGCATGAACTGGTACATGCTGTAGACAACTGTGAAAACAAACACGGCAAAGAGTTTAAAAAGATAGCACTCAAGATGGGCATGAAAGGTCCTATGCGCAGCGCTGAAGCAGGACCTGAGCTCAAAGTCTCCCTGACCTCTCTATTAGACATATTGGGCCCATACCCACATGGCCACCTAAAGGTAGGGATGCGAAAAGCAGCCAGTCGAGATCGCCCGAGAGCCAAGTGCAAGCACTGCGACTATCAGGTGCCCATGTTGAAGAAATTTTTAACCTATGGCCCACCAATTTGTCCGAAGGACAAGGTCGAAATGGAAGCCTTAGGTAACTGGGAGGAGATGTGATGCCACCCACAGTCATTTGGTTTTGTGGATGGGTGCTGAAACTTTGCATCCTTCTCACTCAATGGGTTTCGGGTTTTGACCCGCTTGTGGCTCCTAAAACGAGCCTGTTCACTGTCACCAGCACACAGCGCTGGATGCAGTTGGACTATGGCGTAACGCCAATTCCGCAAAAGCGCAGTCGTCGGGAGGTCATGGCTGCGTGGCTTCAATCAGTTACCGCTGATTAAGCCTGTCTGCACCTCCAATCAACCCAAAAGGAAAAATAGAAAAATGGAACAGCCCACCATCATCGTCTCGCCGCTTAAAGCGGCCATACCCGCCCAAGGCGGCCATCTGGATTTACTGGTGCGAGTCCAAGCACCTGATTTGCCCACCGACAAAGTGGTGGAACACACGCCCAAGCGATTGGCGCTGGTCGTAGATCGGTCAGGCAGCATGCAAGGCAAGCCACTGCGTGAAGCGCTGCGCTGCGTCATGCACATCGCCTCACACCTGACACCTAAGGACCAACTCAGCCTCGTGGTCTATGACGACGAAGTGGAAGTCATGGTGCCTTTGAGTGAAGTGTCATCTGTCACTGCCATTCAACAAGCTGTGGACATGGTGCACAGCGGCGGCTCAACTGACCTATTCAGCGGCTGGTTCAAAGGCGCAGAGCAACTGGAAGGTGGTACTGCACGGGCCGTGTCTCGTGTGCTACTTCTCTCTGATGGTCAGGCTAACCATGGTGAAACCCGGATCAGTCACATACAGCCTGAATGCAAAGCATGGCTTGAGAAAGGTGTCAGCACTACCACAGTAGGTCTGGGACGAGACTTCAATGAAGACCTGATGATTGCCATGGCAGATGCCGGTGGTGGTCAGCAGTATTACGGCCAAACCGCTGAGGACTTGTATGACAGCTTTGACCAAGAACTGTCCTTGCTGCAAGCTATGTACCTACGCGGCATTGCTTTAAAGCTGATTCCCGCACCTGGCGTGATTGTGGAGATGCTAAGCGTTGCCCCACAGCACCCGGACGGCACTTACAAGATGAACGACCTGGCTTGGGTCGCAGAAACTTGGGTAGGTGTTCGTTTGCACATCAGCCCAACAGCCCCTGGCACGTTACGCGATTTGCTGGCGGTGTCCATCACTGGAACAGACTTGCAAGGTCATGCGCTGTCACAGTCAGGTGCCATGCTGCAGCTCCCTGCTGTCGAGCAGACATCCTTCTTAGCAATGCAAGCCGATGATCTGGTTGAACGGCGCTTGCTGGAGGCAGAGTTCGGCAAGGCCTCGGATGAACTGCGCCATTTGGCCAGACGCGGAAACCGACTGGACACCATGAGAAAACTGGCTGAAATGGATGAACGGTTTGGCCAACACCCATGGCTGAAAGCCAAGATGGAACAAATGCGACGTTTAGCTGAAGAAGACATGATGATGATGGTCAAGGAAGCCAGTTTCTCAGCCATGCGAATGTCCAAAAGCTTAGCCTCCAAGAGCGAAGTCATGTTCTGCATGGATGAAACCGAGTCCAACATGCCCTCCTTCTTGCGTAAGAAGGAAACCGAGGGTCGTGGCCGCAGAACGCCTAGACAAAGCTAAACCAGCCAGGAAATAAAGGGAAAGCACGGGGGCATGGTCTCCCGTGCCGCTTTATACACTTGTCAAATCAACAGGAAACAACATATGGCGCAGTTTGACCGCGTTTACAAATACAAGGCTTTATTCAACCGCAAACGCACGGTAACGAAGCAAGCCATTCTTGATGAGTTTGAAATTTCAGAGGCCACGTTCAAGCGCGACTTGGACAAGATGCGTGACTTCTACAACTATGACATCGTTTACGACCGATTCGAAAACGTATACAAACTTCAAAACGAAGACCAGGCTTATGAACTGCCGGGACTTGTGTTCACCCAAAAGGAACTGCTGGCCCTACTGACCATCCAAAACATGATCACTGAGCTGGAACCTGGTTTACTAGGTCCCAAGCTACAACCCCTACAAGAACGTATGGCTGACTTGCTGGCGTCAGAAGGTCTTGACTCGGAATCCCTTACCAAGCGTGTACGCGCCGTACATGCAGGCAAACGGCGCTTAGAGCTAAAGTGCTTTCAGTCACTGGCACAGGCTACGCTCGAACGCAAAAAAGTGCATATCCATCACTTCAACCGCCAGCGTGGAGAGACGACAGAGCGCGACATCTCCCCTCAACAACTGGTGCACTACCGCGACAACTGGTATGTTGACGCTTGGTGTCATTTGCGAAACAAGTTGCTCAACTTCTCAGTAGATGCCATTACGCATTGCGACATCTTGGAAGACGCAGCCAAAGAGGTCAGTCAAAAAGATATCAAAGTCATCATGCAGTCTGGCTACGGCATATTTGGGGGCGAGGCAAACCATTGGGCCAAGTTGAAATTCAGTGCAGTAAGAGCTAGGTGGGTTCAGGCTGAAGAATGGCACCCTGAACAAAAAGGGACTGTCAACAATGATGGGACATACACATTAGAGTTTCCCTACTCCGATGAACGCGAGCTGTTGGGAGATATCTTGCGGTTTGGGGCGGATGTTGAGGTTTTGGCACCAAAGACTCTAAGAACAAGTTTGTTAAACGCAGCAGCAGAAACCCTCAAGCTTTACAAGTGATGTGGTGATTTTGATGACCGCTAATCAACCCACTACCTGGCTTATAGCCACTATTGCCTTCTGGCTAATGACTACCTCAGCACATGCCAAGGTAGTCATTGACCGATATACGCCAACAGACAAATTCGTCAGCATCAAAGTTGTAGGTGAAATCCAGTACGAGGAGGAGTATTCACTGGAAGACGCTATTGAAACTGTTCAACGAGAAAAATTTAATCTCAAACTTAACGCTGTAGTGCTAAACACCCGAGGCGGCAACGTCGATGCCGCACTCAAAATGGGCAGACTAATTCGCAAGCATGGTCTTAACACCTATCTCGCCCCAAATAGTGAATGTGCCAGCGCCTGTATTTTTTTAATGATTGGTGGTATCACCCGTATGGCGTTTGGCGAATTGAGCGTTCACAGGTCAGGGGTCGATACAAATTCGCCTACTACTCTTGAAAAACTCAAAAAGCACAATGAAGATAACACTAAGGAAGTTAACGACTACGTGGAGGAAATGGGTATCAGTCCACTCTTGGCTGATGCAATATTGATGACGCCCAACTGGAGAACCAGACAACTGACTTGGCGTGACCGCAACAGATGGGGCGTACATGGAATGGACACGATTCACGAGGAAATGTGGTTTAGAGATGCTTCACGAACAGCCAAGCTCACAGTACCCGTATTTAGAAACACCATCTTTGATTATTTCAAGCACTGCGAAAACGAGACAAAGAAATTTCGTTCGACTTTTTATGAATGTGTTGAAAAGAATATTGCATCAAAAAGGAGTAAGCCATGATGTCAAGCCAACATGTGTCAACGGGTACGAATTTCTTCTTGCAGCCTTGGGACAAGAACAAAGAATCCCCATTCATTGATCAATCACTGGCGAAAGCAATTGGTCGCTCATATTCCAAGGCGCTTTGTTCAGAGTGGGAGAAATATCGCAGCCGTAAACGCCAATCCATTGCCAGAAACAGCTCACCTTACAGGAAAGTTAAAAATAATCGCCAATTGCGCGAAAGACAGCTTTTGCTTGATAAGTTGTTAGGTAATTTGATTCCTATTTCCACAACCAACATCAACGCCAACTCGAAGTGCGCAACTATTTCTTTAGGGTTACGCCCAGACAATTTAACAGCTTCAAGTGAGTTCAAGAATACGCTGCAGGTATTTGCGTGGATACTGCTCATGCCTGGTTTTTTGCAAGAAATATATGTGCCAATGCGCATAAGTCCGCATGCTGTAGAGCGTGTGATTCAACGTTCAGGGGTTGTAGACCTACCGGTAAGCCAAGCTGATATGCAGGCTATCAATGCCGAATTTGCAGACATGCTGCCACTTGCCGCATTAGCCATCGATGTGGTGAAGAACTTAGCAAAAACCTCAAGTGATGAAGAGGCAGAAAACTTAACAATGCTTCTTCCCTCAGCTCACGGCTTGTTTATCGCAAGTTGGTGTCCAGAAATAAGCTCACTTCTAGTCAGAACATTCATTGACTCCAAGAAGCTCAACCCTGCTCAGGTTCAGGCTGTTAATGAACTTCGATCAATAACTGACATCAATCTAGCACCTTTACTGGTCGACACAATGATCCCTGGCTGGTTCCGTTTTGATAAAACCTCATCTTATGAAACCATCACACAAGCGTGGAAACATTTCGCTTGGCGTTTTGATATCGACAGACTACATCCGGGAATGTCTGATATTGCATGGAGCCAATGAAGGTCAACTATATGAAGCCTCCTAAGGAATTCAAGATCAATGGCACTGAATGGTGGATCAAGCCATTAGAAATGATGGTGCATAACTGGGCACTTGTTGAAAATCAAGCAACTGGTGAAACGGTCATTTATTTCTTTCATGATCAGGGAAAGACAAAAGGCGGGGGAGCATCACCAAACCCCTATAAGCTTTTTAGCCAAAGTAGCGGATATTTCGCTGTTATCGATTCTTTGGAATTTGAAAACGCGCTGAAGGCTGAAAAAGGTCTTTTGCGTAATGGTTTCACTCGGCTTGCTGATACTGAAGGACCTTGGACGGGAAGCGAGCCAGAAGGTAAGTTCTACGATGCAAGATTATTTGAAAGTGGGATCTATAGTAGTGGCGAATATTGGAATTAAAAAGAAAATCCGTCACAATAAGGTGAAACAAAAATGCTATTGAAGAAATATCCAAAGATTAAGTACTCCGCATTGCCAAGCAAAGCAAAAGAGTCATATAACTTTCAAAAAGCATCTGCAGTACTCGCTGAGTTCGGCTTTATAACAAATTTATTGAAATACGACTGGTACGGAGCAGACTTCTTTGCCCAGCACATCAATGGTGACTGGTTAAAAATTCAACTTAAGGGTAGATTGGTTACAAGCCCAGCCTACGAAGGCAAAAATTTATTCATAATGTTTGAGGATAAGGAAAATTCCAAATGGTATCTGTACCCACATGATGAGCTCACGAAATTTTGTCGAGCAAATTATCCAAATGCAGTTTTTACAAAAAAAGGGCACACACGCGGAAAACTGTCCTCATGGAATAGTGAGTGGTTGAAACAATATGAAATACCCATTGATCAAGAATTAGCTGATTTTGACTTGAAATCAAAATTGAACTCTAAATATAAGAAAATTTCAACCTATAAAGATTTAAATTTTGATTATAAAAAGTGCCAGCTTTACATCAAGCAAATCGATGAGGACTTCCTTTCTAAATTTACTCCAAAAAATCAAATATATAAACCACAAACTCATATGGATCCGTGCCCATTTGAAGGTGATTTAAAACGGGCAAAAGTTATACTTTTACTTGCTAACCCAGGATTCACTCCCAAGGGCAAGAGAAACGCTTCCTCAAGTAAAGATCACGACAGAAGCGGTTTTGATGACTGGGGGCTTTGGGGACTAAGTTCTAAAACCAGTAAAAGTATGCATAAATGGTGGCGAGCAAGACTTAGTTCCTTTGTAAACCATCCAGATTCCGAGGATGAATGGAAAAAACTTTCATTAAAAATTGCAGCATATCAAGCTGTACCTTGGGCAAGCGAAAGTTTTCACGAAATGAATAGATTGCCTAGCAAGCAGTTAAGCGCAGCCACCTTAAAAACATTAGGAGACGGAAAGATATTTGTTGTTATGAGACAAAAAAAATATTGGAGGGAAATTCTTGAGGGTTTGAATTGCAAAGTAATTTATACAAACAACCCCTTAAGCTCATACCTAACAGCAGGGAATTTGGAAATAAATGATTTTGAATTATTGAAATCTAGTCTTTTAATCAAATAATTTACATGGATAATTTTAGTTACTCATTTAATGGTGAATCAACACAGTTACATCCAGATAAAATTCGAGCCTATCTAGCGACAGACTACAAAATTGACCATGCGCCGCAAGTCATCGTACTGTCCATAGGCTATCGTTCGGATCTCCTTTCAAATTTGTTTTCTTGCTATGAAGTTAATTGCGCGGCTTTCATCACTGCATATAACCCACGCGGGGCCTTTCAATCTGATGATGCCAATGCGCAGGCACACGCTGAACTCGCCTTCATGCTTCAGCAGTTGGGACACAAAGTCATCGAAGGATCAGGCAGCGAAAAAGGAAGCAAATGGCCCGCTGAAAAAAGCTATTGCGCATTTGGGCTTACCTTAGAACCTGCCAAAGCCATTGGCACGCATTTCAATCAGGACGCTATCGTATGGATTGGTGAGGACGCTATTTCCCATCTCATACTTCTGCGTTGATCAATCAGGTAACTAAATATGATGATGAACTTCCCACAATCTGTTTTCATGAAAAAAGTGTCCCCATCTAGCCAGTTCAATTAATTTATCTGAGCCGAACTTTTCGCCTGATGTCAATAAACTTGTGTCAAACAGTGCATCCATATTTTTAAGCTTGACCTGTTGACCTAGTTGATCGGTTATTCGCAATATTTGGGCACTTCGATTACCTGGGAACCATCCCAGCACCACGGTAGCTTCTGTAGCCAATCCCAGTCGCACAATTTGCTTGGCAATGCGTCTGGCATGCAAGCCACCTGCCCTATCGGCTTTAAAGAAGTCTTTGCCTGACCAAGCGCCTCCTCCGATGGGCACTCTTGGGCCATACGCATCCATTACTAATTTTTTCCCAGATAGCCCGTTGTCACCTTCCGGTCCGCCTACTTCAAACGCACCCGCGCCATTGACTGTTATGTCATCTGGCATTTTCAAAGACAGACGAGGAAGCAATTTAGCCAGTTGGATGAGCTCCTCCTCTAAGGCTGCTCTTACCTCCCTAAAAAGTGCAATCTCATCGTGGGCAGTTTTTTGTTGCAAGGAGCAACTGAATCGATCTAATTGCCAGACGCCTTCTGATTCCTGAACCACCACGATAACCTTGCCATCAGGACCAAGTCCCAATTCAGGTAACTCCTCACGTAGCCGATACAAGCGCTTGGCAAACCTTGCTGCGAACCAGTGTTCCACTGGCAGACCATTGGTTGCTTCTATGTCAATGGCATAGCCCACACAGATGGCCTGATCGTCTGATAACTCCCTGAATTCACCTTCTCCATCTTCTAAGGGGCCGAGGCACAAGTCAGAAGTAATTTCCAACTGTGATGGGCTTGGATACCAGTCATCACCGTAACCAGCGGATTGGTAGACAACTCGCACAATCTTTTCAATATCGATTTTTTCAGCGCCCTGACACCCGATTCGGCCCGTAATAAAAACCTTGTTACGGTGACAAGCCACTTCGACACCCACCAAGGCTCGCCGCTCTAAAGCGAATGCTGCTTGAACAAGTCCGTCAGCGATAGCGTCACAGAGCTTGTCTGGATGACCTGGGAAAACAAATTCAGCAGGAAAGAGTTTGGTATTCATGGATTTCCCTTTAATGAAGTACAGCAGTAAAGTCAGCGACCAGTGCAAGATCAAGCATGTTGGTGCTCTCACCCATGTATGCAACGGCTAACTTGGTTGATTGCAATATGTCGTGATGTTGGCCTTTTGCTTGCCCCACCCAGCCATCGGTAATCAGCAATGCACGGCGAACTTGATTGCTCTGAATATGCCTTGCTACGCATGCAATATCGGTGCCCCCAGTCGTAACGCACTTGCCCTTGCGCAGTTCGTCCAGTGTGACGTCCGCAATTCGGTTCGAAAACAAGTGCACATTTCCAAACACCATATCCTTGCAGTCCAGTACAGCACCATAAAGTGCGTTTAGCACGCTGTCCATACTGCCAGATACATCAACATAGACATGTACTTTTTCGCCGCTGGGGGTACGCTGAGTCCAAGGCATCTGCGCACTGTGCAACATTGGTTGTACGCCCAATATCTGCATCACCATGGACTTGCGATTCATGCTTGGGATTGGCGAGATGAATGTCAGGTTCGACGCTTGCTGACAGTAAAAATTACCATTTGCTGAAAATCCTGCCACTCTCTTTATCAGCGCTTCTAACTTTCGGCGTTTATTTTGAAGTTTTAATGGCTTTACATTTGACGTGCTCAGAACATCTGCCAATGATCGTCCTTTAATGGGGTCAGGTGGCTGAGGCCAGGACTCAACAAGTTCTCTAACGATCTCGAACAACAAAGGGGATTGGTGCTGCAAGTCACTATCAGTCTCATCCTCAACTGAATGCCCACCGATCAAAGGAATATCGCCAATGCCTTTACCGTCCAAGGCCTTGGGCAAGATGTCAAAAACCTCCTTGTAACTCGCACCCGCATCTGAATAGAGCGCTAAATGCACATCTTTCAACATTGATTTGAAATGCGCGCTGTGCTTCTCTAAGCCGGGGTAATCTGCCTTAAACCCTGCCTGGCTATTTGGCCATCCCTCAGCAGGCCTGAGCAAACACTCAGGAAATACATCGGCTTTGTAGTAATCCGTGAAAAATGCAGTGTGCTCAGGGCTAGGAAACATACGGCACACAATTCCATTGATCACCGCATCAAACACAAAGTTTTGCTCTGGCGTTAGCCTTGGAAACAGGGTGGTATGCCCAAGCAGTACATGATGAAGCTCGTGCATGACCAACATCAGCAGCTTTTCTGGCGTTTGGGCATGCTTGGCCACAAACTCGGGGTTCATGAGTAACCTGGGCTGAAGATTGCACTCAACGGCGGCGGTTGGAATGCTTATGGTTTCCTCAATATCAAGCAGTCGCAAGAGTCCGCTCATGGCATAGGAGCCACTTGGGAAACAATCCAAAATTCGGTCGGAGAGATTCATTTTTTTACTTTCGAAAGTTGCTTGATGAATAGAGGTGGCACCAAGAGAGATAGGCTGGATTTATCTTTAATCGATGGAAGCGAAGGTGTTTTAGAGCGCAGCCAGATGGTGTCGGTGCACTTGGTCAAGATAGCCAAGGCGCTCAATGCATCTGGCCAAATGACGCCATGGGATTCGTGAGCTGCCATCACGGCGCATCCTTCCGGAAGTGGCAGTTCATCAGCTCGGTGATTGATTAAGGCAACCAGCTGACTTTCAGCTGTTGAGAACTGATCACTTCGATCGATTTTCAGCAAGCGAAGAATCTTTTCTGAGTCTTGCCCTATGAATCCAGTTGGCAACACAAAGCGAACTGCTAGCCCATTGATAACGGGATTGGTGTATTTCAAGCCTGTCACACCCGAACCACCCGGACCACTTTGCTTGGCTAGCCCCTCTAGGCCTGCATACTTCACCACCGTTTTTGGTGGTGCAGACATGTTGTGCAGCAATTGCCTTGTATCCTCACCTCTCACGCCAACCTCAGTGCTTTGTCGGTTTGTACGAAAAAATCACTGGCTTTGGTTGCATCTTCAGGCGTGGCGAGCTTCTTTTGAGCAAACAGGGAAGCTATGGCGTTGGCTTGTAAATGGTGGCGAGCTTCTTTGGGGTTTAGTCCGGCTAGCAAGGACTTAACCCTGTTCCAAGTCTGAAACCTAGAATTCGAAGCGTGAATAGCCTCAGAAAACTGGGGTGCAACAGCAATGTCTTTGTATAAATCACCAGCTTGCGAAGCTACAGCAGCGTTCAATCGCCCTACTGCCCCCGTCTCAAACAAATGAACTACAGCAGCCTCCCTTGCACCAAGGGGTAGCTGAGATAAAGCATCGGCAATGACTTGAGAAAACGCTGATTTGGTGATGGAGGGAGCAGAAATCGAGAGTCGTATTTTTTCGACCGGATCTTTGGTACACAAAATCACCTTCATGGGGTCGTTGGCAGCAAGCTTGATCAAGTGCATTGCCTCCTTATGAGCACTGAGCAACTTGATTTCAGGAACCACTACGCCCAATGCACGATGCGGCAAGCTACTTCGCAATGCCAATAAAACTGCATCTGTCACAGAAACACTTGGGTTAATCGCTGTAGCCGCAGCATTGACAGATAAGCAGGCGCGATACAACATGGCACAACGCCTCGGACTCAGGTCTAAGCCGGCCTGAGATAGCAGTGAGGAAATAGCATGAACATAAGCCGACGCCCCTTCTTTAAAACCTTCATCTGTTGTCGCCAGCAGCGTCTTGGTTCTGGTGATGGCTTGCTTTAGATTTATTGCACTTAGCTCCTCGACTGGAAGATCCTCGCTTTGAATCACTGCCAATTGCTGAGCCTTGCTGAATGTGTCCCATGCAGGCATTGCAAGGACAAATGGGAATCTATCTGCCAAAGCGGTATCAATCGGCTCAGAGCCAAGGTAGCCAGCGTCATCATCGTCTTTGCTGGGTGGATTCATTGCAGCCCATCGGTATTGCAATCCTTCAAGCTTCAAGCCTTGCACCTTCCGCTCGTGGATGATGGGAAAGAGCTTGTTTTGGATGTCCGGTCGGCATCGGCTGATCTCATCAAAGATCACCGCCCCAGCCCCCCAAATTGCTGCAGGGGTTTTGACGTATTGCAAAGTTCCGTCTTGGCTTGGCAAGGGAAATCCAACCAGATCATCAAAATTCAGCAAGCTTGCGTTGTAGTGCCGAAAATTTAAGCCAAGGGCTTCAGCAATTTTGTTGAGCAGCAAGCTTTTTGCAGTTCCGTGAGGCCCGATCAAAAGCAAAGGACTCTCCGTAGCAAGCGCAGCAAGTAAAGGGGCTTCAATGGACGAAAAACCAATCACCCCTAGGTATTCAAATAATCCGCTGTTTGTCGGCGAACTGCTGTCATTGGATTTTTTCATGCTGACTCCTTGATAGCTGCGTCAAGAAAGTCTCTCAAGGCTTGCAGTTCTGTTTTCGTAAACATTCCCTGAAAACGGACCTGCTCTTCTGGGTGATTGGCACTTGGTATGAAGCCAATGAGTTTTAAGTGGTAACCAATAGGCCCATGTTGTGAGGTGCTGGCTGACAACTCAAATGCCTCAGTGCATTGAATAAGAGAACGCATATCTATCTCCTGTTTAGCGACATTGCCTGTATGGCGGGGGCCGCAATCTGGAACAAATCCCCCCAGCCGCTTAGGGCGGCCAGTCCCGAATCAATTAATTAGTTTTGAACTTCAATCTCTTTCGTTTTGATTTCAGTTGCCCCAGCGTCACTGACGTCATCCTTGGGATCTACTAACGGGCGCAATTTATGCCTGTCAGTAATAGCCTCAGATGAAGAACCGCGCTGCAATTCCTTACCTATCCAAAGTTGGTAGAAAGGCCTACCGCTAACCGTTCTGATCCAATAAGCATCCTCACGGCCGCTGTGAGGACCAATTCGACAAATCACCTCAACAACCAAGCCAATGTTTTCAGGACAACCGCCAACAATGACGCACTTTTGGCCCCTGGCAAGAATAGACATGAAACGCATCCTTTTCAAATTACCCCAACAGCAGTAATCTGCAGTCAGAAAAGAAAAAAGCCCTCAACAAGGAGGGCTTGACGCAGTACCGCTTGGTTGCCCCTAGAGGCCACATCTGGTATTACCACCTTGCCCGGTGAGGCAGGTTGGTGTGGGCGTCAGCCCAACTCTTGATGACATACAAATCCTAACACAAGGACTCAGTATCAGCCATATGAAGCTCAAAGAATGAGCCTGCGCCGCCCTATCATGTAAAAAACCACAGGAGTAATTCATGGCTTTTTGGGAAATCTTCGGCAAATCAGCTGTGTCCGATCAGGGAGAAACTATCCAACGACTGGGCGACTCCACTAGTATCAGCAGCAAAGGAACAGTCTTCAGCCACATGGGCTCTACAACTGTGGGATCAGATGGGTCAGTTTTCACCCAAACTGGCTCTTTCAGCAGCGACGGCAGTTCCAGAATGGGCAGTACAGCTACTGGTCTAGGGGCTGTTTTCAACAAGAAAGATGAGTGGTAACAAGCTCCATGCAAATACTATATGTAGACATGGACAACGTGCTTGTGGACTTCCCGTCTGGTATAGCTCGTGTCCCCGATACTCTTCAAGAGGAGTACAACGATAGATTAGATGAAGTGCCGGGAATCTTCAGCCTCATGGACCCTATACCAAATGCAATTGAAAGCTATAACTATCTAGCCGGACACTTTGACACCTATATCCTTTCAACAGCCCCTTGGCACAACCCTAGCGCTTGGTCCGATAAATTACTCTGGGTTCAAAAATACCTTGGTGAGAAAGCATACAAACGCCTGATACTTTCACATCACAAGAACTTGAATGACGGTCACTATCTAATAGATGACAGAACAAAGAATGGTGCTGATCGTTTCGCAGGTGAACACATCCACTTTGGTACAGCACAGTTTCCTGATTGGACAAACGTCGTTGAGTATCTAAAAACCAAGAGATGATTTATGAATTGAAGAATACGTACTCAATAAAAATGCAAAAAATTAATCCTATCGATCCAGTTTTGTGGAAAGCCTATGAGGATAAAGACTTCATAGTAAATTCAACACCTCAGTGCATATTAAAAATAGGAAAAGCCTCTGATCAACTCAGGCAACTGTTGAACACCAACGAAGTGTCAACAGCCGCATTTGTCACAGCGTACAACCCCTTCAGTAAACAACTCTCAAATGATGAGAATTTCGCGCGCCAGGAAAATCTTATTAAGGAAATTCAGTCTAGAGGTCTTAATTTGATACAAGGACTAGGTCAAGATCCAGATCACAAATGGGAAGGTGAGCCTAGCGTTTTAATTTTAGGCATAGCTTTTGAGGCAGCTAAAAAACTTGCTCGCACCTATGAACAAAATGCATTCGTGTGGTGTGACGAGTCATGCACTCCACAACTGATCGCTTCATTTGATCAAAACCAATAATTTATTTTTGTGAATAAGTCAGTCTATTACTTGACGGGAATGGGCGGAAGACTCGACACCGGCTTGGGTCAAGCTTTACTTGCTAAAGGATTTGATGTAACTGGTCGCGAGTTGGTGGGCGAATTTAGACAGCTTTCTTTTAACGGCCAGGTTGATGCTGTTGCCATCGATTTACAAAGTAATTTTTGGGATAAAGATGCTCGGTTAATTGCCAATTCATTTGGAGCTTATCTCTTCCTTCATGCCCAGGCAAAACTCCCGCCATACCCTGGCAAAGTTATCTTGCTATCCCCCATTGTTGGTGAGTTTGCCAATCAAGATACTGAGATGAACTTTATCCCGCCTCGATCAGAGCAACTACTTCAACTTGCCAAGGCTGGTTTATACCCTGCTCCCTTGAATTGTGAATTTCATGTTGGATCTGAGGATTGGCAGAGTAACCCAAGCAAAGTTGAAATGTTTGGGACGCTTGTAGGGCTGAAAGTCAGTGTCGTGCCAGATGCTGGGCACATGCTTCCCAAAGAATACGTTAATAATTTATTAGATCGATGGCTTTCGTGACCTCAATTCCAACACCGAAGGCGAAAAGTCACCACACCCCAAACTGCTATCTCATCAGACTCAACAAATGTGATGTCTTCAAATTGTGGGTTGGCAGCACGCCCACAGGGATGGGTGCCGCGTTTAACAAGCAAGATGATTGGCCAAGCTCAAAAGCTGATAAATTTAGCATTGAAGATTGCAATAGGTAATCAACTTAACGTCGAGGATCAAGATGGCAAACGAATCCGCATCTGAAAAGAAACTTTTAAAGCTTATCAAACAAGAAGTTTTTTCATCTGAAATAACAGATGCATTGACTGAGGTTCTTGAGACGATAAACAGTCAAAGAAAAATGCACGTTCAGCCATCGCCCTTTCAGCGACCAAAATCTTTTAAACGATGGACTAAAGAGGAAGAATCTAAATTAATTTCAAATTTTCTTGATGGAACAACTCTAGACAAAATTGCAGAGCAACATGAAAGAAGTTGCAATGCAATCTTTCATAGATTGCTGCTTACAGGAATAGTTTCTTTGAGTGAAACGATTAATTTCGACAAGTCTATTAAACCTAAAAATCAACTTACAGTTGTTTCTTTGCAAGTAAAAGAAAAGTTACCTGGCAGAATTTGTATCACTTGTGGCGAGAGGATAGATCCTTTGAGATTGTCCTCTATGCCCAATACCTACAGGTGTGTATCCTGCCAAAAAGATTTTGAAAACCGTACTGGCCTTAGCATGAGTGAAAATTTCAACTGACCTCTTTTTTCGGCATTTCAACTAGGCGTATCACTCTTGCGTGAAGTCTCATAGAGTTAAGCAACTCAATTTCATTTTTCTGATCTTGAGATACCGGTTCCTTTGGCTTTTTAACCTCTACAAACCTTGCAATCGAAGGTTTTCCAGTTTGGTTATTTATTGCGAATAGAAATAAATCTGGAATGCCTGAACGACCTTCGTGCTCTTTGGATGTATGTTTATCGATCAAAACCTTAAGTCGCTCTGGACCGCAAATGTTGAAAAGTGCTAAAAGGATGCTAGTCTCTGGAAGAGCAAAATGATGTAACTTTTTAAGTGCAGGGCCTTTAGTTTTTTTCAAATCCTCAAGCTCTTCTTTCGACAGCTTGCAAATTTTTATAGCATTTTTCCCGTAAACAGCTGCTACAGCACGCCACAATGTCGGACTAAGCTTTGAGCCAGAAAAACGGTGGTTTTCAAACACTCGCTGCCGCCAACGAGTCAACACCACGGTCTCTGGCACACCCATCTTGGTACCCTCTCCCTTTGGATCAATGAAGTATGTCACTCTGTTTCTGACTGAGGTACGGCCGTAAACATTGGGGCTTATTCGCAGAGACGGCTTTTTTTCTAAATCTGACATGCGGTCCTTATGTTCATTCAAAAATACATCTATCTTATTTCCCAAATTCGAACAGCACAAAGCTTTTCAAACTCGCTATAACGGTCAACCCGATTTGCCCATACTTTGAAATTTCCGACTAAATTTAAAGGATTTTCCATACCTACGGTATGAGGTGATGTCAAAAGCCATGATTTGACAACTGGTCCCCTTTTATGTTCAGCTAAAAAAGCGAATTCCGGTAACAACGACAGAAAGAGGCATGATGAATATCAGTCAATCAGCGTGGGACGATGAGGACAGGACACCCGTGAAAGGTGAATTGGCTGTCATAGATGGCAAGCTTGCCATGTATATAAATTCCAACGACTATGACGGTACCTCTGGCAGCAGGTGGGCCATAAAAGGAAGCCGTCTTAGATTCACGAGAACGGGGCCGAATGCAAATTCCCAAGGTTATGTCTACGGCTTTTGTCACCAGGTTAATCCAAAGGAAGACACCATCACAGTGGAGATCTTGGGTGATAAAGAGTCTGACCAATTACCAACAGGTCGCATGGAGGTAATTCCTGTACAAGAAATAGGTCGCTGCGATCCTGAGCGTGAGCGATGGCCCACTGGCGACTCTTGGCGAGAGCGGTCTGATGAGGAATTACTGGCCCAAGAATCAGATGAATTTTTAACTGTACTTCCATTTGTTAATTCATGGAAAAGCCTACTGGGCTTATCCACCTACAACAAACTGCTCAAACTACAGCAAGACGTTAAAACGCTCAACGGAATGATCAAGTGCCCAAGAGGTGAAAGCAGCCTAACCCCAACTGCAGAAACTAGAAAGATCACTGCAGCAATTCAAACCTCTCTTGGAGAAATTCATATGCCTGTGGACACTTTGCATGAAATGACCGTACATGAAAACCATGCCTTTGGCGCAGTATATGGTGCACTCATAGGTGACGCAGCAGGTGGTGTGTTGGAGTTCATGGGCAGAAAACCAACGGTTAAAGAGGCAGCCAAAGCTTTTGAAATGCCTGGTGGCGGCGTGTTCGAACTCGCTCCGGGGCAATTTACAGATGACGGCGAAATGACTGTTACTTTACTCAAGGCTTTGTATCTGACCAGAGGAGTTTTCAGCGCTGCACAAGTTGCAGCTGGCTACTGCAATTGGTCAGATACAAAGCCTTTTGATATTGGCTTAGCCACTCGAGCAGCTTTAAAGCTGCATACCATCCAAAAGGACCCATCAAATCGATTGATTACTGTCCAAACCCAAGCTCAAGAGCACAATGCTGAATCCAAGGCCAATGGAAGCCTAATGCGAGTAACACCCCTTGGCATCGCTGCTTGTCGATTGAATATGCAAGAAACAATCGATATGGTCAAACAGGATGTGGTCTTAACCCATCCTAACGAAATTTGCATTGCCACAACGACTGCTTATGTTCTGGCACTTCGGCACTTGATCCTATTCCCCAAAGATAATTTAGGGGCCATAAAAGCTGCAAGTGAATATTTAAAGCACAACAATCCAGAAGTATTGCAATGGCTAGACGATGCAGCAAACAGCAATCTACCGGCTGCAACTCCGCAAGCGGGATATGTTCGTTATGGATTCACCTATGCTTTCCATTATTTGGAGTTTGCCTTTGGTTATCGCCAAGCGATTTTGGAGACCTTGGCAATGGGTGGCGACACAGATACAAATGCTTGTATTGTGGGTGGCCTTGTAGGCGCATACAACGGGCTAAATGGGATCCCTAAACAAGCTTTGGAAAAGGTTCTAGCCTGCAAAACGGAATACGGACAGCCAAGACCAGAGGCTTACACCATAAAAGATGTTCAACGTAACTTGCGGGTAGTGTGTGGGTTCAGTATTCCAAAATAAATTTCGTCTAGTCATGCATCTAAATCAAAAACCATCACAGTGCAACACCATAGCTTGAACTACGATGAAGCCAAAGAGTGGCTTGATGAACACTGCCCACAAAAGCCGGATTGGTTGGTGAAACTGCGCACAGGAGAAAGCGAATGAAGATAGACGTACAGCGCAGAATCAAGCAGCGCCAAAGGATGGTGATTTTCAGTATTGGTTTGTTGATGTTGTTGTATGTAGCAAGTATGAATCCGAACTTGCCTCGTGAATGGACAGGTATGGGGGTTAAGAAGCAAGTTCTTTCATTGACTTCGACCGAAGGTTATCCAGATACACAAGAGGCTGGGATTCATGCTGCCCAAAAAGATATCAAATCAGGAAAGCCCAAATTTATACTTTTTGGACTTGTTGAGAATAATGTTGACCAAAAATTTAATCCAAATAAAGTGGAATACCGATTAGGAGGTTGTGTTTTGGGTGGGCCAGGCTATCAGTTTTGGCAGGGCTACAACGCTGAAATCATTCGCCAAGGTTTGGTTAAGGGTTGAAGAGCGAATTCAAATCAAAGCTGTCACCCCTAGTCAAACGATCTTGGATTTATAAAATTTAAAATAGTGGAAGTCTATTAATTTGACCGGCAATTTCTTACCGTCCATGATTTAGGGAAATCATCTGATCGATAGGGTAGGCCGGGTCTAGTAAATGCTCTGCAAGGCTGCCAGCCACATGGCAAAGAACTTTGTAACTGACATTCATAATGCCGAATATAGGGGGAGTTAGGACTACGCTGAACTTTACTATGAGCCTGCGCATCCAAAAAGTAGACATCCACTGGACCTAAATCACTTTCAGTAAGCGAAAGTATCTTTGGGATGTCTCTGTATTGTTCAAAGCCAAAAAGCTGACGAGAAAAGCCGCCTTGAGCAGCAAGTAAAGTGCAGGCTACGTTAAGTCGAGCGGGGAAGATAACTTCCGCGAAGAGGACGTGTGACGGAACATTAGAGAAAAATACAAGATATTCAGCACCGAGGTCACGTATAGAAAATAGCGTCACTGGTAAAACACCATTAAACATATAGTCCTCACGCTTTTTTACAACAACCTCCGAATCTTGACTTGGGTTTGTTTTTTTGAAAATATCCTCTAAATCATTCATCCAAAAGAGAATGGAATTCTCCAATGTGGATGAATTATCTATGCTTAAAAAACGTCCACTGAGAGGAGTATTGTAATGTCTGAAATTGATTGGCTTAGTGTCTGAACCACTACCGGGATACCAAAAGATAGATGGCTTTACGCTAGTTGCTCTCAAATGATTCCATAGGGTTTTTGACTGTTCAGGATTTGATGGCACAAGCCGTTCGAGGAATTCCCACCAATCTAACTTTTTATTTTCGGAGTGTAAGTATTCTATAAATTGAGTCACTGTGTCTTCAGGATGCGGCCTTTGACCAGAAAATCGATCAGGCCACCGATTGATTAGGTTCTTTGACAAATCTTGGGGTGTTAAATCACCATATTTTTCAAAAAAATGGCGCCGAATCAGTTGTTTTTGTTCAGTGTCATTTTTACACTCCCAAGTAGCGATACTCAATTCCAACTGTGCAGCAGCAGTTCCACTTAGCAAACGTTCTCTTAGCTTAGCAGCAGCTTTCACACGATTAATTCTAAAAGCAATGATTTCAAAGCAAAGGTGAATAAGTTCAGTATTCCAACTTAGATGATTCGAGTTTTTTTCTGCCTCAATTAAACCTTGTATCAAGCTCTCAATGAAATGTTCATCGTCTGGCTCAGGCCATTCATTGATACGGTACGCATTTGCATAAGCGCGTTTAAGGTCAAAATCAGAAAACCACTCAGACTGATGATTATTATGGACAGCCATAAGTTCCTTCAGCCAATTACGTTCTTCTTCATTGGTACCAGTGCTTAAGTGGGGTATCTGTTTAGTCATAGCAAGATAAATTGAGAATGAGTAATGGTTTTTCTTGATCAGACATTAACTATTGCTACCTGTCAAACGATATCTTGGATTTAACACCCTTTAATCAGTCTAAATTTTGAGCACACTTTCCACAAACGCGGGTGGCTGTACTTTCACTTCGCCATGAGCTTTAAAGACTTAGGATCTTGATGGCAGATCAAGATGTCGTTGTCTTCTATTAAAGCGTTCGTGCCCGTAGTCAGAAGATCGGTCGCGAGCATTCCCGCAGGATTCGACACCAACAAAGCCCTATGGGCGTTATATGTCACTTAGATTGGATCTTTTTAAAGCTCAATGGTGTATGCCAGTACCTGTGGCATGAAGTGCATCAAGAAGGTCAGGTACTGGACTTGGGCTTGGGCTTGGGCTTGGGCTTGGGCTTGGGCTTGGGCTTGGGCTTGGGCTTGGGCTTGGGCTTGGGCTTGGGCTTGGGCTTGGGCTTGGGCTTGGGCTTGGGCTTGGGCTTAGCAATTCTTAGACAAAAGCGTGTCAGATAGCAAAAAACTTAAACAATATTGCTTTTCCAACGCTATCAAACACAAACCCGGACCACACTTCCCTCCCTGCCAGAAACCACCTCCACCCGGGCATCCACGAACTCTTGCAGCTCGGGCACATGCGAGATGATGCCCACTAGCCTGCCGCTTTGCTGCAAAGCCTTCAAGGTTTGTATCGCATAGTCCAGCGACTCAGCGTCCAAGCTTCCAAAGCCTTCGTCAATAAATATAGCATCCAGCCTGATGCCGCCAGCGTTGCTTTGAACCACATCAGACAGGCCAAGCGCCAACGAGAGCGCTGCCATGAAGCTCTCGCCGCCAGACAAAGTGTTGACATCTCTGCGCCTGCCGGTATGGTTGTCTAAAACTTCTAAGTCAAGTCCTGCTGTGCGGTTGCGTGGGCCGGCTTCTTCTTTTCTGAGCATCAAGTAGCGGCCTCGGCTCATAGCTTGCAGACGGCGGGTGGTGGCCACGAGCACGTCATCTAGCAGCGCGGCCATCACGTAGCGTTGAAATGAGGTGCCCCTGGGGTTGTCGTTGTTGCATAGGCGCGCCAGGCTGCTTGCCACTTGGTATTGCTGCTCCAGTGCCTCAAAGGCGGCTTTGCCAGCCAGCAGATTTTCCTGCACGGTGTTGGCCGAGTTGATTTTGAGACCCAACATCAGACATTGTTCTTGGCAAGCTGTTTTTTCAAGCGTCAGCTGGTTGACTTGATCCTGCAGCTCTTGCAGTGTGTGCTCAGATGGCATGGCTTGCAGCACTGCCTGGGCCTGCTGTAGCTGCTGGGTGCACTGATTGAGTTGGCCATTGAGGTTTTGCTGCACTTCTTGTTTGGCGAGCAGCGCGGTTTGTGCCTGTGTTTGCAGCTGCGCAATACGCTGCAGCTCAGCATTGGCGCTTGCAATGGCACGTTCCAGCTCGTCAACCTCTTGCCATTCTGCTGGCACTTGGGCTTGACGCTCAGCCAGAAGCACGCTTTGTTGCTCAAAAGCGCTTAGCTTTTGCTGTACAGCGTTTTGTGCGGCTTGGCTGCTGACTGTTAACTGTTGCAATTGGACCTGGGCATTATTGAGCTTCGCTTGCAATGCATCCGCTTGGGTTTGCGCGTTGTCTGCGGCCCTAATGTCCAGTTCGCGTTTGTCTATTTGCGCTTGCAAGCTTTGTTGATCGGCTGGCAAGTGGGCAACCTGCGGTGCTAATTGGTCGTGCCGGGCTTGAGCAGCGCTGAGGTGCGCATTGGCCTCGGTCTCGGCTATTTGGGCTTGCACGTGCTGCTCTTTGGACGTGGCTAAATCGTCTTCAGCTCTTTGTAGTGCGGCGTCATCCACTAGCACTTCACTTTCATGCAGCGCTGGCGTGGGGTGGTCTTTAGAGCCGCATACCGGACAGGCTATGCCAGCGGCTAAGGTTAGGGCCAAGCGAGCAGATTGGCCCATGCGCCAGTGTTGCCGCGCTTCGTCAAATTTAGCTTGTCTTTTTTTTAACGCAGTGAGGTGGGTCTGCTCTTGTTTTTTGGTTGTGTCATATATATTTTTTGTACTTAAAAGATGGGCTTGGCAATGTTGCCAGTCTTCCCACAATCGTAAATGCTGCTGGGCCAAGGTTTGTTGAGCTTGCAGGGTGGGCAAGGTTTGTGCAGTGTCTTTCAACTGCTGCAGGCTAGCTTTTTGCAGCTCATGGGTCGCTTGCAAAATATTTAGATTTTCCTGTGCTTGCGTTGCTGATGCTTGCGCTACATCAAGCTGCTGCCTCGCATCTAAAGCGCCTTGGCTGGCTTCCGTAATGGCCATCACCCTATTCTGTAAAGCGCCTAGGGTAATGATCCGCTCGTTGTAAAGTTGCACTTGGGGGGCCAATGCAAGTGCCTCTTCTTGGGCAAAGTTAGCTTCGTTCAGATCAACCAACGCAGTTTGCAATTGAGCCTGAAGAATTTGCTGCTGATGAGTTTTGGTGGCAATATCTTGCTCGCACAGATTTCTTCTTTGATGAAGATCTGTTGCTGTGTTTAGCTTTTGGCCTAGAACCTCGAGCTCTGCCAATTTTTGCTGGTGTTGCTCTGCCAGATTGCTTTGGTGGGGGGCTATTTCAGCTTCACCTTGTAAACCCAAGCTTTGGACCAAGAGCTCCCGCTGCTGGCGTGCATTTTGAGCTTGTGTCTGAATGGCATTTTCTTGTTCTCTAAAGCGCAGGCTAATTCGCTCGTAGAGTTCAGTGCCAAAGAGTTTTTTAAGAATGGCTTCTTTCTCAACACTAGTGGCCACCAAAAAATCACTGAACTTGCCCTGGGGCAACATGATCACTTGCACGAACTGCCGGTGGTTGATGCGCAGAAGGTCCTGAACTTTTAATGTGACATCATTAGAGCCGCTAGCTAAGATGGTCCATTGACTTATATCTGTTTCGCTCAAGACAGAAAGAGAGGCCTGAGGCAAATGCTTAACATCTCTGTTGCCGCGAACAGCCTTGCGCATTTGCTCTGGCTCACGGACTACGCCGTAACGCTTGCCATGTAGCTCAAACTCAAAGTACACGCGGGTCAATGTGTCTGAGCTTGCATGGTGACTGCGCATTTGATCTGGCCGGCGCTCATTGCCAGAGCTTTGGCCGTAAAGGGCAAAGCACATAGCATCAAACAATGTAGACTTGCCTGCCCCAGTGGGACCATGGATCAAGAAAAAAGCTTTCTCACCTAGTAGTGTGAAATCTAATTCTTGCTGCTTGTTGAATGGACCAAAGGCCTGCATTTTCAAGAGAAGCGGCTTCATAGAGCACCTCCTCGCTCAGCTTGAATTTGTATTTCTTGCTCGGCATGCAACTCGGCCTGCAACACGGCTTGAAAGGCTTGCAGCTCAGCCTCATTGGGCCCCTGGCCCTTAACCCAATGAAAGAATTCTAGAAAGCGCTGCTCTGGGTTGTTCAAGTCATTAGCAACAAGGGCACCAGCGTTTTCGCCGACTTGGGCAACAGCCATACGGATAGTTACCAAATTGGGATAAACCTGCCGCAGGCGCTGCATGGCATCGAGCACGGGCGTCTCGTCTGTTAGGAATGCTTGTATGTAGTCCATCGAAGCATCAACGTCCACTTGGGCTTGCAAGAGTTCGACAAAGCAGCCTGAAATACTGCGCACATCATGCAAAACTTGGAGCGGAATCTGCTCAAACTGCGGCGCACCCTTTGCGGCCAGAGTAATGATATTCACGCTCTTGGTATGCGCTTCTTCACTGAATGAATACTTGAGCAAGGAACCCGAATAACGAATGTGCTCAGCACCAGCAGTTTGCGGCCTGTGAAGATGTCCAAGGGCCACTACATCAAAACCATCAAACACGCTGCTGGGAACAGCGCCTGTGCCACCTACAGAAATAGATCGTTCAGACTCGCACTCAGTAGACCCAGCAACAAAGGCGTGACCAAGCAATACATGGCGCTGCGCACCTGACTGCAATGGACCGAGTTGCGACAACGCATATCGCATGGCCTCTTCATGTGTGTTGATCGAATCGCCGCCTGGTAAGTTGCGCAGCATGGCTGGCTCCAGGTAGGGCAAGGGGTGAAGCAGCACGCGCACGCCGTCATGTTCAAAAGGAATTGGGGTAAAACGCCCAAGCGGGCCGCGCACATGCAGCCCATTGAGCTCAGTGATGCGCCCACCATAAGCGAGCCTCTGCTCACTGTCGTGATTGCCAGCCACCATGACAACCGCTATGCCGTGCTCGCAGATAAGCGAGGTGATAATTTCATCTAGCAATTGAACCGCTTCCACCGGCGCAATTGACCTGTCAAATACATCACCCGCAATGAGCACAGCTTGCACCTGCTGTTCAACAGCAATGGTAATAATTTGCTTCAAAGCATGCCGCTGCTCCTCCAAAAGTGACATCTGGAAGAAAACTCGACCTAAATGCCAATCTGCAGTATGGAGGAATTTGATCGTCATGGTGGGTACAAGTTTAAGGTTTAAAGGTGATGCTGTCCTTTAAATAATATTAGTTTGTATGATGACAGTCTCATGAGATGAGCCACCCGGATTTCAAAATTCGGTGTCCCGTGATGGAGTCGAACTTTGGGCTTTTTCAGTTCGAGTCCCGGTTATGTCGTCGAAGTTTTGGGGTCAAAATTCAGGGGTCAAAACCTGAAAAACTAGGTTTTCACCCGTCCAGTTGCAATATGCAACTTTTGGTGAATTACACGAAACATTACACGGTGGCTATTTTTACACGTAAGTAATTGATTTATAAGGGTTTTTGACGAGCCTGGATTTCTGTTAATCCGTAGGTCCCTGGTTCGAGCCCAGGTCGAGGAGCCACCTAAAAAAGCATCGTCAAAAGCGATGCTTTTTCTTTTTATACGCAACTACTTGTCGCGCTGAAGGCCTCTGGGTGACTTTTTGCCCTCAAATTTCATAGAGTTATCGCACGTATATTACACGGCGGATGGCTCGAGTCAAGAGGTTTTCGTCACAGTCTGAACACCACCGCTGTGACATCATCTCTTCGTGCATTGGTGCCTTGCCAAACAGCAAATTCATTCCTCATAGCTACTGTAATTTCTTCAGCACTGGCTTTGTAATTGGCTTTGAGGATGTCCTCTAGTCGGCGATAACCGAATGACGTCTTCCCTGTTGAACCACCAATCTGATCGGTAAAACCATCAGTCACAACTGAAAATACGTCACCTGACTGGTAAGGGATCTTTTGCACAACAGGTTTATCAGCTTCTAAAACCACATCTTGATAACCCAAGCTGCACCTAGCCCCTTGGTGCCTGATGATCTCCCCTTTTACGTTGACTTGAAACAATCCCAGTTTGGCACCGGCAAACTCAATGGTTTGCTTGTCACGATCAATCCGCAGCACCGCGGCATCACATCCGTCGTCACTCTCGCTGTCGAGTCGGTCTTGGTTCAGGCCCGTACGAACGTAGTGGTCCAAGGACATGAGCGCAGCAGCTGGATCTTCAGCGGTGTCGCTTGCATAAATACGCTCTAGCGAGTTGCTGACCAGCAGTGACAGCATGGCCCCAGGAACCCCATGTCCAGTGCAATCGGCAACTGCCAACACGAACGGGCCTGACTGTTGTGAACTGGACAGCCAATACAGGTCGCCACCAATGGTGTCGCGAGGTTCCCAAATAGACGAGAAAGATGCAAAACGACCCTCTATTTTTTCCTTTCTTGGTAGCTGACCTCTTTGCAGTCGACTTGCATAATTCACAGACTCAAGTACAACTTGATGAGAAGCGTCCAATTTCCTCAAAGAATTATCTGAGTCCAATACAACCTTATGCATTAATGCATCTCTTGCTTCTATTTGCAAATCAATTAACAGTTCATCTAAACTTTTATCGCCTTCATAGCTTTTGAAATTGACTTCATATTCAAATGTAGTCATGTCAGCTTCAGGCTTAAAGATGATGGATTTCGTAACAACCTCTATTTCCCATTTTTCAATCAGCACCATCCCTAAAGTAGCTTGTATGGAACCTCGGAAAAATGCCTCATGGTTTTGATTAAGTGCAGCTGTTATATAGATCAAAAAATTTGTTTCTGAGTTTTTAATTAGTTGAGCGCCGTATAAGTCATGATGGCCTCTGGTTGCACTTTTAATCACAGTATTCGATGCAAGATTATTTTTTTTCATAACCTCATAAAGTGCCTCAAGAATATTTTTCTCCGAGGGATTTGATGCTAAAGAACTCAGAAAATTCATTCTTAATTGTTTGCCATAGGCCATGGCATCACGATAAGAAAATATGACATTGATTCCAAAAACAAATAAAGCTTCAGAACCAAATCGCTCAAATGCTTCATCAAACATTTGAATTCGTAAGTTACTCGGATACCAACCATCAAGATCGATTTCTCGAACTCCGGCAGAGTCTAGAATTTTTTTTCCTATTTCACCTAAAGTAGAAACAGTTTTTAGCGTACTAGCAATTGCCTTGCCAGAGATCAAGGTAACTTTATCTAGATCATTCAATTTAAAGATCTCCAAAAGAAAGTTACACACATTGCGTATTCAAGCACGAAGTGCAACTTCAAATAACTGATAGTTGGGTGGCTGTGGATGTTTGGCATGCAAGGCTTATTGACCGGCGGTCTAAGTTTTTTGTCACTTACAAACACCTGAGGCAAGGTAAAAGATATCAGAATTCTTGCTTGTTTATGTCGACAAAACTCAAGCGTGACGCTTTGGAAGAACTTGCGCTGTCAGAAGCAAAAGAGGAAGCGCTGTGCAGATGGCCGCGATCGCCGGGGCAAATCCCAAACAGACGGCCTTTGAGCGAGCGGCTCTTGCATTTTGAAGCTAGAGGACAAGTGGGTCGTTGGTAATGCGGCACCGTCTTTTGTGCCTGCCTCAAAAATGCGGTTGTGACGATGGTCGAGCGCAAGAGAGGGTATGCCGTTATGGCAAAGGTAGAGAAAAGACGTCTGAATTAATCAGCCCAGCCATTGTGGACAAGTTCCGACCTTTGGCTGCCAAGGTCAAGACTTTGACCTTTGACAACGGTATAAAGTTTGCATCGGATGCCCATATTGATGAACAGCTTCAAAGAACCACCTACTTTTCCAGACCATTTGCTAGATAGGTGCGGGGCAGCAATGAAAACCTCAACGGGTTGCTGCGCCAATACACCCCCAAGAAAAGATCCATGTCAACGGTCACCAATGAAGAAATTAGAATGATTCAAAACAGATTGAATAACAGACCAAGAAAAAGATTGGGATTAAAAACACCTGCAGAGGTGTTTCATCAATCACACAAGGGCTTTGCGCTTCTAACCTAAATCCGCCAATTGAATGAATGTTTAAAAACACAGAACACTCTACCCAACCTATGATATTGGGACGCGCATTGAAGTCAACCGTCCGCATCATGGGCGAGTTGGGTTCCATTGGCTCAGATGTGCTCAAGATGCACAACGTATATGACATTGACATCGATGCTTGGTACCCGGCCAAGCTCAGGCAAGAGATTCACGAAGCCGCCTACAGGCGATTCGGCTCTGCAGCACTTTTGAATTTTGGTTTCTCAATGGGGGACCATTACTCCCAAGACCTGATTACGGCCTCCTTGCAAAACTACCAGTCCTTGATGGCTGATGCATCAACGCAAACCGATGGTTTGGATTGGTTTGTGCAAAATTTTGCCCATGCTTATCACGTGGCGACCAACGCTTCGCAAAATTGCGAAGGTGTGGACTATGGATTTCACGTCAAACGCATTTCAGATGGTTGCTACGTATTTAATGCAGTCTCAACACTGCTGTCACACCACCAAGCCTTTAGTGAGGGCATCATCCACGGCTATTTGGTGCGATTTATCTCGCACCAATGGGCTTATGAGTTGACCTTCCACCCAGAGCAAACCGAGTCTGACGAGTGCTTCAGCTCTTTTCATTGGACCTGTGTATTCAAACCGCAGTTGCAAGGGATTAATTCAGCTGAAGAGGCTACTGCAGCCTACAAACTGCAAATCAAAGAAACATTGTTCAAAAAAGTACTGAACGAATCCAACTCCTCGTTGGCCACCCTGATGTCGTCTGTGCGCTATGCCCGGTTGATTCAACAATCGCAGTTACCTCATGCTCAAAGTATGCGCAAATTATTGAAAGATTTCACAGTGGAGTGGCACCCACGGGACACGATTGGTGGGGACTTTTGGTGGGCACACCACCACGCACCCACCAACACCTTGGTGTTGGCCTTGGTTGACTGCGCTGGCCACGGTGTTCCTGGTGCTATGTTGGCGGTGTTGGTGAATTCGCAACTGGAAAAAATATTTTCCAACCCCGGCTCAATAGATTTATCTGAAGCGATCCTTCAGCTTGATCAACTGGTTCGAAAAAGCCTACGGCAAGACCTACCTGGCAGCGAGAGCGATGATGGGTGTGATGCCGCATTGATACGCATTGACTTGACCAACAAAGCGGTGGAGTATGTTGGAGCCAAAATCAATCTGTACGAATTAAATACAAGTGGTGATGTTGAACAACACAAGGCTGATCGCATCAGTTTGGGATACCGGGATTCGCCCCGTTTAAAGCCCGCCACACACCAATGGACGCCAGCTCCGGGCAGTCGGTTGGTCTTGGTGACTGATGGTGTGACAGACCAAATGGGTGGAGATAAGCAGCCGCTATTGGCCTTTGGTTACAAAAGAATGCTGGCAGTGTTGCAAGCGTCTGGCTCCGGCGACACAGCACATCTGGCACAACAACTCCTGTCGGCAGTGGCTGGATGGCAGGGCACGCAAGCGCGGCGAGATGATGTGACAATTTTGGCTCTGGAGATTTAATTCTCTTTTTGGCGTGAAATAAAGGAAATGATGAGTCCGCCATGCCTAGGTCTAAGTTCAAACTGTATCTGAGTCATATGGTTTCTGATTCTTTTGAAGTCAAAGAGATACATTCCTACATAAAAATTACTAATCACCCATGCTTGACTAAATTTTTAAATTTTTTTAGTATTCTCAGCAGACGAACCTAAAAAATCAAATCAATATATGCCGTTCATGAAATATTCAAAATTTCTTTTGATGGCACTTTGTATCTGGTTCTTTGGAACGGCAAGCGCCACGAGTTGGAATGATCTTCAACCCTATGAAATAGAAGCTGCTACACCAATTATTTTCAGCCCCAAAGCAAGCACGCTGGTCCTTGAAGATCCTGATGGTTCTTTTACAGTTGAAGACGTTCTCAAGCGAAAAGAGGAGTTCAAGCCTTTAGCGCAAGTGGATGGTATCGATGCGCTCAAACACTATTGGATTTTGCAAAAAATCAGCAGCCGTTTGGATGTAGACAGAAGCTACAAGTTGGATGGTTTTTGGGTTGACATTAACACCCATCTTTTACAACCTGATGACACTTTCATCACTTTGCGACCAAATGGACTTATCGCTGGCTATTCGGACCTGAGTGACATTGACCCCACTTTACCTAGTTCTGCTTCTGCAAAAAGCCGCGACAGCTTGTTCACCCTCAAAAGTGGAGAGACGCTGACTCTGCTGTCTCGGACAAGGTCCTTATCCACGATTTTGCCTAAGTCTTTGGTGCTGAGGGTGGTTGACAATGAACGGTTTTTAGAAACCCGCCGATTTGGTTTGTATTTGGAAGGTGGCCTTTTGGGCATCATGTTCGTCCTGGCCATTTTTGGTTGGTACTCCTATTTTTGGAATAAGGATCGAGCAGGTTTGTTTTACGGCATTTGGATTTCATTTGCGCTGATGCAGGTGATCACCATTCCAACCCATGATGGCATCCACCTGACCGAATTTTTCTTCAACTTTGATGGCCTTCGATTGGTGACTGGGTCCTTATCGACTTTATTCTTTTCCATTTCTGGCTACGGTCAATTGATTTTTTACTTCTTATTTGCCAGTTCTTTTTTGCAAATTGCCCGGTATTTCCCAACGACCCAAAAATTCATTTACGCCTTCGTAGGCTACTTAGTCATTCACTTTTTAACAACTATTCTCTGGCGACACAACATTCCCCAACATATTTATTGGATGGGTAATGCCGTTTTACCCTTGTTGCTTTTCGCCTTGCTTTACAAATGCGGTTTGGATCGTTATAGGCAAGGCATGTCGGTGGCCATGTTCTGGCTCATTGCTTCATTGCCATACTTGGCCTTCCGACTGATCTTCGTGACTGGCCTGATGGGCTACCCCTCGGTCTTTAGTTATTTGCCTGAATCGGGTTTCAGCTATTTGCTGCAAAACTCAAATGTGTCGCAAGCCATCGGCCTGTGCAGCGAAGCCCTGATCATGGCCTTGGCCGTCATCAGCCGCAATGTGTGGATTCAAAAAGAATTGGCAAAGTCGCTTGACGCGCAAAAAGTGCTGGTGGAGGGGCAAAACAAGGTGTTGGAAGAAACCGTGGCGGCCCGTACCAAAGAACTCGAGGCGCAGCACCAAGAACTTGATGAAGCGCATCAATTGGTCGTGGGTTCGGTTAATTACGCCAGCCGTTTGCAGCGCGGGCAGTTGCCGCGCCAAATTCGTCTCGATGGCCGCTTTGCCTCGTTTGCCACGATTTGGGAACCACGCGACACCATCGGCGGCGATTTGTATTGGATTTCATCCTCGCAACATGACGGGCCGTATGTGTTGGCAGTGGCCGATTGCACTGGCCACGGGGTACCTGGTGCGATGCTGAGTTTGCTGGTGAGTAATTCGCTAGAACGTATTTATGCCAATGACACCATGGAAAATCCTGTATCTGCCTTGGCTTCGTTGGACCACTTTGTGCGCACCGGCTTGAACCAAGACCGCCCTGACAGTGAAAGCGACGACGGTTGTGACGCCACGGTGTTGCGTATTGACCGGCGCTTACAACGCGTGGAATATGCTGGCGCAAAGATCGACTTGTTCCATGTGAACACTGCCGGTTTGGTAACGCGCCACATGGCACAACGCGTCAGCTTGGGCTACAAAGACCGCGTGCCTTCGACAGAGATACCCGAGGTCAAGGTCTTGCCCTATGAAAAAGGCGATCTGTTTGTCATCGTCACGGATGGATTGACAGATCAAGTGGGCGGTGCGACTGGCAAACCCAAAGTGTCGTATGGGTATCGGCGTTTGGAGCAATTGTTGTCTGACCATGCGGGTGGGCACGCGCAGCAAGTGATTGATGCGCTGCGCCAAGACTTTGTTCGCTGGCAAGGAACAAACACACGGCGAGACGATGTCACCGCGGTGGTGTTTTCGCTTTAGTGACAAAAAAAACAGACTTGCACCCTGTCGATTGAAAAGGAATTGTGAATATGGATTTATCTCAAGCCATTATGTTGCGCAACAGCTTGCGTCACAACAACGTCATCATGGCCTACAACGGCACGGTGACAGATGACCTGATGGTCACGTTGGCCGATTTGCTCAAAGAGAGATTGGTGGCCAATGACGAGGTCAAGCGTTCCAAATTGATCTTTGCTGTCTTCATGGAAGGGGTGCAAAACCTGATTTGGCACGGCAAAGAACATGCTGAAAACATGGGCATGATTTTGATCACCGAGCATGAGAAAGAGATCACCATCATGTGCGGTAACCGGATTGAAAAAGACAAGACCCAAGGCTTGAAAGACAGACTGGCGCAAATTGAAGGAGCGGACAAGGAAACCATCCGACAGCTCTACCGCGACGGCATGTCCAATGCCAGCGAACACGAAGGGCCGGGTTCCGGACTCGGCTTGCTTGAAATTGCCCGCAGAGCAACCCACCCCATCAGCTATACCTTTGTGGATGTGGATGACCACAGTGTTGACTTTATTTTGGCCGCAACCATCTGAGCAAGAAGGACCACAACATGAACATCGCCGCCACCGACCGAACCCCCGCTATCACATTGAGCCCATCCCCCTTGAAGCTCAGCATCAGCGGTGAATCCTTTCCAGAAGATGTTTCAGCCTTTTACGGTGAAGTGATTGCAGCCATCAACCAATTGACCACCACGGCCAAAGGCAAATTGGAAGTGGAGATGGCCATGGTCTACATCAACAGCTCCAGCATCAAAGCCATGTACCGAATTTTTGAAGGCTTGGACGCTTACCGGCAAGCTGGCAACGAGGTGCAAGTGACTTGGATTGCAGAAGCCGATGACGACATCATGCAAGAACTCGGCGAGGACTTCAAAGACCGTTTTCAATCGCTGAATTTCTCTGTCGAACAACATGACTGAAAACGTCTTTGATCTGTATGACCGCGAGAAGCTATTGCTGGCCGAGGGCCAAGCGATTTTGGACAGCGGACCACCAGCAGAGAAGCAAGCCTTTGCAGAGCGTTTGTTTGATCGTTTTTCCAAACTGGTCAGAGAGAACGAAGATTTAACCCGTCATTCCGATCGGCAAGAACAACGCCTGGTCAAACTCAACCGCAGCCTGAAAACCCAAACCTTGGAGTTGGAGCAGCAGCGCAGCAGGCTAGAAGGCTTGTCGCAACAACTCGCCAAGTACTTGCCGCCGCAAATTCATGACGCCTTGTTTGCAGGCAAATACGACACTCAAATCACCACACAACGCAAAAAACTCACCGTTTTTTTCAGCGACATCAAAGACTTCACGCGCACGGCTGAATCCTTGCAACCCGAGTCCCTCACCGAATACTTGAACGAGTATTTTTCGGAGATGACACAAATTGCCTTGTCTTATGGGGCCACCATCGACAAGTACATTGGCGACGCCGTGATGCTGTTTTTCGGCGACCCCGAGTCCAAGGGTGTGAAAGAAGACGCCAGGGCCTGTGTGGAGATGGCGCTGGAAATGCAAGAACGCATGCTGGTGCTGCAAAACCGTTGGCGTGAACGCGGCTTTGAAAATCCCTTTGTGATTCGCATTGGCATCAACACCGGCTATTGCAATGTGGGCAACTTCGGCTCGGATCAGCGCTTGAGCTACACCATCATTGGCGGCGAAGTGAACGTGACGCAGCGCTTGGAGGCCAATGCCGATCCCGGCGGCATCCTCATCAGTCACGAAACCTATGTGCAAGTGGATGACCTGGTGGAGGTGGAAGAGCGCCAAGCCGTGAACTTGAAAGGCATTGACCGCACCATCCGCACCTATGCCATCAAGGCTCGCAAAGCAGAATCCGACAAACCCTTGCGCTTGAAGCACCCCCAAGGTGTGCACATTGACTTGTCACCCCAGTACCTGAACCAAGATGACCGCCAATGGATTGCCCTGCAACTCAAGCAGTTGGCGACGCAACTGGAGCAATTGAACGACAAGGACGCATCGGCATGACACAGATTTCGGCCAGTTTTGAAGTCGATGTGGAGCACCTCCATGCCTTGGGCGTGGTGGATCCCAGCTCTTCAAAAAGTTTGGACATTTTTTCCTCGGGCCAGCTCAACAGCAATGAACGCTTGTATTTCAGCTTGTGGGGCAGCAAGCTCTTAAGCACCACGAGTTTTGAATCCCAAAAGAAAATTTTTCAAAAAGGCGAAGACGTGGCGGTGGCGTACTTCATTGTGTCGGGCAGCTTGTTGGCGATTGATGGTGAACACATCGAACGATTGGGGCCCGGCAGCGTGCTGTGTCTGGCCGAAGGTTTGGCGGGCCTGCCTGCACCGAAAACCGTCGTGACCGTCACGCCCGTTCAAGCCCGCATCATCCCGTTGCACAAAGTGGATCACATGGTGCCCAATCTGCCCCATGCGATTCGACAAATCATCCGCACCACGGTCAAACGAACACTGGCTTTGAAAGCCTTGCCCAAGGGGGTGCTGTGATCGACTTTCCAACGGTTATTTTTAAACCAGGACAGCGTATTTTCAACGCCGGTGATTTGGCAGACCATATGTATTTCATTCAAGCAGGCACCGTGCAATTGCTGGACGCCCAAGGCCAAGTCTTTGTCGAAATTGCCGATGGCGAATCGTTTGGGGAACAAGCATTTTTGAAAGGTGGCGTTCGCGGTGCAACCGCCCAAGCCAAGAACGAAGTCAGCTGCATCCAAATCGCCTCAGAAGATGCCAACCAGATGTTGTCCGAAGCTTCTCCCCTGTGGGTCCCGGTGTTTGAAGCCTTGTTGCTGCAACAAAACATGCACAACGCTTTGCGCGCGCCCATGGCCTGAGTTCACCAAGAGCGCTTGACCCATGAACACCACACGGCCCGCCCAGGACTGGACGCAACTGTATTTGTCGACCTTGCAAAATTTACGCAGCACCTGGCCGCACAGTTGGCCGGGCTTGCCGGTGGTGTTGGAAGCTTGTATTCATCGGTTGTGGTCAGGCCATGCGCCAAAAGTTGCCAGTCATGCGGGCCCATTGTTGCAAGCGGCCCAGGCCATGGCCCGGCACATGGAAGACTTGGCGCAGCAAACAGCCGACGAGCCCCAGTACCACAACCGTTTGCACACGGCAGACGCACTCTGCGCAGTTTGTCTTTTGATGCAAGCCTTGCAAGACAAAGGCCATGTGCTTTCCGATGAATGGATAGCCGCCATTTTGTTGGCCGTGACGTCTCATGATGTGCTGCACCCGGGTGGCGCGAATGGTTTTTTACAAGAGTTCGAGCAACGCTCGGCTTTAGAGATGCGCCATGTTTCTGGACATTTGAATTTGGATCCGCTGTGGTTGGACCGCGTCACTGAAATGATCTTGCGCACCGACCCGTCGCTGGTGACTGGCAACCACGACAAGGTAAAAGGTCTGGCATTTGAAATGAATCTGGATTGGGCCTGTGTGTTGATCAACGAGGCGGATATTTTGGCCAGTGCCACGGCCCAGCATGGCAACGAGCTCGGTCATGCGTTGGCAGCAGAATGGGCTGTGAAAAAACATCCGCTCTCCAGTGTGGTCGGCACAGCCCAAGGACGTTTGCAATTTTTAGCGATGCTGCGTTTTTCAACGCCCGCCAGTGCGGCTTTCCAAATGCAAGCCCACGTTGCGGCGCAAATCGCCCAGCTTTGAAAGCAGACTAAATATCGTCGCGCAAAGCGTAGGGCAGGGGATGAAGTGCCAACACCGCGCCGCCGTCGGTGCCCACGGACAGCACCCCATCAGCGCCTGCTTGCTGCGCCGCATCAGCTGCACTGGTTTGCAAACACACCAAGGCCCAATGGCCGTGTTGGCTGTGCTGCACCGCTTGTGCCACCACTCCGGCAGGCTGGGCGCTGTCGGCAGCACTGAACACCTCTTGGCCGGCTTGCAAGGGCGCTGATGCATGGGCCAGGTAGGCGCGGCGTTTCAAGGTGCCGCGAAACTGGCTGCGGGCCACCACTTCTTGGCCGGGGTAGCAGCCCTTTTTGAAATTCACGCCGTCCACCGATTCGTAGTTCAACATCTGCGGCACAAAGGCTTCGAAGCTGGCGGCTTGCACATCGGCAATGCCACTCAGCACCTCGCCCAACAGCCAATCGTCCAAGGCCAAGGCTGGCAGGGCAGGGGCGCTGCCCATGGACAACAGTTGCAGGCTGCGCGACACGCCAGCAGCGGGGTAGAGCGTGACCGACCAGGCTTGTGCTGGGGCTGCCGGGTTGTTGACTGCTGCGCCAATCGCGCCTGAAGCGTCCATGGCCCGGCAAGTCCAGGGCTGTTCCGTGGCTGTCTCAAACACCCCCCACACGCCCAGATCCGCCGAGGCATCGCTCAGTTTGACTTTGGATCGCAACACAAACATGGAGAGGCGTTTCAAAGTTTGCGCCAGCAGGTCTTGGCGCATCACCAGCAACACGTCTTCAGAACCGGGTTTAAAGCCCACCATGCTGGCTTGCATGCGGCCTTTGGCGTTGCAAAACGCGGCCAAACGGGCGTGGTTGGCGTCGAGCAACAAGAAATCTTGCGTGAGTTGGTTGTGCAAAAAAGAAGCAGCGTCAGGGCCCGTGGCGCGAATCACACCGAGGTGTGGCAAGGGGCAAGCGCCGAGGCTGGAGAACGTGGGCAAGGCAGTGTGGTCGGTCATGCGTCCATTATCATGGCCGCTTTCAAATTCAGGCGGGATGGGCTTGTGAAACCAAGGTTTTGGCGCAGCATCAAAAGGGCCCTCAGCCTGCTGCTGTTGGTTGTTCTGCTGACAACCGGCGCGGCGGCTTGGTGGTTGTCGCAGCCCCTGCCTTTGCGCCAAGCCAGCGTCGATTTGTCCGTCGAGCCCGGCCAATCGGTGCGCACCATCGCGCAAAGCGCGGTCGCGGCCGGAGTCGATGTCCCCGCCAGCGTCCTCTATTACCTTTTCAAGCTGAGCGGTCAGTCGCGTCAAATCCGCGCTGGCAGTTATGAAATCAACGACAACACCTCCGCTTGGGACCTGCTGCAAAAGCTGGTGCGCGGCGAAGAAAACCTGCGCAGCATCACCCTGGTGGAAGGCTGGACCTGGCAGCAAGTTCGCCAAGCCTTGAACAAATCGGACCACTTGAAACACGACTCGGCTTCGCTGACGGACGAAGAACTCATGAGCCATCTCGGCCTGGCTGGCGTGGCCCCCGAGGGCCGGTTTTTCCCCGACACCTACATGGTCGGTAAGGGCACGTCCGATCTGAAGCTGCTGCAACGTGCGGCCCAAGCCATGCAACGTCAACTTCGCGAAGCTTGGGCAACCCGCGACATGGGCCTGCCTTTGAAGTCGGCCGATGAAGCGCTGATTCTGGCGAGCATCATCGAAAAGGAAACCGGCTTGGTGACTGACCGACCGATGATCTCCAGTGTGTTCATCAACCGGCTGCGCATCAACATGCCGCTGCAAACTGACCCGACCGTCATCTACGGCATGTTCGAGCGGTTTGACGGCAATTTGCGCCGCGTCGATTTGCAAACAGACCACCCTTGGAACACTTACACACGCCGGGGTTTGCCGCCCACACCGATCGCCATGCCGGGCAAAGGCGCCTTGCACGCCGCCCTGCACCCCGCCACCAGCCAAGCCCTGTATTTCGTGGCGCGGGGGGACGGCAGCAGCCAGTTCAGCACCAACTTGGAGGACCACAACAACGCGGTCAACCGCTACCAACGCGGCCAAAGCGCCAAGGCACAATAAGCCGCATGCAATCCGGTTTGTTCATCAGTTTCGAAGGCATCGACGGCGCGGGCAAGTCGAGCCACATCGAGGCCTTGGCACAGGCGTTCAAAGCCGCAGGCCGGGCTGTGCTTCAAACCCGCGAACCCGGCGGCACCCCACTGGCCGAGAAACTGCGCGACATGGTGTTGCATGACGCCATGGACCCGTTGTGCGAAGCCTTGCTGGTGTTTGCCGCCCGACGCGACCACCTGAACCACGTGATCGAACCGGCGTTGGCGCGGGGCGACGTGGTGCTGTGCGACCGCTTCACCGATGCCACCTTTGCCTACCAAGGGGCAGGGCGCGGCTTCAGTTTGGACGTGTTGGCGCAGCTCGAGCATTGGGTGCAGGCCTTGCCCTCGGGCGGTTTGCGCCAACCCGACATCACGGTGTGGTTTGCCTTGGACCCCGCCATTGCCGCCGAGCGCTTGAGTGCGGCGAGGCTGCCCGATCGGTTCGAGTCCCAGCCCTTGGCGTTTTTCCAAAGCGTGCACAACGGCTATGCCGCCCGTGCCGCGTCTAATCCGAAGCGCTTTGCCCAGTTGGACGCCAGCGCCAGCATCGAGGAGGTGCGCCAAGACCTGCTGGCCCAATTGCGCCAGCGCCAGGTGCTGCCATGAGCGGCTTAGCCCCTTGGCTGCAACACCAACTCACCGGCCTGATCCAACGCCCCGGCCACGCCTTGCTGCTGCAAGGGGCCTCCGGCTTGGGCCAGTACGAGCTGGGCCTGGCCTTGGCCGCCGCTTGGTTGTGCCACGCGCCTAAGTCAGCGGGCGCTTGCGGCGTGTGTCCCAGCTGTCATGGCATCGAGGTCCGTGCCCACGCCGATTTGAGCGTGCTCATGCCCGAAACCGACATGCTGGCCTTGAACTGGCCGCTGTCTGAAAAAGCGCAAAAAGACATCGACGACAAGAAGCGCAAACCAAGCAAAGAGATTCGCGTGGAAGCCATGCGCGACCTGCTGGGCTTCACCCAAACCACCGGGGCCAATGCCAACGGCAAGGTGGTGCTGATTTACCCGGCCGAGCGGATGAACACCATCACCGCCAACACCTTGCTGAAAACCTTGGAAGAGCCCGCAGGACGAACCCGATTCATCTTGGCCAGCGCCGCCGCCCACGAACTGCTGCCCACGGTGCGCAGCCGTTGCCAAGTGCACCCCATGCAGTGGCCCAGCAGCGCTGAAGGCTTGCGCTGGCTGGTGCAGCAAGGCCTGCCTGAAGGCGAGGCCACGGTGCTGTTGAAGGCGGCAGGCGGTCGGCCCGATGACGCCCAAGCTCTGTTTCAGCTGGGTTTTCAGGCCAAAAACTGGCGGGCGCTGCCCAAAGCTTTGCAGCGCGGCGACCCGGGCGTGCTGGCCGACAACGCCGCGCCCTTGGTGCTGTCGAGTTTGCAAAAAGTCTGTCACGACCTGCTGCACCTGGCCTGTGGTGCCGCGCCCCGGTTTTTTGACGCCGACGACCTGCCCAAACCCAGCAGCATGATGGCGCTGACCCAATGGTCCAAAGACTTGATGCAAAGCGCGAAAACCGTGGAACACCCCTACCAAGCGGGCTTGCTGATGGAAGCCTGGGTCAGCCGCGCCCAACGCGCCATGAACGCTCGCGCCTGATGGCCCCCAACCCCCTCTGACCCTTGGCATCTGTTTGCCACGAACCACCCCATGTACACCGATTCCCACTGCCACCTGAATTTCCCCGAGCTGCAAACCAACCTGGGCCAAATTCGCCGAGACATGGCGGATGCCCAAGTGACCCGCGCTTTGCTGATCAGCACCAAGCTGGAAACCTTCCCCGATGTGCACGCTTTGGCCATGGCCCACGAGAATTTTTGGTGCACCGCCGGTGTGCATCCGGATGAGGTCGATGTGCAAGAGCCCAGCCTGGACGACTTGCTGCGCATCGGCCAAAGCCCCAAGGTGGTTGGTATTGGCGAAACCGGCCTCGACTATTACCGCTTGGGCGAGCGCACCGTGGCCGACATGGCCTGGCAGCGCCAGCGGTTTAGACACCATATTCATGCGGCCCAACAACTTCGCTTGCCGCTGGTGATACACACCCGCAGTGCCAGCGAGGACACCTTGGCCATCCTGAAAGAAGAGGGCGAAGACGGCGGTGCCCAGGCCGTGGGCGGCGTGTTCCACTGTTTCACTGAAACGGAACAGGTGGCCCGGGCTGCGTTGGACCTGGGTTTTTACATCTCTTTCTCAGGCATCCTGACCTTCAAAAACGCCCAAGATTTGCGCGACATTGCGGCCTGGATGCCACTGGAACGCATCTTGATTGAGACCGACAGCCCCTACTTGGCTCCTGCGCCCCACCGTGGCAAGACCAACAACCCGTCCTATGTGCCCTGGGTGGCCAAGCAAATCGCCGATCTGCGTGGCCTGAGCCCAGAAGAAGTTGGCGCCCAAACCTCTGCCAATTTTGACCAACTGTTCAGCGGGGTACTGACCCCATGATTTACTTTAAGTATCTATTGTATATATCTGTTTTAATTGGATATTCTCTATCCAGTGCTGGAGCCTATGACGATTTTTTCAAGGCTGTTGAACTAGACCAGCCAGACAAGGTGCAACGCTTGCTAGAACGCGGTTTTGACCCCAACAGCCCCAATCCCAAAGGCCAACCCGCCTTGGTCTTTGCCATGCAGCAATCATCCAACAAGGTGGTGGATTTGCTGGTGAATTGGCCAACCACCAAGCTGAGCGTGAAAAACCCGCAAGGCGAAACACCGCTGATGCTGGCCGCGCTGAACAACAAATTGCCGCTGGCCAAATTGCTGATCCTGCGCGGCGCGGATGTCAACCAAGCCGGTTGGACGCCGCTGCATTACGCCGCCACCAGGGGGCACATCGAGATGATGCGCTTGATGATCGACAACAGCGCCTACTTGGATGCCGAATCGCCCAATGGCACCACGCCGCTGATGATGGCGGCGTATTACGGAACGCCAATGGCGGTGAAGTTGCTGCTGGAAGAGGGCGCAGACCCGCGCATCAAGAACAAGCTGGGACTGAGCGCCTGGGACTTTTCCGTCAACAGCAAAAACGAGGCTCAAAAAGCCGAAACCCAACAGTATTTGATGGCTTTTTCAGGGGTCTGGGCACAGAAATACCCCAGTCCAACAGGTGGACGGCAAAATTAATTGTTGCTGAATCCGATGAATCGGCTCACGACAACAGCGCCACGCAGTTCACCTGGTTTGAACCCCACGGCCTTGTCATGGGGGTAAAGCTCGTCGAGCTTGGTCTTGATTTCGGGGCTGATTTGTTCTGGATCGCCGTGACAAGCCGTGCATTGGGCTTGCATCACAATCGGTCTGGCATAGCGCAATTCCATGCGTGAACCGGCGCCAGCTTTCACAGCTTCTACAAATTCAATCTCCGCGGGCGGTTCGCCCCGTGCCAAGGATTCTTCAAGGTGTTTCAAGGCCTTGATTTGCCAGTCGATTGGCGTGCCCATGCTGGCATTTCGAGGCTTGTGGCTGATGCGGCGTATGGTGATTTTTTCTTCGTCACTGATGCGCTGCGCAATCGCCGGCGCTTCCACTTGGCAGACACCCAAGGCGTTGACCGGGCCGCCATCCTTCATGGCTGTTTGCAATTTCCCGCCAAGTTCTTTCAACATGGCCGAGGCTGCTTCACGGCTTTCCTTCATGGGGTTGGATCCTTTGAATTCGGCCAAGGCAAGGGGGGACTGCAACAGAACAACACCCAAACACAGGGCTTGGAGCATGGTCTGCACTTTGAATGAGGATGGGGTGTTTTTATTAGTTAACATAATATGCATCGTATCAAATGAATTCAGAAATGGCTGCTGGGGCAAACAAGTTCTGAATGTACCGCAGCTCTCTAAGGTTATTCAGTTTTTCTCGGCCGGCTTGAGTTGGATGGCTTTGTGCTCCAAGAACTCTTCAAAACCATACTTGCCGTTTTCCCGGCCATTGCCCGATTGTTTGTAGCCGCCAAACGGCGCGTTGCCATTGAACGGCGCGCCGTTGATGTCCACCTGGCCGGTGCGCATTTGTCGCGCCACACGCAGCGCGTGGGCTTCATCCGTGCTCCAAACGCCGCCGCCCAAACCATAAATCGAATCGTTGGCGATGCGGATGGCTTCGGCTTCGTCTTTGTAAGTCAGGATGACCAGCACGGGCCCGAAAATTTCTTCCCGGGCCAAGGTGTCCGTGGGCTGCACCCGCAAGACCGTGGGTTGCACAAAATAGCCTTTGGCCAACGGCGGTTTGTTGGGGCCACCGGCCACCAGCTCGGCGCCTTCGGCCAAGCCTTGCTGAATGAACGCAATGACCCTGTCGCGCTGAGCTGCGCTCACCAAGGGGCCCAAACGGCTGCCTTCCTCCAAACTGGCACCCAAGGTGAATTTGGCGATGGCTGCTTGCGCCAAGCTTTTAACCTCGTCATAGCGGTCTTCAGGTACCAGCATGCGGGTATGGGCCGAGCAGGTTTGACCGCTGTTGAGCAAACAAGCGTTGATGCTGCCTTTCACCGCGGCTTCAAAATCGGCGTCCGGCAGGATGATGCTGGCCGACTTGCCACCCAACTCCAGCGCCACGCGTTTGACCGAGTCGGCGGCCAACTCGGCCACCCGTTTGCCAGCGCGTGTGGAACCGGTGAAGCTCACCATGTCCACCTCGGGGTGGCTGGCCAACACTTCGCCCACCACCGGGCCCAAGCCGTTCACCAGGTTGAACACGCCTGCGGGCAGACCCGCGTCATGGATGATCTCGGCCAAGATCATGGCGTTGACCGGCGCGATTTCGCTGGGTTTCAAGACCACGGTGCAGCCTGCAGCCAGTGCGGGCGCAATCTTCAAAGTGATTTGGTTCAGGGGGAAATTCCAGGGCGTGATGCAGCCGACCACGCCGATGGGCTCGCGCACCACCAGCGAGTGGCCGACTTTTTCTTCATACACAAAGGCCCGCGCCACTTTGGCGGCGTTGCCCCAGTTGAACACCGGGCCGCCCACCTGCACCATCTTGGCCAGCTTGATCGGCATGCCCACCTCGCGGGCGATGGCCGTGGCCATCTCGTCTGAACGGGCCTTCAAACCCGCGACGATCTTGTCGATGAAGACGCAGCGTTCTTCCACGCTCAAACCCGACCAAGCGGGGAACGCTGCCCGCGCAGCCAAGACCGCTTGCGCGGCCTCCTCGGCCGTGCCTTGCGGGACGGTGGCCATCACCTCCTCGGTGCTGGCGTCGTGCACTTCAAAAACTGCAGTGGCCTGGGCTTTGTGCCAAGCGCCGTTGATGTAATGGCTGGGGTAGGTGGTCATAGAGGGCTGGGTGTCGCTTGTTGCCAAGCGCCGTTGATGTAATGGCTGGGATAGGTGGTCATGTTGAAAACATTTTCAGTGGGCTTGGTGTGCCCAGAGCAAAAAGGCTTCGCGGCCTTCGCGCAGCAAAGACACTTGTTGGCCCACAGGCAGGCACAGCTTGGTCGGCACATGGCCAAACGGCAGGCGGGTCAGCACAGGCGTTTTCAGCTGCGAACGCAGCCAGGCCACCACGCTGTTCAAGTTGTAACCCTTGTCGTGCGGGCTCAGTTTGAAATCGGTGAATGCCCCCAACACAATGGCTTTTTGCTGGGCCAAGATGCCCGCATTCAACAACTGGGTCAGCAAGCGTTCGATGCGGTAAGGATGCTCGGCCACATCTTCTAAAAACAGCACACCGCCCTGCACTTCGGGTATGTAGGGCGTGCCGACCAGGCTGCACAGCACGCTCAAGTTGCCGCCCCACAGCGTGGCGTCTTCAGCCAACAGGGTTTTCTTCGGCAAGTGTTCCAGGTCCGAGGCGGGCAAACGCCAACCGGCCCCTTCCCCCCTGCCCTGCGCCATGTCTTCAAAACAAGCCAGGGTGATCTCATCCAGATGCGCCGCGCCAAAGTCGCTGGCGGCGTGCGGGCCGGCCCAGCTGATGGCCTTGGTTTTGGCCAGCAAACCCATTTGCAAGGCTGTGAAATCGCTGTGCCCCACCCAATGGCTGCCCGCCTTGATGGACGCGGCGATGGCCTTGTAGGGGAGTTTTTTCAACAAGCGTGTGAGGCCATAGCCACCCCGTGTCGGCATGATGATGTCGGCGCCACTTGCGGCCGCGCGGCTGATGGCCAACAAACGCGTGTCGTCGTCGCCAGCAAAGCGCTGATCTGAGGTTTTGGCATCCGGATCAAGTTCCACGTCGTGGCCCAGTTTGCGCAGGCGTTTCTCGGCCAGGCGCAGGGCGGCTTTGTCGCGCAGTGCGCCGGAGGGGGAATAAATGTAGATGTGCATGATTTTTCTCTGAAGCGGCATTGTCGGTCAGTCTGCGGGCTGGTCGGCTGACCCGCATGTTGCTCCATCAGAGGCCGACACGTTCAAGCCAAATGTTGAAGCGCCAATGCCGCCACTTCAGCGCCGTGCTCTTGCACGAAGTGCCCCGCTTGTGGCAACAGCACCGGGGCTGGGCAACCCCGAATCTGCTGATGTAAATCGCGCATCACTGCTTCACCCAACACCGGGTCTTGCTGGCCAATCACCATCAGGCTTTTCCCCGTCCATTCGTTTTGCCAAAAGCTTTGGGCTTGGCGCGACACGGCCGCGCCTTCGCTGTCTTCAAACTCAGGGACCATGGCGGGAAAAACTCGCAAGGCCGCGCGGTGACCGGCATCGGGAAAGGGTGCGTTGTAGGCGACACATTCTTCGTCGCTCATCTGCGGATTGCCGCGCCCGAACAACCGCCCCACATCAAACAGCGGTTTGTCGGCGCACATTTGTCGCCACGCCAAAAAGCCGGGGCTCAAAGGCTTTTCACCGGTGGCCAAGGTGGTGTTCATCACCAGCAGGCCTTGGTAGCGCTGTGGCGCGGCCATCGGCAAGGTCAGGCCCAGCAAACCGCCCCAGTCTTGCACCACCAAGTGCACACGCTGCAAGTCCAGCGCTTCAATGAATTCGAGCAACACTTGTCGGTGCCATTCAAAATGGTGGGCGCTGTCTTTTTTCGGTTTGTCGCTCTTGCCAAAACCAGGCAGATCGGGTGCCACCACACGGTGGCCCGCATTCAAAAAGACCGGCAGCATTTTTCGATAGAGGTAACTCCATGCGGGGTTGCCATGCAAACACAGCCAAGTGATGGGCGCATCTGACGGACCCTCGTCCAAGTAGTGCATGCGCAGACCATTCAGGCTGGCCAAATCACTGATGTACTGCGCGGTCCAGGGATAGTCGGGCAGGTTTTCAAACCGCTGCTCGGGGGTGCGCAAGGCATCTTCTCGCAAGCGGGTGTTTGCGGCTTGTTGCTTGTGTTGCTGGCGCTGCGTCTTGAAAAAATCTTGCAGCATGGCACTGGCCTCTTCTGCCCTCACCCCGCCCGTGGCTTGGGTTTGGTGGTTGAGTTGCGGATGGTCAAACAAATTCAATACCGAGCCCGCCGCGCCGGTTTTCGGCTCTGCGGCACCCCACACGACACGCTTGAGCCGCGCATGCAGCATCGCGCACGCGCACATGGCGCAAGGCTCCAGGGTCACATACAGGGTGCAATCGTCCAAGCGGTAATTGCCCAATTTTTCAGCAGCCGCACGCAAGGCCAAGATCTCGGCATGGGCGCTGGGGTCGTGCAAACCGATCGGGGCGTTGTGCTCTTGCGCCACCACTTCGCCGTTCTTCACCACCACCGCGCCCACGGGCACTTCCCCGGCTTCACGGGCTGCTTGGGCCTGCTGCAAGGCCAAGCGCATGAAATCGTCGTCGAGCTTGGACATGGTTGTTTGGTTGATTGGAGAAGTCATGACCATGGGGACAAATTCAGGTTGCTTCCATGTTAACCAAGGCGCTCCGGCACCGGGCCAACAACCATCCGCGCTCAGCCTTCTGGCCCGTTTTTTCAGTCGCGCTGGTAATTCAGCAAGCGGCCTCGGTAGGGCGTGGTGTCGTGCAAGGGGCTCAGGATGTCGCTTTGGGTCAAGCCAAAACCATGCAGCTGCATGGCCTTGTGAAAGGCCGAGCGCTGGCCACGGTTGGGATCGATGATCAACACCTGCGCATGCGCTGCGGCGTGGCTTTGAATGAAGCCTGCCAACTGCGCGGGGTGGTCCCGCTCATACAGCACGTCGCTGCCGATGATCAGGTCAAACTCGCCCAGCAAGGGATTGCTGCGCTCCCAATGACCTTGCACATAAGGCAGCACAGGCAAACCGTTCAAGCGCAAATTGGCGCTTAAAAACCGTTGGGTATAGGGGTGGTAATCGGAGGCGGTGACCGCACCAAAGCGTCGGTGAATCACCAAACTGGCCAAGCCCAAACCACAGCCAATTTCCAAGATGCGTAACTTTTCAAGCGGCCAGGTCTGCATCAGGTCGGCCATTTTTTGCGCCGACGGCCAGACCAAGCCAAAGAGCGGCCAAGTGGCCGAGGACACGCCTAAGGCCAAGGCAATGCCGTCTGGGTCGTGGAATTGTTGTTTGTCCAACAAGGAGCGGATGTTCAAAGCTGCGCCACCGGCGACTTCGACGCGTTCTTGTTTGACGAGGTAGCCCAATCCGATGTCGGATGGGCTGGGGCTCAAAACCGCCGCTTCCGGGGACCGGTGGGGCCTTTGCCTTCAATGTGTCTGAAGGTGATACGGCCTTTGGTCATGTCGTAGGGGGAGAGTTCAAGGGTGACCTTGTCGCCAGCCAAGATGCGGATGTGGTGCATGCGCATCTTGCCTGCGGTGTAGGCCACGAGTTCGTGGCCGTTGTCCAGAGTGACACGGTAGCGCGAGTCGGGAAGCACCTCGCGCACCAGGCCGGACATTTCCAACATTTCTTCTTTGGACATCTGAATGTCTGAGAGTCTGTTGGATTAGTCGGCTGTTTTGATGTTGGACGCTTGCAGGCCTTTGGGGCCGGTGGTCACTTCAAAGCTCACGCGTTGACCTTCAGCCAGGGTTTTGAAACCTTGGTTTTGGATCGCGGAAAAATGGGCAAATAAATCTTTGCCGCCGTCTTCAGGAGTAATAAAGCCAAAACCTTTGGATTCGTTAAACCATTTCACTGTACCTGTTGCCATTTAGTGCATTTCTTTAAAAAAAAGGGAAGCCCCCCTCGGGGTCGAAGGTCAAGAAGCGTGTGACGAAGGGAGAAATACCTAGAAGGGCAGAACTAGAAACGAACAACAACGACATAACTTGATAATCGAAGCCGCGACTATGCCTGTGTTTACAACATAAAGCAATCTTTATTTCAATTTATTGGGCTAATATGGGCGATATGAGTGAAATACGCGTCTTGAAACAGGTTTTGCAGCAGCACAAAACCATCGCCGTGGTCGGTTTATCCGCCGATTGGTTCCGCCCCTCCTACTTCGCGGCCAAGTACATGCAAGAGCATGGTTACCGCATCGTGCCGGTCAATCCCAAGTACCCCAGCATCTTGGGCGAGACCTGTTACCCCGATTTGGCCGCCATCCCCCACCCCATCGACATGGTCGATGTCTTTCGCAAACCAGCCGACACCCCTGCCATCGCTGAACAAGCCGTGGCCATTGGTGCCAAGACGCTGTGGCTGCAACTCGGCGTGGTGAACAAAGACGCCCAAGCCATCGCCGAGCAAGCAGGCCTGACCGTGGTGATGGACCGCTGCGTGAAAATTGAACATGCCCGTTTGTTTGGTGGCCTGGGTTGGTTTGGCGTCAATACGGGCGTCATCTCTGCGCAACGACAAATTCCTCCGAGCTTCACACCCCATGGCTGATCGCACATTTGGCTTCGACACGCTCAGCTTGCACGCTGGGCAAATTCCGGATGCAGCCACCGGCAGCCGCGCTGTGCCCATCTATCAAACCAGCGCCTATGTGTTTGACAGCCCCGAGCACGCGGCCAGTTTGTTCAACCTGCAAACCTTTGGCAATGTGTATTCGCGCCTGAGCAACCCGACGGTGGCGGTGTTCGAGGAGCGCATTGCTTCGCTGGAAGGCGGCCGCGCTGCGGTGGCCACCGGCAGCGGCATGTCGGCGCAAATGATTGCGTTGCTGAATGTCTGCGAAGCAGGCGACCAAATCGTGGCGGCCCGCACCCTGTATGGCGGCACCCACACGCAGCTGAGTGTGAACTTCAAAAAGTTGGGCATCGAGACGGTCTTCGTCGACTCGGAGGACCCCGAGAACTTCGCTCGGGCCATCACCCCCAACACCAAGGCTTTGTATGCCGAAACCTTGGGCAACCCTTCTTTGAATTTGCTGGACATTGAAGCCGTGGCCCGCATTGGCAAGCAAGCAGGTGTGCCTTTGTTCGTGGACAACACCTTCGCCAGCCCTTACCTGTGCCGTCCGTTTGAATGGGGAGCGGCCATCACCTTGCATTCGGCAACCAAGTTCATCGGCGGCCACGGCACGACCATGGGTGGCGTCATCATTGAATCAGGCAAGTTCCCCTGGGACAACGGCCGTTTCCCCTCGATGACCGAGCCCTCCCCCGGCTACCACGGTGTGCGGTTTTTCGAAACCTTTGGCGACTTTGGTTTCACCATGAAGTGCCGCATGGAGGGCATGCGCACCTTTGGCCCAGCGCTCTCGCCTTTCAACGCTTTTTTGTTGTTGCAGGGCGTGGAAACGCTGTCGCTGCGCATGGACCGCCATTGCAGCAGTGCCTTGGCAGTGGCGCAATATTTAGAAAAACACCCGAAAGTGGCTTGGGTGAATTACCCCAGCCTGCCCAACCACCCCGACCATGCACTGGCCAAGAAATACATGCCCAAAGGTGCAGGTGCGGTGCTGAGTTTTGGCGTGAAAGGTGGCACCGCCGCTGGTCAAAAATTCATTGAACACGTGAGCTTCTTGTCCCACTTGGCCAATATTGGCGACGCCAAAACCTTGGTGATACACCCCGCGTCCACCACGCACCGGCAGTTGTCTGAAGCGCAGCAAATTGCCGCTGGTGTGCCACCCGACTTGATTCGCTTGAGTGTGGGTTTGGAAACGCTGGACGATATTTTGTGGGACATCGATCAGGCCTTGGCCAACACCTGAAGCCCTCTTGAGAAGGGCGCTGCCTCTATGACGAAGGCAGATGCCTCGGGACGCCAATCAACCCCAAATAAACCAAACCACAATCGCCGTGATCAGGGTGTACTTGGTCAGCTTGTAGGCCGTGCGGTTCCATTGTTTGAAAGAGCGGCGTTTCGTTTCAAGCTTGTCGTGGTAGCGTGTGAGTTTGTTGATGGCACCGGTTTGATCCCGGCCATCGTTGGGTGAACTGGCCGCTGACATCACCACCCGGCTGAACCATTTGTTGAGCGAAGCCACCCACTGAGCGGTGACAGGGCGCTCGACATCGCAAAACAAAATGATGCGGTTGTGTTCGGTGTGGTTGTAGGCCTCGTGGATGTAGGTTTCGTCAAACACCACGGCTTGGCCATCGCGCCAACTGTGGCGTTGCCCGTCCACGTCGATGTAGCAGGCATCGTCATTGGGTGTGACCAGGCCCATGTGAAAGCGCACAGAACCAGCATAGGGGTCGCGATGGCGATTGAGTTTGCCACCAGGGGGCAACTCGGCAAACATGGCGGCTTTCACCGTTGGGATGGACTGCAACAGCGCCACGGTTTTCGGACACAGCTCCAGGGCCGAAGGGTGCTGCGCGTCATACCACTTCAAGTAAAAACGCTTCCAACCGTATTTGAAAAACGAATTGAAACCCAGGTCGTCGTGGTTTTCCGCCGCTTTGATGCGCTGCATCTCGGACAATTTCAGGGCTTCATCGCGAATCTCTTGCCAATGGTCTTCCAGTGCTTTGAGCTCTGGAAATTCGCTCATGGGGATGTAGGGCGTGGTGGGCACGCGCGAGAACATCACCATCAAGGCATTGAGTGGAGCCAGCAAGACCGAATGGTCTAGGAACACGCGCCGCAAGGGCAAGCGCACCTGGCCTCGGAAATGACCGAAGAGCACAGCGGCCAACCAAGTGGAGACGATGATCCATTTCATGGTGTTCACTTTACTCCCACTCGATGGTCGCTGGTGGTTTCGAACTCACATCCAGCACCACCCGGTTGATGCCGCGCACCTCGTTGATGATGCGGCCCGACACTTTTTTCAGCAAGGCATAGGGCAACTCCGCCCAGTCGGCGGTCATGAAATCGCTGGTCACCACGGCCCGCAAAGCCACCACATGGTCGTAGGTGCGGCCGTCGCCCATCACGCCCACGCTTTTGACCGGCAAGAACACCACAAAGGCCTGGCTGGTGGCTTCGTACCAATTGCGGGGGTGTTGGCCGCCTGCAAATGCCACGGATGCAGGGTCGCCCTCGAAAGGCGTGTTGCGCAATTCTTCAATGAAGATGGCGTCCGCGCGGCGCAGCAAGTCTGCGTACTCTTTTTTTACCGCGCCCAGAATGCGCACGCCCAAGCCTGGGCCTGGAAAGGGATGGCGGTAGACCATTTCGCGCGGCAGTCCCAAAGCGATGCCGAGTTCGCGCACCTCGTCTTTGAACAAATCACGCAAAGGTTCGAGCAGCTTCAAGCCGAGTTGCTCGGGCAAGCCGCCCACGTTGTGGTGGCTTTTGATGGTGACGGCTTTTTTGGATTTGGCACCGCCGCTTTCAATCACATCCGGGTAGATGGTGCCTTGGGCCAAGAAACTGGCCCCCTTGTGGCCCCCACGACCTGCTTTGAGCTTGGCCGCTTCTTGTTTGAACACCGTCACAAATTCTGCGCCAATGATTTTGCGTTTGGCCTCGGGGTCGGCCACACCGGCCAGCTTGCCCAAAAACAAATCACTGGCATCCACGCGAATGACGTGCGCATGCAACTGGCCCACAAACATGTTCATCACCATGTCGCCTTCGTTCAGGCGCAGCAAACCGTGGTCCACAAACACACAGGTGAGTTGGTCGCCAATGGCGCGGTGAATCAGCGCTGCAGCCACCGAGGAATCGACGCCGCCTGACAAGCCCAGAATGACTTCTTCATCGCCCACCTGCTGGCGAATACGCGCCACGGCTTCTTCCACGTAGTTGCCCATCACCCAATCGGGTGAGGCTTGGCAAATATCGAGCACAAAGCGGTTCAGCATGGCTCTGCCCTGCACCGTGTGGGTCACTTCGGGGTGAAATTGCACACCGTAGAAATGGCGGCTTTCATCGGCCATGCCCGCAATGGGGCAGCTGTCGGTGCTGGCCATGAGCTTGAAGCCAGTGGGCAGCTCAGTGACTTTGTCACCGTGGCTCATCCAGACTTTGAGCATGCCGTGGCCTTCAGACGTGGTGAAGTCGGCGATGTCTTTGAGCAAATCGGTGTGGCCGCGGGCCCGCACCTCGGCATAGCCAAATTCGCGGGTGTGTCCGGCTTCCACTTTGCCGCCGAGCTGTTGAGCCATGGTTTGCATGCCATAGCAAATGCCCAGCACGGGCAGACCCAGCTCGAACACGGCGTCGGGGGCGCGGTCGTCCACCTCGTAAACACTGGCATGGCTGCCGGTCAAGATGATGCCTTTGAGCCGATGGTCTTGGGCGTATTGGCGCAGCCAGTCGTCGGTCACATCGCAAGGATGTACCTCGCAGTACACGTGGGCTTCACGCACACGGCGGGCAATCAGTTGGGTGACTTGCGAGCCGAAATCAAGAATCAACAGGGTGTCGTGGGACATGGGCTTCACCTGGCGACAGGCGTCATCGAAAAGTTATTCAGCGCGGTAGTTCGGCGCTTCTTTGGTGATTTGCACGTCGTGCACATGGCTTTCGCGCATGCCCGCCGCAGAAATCTCGACAAATTCGGCTTGCTGGCGCATCTCTTCAATCGTGGCGCAACCGCAATAGCCCATCGAAGCCCGCACGCCACCGGCCATTTGGTAGACGATGCTGACCATCGAGCCTTTGTAGGGCACTCGGCCTTCAATGCCTTCGGGCACCAACTTGTCGGCGTTCGGGTTGCCCGTGGTGGCTTCTTGGAAATAGCGGTCGGCACTGCCTTGCTGCATGGCGCCAATGCTGCCCATGCCGCGATAGCTTTTGTAACTGCGGCCTTGGTAGAGGATGATTTCGCCCGGCGCTTCTTCGGTACCAGCAAACATGCCACCCATCATGACGGTGGAAGCGCCTGCGGCGATGGCCTTGGCAATGTCACCGCTGTAACGGATGCCGCCGTCGGCAATGAGAGGGATGCCCGAGCCTTGCAAGGCCATGGCCACGTTGTTGATGGCGGTGATTTGGGGCACGCCCACACCGGCCACGATGCGGGTGGTGCAAATGGAGCCCGGGCCAATGCCCACCTTCACTGCATCCGCTCCGGCTTCGGCCAGCGCGAGTGCCGCCGCACCGGTAGCGATGTTGCCGCCCACCACATCAATGTGCGGGTAGTTTTGCTTGACCCAACGCACCCGCTCGATCACGCCGTGGCTGTGGCCATGGGCGGTGTCGACCACGATGGCGTCCACCCCAGCTTTGACCAGCGCTTCAACGCGCTCTTCGGTGCCTTCGCCCACGCCAACCGCTGCGCCAACACGCAAACGGCCGGAGGGGTCGCGTGCTGCATTGGGGAAACTGGTTTGCTTGGTGATGTCTTTGACCGTGATCAGGCCTTTCAGTTCGAACGCGTCATTCACCACCAAGAGGCGTTCGAGTTTGTGTTTGTTCAACAGCGCCTTGGCTTGCTCGGGGGTCGTACCTTCGGGCACCGTGATCAGGCGTTCACGTGGGGTCATGATGTCTTTGACTTGCACGTCATAGCGGGTTTCAAAGCGCAAATCGCGGCCACTGACGATGCCGACCACTTTGCCGCCGTCGCAGACAGGGAAACCAGAAATGCCCATTTGATCCGACATGGCCATGACCTGACGCACCGTGTGTTGCGGGGTGATGACGACAGGGTCGAGCAACACGCCGCTCTCATAGCGTTTGACCTTGGCTACCTCAGCGGCTTGCTGTTGCTCCGTGAGGTTTTTGTGGACGATACCCATGCCGCCTTCTTGGGCGATGGCGATGGCCAAACGGGCTTCGGTGACCGTGTCCATGGCGGCAGACACCAGGGGCAGGTTCAGGGCGATGCGGCGCGAGAATTGGGTGGAAAGCTGGGTGTCCTTGGGCAGGACTTTTGAAAAGGCGGGGACCAACAACACGTCATCGAAGGTCAGCGCTTTGCCAAGTAGGCGCATAGGATGTCTCCAAAAGAGAGATCATACCGACTTGTCTTGCTACTGATTTATTATCAGGAACCACCCATTTGGTTTCAAGGAAGTATCAAAGCCATGGTCGCACGCCTCTTCAAAATGCCCAAGCCACATAGTGGCGACGAGGTGGCGACCAGGCATGAATGGATCCATCCATTTGTTGAGCTGTTCACGATCATTTGTTTTTTGATCAATTTCTTGTCGGCTCTGGTGCCAACGCCCCTCTACAGCAGTTGGATTCTTTTTGCCGCTAGCGCCGCGTATTTTGCGCTTTGGATGGGGTTTCGTCTGGGGGCCTCAGCCGCGTGGACGGTGCACTTGGTCACCCTGATCGGCAGCACAGTCTGCATCTACATCATCAGCAAGACCGGCGGCACGGTGTCTGTGGTGATGATGATTTATGTCGGTTTGGCCTGGATGCCGTTTTTGTTGTTGAACCTGAAATCCGCTGTGGCATGGTTGGTCGCTCAAGTCAATGCACTGTTGCTCATTTTCTTGGCCTCGCAAATGGGTTGGATCCAAACGCAGGCTGCGATGACGGCCGACATGGCGTATTGGAATTTCTTCATCAAAATCCAAGCAGCCTTGGGGCTGATATTGATTTTGGACTTTTTAGCCCGTGCAAGGCGCCAACAAATTTCTGCATTGGTACAACGCGGACAAGAATTGCAGTCCTTGCATGCAGAGCTCATCCGAGCACAAAGCCACAAGGATGAATTCATCGCATCCGTGGGCCACGAGCTGCGCACACCCATGAATGCTATTTTGGGTTTAAACAGTGTGCTCAAGGACCAGATCAAGGACGATGCAGTTGATTTGCGGCGCGTGAACTTGATTCGTCAATCGACCCAGCATCTCTTGACCGTCGTTAATGACATCCTGGACTTTTCACAGCTGCAAGCTGATCGAATGGTTCTGTCACCACAAATCATGGCTTTGAAACAACATGGGCTCGCTCAATTTGAGCGTTTGCAACACCGTGCGAGTTTGAAAAAAATCGACAGCCACTGGGTGTTTGATGACAAATTGCCAGCTTGGGTGTCATTAGATCCCAAACGGTTTGCACAAACCATCGACAATTTGCTTGAAAACGCACTGAAATTCACCCACGAAGGCAGCATCTGTCTGCGCTTTTTGCACATCCCCTCGGGCTTACGGGTTGAGGTGCAAGACACAGGCATTGGCATGACCGATGAGCAAATGGGGCAAGCCTTTGGTCGATTTGAAAAAACATCCTCCCCGGCGATCAAGATCTACGGTGGAACAGGCTTGGGCTTGTCCATTTGCGAAAAACTGGTTCGGTTGCAAGGGGGCCGCATAGGCGTTCAGAGTCAATACAACCAAGGCAGTCTGTTTTGGGTGGAAATTCCTCTCACGCCAGTCGCCGAACCTCTAACGCCAATGTCTGCGCCCCAGGTGGGCCTGACGACCCGTTCGCCAAACCACTTTTTGATTGTTGACGACCACCCTGTGAATCTCATGGTGGCCCAACAAATGGTTGAAAAAACCTGGCCGCAGGCCAAAGTCAGCACCTGTCCATCGGGCCGGTTAGCGCTTCAATTCCTCCAAGAACATGATGATGTGGACATGGTCTTGCTCGACATGTTCATGCCCGACATGGATGGCTTGGCTGTGGCCAAGGCCATCAGGCAACGGCCAGCGCCCGGCAACAAAGTAGCCATCTTGGGTTTGACTGCCAGCAGCAATGCAACCGACCATGTGCTTTGCACAGAAGCAGGCATGGATGGCTTGGTCCTCAAGCCATTGGAACGGGACGAACTCACCCTTGGCGTGGGGCGAGCCCTGCAATCTTCTGGGCAAACCCCATGAGCAACAAATTCAATCCACCTGAGTTTGTGTATCGCTTGCCGCCCCGTATGCGCGAAAGGCACATGCTGTTGTTGTATGTCATAGGCTTGGTGTTCATCCTTGCCATCATGTTGTTGGGTTTCTTGACGCCGTCTTTGGCATCTGAAGCCAGTCGTTACGGCGGCATTGCAGCCATCAGTCTGACTTTGATTTTGTTAACGATTGGCGTGCCCTTGAATATCGGCCTGTCTTTGGCGGCGGTTTATATCGCGGCTGATGTCACTTGGTTGGCATGGTCAAGCCAAGGCATTTATTCTCCCAGCATCAACTGGCTCTACATCATTCCGATCTTGATGTCACAGATGGTGGGGCGACGCGCAGGTTGGTTGTGGACCGGCATCATTGCCTTGTTGTTTTTGTTCATGACGGTGGCCACCCATCAATCATGGTTGCCGCAGATGACCAACTACGATAAATCTCACGAGGTCTATGGTCTGGTGGTCTATGTGGTGACCACGGCGAGTTTGATTGGTGTGAATTTGTTTTACCAAGGCTTTGCCAATGAAACGATTCAAAACATCAAAGACCGCAACCATGAACTGGAACTCAAGCGCCAAGAGTTACAAGCCATATTGGATACACGCGACCAGTTCATCGCTTCGGTGAGTCATGAATTACGCACACCCATGAATGCCATCATGGGGTTCAACGAATTGCTGAAAGAACACCAGGCCAACAACCCCAAGGTTCAGGAAATCTTGAACCTGACCCATCAATCCGGCGAGCATTTATTGACTGTCATCAACGATGTGCTGGACTATTCACAATTTCAGTCTGGCAAATTGGGGATTCATCCAGAAGCATTCGTCTTGAGCCAGGTGGCTGACAGCGCTTCGGGTTTGTTTGTCACCCGCATCAAAAGCATGCGATTGGCTTTTGAACAAGAAGTCGACCCCAACTTGCCCATCTGGATCCTGGCAGATCGCCACCGCCTGATGCAGGTATTAGTCAATTTGCTGGGCAATGCGATCAAGTTCACTCAGCAAGGTCATGTCAAGTTGCGCATCACAAAGCAGCAAGAATTGATCCGCTTTGAGGTCGAAGACACCGGGATTGGCATCTCCCCCGAGCAACAAGCCCTGGTGTTTGAACGTTTCTCCCAAGCCACTGCTCAAACCCAAGATCTTTATGGTGGCAATGGCTTAGGCTTGGCCATCTCCAAGCGCTTGATTGAGTTGATGGGCGGCGCAATCGGCGTACAAAGCACATTGGGTGTGGGAAGTTGTTTTTGGTTCACGCTGCCACTGATTGAAGCCTTGCCTGCGCAAATCAAACAAGACGCCGACAACTCTGGCACCTCGGATTTCCATCAACGAGCTTGGCGTTTTTTGATTGTGGACGACATGGCCATCAATCGATTGTTGTTGAGACAAATGCTGCAAATGGCCTGCCCGAATGCCAGGATCAGCGAAGCAGAACATGGCTTGTCGGCGCTGGCCATACTGAAAATTTCATCATTTGATTTGATATTCATGGACATGGTCATGCCACAACTGGACGGCATAGAAACCAGCAAACGCATCCGCCATGAAATGACGGGCCCCGATCGCTACACACCCATTCTGGGGTTGACTGCGAATGTCAATGCGATTGATCGAGAACGCTTTATTCAAGCCGGTGCCGATGGCTTTTTGCTCAAACCGTTTGACCGCAAAGTGCTGATGGAAACCACAGAACGCTTGCTGCTGTCATCAAAAAAAACGCCAGCCTCCAGCTGATCCAGCAACCGATAATCGCTTCAATAACCGGGCTTGGCACCAGCACGACGTTTGGCAAACAAGCCTGCGGTGCGAGCACCCTGTTTTTGAAACCGTTCACGCCGAGCCACTTTGGGGTCCACCCGCAAACCGCGCAATACCTCCACACGGTCGGTGGGTTTGAGCACCTGGTCTGTTGACACCGGTTTGCCCCAAACCGCGACTTGCCAAGCATCACCGTGCCAAACCCAGTCAGCATTCAAGGTTTGCATATGTGACAAGGCTTGAGCCACCGTGGCACCTTCAGGCGCTTGCCACTCGAATGCGCGAATGTCGCGTGCTGCCCATCCCAGCAGCAAAGTAATGTTCATCGGGGATAGACCACTTCAGCACGCTTGACAAAAGCATCCACCAAGGTGGCGGCAATGCGGTCAAACACTGGCCCCACCAAGGCGCCAAACACGGAGTCAAAACTGTAGGAGAGTTTCAATTCCACCCGACAGGCTTGTTCCTCACCCAAGGGGATGAAGTTCCAGACGCCATCGAGTTGTTTGAACGGACCGTCAATCAAAGAGAGTTGCACCTGGCGGCCCGGGACATGGGTGTTGCGGGTCGTGAAGCTTTTGTGCAAACCACCAAAGGCCATGCCAATGCGGGCGGTCATGCCCTGCTCTTCCAGATTGAGAATGTGGGTTTGATCACACCATGGCAGAAACTGCGGATAAGACGCGACATCCACCACCAAGTCAAACATTTCTTGGGCGGTGAACCAGATCAATACGGACTTCTCAACGGTTTTCATAGAATGGGGCTTGCGCCACGTTGGCACCAAGGGTCATTGTAAAGACCCGATTGACGATCTAAACCCTTTCCATGGCCAGCAAAACTGCACCCCAAACCCGTATTGCGGACAACAAAAAAGCCGCCTTCAACTATTTTTTCGAGGAACGCCTGGAAGCAGGCATGGTGCTCGAAGGATGGGAGGTGAAGGCTGCACGCGAGGGCAAGGTGCAACTCACCGACGGCTATGTGGTGATTCGCAATGGCGAGATGTTTGTCATCGGTTGCCAAATCAACCCTTTGAAAACCGCCTCCACCCATGTCAACCCGGACGCCATCCGTTCACGCAAACTGCTGCTGCACAAAGACGAGATTCGCCGCTTGATTGGCAAAGTCGAGCAAAAGGGTTACACCTTGGTGCCGCTGAATTTGCATTGGAAAAACGGCCGCATCAAATGTGAAATTGCGCTGGCCAAGGGCAAGGCCGAGCATGACAAACGGGACACCATCAAAGACCGCGAAGGCAAGCGCGAGGTGGAACGCGCCATGAAAAACAAAAGTCGTTGAGGGTCACACCTCGAGGTGTGCACGACCAGCTTCCATCACCAAACGTTGGTCGCAGCGCTGACTCAATGCGCGGTCGTGGGTCACCATGACCAAGGTCGTGCCAAGCTCTTTGTTCAACTCAAGCATCAGTTGCATCACCTTTTCCCCGGTGGCGTGGTCCAAACTTCCAGTGGGCTCATCGGCCAACAGCACGTCGGGTTTGACCACAAAGGCCCGCGCCAAAGCCACACGCTGTTGCTCACCACCACTCATCACCTTGGGGTAATGGTTTAAACGCTCTGCCAAGCCCACACGGACCAGCATGTCTTTGGCAATGGGCCTGGGATCGGGGTGTCCGGCCAATTCCAAAGGCAACATGACATTTTCAATGGCTGTGAGCGGTGCCAGCAATTGGAAACTTTGGAAGACAAAACCAAGATGTTTGGCCCGCAAAGCGGCGCGTTGGTCCTCGTTCAGCGCAAAAACGTTTTGACCGGCGACATGAACGGATCCTTGCGTGGGGGTATCCAAACCCGCCATGATGGCCAACAAGGTGCTTTTCCCCGAACCAGAGGCACCCACAATCGCCAGGGTTTGCTGTGGCAACAAAGTGAAATTGATATCGCAGAGAATCTCTAAGGTACCGGTGGCATCGGTGACGGATTTGGAAACGTGAGAAACCGCGATCAAAGGTGAGGACATGCTGTGAAATCAGTGTTGAAACGTAGAGACTTTAACGTGCAATGTATCGCCCTGGGTTGGTTGGCTGGAATATCCATGTCTGCTGTGGCCTCACCGACCTCTCGCCTGCTGGTGGTGGGAGACTCTTTGAGCGCCGAATACGGCATCGCACGTGGAACTGGTTGGGTGGCGCTGCTGGATGCGCAACTTCAAAAAGACCATCCCAACTGGCAAGTGGTGAATGCCAGCATCAGCGGCGACACCACGGCGGGTGGTTTGGCCCGACTGCCCCCATTGCTCAAGCAGCATCAGCCTCAACTGGTTGTGATTGAACTCGGTGGCAATGATGCCTTGCGTGGTTTTTCTTTGAAGAGGACCGAAGACAACCTGGTGAAAATGATTCGCGCTTGCCAAGCCATCAAAGCCAAGGTGCTGTTGGTGGGCATGCAAGTGCCGCCCAACTACGGCGCAGCTTATGCGTCAGATTTCACGCGCTTGTTTGCCCGCATCAGCAAACAACAGCAAACCGCTTTGGTGCCGTTTTTGCTGGCGGGGGTGGCGGATGACAAAGACCCCACGGCCTTGTTTCAAGCCGATCGCATTCACCCCAAAGCCGAAGCCCATCCGCGCATCTTGGCCAATGTGTGGGCGGTGTTGAAGAAAATGCTCTGATGTCCTTGCACCCTGTGTCGGCCACCGAGGCCATGCAACGCATGGCCTTGCCCTCTGGGACCGCTGGTGCCTTCAGTTGCATCATCGATGCGCGCAGCGAAGCGGAACACGCCCTGGACCATTTGCCGGGGGCTGTGAACTGGCCTTCCCTCACCAATGAAGAACGCATCCGGGTGGGCACGATTTACAAACAAGAAAGCGCTTTCGAAGCCAACAAGGTCGGCGCCACGCTGGTAGCTGCCAACATTGCCCGTCACCTTGAACGTGAAGTGATGCACTTGCCCAAAAGCTGGCAACCGCTGCTCTATTGTTGGCGCGGCGGCAAGCGCAGTGCTTCCTTGGGTTTGGTGCTGGGTCAAATTGGCTTCAAAGTGTGGTTGATAGAAGGCGGCTACAAAGCGTTTCGAGCGGCCATGGTTGAAGACATTGCAACGCTGTCTCAGCAGTTCAGGTTTGTGGTCGTGGCTGGTCCCACCGGTTCTGGCAAAACCCGCTTGCTCCATGCTTTGAAGGCCGAAGGCGCACAAATTTTGGACCTGGAAGACTTGGCTCAACACCGCAGTTCAGTGCTGGGACGCATCCCCGGTCAGCCCCAGCCCAGTCAAAAACAATTTGACACCCGGATTTGGAACCAACTGCGTCAGCTGGATCCGCAACGCAGCGTGTTTGTGGAGGCTGAAAGCAAAAAAGTGGGCAATGTCAGCGTGCCTGAAGCCTTGGTCGAGGCCATTCGGTCCAGCCCTTGCATTGATCTTCAATTGCCCGAAGAAGAACGTGTGCAACTGCTCTTAGAAGACTATGCCTATTTCGCGCAAGACGCTGATTTGTTTTGCAAACGCTTGGACGTACTGACGGCTCAGAAAGGTCGTGCTGTGGTGACGCAATGGCAGCATCAAGTGCAAGCGGGTGACACCGTGAAGGTGGTGCACGATTTGTTGAAACAGCATTACGACCCGACCTATGCCAAGTCGGTGCAACGCAATTTTTTGCAGTTTGAAAAAGCCCAACAAGCGGTCTTGGTCGATCGCCATGCGCCCAGCCTGCAAGCCTTGGCGCAGGCCTTGAAGCAGCGCTACCCTTGAGGCCAGGCCTGATGCAGGGCTTGTGCTAAGTCGGCGATCAAGTCTTGCGGGTCTTCCAAACCCATGGCCAAACGCACGAAGCCACCCGCCAGCAATTCTTCGGACGCATGTTGGCGCATCTCTTTCAAGTCATAGGGCACGACCAAGCTGATGGGGCCTGCCCAGCTGTAAGCCAGCTTGAACAGCTTGAGGGCATTGCAAAAAGCATCAACTTGCGCTTGGGGGATGCTGGGTTGAAACCGCAAACTCAGCAAGCTGGCTGCTGCGCCGCCTTCGTGCACCGCAGCAGTGCTGGGCGCGTCAGCTGCACACAAACGCCGCCAGTGCATGTGTCCAGGTGAGCTGGCCACAGCGGGATGCAAGACTTGGGCAAAGGCTGCTTGATTCAAGCACCAAGAAGCCACGGCACGGCAGGTGCGGTCTTGGGTGGCATAACGCAAAGCCATGCTGGGCAAGGAGCGCAACACCAACTCCACATCATTGCCTGCCACGCCAAAACCCATGCGCATGTGACTCAACTTCAAGCTGCGGGCCAAATCATCATGGCAAGTCGTGACGCTGCCCATCAACACATCACCACCACCGCTGGGGTACTTGGTCAGGGCATGAACGCTGATGTCCACACCCAGGCCTGGCTCCACTGCAAATGGCTGAAATGCCACGCCTGCGCCCCAGGTGTTGTCTAATGCTGTTAACACGTCGTGTTGCCTACAAACCTTCAAAAGACCTGTCAAATCCGGGAACTCCAAGGTCACCGATCCCGGCGCTTCCAACCACACCAATTTGGTGGCCGCCGTGATGCGCTGCGCCAAATCCGCCGGGTTCATCGGGTCGTAAAACTGGTGGCGAATGCCCCAAGCGGACAACTCGCCTTCAGCCAATGTTTTCAAAGGGCCATAAGCGTTGTCAGGCAGCAGCAGCTCGTCGCCCGTTTTCAAGAAGGCCATGTTCACTTGGGCCAAAGCTGCGAGTCCGCTGGGCAGCAGGATGCAATGTTTTGAACCTTCCAATTGGCACAAACGCTCTTCCAAGGTGAAGCTGGTGGGTGTGCCGTGCAGGCCGTAGGTGTAGCCGGACTTGTCCAGCCATTGGCGTGTGCGCATGTCCTCGACGTTGTCGAAAAACACCGACGAGGCTTTGTGAACTGGAATTTGGGGCGACGCAAAATCGCCAGGGGCTTGGTAAGAGTGGTGGATCAGGTCGGTGATCGGCTTCATGCCATCAGACCCGCCACTTCTCCAGCAAGTTGGCCGGTCGCGTGGTGTCGTAAGCCTCAAACGGCTGGTGAATCCAAGGGTTGGTGGGCAGGTATTCCACCGAGAAATCAGGGGTGAAGCTGGACACGCCTTTGGTCCAAATCACGGCACTGCGAAGTTCGGTAATAGGGCTGTAATTGTTTTTCAGGAGGTCGATCACGGCATTCAAAGTGTGACCCGAATCGGCCAAATCATCGACCAACAACACACGGCCAGCGATTTCACCTTTTGGCGTGGTGATGAAGCGAGCAATGTCCAAATGGCCTTGCACCGTGCCGCCATCCGAGCGGTAAGAGCTGGTGGACATGATGGCCAAGGGCTTGTCAAAGATGCGAGACAACACGTCACCGGGGCGCATGCCACCGCGGGCCAAACACAAAATGGTGTCGAACTCCCAGCCCGACTGGTGCACCTTGATGGCGAGTTTTTCAATCAGGTTATGGTACTCGTCATAGGACACATAGAGGTGTTTACCGTCTTCAGTCAACATGGCTGTACTTTCAGGGAGAGGTTGGGGTTAATCGTGGAAGGGATGGCGCACCATGATGGTGTGATCGCGGTCCGGACTGGTGGAAATCACGTGAATAGGCACGCCCGTGATCTCGGCGATGCGTTCCAGGTAATGTCGGGCTTGGACTGGCAATTTGGCGTAGTCTGTGACACCCACCGTGCTGTCGCTCCAGCCGGGCAAGGTTTCGTAAAGGGGTTCACAACGTGCAATGTCATCGGCCCCCATGGGCAGGATGTCGATGGTTTCACCATCGAGTTTGTAGCCGGTGCACAGCTTCAGTTCTTTCAAGCCATCAAGCACATCCAATTTGGTGATGCACAAGCCACTCAAACCATTGACTTGCGCACTGCGCTTGAGCAAAGCGGCATCGAACCAACCACAGCGGCGGTAACGCCCAGTGGTGGTGCCCTTCTCGGCTCCCACGGTGCTCATGTGCCAACCGGGCGTGCCTTCCACGTCCCAATCGAGTTCGGTGGGGAAAGGACCGCCACCCACACGGGTGCAATAGGCCTTGGTGATGCCCAAGATGTAGTGCAACAAGCCAGGACCCACGCCAGACCCTGCTGCAGCATTGCCTGCCACACAGTTGCTGGAAGTGACAAAAGGATAGGTGCCGTGATCGACGTCCAACAAGGTGCCTTGCGCCCCTTCAAACAGCAAGTTGCTGCCCGTATGGTGGGCGTCATTGAGTTCGCGCGACACATCGGCCATCATGGGCTTCAAGAGTGCCGCGTGTTGCATGGCTTCGTCATACACCGCCTGAAATTGCACTTGCCCGTTGGCCATGTAGGGCTTCAAACCATCGCCAAAATTGAATTTCTCGGAGCCCAAAAAAGTGGTCAGCACATGGTTGTGCAAGGCCAACAGCTCACGCAACTTGCTGGCAAAGCGATCGGGGTGCTTCAAGTCTTGCACCCGCAAGGCGCGGCGTGCAATTTTGTCTTCATAAGCCGGGCCAATGCCGCGTCCTGTGGTGCCAATTTTTTCAGAACCACCTTGCTCGCGGGCGGCTTCTCTGGCGACGTCAAGTGCTGCATGGAACGGCAAGATGAGCGGGCAAGACTCGCTGATGCGCAAGCGTGAACGCACTTCGACACCAGCTTTTTCCAAACCCTCAATCTCTTCAAACAATTTGGCAGCAGACAGCACCACACCATTGCCGATGTAGCACTTGATGCCGGGGCGCATGATGCCACTGGGAATCAGGTGCAACGCGGTTTTGACACCGTTGATGACCAAGGTGTGACCAGCGTTGTGGCCGCCTTGAAAACGCACCACGCCTTGGGCGCTTTCGGTGAGCCAATCGACCAGCTTGCCCTTGCCCTCGTCACCCCATTGGGTACCCACCACCACCACATGCCGTCCGTGCTTTGTACTCATGGATTCATCAACTCAATGTCATTGTTGTCGCAAGGGTTGGACCGTCCAACCCCCTGAGGTGTCGACGAGTTCACGGTCGCATTCGAACTCGTCAACTTCGCTGTCATGGCCGGGCAACATGCAGACCACGGTGTGTCCTTGTGCTCGGAGTTGGGCAATGGTGGCGACCAGCACAGCATCGTCTCGCCAAGGGGCGCGAATCGCGGCTTGAGGCTGGGGATGCGGCAATAGGCCCACCAAGGCCTTGATGTCCAAACTGAAGCCCACGGCAGGACGTTTGCGGCCAAAAACAGCGCCAACCTCGTCATAGCGTCCACCTCGTACCAAGGCATCGCTGGACTCGGGCACAAACACCGAGAAGCGCGGGCCACTGTAATAGGCGTAACCACGCAGGTCAGCCAAATCGATGCTGACCGGGTGATCGATATGGGAAGCCAACCAAGCCAACTGGTCCAATGCCGTCAACACTGCGGGCCAAGCGGCAAATTGAACGCGGGCTGTTTGCAACACACTCAGGTCGCCGTACATCTGCACCAAGGCTTGTAAAGCTTGCCCCAGGGCTTGTGGCAGTTGCGCCGTCAACTCACGCATGGCACTGATATCTTTGTGTGTCAGCGCATCCGTGATGGCCTTGGTTTGATCAGCAGACAGCGATTGGCCTTTGAGCAAGGCGGGCAAGATCCGTGCATCACTCAGGTCAATGTGAAACGAGGCCAAGTGACTGGCACGCAAGCATTGCAACGTCAGTTGCAAAATTTCCAAATCGGCTTCAAGACCAGCATGGCCATAAATTTCAGCGCCCAATTGCAAGGGCTCGCGGGTGGCATAAGGACCCAATGGTTTGGTGTGCAGCACCGGGCCGCAATAACAAAGCCGGGTCACCCCCGCTCGGTTGAGCAAATGGGCATCAATGCGAGCGACTTGCGGTGTGGTGTCGATGCGCAAGCCCAAAGTGCGACCAGAAAGTTGGTCAACCATTTTGAAAGTTTGCAAATCCAAACCGGCATTGTTGCCTGACATCAGCGATGCCAGATGCTCGAGCATGGGCGGCATGACCAGTTCATAGCCAAAGCCTCGGGCTGTGTCTAAGCACAGGCGGCGCAATTCTTCAATGTGCCGGGCCTCTGAGGGCAATACATCCGCAATATGATCCGGCAAGACCCAGGCAGCCATGAAATGTTGAAGTGCTGTTAAAAAAGAGATTCTACTGGTCTGTCACAAGCACGCCACCGTGGCCGTGCTTATTTTTTGGCAGTACCGGCAGAGCCCGAACCCCGCATGGCTTTGAAGAAGTCGTTGTTGGGGTCCAGAACCATCACATCTGTCTTTTTATTGAAGCTGGATTTGTAGGCCTCAAGGCTTTGATAAAACTGCGCAAACTGAGCATCACGGCCAAAAGCTTCCGAGTACAGTTTCGCCGCTTCAGCGTCGCCTTCACCTTTGATTTTTTGCGCATCACGGTAGGCATTGGCCAAGGTCACTTCGCGTTGACGGTCGGCATCGGCGCGGATTTTTTCCCCTTCAGCACCACCGGTCGAGCGCAATTCATTGGCAACACGCTTGCGTTCGGCTTCCATGCGGCGGTAGACGGATTCGGTGATGGTGTCGACATAATCGGCGCGGGTGATGCGCACGTCCACCACATCAATACCCCAAGGGTTGTTGCTGCCTTTGACGATCTCCAACACTTCGCGCTTGACGTCAACCATCAACGCCTCGCGCTTGAGTGACAAGAGGTCTTTCACCGTGCGTTTGTTGATCTCTTCTTGAAACGCATTGCGCACCACGCGCGTGAGTTGCTGTGCACCCGCTCTTTCATCCAAGCCGACATTTCGAATGTATTGAGACGGATCGGAAATGCGCCAACGAACATACCAATCAATCACCATGCGTTGCTTCTCAGCGGTCAACATGGGTTCTGAATCCACATTGTCCAAAGTCAGCAAACGTTTATCGATGAAGTTGACGTTTTGAAAAGGTGGTGGCAGTTTGAAATTCAAACCTGGCTCGGTAATGACCTTTTTGATTTGCCCCAAAGAATAAACAACGCCATATTGCCGTTGGTCGACCACGAAAATGGTGGAACTGAGAAGCAACAATGCCAAGAGGAAAGACGAGACGTAAAGACCTAGTTTGTTCATGATGTTCTCTTAGCGTATGTCGCGGTCACGTTGACGGCTGTCTCTGCTGCGGCTGTCAGACGACGATGAGTTGGGCGCGATGGGTGTGGGCAGATCCACGCTTGCAGGTTCGCTTGGCAGGCTGATGGCGGGTGGATTCACGCCGTTCATCTGCATGATTTTGTCCAAAGGCAGGTACAGCAAATTCGAACCTTGCCGAGACTCGACCATGACCTTGGTGACATTGCCATAGATCTCTTTCATCGTGTTGATGTAGAGACGATCTCTGGTCACCTGAGGCGCTTTTTGGTATTCCGCGTACAAGGATTTGAAGCGCTGGGCATCACCTTGCGCTTGCGCCACGATGCGCGACTTGTAGGCATCGGCCTCTTGCTTCAAACGTGAAGCAGAACCAACTGCACGAGGAATCACGTCATTGGCATAGGCCTCTGCTTCATTTTTTGCGCGTTCACGCTCTTGTCCAGCCTTGAGCACATCATCGAAGGCCGCCTGAACTTGCTCTGGCGGACGCACACCGCCTTGTTGCAAGTTGATGCCAACCACTTCAATACCCACGTTGTAACGATCCAAGATGGTTTGCATGATGGCGCGAACACGCGGTGCGATTTGCTCCCTGTCCTCAGACAGGGCCGCATCCATGCGCATTTTGCCCACCACTTCACGCACCGCTGTTTCTGCAGCTTGCATCACGGCATCCGTTGGATTTTTGCTTTCAAACAAATAGGCCCGCGCATCGGTGAGGCGGTATTGCACTGCAAATTTGATTTCGACGATGTTTTCATCTTCGGTCAGCATGGCTGATTCACGCAGGCCTGTTGCCTTGATGACGGTATCTCGCCCAACATCCAATGAACGAATTTGTGTCACAAAAACGACTTCATGGCGCTGGATTGGAAAAGGCATTCGCCAGTTGATACCTGCACCTGCAGTGCTGTGGTAGCGGCCAAATTGTGTGATGACGGCTTGTTGGCCCTCTTGCACGATGAAAAAACCCGAACCGAGCCAAAGCAGAAACACCACGCCAGCCACGGCAGCCAAACCAGTTCCAGCATTCTTGAAAGGAGGCTGAAAACCGCCACCGCCGCCGGGGGGGCCACCTTGTCCTCGCTTGCCAAAGAGTTGTCCGAACTTTTGGTTCAAATCTCGCCAAAGTTCATCCAAGTCGGGGGGGCCTTGTGGGGGGCGGGAGGGGCGGCGTTGCTCCTCTGGGCGGGGAGGCTGCTGCCCATCGTCAGGCGCGTTGTTGCGTGCGCCTGCTGGATCATTGCCATCATCACCGCGGCCCCAACGCCCATCGTTCAAATTGAACGTGCCAAGCACGCTCTGGAATGCGGCCTTGAGTCGGGTCATGGCGAGCCATGACCATTGATAAAGCCCGTTGAAAATGGGCCATGCCCTGGATTTGATATTCATTTTTGATCAGTCAATTGGATGCGGCAAGCCCCCATTGTGCCTAAAGCCAAATGGGTCGATTTATCCGAGGGCTTCATGGTCCAACTCGGGGGTCTTCAAAGATGCAGCATGGGCTTGCGCCTGCTGGAGCAAACGTTGGCGCAATGTGTCCAAATTCAAGCCCGATTGGGCACTCATGAAAATACGGGGCACAGCCAGATCGTCCAGCATGTACATGTCTTGTAGCAAGCGCGGACGCTGGCTGTCTTCTAAAGCATCCATTTTGTTGAAGATGAGCAGCTGGGGAACGTCTGCGGCACCAATGTCTGCCAGCACGGATTGCACTTGGGCGATTTGCTCTGGGTAGCCCGGGTGAGATGCATCCACCACATGCAACAGCAAGTCGGCCGAGGTGGCTTCTTGCAAGGTGGCCTCAAACGCATCCACCAATCCATGCGGCAAATCGCGGATGAATCCCACGGTGTCAGACAAGGAAATGTGGCTGCCCTCGCCCTCGTCGTTGTTCAAATACAGCTGGCGCGTGGTGGTGTCCAGGGTGGCAAACAATTGGTCGGCCGCATACGCCCGGGCTTTGACCAAGCTGTTGAACAAGGTGGATTTGCCTGCATTGGTGTAACCCACCAAGGAGACATTGAACATTTGTTGGCGCTCGCGTTGACGTCGCTGGGTGTTGCGCTGGCGCTTGACTTTTTGCAGGCGATCGCGGGTGCGCTTGATGGACTCGCCAATCATGCGACGGTCCAACTCAATTTGCGTTTCGCCCGGGCCGCCACGCATGCCAATGCCGCCGCTTTGACGCTCTAAGTGCGACCAGCGACGAACCAAGCGAGTGCTCAGGTATTGCAACCGGGCCAATTCCACTTGCAATTTGCCTTCGTGGCTGCGGGCACGCTGGGCAAAGATTTGCAGAATCAGCATGGTGCGGTCATTCACCGGCAAACCCAGGGTCCGCTCTAAGTTGCGCTGTTGGGCGGGGCTGATGGCTTGGTCAAACAAGACTTCGGTGGCGCCATGCAGCAGAGCCAACTCTTTGATTTCTTCGGCCTTGCCAGTACCGACAAACATGGCTGCATCCGGTGCTTTGCGCTTGCAGGTGAGCCGCGCAACAGGGTTCAAACCCGCCGTTTGCGCCAATTGCGCCAATTCATCGAGTTCGGTGTCGAAATGCGGCAAGCCAAAATCCACGCCGACCAGCAAGGCGGTGGCAGTTGAAGCGTCGTCTGGGTGATTCAAGTGAACTGGGCGGTCGCGTTCAGGCTTGTGAGTCAGGCGTATCGGCCTGGGCAAAATTCACAGGGCGGCCGGGTACGATGGTGGAAATCGCGTGCTTGTAAACCATTTGGGTAACGGTGTTGCGAAGCAACACAACGTATTGATCAAAGGATTCGATTTGGCCTTGCAATTTGATGCCGTTGACCAAATAAATGGATACCGGCACATGCTCTTTGCGCAAGATATTGAGGAACGGGTCTTGTAAAAGTTGCCCTTTTTGATTCACGATATTCTCCGTGTTTGCTGAGGAAGAATAACGATACCACAGCCTACTTACCCCTTTGAAAACAAGGGGTCGTTTCCAAGGGCTATCGCTCTTTGTCGGCGTAAGGGTTGCTGGAAGTTTTCAGCTCGATCCGCAAGGGTGTGCCTTCCAGCGAAAAAGCCTTGCGAAAACGCCCTTCCAAAAACCGCTTGTAAGCCTCGGTCACGTGCTCCAAGGAGTTGCCATGGATGACGATGACGGGCGGGTTCATGCCGCCTTGGTGGGCATAGCGCAATTTGGGACGGAACATGCCGGAGCGGTTGGGCGACTGGAACTGCACAGCTTCCAGCAACAAGCGCGTGAGCACCGGCGTGGACATTTTGCACATCGCCGCTTTGTGCGCCTGCGCTATAGAGGTCCAGACGGGGCCCAAGCCTTGGCGCTTGATGGCGGAAATATGGTGCAGTTTGGCGAACTTCAAGAAAGCCAAGCGGTTTTCAATGGAGCGGGCCAACAACTCACGCTGGTAAGCGTCCACCGCATCCCATTTGTTCACGGCCAAGACCACAGCGCGGCCACTCTCCAGCACAAAACCGGCAATGTGTGCATCTTGTTCGGTGACCCCTTGGGTGGCATCCAGCAACAACAGCACCACATTGGCCGATTCAATGGCTTGCAAGGTTTTCACCACCGAGAATTTTTCGATGGCCTCGAACACCTTGCCCCTGCGACGCAAACCTGCGGTGTCGATCAATTCAAACATCTGACCATCGCGCTCAAAGGGCACGCTGATGGCGTCGCGCGTGGTGCCTGGCATGTCAAAGGCCACCAAGCGCTCTTCACCCAACCAGGTGTTGATCAGGGTGGACTTACCCACATTGGGCCGTCCCACCACGGCCAAGCGGATGGGTTTGTCTTCGCCCTCTTCTTCATCCTCTTCTTCGGGTAAATGCAAGGGTTCCAGCGCCAACTCGATCATGCTGCGAATGCCCTGGCCGTGGGCTGCCGAAACCGGCAGCACTTCGCCCAAACCCAATTCGTAGAACTCGACCAAGCGGTGGCCTTGCTGCATGCCTTCGGCCTTGTTGGCCACCAACAAGCAAGGCTTGCCCAGGCGCCGCAAATAGTTGCCAATGTCATGGTCTTGCGCCGACAAACCGTCTCTGGCGTCGACCACAAAAATCACCGCATCCGACTCGGCCACCGCTTGCCGGGTTTGCTTGGCCATTTCTTTGAAGATGCCGCTTTCCGCGTCGGGCTCGAAACCGCCGGTATCGATGACGATGAATTCGTGCTTGCCCAACTTGGCATTGCCGTAGTGGCGGTCCCGGGTGAGGCCCGCGTAATCAGCCACGATGGCGTCACGTGTTTTGGTGATGCGGTTGAACAACGTGGATTTGCCCACGTTGGGGCGACCCACGATAGCGATGACTGGTTTCACAAAGGGTAACTGCCGCTCAAGGCAGTTGGTAGGCCTGCAAAAGACCGTTGCGCGTCAGCACCACAAAGCCTCCGTCAGGCAGTGCAGTAGGCGAGGAAGCAAAACCGGAGGCTGGGGTTTTCAGCTTGTTCATCAAACGACCATCTTGGCCAGACAGCACGTATAAATAGCCCCCAGCATCGCCCACAACCACCCCTTTGGAGGTCCACAAGGGGGCTGTCAGTTCGCGGTATTTCAGGCGGTCCGTGTCCCACAATCGTTCGCCTGTGCTGCGGTTCCAGGCTTGCACAACGCCATTGCTCTCTGCACCTGCCAGCGCCGTGCCATCCCCGCCAACACCCTGCACACCGTTGGCTGGACGGGTCCATAACAAGGCACCCCGTAAGGCGTCGACACAACCCACTTGGGCTTGGAAAGCACGCACACAAACAGAATTGTTCAGCCGTGATGGGCTGGCGACCAAATCCACCAGACGCTCCAAGTCGTTGATGCCGCGTGGATTGGCAATGGGGACTTCCCAGCGCACCTGGCCGTTGTCAGGATTCAAAGCCACCAATTTGCCGCCCAAACCCGCCAACAGGTTGTTTTGAAAGGCCATCAGCACGCCGTTTTGTTTCAAGACCAAGGCTTCGCCGCTGCGTTGCTGAACCCACAAGCGCTGGCCTGTGGCCAGGTCAAAAGCAGCGACAGAGCGGTCGGCCAACAACACAAAGACTCTCTCGCCTGCCACCAAGGGATTGGTGTACGACTGGGCCGTCAATCGGGTCCGCCAGCTGACTTTGCCATCAGCCACCGCCACCAGCTCGTTGCTGCGGGTGACAACCGCGACATTGCGGCCATCAAACCCAGCACCTGTATTCAAATCGGTTTTCAACGCAAGCTGCCACACCAAGCGTCCGGTGTCGGCACGAACCAAATGCACATGGCCATTTTTGCTGACCATGGCCAGTTGGCCGTCCTGCATTGGCAGGCTTTGGTTCAGGGCTGTGTCACCTGCCAGTTTGACGCTCCAAGCGGGAACCAAGGCCTGCTCAATCTTGACATCTCCGATCGCCTGAGCGCTGGGTTTGGGGCTGCTGCCACAAGCGCTGAGCAACAATGCTGCAGCCAAGCATGTAGATGGAGCGAGCAACAGTCGAAAATTCATTGTTTCTTCTCGGTGTCGGCGGTATTGACGCCCAAGGCAGCCAATTTGTAATCGACCATGCGACGGTAATCATTGCTGGCTTCCAAGCCTTTGTAAGCGCTCAGATAAAGGGGTTTGGCTTCTTCAGGTTTGTTTTGCAGCACGGCGATATCGCCCAGGCGGTCGTCAAACAAGGGCTGAAAACCAGTTGGTGCTTTGACGGTCTGCAGCAAGGCTTTGGCCTTGTCTAGGTTTTTTTGCTCCATCGCCAGGGCAGACAAACGCAAGCGCGCAAGCGCGACATAACCGTCCTCTTTGCCATGATCGATCACCCATTGCAGGGATTTTTCGGCTTCTGGCAAATTGGCTTTGTTGGCATAGATGCGGGCAGACAGCAAGGCCGCTTGCTGAGCAAAGGTGGTGCGACCAAATTGGTTTTGCAAATCAGCCAAGGATCGAGCCATCAGGGGTACATCAGCCCCACGAGCCGCATTTTCAAACGTGTCATACAGGACAGCCGCTTGGGTGGCTTGGCGCTGCTGCCAGTAATTCCAGCCGTTGTAGGAGGCGTAAACCAGCAAGACAGCGGTCACCAAGCCCGTGATCAGGTTGCCCCAACGCGCCCAAAAATGTTTGAATTGGTCTAGTTGCTCTTGTTCTTCGAGGTCAAGATGGGTGGCCATGGGATTCCAAAAGGTTTAAAAACTCAAGCCTGCGATTGTAGGCTGTGACCCCAGCGGCTGATTTGGCTCAAGTCTTCGGTGCGTTGAGCGCCCTGACCGTCGCGCAAAGCTTTCACCGTCACTTGCCCTTGGGTCAATTCATCGGGGCCAAACACCAAAGCGAAATGCGCCCCGCTGCTGTCGGCTTTTTTGAATTGTGACTTCATGCTGCCCATGCCTTCAACCGCACCACTGGGGGCATGCATTTGCACCGAGACACCCATCTGGCGCAGGCTTTGAAGCACCGGCAGCACTTGGGTCAAGGCCGAAGCCTCAGGGATGATGGCGTAGACATCGGGCACCAATTCGGCGGTGGCATCCCCCTGTTCTTTCAGCAACTCCAAAACGCGCTCTACGCCCAGTGCCCAACCGACGGCGGGTGCGGGTTTGCCGCCGATTTCAGCCACCAGATCGTCGTAGCGGCCACCGCCACACACCGTGCCTTGCGAGCCCAAGCGATCGGTGATGAACTCGAACACCGTCAGGTTGTAATAGTCCATGCCGCGCACCAAGCGCGGGTTGATGCTGTAGATCACGCCATTGGCGTCGAGCATGGCGCGAACCGCGTTGAAATGCGCCAGGCTTTCGGGCCCTAAGAAATCCAGCAGCTTGGGAGCCGCCTCATTCAAAGCCTTCATGGCGGGATTTTTACTGTCCAAAATCCGCAAGGGGTTGCTGTGAAGGCGACGTTTCGCGTCTTCATCAAGCTGGTTCAGGTGCTGCTCAAAGTACGCGATGAGCGCTGCGCGGTGTAGTTTGCGCTCGGGCGGCTGGCCCAAGCTGTTGAGCTCCAAACGCACATCTTTCAAGCCCAAGGCTAGCCACAAAGCATGGGCCAACAAAATCAATTCTGCGTCCACTTCAGGGCCGCCAAAACCCAAGGCTTCAGCTCCAATTTGATGGAATTGTCGGTACCTGCCGCGCTGGGGACGTTCGTGCCTGAACATGGGGCCCATGTAATACAAGCGCTTGCCACCGTCATAGAGCATGTTGTGCTCCACGGCTGCCCGCACCACACCTGCTGTGGACTCCGGGCGCAGGGTGAGCTGCTCGCCATTCAGGCGATCCTCAAACGAGTACATCTCTTTTTCAACGATGTCGGTCACCTCGCCCAAGCCGCGCACAAACAAAGCGGTCGGCTCGACGATGGGGGTGCGGATGTTGCGGTAAGCGTGCAAGTGCATCACTTGCCGAACGGCTGTTTCCAAGGCTTCCCAACGCGCAGAGTCGGGCGGCAAGATGTCGTTCATGCCTTTGACGGCGGTTAATTTGTCAGCCATGTTGCTCTAGGGCGGGGCGCATCAGGCGCTGACCGCGTATTTTTTCTGGATGTAGTTGTCGACGATGTCGTGGAATTCCTTGGCGATATTGTCGCCGCGCAAGGTGAGTGCTTTTTGGCCGTCGATGAACACGGGTGCGGCGGGCGCTTCGCCGGTGCCGGGCAAGCTGATGCCGATGTCGGCATGTTTGCTTTCACCAGGGCCATTGACGATGCAGCCCATGACCGCCACTTTCAGGTTTTCAACGCCTGGGTATTGCTTGCGCCACACCGGCATTTGCAAGCGCAAAAACTCGTCAATTTGCTGGGCCAGTTCTTGGAAGGTGGTGCTGGTGGTGCGGCCACATCCAGGGCAAGCAGTGACGCTGGGCACAAAGGTGCGCAAACCCAGCGCTTGCAAAATTTCGGTGGCAATCAGCACCTCTTGGGTGCGGGCTTCACCGGGCTGCGGGGTGAGCGACACGCGGATGGTGTCGCCAATGCCCTCTTGCAGCAGCACGCCCAAGGCCACGCTGGAAGCCGCGGTTCCCTTGGTACCCATGCCAGCTTCTGTGAGGCCCAAGTGCAAGGAATGGTTGGTGCGCTTGGCCAATTCGCGGTAGACCGCGATCAGGTCTTGCACCCCACTCATCTTGCAACTGAGGATGATTTGCTGGCGCGGCAAGCCCAGCCGTTCGGCCAGTTCAGCGGACTCCAAGGCGGAAGTGACCAGGGCTTGGTACATCACTTGTTTGGCGTCCCAAGGGTGGGCACGCAAGGCGTTCTCGTCCATGAGCTTGGCCAGCAGTTCCTGGTCCAAGCTGCCCCAGTTCACCCCGATGCGAACGGCTTTGTCGTATTGAATGGCCGCCTCGATCATTTGGGCAAATTGCTTGTCGTGCTTGTCGCCCTTGCCCACATTGCCGGGGTTGATGCGGTACTTGGACAGCGCTTGGGCACAGTCGGGGAATTCGGTCAGCAACCGATGCCCGTTGTAATGAAAGTCGCCGACCAAAGGAACGTTGATGCCCATCTTGTCGAGCTGCTCCCGGATGTAGGGCACGGCTTTGGCCGATTCGGGTGTATCAACGGTGATGCGCACCATCTCCGAACCTGCCAAGGCCAGTTCTTTCACCTGAATGGCGGTGCCAATGACGTCACCGGTGTCGGTGTTGGTCATGGACTGCACCCGCACCGGGGCATCGCCGCCGACCGTGACCACATGGCTGCCCCAACGCACCTGGGCTTGCAAGCTTTGATGTCGTGCGGGTTTGGAAAAAGGAATGGCTTGTTCGTCGGTCATGGTGAGCCTTCAAGCATGAATGCGAATGGTTTTGGCGCGACGCCCTGAGACATCGGTGCGGTCTTGGATGTCACCTGCCAATTGTCCACATGCCGCGGCGATGTCGTCGCCCCGGGTTTTGCGCACCGTGGTGACGATGCCCGCCTCGGACAAGATGGCGGCAAAAGCCTTGACCCGCTCGGGCGGTGAACGCAATAAACCAGAGGCGGGAAAAGGGTTGAAAGGAATCAGGTTGAACTTGCAAGGCGTGGGCTCGCCATCCGGCGGGCGCACCAAGGCGATGAGTTGCTCTGCATGTTCATCGCTGTCGTTCACACCGTCGAGCATGCAGTACTCGAAGGTGATGAAGTCGCGCGGGGCGTGGGCCAGGTAGTCGCGGCAGGATTGCAACAACTCGGCCAAGGGGTATTTCAAGTTCAGGGGCACCAGTTTGTCGCGCAAGCTGTCATTCGGCGCATGCAAGGACACGGCCAAGGCCACCGGGCAGTCTTGCGACAGGCGCTCGATCATGGGCACCACACCCGAGGTGGACACTGTGACACGGCGGCGCGACAAGCCATAACCGTGGTCGTCCAGCATGGTTTTCAGGGCGGGCACCAAGGCGCTGTAGTTTTGCAAGGGCTCGCCCATGCCCATCATCACCACGTTGGAGATGACGCGTTCGTCAGTGCCGCGTTCTAGGCGCAGGGTGCGTTCGGCAAACCACAATTGCGCCAAAATTTCAGCGGTGGTGAGGTTGCGGCTGAAGCCTTGGGCGCCGGTTGAGCAAAACGGACACCCCACGGCGCAACCGGCTTGCGAAGACACACACAATGTGCCACGGTCGGTTTCGGGGATGAAGACGGTTTCAATCGCGTTGCCCTGCCCCACATCGAACATCCATTTGATGGTGCCGTCGGCCGAGTCATGGCGACTGACCACAGGCAAAGCGTCAATGCTGGCGTTGGCTTGGAGTTTGGTGCGCAGGCTGAGCGCCAGGTCGGACATCTGCGCAAAGTCTGAGACGCCTTTGTGGTGGATCCAGCGAAACAGCTGGACCGCCCGAAATTTTTTCTCGCCTTGGGTCAAGCACCATGCGACCAAACCATCGAGATCAAAGTCGAGCAGGTTGGTCTTCATGGCGAGGCGGCGAGAACCGCTTTCAATGTCCGAAAACGTTCATTCCAGCAAAGAAGAAACCGATTTCGTGGGCCGCGGTGTCAGGACCGTCGGAGCCGTGCACCGCATTGGCGTCAATGCTGTCGGCGAAATCAGCGCGGATGGTGCCTTTGTCGGCCTTCTTGGGATCGGTAGCCCCCATCAGATCGCGGTTTTTCAGGATGGCGTTCTCGCCTTCGAGCACCTGGATCATGACCGGGCCGGAGATCATGAAGTCGACCAAGTCTTTGAAGAAAGGACGGGCTTTGTGCACGCCGTAGAAGGCTTCGGCTTCGCCACGGCTGAGGTGAGCCATGCGAGCGGCGATGACTTTGAGGCCAGCGCCTTCAAAGCGAGCGTAAATTTGACCGATGACGTTTTTAGCAACGGCGTCAGGTTTGATGATGGAGAGGGTGCGTTCGATGACCATGAGAAAGATTCCAGGAAGTTGTCAAAAAATAAAGAGGGCTTGTGCCCGTTAGAAGCCCATTTTAGCTCGGCGGGGCAAGGCCTTTTTGCGAGCGGCATCTGTTTTTTGGTCGCGCCGCTGACGCGACAGGCTTTCGCCACCAATAAAGCCTGCCGCAGAGCCTGCCACAGCACGTTTGCCAGCAACAGCGGACACCGATTTGGCTGGGGCGGATTTGCGCCCCGGCGCGGCTTTGGACACGCTGCGGGCCAAGCCAACGCTGCGCACCAATTGCTCGGTGTCCAAGGCGTCCAGCTCCATCCACTCGCCGCGTTTCAAACCCCGCGGCAGCATCATTTTTCCGTAGCGGATGCGAATCAGGCGGCTGACCGCATGGCCGACCGCTTCAAACATGCGGCGCACTTCGCGGTTGCGCCCTTCTTGGATGGTGACGCGGTACCAGCAATTCGCGCCCTCGCCGCCGCCATCTTCCAAGCTGCCAAAACGAGCTTCGCCATCTTCAAGTTGAACACCCGCCAACAATTTGGCTTTTTCAATGTTGCTGAGTGCACCCAGCACCCGCACGGCGTATTCACGCTCCAAGCCAAAGCGGGGATGCATCAGCTTGTTGGCCAACTCACCGGAATTGGTGAACAGCAACAAGCCCTCGGTGTTCAGGTCGAGGCGACCCACCGACTGCCATTTGCCGTTTTGCAGGCGCGGCAGTTTGCGAAACACCGTGGGTCGGCTTTGCGGGTCGTCGTGGCTGACGATTTCGCCGGTAGGCTTGTGATAAGCAATGATGCGCGGGGGGGGTGGCTCGATGCGCAAATGCAGGGCACGGCCGTTGACCTTGACATGGTCCCCGTATTGGATGCGTTGCCCCACATGGGCGGGCTGGTCGTTCACCAACACCCGGCCTTGGGCAATCAGCGCTTCCATTTCCAAGCGCGAGCCCAAGCCAGACTGGGCCAAGACTTTGTGCAATTTGGGGGTTTCAGGCTGGGGACTGAGCACCCGCTTGAGCGGTTCAGGGGCTTCTGCGGTGTCGGGTTGCGCGTCAAAAGCGCCAGAAACCACCTCGTTGAATTGAATACCTTTTTTGTTCACGCCTGGTTGCCTGGCTGGTTATCGTGCGGTTGGACGGGCAGATCAACTGCTGCTTCTGAAGGCGATGCTTCAGAAATCTCAGAGTCCTCGTCCGTCGCCTCCAAAACCATGCTGAGTTGCGATGAATCGACTTCTTCTTCCACTTGGGCCGTGAGTTGCTCGAAAAAACCTTCGCTGGCGGACTGGGCTTCCAGCGGTGGCAATTGGTCTAGAGAGGCCACGCCCAAATCGTCCAAAAACTGGCGGGTGGTGGCGTACAGCATGGGGCGACCCACGGTTTCGCGGTGACCGATCACCTCGACCCAGCCGCGGTCTTCCAACTGTTTGATGACCAGGGAATTGACCGTGACGCCCCGAATGTCTTCCATGTCGCCCCGAGTGACCGGCTGGCGGTAGGCAATGATGGCCAAGGTTTCCAGGGCAGCGCGGGAGTATTTGGGCGGTTTTTCGGGGTGCAATCGGTCGAGGAAATCGCGCATTTCGGGGCGACTTTGCATGCGCCAACCGCTGGCCACATTCACCAACTCCAAGCCGCGCTGGGCCCAGTCGAGCTGTATGTCTTGCAACAGGGTTTTGATGGTGTCGGCACCCAACTCGTCGTGAAAAAGCTGGCGCAACTCCCGCACCTGAAGAGGCTGGGTGGCACAAAGCAAGGCCGTCTCTAGGACACGCTTGGCTTCCAAGCTGTTCATGGTGTGTGGTCCGGGGAAATGAGGGTGCTCATTCTAGCCGAGGGGTCTGCAGCCCCATGGCGGCCAAGGCGGCCTGCATATCGGCGGGCAACGGGGCCTCAAACTGCAAGTCCAGGCCCGTGAACGGGTGGGTGAAGCCCAAACGGTAGGCATGCAAAGCCTGACGCTGAATCTCGGGGCTGTCGCTGCCGCCATACAGGCCGTCGCCCAGCAATGGCAAGCCAATGGCCGCCATGTGCACCCTGATTTGGTGGGTGCGCCCGGTGTGCAAGGTGCCATGCACCACACAACCCTGGTCGTTGCTGTCCCAACATTCGAAGCTGGTGTGGGCAGGTTTGCCAGATTGGCGGGCCAAGTCCACCACCGCCATGCGCAAGCGGTTGCGCGGGTCGCGCCCTACGGCCAATTCAACCTCACGCTCTTGGTCGCCACGCCAGGGGCGCTGAGACATCGCCAGGTACTCGCGGTGCACCGTGCGCTCGCCGATCATGGCCACCAAGGCGTCCATACAAGCGCGGGTTCGGGCCGTCACCATCAAGCCGCTGGTGTCTTTGTCTAGGCGGTGCACGATGCCCGCTCGGGGCACTTGTTTCAGACCTGGGTCGAGCGCCAACAAGCCATTGAGCAAGGTGCCGCTCCAGTTGCCCGGCGCAGGATGCACCACCAAGCCCACCGGCTTGTGGATCACCCGCAAGTGCGCGTCCTCAAACACCACCGCCAAGTCCATGGCTTGCGGCAAATAAGCCTGGGACATTTCAGTGGGCTGCAAACGCACGCTGTAGGTCTCGGCCGCTTTGACCAAATGGGCGACTTTGGTGATGGCCTGCGCTTGACTTGCGACACTGACACAACCGTCTTCAATCAGGTGTTTCAGGTGGTTGCGTGAAAACTCGGGCAGCAAAGCCACCAAAGCGCGGTCGAGTCGATCGCGGTGCAAGTCGGTGGGAATCAGGATGTCGCGGACTTCAGCGTCTTGGCCCAGCTCATCAGGCTCGACCTCTGCCAGCCCAGACGGCACCAAAGGATCGAGAACAGGAGGACGCATCGTTGATAATGAGATCAGTTCAAAGACTGAAGGTTCAAAGTGGTGAGATTTCTTTCATTATCGGTGTTGTTGTTCATGGGTTTGTTGCTGGGCTGTGCCACGGATGACAAAGACAAAACGGCGGGCATGAAGCCTGAAGAAATTTACGCCGAGGCCAAAGACAACATGCAGGGCAATTTGTACGACAAAGCCATTGTGCTGTTGGACAAATTGGAGGGTCGCGCTGCTGGCACGCCCCTGGCCCAACAAGCCCAGCTTGACAAAGCCTACGCCCAATACAAAAACGGTGACCGTGCCAACGCCATCGTCACCCTCGAGCGGTTCATGAAGCTCAACCCCGCCAGCCCGGCCATGGACTACGCCATGTACCTCAAGGGCACCATCAACTTCAATGACGACCTGGGCCTGATGTCCAAATGGTTCAAGCAAGATTTGGCCGAACGCGACCAAATGGCGGCTCGAGAATCATTTGAAGCCTACAAAGAACTGGTGACCCGCTTTCCGCAGTCCAAGTACGCGGAAGATGCTTCCTTGCGCATGCGCCACATCATCAATTTGCTGGCCAAGTCTGAAATCAAGGTGGCCTACTACTATTTCAAAAAAGGCGCTTATGTGGCGGCCATCAACCGCGCCCAAACCACGCTCAATGATTATCAAAACATCGCGGCCGTCGAAGATGCCTTGATCATTTTGGTGGAGTCTTACAAAGCCTTGGGCTTGACGCAGTTGCAAGATGACACCTTGCGGGTCTTGAAGCAGTCCTATCCCGACAGCAAGTACTTTCCCAAGCCCGGTAAACCGGCGGATACCAACTGGTACAAGTTTTGGTGAACGCCAGTTAGAGCGTTCAACAGCTGGCTCAAATTTTGGTGATGCCCCGCAGGGCACTGAGCAACTCGGGGAGTTGCTCGATGCGGTTCATGGGTGGCAAACCCGCCAACAAACGCCGACCATAGCCGGTATTCACCAGTCGGTTGTCGCACACCACCAAGGCACCGCGGTCGGTTTCTCGCCTGATCAAACGTCCTGCGCCTTGCTTCAAGGACACGGCTGCCTCGGGTAAAAAATAATCATTGAAGGCGCTGCGTCCCTGAGCTTCCAAGCGTTGGCTGCGGGCCTCCACCAGCGGATCGTTCGGCGGCGGGAAAGGCAGTTTGTCGATCACCACCGCTTGCAAGGCCTCGCCGGGCACATCAAAGCCTTCCCAAAAACTGGCTGTTGCCACCAGCACACAGCCTTTGCTGCCGGGGTCGATGCCTTTGCGAAAGCGGGTCATCAACTCCCGCTTGGGGCTGTCACCTTGTATCAAGATATCCAACTCGCCGCTGTCACCCAGCGCAGCTTGCAATTGAGCCCCAATCGCACGCAAGGCCCGCAAAGTGGTGGTCAGCACCAAGGTGCGGCCCCCCAAGGCGCGGGCAATCTGAATGGCCGTCTCACCCACTTCGGCACTGTGTCCCGGGTCTTTGGGAGGCACCATCAAACGTGGCACATGCACCCAAGCTTGTGCTTGATAGTTGAAAGGACTTTGCACCCGCAACACTTGGGCATTGGTCAAGCCGCAGGGCTCGGTGAACCAAGACAATTTGTCGTCATCCCCCAAGGTGGCCGAGGTGAAGATCCAGCTGCGCGGCAAGGGGGCATCGGTATTGTCACCCGGCATGGCCACGTCCGTGCCCAGCAATTTGTTTTGCACCGTTTCAGCAATGTCCAAGGGCGCCTCAAAACAGCGCATTTGTCCGCCCACCTCCACCCAACGCACCGAGCCATGGGCGCAGGGGCTTTCGAAATGGGCGATCAAGGACAGCACTTCTGACAATCGCTCGTGCAAGCGCTGAAAGTCGGGTGCGGCGTCCACCACGTTTTCAACCGCAGCTTGCAAGCGCTCTGCACGCTCGGTCACATCGTGTAAGGCTTGCGCCCAATCCAAAGGGTGAACGCCCTGTGGCTCAGGGTCACTCCATTTGAGCTTGGTGTTGGCGGGGTGCTTGCCCACCACCAAACGCCAATCGCGCAGGGTTTTTTCAAACTCAGACACCACTTTTTGCCAGTCCACCAAACCCCGTGCCAGTTGCAAGCCCGCGGCCAAGACATCACGCGCCAAATCGAGGAGCTGGCCCGTGCCCAACTGCTTGCCTAAAAACTGAATGCCGGTTTCATTGAGCTGGTGCGCTTCGTCGAAGATGACCACACGCACTGACGGCAGCAATTCAGCCATCCCCGATTCACGCACCGCCATGTCAGCAAAAAACAAATGGTGGTTGATGACCACCACATCAGCGGCCATGGCTTCTCGGCGTGCCGCATTCACATGGCATTCGCGCCAATGCGGACAGGGTGAACCCAGACAGTTGTCGCGGTTGGAGGTGATCAAGGGAATCAAGGCCGACCGCTCGTCCAGACTGGGCACCTCGGCCAAATCACCCGTGCTGGTGGTGCGGGCCCAGGCTTGCACCTGGGCCAAGTTTTTCACGGCTTGGCGATCCGGCAACGTGGCGGCCTGTTGCGCCAACTCCAAACGCTGCTGACACAGATAGCTGCCCCGCCCTTTGAGCATGGCCAAACGAAGGGGCAGACCCAGGGCTTGCAACAACTCAGGGATGTCTCTGGCAAACAACTGGTCTTGCAAGGTTTTGGTGGCCGTGGACACCAAAATCCGTTCCCCGCTGAGCAAAGCAGGCACCAGATAAGCGAAAGTTTTGCCCACACCCGTTCCCGCCTCTACCACCAATGAACCACCGTGTGTCAGGGTATGGGCCACAGCCAAGGCCATCTCGGTTTGGCCAGCGCGTGGTTGGAAAAAAGGGGTGGCACGGGCCAGGGGACCATCCGGTGTGAACACCTCCTGCACGTGGTCGCTCAAAGCATCAGACAAGGGAGCACCCGATCATGGTGTGTCGCTAGGACGGGGCGGCAGGGGTTGGGCAGGCGGATTGCGAGACGCACTGTCCTTTTCAACCTGAGCTCGGTGTTGGGCAGCTTCATCCAGTTTGCGCTGGTGATTGGCGCGGGACTGTGCGGCTGCTTTCAGTTTGTCTTCGTGTTTTTGTCGCCGCTCCAAGACCTCCTGCACATGTTTAGCATGGGCTTCTCTTTTGGATGATTTCTCGGCTTCTTTGTCTTGTTGCTTTTGATTGGTGTCGATATGGCGCTCTTGTCTGTCCGACTGCTGCTGCAAACGATCAGCACGCTGTGATTCGCGCTCGGCCTGTTGATCTGGACTTTGTTTGTCTTCGGTGCGCTGCAAGGCCTCGGCAGCATTTTGCCGACGTTCAGCGTCATTGAGCACCAAGCTCAAGCGCTTGTGTTCATTGTCTTGTTTGTATTTGACTTGCCGCGCTTTTTCGAGGCACGAAGTGACGGCCAGTTTTTGATAACACGCTTTTTTGGTTGTCGAGTAGTCCGCGTCGATCTTGCTGCGCATCTGGGCGAGCTTGGCGCGTTCATCCACGATATTCAAGCCTTGCACCACCTGCGCATCAGGCTTGTCTTGAGCCATGGCCATCAGGCCACCCCAAAAGATGCCAAAAAAGAAAATGTATTTCATGTGAGCGAAGTATCCACCAACCGACGACCCAAGGCCAAAAAAGCAGCCGATTGCATTTCTCTGAGCCTGGACGCAGTGCGCGGAAATTCATGCGACATCGGACCTTGGGTGTAGAGCTTTTCAGGCTCGACATCGGCCTCAATAACGAGCTTGACATGGCGGTCATACAGCACATCGATCAACCAGGTGAAACGCCGCGCCTCCGAGGATAGGCGCACTTCCATTTGAGGGACACCGCTGAGAAATACCGTGTGAAATTGGCTGGCGATTTCCAAGAAGTCGTTTTGCGAACGAGGCCCGCCACACAAGACCTTGAAATCAAACCAGACCACGCCACCGGCGCGTCGCTTGGCCCAAATTTTTCGACCTTCAATCAGCAACAAGCCGTCTTCCTCGGCGGCATCTGCCAAGCGATTGAAAGTGGTTTGCATCAAGGCTTGGTTGTCGCTGCTGCAAGGCGTCAAGTACAACTGCGCTTGTTCGAGCACCAAGCTGCGGTAGTCGGTGCCATTGTCCACATTCACCACCTGCATGGTGTCGTTCAGCAAAGCAATGGCTGGCAGCAAGCGGTCGCGGTGCAAGCCATCGGGGTACAACTCGTCGGGCTTGAAATTGGAAGTGGTGACAAAGCCAATGTTGTTGGCTTGCATGGCCACCAGCAAGCGGTGAAGAATCATCGCGTCGGTGATGTCAGCGATGTGAAACTCATCGAAACAAATGAGTTTGAACCGCTTGGCCATGCGTCGGCCCAACTCATCTAAGGGGTTGGTCGTGCCTTGCAACTCGCGCAGTTCGCGGTGCACTTCCCGCATGAACTCGTGGAAATGCAAGCGGGTTTTGCGCTCAATATTCACCGCGTTGAAAAAACAATCCATCAAAAAACTTTTGCCCCGCCCTACCCCGCCATACAAATACACGCCTTTTGGAATATCGGGGTGGTTGATGAGTTTTTTCAATGCATTGGCGCGTTTTTTCTTGTACCCCGCCCATTCGTCTGCGCAAAGCTCCAAGGCCTCCACGGCCCGCAGTTGCGCCGGGTCGCTGGTGAAGCCTCGGGCTTTCAATTCACGTTGATAAATGCTGGTGACGGACATGAGAGAAGTATTGTGCCTTGCGCAAACCCATTGACAGGGTGCTTGAGTCTATGAAGTGACCAGCATGAGGAGTTTTCGCTTTGCAGACGCTTTGATTTGCTGCGATTGCTTGATCAAGTTCACCTGTTTTGTGGCCTCGGCGACTTGTATCAATTTGGGGTCAAGCTGATAGGAAAGTTGGGTTTCAAGCCATTTCAACATGTCAACCAAGTGCCAAAGGCTGGTGGTGCCGTCATGGACCGGCGAAGGGAAATACGCACCATGCGTCAACATCAATTTGCGCAGATTTTGACGGCTAACGCCTACCAAGTCGGCAATGTCTGTCAGGCCTACCAAGTCAGGCGTGGCTTCAACCAACTTGGCAAACGGCGCCGCTTTTTTCACATCCTTCAAGGCTGAACGCATGGCTTCTTGCGCGTTGGCTGCTTGCCTCGAAAATTCAAGCGCCAACCTCCCTGTTTGCCCCACACCCACCAAAGCATCTTCGCAACCACCCACTGCCAAACGTTCCATCAATTCGGCTTCAGTGGTTTCATTGTTTTCAAGCACATATTTCAGGGTGAAGATGAATTCCATGCTCAATCTTTCTTCAGTTGGGTTCGAGACTTTTGCTGGATGCAGTTGTCGACAACGCGTCGAATGGCTCTGGCGTGACTCTCTGGATTTTTGGGCGTACTCCAAATACTGGCAATGCAAAACTCACCGCACCGACAGCCTTCATCATCATCAGGGCAATAAATTTGCCCCCATGCATGGGAACCGCCAGGAACAATGCGCCAACCATGGGTCTGGGCGTATTGAAGGGCGTGCTCAATTTCTTTGTTGGGGTGACGGGATCGTGTCATCCTTGACTCCAAAGCTTAATGGAACGAATACTGGTTGTCAATAGACAACCTAAATTACTCCGAATTCGATACCAACAAGCTTATTCATGCCAACAATGCCACGTGAAAGTTGCACGTTCAATTTAGTTGAGTCAAAAAAAGCCTGCTGTTGCCAGCAGGCTTGTCTGATCAAGGTCGAACACGTTTAAAAGTTCAGGGTGCGCTTGTCCACTGCCAAGGCCGCTTCTTTGGTGGCTTCGCTGAGGGATGGATGTGCATGGCAAATGCGGGCAATGTCTTCAGCACTGGCTTTGAATTCCATGGCGACCACGGCTTCTGAGATCAACTCCGACACCTGTGGACCGACCATGTGCACACCCAAAATTTCATCGGTGGTGGCATCGGCCAAAAACTTCACCATGCCGGTGGTGTCGCCCAAAGCACGGGCACGGCCATTGGCCAAGAAGGGAAAGGTGCCCGCTTTGTAAGCCACGCCATCGGCCTTGAGTTGCTGCTCGGTGCGACCTACCCAAGCGATTTCGGGACTGGTGTAAATGACCCAGGGGATGGTGTTGAAGTTGACATGACCATGCTGACCTGCAATGCGCTCGGCCACCGCCACGCCCTCTTCTTCGGCTTTGTGCGCAAGCATGGGGCCACGTACCACATCGCCCACCGCCCAGACACCAGGCAAGTTGGTCTTGCAATCGGCGTCCACCACAATCGCGCCGCGCTCATCAAGCGCCAAGCCCACCGCCTCGCCATTCAAGCCCTTGGTGTTGGGCACACGACCAATGGAAACGATGAGCTTGTCGGCCTCCAACTTCACCGCCTCGCCCTTGGCGTTGGTGTAATTCACCGCCACGCCTTTTTTGCCGTTGACGATCTCGCCGACTTTGACGCCGAGTTCAATCTTCAAGCCTTGCTTGTCAAACGCCTTCTTGGCTTCTTTGGCGATTTGCTCGTCCACCGCGCCGAGGAAGGTAGGCAGACCTTCAAGAATGGTGACTTCGGCGCCGAGACGACGCCAGACCGAGCCCATTTCCAAACCAATGACGCCAGAGCCAATGAGTGCCAATTTCTTGGGCACAGCGCCCACACGCAACGCGCCGTCGTTGGACAACACGTTCACCTCGTCAAACGGTGTGCCGGGCAAGGCACGCGCACTGGAGCCAGTGGCGATGATCACTTGCTTGGCAACGAGAGACTCTTCGTTTTTGCCGTTCACCTTGACCTCATAGCCAGCATCCGATTTGCTGGCGAATGCGCCACGACCGTGGAAAAACGCGACCTTGTTTTTCTTGAACAAAAACAAAATACCGTCGTTGTTTTGCTTGACCACCGTGTCTTTGCGCTTGAGCATTTGCGCCACATCCATCTTCACGCCGGTGGCGCTGATGCCGTGCTCTGCGAAGTGGTGGTTGGCGTGGTCAAAGTGCTCGGAGGATTGCAGCAAGGCCTTGGAGGGAATGCAACCCACATTGGTGCAGGTGCCGCCGGGAGCTGGGCCACCGGCTGCGTTTTGCCACTCGTCAATGCAAGCGACCTGGAAACCGAGTTGGGCAGCGCGAATGGCGGCGATGTAGCCGCCGGGGCCTGCGCCGATGACGACGACGTCAAATTGTTTGCTCATGGAATGTTTCTTTCAAAGGCCAGGTCTTCGCATTGAAAACCTGGCTGGTCCTGTCATCAAATATCGAACAGCAAGCGAGCCGGGTCTTCCAGCGCTTCCTTCATGGCCACCAAACCCAACACGGCTTCGCGCCCGTCGATGATGCGGTGGTCGTAGGACATGGCGAAGTAGTTCATGGGGCGCACCACCACTTGGCCGTTTTCCACCATGGCGCGGTCTTTGGTGGCATGCACACCCAAGATGGCCGATTGCGGTGGGTTGATGATGGGGGTGGACATCATGGAGCCGAAGGTGCCGCCGTTGGAGATGGAGAAAGTGCCGCCGGTCATTTCTTCCAGCCCCAATTTGCCGTCCCGCGCTTTGGCACCAAAGTCGGCAATTTTCTTTTCAATATCGGCAAAGCTCATTTGATCCGCGTTGCGCAGGATCGGTACCACCAAACCACGCGGTGAACCCACGGCAATGCCAATGTCGAAATAGCCGTGGTAGACGATATCGTTGCCGTCCACGGAGGCGTTCAAAACAGGGAATTTCTTCAAAGCATGCACCGCCGCTTTGACGAAGAAGCTCATGAAGCCCAGCTTCACGCCATGTTCTTTTTCAAAACGCTCTTGCATGCGTTTGCGCATCTCCATGACCGGGGCCATGTTGATTTCATTGAAGGTGGTGAGGATGGCGTTGGTGGATTGCGATTGCAGCAAACGCTCGGCGACACGGGCACGCAAACGCGTCATAGGAACGCGTTGCTCTGGGCGCTCACCCAAGTCAACGTTGGGCGCGACCACTTGCGGCAAGACCTTGGTGGGCACGCCGGTGGGGATGACACCCGAGGTGGACTGGACGCCAGCGGCCACCACCGAAGAGCCTGAGGCACCGCCTTGCACGGCGGTCAGGACATCACCTTTGGTGACGCGGCCGTCTTTGCCGGTGCCAGGGACCGAGCCTGCGGCGAGCTGGTTGTCGGCCATCAGCTTGGCGGCAGCGGGCATGGCCACGCCTGCATGGCTGGCACTGGCTGTTGTTGCTGCAACAGGCGCAGCAGCAGCGGGTTTGGCAGCGCTGACCGGGCCAGCCGCAGACGCGGTGGCGGTGGTGTCGATACGGGCAATCAATTGATCAGCCGCGACGGTAGCGCCATCGGCAGCCACGATTTCAACCAACACGCCAGCTGAAGGTGCAGGCACTTCGAGCACGACTTTGTCGGTCTCGACGTCGATCAAGATTTCGTCGACAGCAACCGCTTCGCCGACTTTTTTCTTCCATTGCAACAAGGTGGCTTCCGCCACGGATTCTGAGAGTTGCGGTACTTTGACTTCTACGATGGCCATGATGATGAGTCCTGAATGAGTGGGGCAGGCTTGGGGCGCAACACGCGCCCAACAAGCGGCTTACTTGGTCAATATGAAACCCTTGAGGCGTCCGAACGCGCCATCGACCAGCGCTTTTTGCTGGTCTTGGTGCAAGTGCGAATAGCCCACTGCGGGTGAAGCCGAGGCAGCGCGACCGCTGTAGCCCAGCTTTTGGCCAGCGGCCATGTTTTCAAACAGGTAGTGCTGCACAAAAAACCAAGCACCTTGGTTTTGCGGCTCATCCTGGCACCAGACCACTTCCGTGGCATTGGGGTATTTTTTCAACTCGGCGGCAAAGACTTTGTGCGGGAATGGATAGAGCTGCTCCAAGCGCAACAACACCGTGTCGTCATGCCCGTTCTCTTCACGTTTTTTCGACAGGTCGTAATAGACCTTGCCGGAACACACCACCACACGTTTGACCTTGTCGGTCTTGATGTCCTTGATTTCAGGAATGATGGTTTGGAAACCACCCTTGGTGAATTCGGCCAAGGTGGATGTGGCGTCTTTGTGGCGCAACAGCGATTTGGGCGTGAAGATGATCAGCGGCTTGCGCAGGTTGCGCACCATTTGGCGGCGCAGCACGTGGAAGATTTGGCTGGCGGTGGTGGGTTGCACGATTTGCATGTTGGTGTCGGCGGCCAACTGCATGAAGCGCTCGACACGCGCCGAGCTGTGCTCGGGGCCTTGGCCTTCGTAGCCGTGCGGCAGCATCAGGGTGATGCCGTTCACACGGCCCCATTTCACTTCACCGGAGGCGATGAACTGGTCGATCACCACTTGGGCACCATTGGCAAAGTCGCCAAACTGCGCTTCCCAAATGACCAAGGTGTTGGGGTCGTTGGAGGCGTAGCCGTACTCGAAGGCCAGCACCGCTTCTTCAGACAGGATGGAGTCGATGACGGTGAAGGGCGATTGGTTGTCCGCTGCGTTTTGCAGTGGGATGTAAGTTCCGGTGTCCCACTTCTCGCGGTTTTGATCATGAATCACCGAGTGGCGGTGGGTAAAGGTACCGCGTCCGGAGTCTTCGCCCGACAAACGCACTGGAAAGCCACTGGCCACCAAAGACGCAAACGCCATGTGCTCGCCCATGCCCCAGTCCACAGGCAAGTCGCCTCGGCCCATGGCAGCGCGGTCGTCATACACTTTTTTCACCAGCGGGTGCGCAGTGATGTTGGACGGCAAGGTGGTGATCCGTTCGGCCAAGCGCTTCCACTCGGGCATGGGGATGGCCGTGTCAGCGGCATCGGTCCATTTTTTGCCCAAAAACGGCGACCAATCGACGGTGAACTTGGTTTTGAAATTGGTCAGCACCGGGTCTGAAGTGTGCTTTCCAGCATCCAAGGCCGCGCGGTAAGCCTTGGCCATGTCGTCGCCTAAAGACTCGCCCAAGCCTTGGGAGGCCAATCGGTCGGCATACATTTTTCGGGTGCCAGGGTGGGCCGCGATTTTTTTGTACATCAGGGGTTGCGTGAGGCTGGGCGTGTCTTGCTCGTTGTGACCCAACTTGCGGAAACAAGTGATGTCGACCACCACGTCTTGGCTGAATTCCATGCGGTATTCCAGCGCCAACTGCGTGGCCAAGACCACGGCCTCGGGATCGTCACCATTCACGTGCAACACCGGTGCTTCCACCATCTTCACGATGTCGGTGCAAAACACGGAAGAACGCATGTCGCGCGGGTCTGAGGTGGTGAAACCAATTTGGTTGTTGATGATGATGTGCACTGTGCCGCCGGTGGAATAACCACGGGTTTGGGCCAGCGCCAGGGTTTCTTGATTCACGCCCTGGCCGCCGAAGGCCGCATCACCATGCACCAACACGGGCAGCACCTGGCTGCCTTTGGGGTCGCCACGGCGGTCCATGCGCGAACGCACCGAGCCTTCCACCACCGGGTTGACGATTTCCAAGTGCGAAGGGTTGAACGCCAAGCTCAGGTGCACCGGGCCGCCGGGGGTGGACACGTCCGAGCTGAAGCCTTGGTGGTATTTCACGTCACCCGCAGGCAACTCTTCGGGTGCGGTGTGGTCAAACTCGGCGAACAAATCGGCGGGCAATTTGCCCATGGTGTTCACCAACACGTTCAAGCGACCGCGGTGAGCCATGCCGATCACCACTTCTTGCACACCCTTGGCACCTGCTAATTGAATCAATTCGTCCATGGCGGCAATAAAGCTTTCACCGCCCTCCAAGGAGAAGCGCTTTTGGCCCACGTACTTGGTGTGCAAATAGCGCTCCAAGCCCTCGGCGGCGCTCAGGCGGTCGAGGATGTGTTTTTTCTTTTCGGCGCTGAAGGTGGGTTTGCTGCGGATGCTTTCCAGTTTTTGCTGCCACCAACGCTTTTGCGTCATGTCGGTGGTGTACATGTACTCGGCGCCCAAGGTGCCGCAATAGGTTTCGCGCAGGGCATTGACCAATTCGCGCAGGCTCATGCGGTCTTTGCCGAAGAAAGTGTTGCTGGTGTCGAACACGGTTTCTTGGTCGGCGTCGCCAAAGCCGTAAAAGGAAGGCTCGAGCTCGGGGATGTTGGGGCGGTCGATGCGTTGCAGCGGGTCCAGGTTGGCCCAGCGCTGCCCGACGTTACGGTAAGCGGCGATCAGCTGCTGCGCGGCGGTGCGTTTGCGGCCCATTTCGGCGTCGGCGCTGGCCATGACGACGCGGGTGCCTCCTTGCTTGGCGCGTTCGGCAAAGGCGTTGACCACGGGCAGGTGCGGCACGTCTTTGGCGTTGCTGCCGTCCACGGCGGGAACGTGCTGAAGCGCATCGAAGTACTGACGCCAGCTGTCGGGGACGCTGCCGGGGTTGGCGAGGTAGTTTTCGTACATCTCTTCAACGTAGGGAGCGTTGCCCCCGAAGAGATAGGTGTTGCTTGCGTAAGCTTGATAGACGGACGAACCCGTCTGCGATGAATCGCTCATGGCGCTGACCTCCGTTTCCCTGAAGGAAACATTAGCTTGGTTGAAGAACCCTCCACGACACGGCTGAACCGACTGGTGGATGCGACCAAGAAGTTCTCTTCTTGATGTGTGCGGCGATTGTGCCACCGAAGGCTGACTGTTTCACGACAAGCTTCAAATAATTGGGGTCAGATTCCAATTGATTTAATTGGAATCTGACCCCAATTGTTCTTTGATCTGCTGCAAGGGCGTTGGGTCGTCTATGGTGGTCAGGTCGCCGGGATCGCGTTTTTCGCAAACGGCTTGGATGGCGCGGCGCAACAATTTCCCGCTGCGGGTTTTGGGCAGCAGGCTCAGGAACAGCACGCGGGAAGGCCGGGCCACCGCGCCCAATTGGCTGTCCACCAGCTTCATGATCTCGCCCTCAAGCTTCACTCGCCCGGCGGCATCGCCCAAGGCCGAGGTGTCCTTGGCCACCACGAACGCCATGGCCACCTGCCCTTTGAGCTGATCGGCCACGCCCACCACCGCCACTTCGGCCACATTCAGGTGGCTGGAAATGCTTTCCTCGATTTCGCGGGTGCCCAGGCGGTGCCCGGCAACGTTGATCACGTCGTCGGTGCGGCCCAGGATGAAGAAATAACCTTCTTCGTCGCGCACACCCCAGTCGAAGGTGGAGTACATCAGCTTGCCGGGGATGCTTTGCCAATAGGTTTTGACAAAGCGCTGGTCGTCTCCCCACAAGGTTTGCAAGCAGCCGGGGGGCAGCGGCCCCTCGATGACGACCACGCCTTTTTGGTTCGCGCCGGTCAGGGCTTCGCCGGTGTTCTCATCCACCAATTTCACGTCGAAGCCGTACATCGGGATGCCGGGGCTGCCATATTTGCTGGCTTTTTTCTCCACGCCATTGGCAATGGTCAGGATGGGCCAGCCGGTTTCGGTTTGCCAGTAGTTGTCGATGATGGGTTTTTTCAGGCCGTCGGCAATCCATTGGGCCGTGGGCTCGTCCAAGGGTTCACCCGCCAAGTAAAGCGCTTTCAAGCTCGACAAATCGTTTTTGCTCAAGAGCGCCGGGTCTTGTTTCTTCAAGACCCGCACTGCGGTGGGCGCACTGAACATGTGGGTGACTTTGTATTTCTCGACCAGCTGCCACCAAATGCCGCCGTCCGGGCGGGTCGGCAAGCCCTCGTACATGAGCGTGGCCATGCCCGCCAGCAAGGGGCCGTAGATGATGTAGCTGTGCCCCACCACCCAACCGATGTCGCTGGTGGAGAAGTAGACCTGCCCTGGGTGGCCTTCAAAAATATGCTGCATGCTGGCGGCCAAGGCCACGGCATAGCCGCCGGTGTCACGCTGCACGCCTTTGGGTTTGCCGGTGGTGCCCGAGGTGTACAGCGTGTAACTGATGTGTTTGCTGTCCACCCATTCGCAGGCGACACGGGCATTCAGGTGTTGCTCACGCAAGGCCGCGTAGTCATGGTCGCGGCCTGCCACAGAGGTGAACGGCTCCAAGCCCCGGTTGACCATCAACACCGCCGTGGGTTTGTGCTGGCTGAGCGACATGGCTTCGTCCAGCAGGGGTTTGTAGGGCACCACCTTGCCGCCACGCGAACCCGCGTCGGCGCTGACCACCAACTTCGGGGTGGCGTCTTCAATCCGAGACGCCAAAGCATGCGCGGCGAACCCGCCAAACACCACCGAATGGATGGCGCCAATGCGCACGCAAGCCAGCATGGCAAACGCGGCCTCGGCAATCATCGGCATGTAAATCAACACCCGGTCGCCCTTGCCTACCCCTAAGCTTTTCAAGATGGCGGCCATGCGCTGCACCTCATCGCTCAGCTGGGCAAAGCTGTAAGTGACTTCGGTGTTGGTTTCGGTGGACACGTAAATCAGCGCGGGCTGATCGGCACGCTCGGCCAAGTGGCGGTCGACGGCGTTGTGGCACAAATTGGTGAGGCCGCCCTCAAACCAATGGGCAAACGGCGGTTTGCTGTAGTCACACACCTGCGTGGGTGGCACATGCCAGTCAATCAACTTGGCCTGTTCGCTCCAAAACCCCTCGCGGTCGTCTAAAGACCGGCGGTAAAACGCATCGTATGAACCCACAGCTGTCTCCTCAATTTTCTTATTTGATCAAGCCCTGGATGTCTTTGAAAAGCGGGTGTTCCGCCGTGCGCAGCCATTCGAACAAGACCATTTCGGTGGTCACCAACTCGGCACCGGCTCCGGCCAATCGGTCGTAGGCGGCATCCCGGTTGCGCTCGGTGCGTGAACTGCAGGCGTCGGTCACCACCCAGACTTCAAATTCATCCTCCAGCAAATCCAAAGCGGTTTGCAACACGCAGACATGCGCCTCGACACCGGCCAACACCACGCTGTTGCGCTCGGGGGCGCTGGCAGCGGGTTTTTGCAGGTGCTTGGGCAAGCTGCGGGTGTTGCCAACGGGCGGCTTGGTGGGCACCTCGGGGCGCAGCCATTGCGTCAAACCTTCTTCGCAAGCACTGAAATGCAATTTGGCCAAGGTTTGCCTACACAGGGCTTTCAAGGCGGCGTCATTCGCACCCAATTTGCCGGGGTTTTGCTCGGTACCCCAGACCGGCAGGTCAAGCAGCTTGGCAGCTTGGGCCAAACGCAGCGCATTGGCGAGGCATTCATCACCATGCGCGATGACCGGCAGCAAGCGGGCTTGCAAATCAATCAGCACCAATTGGCTTTCGTCGGCGTCGAGCAACATGGCTTAAATCCTCACCACCACTCGACCCCGTACCTGTCCGGCCATCAAGGCATGGGCTTTGTCTGCGGCGTGTTCCAAGTCCACTTCTTCGATCATGCTTTCCAGCTTGGCCATGTCCAGGTCTTGTGCCAAGCGCGCCCAAGCCTGCTGGCGCAGGGCCAAGGGGGCCATGACGGAATCGACGCCAATGAGGTGCACGCTGCGCAAAATGAAGGGCATGACGGTGCTCGGCAGATCGAAGCCTTGTGCCAAACCACAAGCGGCTACCGCACCGCCATAACGGGTTTGCGCCAAGGCATTGGCCAAGGTGTGGGAGCCCACGGCGTCCACCACGCCTGCCCAGCGTTCTTTTTGCAAGGGTTTGCCAGCGGCAGACAACTCGGCGCGGTCCATCAAACTGTGGGCACCCAGGCTTTTCAAATAGGCTTCTTCGCTGGTTTTGCCGGTGGCGGCCACCACCTGATAGCCCAGTTTGGCCAGCAAGGCGATGGCCACGCTGCCGACGCCGCCGGAGGCTCCGGTCACCAAAATTTCACCGCTGCCGGGCTTGACGCCTTGCTGTTCTAGCGCCATGACGCACAGCATGGCGGTGTAGCCCGCGGTGCCAATCGCCATGGCTTGGCGTGGTGTGAACGCGCTGGGCAACTTAACCAACCAATCGCCTTTGAGTTTGGCCTGCTCGGCCAGACAACCCCAATGGGTTTCACCCACGCCCCAACCGTTGTGCACAAAGGCGTCGCCCGCTTTCCAGTTGGGGTGGCTGGATGAAATGACCGTGCCTGCGCCGTCAATGCCCGCCACCATGGGCCAGGAGCGCACCACCGGGCTTTTGTTGGTGATGGCCAAACCGTCCTTGTAATTCAGCGTGGAATAAGCCACGTGCACATGCACGTCGCCGTCTGGCAGGCGGCTTTCGTCCACTTGTTGGACAGAGGCATTGAATTGGGGTTCTTTATCGAGTAAGAGTGCGCGGAACATGGCCATCCTTGAGTTTGTGTTTGGAAAAACATGGATTGTGCGTCAGGCCAAGCCACCTTTTGGAGGTGTTTAGAATACACACCATGCACCGTTTCTTATTCATTCTGCTGATGAGCTTGGGCTTGGCCCATGCCAATCCCTCAGCTGCGCCGCCTGACGAGCTCGAAGGCTTGCTGGCAGAGCGCGGTTTGGTGGCGCAATTCACGCAGATGGGTCATTCAATGGGCCACCAAGCCTCCGATCTGGTGGTGAATGCCATGGGTTATTTGGGCGTGCCCTACAAACGCGGTGGCAACAGCAGCGCTGGCTTTGACTGCAGCGGTTTCGTTCGTGCCATCTATGAGAGCACCCTTGGCTTGGTGCTGCCCCACAACGCCAAAGCCCAAGCGGCAGCCACCGAAAAAATCGACCGCTCCGAATTGCAACCCGGCGATCTGGTTTTCTACAACACCTTGCGCAAAGCCTTCAGCCATGTGGGCATCTACATTGGCGAAGGCAAGTTCATCCACTCGCCCCGCAGTGGCGGTCAAGTGCGGATTGAAAACATGAACGATACCTATTGGGTCAAGCGTTTCAATGGCGCCCGCCGCGTCAACCCCGAGACCCATACCACTGAAGCCAATCTGCGCTGAAGCCTTGCTGCAACCGCTGCTGTCGCGGTTGTTTTCCCCCTGATTGCATTGAAAGCGACCTCATGTCAGAGCCGATCCTGATTGCGCGCAGTGGCACCGCCGACTGCTTTTTGTTGCCCGAATTGGCCAATCGCCATGGCCTGATCACCGGTGCCACCGGATCGGGCAAAACCGTCACCTTGCAAACCATGGCCGAGGGCTTGTCCCGCATCGGCGTGCCGGTCTTCATGGCCGATGTCAAAGGCGACCTGACCGGCATGAGCCAAGCGGGCAAGTTGTCCGAGAAGATGGCTGGCATCTTGAAAGACCGCGGTTTGGCCACGCCCGCTTTTGCGGCCAGTCCTGTGACTTTGTGGGACGTGTTCGGTCAACAAGGCCACCCGGTGCGGGCCACGGTCAGTGACATGGGGCCCCTCTTGCTGGCCCGCATGCTGAACCTGAACGAGACCCAAGCCGGTGTGTTGAACCTGGTGTTCAAAGTCGCTGATGACGCGGGATGGCTGTTGCTGGACTTGAAAGACCTGCGAGCCATGTTGCAGCATGTGGGCGAGAACGCCAAAGACTTCACCACTGCGTACGGCAATATCAGTGCCGCCAGCGTGGGCGCGATTCAACGCGGCTTGTTGCAAATTGAAGAGCAAGGTGGCGACCAGTTTTTCGGCGAGCCCATGCTCGACATCCACGACTTCATGCAAACCGATGGCCATGGCCATGGCTTGGTGAACATCTTGGCCGCCGACAAGCTGATGAATTCGCCAAGGCTTTACGCCACGTTTTTGCTGTGGATGCTGTCCGAGTTGTTTGAGCAACTGCCCGAGGTGGGCGACCTCGATCAACCGAAGCTGGTGTTCTTTTTCGATGAAGCGCATTTGCTGTTCAACGAAGCCCCCAAAGTGTTGGTGGAGCGGATTGAGCTGGTGGTGCGCTTGGTGCGATCCAAAGGCGTGGGCGTCTATTTCGTCACGCAAAACCCCTTGGACATACCCGACAGCGTGTTGGCGCAACTGGGCAACCGGGTGCAGCATGTGTTGCGGGCTTTCACGCCGCGCGATCAAAAAGCGGTGGCCGCCACGGCGCAAACCATGCGGCCCAAACAAGGCTTGGATGTGGAAGCGGCCATCACCGATTTGGGCGTGGGCGAGGCCTTGGTGAGTTTGCTGGACAAGAAAGGCCGCCCTTGCGAAACCGAGAGGGTGTTTGTGTTGCCGCAGGGCAGCCAGTTGGGCCCCATCAGCGCCGAGCAACGCCAAGCCTTGTTGGCCAGTTCGCTGGTGGCCGGTGTGTATGAAAAAGCGGTGGACCGCGAATCGGCCTATGAACAAATCAAGGGCCGTGCGCCTGCGATGGACCAAGCCGCGGTGGCCCAAGCCCAACAACAAGTGCAGCAAGCGGGTCCGCCTGCCGAGGGCAGCAGTTGGACATCCGGCGTGTCGGACATTTTGTTTGGCAGCACCGGCCCGCGCGGTGGCCGCCATGATGGTGTCGCCCAGTTGGTGGTGAAAAGCGCGGTGCGCACCGTGGGCTCGGCGATTGGCCGCGAAATCGTGCGGGGGGTGTTGGGCGGCTTGTTGGGTGGTGGTGGTCGGCGTCGATGAGGCCCTTGATCAATCAATCTTTTTGATTGATTTCGTCAAATTAATTTCATAGTTTTGTTCATCAGCCCTCTACACTTGCGGCCATGTATTCTGCTGACACGCCTCAAACAAGCCGTTACACCCTGCCCGCCATCGTCTTGCATTGGCTGCTGGGCGTGGCTTTGCTCGGCATGGTTGGCATGGGCTTGTACATGACGGACTTGCCCATCTCGCCCCTTCGTTTGAAGCTTTACAACTGGCACAAATGGGCGGGCATCACGGTGCTGACCTTGTCGGTGTTGCGCTTGGTCTGGCGTTTGACGCACCGCCCACCCGCCTTGCCCGATGCTTTGGCCCACAACATGCCCGCATGGCAACGCGTGGCGCACCATGCCACGCACCATGCGCTTTACGCTTTGTTTTTCATCGTGCCCTTGGTTGGTTGGGCCTACAGCTCAGCTTCAGGGTTTCCGATCGTGGTGTTTGGTGTGCTGCCCCTGCCCGATTTTGTGCCGGTGGACAAAGATTTGGCCGAACTCATCAAGCCGTGGCATGAAATCAGCGCTTTGGCGATGATGGGCTTGGTGGTGCTGCATGTGGCTGCCGCCATCCAACACCAGTGGCTGCACAAACACCGCCTGATTCAACGCATACTCCCTGGTTCCCACTGAAATGAACACCATGAATTTTTCTCGCTTGAAACACAGTTTGATCGCGTTTGTTTTTGTCGGCTTCAGCCTGCCCGTGCTGGCCCAGCAGCTGGTGCCTGCGCAAAGTGAGATTGTGTTTGTCAGCAAGCAAATGGGCGTGCCGGTGGAAGGTCGCTTTCAAAAGTTCAGCGCGAAGATTGTTTTCAACCCGAGCAAACCAGACCAAGCGAACATCGCGTTCACGGTGGACATGGCCAGCGCCACGCTGGGCGTGAAAGAAACCGATGCCGAGTTGCCCAAAGCCGAATGGTTCAACACCGCCAAGTTCGCCCAAGCCACGTTCCAATCCACGTCGGTGAAGGCCTTGGGTGCTGGCAAGTTTGAAGTGGCTGGCAAGCTCAGCATCAAAGGCGCCACGCAAAATGTGCTGGTCCCCGTCACCCTCACCCAAGCGGGTGCCAACACCACGGCCACCGGCGCTTTTGCAATCAAGCGCTTGGCCTTCAAAATTGGCGACAACGAATGGTCAGACACCTCCATGGTGGCTGACGAGGTGCAAGTGAAATTCAAATTTGCACTCACCGGTGTTGCCAAGCTTTAAGTTTCCCTTTCCCTCAACCAACAGGAGTTTTTCCATGCGTACCACCGTTCTTGCAGCCACCCTGGCTGTGGCCGCTTTCACCGGCACACAAGCCCAAGCAGCCACCTACAACATCGACCCCACCCACACCTTTGTCACCTTCGAAGTGACCCACTTCGGCACCTCCACCAACCGTGGTCGTTTCGACAAAAAAGAAGGCGTGGTGCAATTTGACCGTGCTGCCAAAACAGGCTCGGTCAAGCTGACCATCCAAGCCGACTCCATCAACACAGGCACCGAAGCTTTCAACGCCCACCTGAAAAAGCCCGACTTTTTTGACGCGGCCAAGCACCCCACCATGAGCTTCAGCGCCGACAAATTCACCTTCAATGGCGACAAAGTGTCTGAAGTTGCAGGTTCTTTGACCATGCTGGGCAAAACCTTGCCCGTGGTGTTGAAAGCCACCAATTTCAACTGCTACGACCACCCCATGCTCAAGCGTGAAGTGTGTGGCGGCGACTTCGAAACCACCATCATGCGCAGCGACTGGGGCATGAAATGGGGCATCGACTTTGGCATTCCAGACAAAGTCAAATTGCTGATCCAAGTCGAAGCAGCCAAGCAGTAATCAAGACTTGTGCGTCAAGCGCCAAAGGAACGTGGTTTCTTTTGCGCGTGCCGCATGCAGCGGGTCTGAGCTGTCTTGCACCTTGCCATGATCTGGTTGGGTGTCCAAGCGGCCCAGCACCTGCAAGCCCGCTTCTTCAATCCATTGCAGCAAGTTTTCGCGGCTGCGCAAACCCAACAGCTCGGCCAAGTCCGACAACACCAGCCAACCCTCGCCACCTGGCACCAGGTGCGCCGACAACCCGGCTAAAAACCCTTTCAACATCCCACTGTGCTCGTCGTACACCGCTTGCTCGAGCATGGACGTGGGACGCGCGGGCAACCACGGTGGATTGCAGACCACCAAGGCGGCTTTCTCGCTCGGATAAGCATCGGTTTTCAACAGCGTGACCTGCGAAGCCACGCCCAACCGCGTCAAATTTTCCGTTGCACATATCAAGGCACGATCAGACACATCGGTGGCCAACACACGAGCCACGCCACGCCGCACCAAGAGCGCCGACAACACCCCCGTGCCCACGCCCAACTCGATAGCCAAACCATGGTGCTGCAAAGCCGCTGGCAAGGGCGCTTGTGCCACCAAACTAAGATATTCACCGCGCACCGGCGCGAACACGCCGTAATGCGCATGGATGCGGTTGTTCGCTGGGCCCAAAGCAGGTATGGCCAAACCGTTTTTGCGCCACTCGAAAGCGCCCACCATGCCTTGCAAACTTCGCAAAGACAAGACACGGGCTTGACCATCCGCCGGGCCGATGGCTTGCTCTAGTGCCAAGCGCACATCCGGGGCGCGGCGCAAATGCAAAACGTATTGCCCATCCAAGCGCAACAGCAACTGGTTCAGCACCCTGCTGCGCTGGGCTTGCGCTTGTCGGTGCGCGTGAAAAGCCTCCGCCGTTAAATTGTTCAAGGCAGGGCTTGCCGCCTGTTGAGGCTTGCGCGGGGACTTGTCGGCACGTCGCACCAAGGCTTGCAACAGCTGCTTGGCATTTTGAAAATCGCCTTGCCACAACAAGCCCGTGCCCTCGCAGGCCAAGCGGTAGGCCGCATCCGCATTCAGGGTGTCATCGGCCAACACGATGCGCTTGGGCGGCTTCAAGCCGTTGTCGGCGTGCCATCGCGCTTGTTGGTTTTGGCCATCGACGGTCCAATGGACCTCGGCAAGGGGGTCGTTGTTCAACATGAAACTTGTGCGCCATTCATGCGGCTATTGTTCACCACGGCCTGATCTCCCTGACAATGCAAGCTTTCAGCTCAAGGATGTTGGCGCGTTATGGCGATTCAATGGTTTCCCGGTCACATGCACCTCACGCGCAAGGCGATCGGGGAGCGCATCAAAGAGATCGATGTGGTCATCGAGATGCTGGATGCACGTCTGCCCGGCTCGAGTGCCAACCCCATGCTGGCCGAACTCATCAAGGGCAAACCGGCTTTGAAAGTGCTGAGCAAACAAGACTTGGCCGACCCAGAACGCACGGCCTTGTGGTTGGCGCATTACAACGCCTTGCCCGGCGTGAAGGCGATTGGATTGGACACCAGCATGCGTTCACCCGCCAAAGCCTTGATGGACGCTTGCCACGCCCTGGCCCCTTTGCGTGGCAGCATGGTCAAGCCAATGCGGGTGCTCATCTGTGGCATTCCCAACGTGGGCAAGTCCACCCTGATCAACACCTTGAAGGGCCAACGCGCCACCAAAACCGGTGACGAAGCAGGCATCACCAAAACCGAACAACGCATCACGCTGGCCGATGGTTTTTATTTGTTCGACACACCCGGCGTGCTGTGGCCGCGCATCATCGTCGAGCAAAGCGGTTTCAATCTGGCCGCCAGTGGTGCGATTGGTGTGAATGCGTTTGATGAAGAGGTGGTGGCGCTGGAATTGCTGAACTACCTGATTCCCAACTATCCGCAGGTGCTGCTTGAGCGCTACAAGCTGGAGGTGCAGGGTCTGAGCGATGAACAAGCCTTGAACGCGATTGGCCAACACCGAGGCGCGGTGCAAAGTGGCGGCCGCATCAACACCACCAAGGCCGCCAACATCGTGATCCAAGACTTTCGCGCCAACGCCCTGGGCCCCATCACATTGGAAACACCCGAAGAATTTGCGCAGTGGCTGAAACAAGGCAAGCAAGCCGACGCCGAGCGTGCCTTGCGCAAGAAAGCCAGCAAAGCCTCGGACTGACCATGGCCAGCTTGCGAACCAACACGGCTTGATTTTTTCAAGCCTCAAGCTGATCAGGGTTTGAAGAGTCCACTCAAGCTTGTGTCAAAGTTTTTGGCATTTGGAAAAACGGTAGCCATGTCGTCGCCCTCTGCAACCCCAAACCACCGCGCCACAGGGACAAACAGTTGTTCCAGAGATGTGGTGGGAATCAAGATCCCGTGTCCAATCGACTGGCTGTGGTCGGCAGCCACGAGGGGCGCAGTGCCGTAAAACTGGCCGCCTTTGACCGCCCCACCCAAGACAAAATGGTGGCTGCCCCATCCGTGGTCCGAGCCGTCGCCATTGGAGGTCAGGGTGCGGCCAAAGTCCGAGGCGGTGAAGGTGGTCACGCTATTCATCGGAATCTTTTTTGCACCCTCTAGCCTGACCATGGCCGCATCAAATTCTGCACACGCATCACTCACCATTTTCAATAATTTGGGGTGTTGACTGACGAGGTTGTCGTGCAAGTCAAAGCCACCCACGCCCACCATGAAGACTTGCCGCTTCAAGTCCATTGCGATGCCTTTTTGAATCATGCGGGCGACCATTTCCAATTGTTCGGCCAAAGGGGTGGACTCTGTTCCATGTGCCGAAGGCATGTAAGCCAAATCGGCATTGGTGAGCTCAGCTGTACCCAAGTGACCGACCACCGTGTTGTAGGTGCTCAAACTGCGGCTCATCACTTTCGCATATTGCGCCGTCATCATGTGGTTGTCAGGGCTGTTGGACAGGGTCTTGATCATGTCCAACGCAGCGACATCATTACCGTAAGTTTTCAACGAATGATTGAGCGGGTTGATGGTCGCCACGCCAGCTGTACTCATCTTGGTGGAAAGGGTTTGATGGCCCGACAAGAACAAGGCGTCACCGGTCACAGACACACAGGTCAAGTTGGCGTGTTTATTACTGGATAAAAACAAGTCCGCCATGCGGCCGCCCCAGCCCGTGGGTGCCTCTTCTCCTTTGAGGGAGGTTTGCCAATAGGCTTGCTGGTTGTTGTGCGACAGCAAATTTGGCGGGAGTGGCCAATGGGTTTTGGATCTGTTTTGGAAATCTGAAAAAGTTGTCGGCTGAATCAAAGGTCCCACATTCATCACAATGCCAGCGCGTCCTTTGTTGAATAAACCTTGCATGCTGTCCATGGCGGGGTGCAGCGCATAGTCTGGAGAACTAGACCTGACAGTTGTAGTCAGCGTCCGTAGTTTTTCTCGAAGCAAAGCGATGCCTTGGTAGTCCCCACTGATATTTCCGTGTCCTCGAATGCTGCTGTACGTGTCGTACAAATCCTGACGGTAAGGCACCACCGTCCCGTAGTGGTCATTGCCACCGTACATGAACACACAGACCAAGGCCTTGTAACCGGATACTGATGTTGTTTGCGCTGCTGCGTTGTTCATCAAACTCAAACTGGCAGCCAAGGGTGTGGCCGCTTGCATGACCGACAGGGCACCTGCTTTCTTCATGAATTCGCGCCGTGTGGCTTTGGAAAGCTCTTTCATGGTTTTACCTTTGAATCAAGTAGTCGGGAATGCACATGATCAACAACACCGCGGTGTAAACCCGTTTTTTCAAACCAACTTCATCATTGGGAATGGAGGCCAGCATTTGCGCCATGGTGTTGATTTGCGCAGCACTGAACGCATGGGGCGCCAAATAAAGCGTCAGGGTGTTGAGCAGTTCGGTGGGGTTGATGGCCATGGCCTGGTAGCGGCTGTAATCGGCTTTCAAGTAACCCGCTGGTTTCGCGCCCCAACTCTCCCCGTTGTTGACAGTTTTGTGCATGAAATTCACATAGCCGACGATGGCCGGTTCGGTGAGGATTTGAAACTCTGGAGCCAACATGCTTTGATTGGCGATGTCGCTGTTGGGCGGCGTGTAGCCAGGCCGAAAAAAATTGAACACACTCGGCGCGTACATGGGCGCTTGCCCCAATTCCGATTCGGTGTGGATGATTTTGCTGGAAATCACCCATTCTTTGTTGTAAACATCTTCATTGGGTGGCGCGATGGTCTGGTCTTTCACAGACACCGCAGAAAACGTTCTGGCCCATTGAATGAAGCGCACCATGGGCTCACGCAATTTGCCAAAGCTGCTGTGGGTGCCGCCCGCATCCAACTGCCGGGCTTCAGGGTCGAGCAAGATGGCTTTGAATACCGCCTTCAAATCGCCCCGCACACCTCGGCCATTATTCGCAAACTTCGTGGCCACTCTTGCGACATAAGCCGGCGAAGGGTTGCTGGTGACCAAGCGCTGGATCATTTGCTTGGCGAAAAAAGGCCCAGTGTTGGCATGGTTGAACAATTTTTCCAATGCTATGTTCAAACTGGCATCGCCTTTTGTTTTTGGGGGGATGGTGATACCTAAAAATGTCTTTTCTTCAGGGCTGTGCAAGTCGTCATTCAAGATCATGGGCCGCGACAACCAACGGCAGTTTTGCCAGAAATCAGCATCCTTCGAGGTTTTCTCTCGCATATCGAAGTTCCAACCCGTGAATACTTTGGATAAACCTTCAATGTGCTCGTTGGTGTAGGTTTCAGTCGGGTTCCCATGGGCGTCTTTTTTTTCTGTGCCATCGGGATTCAACTCATGCAAACCAATGGTGAAGAGTTGCATCACCTCGCGGGCATAGTTTTGATCCGGCACCCGTCCGGGTGTGGCCTTGGTGTTGCCCTTGGTGTTGAGGTAAATGCCCATCATCGGGCTCAAGGTCACGGCTTCCAGCAAATCTCGGAAATTGCCAAATGCATGTTCTTCCAAGATATCCCAGTAATAGCCGACGGCAAACTGTTTGTAGCCCATGCCCGTGATCAGCTTGTCGGCAGAGCACACAAAAAATTCACTCAGGGCCAAGGCCACGCGCTGACGCACTAAATCGGGGTTGCTCATCAAGCGCCGCCACAACCCGGGCATCATGCCTGCGTCACCAGCGTTTGCATTCGTCAGAGTGCCATCTGGTTTTTTAATTGGCTGAATGCCATATCCTCTGTTCACCAACCATTGCACAAAAGTCTGCTCGATGGGCATGGCCATTTGCTGGTCCAGCCAAGCCTCTTGGCCGGAGCCGATGACGCGATCGATTTCGGTGGGGTTGCCGCCCCATGCGGCCTGACCCAGAAAGCGGGAGGCCCCCGCTTCGGTGATACCGATTGGGTTGCCGGTATTGGGGCCTGGGCCAGGCGGGGCATTGAGATCGGCACCCCCGCCACAGGCGGCTAAACTTGCACTGGCGGTCGCCATGAGCCATGGCGCAGTTGGAAGCTCTTTGGATTCTGTTTTTGACATTTTTGACACTTGATCCCCAAGCTTTGCGCATGAGTACAGATGAATTACTGTGATGTATGAAGCGCTTAATTTAACTTCATTAAGTACTAATCAATAAAATAATTTGACTAAATAGAATTAAATAGTAGCAATTTGTTGTTTTTTTATCTGCTGATCAAGCCCGCCATTTGCCGCACAGCCATGCGTTGGCCGAGATTCAGGTGCTGCGGGCGGATGATTTTTTGAATGGGTTGGTGGCTTGAAATGCAGCAACTGCTGGCCTGGGTTTGACCATGCTTTTCTGTAAGTACTTGATTTATATAGGTTTTTTGAAAAGCATGTTCAATAGCACAAGGATGGCCAGCGCAGCTTGCGCTGTCAGCAATTCATTTCAATAACTGTTTCAGGAAAAGGTCTTCTTCATCGCCAACGCAAACAAAGGATGCTCCAACCAACCGGCCAACCAGGCTTGCAGATGCGGCAACGGCAAGGCCTCGAACCAGGCGGGGTCCACCGCCGCGCACTGCCGCACAAACGGAAAAATGCCGATGTCGGCAGCGCAAGGCGTGGTGCCGCCCAACAAGCTGGTGCTTTGCAGCGCTTGGTTCAAGGGCTCCAGCAGCAAGGCCAGCGCCTGTGATTGATGGTGCGCCCGGTCTTGGGCGTCGGCGTAACGCTGCGGGTATTTGTAGCGGTCCAGGTGGTGTTTGAAGCGGCCATCGCAGACCGCCATCAGGGCTTGGTTGTCAGGGGTTTGCGCCCTCGCCCACCAGGTTTGCGCGTCGGCCGATTGCGCAAACGCCCACTGCATGATGTCCAGGCTTTGGTCCAACACCTGCCCGCTGGGCAACACCAACACCGGTACCGTGCCTTTGGGCGACAAGGCCAGCATGGCGGCGGGTTTGTCGCGCAAAGACACTTCCAGCGCTTGGTACAACACGCCCGCTTGCAGCAAGGCCATGCGGGCCCGCATGGCATAGGGGCAGCGGCGGTAGGTGTAGAGAAGAGGGATGGTCATGTGTTGGGTGGGCGTTGCACTTTCATTGTCACAGCAGCTGTTGCAGGGTACAGCCATCTTGGCTAAACTGTACAAAATAGTCAATTCAGGGAGTTTAACCATGATAACCGTCACGTCCGTTGAAGCGCAAAACCGCTTTGGCCAATTGCTCGATACCGTGCAGCGCGAACCTGTGACCATCACACGGCATGGCCGCACTGCGGCGTTCATCGTCTCGCCCCAAGACATGATGGAGTTGCAACAGTTGCGCAGAAAGCGAACCAGCGCAGCCGATGCATTTGATGCCTACTTTGCCAAAGCGGACAACACGCTCACGCCTGCAGCGGGCAAGCTGACCGACGTGCAGACCAGCAAGCTCGTAAAAACCTCGAGGTGAGTTGAATGGGCCGCGTGGTGATCGACACCAGCACCTTGGTCGGCGCCATGCTTCGCCCTGCATTGAAATAGATACTGCCAGTGAAGCAGCCTCGCTTGGTGCTTGCCGAGATCCCAAGGACGATAAATTTCTGGCTTTGGCCGTGGCTTGCGAAGCCATGACCCTTATTTCAAGTGATGCAGACTTGTTAAGCCTTCAGCGTTGGCGCAATATCGCCATCCTTACACCAGCAGAATTTTTAACCTCAGCGAAGCAATCGTCATCCTGATATTGAAAGAGACAGATGGCATCTTCACAAGCGCTCCAACGCGCCCTTGCCCGCCAAGATGCGCTCTCGACAAGCCAAGATTCGCGCAAGCCGGGTTTCTGTTTTCTTTGCAGCGTTCAGATAAATCACGTAGCTTCTTTGCCGCCCGGGGGTGAGCTTGAAAAAAGCGGTTGAGAGTTCGGCGTCTGCGGCCAGGGCTTGCTTCAACTCTTCGGGCAATTGCAAATCGACTTGCACTTTGACGGCTTTGATGCCCTTCTCTGCCAGCGCCATGGCTTCTTGCAAATAAGCCCGCAAGGACGCTGCTACAGCCTTGACCTGGGATGCATCGGTGAAGCTCAGCGTGTCAGGGTGTGCGCTGTTCGCCCCTTTGCTTTGCAGCAATTGATGCTGATCTTTCAACAAGGATGCGTTGAAAAACGTGAGCCGAAAGTCGCCGCTCAATGCGCCCAAGATGGCGATGTTGCGGCCTTGGTGGGTGTAACAGGGATGGCCCCATTTCGCGGTTTCAACCAAGCCCACACCCAGGCACACTTGTCGCAGCGCTTGCAAGCCTGCGGCCCATGTTTGGGACGAGCAGGCAGGCGTGGCGAATCGGCTGCACCGTTCACAGCCTTGTGCGAAGTAATCCTCTGGCTGGGTGATCACCGTCTTGCAGGGGGCAGGTCCGTGCAACTGCCATGCGCCACTTCGGCGGCCATGCCAATGCTTTCACCCAGCGTGGGGTGCGGGTGGATGGTTTTGCCGATGTCGATGGCGTCTGCGCCCATCTCGATGGCCAAGGCCACTTCACCAATCATGTCGCCTGCATGGGTGCCGACCATGCCGCCGCCCAAGATCTTGCCGTTGCCGTGCGCTTCCGGAGAATCATCAAACAGCAACTTGGTCACGCCTTCGTCGCGCCCATTGGCAATCGCGCGGCCTGAAGCGGCCCAAGGGAACAAGCCTTTTTTCACCTTGATGCCTTGCGCTTTGGCTTGGTCTTCAGTGAGGCCGACCCACGCCACTTCGGGGTCGGTGTAGGCCACGCTGGGAATCACTCGCGCATTGAAAGCGGCAGAGGCCAATTCGTGGTTGCTTTGCAATTCACCGGCAATCACTTCGGCCGCCACATGGCCTTCATGCACCGCCTTGTGCGCGAGCATGGGCTGGCCCACGATGTCGCCAATGGCGAAGATGTGCGGCACGTTGGTGCGCATTTGAATGTCCACGTTGATGAAGCCGCGCTCGCTCACGTCCACACCGGCTTTGTCGGCGGCGATCTTTTTGCCATTCGGTGTGCGGCCCACCGCTTGCAACACCAGGTCGTACACCTGTGGCGCGGGTGCGCCCTCGCCTTCAAACGTCACTTCAATGCCCTTGGCCATGGCGCGAGCCGACACGGTTTTGGTTTTCAGCATGATGTTGTCAAAGCGCGGTGCGTTCATTTTTTGCCAGATCTTCACCAGATCGCGGTCAGCGCCTTGCATGAGGCCATCCATCATCTCCACCACATCCAGACGGGCGCCCAGCGTGCTGTAGACCGTGCCCATTTCCAAGCCGATGATGCCGCCGCCCAAGATGAGCATGCGCTTGGGCACCTTGGCGAGTTGCAGCGCACCGGTGCTGTCGACCACGCGCGGATCGTCGGGCATGAAGGGCAAGTGCACGGCTTGCGAGCCCGCCGCGATGATGCAGTTTTTAAAGCCCACCACTTTGCTGTTGCCGGTTTTGTCTTGCGCCGTTCCGGTGGTTTCTTCCACCGCCACATGGTGGCTGCCCACAAACGCGCCATAGCCGCGCAACACTGTGACCTTGCGCATCTTGGCCATGGCAGCCAAACCGCCCGTGAGCTTGCCAATGACTTTTTCTTTGTGGCCGCGCAGCATGTCGATGTTGACCTTGGGCTTGCCAAAGTCCACACCCAAGCTGCTGAGGTGGCTCACCTCGTCCATGACGGCAGCCACATGCAGCAAGGCTTTGGACGGGATGCAACCGACGTTCAAACAGACGCCACCCAACTGGGCATAGCGTTCGACGATGACGACGTTCAGACCTAAATCGGCGGCGCGGAATGCCGCGCTGTAACCACCAGGGCCACCACCCAAGACCAACACATCACACTGCACATCCACTGCACCGGTGTAGCTGCTGGCAGAACTGTTGGCCACACGCACGGCGGCAGTGGCGGTTGAGCTGGGTGCTGGTGCTGCTGGTGCTGCTGTTGCTGTTGCAGCAGATGAAGAAGGCGCTGAGGCAGGCGCAGAAGGCGCTGGGGCAACAACAGCGGCAGCAGCCGCTTCCACCGACAGAATGACCGAGCCTTGCTTAACTTTGTCACCCAGCTTCACTTTCAAGGCGTTGACGACACCAGCATGTGAAGAAGGAATTTCCATCGAGGCTTTGTCACTTTCCACCGTGATCAGGCTTTGGTCCACCGCCACGGTGTCGCCCACCTTCACCAGCAATTCGATGACAGCCACTTCGTCGAAGTCGCCAATGTCGGGGATTTGAATGTCTATCTGAGCCATCTTGTTTCTCAATCAGTGTGGGGCCCCAAGTGAAAGCAGGGCCCCAAGGTTTAGAGCATGACGCGGCGGAAGTCGGCCAACACCTGGCCCAAATACGCGTTGAACCGCGCAGCAGCAGCGCCGTCAATCACGCGGTGGTCCCAGGTGAGTGACAAGGGCAGCATGAGGCGAGGCGCGAATTCTTGGCCGTTCCAAACCGGCTCCATGTTGCTGCGGCAGACACCCAGGATGGCCACTTCAGGGGCGTTGATGATGGGCGTGAAATAACGCCCACCGATGCCGCCCAGGCTGGAAATGGTGAAGGTGGCACCCGACATTTCAGCGGGGCTGAGCTTGCCTTCGCGGGCTTTCTTCGCCAGTTCGCCCATCTCGGCGCTGATTTGCAAAATGCCTTTTTTGTCGGCATCTTTCAACACCGGCACCATCAGGCCGTTGGGCGTGTCGGCGGCAAAACCGATGTGCCAATATTGTTTGTAAACCAGTGCGTCGCCATCGAGGGAGCTGTTGAATTGCGGGAACTTTTGCAAGGCCGCCACACAGGCTTTGATGAGAAAGGCCAGCATGGTCACTTTCACGCCGCTCTTCTCGTTTTCTTTGTTGGTGAGCACCCGGAAGGCTTCGAGCTCGGTGATGTCGGCATCGTCATGGTTGGTCACGGCTGGAATCATCACCGCGTTGCGCAACAAATTGGCACCGCTGATTTTTTGAATCCGGCCCAGTTCTTTGCGTTCGATCGGGCCGAACTTGGCGAAGTCCACCTTGGGCCAGGGAATCAAACCCAAGCCTGCGCCATCGCCTGCCGGGGCTTTGCTGCTTTGCGCTTGGGTGCGGGTCTCGCCCGCCATGACTGCGCGGCTGAACGTTTGGATGTCTTCCAAACCGATGCGGCCTTTGGGGCCAGAGCCTTTGACTTCGTTCAAGGGCACGCCGAGTTCGCGGGCAAATTTGCGCACCGAGGGTGAGGCATGCGGTAAGGCACCGCTGGGCGCCAACGTGGGTTGATGCGCGGGTGCTGCCACTGGGGCCACGGCCACTGAAACCGCTGCAACTGCAGCTGAAACAGGGGTGCTGACAACGGGCACGGCAGTGACCGGAGCCACGGGTGCGGGTGCTGCGACGACGCTTGACGCTGCAGACGCAGATGCAGCAGACGCGGGTGCGGCAACCGCGCTTAGTGCAGCAGCTGCAACAGGAGCCGCACCAGCCACCTCGGTTGCCTCCAACTTGACGATCAAAGAACCTTGCTTGACCTTGTCACCCAGCTTGACCATCAACTCGGTCACCACACCAGCGTGCGAGGACGGGATTTCCATCGAGGCTTTGTCGGATTCAACGGTGATCAGGGACTGCTCGGCACGCACCTTGTCACCGACTTTCACCAACAGTTCAATCACCGCTACTTCGTCAAAGTCGCCGATGTCGGGGACGTTCACTTCCATCATGGCCATAGGTTTCTCCCTGGATCAGGCGTACAGCGGATTGATTTTGTCCGCTTGCAGTTTGTATTTTTGAATCGCTTGCGCCACGGTGGCCGCAGGCACGGTGCCGTCTTCGCTCAAGGCTTTGAGCGCTGCCACCACGATGTAGTGGCGGTTCACCTCGAAGTGCTCGCGCAGTTTGCTGCGGAAATCGGAGCGACCAAAACCATCGGTGCCCAGCACCTTGAAGCGGCGACCGGCTGGCAAATGGCCACGGATTTGTTCGGCATAGGCTTTCATGTAGTCGGTGGACGCGACCACCGGACCTTCGTGCGCAGACAGTTGCTGCGCCACGAACGACAAGCGCGCTGTCTCGGTGGGGTGCATCAGGTTCCAACGCTCGGCCTCGGCACCGTCACGCGCCAACTCGTTGAAGCTGGGGCAGCTCCACACATTGGCAGCCACGCCCCAATCAGACGCCAGCAGTTCGCGGGCGGCCATGGACTCGCGCAAGATGGTGCCCGAGCCCAGCAAGTTCACACGCGGCAATTTCTTCGCACCTTCTGCGGCTTGCAACAAATACATGCCCTTGATGATGTGTTCTTCCGTGCCGGGTGTGAGGCCGGGCATGGCGTAGTTTTCATTCAGCAAGGTGATGTAATAAAACACGTTTTCTTGCTTTCCCACCATGCGCTTCAAGCCGTGGTGCATGATGACCGCCACCTCGTGGGCAAAGGTCGGGTCGTAGCTGACGCAATTGGGAATCGTGCCCGCCAGAATATGACTGTGGCCGTCTTCATGCTGCAAACCTTCGCCGTTCAAGGTGGTGCGCCCGGACGTGCCCCCCAACAAGAACCCACGCGCTTGCATATCCCCTGCGGCCCAGGCCAGGTCGCCAATGCGTTGGAAACCAAACATCGAGTAGTACACGTAGAACGGCACCATGATGCGGTTGTTGGTCGAGTAGGACGTGGCTGCGGCAATCCAACTGCTCATGCCCCCGGCTTCGTTGATGCCCTCTTGCAAAATTTGACCGGCCTTGTCTTCCTTGTAGTACATCACCTGGTCTTTATCGACAGGCGTGTAAAGCTGGCCATCGGGGTTGTAAATACCCACCTGACGGAACAAACCTTCCATGCCAAAAGTGCGGGCTTCGTCCACCAAGATCGGCACCACACGTGGGCCCAAAGCTTGGTCGCGCAGCAACTGCGTGAGAAAGCGCACATAGGCTTGGGTGGTGGAAATTTCACGCCCCTCGGCCGTGGCTTCAGTGACTGCTTTGAACACCTCCAGGGCGGGCACGGTGAACTGCTCATCGGCTTTGGTGCGGCGGTGCGGCAAATACCCGCCCAAGGCCTTGCGGCGCTCGTGCAAATACTGCATCTCGGGCGTGTCATCCGCTGGTTTGTAAAACGGCAACTTGGACAACTCGCTGTCGGGAATCGGAATGTTGAAACGATCGCGAAAGGTTTTGATGTCTTCGTCGGTCAGCTTCTTGGTTTGGTGCACCGTGTTTTTGCCTTCACCGGCGCTGCCCATGCCAAAACCTTTGACGGTCTTGATCAACAACACGGACGGTTGGCCTTTGTGTTTCACCGCAGCGGCATAAGCGGCATACACCTTTTGCGGATCGTGGCCGCCACGACGCAAATTCCAAATATCGTCATCGCTTAACTTGGCCACCATCTCCAAGGTTTGCGGGTCACGACCAAAGAAATGTTTGCGCACATAAGCGCCATCGTTGGCCTTGAAGGCTTGGTAATCGCCGTCCAAGGTGTCCATCATGATGCGGCGCAAAGCACCGTCTTTGTCACGCGCAATCAGCGGGTCCCAGTTGCTGCCCCAAATCAGCTTGATGACGTTCCAACCCGCGCCTCGGAATTCACCTTCCAACTCTTGGATGATCTTGCCGTTGCCACGCACTGGGCCATCCAAACGCTGCAAGTTGCAGTTGATGACGAACACCAGGTTGTCGAGTTTTTCACGCGCGGCCAAACCAATCGCGCCCAAAGATTCCACCTCGTCCATTTCACCGTCACCACAAAACACCCAGACCTTGCGGTTCTCGGTGTTGGCGATGCCACGGGCATGCAGGTATTTCAAAAAACGCGCTTGGTAAATGGCCATCAAGGGGCCCAAGCCCATGGACACCGTGGGGAACTGCCAAAACTCGGGCATGAGTTTGGGGTGCGGATAGCTGGACAAACCTTTGCCGTCCACCTCTTGGCGGAAATTCAACAACTGTTCTTCGGTCAAGCGGCCTTCCAAATACGCACGGGCATAAACGCCCGGCGACACATGACCTTGGATGTAGAGCAAATCGCCGCCGTGGTGTTCGTTCTCCGCATGCCAAAAATGATTGAAGCCCGCACCGAACATGTGGGCCAAAGAAGCGAAGGAGCCAATGTGCCCCCCCAGGTCGCCGCCATCAGCGGGGTTGTGTCGGTTGGCTTTCACCACCATGGCCATCGCGTTCCAGCGCATGTAGGCACGCAAACGTTCTTCGATTTCAATATTGCCCGGGCAGCGTTCTTCTTGGTCGGGTTCGATGGTGTTGACATAACCCGTGTTGGCCGAGAACGGCATATCGATGCTGTTTTCGCGGGCATGTTCTAAAAGTTGTTCCAAGAGAAAGTGGGCACGTTCTGGCCCTTCGGACGCGATGACCGCGGACAAAGCGTCCATCCATTCGCGGGTTTCTTGGCTGTCGGAATCGTTGCGGGCAAAGGTTTGTAAATGCTCTGGTGCGACGGACATGCTTGTCTCCTTGTGGAAGCGTTTCATTGTGTTCGATGTTGTGGGCGGATTTTTACATAATTTCAAATGACGCTAGTCAATTTCATAATGCAAAATTTTCTTCCTGGTGGTGATCAAAAGGGCTGCCCTAAACTCGACGCCTATGCAAAACAACTTGCTCATGACCTTGAGCGCCCGATGGCGCAGCTGGTGGAAGCGTTTAAGTCCCAGCCGCCAAGATCGCTTTGCCTTGTTGGCCCCGATTGCAGCGGTTGCCATTTTTTTGATGACGATCATCAGCAGCGTGGGCTATTTGCGTATCGAGGAAATGGAACGTGAGCAAGAAAGTGTGCAACGTGATTTGGAGTTCGCCAACCAGAAAATGCGACTCCACTTGCTGGAACAACAAGAACAAATGTTGCGATTGGCGCGGGACGTCGGCAATGACAAGCTGACAACGATTGACTTTGCCAACACCGCCTTGGATTTGGTCAATCAATACCCTGAAGTTGCCAGCATCAGCTGGATTGACAACAACCGGCATGTGCGCTCGAACTACGCTTCGGGCACGGTGGAATTGCTGCCATTTCACCGACAAGGCGCTTGGATAGACCATGCTCAAACTGAAGACACTTTTTTGCTCGCCAAAGAATTACGTAGATCCATCTATTCCACACCCATTCTGTTTAAAAAAGGCGATATCGGCAATCAAATTGAAGCGCATCTCCAGTTGCACATACCCATCTTGAGCAACAACGACTTCAAAGGGGTGGTGATGATCGAATACACCCTCGAGGGCTTGTTGCGCTTTACCGTGCCTGCAGAGGTTGTGGCACGCCATGCTGTTTCATTGGTTGACGCCGACAACAATTTGCTGGCGGGTCAAAGCATCAAGCCGCGCACCGGATTATTTGAGTATTCGCCGTGGGAATCCAAAGCTTATGAATACACCGTGCCCGTTTCGACCGTGGGCAACAGCTTGCAACTGCGCGCACAGGTCTACCGAACCTCACAAGTATTGATTGGCAGTGGCTTGTTTTGGTTGGTCTTGTTGCTCAGTGGCATGACCACTTGGATGCTGATCGGTACTTGGCAACACACGCGGCGGCGCTTGCAAGCTCAACAAGCCTTGGTGGCCGAAACCAATTTTCGACGCGCCATGGAAAACTCTATCCTCACCGGCATGCGGGCGATGGACATGAATGGCCGCATCACTTATGTGAATGCTGCTTTTTGTCAAATGACAGGCTGGACCGAAAAGGAACTGGTGGGTTTGAGTTCGCCGTTTCCCTACTGGCCCGATGAGGACCGCAATTTGCTCAACACCAAATTGACGGATCAACTCAATGGCCGCACCACCATGAGTGGTTTTCAAATTCGGGTCAAACGCAAAAACGGAACCATGTTTGATGCACGTTTGTATGTCTCCCCGTTGATTGATGCACACGGCGCTCAAACGGGCTGGATGACTTCCATGACGGACATCACCGAGCCCAACCGGATCCGTGAACAACTGTCAGCCTCGTACGAGCGTTTCACGACTGTGCTTGAAGCCTTGGATGCTTCGGTTTCAGTGACGCCTCTTGGGAGCACTGAATTGTTGTTTGCGAACAAGCTCTACCGCCAGTGGTTTGGCAATCAAAGCGATGGCCATCTGGAACTGGTGACACAAGCTGGCATGTTGAGGACGGATGCGGTTTCTGGTGATGAATCGGTTGACGATATGGTGGGTATGCCCGGTGAAAGCTTGACCCAAGCGGGTTCAGAGAACTCTGAAATCTACCTTTCAGGCTTGAACAAATGGCTAGAAGTTCGCTCGCGATATTTGAATTGGGTGGATGGACGCTTGGCGCAAATGGTGATTTCCACCGACATCACGGCGCGACGCCATGCAGAAGAGCAAGCCGACTTGCAAGCCGAACGAGCGCAGTCCGCCAGCCGCTTGATCACCATGGGTGAAATGGCTTCCAGTGTGGCTCACGAGTTGAACCAACCGTTGACCGCCATTTCCAACTACTGCACCGGCATGGTGTCGCGCATCAAAGGCAAGCAAATCAGTGAAGAGGAGTTGCTCACCGCTCTGGAAAAAACGTCCAGGCAAGCACAACGTGCGGGCCAAATCATTCAGCGAATTCGAAGTTTTGTGAAACGAAGCGAAACCAACAAGCTCATGTCCCACATCGCACCCATCGTGACCGAGGCGGTGGAATTGGCTGACATTGAATTGCGTCGCCGTCGGGTGCAGTTGAGTTTGTACATGTCCGATCGGCTCTCCAGCATCTTGGTCGATCCCATCTTGATTGAGCAAGTGCTGATTAATTTACTGAAGAATGCCGCAGAAGCCATCGAACACGCCAACCGACCTTTGGACCAGCGCAAAGTAGAGTTGCAAATCGTGCCCAAAATCATCGAAGCCCAACCGGTGGTGGAATTTTCTGTCACCGACAGCGGTGTGGGGATGTCGCAAGAAGTGATGTCTCGTGTGTTTGAAGCTTTTTACACCACCAAAAAAGAAGGCATGGGCATTGGCTTGAATCTGTGTCGAACCATCATCGAATCCCACCAGGGACGAATGCAAGCTGAGAACATCTACAATGGAAAAGTGATCATGGGATGTCGGTTTTCATTCTGGCTTCCGGCCTCGCCCGCCCTGGTTTCTGTTTGAATTTGTGCAGATTGTTTGCACGCTGGAGTAAAGATGAGTTTGATCCCGAAAAAAGGCAATGTTTATGTGGTGGATGACGACGAAGCCGTGCGTGATTCACTGCAATGGTTGCTAGAAGGCAAGGACTACCGCGTGCGTTGCTTCGATTCAGCCGAATCATTCCTCAGCCGCTACGACCCCCGCGAGGTGGCTTGCTTGATTGTCGATATTCGAATGCCCGGCGTGACAGGCTTGGAACTCCAAGATCGTTTGTTGGAACGCAAGTCACCCTTGCCCATCGTGTTCATCACGGGTCACGGCGATGTCCCCATGGCCGTCAACACCATGAAAAAAGGCGCCATGGATTTCATCCCCAAGCCCTTCAATGAAGAAGAGCTGCTGAACGTTGTTGAAAGAATGTTGGATCAAGCCCGTTCGGCTTTTGCGGACTATCAGCATGCAGCCAACCGTGAGGCCTTGATGGGCAAGCTCACGGCTAGAGAAGCACAGGTCTTAGAGCGCATCGTGGCAGGCCGCCTGAACAAACAAATTGCCGATGACTTGGGCATCAGTATCAAAACCGTTGAAGCGCACCGCGCCAACATCATGGAAAAACTCAATGCCAACACAGTAGCTGATTTGCTGAAAATCGCCCTCGGACCAACCCATAAATCTTGATCTACCATGACTGCACAACTCATCGATGGAAACGCACTTTCTCAACTGCTTCGTCAACAAGTCAGCGAGCGTGTTGAGCAACTCAAATCGCAAGGACTGACAGCAGGTTTGGCGGTCATTTTGGTCGGAGACAACCAGGCCAGCCAAGTCTATGTTCGCAACAAAGTCAAAGCTTGCGAGCAAGCGGGCATCCACTCGGTCTTGGAAAAACACGATGCGGCCATGACCGAAGCGGCCTTGCTCGATCGCGTTGCAGCCCTCAATGTCGACCCCAGCATTCACGGCATTTTGGTGCAACTGCCCTTGCCAGCTCATATTGATGCCCAAAAAGTGATTGAAGCCATTGCCCCCGACAAAGATGTCGACGGTTTCCATGTCGCCAGTGCAGGCGCCCTGATGACGGGCTTACCCGGTTACTGGCCTTGCACACCGCATGGCTGCATGAAGATGTTGGAACACATCGGCTACAACTTGCGCGGCAAGCACGCCGTGGTGATTGGCCGAAGCAACATCGTTGGCAAACCCATGGCGCTCATGCTGCTTCAGCAAAGCGCCACCGTGACGATTTGCCACAGTGCCACCACCAACCTCAAGGCCCTGACCTTGCAAGCTGATGTGGTGGTAGCAGCGGTTGGCAAACGCAATGTTTTGACCGCCGACATGGTCAAACCAGGTGCAGTGGTGTTGGATGTGGGCATGAACCGTGATGACCAAGGCAAGCTCTGTGGCGACGTTGATTTCGAAGGTGTAAAGCAAGTCGCCAGCTACATCACGCCCGTGCCTGGCGGTGTGGGTCCCATGACCATCACGATGCTGCTGGTCAATACCTTGGCTTCGGCTGAAAAGACCGCATCTGCTCATTCATGACCCATCCCCTGCTCGACTTCTCTGACCTCCCCCTGTTTGATCAGGTTCAACCCGCCTCGATAGCTCCCGCCATTGACAGCCTGCTGGCCCAGGCCGATGCAGCATTGACGCAAGTCACAGCCCACGACTTTCCTGCTGATTGGACGGCGATTGCCAAAGTTCTTGACACCGCCACCGAGCGACTTGGCCGCGCTTGGAGCATGGTCAGCCATCTGCAATCCGTGATGGACTCGCCTGATTTGCGAGCCGCCTACAACGCAGAACTGCCGAGGATCACCGAGTTTTGGACCCGCTTGGGTGCCAACGAAGCCTTGTATGCCAAATACAAAGCCATTGACACCAGCAGCCTCAACCCGGAGCAAACCCATGCGCACCGCTTGGCCTTGCGTAATTTTGTGCTTTCAGGAGCCGAATTGAAGGGCACGGTCAAGGAACGATTTGCCGCCATTCAAGAACGCCAAGCAGAGATCAGCCAATTGTTCAGCGAACACGTCCTCGACGCCACCGATGCCTGGTCTTTGCTGGTCGGCGAGGAAGAAGTGGCGGGCATTCCAGACGATGTGTTGCAAGCGACCAAAGCAGCGGCCCAAGCCGATGGCGCACAAGGCTACAAACTCAGCTTGAAAATGCCCTGCTATTTGCCGGTCATGCAATACGCCCACAGCAGCAGACTGCGTGAAAAACTCTATCGCGCGTATTCAACAAGAGCGTCCGACCAATCAGATCACCCTGAGTTTGACAACACGGTGTTGCTGCAAGAAATCTTGCAATTGCGACAAGAAGAAGCCGAGTTGTTGAGCTATGCCAATCATGCTGAAGTGTCCTTGGCCAGCAAAATGGCCGAGTCACCCAAGCATGTGATGAAGTTTTTGCGAGACTTGGCTCTACGCGCCAAACCCTTTGCCGAAAAAGACTTGGCAGAAATGCGTGCGTTTGCGCGGGATGAACTGCACTTGCAGGATCCACAAGCTTGGGACTGGACCTTCATTGGCGAAAAACTCAAAGAGTCTCGCTACGCCTTCAGCGAACAAGAGGTGAAGCCCTATTTCACCGCGCCCAAAGTCCTGAGCGGCTTGTTCAAAATCGTGGAAACACTGTTTGAGGTGCAGATCCAACAGGACAAGGCGCCAGTGTGGCATCCAAGCGTTTTGTTCTACCGAATCGAGCGTGAAGGGCAGCTGGTGGGGCAGTTTTACCTTGATCCCAGCGCCCGCAAAGGCAAACGTGGCGGCGCTTGGATGGACGATGTGCGTGCCCGTTGGTTGCGCCCAGACACCGGCAAACTTCAAACGCCTATCGCGCATTTGGTTTGCAATTTTGCTGAAGGTGTCAACGGCCAACCGGCATTGCTCACGCATGACGATGTCATCACTTTGTTCCACGAGTGTGGACACGGCTTGCACCACATGCTGACGCAAGTCAATGAACGTGATGTGTCAGGTATCAGTGGTGTGGAATGGGATGCGGTCGAGTTGCCCAGTCAATTCATGGAAAACTTTTGTTGGGAATGGGCCGTGCTCAGACACATGACTGCCCATGTGGACACCGGAGAACCTTTGCCCCGCGCTTTGTTTGACAAAATGCTGGCGGCCAAAAATTTCCAAAGTGGTTTGCAAACCCTGCGTCAAATCGAGTTTTCCTTGTTGGACATGCGCTTGCACTCTGAAAAAGCAGCCGCTGACCGTGTGATGCAAGTTTTGCAAGAAGTTCGTGATGAGGTGGCGGTGTTGCATCCACCCGCCTTCAACCGCATGCCGCATTCATTCAGCCATATTTTTGCTGGCGGCTATTCGGCAGGCTATTACAGTTACAAATGGGCCGAGGTGCTGAGTGCAGATGCTTATGCCGCCTTTGAAGAAACAGCTGCTGCAGATGGCAGTCCAAGTGTGGCGACTGGACGCCGTTACCGGCAAACGATTTTGGAGGCTGGCGGCAGCCGTCCTGCCATGGAATCATTCAAAGCGTTTCGAGGACGCGAGCCGAGTTTAGAGGCTTTGCTGCGCCATCAGGGCATGGCGCAAGCTGCCTGATCATTCATAGTGAATGGTTTGCACGCCTGCATTGGTGCCCAGCAAACACACGTGGGCTTTTTGGTGGGCAAAAACGCCCACCGTTACAACACCTGGCCACTGACTCACTTGGTTTTCAAATGACAAGGGCTCGCGAATCTGCAGGCCTGTGACGTCAACCAAAAATTGTCCGTTGTCTGTGACCAAGGGCAGACCATCTTTCATGCGCACATCCGCATGTGCGCCCATGGACTGGAAGCGACGGATGATTTCAGGTGCAGCCATCGGAATGACTTCGACGGGAAGTGGAAAACGACCCAACACTTGGACCAATTTGGATGCGTCAGCAATGCACACAAATTGATCAGCTTGTGCCGCCACAATTTTTTCGCGCGTGAGTGCGGCGCCGCCACCTTTGATCATGAAGCCGTGGCTGTCAATTTCATCTGCACCATCAATGTAGACCGCTAAACGCGCTACTTGCGCCAAATCAACGACCGGCAGCCCCCCCTCTTTCATGCGTTGCGTTGAAGCCTCAGAACTGGAAACCGCGCCTTTGATGGGTATTCGAGCAGCAGCGAGCGCATCAATGAACTTGTTGACGGTGGAGCCGGTGCCAACGCCTACCCACTCGTTGGGCACCACGTAATGCAAGGCGGCCAAGGCCACCTGGGTTTTTAATTCGTCTTGGCTCAGCACAGCTTGGCTCATCGGTGACAATTCCATCATTGATTCAGCGCAGATTATCCATGTCCTTGTTGCCCTACGCCCTTGTTCGCCCCCTGTTGTTTGCATTTGATGCGGAGACTGTGCATGAGCACACCATCGACATCTTGGCAAGCACCCAACACAATGTCTGGCGGCATGCTTACCAGCAAGCACGCATTGAGGACCCCGTTTCCTTGGCTGGGCTCAGCTTTCCCAACCGCGTGGGGTTGGCTGCCGGTCTGGACAAGAATGCACGCTGCATTGATGCATGGGAAGCCATGGGGTTTGGCTTTGTCGAAGTCGGGACGGTGACCCCGCTGGGCCAAGCTGGCAACCCCAAGCCCAGAATGTTTCGCTTGCCTGCAGCCAATGCACTCATCAATCGCTTGGGTTTCAACAACGACGGTTTGTCTGCTTTTTTAGCCAACGTGCAACAAGCGCGGTTTCGAAACGCCTCCCAAGCGCCCATGTTGCTGGGCTTGAATATTGGAAAAAACGCAAGCACACCCATTGAACGCGCGACCGATGATTACCTGACCTGCTTGAATGCGGTCTACCCTTTTGCCGACTATGTGACGGTGAATATTTCCAGTCCCAACACGCAAAATTTGCGCAGCTTGCAAACCGATGAAGCTTTTGCTGGCTTGCTCCATGCATTGAATGAACGTCGGCAGCAGTTGGCGGATCAACACCAAAAACATGTTCCTTTGTTCATCAAAATCGCACCTGATTTGACCGAGGAACAACTTGCGCAATTGGCCAACACCTTGCGGGCCTATTGCATGAACGGCGAATCGGTCAAAGACCAAGCTTGGGGGCTGATTGCAACCAACACCACCTTGTCACGAGATGCTGTGAAGGGCTTGCCGAATGCGCAAGAAGCAGGCGGCTTATCAGGCACACCGGTGCGTGACGCCAGCAACCGGGTGATCACGGCCCTTCGTGCGCAACTGGGCGTCAACTTTCCGATCATCGGTGTGGGCGGCATCATGACGGCGGAGGATGCCGTGCAAAAAGTTGAGGCTGGTGCAGATCTGGTGCAAATCTACACCGGCTTGATTTACCAAGGACCCAAGCTGATTCGACAAGTTGGCAAGGCTTTGCTTCGAAAGATTCTATGAACGACCAAGACAACAACCCTTTAAGTCCCGAGCAGATGGCCCAAGCTTTAGACCAACACCCAGATTACAAAGTGTTGCGTCGCTTGGTTCCAAGGCATGAATTCAACCCCTCTAAGCCTGGACAAATGCTTCAAAGAGGCGTGGTGCTTGACACTGAAACAACTGGACTGAACGTCGATGCTGACCAAGTGATTGAATTGGGAATGATCGTGTTTGAATTTGACCCCGTGCTTGGGACTGTTCACAGGGTGGTCGATGTATTTGACGAGTTAGAAGACCCTTTGCGCCCCATCCCGCCAGAAACCACTGCGGTTCATCACATCACTGATGAGATGGTGCGCGGAAAAACCATTGATGATGCCAAGGTCAATGCCATTGTGAATGCTGCGGCGGTGGTGATTGCACACAATGCTTCTTTTGATCGGCCTTTCGTAGAAAAACGATGGCCTGTTTTTCAAGACAAGCATTGGGCTTGTAGCATTCGCGATATCGACTGGAAAGGCGAGGGCATCAGCTCTGCTAAGCTCGAATTTTTGATGCAAACACAAGGTATTTTTTATGAAGCCCACCGGGCTGAAACAGATTGCTGGGCCTTGCTGGAATTATTGACCGCCCTGCTTCCGCAAAGTCAGCAACCGGCCTTGTTGACCCTGTTGGAGTCTTTGAACCAACCCCAAGTGCGTCTGTACGCGACCGGTTCTCCTTTTGATTCAAAAGATGCCTTGAAAGCGCGCGGCTACCGTTGGGCCCCCGAGATCAAGTGTTGGCATCGAACCCTGAGCACAGAGAAAGCTTTGCAAGAAGAACTCGATTGGCTCAAGCGAAAGGTTTATCAAGGCAAACGAGCCAGTGTTGAGGTTGAGACCTTGGGTGGCACAGTTCGCCATTCACAACGCCAAGGCGAGAAAACCATCCATCCGCTTTGATGTTCAATAGTTCACCAACTGCCAAGGCACGTTGCATGTTGGCACGTTTGGATAGTATTGCTGGGCAGTTTGGCAGAAATAGGCAACCCGAGCGGGGTCGATCACCACGGGTGGCGAAACAATCACGGTGGCAGGTGCTGGTGTGTAGTTGTTGGCCCAATAAATGGTGGTGCCAACGGCAGCAGCTGCCACCCAAGGAGCCAGTCCCCAGCCGTGCCCATGCTGCCTGTAACCATGGTTGTAACCACCGTATCTGTGGTTGTAGCCGAATCCGCTGTGCCTCGCGCCCCGGCCATGGACATGATGGTTGTCGATAGAAATTTGGATACGGGCCCGCGTCCCCACATGGTTGTCCCAGCGCCCGGGATCGGCCATGGCAGGCCCCATAGAAAGAGTTAGTAACAAGGTGTACAAGACAGGCAGTATTTTCTTCATGGCGAGGTCCTTTGTGTGTATTTCTATCAACCGATTGGGTGATGACTTGATAACGCCTTGGGCCTGAGCCTGGATGACAGTTCTTGGCTTAACATCACTGATATGCGTCAAATTCATTCTCTGATCACAGCCCTTGTGCTGAGCTTTTCGCTCATGGGTTCGGCAATGGCCGAAGCCTATGTCTACCCAGGTGTCCACTTGCATGACCTGCCCAGTGCGCTGCAGGAAGCTTTTAAACATGAGCGACCCAACCTTGGCGACATCGGGCGATGTGTTGTCGCCTATGACAGCAACTTGGTGGAGGACAAGATGATTTTCACCTGCTCCATTTACGTCAAGATGTCTGCAGTCGCAGAACGAAAAGCCATGGAGCGATGCGAAGGCATGCGCACATCCAAAGGCATCAAAAATCCTTGTCGTGTTGTGCGTGAATAAACCCTGACGACCTTCCGCGCTCAGGTGGATTTATGAATCAAGCCTTGCACAGCCAAAGCATAGCCTTGTATACCCATGCCAATGACGGACCCCAGAGCCACTGGTGCAATGAAGGAATGATGGCGAAAGGCCTCACGTGCATGGACGTTGGTGATGTGGACTTCAACGACTGGCAGCCCAGTGCCCTTGATGGCGTCGTGTAAAGCGACAGAGGTGTGGGTGAAGCCCCCAGGATTGAAAACCGCACCCAAGGCCTGACCGGCTTGCACCAACTTTGCGAAGCTGTGTAACTTGTCGATCAACTCGCCTTCGTGGTTGCTTTGAAAACACTCCACACCATAGCCCAAGGCCATGGCAGTTTGCGCACAAAGCAGCTCAACATCGGCCAAAGTGGTCTGGCCATATTGCTCGGGTTCGCGGGTGCCAAGCAGGTTGAGATTGGGTCCGTTCAAAACAAGGATGTTCATTTTTTAAGTATACGATGCACACCAGCCTTGGGCCCTGTCGCCGTGGCGATCCCATTTGCATCCTCGGCCACATTCTGGAGTTGACATGATTCGATTGGTTGTTTTTGATGCCTACGGCACATTGTTTGATGTCTATTCAATCAGCAGTTTGGCTGAATCGCTGTTTCCAGGGCAGGGGCAGGCGCTTTCAGTTCTTTGGCGTGACAAGCAGATCGAATACAGCCGTCTCATCTCACTCAGTGACCCCATGAACCCCATGGGCAGTCGCCACTACCAGTCATTTTGGGATCTGACCCGACTAGGGTTGCAATACGCTTGCCAGCGACTCGAGTTGGAGTTGACGCCTGCCAAACAAAAACGATTGATGGACCAGTATGCCCAGCTGACGCCATTTCCTGAAAACCTGGCGGTACTCGAAGCATTGCAATCCTTGCAGATACCTGCTGCCATTCTGTCCAACGGCAGCCCAGACATGCTGCAAGCTGCAGTCAGCAGTGCGGGTATGGGCCATGTGATTGACAAGGTCCTGTCGGTGGATGAGGTGCGTCAATTTAAAACATCGCCGCAAAGCTATGGCTTGGTAGCAGATCACTACAAAGTGGATATTCGCGAGGTTTTATTTGTCTCTAGCAACAGTTGGGATGCATTGGGTGCAACCTGGTTTGGTTTCAAGTCGTTTTGGGTCAATCGACAGGGCATGCCCTTTGAAACACTCGGTCCCCGACCCACCTACAGTGGTCGAAGCTTGCGCGATATCTTGACTTTGATTTAAAGCATGGGCTCTTACAGCTGACAGAGCTCGGTAAAATGAGCAGCCATGAAAAATCGCATTGGGTTTGTTTTTTGTTGTCTTGGGTTTGTTCTTTTCACTGAATCATTCAGCATGGGGTGGTTCAGTCATGAAGACAAATTGCGTCAAACCGAGTTATCCCAAGCTGAGCTCAAGCAATTGAACATCCAATCCGGCTGGTCCAAGGAAGAACCCGATTTGATGATGTTTGAAGTGGGCAACAAGCTCAGCGGCCCGATTTTTTGCATCGGTGCCAGTTTCGACTTCAAAGATGGTAGTAAAAGACATCAAGCTTTTGAACCGAAACTTTATATTCCTCCCAATGCGGTCAGGCGCGTGAGCGTGCGCGGCATTGAGAAGAAAAATGTTCAAAATTTCGGCATGAGTTGCCTGTGCATGAAAGCGCAACCGCAGGGGCCTTGTGAAAAAGCCTTCAAATGATGCTTGAGACTTAATTCCCAGAAGGGCCTGATGGGCCGGGCATGGCGCCTGGCGCGACTACCGGCTTGGGGGCTGAGAAAGATGCGCTGGAAGGCGGGATCACAGGAGGTGCACCAACTTGCTGCATTTCGCCTCGGAACTCACCGCCACGCTCGATCTGAATTTGTGAATACTCGAGCTTGCCAGACACCTTGCCAGTGGCTCGAATATGCAAGTGATCACGGCAATGGATGACCTGGTGCAATTCGCCCTCCACCTCGATGCTGCGGGCAGTGACTTTGCCGGTGATCTTGCCGGACTGGCCAATGAAAATTTCTTCAGCAGTCAGCTCACCGTCAACAGTCCCATAAACCGTCGCCTTCTTGGGCACATTCAAGGTGCCCTTGAAAGTCACGCCGTTACCGATCACAAGGTTGTTGGATTGATCAAGATTGGTTGCCATAGAACGTCCCGCTGTAAAAGGTTGAGTCTGAAATCGAGAAAAACTGCTGTTTGGCCATTGTAGGTCAGCGCTTGGCCGGTTTTGTCTCGTATGGCGCGATGTTGATGGCCTCGAGCATATAGCCGCTCACCCCTTGACTGGTGTTCACCCGAGCCTCTTTCAGTTCACCCTCGACCCAAAGTACATCCATGGATTCCGGCATTTTCTTGATTTTGCTGTTGGCCGTTGGGCGCACAAGTACGATTTGATTGGAAGGTGGCGGTGGGGTGTGAATGCATGCGCCGAAATACGGCACCAGCAAAAACTCGCGCTTGCTGTTGCGGTCCGCATCCAAGGGCACGGCATAACCAGGCAATCGAATTTTTTGGTTCACCTGCGACTTCACAATCGGTGCGTCATCTAGCTTTTTACGCAGATCAGCCATGGCCTTGGTGGCCTCAGGACTGCCATCCAGCAAACCGTTCAACTTGCTCATTTTGGCCATTTCTGTGGTCATTTCTTTGACCCAGTCATCCGGCATCAAATCGTTCCAATCAATGGTTTTGTAACCAGCCGTTTGCGACCATGCGAACGGCGCGAAGGCCATGCTCGTCAAGGCAGCAAGCCACTGACGTCGGTCTATGTGATGCGACTTTGATTTCATGATGATTTCCAGTTAGAGGGTTGGAGGATGCAAGCCATCCATCAGGGACAGTCGGTAAGCCTGCCAAGCGGGCAACAAACTGGCGACAAAAGCCACTGTGACCAGGGCAGCCAAGCTGAGCCAGGCTTCAGCTGAGGGCCAGCCCGGCTGCACCAACACCCCAAATTGAACCCTCAACAAGTCTTGCGCGGCCCACATCAAGCCCTGACTCCCTATCTCGCCAGCCAGGATGCCCAGCGAACAAACCAACACAGACTCCAACAACACATAGCCCAGTAAAGACGTTGGGGCCACGCCCATGGCTCGCAAGATCGCCAATTCTTTGCGCCGACCGGCCATGGCGACAAGGAGCACGGCAGCCACACTCAGCATGGCGCTGACAGCCACCAACATACCCACCAACACCAAACTGTTTTCAACCACCTTGACAACCTGCCACAACTCATCCAAAGCCACGCCAGGCATCACTGCCATCAGGGGATCACGGTTGAAGCTTTCAATTTTTCGGCGCACTGAAAACACCTCGGTGCGGCTGTGCAAGCCAATCCAAACTGCTGACAAACTGACCGGCGTCAACTCTTTGGGGTCCAGTGCGGCGACTTGACTGGCATTTGCAGCTTGCAGGGCATGGGGCGAGATACCCAAACCCCAGCCCTGGTGCATGGCTTCAAACGTTTCTAAATTGACCAGAACCGATCGATCGATTGGTGCCCCAGTCGCTTTCAATATGCCAACCACAGTCAGGGGCTGGTCATCGTGCTCGGTGCTCTCAGGACCACCACCAGCACCGTGGGTGACAACCAGTTTGTCGCCAAGCGCATGTCCAAATCGTCTGGCGACTTCGGCTCCCAAGACAACTTCTTTCAATGCTTCAGCGTTCTGTTGCGGGTTGCCAAATGTCCGACCTTGCGCCCAGTCCAAACCCCTGCCTTGACTTTGGAACTCGGTGAACAAGGTAGCCGTGGTGCCCAACACCGGGTGACCCTGGTAGGTGTCCCCCAACTGGATGGGCACAGCCCAACGCACTTGGGGCATTGTTTGAATCTCTTGGAAGCCAGCGTAGCCCATGTTTCTAGAGGGTCGGCCAATTTGAAACACGCTGTAGAGCATGAGTTCGGTGGCACTGCCGCGTGGCCCCACAATCAAATCAACGCCGCTCAAGGCGTTGGAAAAACTGCGTCTGGCGTCTTCACGCAGTTGCTGAACACTCAGCAAGATCAGCACCGAGACGGCCACCGAGACCGTGACCAAGGACAGGGCTTGCCGCCTGGACCAAGCACTTTGCCACGCCAAACCCAGCCAAAACTTCATGCAGCCTCCTTGGTTGGCCAAACATGGACTTGGTGAAACCGATCAGCCAGTCGGGCGTTGTGGCTGACCATCACCACACTCGCGCCCTGCTTCTCGGCCGTGCCGAGCAGCAAATCTAAGAACTCCAATTGGTTGGCGTCATCCAAAGCGGAGGTGGGCTCGTCAGCGATGATGAGTTGGGGCTGCCCCATCAGGGCACGCACGGCAGCCACCCGCTGCTGCTGACCCACCGACAGCTGGTGCACCGGCTGGTGCCAAAGTGATGAAGGCAAACCCAAGCCCTCGGCCAAGGCTTGAGCTTGCGCCAGCGGACTGCCCCAAACTTGGCTGGCAGCCGCTGCACGGCTGGCGAACAAACGGGTGGGCAACAAAGCATTGGCAGCGACATCCAAAAACGGCAGCAAATTGAACTGCTGAAAAATCACACCCATGTGCTCGCCACGCAGTTGGTCCCGCTGCATGGGCCCCAAGGTCGCTAAGTTTTGACCCAATACTTGGCAGACACCTTGCTGGACCTGCTGAACGCCAGCCAACAAGGACAGCAAGGTGCTTTTGCCACAGCCACTGCGCCCTTGAATGAACAGATGTTGGCCCTGCGGTAATGTCAGCTGGGCAATGTGAATCAGTGGCGCTTGGCCGGGCCATGCGTGGGTGAGTTCAGACAGGTGCAGGGCCAAGGGCATGGTTTACCAACGCAACACCGGGTCTTTGGTTTTGACGGTTGTTGCACCTTGACCTTTCGGCGTGAGCATGTCGACCTTCAAACTTTTCAGGCGCGGGTGTTTTTTGAAAATGGGGAATTCAATTTGCTTGAGTTCAGCGGGTTGGCTGCAGGTGAACTCTATGCTCAGGTCCAAATCGCTGTGGGTTGATTTTTTGCCCAAAAACATATCGGACTGGGCTTGCACACTTTTCAATTCGCAAGCCGCCGTTTTGGGCAGACCCAGCACATAGTCGGGTTGAGTCACAGCCGCTTGCAAGTCGGCCATGGCTTTCTTTTGGGCTGCTGTTTTAGGCAGATGTTCAAAGCCCAAAAGACTTTCCATGGGGATTTCAAAATTGGCTTTGACCGCGCCTCCCTGAACCACCAACTCGAGCTGCCCTTGCCCATGCGAGTGTCCAGCATGTTCATGTTTGTCAGCGGCCCAAGCGGGCAGCAAGACCGAAGCGGCCTGAAAAATGAGGGTGAAAATCCATTTGCTCATGAGAAGTCCATTCTAGGTCGATTGAAACTGGTTTCAGTGGTGGGAAAAAAGCGCCAAAGCCGGAACCCAAGACACGCCCAACAACAACAAAGCGGATTGCGGGGCAAAGCCATCCCGGCCTTGCTGCTTGTGGAGGTAGGGCATCAAATCGGTCAAAGAAATATAGACAAAACTGGCAACCGTGACCATCAAGACATAGGGAATGGCTGGCCCGGGTTCAAGCAGCCACCAGCCCACCAAGCCGCCCAGCACACTGGTCATGCCCCCCAACAGGTTCATGGTCAAGGCCTTGGTTTTGGACCACCCTGAAGCCAAATACACTGCAAATTCGCCAATTTCCTGTGGGAGTTCATGCACAAAAATGGCGGCCGCCGTGGTGACCCCGAGCCAAGGGTCTGCCATGAAAGCGGCGGCAATCAACAAACCATCCACAAAATTGTGCACGCCATCACCCAGCAACACGGCATACCGCGCAGGTTTCAAATCTGCATGGAGATGCGGCGCCGGGGTGACAGCCAGATCTTGCACTGCGTCCGGACTGTGATGGTGATGCCGCCACAGCGCTGCACGTTCCATGAAGTAAAAACCCAGCAAAGCCAACAACAAGACCCCAAACAACAGGTGCGGGTCGACGCCCTCCTGTTCCAGGGCCTCAGGCAAGACGTCCATCAAGGCGGCTGACAGCATGGTTCCAGCTGAAAAAGCCACCATCAACGACATCGCTTTGGCAGGGATCCGGTGGGCTACTGCATAAGCCAACAACAAACTCAAACAGGTTGACAACAAGCAGGCAGCCAAAATCCAAATCAAGGTCATGTGCATCCTTAGGTTTTTTACCCAAAATGGGATCGTCTTCAGTCACAATGGAAGAACGCCAATCAATCGATAATGATAACCTGTTATCAAGTTATAAAGCCCATGGAACGAATCACCAAACAAGGCACTGCCATCATGAAGGCCATCCAAGAGGCGCAACGGCCATTGCTTCCGCAAGAGATCCAGGAAGCTGCCGCCTTGTCAGTGCCCGGCTTGGGCATCGCCACGGTCTACCGGAACATCAAATCCTTGGTGGACAACGGCATGCTCACCACCGTGTATTTGCCGGGTGAGAATCCGCGCTACGAGCAGTCCCACCACCACCATCACCACCATTTCCACTGCAACCGCTGCGACAAGGTGTTTGATGTGCACGACTGCCCGGGGGACATGCAGCAGTTGGCACCCAAAGGCTTCACGGTGGAAAGCCATGAAATCACGCTTTATGGGCTGTGTGAAACCTGCAAGCTCAGCCCCCCGCCACCTTCAGCATGATCTTGCCAATGTGGGTGGAAGACTCCATCAGGGCATGCGCCTGTGCGGCATCGGCCAGGTCAAACACCTGGTGAATGACGGGCTGGCATTGGCCTTTTTCGAGCAGCGGCCATACCTGTTCATGCAATTCTTTGGCCATTTGCGCCTTGTCCGCTGCAGTGCGGGGGCGCAAGGTGGAGCCCGTGAAAGTCAACCGTTTGACCATCAAACCGATCCAGTCCACCTCGGTTTTGGAGGGCTGTAAAAACGCGATCTGCACCAAGCGCCCATCCACCGTCAAGGCTTGCAAATTGCGCTGCATGTAGTCGCCGCCGACCATGTCCAAAATGATGTGCACGCCCTGCTGGGCGGTGGCGGTCATGACCTCTGCCACAAAGTCTTGGGTTTTGTAGTTGATGGCCAAATCAGCACCAGCGTTCAAGCAAGCCTGCACCTTGTCGGCATTGCCCACAGTACAAAACACCCGGGCACCAAAGGCCTTGGCCAGTTGAATGGCGGTCAGGCCAATGCCCGACGAACCGCCATGGACCAGAAAGCATTCACCGGCTTTCAGGTGTCCGCGTTGAAACACATTGGTCCAGACCGTGAAATAGTTTTCCGGCAAGGCTGCGGCTTGCAGCAAGCTCATGCCTTGGGGAATGGGCAAGCATTGGCCCTCAGGCAAACACACAAACTCGGCGTACCCGCCGCCATTGGCCAAGCCACACAAGGCGTCACCCAATTTCCATCGCGTCACGCCCTCGCCAAGCGCCACCACATGACCAGCGGCTTCCAAACCCAAAATGGGCGATGCGCTTGGGGGTGGCGGATAGCGGCCACTTCGCTGCAGGCAATCTGGGCGGTTGACACCGGCATAGGCCACCTTGACCAGCACCTCGCCGGGGCCGGGCGTGGGCACAGCGGTTTGCGCCAGCGTCAAGACATCGGGGGTGCCACCAGCGCCGTGCGCCACGTGATTCATCAGATTAACGGTCATGTTTTCAAGCTTTCAGTAGACAACATCAAAAGGGAAATGGAGGGACGGAAAAAACTGCAATGCGAGCGCTTGGTCAAGGTTGTCTTTGGCCACGCTTGGGCACACCGCGCTTGTCGATGTGCGCTTGCACCACATCCCAATGTTGAACACCTTGTTTGCTGATGTTCAAGGTCAAGACCAAGCCAGTGTTGTTGACAGGATTGTCAAAACCCTCAAAAACAAAATTCCCCAAGCTGTAAAAAATGGGCTTGCCTTGGTAGACCTCGCTGTCTTGCACCAAATGGGGATGGCCGCCGATCACCGCGTCAACGCCAGCGTCAATCATCAAGCGGGCCAATTGGCGCTGACGGTGATTGGCCACGGGGTCTTCCCAACCCCAGTGCATCACCGTGATGACCACATCGGCGCGACCAGGCCCACGGGCCCAAGCAACATCACGCAGCACCTGCTCGTCTTCACTCCAAGCTATGCCCGGTCTGTCGTGGTCGGCTTCAAAGCTGCGCGGCTGAAATTCATTGAAGCCCAACACGGCGATGCGAACGCCTTTTTTCTCAATGATGAAAGGCTGATGGGCCTGCGCGAGGTTGTCACCCCCGCCATAAACGCCCACTCCAGCCTGGCGCAGCCGCTTGAGCATGTCGGCAAAGGCCACGGGGCCGTAGTCGCCCGAATGGTTGTTGGCCAACCCCACCGCATCAAAATGGCGGCTTATGAAGCGCATGGCCCGGGGATGAACCCGAAACACATTGGGTTTGTCGGGTTCTGCTTCACCCTTGTCAGACACCACGCACTCCAAATTTCCCAGCCTAACATCGGCGTCTTTGAAAACCTGGGCAAAGTTTTTGAACGGGTCTTGACCGCGTTGCATCATCTGCTCGGGCGGGCCACCCAACATGATGTCGCCAACCACCACCACACGAACCAAGGCCTCTTGGGGCTGAGAATGTGCGGTCTCGGCACTCCAGACAGGCCCAGCAAAAAACAGCCCTGCCAACAACATGGCCCCTCTGGCTTTGAAGTGATGCAAACCAAAACGCTGTGTCCAACCCAACACCTTCATGGCGCCTCCTTGTGCAGGGCGCAACGGTAAGCCAGTTCCTTGCCCAGCACCGGCGAGTACAGGGCCACCCTGCCGGTCAGTGCATCGGGCTCGGGGTTGTGGTGGGCCGCTGGTTTCAGGTGCTTCACATGCTGCATCAACATGGGTTGGCGTCTGGTTTGGTAGTAGGCGTAGATATTGACGAGTTCAATGTCATCTCCCTGCCCCAGCACCACTGCTTTGAACCGAAACCGCTCGCCAATGTCTATGCTTGGGGCGGTGTAGGGGTCTTGAGTAGGCTTGAAAACATGCTGATGAACCTCTCCATTCACATCGATATCGCAATGCAGATCGGCGGCGTGGGATGCGGTTGTGAAACAACCCAGCAAGACCAAGCCAACAGCCGCAAAGCCAGTCTTCAACCAAGGCTTGCTCATTTCCAAACCAGCGGCTCGAAATGCACACTGCCTTTATTGCTGCTGAGGGTCATGCCCCCTTCTTGGATGGTGACTTGCAGCTGCATGCTGCGCTCGGCCATGGCGGCCATGGCCTGTGAAGCCTCAGAGGGGATGCGGATCACGCTGAGTTTGGCCTGCCGGTTCACCTTGTTTTCAATGCTGCGCCACCAAATGTCGGCCGAATGGGCAAACGGATAGACCAAGACCTGATCCGATTTGCTGCCTGCGCGTTGCAGTGGTTTTTCTTCAGGCTGACCCACTTCAATCCACAAGCGTTTGCGGCCGGTGAAATCGGTCAACGACACATCCGGGTCATCGGGGTCGGACAAACCAGCGCCAAAAGCCAAGGTGGCGTCCCCTTGACACAGGTCTTGAAGCTGATGGGCATTGAGAGAGAGGGCTGCGAGGCGAACCATCATGCGTTCGTCGGTTTCGCTGGGGTGTCGCGCTAGGGTGAGCGCGTGGTCTGCATAGTAGTTGTGGTCGATGTCGGCAATTTGCAGTTGCGCTTTGTAGATGGTTGATTTGAGGGCCATCTGCCCATGATAGTCTGGAAGCGCTTAGGCTTTGACAGCTCGAAAGCCGGAGTAAAGGCGGGAAACAGGACGGCTTTTTTGCTCCGCCTCTTGAGCCATTTGGCTGCGAATACGCTCAAAGGTGTTTCGGATGGGGGTGCTGGCTGATGGCACATACTGATAACGGTGGTCTATTTCAACCGAGTTGTTGTCAGTTTGTTCTTGAGTGGACTTGTTCATTCGGAGTTCCGTTCACAATCTTGAGATAGTTAACGTGAATCCATGGTGAGACGATGACAGCATTGCAGAAAATTTTTGAAATTCATGCCATTGCAATGTTTAGCAAATTTTAGTATTCACAATATGGCGCTGAACGCCCCAAAGCGTGTCAAACCTTGGGCTTTTGAGGCGGCTTGCCTTGAACCTGACCCGATGGATGTTGCGTCATTTGACCCTTGAACTGGCCACCGCGCTCGATTTCAATTTCAGAATAATCCAGATTGCCCGAAACACTGCCGCTGCGGTGGATCAAAATATGATCGTGGCAAACGATGTTTTCAGCCAAAACACCATGAACATCAATGACTTGCGCGTTGATTTGTCCCGTCACACTGCCTTTGGGGCCGATTTGTAAATCAGCCACGGACACCTCACCGGTGACCGTACCATTGATGCTGGCACGTCCAGGCGCAGAGATGGAGCCTACAAAGGTGACGCCTTCACCAATCACCAGGCTGCTGTTTTGGGCGCTTAATTCAGACATGGAATTCCTTGATTTTGAGCTGACGGGAGACTACCAAGGTTTTATTTTAGCCTTATTGACAGATTGGATCATTCAAGTCCTCCCAGTTTCAGTCGATCCAAGTTATGCAAGACTTCGATGTAACCACCCGTCAAGATTGAATTTTTAAAAAATGACCAGCAAAGCGAAATACCTGACCATGGCGATATTGATGACCTTCATCAATATCCCTTTGTTCATCTATTCCCAATCGCTCGCGAACCGATCGGTCGAGAAGTCTGCTGCGTTAGAAGTGTCCTCGATGGCTGATGAGAACCATGAACACACCCATAAAGAGCCCCCCGTTCAAGTCCAAGACAGCAGTGCCAGTCCTGCGCTTGCCCCTGAAATGACGCCTGCTGATATTGCGGCCCAGGCCTTGGCCGAGGAAGAAAAACCCGAACGCTTTCAAACCTTGGCAACGCTTTACCGCCCACCTTTGTTTGGCAAATGCAAAAAACTCTTTGAGCGGTTCAATCGTAAAAACTTTCCCGACAAACCCTACAAAGCTTTCGTATACAGTTTTGATGGCGAGACTGCTTACTGTGCCGATGCCTACACAGACAAAGGGCAACAACAAGCCGAGGAAATCGTTATTCGCGAGTGCAAGGAATACCATGCGGGCTCAGGTAAATACTCGCCGTGCCGAATCTACACCGAAGAATGAATCAAGATAGGTCAACCATGGATTGCGCAGCCTGCGGAAAACCCCTTTCAGTCACAGCCAAGTTTTGTGGCAAGTGCGGTGCGCCTGTCAAAAGGCTGGCCAAGGGCTCAGATGTGGACACGTCACTGACGCAGCCGGAGTTGGCGCTGGCCCAGTCCAGCGACGCGGCCATGGCCGTCATGCCCGAGTCCAGCCCCGCGGCCTCCCAGGCTGACTCGGCGGAGACCCCAGCCAGCGCTGTCCACCATGATGAAGACGATTTTGTCATCCAGCTATCGCCCAGTTCAATCGCCTTGGATGACCAAAAGCTGTTGAATATCGACCTGAACCTTGAACCGCCCCCTGGTCCTGTCGCAGACAGTGCGGCATCAGCGAATGAGGACTTGGCATGGGCGCATCGGCTTGAATTGCACCAGCAAGAATTGAAGAAAACGCTGGAAAAACATTCATTGCTGCTTGATTTCATTTCATTGGCTTCGCAGCAGCAAAGCCATCAACAAGCGCAGCCCGATCCGAATGAAGCCCTGTTGCACAACCTGATCGAGCAACAAACCCAATTTGCGGTGCAATTGGCGGAGTTGCAAAACCACTTGCATGCGCAAAAAGAGTCTGCCAGCACCGGCCGAATCCCAGAAGAATTCAAGTTGCTGCTGGAAAAACAAAAAATTGAAATCCAAAAATCCTTTGGTCAAAACTTGGCGCAAAACACGGAAAACATGGCGACAGCCCGTGAAGCTGAATTGACCAAGGTCCAAGACATGCTCAAGGCCAACACCGTCGCAGCAGAAGCGATTGAGAAAAACTTGGCTCCCCTGATCCAAAGCGTCAACGACTTGAAGCTCAAGGTGCAGGCGGTCGTGAAAAAAGTAGAGGACCCGGCAAGCACCAAAACCAAGTCGGGTGGCAAAGAGGAGCCCGCTGGCGAAGGCGGTGGCTTCATGATCTTTGTGATTGGCATGCTTTGTGGTCTGACCGTGGTGTTGAGCACATTGGCCATCTATAACTTTTTATCCCACGACAAAGTTGTTTCTGACAGCAGTGCAAAGTCCTTGGACAAAGTCACGCCTGACAGCAAAGCCAAAGCGGGCCATTGAGATGAAGCGCATCGAAAGACAGCCATGATCTGCACCAGCTGCTACTTCATCAACCCCAGTGAAAACGTTTTTTGCCAAAACTGCGGCTCGCAACTGCCGCACGTTCAAAGCCAAAAACCCAGCAGCATTTCGCCGTTGATTCTGGCCAACACCTTGGACAACAGCTCCTTGTTGATCTCTCGGGGCCCATGGGAAATGCGTTTTGATCTGTGGATGCCCTTTCTTTTCCTGGCAGCGTTGGTCTTTGGATTCACCCTGAGCCATGCTTATGCCTTGGCCGTTCTTGGTCTGGGCTTGGCTTTTGCGTTGTACAAATCACGGGACATTGGTCAAATCATCAAGCAGACCATTCCGGTTGAATTGATCAATAAAACCATCATTGCCTACGGTCCAGCCAACACGGCCAGCCGCTTTTCTCTGCCAACCGGTGTGCTTTATTTGTTGTCTGATGGGCTCTATTTCAAATCCTTCGACAGCCACGAAGATATTTCATTCATTCATATTGAAATTTCCTTCACCGAAACCGCCGTTCTGCACAAAGGCCTGTCTTTGTTTGCCAATTGGCATGAGATTGAAATGAACAACGGCATGAACGAACGTTTCACCTTCACGGTGCAAAACGGCGGTGAATGGATGTTGCTGATGAAGATGTTGCGCACCGACATGATGAAGCGGTGAAATGAAGTCTCTGCGCAAATAGATGTCTTGCGCATGGCCGTTCACGGCCCCTAGAAGCCCTGAGATCAGACCCCCCACACCTTGCCAAAGTTCTCGGGCGGCTTACACAGGTGGCGGTTTGAGGGGCAGCGCGGTTTTGTAGCGCACCTGCTTCAGAGCAAAACTGCTGCGGATTTTCTCCACCCCGGATATGGGGGTGAGTTGCTCCAAGATGAATTTTTCCAGCACAGCCATGTCAGCAATGGCGACCCGAATCAGGTAGTCGGAGTCGCCAGTCATCAAATAGCACTCCATCACCTCGTCATGCTCGGCGATGCGTTGCTCAAACTCGGCCAATGCGGCTTTGGACTGCTCTTTCAGGCTGATGGAAATAAAAACGTTCAGTCCCAAGCCCAAAGCCTGCGGCTGGGTCAGCGCCACATAGCGCTGAATGACACCCGCTGCCTCTAAGGCCTTGACCCGGCTCAAGCAAGGCGACGGTGACAAATGCACCCTGCGGGCCAACTCGACGTTGGTGAGGGAACTGTCTTCTTGCAGCTGAGCAAGTATTTTGTAATCCAAGGCATCTAGAAGCATTATTCACCTGTAAATTTATATTTTGCAGAATTTTATTCTGAATATGATCGATATAGCAACTCATTTCAACAGCACATTTTCCCGCCAAAACCCTACAGTTTGATCCATTCGCAACTGTATGAAGTTTCGCCATGCTGCAACGCACCTCAGACCTTGACCCGATTGAAACCGCCGAATGGCGCGACGCTTTTGACAGCGTGGTGGCCTTGCACGGCCCCGAACGCGCTCGTTTTTTACTCGACCAATTGGTGGTCATGGCGCACCACAGCCAAATCGGCTGGTCGCCCGAGTTGGTCACGCCCTATGCCAACACCATCCCGGTGCAGGCCCAGCAGCCCTATCCTGGCGACTTGGCCATCGAGGAAAAGCTGGCATCGCTCATGCGCTGGAATGCCCTGGCCATGGTGGCGCGGGCCAATGCGGCCTATGGCGAGTTGGGCGGACACATCGCCAGCTACGCCAGTGCGGCAGATTTGTTTGAAGTGGGTTTCAACCATTTTTTCCATGGCCGCAACCCAGCGCACGGCGGCGATTTGGTGTTCTTCCAACCGCACAGTGCGCCTGGCGTTTACGCACGGGCTTATCTGGAAGGTCGTTTGAATGAACAAGACTTGGCACATTACCGGCAAGAGCTCACAGCACCGAGCGCAGGCGCCCGAGGCCTGTCCAGCTACCCGCATCCCTGGTTGATGCCCGACTTTTGGCAATTTCCCACCGGTTCCATGGGCCTGGGGCCCATCAGCTCGATCTACCACGCACGCTTCATGCGCTATCTGACCCACCGCCAGTTGCAAGACTGCAGCGCTCGCAAAGTGTGGGGCGTGTTTGGCGACGGCGAGATGGACGAGCCAGAGAGCATGAGTGCCCTCACCCTGGCGTCGCGCGAGAAGTTGGACAACCTGGTGTGGGTGGTGAATTGCAATTTGCAGCGCTTGGACGGCCCGGTGCGCGGCAACGGCCGCATCATCGACGAGCTGGAAAAACTCTTTCGCGGGGCCGGATGGAACGTCATCAAACTGGTCTGGGGCAGCGACTGGGACGGCTTGTTTGCCCGGGACCACAGCCAAGCCCTGCTGCGTGCCTTTGCCAACACGGTGGACGGCCAAATGCAAACCTTTGCCGCCAAAGACGGCCGTTTCAACCGTGACAGCTTCTTCGGCCAAACACCTGAGTTGGCGCAACTGGCCCAAGGTTTGACCGATGAGCAAATTGACCGTTTGAAGCGCGGCGGCCACGATCTGGTGAAGATCCACGCGGCCTATGCGGCAGCGGCCCAACACCAGGGCCAACCGACCGTCGTCTTGGCCCACACCAAAAAGGGCTATGGCATGGGCCAAGCTGGCCAAGGCAAGATGACCACGCACAGCCAAAAGAAACTGGATGAAACCGCCTTGATCGCATTCAGGAACCGCTTCAACCTGCCCCTGAGCGACGAGCAAGCCACCCAGTTGGCGTTTTTCAAGCCCGCGCCAGACAGTCCTGAAATGCAGTACTTGCATGGCCGCAGAACAGAGTTGGGCGGCTACTTGCCGCAGCGCCAAACCCAAGCAGATGCCCTGCCCGTGCCCGCCTTGAGCAGCTATGCCAGCTTCGCTTTGCAAGCCGAGCAAAAAGAAATGTCCACCACCATGGCTTTTGTGCGCATGCTGGGTCAGTTGTTGAAAGACCCGGTGTTGGGGCCCCGCATCGTGCCCATCGTCGCCGATGAAGCACGCACCTTTGGCATGGCCAACTTGTTCAAACAAGTGGGCATTTATTCCAGCGTGGGCCAAAAATACGAGCCCGAAGACATCGGCTCGGTGCTGAGCTATCGCGAAGCCATGGACGGCCAAATTTTGGAAGAAGGCATCAGCGAAGCTGGTGCGATTGCCAGTTGGACGGCGGCGGCCACCAGCTACAGCGTGCACGGTTTGGCCATGCTGCCCTTCTACATTTACTACTCGATGTTTGGTTTTCAGCGGGTGGGCGACGCCATTTGGGCCGCAGCCGATCAACGTGCTCGTGGCTTTTTGTTGGGCGCGACTTCGGGGCGCACCACCTTGGGCGGCGAAGGCTTGCAACACCAAGACGGTTCCAGCCATTTGGTGGCGGCCACCATCCCCAATTGCAAAGCCTACGACCCGGCGTTCGCCGGCGAAATGTCCGTCATCATCGACAACGGCATGCGCGAGATGCTGACCGAGCAGCGCGATGTGTTTTATTACGTCACCTTGATGAACGAAAACTACGCCCAACCCAACCTGCCCGCTGGTGTTGAGAACGACATCCTGAAAGGTTGCTACCACTTCCAAGCCCCCGCAGTGCACTTGCCCCTGCATGCACCGCGCGTGAGTTTGATGGGCTCGGGCGCCATCTTGCGGGAGGTCTTGAAAGCCGCCGACCTGTTGGCCAAGCAAGGCATCGCCTGCGATGTGTTCAGCGTGACCAGTTGGAGCGAATTGGCCCGGGATGGCCAACAGCAAGAACGCGAGGCCATGGCAGGTCGCTCGGCTTCGGTGGCCTTTGTGCAACAACAACTGATGCACAGCCAGGGGCCGATCGTGGCCGCCACCGACTATGTGCGGGCCGTTCCCGAAAGTGTGCGGGCCTTTGTGCCTGACGGTCGTCGTTACATCACTTTGGGCACCGATGGGTTTGGGCGCAGCGACACCCGTGCGGCCTTGCGCAGCTTCTTTGAAGTGGATGCCGCCAGCGTGGTGAATGCAGCGCGTTATGCACTGAGCCTGAAGTCTTGAAGAGCCTGCCTTCAGCCTCAGGCTTCAAGGGGCTGCGGGTTGTCGGAGCTTTTCAGGCATTCGATTTTTCAAACTGGTGCATGTAGTTCACCAAGGTTTGCACACTGACCAGCGGCATGGCGTTGTAAATGGAGGCACGCATGCCGCCTGCCGAGCGGTGACCGCGCAACTGCACCATGCCCTGCGCTTGAGCACCTTCTAAAAACACCGCATTCAAGCCTTCATCGCGCAGGAAGAAGGTCACATTCATGCGCGAGCGATCTTGGCGAGCCACACGGTTGCTGAACAGCTGGCTGTGGTCGATGAAGTCATACAGCAACGCGGCTTTTCGCTGGTTGTGTTCCAGCATGGCAGGGAGTCCGCCTTGCGTCTTCACGTGCTGCAACACCAGACCCATGATGTAGATGGCATAGGTGGGCGGCGTGTTGTACATCGAGCCTTGCTCGGCCTGCAGTTGGTAATTGAAGGCTGAGGGCGTGATGGGCAAAGCCGAGCCAAGCAGGTCGTTGCGCACGATGACCACGGTGACCCCCGAGGGGCCCATGTTCTTTTGGGCACCCGCGTAGATCACGCCGAACTTCGACACATCCAAAGGCGCAGACAAAATGTTGGACGACATGTCGGCCACCAAGGGCACCGAGCCTGTGTCAGGCGTCCAGTGGCATTCCACACCCCCGATGGTTTCGTTGCTGCAGTAATGCACATAGGCGGCTTGCGGTGACAAACGCCATTGGTCTTGTGCAGGCATGGATAAAAATCCGCTGTCTTCACTGCTGGCAGCCAAATTCACTTGGCCATATTTAGCGGCTTCTTTCATCGATTTTTGCGACCACACACCGTTCACCACATAGTCGGCTTGACCAGTGCGTCCTATTAAATTCAAAGGCAGGATGGCGTTTTCAGCAATCGCCCCGCCCTGCAAAAACAACACCGCGTAGTTGTCAGGCACGCCCAACAACTCGCGCAGCAAGGCTTGGGTTTGCGCCAAGATGTCCATGAACTCGGGGCCCCTGTGGCTCATCTCCAACACTGACATGCCGCTGCCGCGCCAATCCAGCATGTCGGCAGCGGCTTGTTGAAGCACGCTCTCGGGCAAGGTGGCCGGTCCAGAACTGAAATTGATCACACGCGACATGAAAAAATCACTTTAGAAAAAGGGTTAAATGACGAAAATCAAAGAATATCAATAAGTTGTGCTCGATAATGAAAGTAGCAATACATGCTTGGTTTTTGGGGTTTGAAGAATGAATGCTTGTAGACACATTGTGCTGTTGTGCTTGCTGACCCTGTTGGGGGCTTGCGCCAGTCGTTCTTCGCAAGCAATTGGCCAATTGGATGATAAGAGTCCAGACTTCAGCACCGGCGCTTGTCAAAATGCAAGGCACAACGCGTGGGTGCATGATGAATTGAAAACCCATAAATTATGGGCGGCACCGGCCTTGGTGTTGTTAACCGGCCCGGTCGCTGTCGCACCACTGTTTTTCGCCAATATCGGCATCAACACGGCTGATCACATGAAGGCGGCAGAAATAACCACCCAATGTGGCGGCTCAGCGCCCACACAAGATGCAGTCATGGGCGGCATCGCTTTGGACACCGCCTTGGGCATAGCGATTGGTGCCGCTGTTCCCGGCGCTTCCCTGTCTGCCACAGGACGTTAAGCACCCTGGCGCTTGTTCATTTCAAGGAAATGCCTTCGTGGGTGGCAACACGCTCCAAGGCCTCCTCGAACATCGCCCGAGCCGATCCCGACACCGCGGACAGGTAAGCATGCAAACGGGCATCCTCGGATGAGTTGTTCAAACAGTCGTTGCTGTACTGCTCAAAACTGTTGAGTTGTCGAATCAAGTCCGCCACATGCTTGGGGCATTCACACAGCACCTTGCTGTCGATGTTGCTGATTTTTTGCAAGACCAGATCATCGTACTTGCGTGGCGCAATTTTGTGTCCGCCAGGGCCTGGCTGACCGGGTTCGACCACCAACACCGACTGAATGATGTCGCACAAATCCATGTCAGACACCGGCTCACGTCGAGCGATGATGCCCGCAGATTTCAGGTGCTGCAGCACATGGTCTGTGGCAAAGTGGTAGACCAACACCAGTTTGTTGACCCGCATGCGATCTCGCAGTTTCAACAACTCATCTTTGGCTTGGGCCTGCACCGCACCCATTTGCACCAGCACCACGTCCACAGTGCCTGAAGAAGCACTGCGCAAGGCTTGTGTCAAGTCGGGCTCAACTTGTGTCACTTTCAAGGTGGTTTGACCAAAACACAAGGTGAATTTCTGCGTTTCTATGCGACTGGCCAAGGTGTAGCCCACCACCGCCAAATGAACCACAGCCGGAAGCCTCGGGCCAGCGAGTTGCTGGGTATGGGCTTGCCGTGACTCGTTCAACATTTTTTGCAATTGCGGCACATCCATGGTGCTGAGCATGCTGATGGCGTGCCCCTCTTGCGTCAGGCTTTTGAGCAACGTGACCTTCAACACGTCCAATTCGCTGTAGAGCCGGTGACCGCCCGAGGACTTGGGCGGTGACACCACTTGATACCGGCGTTCCCAGACCCGCAGGGTGGCCTCGGGAATGCCCACCAGTTTGGCAACGGCGCCAATGCGGTAAACACCAGCAGTTTGATCGGTAGTTGTCATGTTGTTTCTCTAATTTGCACAAGTTTTGAATAGTTATTTGGATGAAATATACATTAATTTTGAATTTTAGATTGAATTATCACTGCGCAAGCCTATATTCGGTGAAAGAGAAGAAGAAACGAATAGGTTTTGAACAAAGGAGTCAAGCATGTTCTCAAATTTAACCCACAACGCATTGAACGCTTTGATGTTGGTGGCCCAACACCAGTCTTCAGGTCCGGTCACCACTGAATTCATCAGCCGACATTTGGGTCTGTCTATTTCTTATTTGGAATCACTGATGTCCTCTTTGAAAAAAAAGGAATTCGTGATTTCTTACCGAGGCCCAGGCGGCGGCTATTGCACCATGGGACGCACAGATGAAATCAAAGTGCTGGATGTGATCAACGCCTTCGAGCCCTCGCCCGTCCCCCAAACCAATGCGTCCTTGGGCGAGCTTGACAAAGATCTGATGACCCATTTGGTGACAGACTTCATTGCTCAGCAATTGCAAGATGTCAGCTTGGAACAAGTCTTGTCCCAGCTACCAGAGCACAGCCGCTTCGAGTCCCTTGGCTCGCCCATGGTCAAGCAAGAAACCAAACCTCGCTTCAAACCCCTGAAGATCCACAAATTACCATCGGGCCCCAACTCGGTTTTCAACTTGGCGCAATCGATGGCGATGTGAATTCAAGAAGCGGTTTCCTGCACACGCTGCAGCAACTGTGATTTCAACTTGGCAAAGTCCAGTCTGCTGGTGTGGCTTGGAAACTGACAAACATAAATATTCAAATGGGCGGCTTGTTCAATTTTGATTCTGCAGCCAAAAAAGTTTTCATAAAACCGCACCATCAAGATCTCATCAATCGCATTTCTTTCAATGTCGTGCAGCAAGGCATGGCTCAATTCGCGGGGCAGACTGAATGTTGCAGGTTTGGCTGCAACCACGGCGTTAGAAGCTGCCGTCGCGAGCGGCTTTGCCGGTGTTTCTGCAGGCGTTGCTGAATCTGTCGGCGGCAACAGCTCCAGTAATTCTGCCCAAGGAATGGTGTTCTTTTGTTCACCCGCATACAAGGTGTCGACGTTGAAGATCGCGTAATTGGGGCAAAAGCGCAATGCCGCTGTCAAGATCAGATACAAGCCCAGCCAAAAAGCCTCGGGCAGTTCGAACAACCAAGCCACCAAAACAAGTACAGCGCCCAATAAAGAGCGCAACAAGCGGTCATGGCTGCCAATGTTGTTTCTCAGCCGGTGAGACAACCACGAAACTTGTTTCACTTGCGACATTGTTGACTCCTTGTTTGCACCAAATGTGTGCTTAAAAACTTGTTGTTGGTGCGTTTTGTCTGGCACCTTACGCGCTCGCACCAACAAAGTGATTGAAAGCCTTGCACACCCAGCACGGCATAAACCGTGCTTAGTATGCATCAGCAAGATGCTGCATAAACAGGATGTCCATGGCCGCCCCAATATTCAATGAAATGTGTGACGACAGCGGTCTTCCTCGGGCGCATTACGAGGCATTCGATGCTTGGCTCAAGTCCTGCCCCGATGAAATGGTGCACCAGAAACAAACCGAAGCCGATTTGATTTCAAGACGAACCGGCATCACGTTTTCACTCAATGGCGACGAAGACGGCACCGAGCGACTGATTCCTTCCGATTTGATTCCGCGCATCATCGACGCCCAAGAATGGGCGCAACTTGAAACCGGCTTGGTGCAACGTGTCAAAGCCATCAACTTGTTTTTGCACGATGTGTATCACCAGCAAAACATTTTGAAGGCGGGCTTGATTCCGTCCGATCAAGTGTTGGCCAATGCGCAATTCCTGCCCATGATGTTGGGTCTAGACCTGCCGCATCAAACCTATGCGCACATTGCAGGTGTGGACATCGTGCGCCATTCCGATGGTGGTTTTTACGTGCTGGAGGACAACCTGCGTGTCCCCTCAGGCGTGTCCTACATGCTGAGCAACCGTATTTTGATGATGCGCTTGTTCCCAGACTTGTTTCGCCGCTATGCGGTGCGACCTGTTGAACACTACCCCGCCCTGCTCTTGCAAACCCTGCGTTCTTCGAGTTGGGTGGAACAACCCACTGTGGTGTTGCACACGCCGGGTCGCTTCAACAGCGCCTACTTTGAACACGCGTTTTTGGCCAAGCAAATGGGCATCGAGCTGGTCGAGGGCAGCGACATGTTTGTGCGCGATGGTCATGTCTTCATGCAAACCACCGAGGGGCCCCAGCAAGTGGATGTGATTTACCGCCGGGTGGACGACAACTACATGGACCCTCTGAGCTTCGAGCCGGACTCCTTCATCGGTGTGCCCGGCTTGGCCTCGGTCTATCGGCAAGGCCATGTGGTGATTGCCAACGCCTTGGGCACAGGCGTGGCCGATGATAAATCCATTTACCCCTATGTGCCGGAGATGGTGCGCTTTTATTTGGGTGAAGAACCCATTTTGAAAAACGTGCAGACCTGGCAATGCCGCAAGCCCGACGAGTTATCTCATGTGTTGGCCCACTTGCCCGAGCTGGTGGTGAAGGAAGTGCATGGTGCGGGTGGCTACGGCATGTTGGTCGGTCCCACGGCCAGCAAAGCCGAAATTGCGGCGTTCGCCTTGCGTTTGAAAGCCAACCCAGACAACTACATTGCCCAGCCCACACTCAGTTTGTCGGCCTGTCCCATCTTTGTTGAAAAAGGCATCGCACCTCGCCACATTGATTTGCGCCCCTTTGTGTTGATGGGCAAAGAAACCCGCATCGTGCCCGGAGGCCTGACTCGGGTGGCCTTGCGTGAAGGCTCCTTGGTGGTGAATTCTTCTCAAGGCGGTGGCACCAAAGACACCTGGGTGTTGGAAGCGGCGGAGGTGATTTGATGTTGTCGCGTGTGGCTGCTCAACTTTATTGGTTGTCTCGTTATTTGGAACGTGCTGAAAACATGGCGCGCATTTTGGAAGTGGGACAGTCTTTTGCACTGGTGTCTACCTCGGACATCAGCCGTGCCGATCCTGAAACCATCAAAGAGCCTTTGGTGATCACCGACACCTTGGCCGCCTTTGAGGCCACTGGTCGGCCCTTGCGCTCCGACCAAGTGGCGCAGTTTTTGGCTTGGGACCCCGACCATCCCTCTTCCATATTCAATTGCATCCAATCGTGCCGCGAAAACGCACGGTCTGTGCGCGGCGCTTTGACTGTGGAGATGTGGGAGTGCATCAATGACACTTGGCTGGAGTTGCTGTCACGCAAAAAGAAAAACAAAGGGCCAGCGCATCCCGTGGATTCGTCGTTTTTTGAATGGATCAAACAACGCTCCCATTTGTTTCGTGGCGTCACCTTCGCCACCATCCAACGCGACCAGCCCTACAACTTCATTCGCTTAGGCACCTACCTCGAGCGTGCCGACAACACGGCCCGCATTTTGAGTGTGAAAACGCGGGTGGAGCAGGCCGAAGGCAAAGACCTGGTGGACGACTATTACCGCTTGGGCGCGGTGCTGCGTTCAGTCAGTGCCTTGGAGGCCTACCGTGACACCTATCGGGATGCCATTGACGCCGACAGGGTGTCGGAGTTGCTCATCTTCAATGCAAGGGTGCCGCGCTCTTTGCATTTTTGCTTGGACGAAACTGGCTACATCTTGAGCCAACTTCCGCAACAGACCGGCCGTGAGGCCCGCAAACGTTGCGCCAATTTGCTCACGCATTTGCGCTTTGGCAGCTTGAGCGAGGTTTATGCGCAAGGCCTGGAAACTTACCTCGAAGACTTTGTGCATGAAAACATCAACTTGGCAGATGCGGTGCAAACCGACTACCTGGAGGTGTTGACATGAGCATCCATGTGTTCCACGAAACCACCTACAGGTACGAGTATGCTTTCAAACGCAGCATCCAAATGCTGCGCATGACGCCACCCAACACCGAACGCCAAACAGTGCAGAACTGGCAACTGCGTCTGCCCCACAAAGCCACCCCTTGGGTCGATGCCTATGGCAACTTGTGCCATTGCTTGGTGCTGGAGCAACCCGCTGAAGAAATTGTGCTGTGTGCACTGGGCGCGGTTGATTTGAAAGCTGGCCATGAAGGTGAACCCGAAGGGCCGGTGCCACCAGCCGTGTTTTTGCGCTCGACACCATTGACCCAGATGGATGAAGCCATGAAGGCGTTCATCGAGCCCTTTCGCAGCACCGTCAAGTCGAGGCCTTACATGGGTCTGCATGATGTGATGCTGGCCTTGTTGGACCGCATGCCCTATGTGAAAGGCGTGACCCGTGTAGGCGATACCGCCGCCGAATCGTTCGCCCAAGGCAAAGGTGTCTGCCAAGACCACACCCACGTTTTTCTGACGTGTGTGCGACACCTTGGCGTGCCTGCGCGTTACGTCAGTGGCTACTTGCATGCGGGTGAACAAGGCGATGTGGCCAGCCATGCGTGGGCCGAGGCCTGGGTGGGCTCACGGTGGATTGGATTTGATGTGAGCAACTCCAATGGTGCTGACCAAGGCCATATTCGTTTGGCCCACGGCTTGGACTATGAAGACGCCAGCCCGGTGCGCGGTGTGCGAACGGGTGGCGGGACCGAGACCATGAGCAGCTACGCAAAAGTAGAATCCAACCAACCCCATCAACAGTAAACCCCTATGACCTATTGCGTGGCCATGGTCTTGAACGAAGGCCTGGTGTTTGCCTCTGACTCGCGCACGAACGCGGGTGTGGACCATGTTTCCACCTTCTGCAAAATGACCGTGTTTGAAACACCGGGTGAAGGTGTGTTGGTCATGCTCAACAGTGGCAACTTGGCCACCACCCAGCAGGTGATCAGCAAGGTCAAGCAACACGCTAAAGACCAGGACACCCCTTTGACGTCCATGGGCTCGGTGTTTCATGTGGCCGAATTGGTCGGGCGGCAATTGCGCAACACCATCGCGTCCACCAAAAATGATGCACCCGATCAAAGCGACGTGGATTTTTCCGCGCTGTTTCTGGTGGGCGGCCAATTGAAGGGTGAAGCGCCGCGTTTGTTCATGGTGTATCCGCAAGGCAATTTCATCGAGTCCACCGCGGATACGCCGTTTTTTCAGATTGGCGAAAGCAAATACGGCAAACCAATTTTGGACCGGGTGATTCAGCCCGAGCTCAGCATGTCCAAAGCCATGAAATGCGCCTTGGTGTCCTTTGACTCCACCATCAAAAGCAATTTGTCGGTCGGCTTGCCCATTGATTTGGCCATGATTCAGCGCGACGCACTGTGCGTGCTCAAGCGGCATCGTGTCGATGCGGATGATGTGTATTTCCGCGATTTGCGCAGCAGTTGGAGCCAAGGTTTGCGCCAGGTGTTCAACCAACTGCCCGACCCCGACTGGTTGAAATAAGCCTTTCAAGCAGACCGTGGGCTTGCGAACCTGCTTGTTAAGATCAAAGCACGACTACGGAACCTCCCACGATGAAGCTGCTGCGATCCCTGCTGTTTGTCCCTGGCGACAGCGAAAAAAAAATGGCCAAAGGTGTCAGCACCCAGGCCGACGCGCTCATTCTTGATTTGGAAGATGCGGTGGCCATCGAGCGTTTGCCTGTGGCACGCGGCATGGTTTGTGACTACTTGAAACACCACCCTCGTGGTGCCCAGCAAGTCTGGGTTCGCATCAACCCTTTGCAAACAGAACACGCCCTACACGATTTGATGGCGGTCATGCCAGGACGGCCTGACGGCATCGTGTTGCCCAAGCCGTTGAACGCGCATGATGTGGTGAAGCTCGATCATTTTTTGAGCGCTTTAGAGACGAGAGAAGGTTTGGTGTTGGGTTCGACCCAGATCATTCCCGTGGCCACTGAGGTGGCCGGTGCCTTGTTTGAGCTCAACAGCTATGCCGGTTGCAGTGCGCGGCTGGCGGGCCTCACCTGGGGTGCTGAAGACTTGGCCACCGCTGTGGGTGCCTCCACCAACAAAGACGAACACGGTGCTTTTGATTTCACCTACCAACTGGCGCGCTCCATGTGCTTGCTGGCCGCGTCCCATGCCCAAGTGCAAGCCATTGACACACTCACGGTTGATTTTCGCGACCAAGCGGGATTGCAAAAAGATGTGCTGCGCGCACGCAAAGCCGGTTTCACCGGCAAGCTTGCGATCCACCCCGATCAAGTGCTGCCCATCCATGCAGGCTTTGCACCTGAAGCCCATGAAGTGGCGCATGCAAAACGCATTGTTGAAGCCTTTGCGCAAGCTGGAGGGGCTGGTGCGGTGCAACTCGACGGCAAGATGGTGGATAAACCTCACCTCACGCAAGCACTTCGCTTGCTTCAACTGGCAAAAAGGGATTGATCATGGCGGGCTTGTACTTTGAAGAGTTTTTTGTCGGCCAGGTGTTTCAGCACGCCATACGACGCACTGTGTCCGAGATGGACAACGTGCTGTTTTCTGCACTCACCCACAATCCCGCCGCACTTCATTTGGACGAAGACTATTGTCAAAACCATTCTGAATTTGGCAAGCGCATCGTCAACAGTGTGTTCACGCTGGGGTTGATCGTCGGCGTGTCCGTGGGAGACACCACCTTGGGCACCACCGTGGCCAATTTGGGCTGGGACGAGGTGCGTTTTCCCAAGCCTTTGTTCCACGGCGACACGGTTCATGTCGAAACCGAGGTGCTTGAATTGCGTGACAGCCAGAAAAGACCCCATAACGGCATAGTGACATTTCAGCACCGTGGCTACAACCAGCACGGTGATTTGGTAGCCATTTGTAAACGTACTGCACTCATGCATCGAAAACCAAACCATTCAAAACAAACTGAAAATCAGGGTTAACCCTTTGTTCATGTCATGGACTAGGGCAATCCCTAGTCCTGAACAGCGCTGAATCTTTCGCGAAGCTTGCTAACATTCCAACAGGCTATGTCGCCTTCTTATCCCCAAGGAAACTCAGTGAGCATCACAAAAATCTCCGCCGTCACACTGGCAGTCTCTGCACTGTTCACCACTGCAGCAGTTGCAGATGCCAACTTGTCCACGCTGCAACGCATGGGCAACACATCCACCAACATGAACATTCCTACCGTTGCTCAAGAAGGTAAGAATGCTGACGCCCTGCGCGCCAACTTGAAGAAAATCAAGTTGCCCGAAGGCTTCAAGATCGAGCTGTACGCTGTAGTGCCTGATGCACGTTACATGGCAGTTGCTCCTTCTACCAACATGTTGTTTGTCGGTACCCGTAAAACAACCGTTTGGGCTGTGACCGATCGCAACGGCGACAACACCGCTGACGAAGTCAAGCCTTTCGCTCCCGCCATCAAATTTGCAAACCCCAACGGCGTTTGCTTTACCAAAGATGGTTTCTTGGTGGTTGCTGAATCCAACCGCATGTTGCACTTCCCAGCTGCTGAATACTTCTACGAAGGTCCAGACGTTGCTGTGGGCGTGATCGTGCCTGAAGGCAAGATGATCCCCGTGGAAGAGCAATCTTTCAACCACACTGGTCGCGTTTGTAAAGTCGACAAAGACGGCAAAATCTACGTGACATTGGGCCAGCCCTACAACGTGCAACCCAAAGAAAAAGTCGCTTTGTATGACGAAGTTGGCATCGGTGGCGTGATCCGCTACAACGGCTTGGATGGCACTGGTCGCATGGTTTACTCCAAAGGCATGCGCAATCCTGCTGGCCTGACCATCGGACCAAAGGGTGACATCTGGACAACCGACAACCAAGTTGACGGTTTGGGTGATGACATTCCTCCTGGCGAATTGAACAAGCTGACCAAGGCAGGCGAACACTTCGGTTTCCCCTTCTACAACGGCAAATTCAAAGTTGCTGGTTCTGCTGCAGCACCTGACTTGAAGGACATGAAAGAGCCAGCCGGCATGATCACGCCTCAAATCGAGTTCCCTGCTCACCAAGCTCAATTGGGCGTGGCGCACTACACAGGCAAAATGTTCCCTGCCAAGTACCAAGGCGGCCTGTTCGTGGCTTCCCATGGTTCATGGAACCGCACAGAGCCTAGCGGCTACCTGTTGAACTTCGTGCCTATCAAGGCCGACGGCAATGCAGGTACTTCCGAAGTGTTTGCTGACGGCTTCTTGGACAAAGCCACCAAGCGCGCCATTGGCCGCCCAGTGGACGTTGCCAACCTGCCTGACGGCTCTATCCTGGTGTCTGACGACTACGCTGGCGCGATCTACCGCATCAGCTACAGCCAGTAATCCAGTTTGATCCACAGGCTTTTGGCCTGTGATCAAATACCAAGCGGGGCCTCCTAGGAGGCCCCGCTTTTTTACGAGGAATTCATGAAAAACATTTTTATCAGCTTGGGCTTGTCCCTTTTGTTTTTGAATGTCTACGCCCAAGATGTGAAAGCAGGTCGTGACAAAGCCGATGCTGCTTGTGCCTTGTGCCACGGTGTCAATGGCATTGCCACCATGCCCAGCGCACCCAACTTGGCAGGACAACCACCGATTTACGTGAGCGAGCAATTGAAGCATTACCGCAATGGCAAACGCCAACATGAAGTGATGGGGGTGATTGCCAAACCCTTGACAGACGCGGACATCGCCAATCTGGCTGCTTGGTACAGCAGCATCAAGTTCACTGTTGAAGCCCCTTGACATGCTCAGATTGAGCTTGCTTGGCGCTTCGCTCTTGCTTGTCATGAGTACAGCGCTTGCGCAAAAAAGCGTGCGGTTTTTAACAGCAGCTGAACTGCACGCTAGCTTGCTTTCTGCGGATGAAACCACGCGTTTCAGCGGACGCAACTACATCATGGGTGTGGTTGACACCTTGTTGTTGACCAAGGATGCGCCCATTTGCCTTGGCGATCCAACAGAAATCAATCTCTTGGTGGACACGGTGCAGCAACAACTGGTGCAACGCCCCGACTTGCTTCGTTTCAATGCCGCCAGTGTGGTGCGCGAAGTGATGGTGGCCAACTTTCCTTGCGTTTGATCAGTGTGTTGCAGGAAGTGGCAAAAGTACTGATGGTTGTTCAACAGCAGGTTCAAGCACCACCGATGTTGGTTGAACGCCTTTCATGCATGCGTCAAACACGCTGCGTCTGGCCCAATAGTTCAGGTCCTCCACCATCAATTGATTGCAGAAAAAAGGCTGTGGCGGCAAGCCTGGTCTGGGGAACATGGGGCTGAACGGCCCAATGCCATAGGGACACTGCATCATCATGAAAGTTTGTCGACTGTCATAGATGGGTGGAGCCTGTTGGTAGGCCAAGGCATTGCACGCGTTCATTTGTTCAAAAGACGCGCAACCGCCCAACAACAAGCTCAAAAGCAGGACAGGCAGGGGTTGTTTGGATTTCATCTTGGGGCTGATTATGCGCAATCGTTGCTCCTGTTTTTGAGTCATCAAGCCATTTGATCGGTTAGGATTTGTCATGAGTGACGACAGCACCCGCCCCTATCCACGCGACTTGGTTGGCTATGGTCAACATGCCCCGCATGCCCAATGGCCGGGACAAGCGCGTATTGCATTGCAATTTGTCCTGAACTACGAAGAAGGCGGCGAAAACGCCACCTTGCACGGCGATGCTGGTTCAGAACAATTTTTGTCAGAAATGTTCAGCCCTCCCAGCTTCTCCGATCGCCACTTGAGCATGGAAAGCATTTACGAATACGGTTCGCGGGTGGGTGTTTGGCGCATCTTGCGCGAGTTTGAAAAACGCAAACTACCGCTCACAGTGTTCGGCGTCAGCATGGCACTTGAGCGCCACCCCGACCTCACGCAAGCCTTTGTAGAACTCGGCCACGAAATCGCCTGCCACGGCTGGCGTTGGATCAACTACCAACAAATCGATGAAGCCACCGAACGCCAACACATGGCCAAAGGCTTGGAGATCATTCAGCGTCTGACCGGTGCACTGCCTGCCGGGTGGTACACCGGTCGCGACAGTCCCAACACGCGCCGCTTGCTGCTCGACCATGGCGGTTTGGAATACGACAGCGACTATTACGGTGACGACCTGCCGTTTTGGATGCAGGTGCAAAAAACCAATGGGGAGGTGGTGCCGCATTTGGTGGTGCCCTACACCTTGGATGTGAACGACATGCGCTTTGCATTGCCACAAGGCTATGCACAGGCCGAAGATTTCTTCACCTATTTGCGCGACAGTTTTGATGTGCTGTATGCCGAAGGTGAAGACGCCCCCAAAATGATGAGCGTGGGCATGCACTGCCGACTGTTAGGCCGTCCGGGGCGCATCAAAGCTCTGCAACAATTTTTAGACCATGTGGAAAAACACGATCGGGTGTGGGTTTGCAAACGTGTGGATATTGCACACCACTGGAAAAAAGTGCACCCGTATAGCCAATCTGTGTGAGCTTTTCAACTTTCTTTCTCAAAAAAACATGACCAGTTACCAAGCTTTGGACCAATGGATTGACCAGCACTTTGACGAGCAAGTGCGGTTTTTGCAAGAACTGATTCGCGTCCCGACCGACTCGCCCCCCGGCAACAACACGCCGCATGCATTGCGCACTGCTGAATTGCTCAAAGGGTTTGGCATGCAAGCCGAGGCCTTTGAAATTCCCGCAGCGCAGGTTCGATCTCACGGTCTGGAATCCATCACCAACCTGATCGTGCGTCGCCGCTATGGTGAGGGCCGCGTGGTGGCACTGAATGCCCATGGCGATGTGGTGCCGCCCGGTGAAGGCTGGACCCACGACCCCTATGGCGGCGAGATTGAGGACGGCAAAATTTACGGCCGCGCTGCTGCTGTCAGCAAATGTGATTTCTCCACCTTCACCTTTGCAGTTCGTGCACTAGAGGCTGTGGCTAAGCCCAGCCAAGGCAGTGTTGAGTTGCACTTCACCTACGACGAAGAATTCGGTGGCGAATTGGGCCCCGGTTGGTTGCTGTCGCACGGCCACACCAAACCCGATTTGATGATGGCGGCTGGATTCAGCTACCAAGTGGTCACGGCCCACAATGGTTGTTTGCAAATGGAAGTCACGGTGCACGGCAAGATGGCCCACGCCGCCATTCCCGACAGTGGCATCGATGCCTTGCAAGGCGCCGTGGCTTTGTTGAACGCCTTGTACGCGCAAAACGCCAAGTACAAAAACATCACTTCGCAAGTGGAAGGCATTTCACACCCCTACTTGAATGTCGGCATGATCGAGGGCGGTACCAACACCAATGTGATCCCCGGCAAAGTGGTGTTCAAACTGGACCGCCGCATGATCCCCGAAGAAAACCCCGAAGCGGTGGAGGCTGATATTCGGCAGGTATTGGCTCAAGCTGTGGCCGACTACAACCAAGCACGTGACGCGCAGCACGCTATTGCCATCGACATCCACCGCATGCTGATGGCCCATGCCATGAAGCCCTTGGTTGGCAACCAACCCCTGGTGAGTGCCCTGCAAAAACATGGTGCCGAAGTATTTGGTGAAACGATTCCAGCCGTGGGCACGCCGCTTTACACCGATGTGCGCTTGTACGTCGAGCGCGGCATCCCTGGTGTGATTTATGGTGCTGGCCCACGCACGGTATTGGAGTCTCATGCCAAGCGTGCAGACGAGCGATTGGACTTGGAGGATCTGCGCAGAGCGACCAAGGTGGTGGCCCGCTCACTGAGTGATCTGTTGCGCTAAGCCCCCATCGCCATTCAGCCGCCCGCCATGAAACCAGGATTGGGCAAGACACCCTCGAGGACCGGCACATTGGCTTTGCGAGCAGAGACCTTGCCGCCAGTTGCCGCTAACCACTGTTCGGCGACTTCCCAAATGGGTTTGAGGTTTTGCTTGGAGGCCTCCTCTGACACCGGTGCCCAACCGGCCACCTTATAGGTTTTATCGGGGTCGATGGGTTTGTCGTTCAGCTGCATGTTGTGGATGCGTTGTCCCATGCTGGCCATGGGCCGACAGGTGTACTTCAAACCACCCACACGCACCATGTCACCGCCCTGTTGGTAATAAGGATCAGCATTGAACAAATTGTCCGCCACGTCTTCCAAAATGGTTTTGATCATGCTGCCCTTCATGGGCGTGACTGTGGCGTAGGAATAGGTGGTCGCTGTCATGTCCATCAACCATTCTTTGGTGATGGCTTGGCCGGGCAGCAAACTCGTGCCCCAACGGAAGCCGGGTGAGAAGGCAATCTCCGCGCTTTGCACATCCAGCATGGCATCCAGCAACAATTGATCGCCCGTGCCATTGAAATTACCACGGCGGTACAAACTGCCCTCGGTGATGGCCAGGGTTTTTTGCAACTCGGCCAAATAAGGGGCACGGATGCTGGTGATCAAGGCTTGCATCTGCGCATCCGCTGGCAACAGATTGGCAAACACGGGCATGAGTTTGTAGCGGTAGTCGGTGACTTGCTTGTTCTTGACTTCAAAGTCCAGCACCCCTAAAAACTTGCCGTTGGAGCCTGCATTGGTGACCAAGGTTTGGCCGGATTTGTTGACCACCACTTTGGCCACGGGCATGCCGTCGTGGGTGTGTCCGCCCAGAATGGCGTCCAACCCCGTCACACGTGACGCCAATTTCAAATCCACATCCATGCCGTTGTGCGACAACAAGACCACCACTTGGGCCCCTTTCGCACGTGCTTCCAAAATCGTTTTTTGCAGGTTTTCTTCTTGGATGCCGAACTCCCAATCCGCCACCATGTAACGCGGGTTGGCAATGGGGGTGTAGGGAAAAGCCTGGCCAATGATGGCGCAAGGCACACCGTTCATCTCGCGCATAACATAAGGCTTGAAGACTTGGTCGCCAAAGTCTTTGGTCTTGATGTTTTGGGCGACAAAAGCGGTTTGGTCGCCGAGTTTTTTCTCCACCAATTCGGTGACACGCTCTTGGCCATAGGTGAACTCAAAGTGCCCTGTCATGACGTCCACGCCCAACAATTTGCAAGCATCCACCATGTCTTGGCCCTTGGTCCACAAGGCTGTGGCCGAACCTTGCCAAGTGTCACCACCGTCGAGCAACAATGCCCCCGGGCGTGAAGCTTTCATGCGCTTGACCAAGGTGGCCAAATGCGCAAAGCCGCCCACCTTGCCATAGCGTTTGGCAGCGGTTTCAAAGTTCAAAGCACTCAGGGCATGCGCCTGGGCGGTATCGGGTTTGACACCCGTGACTTTGAGCAACTCGGCACCCACCAAATGCGGCAGCTGGCCCTTCATGCTGCCCAGCCCCAGGTTCATGCTGGGTTCGCGAAAGTGCACTGGCAGCAACTGCGCATGGCTGTCGGTCATGTGCAAAAAAGACACTTGACCAAAACGCGGCATCTCATACAGGCCTTCGGCATCGCCAGCTGCTTTCTGTGCATAGCTGCCCATGGGCAGCCCAGCCATCACCCCCGCGCCCAGCACCTGCATGAATTCACGTTTGCTCAAGTTCATGGCCGGTCCTGCTTATTGGTTGATGGGGGATTTCGGGTCGAGCAGCAACGCCATGAGGTGCTGCAACTGGGTCTCGGTCAAGATGCCGTTGTGGCCAAAGCGGGGCATGTTCGAGCAGGCGTTGTAGCCTCTGGCATTCCACAACTTGGCCCAGGTGTATTCCACGATCGGCTTGGCAGTGGCACTGTTCACATCCGTGATGCCGCGCAGCTTGCCGTAGTTGTACAAACTCGGGCCCAGGGTGCCGTGTGAAATTTCTGTGTCGCTGATCTTGTGGCAGTTGTAGCAATTGCCGCCATTGACCGAACCCTCTTTGTCCGACCAGGTTTTGCCGCGCCCATCTTGGGCAATCGCCTCGCCCAATTTGTAGTCGCCAATGAATTGACCATTGGCAGGCCATTGAATCGCTTTGAAATTCTCCGAGCGGATTTTTTCAGCGACTTTGTCACTCAAAGGCTTGCCCTTGTAGTCGGCTTCGCTGCACAAGCGGTTGGCTTCATCCGGTGTCAACCGGTCCATGCCAGCTTGACCCTCGGCTCGAAAAGATGCGGCCAAGACCTGTTGCACATCGTCTTGGTATGACGTGTTGTTGGGCGTGGCGCAAGAAGCCAAGGCCAGAGCGGCTAAAGACAAAGCCCCAACGCGGATGGTGTTCATGTTCATGTTGTTCTCTTTCGCCTGTCAACGTCGAATCGCTGGTGCCGTGGTGGCCACATCTTTGGCTGTCACGCCCAAATACACCCCCAAGGCGGTACTGGCATCGCTGCCAAACACGGCGTAGGGGAACCGCTGTTGTCGGTAACAGTCATTCAGTCGCAATTGCATGCTCCACATCTGGCCATTCGACACCCGGTAGGCGGGCCATGCCCCAAAGCCCATGCCAGCACCTGCAGCCGTGGTCAAGTTGGGCAGGTCTTGCAGTCGAATGCGTTTGTCGTCTTGCCCGTGGCAGGTGGAACAAGCGAAGTCGTGCGGCCCGGACCGAAAGAAGAACAATTTCTTGCCCAAATCGAACATGCGTTTTTCTTCGGCATGGGCTTGCGGCAGATTGAACTTCAGGCCCCTGGACTCGGCGGCCACCCAGGTGGCCAAAGCGGTGATGGTGGTTTGCTCGCCCTTGCCATAGGGCGTGCTGCGAATCTGCTCTGCGTCAAAACCTTGCAGCGTTTCCATGCAGGTGAGCAAACGCGATTCCAAGTCTTGTACTTTTTTCGTGTCGGCAAAGTAGCGCGGCATCTCGACCCAAGCCCCTTTCACAACGCCGGGGCCTTTGCCCAAATCGCACTGCATCAAGTTGGTTTTTTTCGGACCGCGTGCCTGCTTCCACAAGTCTTCGCCCTTGGCCTCGAACAAATCGGCAGGATTGCCGTCTTGCAACATGGCGCGGTATTCGGCAATGCCGTCAGAGGCTGATTTTTGCGCCCAGGTCGCAGACGCAACGCAGGCCAAGGCCACAGCGGCCAATGAAGCAGATAGGCGGCGCATGTCAGGACACCGTGGTTTCGTCAGTGCGGGTGTCGCCCTTGTTGTCTTTCCAACTCACGCCCACTTTGTCACCTGCTTTGCCGTTCTTGATGGTGAACTGCAAGAAGGGATTCTTGGAGACGCCTGGTCCCCATTCGGCGGTCATCACGGCTTGGCCATTGTGTGTGGCCGTGACTTCCTGGATGTGCCAAGCTGGCACGATGGCGCCATTGGCGTCTTTGCGTTGTCCGGATTCCATCTCGTGGCTCATCAAGACACGGACGTTGATTTTTTCACCAGCCATTTGGGCGCGAATGCGCATGGGATCTGCCATGTTGTTTCTCCTTAGATTGATGATTGATCAGCCGCCGCAGCCACCGAGGGTGACCTTGACTTCTTTTTTCGAAAACAGGGTTTTGCCGTCTTCCATCACCGCCACGGCATAAACATCGCAGGACTGGCCCATCTTGGCGCGGGTTTGAAAGCTGGTTTCCACCGATGGGTTGACCATGAACAAGGCCACCAGCGGTGAGGGGTTCTTTTCCACCAACAGCATCAGTTTTTTCACGCCAGGCAAGTTGGTTTGTACCGTCATCGGGACGACCGCGCCGTTTTCGGCAATGTCGGGGGCTGTGAGCGCCACATCTTTGCTTTCAGCGGGCATGGGCAAGCCCAAAGCTTTGAAAACATCGGCCACCGATTTAGCGTCGAAAGCCGATTTCTCAAAAGCTTGCGCCACCTGCGGCAACAAGCCTGCGCCCATCAACAAACTGGCTACAGCAAAGCTGCGTTTGAGTGCATCACGTCGTGTTTGCATGTTTTTTCTCCTGTAAAAATTTAAGGGGTTTGGCCACCAGCCAACCATTCAGCAATGGCTTTGGCGTCCGCAGGTTTGAGGTTTTGAGCAGGCATGGGAATGCTGCCCCAGACACCAGCGCTGCCCTGCAAAATTTTGTTGGTGAGGTAGTCTGTTTTGCCAGCATGTTTGGCCGTCACTTCTTTGAAGCCTGGGCCGACAACTTTGTTGTCCATGCCATGACAGGCCAAGCAGTTGTTCGACTGCAGAAGACCCAGTACCGCCGGGTTGGGGCCCGGCGAAGGTGCAACAGCTTTGACAGCCGTCGCTGATGCCCGGACGGTGCGAACGCCCTTTTGCTGCCCCACCAAACGATTTTGATCGGCCAAGTTGCCATGCGCATCACGCGCAAAGTCCGGCAGCATCGAGGTGACCTTGACATCGGTTGCGCAGTTTTTCATGCAAGCGGAATTGGACGTGTCAGGCTTGGCAACGCCGCCCAATTCTGTGGTGGGCCACAGCGCGTGTTGGGTGGTCATGCCCTCGCGATTGGGCATGCGGGCTTGCGCTTGAACGATGGTTTTCTCGTTCAAAACAAAGTTGTCCTCGACCACGCCACTCAAATTCAGCATATAGGCCGTGACTGCATACACCTCGTTGGCGCTCAAGGTTTTGGGTGCGTTCCATGGCATGGCGCGGTTGATGTAGTCCCAGACCGTCGCCAAACTGGGGGCTTTCATGAAGGTGGTGCGGGCTGGAAAAGACGTGTCTTTGAGTTTGGCCACGCGACCCGTTTTCACATCCTCAGGCCCCACACCACCCACCACAGGGTTGAACACCTCGTTGGATTCGCCAAAGATACCGTGGCAACTGGCGCACTTGCCTTCCCAGACATCTTGGCCCTGCGCCACCGAGCCTTCGCCCTTGGGCAGGCCTTTGAAATCGGGTCGCACGTCAATGTCCCACTTGGCCACCTCAGCAGGCGTGGCAGCACGGCCAACGTTTGGAAAATGCTGTTGCGCGTGAGCGCTGGCCACAGCAGCCAACAACACCGCACTCAGGGTCCATGTGTTCATGCGGAACTCAAGAGACTTGTACATTTTTGACCTCGCCGCTTTCTTGCACCAACCAAGATTGAATCGCGTTGTTGTGATAGATGGAACGCGTGCCGCGCACCTCGCGCAACTGCTTGATGGTGGGTTGCACAAAGCCGGTGTCGTCGGTGGCTCGGCTTTGAATGATGGATGGCTTGCCATCCCACACCCAATCGAGGTTGAAACGGGTCAGGCATTTGCTGAGCACCGGGGACTCCAAGCGCGCTGGTTTCCAATTGGCGCCGCCATCCACCGACACATCCACCTTTTTGATGACACCGCGACCAGACCAAGCCAGACCCGTGATGTTGTAAAAACCTTTGTCCAGCAAGGCTTGACCGCCCGAAGGGGTGGTGACCACGCTTTTGCATTCTTGAATGCCGCTGTATTGGCGGTGGCTGCCATCGGGCATCAAGTCGATGTAGTGAATGGCTTCGTCTTTGGTGCCATAGGGTTTGTCGCCCAACTCGATGCGGCGCAAATACTTGACCCAACTCACACCCTGCACACCGGGCACCACCAAGCGCAGGGGGTAGCCGTTTTCGGGGCGCAGCATTTCACCGTTTTGGCCATAAGCCACCAAGACTTCACCCGATTTGATGAGGCTCATCGGGATGGTGCGGGTCATGGACGAACCATCACCGCCTTCGGCCAACACGAATTGACCGGCTTTCAAATCGGCACCGCAGTGCTCCAAGAGGGTGATGAGGGGCACACCGGTGAATTCACTGCAGGACAACATGCCGTGTGTGTATTGCACCGTGGGGACCGCCACATTGCCCCACTCCATGCCGGTATTGGCACCACATTCGATGAAATGAAATCGACTGACCGAGGGCAAGCGCATCAAATCGTCCATGGTGAACACCTTGGGCGTTTTCACCAAACCGTTGACCATGAAGCGATGCTTGGTCGGATCGATGTCCCACCAGCCTTGGTGATGACGTTCGAAATGCAAGCCACTGGGCGTGACGATGCCAAACAAAGACTGCAAGGGCGCAAACGACACCGACGCTTGGGTGGTTTGGGTCAGGCCTGGGCTTTGTCGACGCTGCAAATTGGCTTCGAACTGGGAGGGCTTGCCGTAACCGGGCGAGGCCACGCCCTGCCCCAAGCCGGTGGCGTGGGCGGGCAGGTTCAGGATGTGGGGGTCCCCTTCGGCGGCGGCTTGCGCAACCGCACTGGCCGTGGCCGTGACGCCAGCCGCAGCCGCCAAGGCCTGGGCTAAGAAATCACGACGGCCCTGCGGCGCTTGGGTTTTGACCGCCTGAATGTCTTTCTGAGTCAGAAAATATTCTGGTGCTTTCAGAATCTTGCCGGGCAATTTATTCACATCGATCTTTCTTAAATGTAAATTTATAAATTAACTGGGAATAATATATATCTTCTTTAATGGTTGAAATACTGGTAGAAACCCTTGGTATTTCATGGTTTCAAGGCTTCCTGTTCAAGTTGCAAGAAGATATTGAAGGCGTTCATCCGGTTGGCCGCCCCAAAAAGTGGCAAATGCTTGAACCGCGACCAATCAGCAGCTTGGTAGGCTTCTTCAAATGACAAGCCTTCTTCAACAGCTCGCAGCATGTTTCGCCGTAAAAACTGCAAGTAATCCTGCGTCAACAGCAGGTCTTGTTTGAAATCTTTCGAGGCCGGTCCATGGCCAGGCACCACCCAGACCGCGCTCAAGCCTGAGAGCCTTGTCAAGGCTTGTTGCCAATGCTGGCTGTCAGCTTGACCCACGAAGGGAATGCGCTGTCGAAACATCACATCCCCGACGAACAAAACCTGCTGCTGGGGCAGGTAGACCACCGTGTCCTCCAAGGTATGGGCTGGGCCCAAGTGCATGAGCTCAAACACCACCCCACCCACCGTCAGCGTCCGGTCTTGGGTCAACCAATCATCGGCAAACACCAACTCGGTTTGAGCATCCACCCAAGGCGACAGCTCTTGGCGGGACGCGGCCAAACGTGCTTTGGCGGTGTCAGAGTGCAAGTATTGTTTGCCCGCCTCATGCGCCACGATATGTGCCCCCAAGGCCTTGAAAACCTGCAAGCCATAAATATGGTCTGCATGGAAATGGGTGACCAACACATGGGTGATGGGCAAAGGCGTGATCTGGCGAATCTCCTCGACCAAGGCTTGCGCCAAGGTGGGAGAACCCAGAGCATCTATGACCACCACGCCATGCGGTGTGATGACAAAACCTGCATTGGAGATGAAATTGCGGTTGGCCACTGTGCCCAAGGCGGTGACCCCTTGCACCATGTAAATACCCTGCCCCAGATGTTGGGGGCAGACCATGCAAGCCGTTTCAGCAGGTCGTTCAGCGGTTTGTGCAACGGCGCTGAGTGCCAGTAACCCAGTGGCCACTGCACAAAGCAGCCAGCGCTGCATCATCAGCCCAAAGCCCGATAAGCCTTCAATCCACCAGCGATGTAATGGGCATTCACATAACCCATTTGACGCAAGGTGTTAGCCGACAAAGCGCCACGGTTGTTGGCATTGCAATAGCAAAGCACGGTGGTGTTCAGGTCGGAGATAACGCCCTCAATGTTCATTTCCAGCTTGCCGCGACTCACATGCAAAGAGCCTGGCAGGTGGTCAGCGTCATGTTCTTCTTTGTCGCGGATGTCCAGCGCCACAGCGCCTTGTGCCAAGAGCGCATCCACTTGGTCTGGCGCAACGCCCGTCACCTGCGCCATGGCGGTATCTGCCAACTGCTGAAATTTGTGTGTATAGGCCATGTAGTTCTTTCAAAAAATCAATACGTGAGTTGGGTGGACTTGCCCCAAAACACGCGGTAAGCGAAAACGGTGTAGCCAATGATGACGGGCAGCACCACCACCACACCGTAAAAAATCACCAACAAGGCCTCGGGTGAACTGGCGGCTTGCCAGATGTTGAGCTTGTCAATCACCAACCAGGGGAACAAGCTGTAGGCCAAGCCATAAAACGAGAGCAAAAACACACCCACCGTGCTGGCGAAAGGCACGGCTGCGCCGTATTGGTTGCCTTGCGCAAACCGAACGGGCAAGCGAGACAAACTGCGCCAGATTACCAAGAACAAACCCAAGGTCATGGCTGGAATCGGCAACAGCATGAGCAGGTTGGGAAAGCTGAACCACTTGTCGAATATGCGTGGACTCACCCACGGTGTGGCCACGGAAATGGCCAACACACCCGCAGCGGTCAGCCACAAACTGCCTTGCGCCCACGCCACAGCCCGCAACTGCAAAGCGCCTTCGGTTTTCATGATCAACCAACCGGCACCCAGCAGTCGGTAAGCGAACACCAGACAAAAGCCGATGAGTGCGCTGAACACGTAGCCCGGCGTGTCTTGCTTGAAGCCGGTGATGAGCTGCCCCAACATGAAGCCTTGCGACCACGACGCCAACACCGAGCCGACGTAAAAGGTTTTGTCCCACAGTGGACGGTGCTGTGCTTTGGCTTTGACCCGAAAGTCAAAAGCCACGCCGCGCAGAGACAACGCCACCAGCATCAGCGCCACCGGCAAATAGAGGGCACCCAAAATCACGCCATGCGCCAAAGGAAAACCCACCAACAAGACACCGACACCCAGCACCAACCAGGTTTCGTTGGCGTCCCAAAACGGGCCGATGCTGGCGATCATGGTGTCTTTGTGCTTCAGCGTGTCGGCGCTCTCCAGCAAGGCACCCACGCCCAGGTCGTAACCGTCCAAGATGACATAGGCCAGCATGGCCAGGGCCATGACAAGTGCAAACACCAAGGGCAGCCAACCGCTGGGACTGGTCAAGTCAATACCAAACTCAGACATGGCGCAGTCCTTGGTTGTACAAACGAGGCTCTTCACGGCCCTGAGTCGCTTTCTTGGCCAAGTAAAACACCACCGACACATAGGCCGACAGCAAGGCTGCATAAAGCGTGAGGTACATGGCCAAGGACAGCGCGATATTCCCTGCAGGCACTTGCGACGCTGCTTGTGCCGTGGTCAGCACACCATGCACCAGCCAAGGTTGACGGCCAATTTCTGTGACATACCAACCCGACACCAAGGCCACCCAGCCCGCAAAGGTCATCGCCACCAACACCATGGCAGTTCGTTGTGACAAAGTATTTTTGAATTTCAATTCGTAACTGGCAAACCAGCTGACAGCGAGCATGAGCAAGCCCACGCCGACCATGATGCGAAACGCCCAAAACACGGGCCCGACCGGCGGATGCTCGGCAAAATCTTTGATGCCCTTGACTTCGCCATTCCAGTCATGGGTCAGGTAAAAAGAGGCCAGCTTGGGGATGGCTATTTCATACTTGTTGGACTGCGTGGCTTGGTCAGGGATGGCGAACAACACGGCAGGCACGCCTTTCTGGGTTTCCCAAATACCTTCCATCGCCGCCAGCTTGGCGGGTTGGTATTTCAAGGTGTTCAGACCATGCAGATCACCCACGAAAATTTGCACCGGAATCAAGATCGCTGCCACCGTGACACCGGTGCGCAGCGCGGCCATCACGTCTTTGGCGCGGTCGTTTTTCAACCACCGATAGGCGCTGATGCCAGCCAGCAAAAAGGACGCCGTCAAACCCGAGGCCAGCAACATGTGCGTCATGCGGTAAGGGAATGAAGGGTTGAAGATCACCTCAAACCAACTGGTGACGTGGGCTTGCCCGTTGATCATCTCGAAACCAGCGGGTGTGTGCATCCAGGAGTTGAGCGCCAGAATCCAAAAGGCCGACGCTGTGGTGCCCAAAGCCACCAACCAGGTGGCCAAGGTATGCACCCCTTCGCTGACACGGCCACGACCAAACAGCATGATGCCCAAGAAAGTGGCTTCCAAGAAGAAAGCGGTCAGCACCTCATAGGCCAACAGTGGCCCTGCAATATTGCCCACGGTGTTCATGAAGCCCGGCCAATTGGTACCGAACTGGAAACTCATGGTGATGCCGCTGACCACGCCCAAAGCAAAGGTCAGGGCAAAGATCTTGATCCAGAACTGGTAGGCGTCCATCCAATGTTGCTCACCAGTGGCCACAAAGCGGGTTTTGAAAAACAATAAAAACCAGCCCATGGCAATGCTGATGGTGGGAAACAAAATATGAAAAGTGATGTTGGCAGCAAATTGCACACGCGCCAGCAAAATCGGATCAAGGGTGTCCATGGTTTATCTCATTCAGTCACAGAGTTGGGATCGGTTTTGATGGCACAGGTGCTGAAACCAAACAATTTGTAAGGCATGCAAATGCCCACGAGTCCGGTCGCCAGCAAGATCACGCCCAGCCAGGCCCATGGGCCCAGGACGCCAGTGGCGGCCAAAATGACCAGCACCAAGCCAACTGCGATGCGAAGAATGCGGTCGATGCCGCCAACGTTTTGAGTCATGATGTTTCCTTGAAGTTTGGGGTCAGTTCAAACCTTGAGCAACGCAGCGCTGACCCAACGCGCCAAATCGGGGGCCGACATCGCCCCAGGTTGTCTGGCCAGTTCACGGCCAGCCGCAAACACCGCCAATGTGGGAATGCTTCGAATGTTGTAGGTCGCAGCCAAGCTTTGTTCGTCCTCGGTGTTGACCTTCACAAAGCGGGCTCGCCCATGCATGTCTTGACTCACTTTTTCGTATGCGGGTGCCATCATCCGACAAGGGCCACACCACGGCGCCCAAAAGTCCACCACCAAAGGCAAATCGCTTTTGGCCAATTGCGCCTTGAAAGCGGCTTCGCCCAAGTTGTCGGGTTGATGACTGAGCAAGGGCGCATGGCACACCCCACAGCTCAACTCGGCTTGCAATTTGTCAGACGGCACCCGGTTGGTGGCGTTGCAATGGGGACAAACCAGATGCAAGGGGTTCATGGTTTTTTGGCTACAAAGCCCACCAGTGCTGACATGCCACTGTGGCCTGCACCCTCTTGAATGCTGGTTTCATAGGTTTGACAGACCTGCACATCAAAGCCGGCAAAGGCTTGACGCAGCAAGTCTTCGTCGTACAAATGATCCAGCTTGTCTGGGCCACCCGTCTTGTAAGTCAACTGGTTTTTGCCATAGCCTTGGATCAGCAGCACGCCTCCTGGCTTGAGGCATTGCTTGATTTTTTCAAACAACTCGGCACGTTCATCGGGTGCTGCAAATTGGAAAAAGACACCCGCGACCAGGTCGTAATGCGCGGGCTTCCAGTCAAACGACTGCCAATCACTGTGGATGAAATTCACGCTCACCTGGTGCTTCTTGGCCAGCGCTTTGGCTTTGTCGATCGCTGGAACAGAAAAATCAAAGGCATCAACCGTGAAGCCTTGCTGGGCCAACCAAACACTGTTGCGCCCCTCGCCATCGGCCAAAGCCAAGGCACGGCCTTGGCCCAACAAAGCAGCTTGGTCCACCAAAAATGCATTGGGCTCTTCACCGAACACATACGCCGATGTGGAAAACCGTTTGTCCCACATGGCTTGAGGGTTGGAAAAACCTGTCATGGTTTGCGCCCGTTCACAGTGCGTTCAGCGGGATTTTGGCGTAGGCAATGCCGTTGTCTTCCTTGGGTGGCAACTCGCCCGCACGGATGTTGATTTGCACCGCTGGCAGGATCAGCACCGGCATTTCCAAGGTGGCGTCGCGCTTGGTGCGCATCGCCACAAACTCGGCTTCACTGATGCCGTCATGCACATGGATGTTCTTGGCTTTTTGCTCGGCGACGGTGGTCTCGAAATTCACCGCCCGACCGTTGGGTGGGTAATCGTGGCACATGAACAAACGGGTTTGAGGCGGCAGGCTCAAGATCTTGCGGGTGGAGGCGTACAGGGTTTTCGCATCGCCACCAGGAAAGTCACAGCGGGCAGTGCCCACATCGGGCATGAACATGGTGTCACCCACAAACACCGCGTCGCCAAACTGGTAGGCCACGCAAGCGGGCGTGTGACCGGGCACATACATCGTGTGGCCGGTGAGACCGCCCACTTGCACCACTTCGCCTTCAGCGAACAAATGGTCAAACTGTGAGCCATCCGGCTTGAAATCAGCTTCCATGTTGAAAATGCCCTTGAACACTTTTTGCACGCCGCTGATGTGGTCGCCAATGGCGGTTTTGCCACCCAAATGCTGTTTCAAATAAGGCGCAGCGGACAAATGGTCGGCATGGGCATGGGTTTCCAGAATCCATTCCACTTTCAAATCGTTGGCTTTGACAAACTCAATCACTTTGTCAGCAGACTTGTGGCTGGTGCGCCCCGACTTGGGGTCGTAGTCCAAAACCGAGTCGATGATGGCGCAGGCCGAGCCTGGTTTTTCAAAAACCACATAGGTCACGGTCCAGGTGGCCGGGTCAAAAATGCCGTGAACTTGGGGGTTGAGGGTGGCGGTGCTCATCGAAAACTCCTTTTGAATTAGATTTCCGATAATATATTGACAAATATTTTGTTTGTCAATATACTTTTCGCATCTTCTTCAAAACAGCCAGGAAAACCGCCCATGGACACCACCACCTTGGACCTCGACAAAATGAAAGCGTCGGCAGGAAATGCCTGCCGACTGATGAAAGTCCTCTCCAACCCCGATCGCCTGATGCTGCTTTGCCAGCTCTCACAAAGTGAGAAGCGCGTGGGAGAGTTGGAAGAAATCTTAGGAATCATGCAACCCACCCTGTCCCAGCAGCTCACTGTCTTACGGGATGAAGAACTGGTGACCACACGCCGCGACGGCAAAAACATCTATTACCAAATCGCCAGCCCGCAAGCGCTGGCGGTCATGAACGTTTTATTTGATCAATTTTGCAGACCTAACGCAGGAGACAACACATGAGCATCGATTGGACAAATTTCACCCCTTGGGCATCCCTTACCGGCGGCATCATTTTGGGGCTGGCCTCGGCTATTTTCATCCTGGTGAATGGCCGCATCCTGGGTATCAGTGGCATCTTGGGTGGGCTGTTCCCTCCCAAAGTGGGGGACACCACTTGGCGGATCGCTTTCATGCTGGGCCTGTTTGCAGCACCCGCTGTTTTTCATGCCGTGGTACCCGTGCAATACATCACTGCACCCCGGATTGAAGCGAGCGATTTCTTGGTGGTGGCCGCAGGTTTGTTGGTCGGTATCGGCACCCGCTATGCCTCGGGTTGCACCAGCGGTCACGGGGTCTGCGGCTTGAGCCGTTTGTCTCCTCGATCTTTGGTGGCCACCGCTTCATTCATGGGCGCTGGCTTCATCACTGTTTACGTCATGCGTCACGTCATTTAAGGAAAACATCATGATTCAAAAAAACCACATCCACCATCTCGTCGAATTCGCGGTTGGCCTGAGCTTTGGCCTCGGCCTGATGCTGTCAGGCATGACCGACCCAGGCAAGGTGATCGGTTTTCTCGACCTGTTTGGCAGTTGGGACCCATCGCTCGCCCTGGTCATGGGCGGCGCCATCATGGTGGGCTTTTTCGCTTTCACCGTCGCCAAAAAACGCACCACCACGTTCTTGGGCGGCGTGTTGCGTTTCCCCACCAACATGGACATCGACAAAAAGCTGGTCATCGGTAGTTTGATGTTTGGCACGGGCTGGGGACTGGCCGGTTTTTGCCCCGGCCCTGCCCTGGTTTCAATGGCCGATGGCCAACCCAAAGCGCTGGTGTTCGTGTTGGCCATGTTGGTCGGCATGTTGGGCTTTGAACTCATGGACCGTTTTGTCCACGCACCCCGCAAAGAAAAATTCAACGCGGCTTGAGCCTCACAACTGGACATATCATGGACATCAAAGCACTCACCTCCAACCTTTCCATCAGCCCCCAGATCTTGATTTCCGAGATGCAAGCTGTGGCTGAGGCCGGCTTCAAAGCCATCATTTGCAACCGTCCTGATGGCGAAGGTCCAGACCAACCCAGCTTCCAAGAAATTGAAGCTGCGGCTCGTCAATATGGCCTGCAAGCCCAATACCTGCCTGCTGAAACAGGTAAGGTGAGTGACCAAGACGGCAAGGTTTTTGGCCAGTTGCTGCAAACCCTGCCCGGCCCGGTTCTGGCCTATTGCCGAAGCGGCATGCGCTCCACCACCATGTGGGCTTTGGCGCAATCCGGTGTCACCCCTTTGCCGCAAATTTTGGAAGCCTCCACCAAGGTCGGTTTCGACTTGAAGCCTTTGGTGCAACGCATCGCCAATGGCGGCAAAACGCCCTCAGACCAAGCCGATGCCAGCCACGATGTGGTGATCGTCGGCGGTGGTGCCGCAGGCATCTCCGTGGCCTCCAGTTTGTTGGCCCGCAGCCCACAGTTGGACATCGCCATCATCGACCCAGCCGACGCCCACTTCTACCAACCAGGTTGGACCATGGTGGGTGGCGGCATCTTCAAACCCGGTGAAACCGCTCGCACCATGGCCTCGGTCATCCCCACGGATGTCAGTTGGATCAAAGCGGCTGTGGCTGCATTCGAACCCGAGCACAACCAAGTCATTTTGGAAGGCTGCCGGGTCGTCAAATACAAACAGCTGGTGGTTTGCCCTGGCTTGAAGCTGGATTGGCAAGGCATTGAAGGCTTGAGCGACACCCTGGGGCGCAACGGCGTCACCTCCAATTACCGCTTTGACCTCGCTCCCTACACCTGGGAATTGGTGCAAAGCTTGAAAGGCGGTAAGGCGATTTTTAGCCAGCCGCCCATGCCGATCAAATGCGCAGGCGCACCCCAAAAAGCCATGTACTTGTCAGCCGACCACTGGACCCGACAGGGCGTGCTCAACAACATCGACATCCAGTTTTGCAATGCGGGTGCGGTGCTGTTTGGGGTGGCCGACTATGTCCCAGCGCTCATGGAATATGTCAAGAAATACCGCATTGGCCTGAACTTTGGTGAAACCTTGGTGGCGGTGGACGGTCCAGCGCACCAAGCCACGTTCATGAAAAACATGGCCGATGGCAGCAAAGAAAAAGTGGTGCGTGACTTTGACATGATCCACGTGGTGCCCCCACAAAAAGCCCCCGACTTCGTGCGTGTCAGCCCCCTGGTGGACGCCGCTGGTTGGGTGGATGTGGACCCGTCTTCTCTGCGCCACAAAACCTATGCCAATGTGTTTGCTTTGGGCGACGTGGCCAACACCACCAATGCCAAAACCGCTGCGGCCGCGCGCAAGCAAGCCCCCGTGGTGGCCCACAACCTCTTGGTGGCCATGGGTCAACGCCAAGGCATTGCCAAGTACGACGGCTATGGTTCATGCCCACTCACGGTGGAACGCGGCAAGATCGTGTTGGCCGAATTCACCTACGGGGGCAAGCTGGCCCCCAGCTTCCCTTCTTGGCTGATCGATGGCACAAAGCCCTCTGCTTTGGCATGGTACCTGAAAGAACGCGTCCTGCCCCCCATCTATTGGGAAGCCATGCTCAAAGGCCGTGAGTGGATGGCACAACCTGAAATGGTGGGCTGATGACTGCTTTGACCCGCTGGCTGCCTTCGGTGCCCCTGCTGGACTGGGGCCGTGCATACAACCGAGATACCTTCACCAATGACGCGGTGGCGGCACTGATCGTCACCATCATGCTGATTCCGCAAAGCCTGGCTTATGCCTTGCTGGCGGGGTTGCCGCCCGAGGTGGGTTTGTATGCCAGCGTGGCCCCATTGCTGCTTTACGCAGTGTTGGGCAGCAGTCGGGTGTTGGCCGTAGGCCCGGTGGCCGTGGTGTCGCTCATGACCGCGGCGACGGTGGCCGAACATGCGGTTGCAGGCAGCCATGCTTATTGGCAGGTGGCCATCACCTTGGCGTTTTTATCGGGTGGCATGTTGTTGCTCATGGGCTTGCTGCGTTTGGGTTTCTTGGCCAATTTTTTGAGCCACCCTGTGATTTCTGGCTTCATCTCCGCCTCTGGTTTGCTGATTGCGCTCAGCCAACTCAAGACCATCATGGGTGTGAAAGCCGAAGGCCACAACTTCATCGAACTCTTGATGTCGCTGGCTCACCAAGCCTCGAACCTGCACCTGCTCACCTTGATGGTGGGCATCGCAGCCACCGTCTTTTTATTTTGGGTGCGCAAGGGCTTGAAACCCTTGCTCATCCGCGCGGGTTTGACACCCAAGCTGGCCGATGTGTTGGCCAAAGCAGGACCGGTGGTGGCGATTGCGCTCACCACTGCGCTGGCTTGGGGGCTGGACTGGCAAGGCCAAGGGATGAAACTGGTGGGCACCGTGCCGCAAGGCCTGCCACCCCTCACCGCTCCGTTGTGGGATTGGGCGCTCTGGCAAGAACTGTTGGTGCCCGCCTTGCTCATCAGCGTGGTGGGGTTTGTGGAATCGGTGTCGGTGGGTCAAACCCTGGCTGCCAAGCGGCGCCAGCGCATCGAGCCCGACCAAGAGTTGGTGGCCTTGGGTGCCAGCAATTTGTCAGCCGCTTTCACCGGCGGCTTCCCCGTCACAGGCGGTTTTGCACGCTCGGTGGTCAACTTTGATGCCGGTGCGGTCACGCCAGCAGCGGGGGTTTACACCGCAGTGGGCATCACCTTGGCCTCCATGTTCTTGACACCCGCGCTGTTTTATTTGCCGCAAGCCACCTTGGCCGCCACCATCGTGGTGGCCGTGTTGTCGCTTGTCGACTTCAGCATTTTGAAATCCACTTGGCGCTTTTCCAAACTCGACTTCATCGCCGTGGCCACCACCTTGTTGGCCACCCTGCTGGTGGGTGTGGAAAGCGGCTTGGTCATGGGTGTGGTGGTGTCTTTGGCGCTGTTTTTGTTCCGTGCCAGTCGGCCCCACATTGCCACCGTGGGCTTGGTGCCCGGCACCGAGTATTTCCGCAACGTGCTGCGCCACGACGTGTTGGTGAGTCCCAAGTTGGTCTGCCTGCGGGTCGATGCCAGCATGTTCTTTGCCAATGCGCGGGGGGTGGAAGACCGCATCAACGCTGAAGTGGCATCGCGCCCTGAACTTGAACATGTGTTGTTGCAATGCTCGGCGGTGAACGACATCGACGCCAGTGCCTTGGAAAGTTTGGAAGCGATTGCCAGCCGTTTGAAAGACTCGGGCATCGCCCTGCACTTCTCGGAAATCAAAGGCCCGGTGATGGACAAGCTCAACACCACGCATTTCCTCAAGCATTTGCACGGCCAGGTGTTTTTAACCAACTACCAAGCCATTCAAGCCTTGACGCCCGACATCATCCAGGCACATTGAAGCCTTGATGACACCCCGGCTGCTTCCCAGTTCACAGGCCAGCACATGACCACCATGCAACTGGGTGTGCGCCACAACCTGAACCAGGTGTTGCAGCAGCTGCTGCAAGTGCTGTTGGTGGGCATGACGGTGGGCATGATGCGCAACGTGGTGCCTGCGTTGGCCGAATCTGAATTTGGTGTGCCGCGCGGCTCCTTCATGTTGTTGGTCACTTTTGTGGTGGCCTTTGGCTTGGTCAAGGGCGGGATGAATTTCCTTGCTGGCCGGTTGGCCGAGCAACATGGTCGACAAAAGGTGTTGTTGCTGGGCTGGCTGCTGGCTTGGCCCATTCCCTTCTTGATTTTTTTCAGCCCAAACTGGGCTTGGATCGTGGCGGCCACCTTGCTGTTGGGGGCCAACCAAGGCCTCACCTGGTCCATGACCCAAACCTCGGTGCTCGACTTCACCACGCCCCGTCAACGTGGTTTGGTGATTGGTTTGAACGAGTTTGCGGGTTACGTGGGCGTGGCCGTGGCAGGCATTGCCACCGGCTACGCCGCCGACTGGCTAGGGCCTCGCGCCGGGTTGTTGTGGTTCGGTGCTGGTGTGATTGGTCTGGCCACATTGTCATCGCTGTTCGCGGTGGTGGACAGTCGGCCATGGCTGGCACTGCACCCCCAACAAGCCAGTCATTCCCATGCAACGGCGCTGAGCACCTGGTCTGTTTTTCGGCTGATGACTTGGCAAGACAAACGCATGGCGGCTTTGAGCCAAGCCGGTTTGGTGGAAAAGTTTGTCGATGCCTTGGTGTGGATCATTTGGCCCATTTACCTGATGCAACAAGGCCTGTCCCTGCCTGCCATTGGCTGGGTGGTGGGCAGTTATGGCTTGACATGGGGCGTCATGCAATTGTTCACAGGACCGCTGTCAGACCGCATCGGTCGCCACCGTTTGAACCTGGGCGGTATGGGCTTGTGTGGTTTGGGTGTGGCGCTGTTTCCCATTGGTCATGGCATCCCATGGTGGGCGGCGGCGGCGGCGCTGTCCGGTTTGGGCATGGCCATGCTCTATCCCAACTTGAGTGCGGCGGTGGTGGATTTGGCGGCTCCCGCCTGGCGAGCTTCAGCCATTGGCATCTATCGTTTTTGGCGCGACATTGGCTATGCCGTGGGCGCGGCTGGCATCGGCTTGGTGGCCTTCGCCACGGGTCATCTTGAAAGCAGTTTTGGCTTTGTTGCCACCAGCATGTTCATGTCGGCGGCTTACTTGGCTTGGCGTGGACAAGACAGCTGATGCTGGCCCCAAGCAAAGCGTGCATTCCCACGGTGTCAGTGTGAAAGACTGACACCGCAGAACGCTTGGGGGTTACTTGCCGCCAGGGCCACCCGCGCCAGGGCCCAACGAGAGACTGCGGAAGATTTGTTCACTGGAGATCCTTGGTTTGTGTGTGAATCTTCAGTGTGGATGAATGATAGGAATCAAGCTTGATGCACATCAAGCAAATCAGGATCAAAGCATTTAATTTGCTAAAGTCGCCCAAAATGATAATTCCAAGGGAAAGCATGGGCGATTACACCAACATGTCGGGCTACTACGACGTCATCATGACCTCGGGCTATTACGACTACAAAAAAATTGTGGACAGCCTCACCTCCCACGGACCCCAGCAAAATGTCCTCGAAATTGGCTGTGGCACCGGTTTGATTTTGGAAGAACTGGCGAAACGCCAGCCCAGCCTGCCCATCACCGGCATCGATCTCACCGGCCCGATGCTGTCGATTGCGCAAAAACGCCTGGCCCCCTTCACCACCATTTCCCTGTCGCAGCAAAACATTTGCGAATTGACGCTGGCTGTACAGCACGAACTGGCGTTTTCCTACGGCGGCGTTTGGTACTATGTGATTGATGGCGACAAAGAGCCCTTCATGGTGAGCCATATTGCGGACGAAGAAGCCAACCGCAGGGGGTTCGAGCGTTTGTCTGCGCACATGGCCCCCGGTGGCACCTTGCTGCTGGGCATTCAAGGACCACACCACGACTACGAAACCACCATCTCCAATGGCATGGCGTATTCGCAAAAAATCGACACCACACCGATTGGCTTCACCAAGCACTATTACTTGAAAGACGGCGCCCAAACCGTGATGGACCAAACCGTGCACTACCGCACCTACACCTTTACAGAGGCCAAAGCCTTGATGCGCAGTTTCGGCTTCGAGTTTGTGAACCAGCCGGATGCGCACAAGATGTTTTTGCAATTCAAAAAAGTGAGCCTATGAGTGCACTGCCCCGTTTGTTTTTCATTGGCGTGGGCAACATGGGCAACCCCATGGCGGCCAATTTGCTCAAAGCCGGTTACCCGCTCACCGTGCACGACATCAGCCCCGAGAAAGCGCAAAACCTCATCAGCCTGGGTGCGGTCTGGGCCGACAGCATCGCTGCCGGTTGCGCCAACGCCGATGTGGTCATGGCCTCGTTGCCCGGGCCACCACAAGTGCGCGAGGTCATGCTGGGCGAGCACGGCGTCTTGGCCCATGCCAAACCTGGAGCGTCCATCATCGACACGTCCACCAGCGCAGTGGAACTGGTGCAGGAACTGGTGGCTTTGGCACACAGCAAAGGTTTGGGTTTTTTAGAAGCGCCTGTCACCAACGCGGTAGACATGGCGGCCTTGGGTCGCTTGTCCATTTTTGTGGGCGGTGAGCAAACGCTGTTTGAACAACACAAGGCCTTGTTCGAGGTGATTGGCGAAAAAATCTTCCACGTGGGTGCGCCGGGCAACGGGGCCACCATCAAGCTGCTGACAAACTTGCTGTGGTTTGTCAGCGCTGCCGCCATCGGCGAAGGTTTGATGCTGGGCGCGAAAGCGGGCATTCCGCTGCACACCGTATGGGAAGCCATCAAATCCAGTGCGGGCAACAGCTGGGTGGCCGAGCATGATGTGCCCAGCATTTTTGCCGGGCATTACGACCCGAGTTTTTCATTGGCCTTGTGTTGCAAAGACTTGGGCCTCATCAACCAGATTGCCAAAAACCAAGGCTACGAGTTGCCCATGGGCAGCAAAGCGCAAGCCTTGTTTCAAGAAGCCATGCAAACCTACGGCCCCGACGCCGCCGAGTTGCATGTGGTGAAGTTGCTGGAAGAGCGGGTGGGCCACCTGCTGCGCCCATGAGCCAACAAAAGCGTTTGCTGGCCGAGGCGCATTTGCACATGCCGCAAGGCGTGGCCGAGAACTACCGTTATTGGGGCGAAGACCGCACCGTGTTTGTGGCCCATGCCCAAGGCTGCAACTTGACCGATGAAGATGGCCGCGACTTTGTAGATTTCCGTTTGGGCTACGGGCCCATCATCTTGGGCTACCGCGATGCCCGTGTGGACAAGGCCGTCATCGAACAAATCACAAAACGCGGCACCCTCACCGGCTTTGCCACCGAACTCGACACCTTGGTGGTGAAGCAAATCAAAGCGCTGTGCCCGCAGATCGACAAAATGCGTTTCGCCAACTCGGGCACCGAAGCCGTGATGGGCGCGGTGCGCACCGCCCGTGGCTTCACCAAGCGGGACCGCATTGCCATCGTCGAAGGTTCGTTCCATGGCCTGTACGACGAGATGATGTGGAAGTCGGACATCGAACACTGGGACCCCAGGGGCAGCAGCCCGCCGCAAGTGATTCCTTTTGGCGTCGGTGTCCCCGCCCGCAGCAGAGAGTTGCTCAGCATCATCAGCCACAACGACTTTGAGGCATTAGAGAACCTGTTCAACACCCAAGGCGAGCAATTGGCCTGCGTGGTGTTGGAACCCATCATTGGCAATGCAGGCAGTGTGTCGGCCAGCCAAGCTTGGTTGCAACGCTTGCGCGACCTGTGCACCCAGCACGGCACGCTGTTGATCATCGACGAGGTGAAGTCGGGCTTTCGCGTGGCCAAAGGCGGTGCCCAATCTTTGTACGGCATCTATGGCGACTTGAGCACCTATGCCAAAGCCATGGGCAATGGCTACCCCGTAGCGGCCTTTGGTGGCCGCGCCGAGGTGATGGACGTGGTGGGCTCGGGACCAGGTGCTGTGGTGCACGGCGGCACCTACACTGGCAATTTGGTAGGCTTGAGTGCAGCCCACAAAACCTTGGACCTCTTGAGCCACACCGATGCGCTGCAAACCATCAACCACACAGGCGAACGCTTGCAAGCCTTGCTGGGCCGGGTCTTCACCGCAGCGGGTGTGGAACACGCATTCGCCGGACCACCGGCCATGTTTGGCATCCACTTCAGTGCGTCGGTGCCTACCAACTACCGCGACTGGCGCAAGACCAACAGTGCGCTCTACAACCGCTTTGCCTGGGGCTTGATCGACCGCGGCTTCATGCTGGAACCCGATTCACGCGAACCCTGGTTTGTTTGCGAAGCACATCAGCACATGGACTTTGGCCAGTTGGAAGACATGGCGACCGAGGCGATGAAGGCGGCACTAAGCCAGGCTTGACGGGTGGGTCTTGCCCGCCCTGCATTTGTCAGAGCAATACAAAACCTGCTCCCAGTTTTTCGCCCACGCCTTGCGCCAGGTCATCTCACGGCCACAGGTTTTGCAAGGTTTGCTGGGCAGGCTCTGCTTGTTGCCTTTGAAGTCAGCTGGTGTTTTTTTCATGCATGCCGCCCCTGTTTCAATGGCTTACCAAGCATGCAACTCATTCACAGGAAACCGGTTTTCTTTCACCGCATCCACAAAGGCTGTCATGGCCCCCAAGATGGTGCCGGACTCGTTCATGAAGTTGTGCGCAAACTTGGGCACCTTGCCTTGGGTCACGCCCAGCATGTCGTGCAGCACCAAAATCTGGCCTGCCGTGTCCACGCCCGCACCAATGCCGATGGTGGCGCAGCTGGTCAGGGCCTTGGTGATCTTGGCTGACAACACCGCAGGCACCATCTCCAGCACCAAGGCTTGCGCACCCGCGTTTTGCAATTGCAGCGCGTCTTGCATGAGTTGTTCGGCGCCGCTGTCGGTGCGGCCTTGCACCCGGTAGCCGCCCAAGGTGTTCACGCTTTGCGGGGTCAGGCCCAAATGGCCACACACCGGAATACCACGGGTCACCAAATACGACACCGTGGGTGCCAACCACGCACCGCCTTCCAACTTCACCATGTGGGCACCGGCCTTCATCAGCACCGACGCGCTCTCAAAGGCTTGCTCGGGAGAGGCATAGCTGGCGAACGGCATGTCACCCAAAATGATGGGGCGGCCATTTTGTTTTTGCAAACCACGCGCCACGCATTCGGTGTGATAGCGCATGGCTTCAAGCGTCACCGGCAAGGTGCTGTTGTGGCCTTGGCACACCATGCCCAGCGAATCGCCCACCAACACAATTTCCACACCGGCCAAATCGGCCACGGCTGCAAAGCTGGCGTCATAGGCGGTGAGCATGGTGATTTTTTCGCCTTCGCTGTACATCTTCATCAAGCTGTGCATGGTCATCGCTGGACGCTTGGGGCTGTCGGGGGTGCTGGGCTGAACGCTCATGGGGGTGTTTCCTTGTGCAAATGGAGGTGTCACGAATGCGATGCGGCATTCTAGGCAGTGGATTTATCATCCCGCACACTTTCAAACATCTGCCCATGGCGTGTCTCCAAAGCGACCGCCCAACAGGAGCCAAGCCATGTCCACTGCCAGCGATGACAAACCCGTTGTGCTGAATTCGCCACGCAAGATTTTGATGGCAAGCTTGATTGGCACCACCATCGAGTATTTCGATTTCTATATCTTTGGCACGGCGGCAGTGTTGGTGTTTCCGCATTTGTTTTTTGCAGCTTCCGATCCCAGTGTGGCCATCTTGCAGTCGCTGGCCACCTTTGGTTTGGCTTTTGTGGCACGGCCTGTGGGCTCGGCTTTGTTCGGCCACTTTGGGGATCGCATCGGTCGAAAGGCCACGCTGGTGGCGTCGTTACTCACCATGGGGGTTTCAACCGTTGCCATTGGTTTGCTCCCCTCTTATGCCGCCATCGGCATTGCCGCACCCATCTTGCTGGCAGTGTGCCGCTTTGGCCAGGGTTTGGGTTTGGGTGGTGAATGGGGCGGCGCGATTTTGCTGGCCACTGAAAACGCACCAGCGAACAAACGCGCTTTGTATGGCAGCGTGCCCCAACTGGGCGGGCCAATTGGCTTCTTTTTGTCAGGCAGTGTGTTCCTGGTGCTCACCACCCAAATGACTGAGGCCGATTTTCTGGCATGGGGTTGGCGCATTCCCTTCGTGGCCAGCGCTTTGTTGGTGTTGGTGGGCTTGTATGTGCGCTTGAACATTTCTGAAACGCCCCAGTTCCAAAAAGTCATGGATCAAAAAGCACGTGTCAATGTCCCCATCGTCACGGTATTCACCAAGCACACACGCTCTTTGATCTTGGGCATGCTGACAGGCTTGGGGCAATTCGTGTTGTTCTACCTGATCACGGTGTTCACCCTCAGTTGGGCCACCAGTTCCTTGGGCTACCAACGGCAAGATTTCTTGGTGCTGCAACTCATTGCGGTGGTTTTCTTCGCCATCTTCATTCCCATTGCCGCCAAAATATCAGACAAGCGCGGTCGCACCACGGCCCTCACTTGGGGCGCGTTAGGCATTGTGGTGTTGGGCTTGTTCTTGGGCCCGATGTTGCAAGCGGGCAGCTTCACCACGGTGTTGGCTTTGTCTATTGGCATGGCGCTCATGGGCATGTGCTTTGGCCCCTTGGGCTTTCTGATGGCCGAGCTGTTTCCCACCGAAGTGCGTTACACCGGCGCTTCGTTGAGCTTCAATTTATCGGCCATCTTGGGCGCTTCGTTTGCGCCCTACATCGCCACCTGGCTGGCCACCAACCATGGCCTGCAATACGTGGGCTACTACCTGTCGGGCATGGCCAGCATCAGTGTGTTGGCACTGATGGCGGTGAAGAAACACACGGACCATGCTTGAAAAAATTCAAATCCGCGCTCGCTTTTTAGTGAATTTGTCATTGATTACGATAGCGTATGCACGAACTTAAACCCCACTACGCTGAAACCACAGACATCGTTTCTTCATTGAAAAAAAATGGTTTCTGTGTCATCAACGCCGCCAATGTCGCTCAGTGGATGAACTGCTCGACACAAGAGTTGAAGAATTTGTCATTGGATTGGCACAACATGCCACATGACAAATACTTGAAAGACGGTGGTCGTTACCGCCGCCGACGTCACAGCAGTTTTGTATTTGAAGACAACAAACTGTCAAAAGTACCCCACAGGGCGCATTGGCAATCACTCGATTACAACGCGCTTCATGGCGGCATGGAGCGATTGTTTGAACCCGTGACAGACAGCACCATCGAAAAGTCTGCGTGGACAAAAATTTTGAACACATTGGCCTTGACCGCGAACCAGATCAGCCATCCAGTGGGGAAAAAATGGTGTATCGAGACGCATCAATTTCGCATTGATACAACCGATGGCATCGGTAGACCCACGCCGGAGGGTGCCCATCGCGATGGCGTTCATTTTGTAGCCGTCTTTATGGTGTGCCGTAAAGATATCAAGGGCGGCGAAACCCGCGTCTTTGATGCCAATGGACCGCATGGCGAACGATTCACCCTCACCGAGCCTTGGTCGTTGTTGCTATTGGATGACACGCGCATGATTCATGAGAGCACGCCCATTCAGCCATTGAATGCATTCGGCTATCGAGATACTTTGGTGGTGACCTTGAGTGAAAATTATTTTCAAAATGAGCGCAGCCCCATGCAGTTGGCGTAGTAAGTGGTGGTGCCTGGCCAATCTGAAAAAATACCCCGCACGCCCACATCCTGAGCCAGTACATGCACGGCTTCCATGATGTCGCCTTCGTTTTGAACGACGTCGCGCACTGACTGGTAATACCACCCACCTTTGCTCTCGGCCATGATGCCCGAGCGCTCTAAAGACCAAGCGATGATGCTCAATCCAGCATCCTTGGCATTCTGGGCATACCTGGAAGGCACCATGGCTTGCTGGTGAACATCAAGCAAGGCAAAAAGGGGTGGCCCCACCCACTGAATACCTTTGGCCTTGTATTGTTGAAGTTGTTCAAGACTGGGCAAATCATCCGGCTTGAGGGCTGCATCCAAAAAAACCGCCTGCTTGGCAAACTCCGGTTCATGTGCAATCCAATACAGAATGTCCGCTTGATGAAATGATTGCGGGAACACATGAGACGGCTTGACGTTCGCCGCCTTGTACTCGTTCAACATTTTTTGCGCGAAGTCCGCCTGACTGAAGCCGTCAAACGGCATGGGCACCACCGCTTCCTTCAACTCCGGGGTCATTTTGACGCCCAATTTTTTGAACAGGGCGATGGATTCTTGATGGGTCATCAACGTGCCGCTGCTGGGGCCGCTGTACAAATCGGAGCGCCACTTGGGGGTGCCCTTCACAAACTCAGCTGGCGTCAACGCCGTGGGGTTGAATCCATCCATCTTGCCGCGCAAGGATTTGAATTCAGCAAGTGTGATGTCGGTGGTTCTGCATTCTGCGGATGCAGACGTTTTGCTTGAAGGGTCATAGGGCTTGAAGGCTTTTGTGCACTTCTCTGCCAATGGGGTCAGCAAAATATTGGTGGTGGTGTGCAAATCGTTTTGGGCGTGGCGACACACCAGTGCCTTGTCTTTGGTGAAGGTTACGTCGCATTCAATGACCCCGGCACCCATTCTGGCCGCCGCTTCGTAAGACTCCTTGGTGTGCTCTGGAAACATCAGCGCTGCACCTCGGTGGCCAATCGAAAAATCAGTTTTTTCAAGCGGCTTGTTGCTACAACTTTCAAGCTTGGTCTTCAAGGCCGAGGACTTCATTTGAGAGATCAGAAAATACGGCCTGGGACCCACCTGCACATTCAAGGCTTGAGCTGCTGAAAAAACAGGCATCATGAGGATGAAGGGTAGAAACAATTGAATAAAAGTGATTTTCATGGTTGATGTGGTCGTCAGGACTGAAAGAAGAAAATGTTTTACCGCATTCATGAGACATTATTGTGTAATGGTGTGTTTCAAAACGAATGCCTCCGCAGAAAGGAACACGGCATGTTGCTCTCCAGTCATGACATTTCAGAACACTTGAAAAGCCTCAACCGTTGGCATGTTGACGATGCCCAATCCTTGATCTTCAAAGAATGGACGTTTGGCAGCTTCAGAACAGCCATGGGTTTTTTCGCTGCCGTCGGTGAGTTGGCAGAACGCGCCGATCATCACCCGGCCTTCATGTCCAACTACACCAAAATGCGGATTGAATTGAGTACGCATGACGCCAAGGGGTTAACCTTGAAAGACTTTCAATTGGCACTTCAAATTGATGCATTGATTGACAATGATTTTTCTGGGCAGGTGATGAATTCACATCCGTAACCAAAGGGCATGAATGATCAACACCAACCAATCAGGTTTATAAATTTATAATTGATGATGACCATCGCCCTCTTAAAGAAAGCGCAATGACCAATATTCAGACCCCGTTGTCAAAAACCTTCAATCGCTTTTTTGAGTCGGAGCGATCAAGCGGGATCCTGATCATCGTTTGCACGCTGATTGCATTGATGGTGACCAACTCACCATTTGGCAACGTCTATCTGCATCTCTGGCAACTTGAATTTGCAGGGCTGAGCATCGAACACTGGATCAATGATGGACTGATGGCGGTTTTTTTCTTGTTCGTGGGCCTAGAGTTGCAACGCGAATTGAGCAACGGTGATTTGTCTGACTTCAAGAAAGCCCTGTTGCCCATTTGGGCTGCCGTTGGCGGCATCATGCTTCCAGCCCTTATCCATTTCTTCTTGAATGCCAACACCCCAACACAAGATGGCATTGGTATTCCCATGGCCACCGACATTGCATTTGCGCTGGGTGTTTTGGCGCTGTTGGGCAGTCGAATACCAGATTCCTTGAAAGTTTTTTTGACGGCACTCGCGGTGATCGATGATCTTGGCGCCATCATCGTCATCGCTTTGTTCTACACCGCCAATTTGGCCACCACCAATCTGCTGATGGCCATGACCGTCTTTGTCATATTGCTTTTGATGAACCGTGTTCTTCGCGTGAACAGCTTGACACCTTATCTGGTTGGCGGCGTCATCATGTGGTTTTTCATGTTGAAGTCTGGTGTGCACGCCACCATTGCTGGAGTGATGCTTGCTTTCACCATCCCCTACTCCAACCAACAAGATGATGAAAGCTCGCCCTCACACAAGCTGGAATTTTTCTTGAGCAAGCCAGTGGCTTTCTTGATTCTGCCGGTCTTTGCGTTGGCCAATGCCGGTATCTTGATCGGCGCCAATTGGGCTGATGACCTGAACACTTCGAACAGCTTAGGTATCTTTGCCGGTTTGGTGATCGGCAAGCCTTTAGGCATTTCTTTGTTTGTATTTTTGGCTGTTGCTACCGGGATTTGCAAACTGCCCTCGGACATGAATTGGAAGCATGTGGTTGGCGCTGGCTTGCTGGGCGGCATTGGATTCACCATGTCCATCTTCATCACCAACTTGGCTTTCACCGGGCAAGCTGAATTGATCAACGCTTCCAAAATAGCCATCTTCTTAGCGTCGTTGCTGGCGGGTACCTTGGGCTTTGTCTGGCTCAGATTGCTGGGCAAGTCATCCAGCAATTAGCCTTTGCGCAAACCAAAGCGCATAGATTATTTCGTTCTAATTTTGATGGCCATCTGGACCTCAACGGGTCGCCAAAAAGAGAGGCAGGTCTGAATATTCAGCTTTTGAGCAAGCATAATGGACATGACATTGTTCATTCTGAGGTGTATGTCAGATGACAATGAATGCAGAATCAAAATTCGCTCACCCCAAAGCGAAAACATTGTCAAACCTCAAAATACAGTGAATGACCCATGACAACAACAGCCCAATCCTCCTCTCTGACCCCGCATTGGAAGCAGCATATTGAAGAATTCATGCGTCACAGTTGGGTTCAAAACAGTTTGGTTGTGTTGATCGTTGTGAACGCGATCATCTTGGGTTTAGAAACCAACCAAGGATTGATGGCTTCGTGGGGCAAGGAATTGATCTTGTTAGACCACATTATTCTGGGAATATTTGTTTTTGAAATTGTGATTTTGATAGCGGCAAGAGGTTTGGTTTATTTCAAGGATCCTTGGTGCGCTTTTGATTTCATTGTTGTGGGCATAGCCTTGATACCAGCATCTGGATCGCTGTCGGTTCTTCGCGCCTTTCGCGTTCTGCGTGTGCTTCGTTTGATCAATAAAGTCGAGAGCATGCGAAAGGTTGTGAGCGGGCTGCTCGGATCCCTGCCCGGATTGGGCTCGGTGTTTGGTCTGATCTTGATTATTTTTTACGTTGCCTCAGTGATTGCAACAAATCTTTTCAGAGATCATTTCCCTGCGTTTTTTGGCGACTTGGGCTTGACTGCCTACACTTTGTTTCAAGTCATGACGCTTGAGGGATGGTCTCAAGAAATTGCGCGGCCCATCATGGAAATTTATCCCTACGCCTGGGTGTTTTTCATATCCTTTATTTTGATTGCCACCTTCATTATTTTCAATTTATTCATTGCAGTGATCGTGGACTCCATCACCGCAAACAAAGAAAAAGATGTCCGAGATGAAGTGCACCTCAGCAACATTGAAAACAATTTGAGCGCTATGCGCGACGAAATTTCAGAGCTCAAAAGAATGCTTGAAAAGCGCTGACTGAGGATCAAGTTGAGAGATGTTGAGAGCCTGTTGAGGCGGCGATGGACAGCAGGCCCTGCCATGATGGAACACATGTTCAACGATGCGCGGTCAGCCCTTGTTCCTTCAGTGGTCCAGTGCCATACGCATGCGCACAAAAGTGTTACCCTATACTTCATCTAAAAGATTTATTCTTTTCCAAGGAGACATCAGCATGAATTCAAAAAACGCTCAAGTTTTAAATTCTTCCAAGCGGCGCCTCATGATTCAAACCGCTGCTTCTGTTGCTGGAATCAGCAGCCTTGGTTTCCCCGCCTTATCCTTGGCCCAAAACAAACCTATTCGCGTTGGCATGCCGACCATTTTGTCTGGCAGGGTGGCCATGCTGGGCCAGTCCTCAAGCAATGCTGCCATCATGGAAGTTGAAAAATTCAATGCCAGCGGAGGTTTTGGCGGCCGGAAAATAGAGTTGATCATTCGTGATTCCAAAGGCCAGCCGCAAGAAGCTGCACGTGTTGCGCGTGAACTTGTGACCGCCGATGGCTGTGAAATTTTGATTGATGCAGAGGCCTCTTCGGGTGCCTTTGCTGTTCATGAAGTGGCCCGCGATTTGGGTGTTCTGGTCATCCACACCTGTTCAGAGACATCATCGCTGACGGCTGACCCCAAAATGCGAACGCCCATGTCTTTTCGGTGCGCAAGACAAGGCGTGCACGATGCCATCATTGGTGGCGCTTATGCAGCCAAAGTTGCGAAAGAGAAAAATTTGCGCCGCTGGATGACGTGTTCGCCTGATTACGCTTATGGTCGTGACACAACTGCAGAGTTCGCTGAGTACATCAAGTTTTTCAACAAAGACATTGAGTTTGTGGGTGAGGCTTGGCCCAAGCTGTTTCAAGCGGACTACAGTGAAGTCATCACTCGGCTTCTACAGGTCAATCCTCAGGCTATTTACTCATGCCTTTGGGGCGGGGACTTGACTTCGTTCATTGATCAGGCAAGTATTTATGCACTATTCAGCGGGAAACAGTTCTTTGCTGTCAATACTGCGGACTACGCCGTCTTAACCAATGTCAAGCATGTTCCTGCGGGCCTTCATTCGGGCAACCGTTATTTGCAAAGCTTTCCAAACACCCCAGCAAACACAAGCTGGACAACAAGTTACCAAGGAAAATTCAAGAGTTTGCCGTTGAATTGGGCATGGCAAAACGCGGCCAGTGTGCAATTTTTAACCACCGCCATCAAAAAGGCCAAAAGCACTGATGCTAAAAAAATTGCGCAAGCATTAGACGGTCTGACCATCGACTCCCCCTTTGGTGCGAACGGAAAATTGACCTTGCGAGCCGATGACCATACCTTGGTGGACTATGCGCTGGCATGGGGTGAGTTGTCTGGTAAAGAACCTTTTATGAAATCTCCAGTTCCAGGCAACTGGAAGCAAATCACCGAGCTAGAAGCGGAGTGGAAAAAGCGCAAAGGCTTTGTCTGATGGTCATTCCTATCAGTTTCAACAGGAGCCTTGATTGAATCCGCAAGCACTCTATGAGTGCTTCTCCTCTGCGTCTTGCATCGTTACCCAAATGGGAACCGGTCTGATCATTGGCTCATTGCTTTTTTTGGTCGCAGCAGGATTGACCCTTATTTTTGGCGTGTTGGGTGTCGTCAATTTTGCACATGGCTCTTTTTACATGCTAGGTGCCTACCTTGCCCTGACGGTTTACAGACTGACAGGTCATTTTGCTATAGCCGTGATTGCAGCAGGCATCGGTGTCGGTTTGTTTGGATTGGTTTTTGAGCGATTCCTCATGCGAAGGGTCTACAAGGCTGACGTGCTGATGCAACTCTTGGTTTGTTATGCGGTTGTGCTGATCATGGACGATGTCGTCAAAATTATTTGGGGTGCAGAATTTTTGTCCATGGGCATGCCAGAAGCGTTTCAAGCGCCGCCGTTTTTCATTGCAGGCGGCGTGGTCCCGGTGTTTTATGTTTACCTCATTGCTGCAGCTATTTTGATTGCGATTGTGTTGTGGGCTATTTTGACTTTTTCTCGCACTGGAAAGATCATTCGTGCAGCTGCTCAAAATCCAACCATGACTTCGGCATTGGGTATCAATACCAGCCTGATCTATGCTGCAGTCTTCGCTTTTGGCGGCGTGCTTGCTGGTTTGGCTGGCGGATTGGCTGCTCCTGTTCGTTCTATGTCTCCCGGCATGGGCTTTTCCATTCTGATTGAGTCATTCATTGTGACGGTCATTGGCGGCATGGGTTCTGTGAGCGGCGCATTGTTGGGCGCTTTGTTGATCGGACTCATACGTTCATTTGGCACCATAGGCTTTCCTCTCTTTGTAGAGGGCTTGATGTTTTTAGCAATGGTGCTGATCTTGATTTTGCGGCCCAATGGTTTGCTCGGCAAAGAAACCCGAGCATGAAATCGCACAACACCTTGCGACGAGATATCTTGTGGGCTCTGGCTGCGCTCTTGATTTTGTCTGCACTGCCTTTGCTAACCCAGTCCAGGGTGACACTTGATTTCGTCATCCGTTTGGCCGCCCTGGGTATTTTTGCGACTTCCCTGAATATTTTGGTGGGCTATGGCGGCATGGTTTCGTTTGGCCATGCGATGTTCTTTGGTAGCGGTGCCTATGTATTTGGTTTGCTGATGCAAAAAACAGAAGCTTCCATTCCGATGGCCATTTTGGGAGCTGTTGCTTTCAGCGGCCTCTTGGGGTTGCTGATTGGTGCCATCTGTGTGCGTTTGAAAGAAATCTATTTTTCTTTTTTGACCTTGGCTTTTCAAATGCTGATACACAGTGTTATTTTGACCTGGACGTCTTTGACAGGCGGAGACCAAGGCTTGATGGGTGGCATTCCACGCCCTCCTTTTTTAGGCATCAATTTGTCTGACCACAATACGCTTTATTTATTTGCTTGTGTTGTGGGCGTGTTCTGCTTGTTATTGATGAGAGTCATTTTGCAGTCACCCTTTGGGGCCACTTTGCGAATGGTCCGCGATAACGCTGAGCGTGCCGCATTTTTGGGTATAGATGTTTGGCGAATCAAACTCTATGCATTCATATTGGCCAGTTGCATGGCCAGTGTCGGCGGTGTCTTGATGGCGCTCTTTGTGTCTGGTGCATTCCCCGATTTTGGTTACTGGACCATGTCAGGTGATGCGATTTTCATGATCATGATGGGTGGATTGCATGTATTCACAGGGCCTGTTGTGGGCGCTGGTTTATTGCTGCTATTCAATGACGTCATCACCCGCACCACCCAATACCATGGCTTGGCTTTGGGCCTGGCCGTTCTTTTGTTTGCACTGGGTTTCAAGCGGGGCATCATGGATTTTTGTATTGAACTGCTGCAAAAAACAAATCGAAAGGGTGGCAAAACATGAACCCCAACAAATTAAGTGTGGTGACCGGAGCCGCCAGCGGCATTGGTGCCGCTTGTGTGCGGCATTTGGTGGCACGAGGTGACACTGTTGTTGCACTTGATTTGCCTGGCACTTGGTCTGAAGCCGACACACATCAAACTGGTGTGGCTGCTTTTTACCCTTGCGATGTGTTGCAAGAGTCGATGGTGCGTGAAGTCGAGGCCTTGGTGTTTCAAAACCACGGGGCGGTTTCTGGCTTGGTCAACAGCGCGGGCATCTTGCAACGAAAATTGCCACCAGAGCAACTTGACATGGCTGAGTGGGACAAAGTGATTGCGGTTGATCAACGCGGAACTTACTTGTGTTGCGCTGTTTTTGGCGCTCGCATGGCGGCCCTTGGTCATGGTGCCATTGTCAATATTGCTTCCATCACCGGCTCGCGATCCATTCCTTTGCACGCTTATGCACCAGCCAAGGCTGCTGTCATTTCAATCACGGCCTGCCTGGCTGCCGAATGGGGTCGATCTGGGGTCAGAATCAACGCTGTTTCACCAGGCTACACCTTGACGGAAGGCTTGCAAGCGGCGATTGACAGGGGTGACCGCAACCCAGCGGATCTTCATGCCCAATCAGCCATGGGCCGCATGGTGAGGCCTGAAGAGGTGGCGGAAGCCATCGGTTTTTTGCTTTCACCCGCCGCCTCTGCCATCACGGGTATCAACCTGCCCGTTGATTGCGGCTGGTTGGCTGGCTCAACTTGGCAGACCTATGGCGGCGTTCCAGCTGCGCGAACCTTGGATGGTGTCTGCTGATGCTGCGCATAGAACACTTGAGCAAATCCTTTGGTGGCGTGACGGCCACTTCGGATGTTTCAATGAATTTCCCCAGTGGTTCTTTGTCGGCCGTGATTGGCCCCAACGGTGCTGGTAAGACCACTTTTTTCAATCTCATTTCAGGTGCTTTGCAACCTGATGCTGGCAAGATTTTGCTTGAGGATGAAAATATTGTGGGCTTGTCCAGCAGTGAAATCATCCGCAAAGGTATTGGCAGAGCCTTCCAGGTTGCCAAGCTTTTTAAAACATTGACTGTCGAAGAATCTTTACGAGGTGCTTTTCAATCCCCTTTGGGGAAATCAGCGCAGATGCATGGTCGTTTTCCCCTGAGCCAAACCCGTGACCGAGCCATGGAGGTCATGGAGCTTTTGGGTTTGCAGCACAAGGCTGATGTGGTCAGTGGCAACCTGTCGCATGGCGATCAAAAACTCCTAGATATTGCGCTGGCTTTGGTGCTGCGGCCTAAAGTTTTGCTGCTCGATGAGCCTGTGGCCGGTATGGGCCCCGAGGAGAGGACGCAGATGATCGATACGGTCTATTCGCTTTGGAAGAAAGGTGGACTGACCATTGTTTTGATCGAGCACGATATGGACGTTGTATTTCGCATTGCTCAGCACATTTATGTTTTGTCCTACGGTCAATTACTTGCGCAAGGCTCTGCCGAGCAAATCCAAAACAACCCCGATGTGATAGAGGCCTACTTAGGCACACTCAAAGAGCTTGCCCATGAACGTCATGCTTGATGTTGACGGATTGAATGTCCATTACGGCAGCAGTCAGGTTTTGTTTGGCCTGCAACTGAAAGTGCACCATGGCGAAACCTTGGCGCTGTTGGGACGAAACGGCGCAGGAAAAAGCACGAGCATGAAAGCCATTGCTGGCATCATTGCATCAACGGATGGCCGCATGCGATTCAATGACAAAAACATCTCCGGCATGCCTTCACACTTGATTGCCAGAGCCGGTATTGGTTTTGTCCCTGAGGACAGGCAGATATTTACGGGCTTGTCTGTTGAAGACAATTTGATCATCGGTGCAAAGCTGGGACAACAAGGTGAGCAGGTCTGGACGCTTGATCGGGTCTATCAGATGTTGCCCTTGTTGTATCCCTTGAGGCAACGCATGGGTGGTTTGCTGTCTGGCGGTGAGCAGCAAATGCTGACCATAGGGCGGGCTTTGATGGGGAACCCAAGCTTGCTGCTTCTTGACGAGCCCAGCGAGGGACTTGCACCCATCATGGTTCAAAAAATTGGTGAATTGATTGAAAACTTGCGTGAGCTTGGTACCACCATCGTTTTGGCCGAGCAAAACTTGCATTTTTGCCTGGGCTTGGCTGACCGTGCTGTTGTGATTGACAAGGGCTGCGATGTGTTTGTCGGCAATATTGCAGAACTCAACGCCAATGCGGAAATCAAAAAACGCTATCTGTCGGTCTGACTTGTTTATTCAGACCCCAACTTGAATCCGACATAACCGTTGTTCACGATCTCTTCACACGTTTTTCTGTAACGCAAGAAGCCACCAGGATACGGCATGAATACACGCGGTTTGCCAGGAACATTGGCACCCAAATACCAAGAATGCTTGGCCTGGGGAAGCAGCGTTTCATTGGCAGCTGCGTTGACCGTTTCAACCCAGCTTTCACTGACATCTTGGCCCGCCTCAATGAAATCCAGCTTGTTTTTTTGCAGGTGCTCGATGCAGTTCGTGATCCATTCCACATGATGCTCGATGGCAGGCGGCATATTGCATAAAACAGATGGACTACCAGGGCCAGTGATGGTGAACATATTCGGAAAACCAGGAACTTGAAGACCCAGGTAATTGATGGGGCCCGCCTGCCAAGCCTTTTGCAAGCTCAAGCCATGTCGACCTTGAATGTCCATCTTCAACAAAGAGCCCGTCATGGCATCAAAGCCTGTTGCAAAAACGATGATGTCCAAATTGAATTCAGCGCTGCTGGTTTTGATGCCTCGCGGCGTGATGCACTCAATGGGCGTATCACGGAGGTTGACCAAATCGACATGCGCTGCATTGAAGGTTTCGAAATAACCGCTGTCAATAGGCGGGCGCTTTGCAGCAAACGGATGGTCTATGTCGCTGAGCTGCTCTGCCTTGACAGGATCGGTGACAGTCTGGCGAATTTTGTGGCGTATGAAATCTGCTGCTGTACGGTTTGAATCAGGGTTTTGCAGCAAATCTTTGAATGTCGCACGAAACTGTAGTCCGCCTTTTTGCCATGCATCTTCATAAATTTGGTGACGCTCTTCTTCGCTGACGTCATGGACCAAGCGCTCTGAAATACGAAATGGGTGGGCATTGGTGTTGGTTGTCATCACTTCGCGAAAGTGCGAGGCATTTTCCTTTGCATAGCGCTTAAAGGAATCATCCAGCGGCTTATTTCGAGCAGGTATGCTGTAATTGGCTGTTCGCTGAAACACGGTCAGGTGCTTGGCTTTTTCGGCAATGACCGGGATAGCTTGGATGCCAGTTGATCCCGTTCCTATGACGCCAACTTTTTTGCCAGAGAAATCCACACCCTCATGCGGCCACTCACCCGTGTGAAACCAATCGCCCGCAAATGTATCCAGTCCCGAAATACTTGGAATATTGGCGGAGGACAAGCAACCCACAGCCGTGATGAAAAACTTGGCCAAATAGGTTTGACCTGTATCGGTCCTGATGAGCCAACGGTTGTTTGTGTCTGAATAATGTGCGCTTTGTACTTTGGTGCCCAGCACAATATCGGGTCGCAAGTTGAAACGGTCTGCAACGTGATCAAGGTAGCGCAAAATTTCGGGTTGCTGAGGGTAACGCTCAGACCATTCCCATTCATCCAATAATTCTTTCGAAAAATAGTAAGCGTAGGAGTGGCTTTCAGAATCACATCGTGCGCCAGGGTAGCGATTCCAGTACCAGGTGCCTCCAACACCTTGAGCGGAGTCCAATACTTTGACGGACAAACCCAGCTTGTCACGAAGAAGCAGTAATTGATACAAGCCCGAAAAGCCTGCACCGACCACTAAAGCGTCAACTGACAAGGGGGAAGAAGGCACTGGCGGTTGGCTATTTTTCATAGGAGGATTTCAAAATGATAGCCTTATTCAAGCTGGATCGGTTGCGCCGATTCAAAAAATGCGCGAAAGATGATCCATCTCATTTGAATACGCCAACTCCTGTATTATTTCACTGCAGAACAATGATTCATATTGAAAAAACCTGCTCTATCCCTTTGGTTCAAATGACGAGGGAAGACCGAACTTCCCTTGAGACCATCCAATTGTTCAATCTGCCTCGTGAAAAAAGGAGCACCGATGACTGAAGACCCCAGATGCTGTGGAACTGGTACCTGCATCATCAACGAAGAAGGCGTTTGCTGGTGTGGCCAAACCTGGGATGGTGAAAAGATGTGCATGCCTACAGCCCTCAAAAATGAGTCACCTCAAGAAACAACGAACACCGTTGATCCTGAATGATGGTCACAGCCCCTTGACTCAATTCAATCTCAACAAGCCGAAGAAATCTTTATGGCTTTGCAGGCGATTCAAAAGTCCAACCGCGTTTGGCCCATTCGCTCATCCCGCCACGTACATACTCCACATTGGTAAATCCGCGAGCGCGAAGTTCTTTGGCAACAGCACTTGAGCGATTTTGTGTATTGCATATCAAAAGTACTCGCGAATCAGCAGTCCTGGGTAATTCGTTGAGCCGAGATGCCAGCGTACTCATGGGAATCAACTTCATCCCTTTGGCTACGCCAGTCGCATGCTCATCAGGTTCGCGAATATCCAAGACTGTCACGCTGCTATTGCCAACCAACGAGCGTGCCTCATCCAAACTGACTTGTGCATGAGAAACACTAACCAGGGTAGTCAATAAAAAGATGGGAATGAGTTTCATGCTTTTAAAAATCAGAAATCGAATGCCAAGGGCATCTGAGATCGAGGCTGCAACCACCCGAGCGCATTTGCCTTGACTGGCTCAAGACTCCGGCATGAAACAGGAAATTTCTGGTGCGTGGTGAGGGTTTCGAACCCCCGACCCCCGCCGTGTGAAGGCGATGCTCTACCACTGAGCTAACCACGCGAACTGCTGTTGAAGCAGGGCTGTATTCTGTCACAAAAATGAGCGTTTTGAAGCCAGTCCCTTGATGCGTCAGGGCGCTGATGCCGAACTTGGAGCCATGCGCCACAAAGTCTTGCCACCGCTGGCTTTGTCGATCTGATCCAGCACACCTTCATGTGCCAGCAATTCTTCAGCTGTAGGACTGATCACAGGACAATTGACCTCGCTGTAATCCCGACGTGCTGCTGGTTTTCCAGTGGCGTCTCGCGCATCATCTTGGTCGATCAGCAGTCCATCTTGGCCACGCGAGAGATTGATGTAGACATCGGCCAACAACTCGGCATCCAGCAAAGCACCATGCAGCGTGCGAGCGGCGTTGCTGACGCCCAATCGTTCGCACAAGGCGTCCAGTGAATTGCGTTTGCCGGGGTAAATTTCTTTGGCCATGGCCAAGGTGTCCATCACCTTCCCCACATGCTCTTTGAAAGGGGGGTGACCCGCCAACTCCAGCTCTTTGTTCAAAAAGCCCAAGTCGAAAGGTGCGTTGTGAATGATGACGTCTGCGCCCTTCACATAGGCCAAAAACTCATCCACGATTTGCGCGAACTTGGGTTTGTCTTGCAAAAACTCGGTGGTGATGCCGTGCACATTCAGCGCTTCTTCGTGACTGTCGCGCTCTGGGTTGATGTAGTAATGAAAATTGCGGCCGGTGAGTTTGCGGTGCATCAATTCCACACAGCCCAGCTCCAGGATACGGTCACCGTTGTCAGGTGACAGTCCGGTTGTTTCGGTGTCCAACACAATCAGACGCATGGCTTCAGTGGTTTTCTTTGGCGTGGTTGATGGTGTAGCGCGGAATCTCAATCACGAGGTTCTGCTGTGCCACCACCGATTGGCAACTCAGGCGCGAATTCGGCTCCAGGCCCCAAGCGCGGTCGAGTAAATCTTCTTCCAGTTCTTCGGTCTCGTTCAAGCTGGCAAAGCCTTCGCGCACCACCACGTGGCAGGTGGTGCAAGCGCAGCTCATGTCGCAGGCGTGTTCGATGTTGATCCCGTTGTCCAGCAAGGCTTCGCAAATGGTGTTGCCAGGAAGCGTGTGGATTTCTTTGCCCTCGGGGCACAACTCCACGTGTGGGAGTATTTTGATGATGGTCATGACATGGCCCCAATGTGTTTACCCGCCAGGGCTTTGCGAATACCGTCGTTCATCCGTGCCGCGGCAAAAGCTTCGGTGCCTTTGGCCAAAGCTTCGGTCGCGGCTTCAATGTCGGCAGGCACCTCCGAGGTTTTGATGGCCAATACCGCGGCCATCAGCTGTTGAATATGTGCTTGTTCGTCTTGTGTCAGCAACTGCGCATCAGCTTGCAAGGCGCTTTGTGTGGCCAACCACATGCGGTCGGCTTCCAAACGCGCTTCAGCCAAAGAACGCGCGTTCTTGTCAAACTCGGCGGTGTGAAAACTGTCTTGCAACATGGCGGCAATCTGCTCGTCGGACAACCCATAGCTGGGTTTGACGTCAATCTGGGCCTGCACACCGCTTTTGGTCTCCACGGCGCTCACGCTGAGCAAGCCATCGGCGTCCACCGTGAAAGTGACGCGAATACGGGCCGAACCTGCGGCCATGGGCGGGATGCCCTTCAATTCAAACCGCGCCAAACTGCGGCAGTCTTTCACCAGATCACGCTCGCCTTGCAGCACATGAAGGGCCAAGGCGGTTTGTCCGTCTTGGTAGGTGGTGAAGTCCTGGGCCATGGCGGTGGGAATGGTTTGGTTGCGCGGCACGATGCGTTCGACCAAGCCACCCATGGTTTCAATGCCCAATGAGAGTGGGATCACATCCAACAACAGCAGTTCACCATCGGGGTTGTTGCCACTGAGTTGGTTGGCTTGAATGGCCGCACCAATGGCCACCACTTCATCCGGGTTCAAATTGTTCAAAGGCGTGCAGTTCAAAAGCGCCGCCACCGCACTTTGCACATGCGGCATGCGGGTCGAGCCGCCCACCATCACCACGCCCTGAATGTCTTCTGCTTTCAAACCGGCATCGCGCAGGGCTTTTTTCACAGCTTGCAAGGTTTTTTGGGTGAGTGCTTGAGCACGTTGTTCAAAGTCGGTGCGTTGAATGGTTGTGGTCAATAAACCATCGGAGAGCGTTGCACCGAACACCGCATGGTCGCTTGCAGAAAGTTGTTCTTTGCAGGCGCGGGCAGCGCTCAACAACAAACTGGCGTCCACCGGGTTCAAAACTTGACGCTGGCTTTGTTCAAGCGCGAGTTCAAGCAAGCAACGGTCGTAGTCGTCACCACCCAAGGCCGAGTCACCGCCAGTGGACAAGACCTCGAACACACCACGACTCATGCGCAGAATGGAAATATCAAAGGTACCGCCACCCAAGTCGTAAACCGCATAAACGCCTTCGCTGGCATTGTCCAAACCATAGGCAATCGCGGCAGCAGTGGGTTCGTTGATCAGGCGCAGCACATTCAGACCCGCCATTTGAGCCGCATCTTTGGTGGCCTGGCGTTGCGCATCGTCAAAGTAGGCTGGCACGGTGATGACAGCGCCATGGATGTCGTCGTTGAACGTGTCTTCGGCACGTTGACGCAGGCTGGCCAAAATCTCGGCACTCACTTCCACCGGCGACTTCAAACCATGCAAGGTGTTCAAGCTCAGCATGCCGGGTTGATCCACAAACGCGTACGGAAAATGGTCGGGGTGGGGCAAGTCTTTCAAACCTCTTCCCATGAAACGCTTGACCGACACGATGGTGTTGGCTGGGTCTTGGGATTGCGAGGCCAAGGCAGCAGCGCCGATCAAACGCTTGCCTTCAGGCAAATAGCGCACCGCCGACGGCAAGATGGCATGGCCTTGTTCATCAGGCAGGCATTCAGCCACACCATTGCGCACACTGGCCACCAAGGAATGGGTGGTGCCCAAGTCGATGCCAATGGCGATCCGTCTGGCGTGGGGATCTGGTGCTTGACCAGGTTCAGAAATTTGCAGCAAAGCCATGGTGGGTATTTTGCCCTCAGGCATCTTCCAGTCGATCGAGGCGGTTGTTCAAGTCTTCTTCGAAGCGTTCGATGAACATCAGCGCCCTCACCTCTTGCACTGCGGCCATCCAGTTCTTATCGATGTCCAAGCTTTGGGCACATCGTTGCAACGCGGATTGTTTGGCGTCGTGAATCTCAGATTGCAATGTAGTGAAGGCCGCTTCGGTTTGGGCCTCATCCAAATCTTCGCGCCACTGCATTTGTTGCATCAAAAAAACAGCAGGCATGCTGGTGTTGTCTTCGGCTTGCAAAGGCGCACCATGCAGCTCGCACAAATAAGCGGCGCGGCGCAACGGGTTTTTCAAGCGCTGGTAGGCCTCGTTGACCCGCACCGACCATTGCATGGCCAAGCGCTTGTCAGCGGGTCCTTGCGAGGCGAATTGGTCAGGGTGCACTTGCTTCTGCAAGGCTTTCCACTGCGCATCCAACTGGTTGCGATTCAATTCAAATTGCGTGGGCAACTCGAACAATTCAAAGTCGGTGGCCGCCAAAGACAGCGGTTGCTTCAACGAACCAGCGCTTTTCATCAGACTCGGAAAGACTCGCCGCAGCCGCAACGATCACGCTCGTTGGGATTGTTGAATTTGAAGCCTTCGTTCAGGCCTTCACGCACGAAGTCAAGTTCGGTGCCGTCTAAATAAGCCAGGCTTTTGGGATCGATCAGGATCTTCAGGCCATGGGTTTCAAAGACCACGTCTTCTGCTGTGAGGTCGTCCACATATTCGAGCTTGTAAGCCAAGCCCGAGCAACCCGTGGTCTTGACGCCCAAGCGCACGCCCACACCCTTGCCTCGTTTGCTGAGGTAGCGATTGACATGCCGCGCTGCGGATTCGGTCATGGAGACAGACATATCAGTGAACGTGTTTCTTTTTGTAATCTTCCACAGCTGCTTTGATGGCATCTTCAGCCAAGATGGAGCAATGGATTTTCACGGGAGGCAAGGCCAATTCCTGTGCGATTTCGCTGTTTTTCAAGGCAGCGGCTTGGTCCAGGGTTTTACCCTTGACCCATTCGGTGACCAGTGAAGAAGAGGCAATGGCGGAGCCGCAACCATAGGTTTTGAAACGCGCATCTTCAATCACGCCGGTTTGCGGGTTCACCTTGATTTGCAGCTTCATCACGTCGCCGCAAGCTGGTGCGCCCACCATGCCGGTGCCCACTGAATCGTCACCTTTGTCAAAAGAACCCACGTTGCGGGGATTTTCGTAGTGGTCCACCACTTTTTCTGAATATGCCATCTCGATTACCTCTTTATCTCAAAACATTCAACATTTGTCCGCTTATTCACCAATGACCCAAAGCAACAAAACCATGGGTCATTTTGACGATGAGGTCAGTGCGCGGCCCATTGGATGGTGCTCATGTCAATGCCCTCTTTGTACATGTCCCACAAAGGGCTCAGGTCACGCAGTTTGCTGACATTGGTGCGAATGGTGCTGATCGCATAGTCGATTTCTTCTTCAGTGGAGAAACGACCGATGGTCATGCGCAAACTGCTGTGCGCGAGTTCATCGCTGCGACCCAAGGCCCGCAACACATAGCTGGGCTCTAAGCTGGCCGAGGTGCATGCTGAGCCTGAAGAAACAGCCAAGCCTTTGATGCCCATGATGAGGGACTCACCCTCGACATAGTTGAAGCTGATGTTCAGGTTGTGCGGCACACGCTGGGTCAGATGACCATTGACAAAGACTTGCTCCATGTCTTGCAAGCCCGCCAACAAGCGCTGTTGCAAATGACGGGCCTTGGCCACGTCTTGGGCCATTTCCAATTTGGCGATGCGAAAGGCCTCGCCCATGCCCACGCACTGGTGGGTGGGCAGCGTGCCACTGCGCATGCCGCGCTCGTGACCACCACCGTGCATTTGAGCTTCCAAACGCACACGCGGTTTGCGGCGCACATACAGAGCACCAATGCCTTTGGGGCCATAGGTTTTGTGGGAGGCCAAGCTCATCAAATCGATGGGCAGCTTGGTCATGTCAATCTCGACCTTGCCGGTGGATTGGGCTGCATCGACGTGAAAGATGATGCCGCGCTCGCGGCACATGTTGCCAATCGTCACGATGTCTTGAATGACGCCGATTTCATTGTTGACATGCATCACGCTGATGAGCGATGTGTCGGGACGGATCGCGTCTTTCAACTTGTTCAAGTCGAGCAAGCCGTCTTCTTGCACATCCAGGTAGGTGACTTCAAAACCTTGGCGCTCGAGTTCACGCATGGTGTCGAGCACGGCTTTGTGCTCGGTTTTCACCGTGATGAGGTGCTTGCCCTTGGTTTTGTAGAACTGCGCTGCGCCTTTGATGGCCAAGTTGTTCGACTCGGTGGCGCCAGAGGTCCAAACGATTTCACGCGGATCAGCACCAATCAGGTCGGCCACGTGAACGCGGGCTTTTTCAACGGCTTCTTCAGCTTCCCAGCCCCAGGCATGGCTGCGGGAAGCGGGGTTGCCGAAATGCTCGCGCAACCAAGGGATCATGGCTTCAACCACCCGTTCATCACAAGGATTGGTGGCACCGTAATCCAAGTAAATCGGGAAATGCGGGGTCATGTCCATGATCAGCCTTTGACGAACACATTGCCCAAAGCGAACACCGAATTGGGAGCGTTGACGCGAATGGGTTTGACCACGGGCGCTGAAGAAATGGCGCGTTTGTGCATCGGTTTGTCTTCGACTTGCAAGCCTTTGGCCAATTGCTCGTCCACCAATTTTTGCAAATGCACTGAACTCAAAAAGTCGATCATGCGCTGGTTCAAATTGGTCCAGAGCTCGTGTGTCATGCAGCGACCGGTTTCGCCGAGACAGTTTTCTTTGCCACCGCAATGGGTGGCGTCGATGGGTTCATCCACCGACAAAATGATGTCCGCCACAGAAATTTCAATCGCTTTACGGCCCAGGGTGTAACCACCGCCGGGTCCTCTGGTGGACTCGACCAGGTTTTGGCGGCGCAATTTGCCAAACAACTGCTCGAGATAGGACAGGGAAATTTGTTGGCGTTGGCTGATGGCAGCCAAGGTCACGGGACCATTGTTTTGGCGCAAAGCCAAGTCAATCATGGCGGTGACGGCGAAACGACCTTTGGTGGTAAGACGCATGGTGAACTCCTTGATGGTCTATGTCGACTGGATTTGTCAACTATAGCAGAAGACCAATCAAATCAGTCGGGATTAAACCTTGTCTGATTCGGGTTTATACCTTGTCCGTGCTGGAAGCCCCGAAGGTCATGGCCCGCAGCCGACCCAACTGGTCGCGCACGGCCGCCGCTTGCTCAAATTCAAGGTTGCGAGCGTGTTCCATCATCTGTTTTTCCAAGCGTTTGATTTCCTTGGCCACGTCGCGTTCGCTCATATCTTGGACACGCGCTTGCTCCAATTCCAAGCGCATCGACTCTTTGTCCGACTTTTCACTGTAGACCCCGTCAATCAGGTCGCGGATGCCCTTGACCACCCCGCGCGGCGTGATGCCATTGGCGGCATTGAAGCTGATTTGCTTGTTGCGACGACGCTCGGTTTCACCAATGGCCCGCTTCATCGACTCGGTCATTTTGTCGGCGTACAAAATGGCGCGGCCTTCCAAATTGCGAGCCGCACGTCCGATGGTTTGAATCAGGCTGCGCTCGGAACGCAAAAACCCCTCTTTGTCGGCGTCCAAAATGGCCACCAAAGACACCTCGGGCAAGTCCAAACCTTCACGCAGCAAATTGATGCCCACCAACACATCAAACGCGCCCAAGCGCAGGTCGCGCAGAATTTCCACCCGCTCCACCGTGTCGATGTCGCTGTGCAAATAGCGCACCTTGACGCCGTTGTCGCCCAAATAATCGGTGAGCTGCTCGGCCATGCGTTTGGTGAGGGTGGTGATCAAAATTCGCTCGTTTTTCACCACCCGAATGCGAATTTCTTGCAGCACATCGTCCACTTGGTGGATGGCGGGTCGCACCTCGACCATCGGATCAACCAAGCCGGTGGGGCGCACCACCTGTTCCACCACGTTGCCCGAGTGGGTTTTTTCATAGTCAGAGGGCGTGGCAGAGACAAACACCAACTGGCGCATGCGTTTTTCAAACTCGTCCAGCTTCAAGGGGCGGTTGTCCAAAGCGCTGGGCAAGCGAAACCCGTATTCCACCAAGGTGGTTTTGCGAGCGCGGTCGCCGTTGTACATGCCGGAAAACTGGCCCATCAGCACATGGCTTTCGTCCAAGAACATCAAAGCGTCTTTGGGCAGGTAATCGGTCAACGTGCTGGGCGGCTCACCAGGGGCTGCGCCTGACAAATGCCGGGTGTAGTTTTCAATGCCCTTGCAGTGCCCCACTTCACTCAGCATTTCCAAGTCAAAGCGGGTGCGTTGCTCGAGCCGCTGGGCCTCCACCAATTTGTTCATGCCCACCAGTTCTTTCAAGCGATCGCCCAACTCCAACTTGATGGTCTCCACAGCGGCCAACACCTTGTCACGCGGCGTCACGTAATGGCTGGAGGGATACACCGTGAAGCGCGGAATTTTTTGGCGCACCCGCCCAGTCAGCGGGTCCAGCAGCTGCAGGCTTTCAATTTCGTCGTCGAAGAGTTCAATGCGGATGGCCAACTCGCTGTGCTCGGCGGGAAACACATCAATGGTGTCGCCGCGCACCCGAAACCGCCCGCGCGAAAAATCCATGTCGTTGCGCTCATACTGCATCCGCACCAATTGGGCAATGATGTCGCGCTGCCCCGGCTTGTCACCGACACGCAGCGTCATCACCATCTGGTGGTAGCTCTCTGGTTCGCCAATACCGTAAATGGCCGACACCGTGGCCACGATGATCACATCGCGGCGCTCCAACAGGCTTTTCGTGCAGGACAAGCGCATCTGCTCGATGTGCTCATTGATGGCGCTGTCTTTTTCAATGAACAAATCGCGCTGCGGCACATAAGCCTCGGGCTGGTAGTAGTCGTAATAACTGACGAAATACTCCACCGCGTTCTTCGGAAAAAATTCTCGGAACTCGCTGTACAGCTGTGCCGCCAAGGTTTTGTTGGGCGCGTAGATGATGGCCGGACGACCCATTTGCGCAATCACATTCGCCATGGTGAAGGTCTTGCCTGAACCTGTGACACCCAACAATGTTTGAAACATTTCGCCATCGCGCACCCCTTCCACCAATTGAGCAATGGCAGTGGGCTGGTCGCCAGCGGGCGGGTAAGGCTGAAACAACTCAAAGGGAGAGTTGGGGTAGCTGACCCATGTGCCCTCGGGTTCCACGGCAGTCTGGGGGTCGGCTTCAACAATCGGGTTGGTCATGGCGGGGTCGGTGCTGGCCGGGCACAAATGCCAAGCCGTTAAAATCTGAACAACCGCCTAGCCTAACCCAGTCTGGGCGATTTTTTCGCCCTCCTACCGATCGACCCTCTTCCATCAAGGACTGACAATGTCTCTGTTTTCCGCCGTCGAAATGGCACCCCGCGACCCGATCCTGGGCTTGAACGAGCAATTCGCTGCCGACACCTCGCCCATCAAAGTCAACCTCGGTGTCGGTGTTTATTTCGACGACAACGGCAAGCTCCCCTTGTTGCAGTGTGTGCAACAAGCCGAAAACACCATGATGGCCAAGCCCACGGCGCGTGGCTACTTGCCCATCGACGGCATTGCTGCTTATGACAGTGCTGTCAAAAGCCTGGTGTTTGGCCCTGGCTCCGAGCCCATCACGGCCAACCGCGTGGCCACGGTACAAGCCATTGGCGGCACTGGCGGTTTGAAAATTGGTGCTGATTTTTTGCACAAACTCAACCCGAGTGCCAAGGTCTTGATCAGCGACCCCAGTTGGGAAAACCACCGCGCCTTGTTTGCCGCCGCTGGTTTCACCGTGGACACCTATGCCTATTACGACGCAGCCGCCAAGGGCGTCAACGTCGAGGGCATGTTGGCCAGCTTGAACGCTGCCGCAACCGGCACTGTGGTGGTTTTGCATGCTTGTTGCCACAACCCCACCGGCTACGACATCACCCCAGCCCAATGGGACCAAGTGGTTGCCGTTGTCAAAGCCCGCCAACTCACCCCTTTCCTGGACATGGCCTACCAAGGCTTTGGCCACGGCATTGCCGAAGATGGCGCAGTCATTGCCAAATTTGTGGCTGCAGGCTTGGACTTCTTGGTGTCCACTTCATTCTCGAAAAGCTTCAGTCTGTATGGCGAGCGCGTGGGCGCCTTGTCGGTGCTGTGTCAATCGGCTGATGAAGCTGCCAAGGTGTTGTCGCAACTGAAAATCGTTATTCGCACCAACTATTCCAACCCACCCACCCACGGCGGCGCTGTGGTGGCTGCGGTGTTGAACAACCCCGAGTTGCGTGCCTTGTGGGAAAAAGAACTGGGCGAGATGCGGGTGCGCATCAAGGCCATGCGTCAAAAACTGGTGGATGGCTTGAAAGCCGCCGGTGTGGCCACCGACATGAGCTTCATCACCCAACAAATTGGCATGTTCAGCTACTCCGGCTTGAGCAAAGATCAAATGATTCGCTTGCGCACTGAATTCGGCGTCTATGGCACCGACACCGGACGCATGTGCGTGGCGGCGCTCAACAGCCAAAATATCGACCATGTTTGCAAGGCCATTGCCACCGTGCTGAAAGCTTGAAGCATGGCCATCCGCGCCCTGATTTTTGACGTGTTCGGCACCCTGGTGGATTGGCGCACCTCGATTGCCGCCCAAGCCCAATCCAGCCTCGAACCCTTGGGATACAGCACCGATTGGTTGGCGTTTGCGGATGCCTGGCGCAACGAGTACCAACCCGCCATGGAGAAAGTACGCAGCGGCCAACGCGGTTTTTGCAAGCTCGATGTGCTGCACCGTGACAACCTTGACATCGTGTTGGGTCGGCTGGACTGGGACAAGGTGGATGAAGCCACACGCCAGCACCTGAACCTGGCTTGGCACCGATTGCAAGCTTGGCCAGATGTGGCTGAAGCCATGGCCATGCTGCGCCAACAATTTTTGTTGGCGCCCTGCTCCAATGGTCACATCGCCTTGATGGCCAACTTGGCGCGTCACAACCATTGGCACTGGGATGCCATCTTGGGCGCTGAAATTGCCCAAGACTACAAGCCCCAAGCCATCGTCTACCAAGCATCGGCCCGCGCTTTTGATTTGGATTTGAGCGAAACCATGATGGTGGCCGCCCATTCGTCTGATCTTGAAGCTGCGGCCCAAGCTGGCTTGAAAACCGCCTTCATTGGCCGCCCTGACGAACATGGGCCCGGCTTGGGTGAAAGCAAAGCCACCACCCCGGTGGACTTTGAAGCCCCGAATTTGCTGGAATTGGCCCGTCAGCTCAGCAAAGCTCAGCTCTGATATATTGCACTGCAACAACCTAAAGGTAAGCCATGCTCTATCAACTGTACGAAGCCCAACGGGCCATGATGGAACCATTTGCTGAATTTGCTCTGGCATCGTCCAAGATGATGGCCAACCCCACTTCCCCGTTCTCTACCAACCCTTTGGTGCAGCGCATTTCGGCGTCTTACGATCTTGCTTACCGCTTGGGCAAAGATTATGTGAAGCCAGAGTTTGGCATCCATTCAGTGAATATCCACGGCTCCAAAGTGGCTGTGCAGGAATGCATTGAAATCAGCAAGCCGTTTTGCGAACTGTTGCATTTCAAGTGCTTCAGCGACAACAGTGAAACTTTGGATGCGATGAAAACATTGCCTCCAGTGCTCATCGTGGCCCCCCTGTCAGGCCACTATGCCACCTTGCTGCGAGACACCGTGCGCACCATGATGCAAGACCACCGTGTCTACATCACCGACTGGAAAAATGCCCGCTTGGTGCCCCTGAGCGAAGGCGAATTCCACCTCGACGACTACATCAACTACATCCAAGAGTTCATCCGGCACATTCAAGCCTCCGAAGGCCACTGTCATGTGGTCAGCGTGTGTCAACCCACTGTGCCGGTGCTGGCAGCCATTTCTTTGATGGCTTCGCGTGGTGAAACCCTGCCCTTGAGCATGACCATGATGGGTGGCCCGATTGACGCCACGAAGTCGCCCACGGCGGTGAACAACTTGGCCATGAACAAAAGCTACCAATGGTTTGAACACAACGTGATTTACCGTGTTCCCGCCAACTTTCCAGGTGCCGGTCGCCGTGTCTATCCCGGCTTCTTGCAACACACTGGCTTTGTGGCGATGAACCCCGATCGCCATTTGAAGAGCCATTACGAGTACTTCAAGGACCTGATCAAGGGTGACAACTCCAGCGCCGAATCGCATCGCCAGTTCTACGACGAATACAACGCGGTGTTGGACATGGACGCCGATTACTACTTGGAAACCATCGCCACAGTCTTCCAAGACTTCAAGTTGGTGCGCGGTACCTGGGACGTGCGGGCCGAGGATGGCACGATCGAACGTGTGCGACCGCAAGACATCACCCACTGCGGCTTGCTGACGGTTGAAGGCGAGCTCGACGACATCTCCGGCTCAGGCCAAACCAAAGCGGCCTTGAAGCTTTGCGCTGGTATTCCCGCCACTGAGAAGCTGCATTACGAAGCAGAAGGCGCTGGCCACTACGGCATCTTCAGTGGCCGTCGTTGGCGCGACATGGTTTATCCCGCGGTGAAAAGTTTCATCCAGAAAAACCAATTGAAGGCGACCCCCAAGCCCAAAAAACGCGTCGTGAAAGCCGTTGCCAAACCAGTTGGCAAGCGCAGGGCTGTCTCTAGCGCGAAGTGAGCGAGAGCCAAAGCATCTTGGCCTTGCTGCCGCAAACGCAGTGCACGCGTTGCGGCTACCCCGATTGCAATTCCTATGCCACCGCCATTCATGAGGGCTCGGCCCCCATCAACCAATGCCCACCAGGCGGTGAAGCGGGCATTCAAAGACTGGCACGACTACTGGGTCAACCCGTGTTGCCTCTGAACCCCGACAACGGTTTGGAAGGGCCTCGCTCGGTGGTGTGGATTGATGAAGCATGGTGCATTGGATGCACCTTGTGCATCGAGGCCTGTCCGGTGGATGCCATCATCGGCACCCACAAACGCATGCACACGGTGATTGAAGCGGCTTGCACCGGCTGTGAGCTTTGTTTGCCGGTTTGCCCCGTGGATTGCATCGAGCTAGAGAACGTCAGTGGTGCTGCCACTGGCTGGGATGCTTGGTCTGCAACACAAGCCGATGACGCCCGTCAGCGATACGCAGCCCGTCAACAACGACTGCAAGAAGTCGCGCCAATGGCACCGGTTGAGGCTTTACCCCAGCAAAAAATCAGCCGTGTCGAGGCTGCATTGATTCGGGCCAAGCAACGGGCTGAGCCAAACAAAAACGATTGATTGCTCTTCTTAGAGAGCCCATTCAGCCAACAAGCAGAGCTGGCGTTCAGGGCTGAGAGGGCTGGGCTGCCAAGGCTGCAAACGCCAGCACCACGGCCTGCGGTGCTTGCACCAATTCAATCAACACGCCCTCACCACTGATGGGAAATTCATCATTGGCTTTGGGGTGCAAAAAAGTGATGTCAAAACCTGCCGCGCCTTGGCGAATACCACCAGGTGCAAAACGCACACCTTGCGCGGTCAGCCAATCGACAGCTTCGGGGAGTTTGTCGATCCACAGTCCGATGTGGTTCAAAGGTGTGGCATGCACGGCTGGTTTTTTCTCGGGGTCCAGGGGTTGCATCAGGTCCACTTCGACCTTGAAGGGCCCACTGCCCATGGCGCAAATGTCTTCGTCCACGTTTTCACGCTCGCTTTTGAAGGTGCCCGTGATCTCCAAGCCCAGCATCTCCACCCACAGTTTTTGCAAACGAGTTTTGTCCAAGCCGCCAATGGCGATTTGTTGAATGCCCAACACCTTGAATGGCCGGGTGCTCATGCAAACTCCACAATGATTTGGTCCACCGTGAGTGATTCGCCTTTGCTGGCCAACACCGACTTGACCACGCCGTCTTGGGTGGCAAACAAGACGTTCTCCATCTTCATGGCTTCAATCACCGCCACGCGTTCACCGGCCTGCACTTTTTGGCCAGGCGCAACCGCCACATCAACCAACAAACCAGGCATGGGTGACAAGACAAAACGGCTCAGGTCAGGGGGTGCTTTGAACGGCATTTTTCGGTACAGCTCGGCCATGCGCGGTGAGACCACCAAAACATCAATGCGGCGACCATGGTGCTGCACTTGTAGCACCAACGGGTTTTTCACCGATCCACGCTCTACCTGCGCGGTGAAAGGCTGGCCATTCACCGTGCCTTCAATGGCGATGTCGTTCAAGCGCGAGTTGCTGTGGATGGCAAAGTTTTTGCCGTTCAGCTTGATGACCGCGGTGCCCAAGCCACCTGCGTCATCCACTTCCACTTGGTCAAAGTGATGCTCGCCTTGCGAATTCAAGGTGATGACCGTGTAGGTTTGACCCACTTTCACGTCATAACCCGGCAACTGGCCACTCAAACTGGCCGCACGTTCACGTGATTTGCGGCGCACAAAGGCGGCCAAGGCCACCAAGAAATCGGGGTCGCTGTGGGGCACATCTTCGGCATGGAAACCTTTGCCAAAGTGTTCGGCAATGAAGCCCGTGTTGAAGTTGCCGGTGACAAAGTCGGGGTGCGCCAACAAGGCCGCTTGAAAAGGAATGTTGGAGCTGATGCCGCGAATCACGAAGCCATTCAAAGCTTCGCGCATTTTGGCAATGGCTTCGTGGCGATCCCGTCCGTGTACGATCAACTTGGCGATCATCGAGTCGTAGTGCATGGAAATTTCACCGCCCTCTGCAACCCCCGTATCGACGCGAACACCTTGCAAATGCTCGGTGTCCGACTGGAACATGGTTTGCGCTGGCGGCTGAAAACGCACCAAGCGACCTGTGGACGGCAGGAAGTTGCGAAACGGGTCTTCGGCGTTGATGCGGCACTCGATGGCCCATCCGTTGCGCTGGATATCAGCTTGTTTGAAAGGCAGTTTTTCACCAGCCGCCACGCGAATCATCCACTCCACCAGATCCAAGCCCGTGATGGCCTCGGTGACTGGATGTTCCACTTGCAAGCGGGTGTTCATTTCCAAGAAGTAGAAGCTTTGGTCTTTACCCACCACGAACTCGACGGTGCCCGCACTTTGGTATTTCACCGCTTTGGCCAAGGCCACGGCTTGTGCACCCATGGCTTGGCGGGTCTCGTCGCTGATGAAAGGCGATGGAGCTTCTTCAATCACCTTTTGATGACGACGCTGAATAGAGCATTCGCGCTCGTTCAAAAACACCACGTTGCCGTGACCATCTCCCAGCAATTGAATTTCAATGTGGCGTGGCTCTTCGACAAACTTTTCAATGAAGACGCGGTCATCGCCAAAACTGTTGCGTGCTTCATTGCGGCAGGACGAAAAACCCTCGTGCGCTTCTTTGTCATTGAAGGCGACGCGCAAGCCTTTGCCGCCACCGCCTGCAGACGCTTTGATCATGACCGGGTAGCCGATGCCCTTGGCGATCTCTACTGCTTGCTCGGGTGTGTCGATCGCCTCGTTGAAACCGGGAATGGTGTTGACCTTGGCATTCGCCGCCAATTTCTTCGAAGCGATTTTGTCGCCCATGGCGGCAATGGCCGCGTGCTTGGGGCCAATGAAGATGATGCTGTTCTCTTCACAAGTGCGGGCAAAGTCTTCGTTTTCGCTCAAGAAGCCGTAGCCTGGGTGAATCGCTTGGGCACCGGTGGCCTTGGCGGCGGCAATGATGACATCGCCCTTCAAATAGCTTTCACGGCTGGAGGCTGGGCCAATGTGCACGGCTTCATCGGCCAAAGCCACATGTCGTGCATTGCGATCCGCTTCAGAGTAAACCGCCACCGTGGCAATGCCCATGCGCTTGGCTGTGGCCATCACACGGCAAGCGATCTCGCCTCGGTTGGCAATCAGGATTTTCTTAAACATGTTCTTCTCCAAGGCTTTCACAGCGGAATGTTGCCGTGTTTGCGCCACGGATTTTCAACTTTTTTATCTTTCAACATGACCAGCGAACGGCATATGCGCTTGCGGGTTTCGCTGGGCAAGATCACGTCATCAATGAAACCACGTGCACCAGCCACAAACGGGTTGGCAAAGCGCTCTTTGTATTCGGCCTCTTTGGCAGCCAATTTCACCGGGTCACCCTTGTCTTCGCGGAAGATGATTTCCACAGCCCCTTTGGCACCCATGACGGCAATCTCGGCATGGGGCCACGCAAAGTTCACATCGCCGCGCAAATGCTTGGAGGCCATCACGTCATAGGCGCCGCCATAGGCTTTGCGGGTGATGACGGTGATTTTGGGTACGGTGCATTCTGCATACGCATACAGCAGCTTGGCGCCGTGCTTGATGATGCCGCCAAATTCTTGGCTGGTGCCGGGCATGAAGCCAGGCACATCGACAAAGGTCAGCACAGGGATGTTGTAGGCATCGCAAAAGCGCACAAAACGGGCAGCCTTGACGCTGCTCTTGATGTCCAAACACCCAGCCAACACCAGCGGTTGGTTGGCCACGATGCCCACGGTTTGACCCGCCATGCGAGCGAATCCGATCAGGATGTTTTTGGCGTACTCGGGTTGCAGCTCAAAGAAGTCCCCATCGTCCACAGTTTTGATGATCAGCTCTTTCATGTCGTAGGGCATGTTCGGGTTGTCGGGCACCAAAGTGTCCAAGCTGGTGTCCATGCGGTCGGTGGGGTCGCCGCTGGGACGGACGGGTGGTTTTTCACGGTTGTTCAACGGCAGGTAGTTGTACAAACGGCGCAGCATGAGCAAGGCTTCGACGTCGTTGTTGAAGGCCAGATCGGCCACGCCACTCTTGGTGGTATGGGTCATGGCACCACCCAGTTCTTCGGCACTCACTTCCTCGTGCGTGACAGTTTTCACCACGTCGGGGCCGGTGACAAACATATAAGAGCTGTCTTTCACCATGAAGATGAAATCGGTGAGTGCAGGTGAATACACCGCACCACCCGCGGACGGCCCCATGATCATGCTGATTTGCGGAATCACGCCGCTGGCCAACACATTGCGCTGGAAGACTTCGGCATAGCCACCCAATGAAGCCACGCCTTCTTGAATCCGGGCACCACCCGAGTCGTTCAAACCAATCACGGGTGCGCCGACCTTCATGGCTTGGTCCATGATCTTGCAAATTTTTTCGGCATGGGTTTCGGACAAAGCACCGCCATACACCGTGAAGTCTTGGCTGAAGACAAACACCAAACGACCGTTGATCATGCCGTAGCCCGTAACGACGCCGTCACCAGGAATCTTGCTGTCTTGCATGCCAAAGTCGGTGCAGCGGTGCTCGACAAACATGTCCCATTCTTCAAAGGTGCCTTCGTCGAGCAACACTTCCAAGCGTTCACGCGCGGTCAGTTTGCCTTTGGCATGTTGGGCAGCGATGCGTTTTTCGCCGCCGCCCAAACGAGCCGCAGCGCGTTTCTTCTCGAGTTGTTGAATGATTTCTTGCATGTCTCGCCTCTTCTCTTAAAGATTCATGGTGTTCATTGGTTGGCAGATGTATTCCATGCTGCCAGCAATTGACGGGCTGCGGTGGACGCCGCCACTTTGCCGGCCAGCACATCGGCTTTCAAAGCGGGCAGCATCTGCGATACCTCGGTGTTCGATTGAAACGCTTGTTTCAAACCTGCATCAATGCGGTCGTTCATCCAACTGAGGGACTGGGCTTTCCTGCGGCTCACCCATTGGCCATCAGCCATTTGCAGTTGCTTGAAGGACGACACCTGGGTCCAAAATGCTGGCAAACCATCGCCTTGCAAAGCGCTCAAATTTAATGCGTCTGGCACCCAGTGAGCAGGCTGTTTGTCGCTGTGGTGACCTTGGCCACCCCGCAGCAACTGCATGGCACTGCGAATGAAGGCTTGGGCGCGGCTGGCAGCCTCTGGGTCCAAATCCGCTTTGTTGATCAAGACCAAATCGGCCAACTCCATCACGCCTTTTTTGATGGCTTGCAAGTCATCGCCAGCATTGGGCAACTGCATCAAAACAAACATGTCGGTCATGTTGGCAACAGCGGTTTCACTTTGACCCACACCCACGGTTTCAACAATCACGATGTCGTAGCCTGCGGCCTCGAGCACCAGCATGCACTCTCTGGTTTTTTCAGCCACGCCACCCAAGGTGCCACTGCTGGGACTGGGACGAATGAAGGCGTGTGGATGAACCGACAACTGCTCCATGCGGGTTTTGTCACCCAAGATAGAGCCGCCTGAAACAGTGGAGGACGGATCGATGGCCAATACCGCCACCTTGTGGCCTTGCGCGATCAGCATCAACCCCAAGGTTTCAATCAGGGTGCTTTTGCCAACACCAGGCACACCGCTCAAGCCAATGCGATAGGACTGACCTGTGTGTGGCAACAAGTTGGTGAGCAGTTCATCGGCTTGCAAGCGGTGATCTGGTCGGGTGGATTCGAGCAATGTGATGGCTTTGGCCATGGCACGCCGCTGCGCCATGCCCTGCCCGTGCAAGATGCTGTTGATCAACGTAGAGGTGTCACCCATGCGCAGCAATCGCTTCAGGACTTTTGGCCCATGGCGGTTTGAATATGCTGCAGCACATCTTTGGCGCTGACAGGAATGGGTGTGCCGGGGCCATAAATGCCTTTGACACCCGCTTGGTAGAGGAAGTCGTAGTCTTGACGAGGGATGACGCCACCCACAAACACGATGATGTCGTCACCACCTTGTTTTTTCAGCGCTTCAATGATGGCGGGCACCAAGGTTTTATGGCCTGCAGCCAAGGTAGACACACCAACCGCGTGCACATCGTTTTCAATGGCTTGACGGGCACATTCTTCAGGCGTTTGAAACAGCGGGCCCATGTCCACGTCAAAGCCCAGGTCGGCAAACGCCGTGGCCACCACTTTGGCACCCCGATCGTGGCCGTCTTGACCGAGTTTGGAAATCATGACGCGTGGACGGCGGCCATGGGCTGTGGCAAAGGACGCAATGTCTGTTTTGAGTTGTTCCCAGTAAGCCATGGTGTCTCCTTCGTGGCCTTGGTCGTAAGCGGCGGCATAAACGCCACTGACTTTTTGGGTGTCAGCGCGGTGACGACCAAACACTTTTTCAAGCGCATCACTCACCTCGCCCACGGTGGCGCGCAAGCGCACAGCGTCAATGGACAAGGCCAGCAAATTGCCGGTGTTGTTTTGGGCAGCAGTGGTGAGCGCATCCAGCGCTTTTTGCACAGCATCGTTGTCGCGCTTGGCCTTGATGGATTGCAAGCGGGCAATTTGCGCGTCGCGCACTTTGACGTTGTCAATGTCGCGCACTTCCACGGCGTCTTGGGTAGCCAACTTGTATTTGTTGACGCCCACAATGACGTCTTGTCCTGAATCGATGCGGGCTTGCTTGTCAGCAGCGGCAGCTTCAATTTTCAACTTGGCCCAGCCCGAACCGACCGCCTTGGTCATGCCACCCATGGCCTGCACTTCTTCAATGATCTTCCAGGCTTCGTCGGCCATGTCTTGGGTCAGCTTTTCCATCATGTAGCTGCCCGCCCAAGGGTCGATGACATTTGGAATGTGCGTTTCTTCTTGAATGATCAGCTGCGTGTTGCGGGCAATGCGCGACGAAAACTCGGTGGGCAAGGCAATGGCTTCGTCAAAGCTGTTGGTGTGCAGGCTTTGGGTACCACCAAACACCGCAGCCATGGCTTCGATGGTGGTGCGCACGATGTTGTTGTAAGGGTCTTGCTCGGTGAGTGACCAACCCGAGGTTTGGCAATGGGTGCGCAGCATCAAGCTCTTGGGATTCTTGGCGCCAACGTCTTGCATGATGCGGCACCACAGCAAACGCGCAGCACGCATCTTGGCAATTTCCAAATAGAAATTCATGCCAATCGCCCAGAAGAAGGACAAACGACCAGCGAACGCATCGACATCCATACCGGTGGCGATGGCGGTTTTCACATACTCTTGACCGTCGGCCAAGGTCAGGGCCAACTCTAGGGCTTGGTTGGCACCAGCCTCTTGCATGTGATAACCACTGATGCTGATCGAGTTAAATTTGGGCATGTGCTGCGCGGTATAAGCGATGATGTCGCCAATGATGCGCATGCTGGGTTCAGGCGGATAGATGTAGGTGTTGCGCACCATGAACTCTTTCAGAATATCGTTCTGAATGGTTCCGCTCAATTGATCTTGCGACACACCTTGCTCTTCGGCGGCGACAACATAGCCGGCCAGCACTGGCAACACGGCGCCGTTCATGGTCATGGACACAGAGACTTTGTCCAACGGGATCTGGTCGAACAAGATTTTCATGTCTTCCACAGAATCGATGGCCACACCCGCTTTGCCCACGTCCCCTGTCACCCTCGGATGGTCAGAGTCATAACCTCGGTGGGTGGCCAAATCGAAGGCCACGGACACGCCCTGCCCCCCTGCTGCCAAGGCTTTTCTGTAAAAAGCGTTCGACTCTTCGGCGGTAGAAAAACCAGCGTACTGCCGAATCGTCCAAGGACGCACGGCATACATGGTGGCTTGGGGACCGCGCAAATAAGGTGCAAAGCCTGGCAGCGTGTCGGTGTGCGCCAAGCCCTTCAAATCTTGCGCGGTGTACAAAGGCTTGACGGTGATGCCGTCGGGCGTGAGCCAATTCAAGCGGCCAAGGTTGCCGTCCGGCGCAGACTTGGCGGCGGCCTTTTCCCAATCAGAGATGGCATAGGTTTGAAAAGGATTTTTAGAAGCACTCATGGTCACTCAAGCTTTAACGCAATCTGCAAAATAATGGGTCACGCCCAAGCTGTCTTTTTCTTCAACCAAGCCATGGATGTCGGTTTCAAAGCCAGGGCATTTCAAATTGAATTCACGGGCGAATTTCAGATAGTCGATGATGGTTTTGTTGAAGACTTCACCAGGAATCAACAGCGGGATACCAGGTGGGTAAGGTGTCACCAAGCTGGTGGTGATGCGACCTTCCAAGTCATCGATGGCCACGCGTTCGGTGTTGCGGTGCGCAATTTGTGCATAGGCATCACTGGGCTTCATGGCGGGCGTCAAATCGCTCAGGTACATCTCGGTCGTCAATCGCGCAATGTCGTACTTGGCGTACAGGGTGTGAATGTGGTGACACAAATCACGCAAGCCCATGCGTTCGTAGATGGGCATTTTTTGACAGAACTCGGGCAAGATGCGCCACAGAGGTTGGTTGCGGTCATAGTCGTCTTTGAACTGCTGCAAGGCGGTCAACAACGAGTTCCAGCGGCCCTTGGTGATGCCGATGGTGAACATGATGAAGAAACTGTAGAGGCCGGTTTTTTCAACGATCACACCGTGCTCTGCCAAGAATTTGGTCACGATGCTCGCGGGAATGCCCACGGTATCGAACTTGCCATCCAAATTCAAACCCGGCGTGACGATGGTGGCCTTGATCGGGTCCAGCATGTTGAAGTCATCGGCCATGTCGCCAAAGCCGTGCCAATTGGGCGCACTGTTTTTCGTGCTAGGGCCTTTTTTCTCGGCCTTGATGATCCAATCTTCTGCCAGACCAACGCCGTCATCCACCAGCGTGTCTGGTCCCCAGACCTTGAACCACCAGTCTTTGCCATATTCCTCGTCCACCTTGCGCATGGCACGTCGGAAATCAAGCGCTTCAGCAATGCTTTCTTCCACCAAGGCTGTGCCGCCGGGGGGTTCCATCATGGCGGCGGCCACATCGCAACTGGCAATGATGCTGTACTGAGGACTGGTGCTGGTGTGCATCAGGTAGGCCTCGTTGAACAAATGCCTGTCGAGTTGATGACGTTGTGAGTCTTGCACCAACACGTGACTGGCTTGGCTGATACCAGCCAACAACTTGTGAATCGATTGGGTGGAATACACCATGGACTCCACCGGGCGCACACGTTTTTTTCCCATGGCATGGTAGGTGCCATAAAACGGATGGAAGGCCGCATGGGGCAACCAAGCTTCATCAAAATGCAAGTTGGGGATGTACCCATCCAGCATCTTTTTGATGGTTTCGGTGTTGTACAAAACGCCGTCATAGGTGGACTGGGTCAAGGTCATGACCTTGGGTTTGACAGAATTGCTGTCCACGTTTTTGAGCAATGGATTGGCCTTGATTTTCTTTTTGATGGCTTCCGGTTCAAATTCGCTTTGTGGGATAGGGCCAATGATGCCGAAATGGTTGCGCGTGGGCTTCATGAAAACAGGTACGGCACCGGTCATGATGATGGCATGCAGCACGGACTTGTGGCAGTTTCGATCGACCACCACCACATCGCCCGGAGCAACCGTGTGGTGCCACACGATTTTGTTCGAGGTACTTGTGCCGTTGGTGACAAAAAAGCAATGATCTGCATTGAAAATACGCGCTGCATTGCGTTCACTCTGGCCAATCGCACCATCATGGTCAAGCAACTGTCCTAATTCTTCAACCGCATTGCAGACGTCGGCACGCAGCATGTTTTCACCAAAAAACTGGTGAAACATTTGACCCACTGGGCTTTTCAAAAACGCCACGCCGCCAGAATGACCAGGGCAGTGCCAAGAATAGGAGCCATCTTCGGCATAGTCGAGCAGGGCTTTGAAAAAAGGTGGTTGCAAACCCTCCAAGTAGCTTTTCGCTTCTCGGATGATGTGACGCGCCACAAATTCGGGCGTGTCTTCAAACATGTGAATGAAGCCGTGCAACTCTCTGAGAATATCGTTGGGCAAATGCCTGGATGTTTTGGTTTCCCCATACACATAAATGGGGACATCTGAATTTTTGCGGCGTACTTCTTCAATGAAGCTGCGCAAATTGACAACGGCAGGGTCTAAATCAGGGCTTGGTGTGAATTCTTCATCGTCAATTGACAAGATGAATGCACTGGCGCGGGATTGTTGTTGGGCAAATTGACTCAGGTCACCATAACTGGTCACACCCATCACTTCGTAACCTTCCCCTTCGATGGCTTGTGCAAGCGCACGAATGCCCAATCCAGAGGTGTTCTCTGATCGGAAATCTTCGTCAATGATGACGATGGGGAAACGAAATTTCATCAGCAGCTCCAGGCTTGGTTCACACAGAAAGTGGCAAGCCTTCAAGTGTACCCGCCGAGGGCACTGCTACAATGAGCAGCTTCGGAGAGGTGGATGAGCGGTTTAAGTCGCACGCCTGGAAAGCGTGTGTGGGTTTATCCCCACCGCGGGTTCGAATCCCGCCCTCTCCGCCAAGCCCCCTACTCCATCACAAACCCCTGCTTGCAGGGGTTTGTTGTTTCAATTACTTCTTGTCGCCATCCGATTTAAAAACACCTGTCACAGTTTCAGACACGGAATCAAACGCAGATGTCAAAGTTGAGCAACCAGACAAGCTCAAAGCTGTTAAGACGACAAAAGTCATGGAAAGTGATCTGAATACTTGTGACATGGAAATCCTTATGGCTGAGTTGAATGAATCGCATGCATCTTAGAACAAAGATGGACTCAGACTGCGAACACTTTAGGATGTTTTTTAATTGGAATATTTAGCCATGAGTTCTCTTTGAGCGCTCAAAGCACGTTGATTTTTCACAGGCCCGACTCGCTCATAGACCCCTTGCCGATTCAAGTTCCAAGCATCGGCGGTGTCGTGCAAATAGGCGACCAAGCATTCATCAATGATGCGCTGCCTGAGGTTCTTGTCCAATATCGGCCAAGCCAATTCAATTCGACGCAGCATGTTGCGATTCATCCAGTCAGCGCTAGACAAATACAAGCTTTCGTCGTTCGAAGTCCGAAAGTAGAAAACGCGGGTGTGCTCTAAAAAACGCCCGATGATGGAACGCACCCGAATACGATCGGTGAAGCCAGGCTGCTGCGCTGGCAATATGCAAGCCCCGCGCACGATCAAATCAATTTCAACGCCAGATTGCCCAGCGATGACCAGTGCATCAGCCAGGCGAACATCGGTCAAGGAATTCATTTTCAAGATGATTCGCCCCGGAACACCTTGGATCGCTGCTTTGGCGACCTGATCAATCTTCGAAAGGAGTTGATCTTGCAACTGGAAAGGGGCGACCCAAAGATGGTTCAACTTGGACAATCGTGACTGGCTGGCTAACTGAGAAAACACCTGCTCCATATCGGCGGTGAACTGCGGATTGGCTGTCAAATAGCTCAAATCCGTGTAGAGACGCGCGGTTCTGGCGTTGTAATTGCCTGTAGACAAATGCCCGTAGCGAATGAGTTTTTTCCCCTCTCGGCGTGTGATCAAAAGCATCTTGGCATGGGTTTTCAAACCTACAACGCCATAAACCACTTGGGCACCGACCGACTCCAAACGCTCAGCCCAATTGATGTTGGCTTCTTCATCAAATCGGGCTTTGATTTCCACCACCGCCGTCACCTCTTTCCCCAAACGAACTGCATCGCGCAACAGTTCCATCAATTCAGAGTCATTGCCTGTTCGGTAAATGGTTTGCTTGATGGCCAAAACGTTTGGATCATGAACAGCTTCGCGCAAAAAATCCAAGACGCCAAGAAAGCTCTCAAAGGGTTGGTGTATCAACACATCTTTTGTGCGCAACTGCTTGAAAATGGATACGCCCTCTTTCAGTTGACGAGGGTAACAAGCAGTATGGGCGGAGAACAATAAACTGGGGCTATCCATCAGATCAATCATTTGGTTCAATCGCACCAAATTAACCGGGCCATTCACGCGGTAAAGCGCTTCTGATGGCAATTGAAACTGACCCAATAAAAAATTCGCCAGGTATTCGGAACAAACCGAGGCGACTTCTAAACGAACAGGTCTGCCAAATTGACGATGTTCAAGTCCTTGTCGCAGTGCAGTACGCAGATTTTTGACATCCTCTTCATCAACCAACAAGTCGGAGTCGCGCGTCACTCGAAATTGAGAAAATTCAACAACCAAACGATCAGGAAACAAATCGCTGACATGAGAGCGAATCACACTTGACAAGGCCACAAATTGAACGCCTTGACCATCGAATAAATGATTGGGAAGGCGAATGATGCGGGGCAACGCCCTTGGCACTTTCACAATGGCAATTTCGTTTTGTCGACCAAATGCATCTTTACCCGCCAGTCGCACAATGAAGTTCAAGGATTTGTTGGCAACCACTGGGAAGGGATGAGACGGATCCAACACCACGGGTGTCAGCAATGGCTTGACCTCACGTTGAAAATACTGCCGAACCCAATGGTGCTGAGCTGGATTGCGGTCTTCATGGGTGATCAACTGAATGCCTTGCTGGTTGAACGATGGGATCAATTCTTCATTGAACACGCGGTATTGTTCGTTGACCAATCGGTGCACCACTTCAGACACTTGTCGGTAACTGATTTCAGAATAGGGTGATTTCAGGCTCTTGCTGTCTTTTTCATAAAGATGAAGTGCCACACGCACTTCAAAGAACTCATCCAAATTGGAAGACACGATGCACAAATAACGCAATCTCTCCAGGAGCGGAACATCTGTTCTTTTGGCCCAGTCCAATACACGCGCATTGAATGCAAGAACACTTTCGTCCCTGTCAATGAAGGATGACATCCATTTCGAAGTTTTGGAATCAAGCAAGGACATCGGCTAACGCCTTTGCATGTGATTCTGCGGTGGACAAGTCGATGGCTTCCACCATGATCCGAAGAACTGGCTCGGTACCACTGGGGCGAATCAAGACGCGTCCATCACGCCCTAATTCTTTCTCGGTTGCCTTGACGGCTGCTTGAAAATCTTGGTGTTCGCGCCAATTGAAATTCGGCGTTAAACGCACATTCAACAGGCATTGAGGTAACAGCTGAATATCAGCCAACAAAGCCGCCAAAGTGGACTTTGCCCGCAAACAGGACTGCACCACCTGCAATGCACTGATCAAGCCATCGCCCGTGGAATGCTTATCCAACACCAGTAGATGACCTGAACCCTCCCCACCCAAAACCAGTTCATTCTCTACCATGGTCTCAAGCACATACCGGTCTCCAACCTTGGCACGGTGGAGCTTGATGCCTTGCTTGTTCAATGCCAACTCGACCCCTTGGTTGGTCATGAGGGTGCCCACGACAGCCGTGATTTTTTCGCCCGACCGCAGTCTGTCCATGGCCAGCAAGTAAAGCAGTTCGTCGCCATTGAACAATCGTCCACTGCCATCGACCATGATCAATCGATCTGCATCCCCATCCAGCGCCACGCCAAACTGTGCACCAGATTCAAGAACAGCACGCTGCAATGCCTGCGGATGAGTCGCACCCACATCTGAATTGATGTTGATCCCATCAGGAGAACACCCGATCGACACCACCTCTGCACCCAATTCAGCGAACAACTTGGGCGCAATCAAATAAGCTGCGCCATGGGCGGCGTCCACCACTATTTTTTGTCCCTTGAGCGTCAATTCGGCATTGAATGAGCTTTTACAAAACTCAATATAGCGACCTGCAGCATCATCCAAACGCTTGGCTTTGCCCAAAGATTTGGAATCCACCCAGACCGGTTCTTGTGCCAATTTGGCTTCAACAGCCAACTCCCAGGCATCGTCTAATTTGGTACCGGATGCACTGAAAAATTTGATGCCGTTATCTTCAAAGGGGTTGTGACTGGCACTGATGACCAGACCCAAGTTGGCGCGGAGTGCACGGGTCAGGTACGCAACCGCTGGTGTGGGCAATGGGCCCAGCAGAATCACGTCCACACCCGCAGAATTAAAGCCAGCTTCAAGTGCAGATTCGAGCATGTAGCCAGAAATACGGGTATCTTTGCCAATCAGAACACGTGGACGTGAATCGTCTTGTTTGAGTTGATGACCGACTGCATTGGCCAAACGAAGCATGAAATCTGGCGTGATGGGTGCCTGCCCCACTGTGCCGCGAATTCCATCGGTACCAAAGTATGTTCTTGTCATAAGCGCCATCTGCTTGAATAAATTGATTTTATAGACGCCTGGCCGCAGACCAGACAGCCAAGGCAGATACGGTAGCGGCAACATCATGGACCCTGACGACCGCGGCACCTCGCTCAACCGCCAAAACGGCTGCCGCGACACTGGGCACCATGCGGTCGTGGACGCCCAAGCCCGTCACAGCCCCCAGGGAAGACTTGCGTGACCAACCCACCATCAATGGGGCTGGCAAGTCATGAAATCGATCTTGCAGGGCCAGCAACTGGAAATTTTGCTCAACTGTTTTGCCAAAGCCAATACCCGGATCGAACATGAGACGCTGCTTGGCGATGCCAGCGGCATCTGTTCGCTGAAATTGTTCTCGGAAAAAATCATGGACCAAGTCAAGTGCATCACCTTGCATGGGGCTAGCTTGCATGGTCTGCGGCTCGCCATGCATGTGCATCAGGCAAATGCCGCACCTGTAGGCGGCGACCACGGACAAGGCATCAGCTTGTCGCAAGGCCCAGACGTCATTGATGATGTCCACACCCATGTCCAAAGCGCGTCGCATGGTGATGGCATGGTAGGTGTCGACTGAAACCGGCAACTTCCAAGTCAGCAATTCACGAAGCACTGGTTCGAGTCTGACCCACTCTTGTTCAGCTGTCACAGGGGTGGCACCCGGTCTGGTGGACTCGGCCCCGAGGTCCAAAATATCGGCCCCGTCTTGCATGAGTTGCTCGGCCTCTTGAATCGCCTGAGAAGCCAATTGAGGGGCTGGAACTGCGGAAAAAGAATCCGGCGTGATGTTCACAATGCCCATCACCAAAGGGCGTTGAAAGCTCAATTCAAACCGGGTGGTCTGCCAGAAATCAAAATGGGGCCGAAGCCCCAAGTTGAGTTTGAAACCAGCATCGTTCATGCCGTGGTGGGCGATGGATTGGGTTGTACAGACGGTGAACCGCCACTGCCATCACCGGATGAAGGTGAGCGTGGAACCCAATCCTTGGGTGGCCGGGGTGGGCGACCTGCCATGATGTCATCCAGTTGATCACTGTCGATGGTTTCCCATTCCAACAAAGCATGGGCCATGGCGTGCATCTGCTCCGTGTGTTCTTCGATCAGACGGCGGGCCAAGTTGTATTGGCCATCGATGATGTTGCGCACTTCGTCGTCGACCTTCTTCATGGTCGATTCACTCATGTTGGTGGTTTTGGTCACCGATCGACCCAAAAACACTTCGCCTTCGTTTTCAGCATAGACCATGGGGCCCAGGGCTTCTGACATGCCGTAACGCATGACCATGTCACGGGCGATTTGTGTGGCGCGTTCAAAGTCATTGGAAGCACCGGTGGTCATTTGATTCATGAACACTTCTTCGGCGATACGGCCACCAAACAACATGCTGATTTGGTTCAACATGTAAACGCGGTCATAACTGTATCGATCCGCTTCAGGCAGACTCATGGTGACACCAAGGGCACGGCCGCGCGGAATGATGGTGACTTTGTGCACCGGATCACATTTGGGCAGCAACTTGCCAATCAGGGCATGACCTGACTCGTGGTAGGCCGTGTTGCGGCGCTCTTCCTCGGGCATCACCATGCTGCGGCGCTCGGGACCCATCAAGATTTTGTCTTTGGCTTTTTCAAAGTCCACCATTTCAACCACACGGGCATTGCGTCGGGCGGCCATCAAGGCGGCTTCATTGGTCAAATTGGCCAAATCAGCACCACTCATGCCGGGGGTGCCACGTGCAATCACGCCAGGAGACACATCTTGTCCCACAGGAATTTTGCGCATGTGAACGTTCAGAATTTGTTCACGGCCCCGAATATCAGGCAAGGTCACGTAGACCTGGCGGTCAAAACGACCTGGACGCAACAAGGCGGCATCCAAGATGTCGGGTCGGTTGGTGGCGGCCACCACGATCACACCCAAGTTGGTTTCAAAACCATCCATCTCCACCAACATTTGGTTGAGGGTTTGTTCACGTTCATCGTTGCCACCGCCCAGGCCTGCACCGCGCTGGCGACCGACCGCATCAATCTCGTCAATGAAGATGATGCAAGGGGCGTTTTTCTTGGCGTTTTCAAACATGTCGCGCACACGTGCGGCACCCACACCCACAAACATCTCCACAAAGTCTGAGCCTGAGATGCTGAAGAACGGCACCTTGGCTTCACCGGCAATACCTTTGGCCAACAAAGTTTTGCCGGTTCCAGGAGGACCAACCAGCAACAAACCGCGAGGAATGCGTCCACCTAGTTTTTGAAATTTTTGCGGGTCTTTCAAGAAGTCGACCACCTCTTTGACTTCTTCTTTGGCTTCATCGCATCCGGCGACATCGGCGAATGTGACTGTGTTGTTGTTTTCGTCCAGCATGCGGGCTTTGCTTTTGCCAAAGCTGAAAGCGCCACCTTTGCCACCACCTTGCATTTGCCGCATGAAATAAACCCACACGCCAATCAGGAGCAGCATGGGGCCCCAACTGACCAACAGGGTCATGAGCAAAGAGCCTTCTTCGCGGGGCTTGACATCGAACTTGACGTTGTTGGCGATCAAGTCACCGACCAAGCCGCGGTCGAGGTAAGTGGCAGTGGTGCGCACTTTGCGGTCATCTGTGGTGGTGGCGACAATTTCAGTGCCACCTTGCCCCTCTTGAATGGTGGCGGATTTGATGCGCTTGCCACGAACCTCCTCTAGGAAATCGGAGTAAGCCAAGTAGCCATTGCCGATCTGACCGCGCGTGTCAAATTGCTTGAACACGGTAAAGAGCACTAAGGCAATCACCAACCAAACGGCCAATTTAGAAAACCAAGGGTTGTTCAATCTGAACTCCAGTCAAAGCAGGCTTGAGCGAGATGCTCAAGTGTTAAGTTGTGACCATTTTAGGCTTTTCAAGCCGACAAACCCAAGCCTTGAATAAGAGTGGTTTTTGGGCAACCAGCCCAACCATGAGCTTTGAAAAGAAAGACAAACAAGAGACCCATAATGCATGCATTTCCTGTTTTTTGAATACAAATAAACTAAATTCAATTCGGCTTCAAGCCCAAGCCCACCAAAAAATTTTCTGCTGATTTATCCCTGCTGGCTTTAGGTTTAAAGGGCTTGACCACTTTGAACGTGTCAAGCATCAACTTCACCACGTCGTTGTAAGCCCCGCCGTGAAACACCTTGACCACCAAAGCGCCATCTTGATTCAAGTGATCTTGGCAAAAAGCAACTGCCAACTCGACCAGGTGCGCGATACGTGCCGCATCGGCTGATGCAATCCCCGATAAATTGGGCGCCATGTCAGACACCACCACATCGACGGCTTTGCCATTCAAGTGAGCAACCAACTGGGCCAAGACGGCTTCATCTCGAAAGTCGCCTTGCACAAAGTGGACCCCATCAACGGGCTCCATGGGCAACAGGTCCAATGCAACCAGCGTGGCATCTACTGCGCCTGAAGCCGCTCCTGCAGGTGCCATGCGGCGGCGCAAATACTGACTCCAAGCCCCTGGGGCACTGCCCAAATCAACGACCACCATACCGGGTTTGAACAACCCCAAACTCTCGTCAATCTCTTTCAACTTGTATGCCGCCCTGGCACGGTATCCCTCACGCTGAGCCAACTTGACATACGGATCATTGACATGGTCGTTCAACCATGACTTGTTGACTTTTTTGCTTTGCGTTTTGACTTTCAATTCATGACCCTCTGTCTCGGCTGATAATACCGACATGTCTGCTATCCAACTCACTCCCACCGAACGCAAAGCCCATCGCGCACTGGCCCATCATTTAGACCCCGTCGTGATGATTGGCAATGATGGCCTCACCGCTGCGGTGGTCAAAGAAACCGACTTGGCTTTGAACGCCCATGGCCTGATCAAAATTCGCGTGTTGGGGGACGACCGCCAAACTCGCGAAGTGATCTTCCAAGCTCTGGCTGATCAATTGAAAGCTGCACCGATCCAACACATCGGCAAGTTGCTCGTGCTGTGGCGTCCACAGCCTGAAAAAGAGAAAAAAATTGATGAGGACCGCAAACCAGGTCCGCGTGAATTCAAGGTTTTGAAATACAGCAGCCGCGGTGGCCAGCGGCCCGAAATGAAGCGTGTGAAAGTTTTGGGCAACCAACGCTTGGCGGCCGGTGGTCAAATCAAACGCGCCAAACCCAAACAAAAATCTGTCAAAAAATCGGCGCAGGGTTGAGCATTCAGAGGTAGGAAACCTTCAGGATTTCGTAGGTTTTCACGCCACCGGGTGCTTCCACACTGGCCACATCCCCCTCTTCTTTGCCAATCAAAGCGCGGGCAATCGGACTGCTGATGTTGATCAGTCCCAGTTTCAAATCCGCCTCATCTTCCCCGACAATTTGGTATTTGAAGGCGTCACCTGAAGCTTCATCTTCAAGCTCGACGGTGGCGCCAAACACCACGCGACCACCCGCATCCAAGTTTGCAGGGTCAATGATTTGGGACATCGACAACTTGCTCTCGATTTCTTGAATGCGTCCTTCAATGAAGCCTTGGCGGTCTTTGGCCGCGTCATATTCGGCGTTTTCGCTCAAATCACCTTGTGCCCTGGCCTCTGCAATGGCGTTGATCACCCAAGGGCGATCCACAGTTTTCAAAGTGTGCAGTTCTTGCTTTAATTTTTCTGCACCTTTTTTGGTGATGGGGATGGTCGCCATGAGTGTTGATCCTTGTAAAACTCAAGCCAACAGCTGCAGGTGCAACTCTTGAACCGAGTAAACATCGAGGTTGTCGAGGTATTTCATGCCTTCAACGGCAGCTTCGGCACCGGCGATGGTGGTGAATGTGGTGACACGTGCCATGAGTGAAGAGGTGCGAATTTGGCGTGAATCGGCAATCGCATTGCGACGCTCTTCCACCGTGTTGATGACCAAGGCAATTTCATTGTTCTTGATCATGTCCACCACATGCGGGCGGCCTTCCGTCACTTTGTTCACTGCAGTCACGGGCAAGCCAGCCTCTTTGATGGCTGCCGCAGTGCCTTTGGTCGCAATCAATTCGAATCCGCAAGAAATCAACCCACGTGCGACTTCAATAGCCCGTGGCTTGTCATTGTTTTTGACGGTCAAAAAGACTTTGCGAACTGCATCTGTGGGGCGGGGCAACTTGGTGCCCGCTCCCAATTGACTTTTGACAAATGCTTCGCCGAAAGATTTGCCCACACCCATGACTTCACCGGTGGACTTCATCTCGGGTCCCAAGATGGTGTCAACGCCAGGAAACTTGACGAAGGGAAACACCGCTTCTTTGACACTGAAATAGGGTGGCAACACTTCCTTGGCAATGCCTTGCGATGCCAGGCTTTGACCGACCATGCAACGCGCGGCCACCTTGGCCAATTGAATGCCCGTGGCCTTGCTGACAAATGGCACCGTGCGGCTGGCACGCGGATTGACCTCCAGCACGTAAATCACGTCTTGGCCATTCAGGTTTTGAATGGCAAATTGAACATTCATCAAGCCCACGACGTTCAAACCTTGCGCCATGGCCGTGGTTTGGCGTTTGAGTTCAGCCACGGTGTCTGGGGACAAGGAATAAGGTGGTAAAGAGCAAGCCGAGTCGCCACTGTGCACACCCGCTTGTTCAATGTGTTCCATGACGCCGCCAATGAAAACTTCTTGGCCGTCGCAAATGGCGTCCACATCACACTCGATGGCGTCATTCAAAAAACGGTCCAGCAGCACCGGCGAATCGTGGCTGACCTTCACGGCTTCACGCATATACCGTTCCAAGTCGCGTTGCTCGTGGACGATTTCCATGGCGCGTCCACCCAGCACGTAACTGGGTCGCACCACCAAGGGATAGCCCAATTCAGCGGCCTTGCTCAGGGCTTCAGCTTCGGTGCGTGCCGTGGCATTGGGCGGTTGACGCAGCCCCAATTGGTGGAGCAATTGTTGGAAGCGCTCGCGGTCTTCAGCCGCATCGATCATGTCGGGGCTGGTGCCGATGATGGGCACACCAGCAGCTTCCAAGCCCAGCGCCAGTTTCAAGGGCGTTTGACCGCCGTATTGAACAATGACGCCCATGGGTTTTTCTTTGTCAACGATTTCCAGCACGTCTTCCAAGGTGAGGGGTTCAAAATACAAGCGATCACTGGTGTCGTAGTCGGTGGACACCGTTTCAGGGTTGCAATTGACCATGATGGTTTCATAACCGTCTTCGCGCATCGCCAAGGCGGCGTGCACACAACAGTAATCAAACTCGATGCCTTGGCCAATTCGATTGGGGCCGCCGCCAAGCACCATGATTTTTTTCTTGTTGGTGGGCGCGGCTTCGCACTCTTCTTCGTAGGTGGAGTACATGTAGGCCGTGTGCGTGGCGAATTCAGCAGCACAGGTGTCTACGCGCTTGAAAACCGGGCGCACATTCATGGCGTGGCGAGCATCACGAACGGCTTGCTCGGTGGTTTTCAGTTGTTTGGCCAAACGTCTATCGGAAAAACCTTTTTGCTTCAAGGTGAGCAGCTCGGTGGCAGTCAGGTCTGACAAGCTGTGCTTTTCAAGCTCCAGTTCGATCTTCACGATCTCTTCGATTTGCACCAAGAACCAGGGATCGATGCTGGTCAATGCATAGACTTCATCCACACTCATGCCAAGGGCGAATGCATCGCCCACATACCAAATGCGCTCTGGACCAGGTTCGCCCAGTTCTTTTTCCAGGACCTCGCGGTCTTGCGTTTTTTCATTCATGCCATCGACGCCCACTTCAAGGCCTCGCAAAGCTTTTTGAAAGGATTCTTGGAAGGTGCGGCCAATCGCCATCACCTCGCCCACCGATTTCATTTGGGTGGTGAGGCGGCTGTCAGCGGTAGGGAATTTTTCGAATGCAAAGCGCGGAATTTTGGTGACCACGTAGTCGATGCTGGGCTCGAAACTCGCAGGTGTGGCGCCGCCGGTGATGTCGTTGCGCAATTCATCCAAGGTGAAACCCACCGCCAATTTGGCAGCCACTTTGGCAATTGGAAAACCGGTGGCTTTGGAGGCCAAAGCCGAAGAACGCGATACACGCGGGTTCATCTCGATGACCACCATGCGACCATCTTGTGGGTTGATGGAGAACTGCACGTTCGAGCCGCCGGTGTCCACGCCAATTTCACGCAGCACAGCCAGGCTTGCATCGCGCAAAATTTGGTATTCCTTGTCCGTCAGGGTTTGGGCCGGGGCCACGGTGATCGAGTCGCCGGTGTGCACGCCCATGGGGTCGAGGTTTTCAATCGAGCACACGATGATGCAGTTGTCCGCTTTGTCGCGCACCACTTCCATCTCGTACTCTTTCCAACCCAACAACGATTCTTCAATCAGCAATTCGTTGGTGGGCGAGGCTTCCAAACCGCGCTTGCAAATGGTTTCGAACTCTTCAGAGTTGTAGGCGATGCCCCCACCAGTGCCGCCCAAGGTGAAGCTGGGCCGAATAACGACAGGAAAACCCACTGTTTTCTGAACCGCCCAAGCATCGTCCAAACTGTGCGCGATGCCCGAACGTGCTGAACCCAAACCAATCTTGGTCATGGCGTCTTTGAACTTCAAGCGGTCTTCGGCTTTGTCAATGGCTTCTGGCGTGGCACCAATCAACTCGATGGGTTTACCGGTGTTCTCACCACGGTACTTGTCCAACACGCCGTTGTGCCACAAATCGAGAGCACAGTTCAAGGCGGTTTGACCGCCCATGGTGGGCAAAATGGCATCGGGGCGTTCTTTGGCAATGATTTTTTCAACCGTTTTCCAGGTGATCGGTTCGATGTAAGTCACATCGGCCGTCGCCGGATCGGTCATGATCGTGGCCGGGTTGCTGTTGATCAAAATGACTTTGAAGCCCTCTTCACGCAAGGCTTTACAGGCTTGCACTCCAGAGTAGTCGAATTCACAGGCTTGACCAATGACGATGGGGCCCGCGCCAATCAGGAGAATGCTTTTGATGTCTGTGCGCTTAGGCATGGGAAGTTACCGCCATGGATTGAATGAAACGGTCGAACAAGTAGCCGATATCGTGGGGGCCAGGAGAAGCTTCGGGGTGACCTTGGAAACTGAAGGCCGGTTGGTTGGTGAGTTCCAAACCTTGCAAACTGCCGTCGAACAAGCTGACGTGCGTGGGCCGCACGTTGGCGGGGAGTGTTTTTTCATCCACGGCGAAACCGTGGTTTTGGCTGGTGATGGAAACACGTCCGGTGGTCAAGTCTTTGACCGGATGGTTGGCACCGTGATGGCCAAATTTCATCTTGTAGGTTTGTGCGCCGCAGGCCAAGGCCAAAATTTGATGGCCCAAACAAATGCCAAACAAGGGCAGACCCTCGTTCAAAAAGGCTTGGGTGGCTTCAATCGCATAGGTGCAAGGGCCAGGGTCGCCCGGGCCATTGGACAAAAACACACCATCGGGCTTCAACTTCATCACGTCTTCGGCCGAGGTTTGAGCGGGTACCACGGTGACTTTGCAACCGCGCTCGGCCAGCATGCGCAAGATGTTGCGTTTGACACCGAAATCCAACGCGACCACATGGAACTTGGCGTTGGTTTGTTGGCCATAGCCACGGCCCAATTGCCACTCGGTTTCCAGCCATTCGTAAGCTGCTTTCACCGACACGACTTTCGCCAAATCCAAGCCTGTCATGGCTGGTGCGGCTTGGGCCAAGGCGATGGCTGCTTTGATTTTTTCAGGCGTGGGTGCCTCGCCCTTTGACAACCCCACAATGGCGCCATTTTGAGCACCGTGTTCGCGCAAGTGGCGGGTGAGTTTGCGGGTGTCGATGCTTGAAATGGCCACTGTTTTGTGCGCTTTCAAGTAATCCGACAAATTACTTTGCGCGCGAAAATTGGAATGCATCAGGGGCAGGTTTTTGATGATCAAGCCGGCAGCATGCACATGGCTGGATTCACTGTCTTCATCACACACCCCGTAATTGCCAATGTGGGGATAAGTGAGGGTCACCATCTGTTGGTTGTAACTGGGGTCGGTCAAAATTTCTTGATAACCCGTCATCGAGGTGTTGAAAACAACCTCTCCGACTGACTGGCCTTGATGACCTATGGATTGCCCTGTGAAGACTGTGCCGTCTGCAAGCGCCAAGATAGCGAAAGGGTAATTTCCCTGAAGAGACAAAAGCACTCAGATCTCCGAGATTCGGTGACGCCCCGCGACCAAGAGAGGCCCTCTCTTTGACGACTTGACAAGGGGATTGGCTTTTTATCGAGCGAAGGGCGTGCGGTTGATGAAGAAGTCCGGCATTATAACCCTCAGGGTTAACCCGAAATCTCCTCAGTGATGTGCTTGTGTGGCACTTGCATGCAAGCAAATCGCCGCAGCTGCAGCCACGTTCAAAGACTCTTCGCCACCGGGTTGTGCGATGCGCACCTGCTGTCGCGCCAACGCCGCCCAACGCGGGTCCACGCCCTGCCCTTCATGACCCAAGACCCACATGCAAGGCATGGGCAGTTGTTGGCGCTGCACCAAGTCGTGCAAGAAGTCACCTTGGTGCGAACTGGTGATCAGCACTGGCAAATTCAAAGCGGCCAATTCCTCAACTGACACCGATTCAAACAAGCGCACACCGAAATGCGCCCCCATGGCTGCACGCACCACTTTGGCGGACCACATGGCCACCGTGCCCGGCGTGGTGATGATTTGTGTGAAGCCAAAAGCAGCGGCACTGCGCAAAATAGAACCTGCATTGCCAGGATCTTGCAAGCGATCCAAGACCACGCTGGCTTGGTCGGCTCGCAACTCCACCGAACTCGGCAAGGCCAACACCGCACCCATCCAAGAGGGTGAGGGCAAGCTGCTCAGAGCATGCATCAGCTTGTTCGGCAACAAGGTCAACGCGTCACACTGCGCAGACCATTTGGCAATGACTTGTTCATCTGCCGAATCCGACATCACCACTTCCGCCAGTCGTTGGCCACGGTCTAACGCGGCTTGGCACAAGTGATCGCCTTCCAACCAAACGCGTTGCTGTAACCGGTAAGCCGTGTTGTCGGTGGCGAGTTGGCGCAGTTGCTTGAACCACGGGTTGTCTTTGGAGGTGATGGTCTTGGGTATCACGGTGTGTTCCCTGCTGTTTGCTGCAGCAATGCTGTCACCGGCGCAAAACTGCGTCGATGCCAAATGGTCGGACCGTGGGTTTGCAAGGCAGACAAATGCGCGGCCGTGCCATAGCCTTTGTGCTGGGCAAAGCCGTAGTTGGGAAAGGCTTGGTCGATGCTTTCACACCAGCGATCGCGTTCGACCTTGGCCAAGATAGAAGCAGCAGAAATGCAAGGTACTTTGCTGTCGCCTTTGACAATGGCCTCGGCCAAGATATCCAACACAGGAAGCCGATTGCCATCCACCAACACCTTGCAGGGTTTGAGCCGCAAGCCTTGCACCGCACGTTGCATGGCCAACATCGTGGCTTGCAAAATATTCAAGCGGTCTATTTCTTCCACCGAGGCTTGCGCCACGGAGCAACACAAGGCGCGAGCGCGAATTTCGTCATAGAGTTTGTCGCGCTTCAAAGGGCTGAGTTTTTTCGAGTCTGCCAATCCTTTGATGGGTGTCAAGTCATCCAAGATCACCGCAGCGGCAAATACCGGTCCGGCCAAGGGGCCACGCCCGGCCTCGTCCACACCGGCCAGCAACACCGGGCCATCCCAATTCAGCGGAGTTTGCTTAAGCGGCAATGATTTTTTGGAGCGCATGACGGGCCAGTGAGGACATGTCTTGTTTCAAACTTTGATGCAAGTCTTGAAAAGCTTGCTGCAGGTGGTTGACCTGTTCAGGATGGTCCAGCCAGTGCTGCAGTGCGTTGGCCATGGCTTGCGGTGTGGCAGCGTCTTGCAGCAGCTCGGGCACCACAAAATCTTGGCACAAGATATTGGGCAAACCCACCCAGGCTTGCAATCGTTTTCGGTTGGTGATTTGCCAACTCAGCCAAGGCATTTTGTAAGCGATGACCATGGGGCGTTTGAACAAGGCTGCTTCTAAAGTGGCTGTTCCGCTGGCCACCAACACCAAGTCGGCGGCACCCAAAGCGGCATGGCTTTGACCGTCCAACAAGCGAATGTTTTTCAATCCACTGTACTGAAGATGCGCTTGCACAGCGGCCATCAAGCCCGGGGCGACGGGCAAGAGCACGCGCAGTTTGGGGTGTTGCTGTTGCAGTAATTTGGCAGCTTGCAAAAACACCGGCGCGAGTTGGGCTATTTCAGACTGCCTGCTGCCGGGCATCAGGGTCAAGACCAAGTCGTTTTCATCCAAACCCAGCGCAGCACGAACAGGCCCTTTGTCTACTTGATCAGGGATGGTGTGGGCAATTGGATGCCCCACAAAAGTAGCGGCAATGCCGTGCTGTGCCAGCAGGGCTGGTTCGAAGGGAAACAAGCACAAGACATGATCGACACTGTTTCGGATTTTCTGCAAACGCTCGGCCCGCCACGCCCAAACTGAGGGACAGACAAATTGAACTGTTGGGATGCCCTGCTGCCGCAAGTCTTTGGCCAAATCGAGGTTGAAATCAGGTGCATCCACACCAATGAACAAGTGGGGTCGGTTGTTCAGCAAGCGTTGTTTGAGTTGGCGGCGAATCCCAACAATCTCGCGGTAGTGCTTTAGCACCTCCACATAGCCTCGCACCGCCAATTTGCTGACTGGCCACCAAGACTCAAAGCCCAATGCATTCATGCGGGGGCCACCAATGCCATGCAGTTGCACACCTGGCCACTGTTGTTGCAAGCTGGGGATCAACAACGACGCCAGCAAATCGCCTGAGGCTTCACCGGCCACCATGGCGATTTGTTGGGTTTGTGGGGTTTGGGACATCAACACCTGCGGAGGTGTTACTCAGCGAACAATGCCGCGTTGGGGCGACACGTCTTGCAAGAACGCAGTCATCAAGGACACGACGGGTTGCAAGTCATCCTGCCCCTCACCCAAGCCTTGAATCTGCTGGGCGGCCTGCTCCAAGGTCAGGCCATCGCGGTAGAGCAGTTTGTGCATGGCTTTCACCGATTGAATTTGTACGGGGGTGAAGCCACGGCGTTTCAAACCTTCAAAATTCATGGAACGCGCTTGCGCTGGTTGGCCTTGGCACATCACGAACGGTGGCAGGTCGGCAAACAACAAAGAGTTCATGGCCGTGAAACTGTGGGCTCCCAGTCGACAAAACTGATGCACCACGGTGAAGCCACCCAAGATGGTCCAGTCACCCACATGCACATGACCGGCCAGTTGGGTGCTGTTGGCAAAGATAGTGTGGTTGCCCACCTGGCAGTCATGTGCCAGATGCACATAGGCCATGATCCAGTTGTCGTTGCCCACGCGGGTCACGCCTTGATCACCCACGGTACCGATGTTGAAGGTACAAAACTCGCGAATCACATTGCGGTCGCCAATCACCAACTGGCAGGGTTCGCCAGCGTATTTTTTGTCTTGCGGTACCGCACCCAACGAATTGAATTGGAAAATTTGGTTGTGCTCACCAATGGTGGTGTGACCTTCAATCACGCAATGGGCTGCCACGGTGGTGCCTGCCCCGATGCGCACATGCGGGCCGATGGTGGTGAAGGGTCCCACCGACACGCTGTCATGCAACTGCGCAGCAGGGTCCACCAAGGCTGAGGGGTGAATCAAGGGCATTGGATGGCTCAGGCAATGGTGCGCATTGTGCACATCAATTCAGCCTCTACAGCCAGCTCTTCGCCAACCCAGGCTTTGGCCTTGAATTTGAAAATACCCGCCTTCATGCGATCGAGCTCCACGCACAGCGTGAGTGCATCCCCTGGCTCGACGGGACGCTTGAAACGAGCGCCATCAATGCCCGCGAAGTAATACACGGTGTTGTCGTCTGGCACCACGTCCATGGTGTGAAAGGACAACAAGGCCGCTGTTTGCGCCAAGGCTTCCAGCATCAGCACGCCTGGCATCACTGGGCGGTGCGGAAAATGGCCCGTGAAAAAAGGTTCGTTGATGGTGACGTTTTTCAAGGCTTTGATCGACTTGCCTTTGTCGATCTCCAGCACGCGGTCAACCAGCAGAAAAGGGTAACGGTGGGGAAGCAGTTTCAGAATTTGATGGATGTCCATGCTCATGGCCTTTGTTTAAATTGAACTGCTTCTAACGCTTTGAGACGTTCACGCAACGCATTGAGTTGCTTCAAGCTGGCGGCATTTTTATGCCAAGATTTATTGTCGTCGATGGGAAAGACGCCCGTGTATTGGCCAGATTTCAGCAGTGAATGCGTCACGACGCTGGCCGCTGACACATGCACGCCATCCACCAATGTCAAGTGGCCCAATACCACCGCACCACCACCGATGGTGCAATGCGCACCAATGCGGGTGCTGCCAGCCACACCCACGCAGCCTGCCATGGCCGTGTGTGCACCCACGTGGACGTTGTGACCAATTTGAATCAGGTTGTCCAACTTCACACCGTCTTCAATAACGGTGTCGGCAATCGCACCTCGGTCGATACAGGTGTTGGCACCGATCTCCACATCATTGCCAATGCGCACTGCGCCGAGCTGCTCGATCTTGATCCAGCGTTGGTCTTCAGGGGCAAAACCAAAACCATCAGCCCCAATCACCACCCCTGAATGCAGGATGCAGTTTTGGCCAATATGGCAATGCGCCGAGACGGTAACCCGCGATTTCAAGCTCGTGCCCGCACCAATCACAGCAGCCTCTTCCACCACGCACAAGGGCCCGATTTGAACGCTGGCATGCACTTGGGCGCTGGGGTGGACCACGGCACTGGGGTGGACCAAGGGACCGGTCTGGGGTTGAGCTGCAATTTCTTGGGCTTTCCACAGTTGGGTGGTTCGCGCCCAATAGGCATAAGGATTGGGCGTCAGAATGCAAGCGCCGCGTTGCATTGCTTCATGCGCTTGGGCAGGCGCAAGAATCACACACGATGCCTTGCTGCTGGCCAGTTGGCTGAGGTATTGAGGGTGGCTTAGAAAAGACAAATCCCCTTGGGCGGCTGACGCCAAAGGGGACAATCCTGTGATTTCAAGGTCGGGGGACCCATGCAAGCTGCCCCCCAGTTTGTCAACCAACCAGCCTATGCGCATGGAAACCACGCCATCACTTGCCGCTGTTGATGACTTTGATCACTTTTTCGGTGATGTCGTGTTTGGGGTTGATGTAAACCGCTTCTTGCAGGATCAAGTCGTATTTTTCAGCCTCAGCCACTTGTTTGACGACCTTGTTGGCTTTTTCAAGCACCTGCTGAAGTTCTTCATTTTTCCGCGCGTTCAGGTCTTCTTGGAATTCGCGGCGTTTGCGCTGGAACTCGCGATCTTGATCGGACAATTGACGCTGTCTCGTGGTGCGCTGTGTTTCAGACAAGGTGGGCGCATCGCGTTCGAGTTTTTCCGAATTGGACTTGAGGCTGTTGCCTAGTTCAACCAATTCTTTTTCGCGCTTGGAAAACTCTTGTTCCAATTTTGTTTGAGCAACCTTGGCGGTGTTGGCCTCACGGAAGATGCGGTCGGTGTTGATGAAGCCGACGCGAAATTCTTCAGCATGAGAGGCTACAGCGCCCATGCACAAGAGGCAACTCAACAACAGGCGTGTAGGATTGAATTTCATCAAAAGGCCGTCCCGATTTGGAATTGGAAGGGTTGCATTCTATCCGCATCATTTGCAAATTTCTTCAACGGCTTAGCCCATGCAAAACGCAAGGGACCAACTGGAGAAATCCAGCTCAAGCCCACACCAGCAGAGCTTCGCAGTTGGGCAATATCAATATCCTCGGAGTCCAAGAAGACATTGCCAACGTCCACAAAGGTAAACAGTCGCAAGGTTTTATCTGTCCCCACGCCTGGGAAAGGCACCAAGAATTCGGTGTTTAGTAATATTTTCTTGGCTCCGCCAACGGCAAAAGTATCGTCTGAATAGGCCTTATCAGTTGACAACCGACCTTGTTGGTAACCGCGAACCGAGCCCAAGCCACCTGAATAGAAGTTCTTAAACACCGGATAGGTTTTGTTGTTGTAGGAAGATCCATAGCCAAATTCGGCATTCACAGCCAAGGTGTATTTCTTCGTGAGCGGCCAATATTCTTGAAGTTGTGCGCTGTTTTTATAAAACCGCATATCACCACCCGCGCCAATTTCGGAGTTCAAGCGTATCAAGCGACCCTTGTTGGGCGCCAACATGCTGTCACGACTGTCGCGCGCCCAGCCAATGGTGATCGGCACAGAAGTGATGGTGTTACCGTATTCGTTGATCACGTCGCTGTATGCAGTTGGCATTCTGGTGCCGACCGTGATTTTGTTTTGCTCATAGGACAAACCAACAAACACCGTGTCTTTTTCAGCAAAAGGAATGCCAAAACTCACGCCTGCACCAGAGGTTTCCAAGTTGTAATCACCACTGACCGCCAAATAAGGTTTACTGTCACGCTGGTACAAGCTGAGTGTGCGGGACACCCCATCTTCCGTGAAGTAGGGGTCTGTGGTGTTGATTTGGTAAATCTTGTTGTAAGAACTGGTATTAACTTGGATGCCCAAAGAATTACCAGTGCCAAAAAAATTATCTTGGCTGATACCAAAAGAGAAGAACAATTTTTCTGCCGAGGAATAACCCGCACCCAACTGGAGCGCACCCGTTGGCTTTTCAGTGACCTTCAAGTTGATGTCGACTTGATCGGTGGTTCCCGCAACTTCTTGGGTATCAATCAAGACCTCGGTGAAATAACCCAAGCGGTCTACCCGGTCCCGCGACAGCCGAATTTTGTCGCCGTCATACCAAGAGGATTCCATTTGACGGAATTCACGGCGAATGATTTCATCTTTGGTTCTTTCATTGCCGGCAATGTTGATGCGTCGCACATAAGCACGCCGTGACGGGTCGGCTTGCAAAATGATTTTGACTTGATTTTTTTCTCGATTGATGTCGGTCTGTTGCTCAATCCGAGCAAAGGCAAATCCAAAATTGCCAAAGTATTCTGAAAATGCCTTGGTGGTTTGAACCACATCAGTGATGTTGTAGGCTTGCCCTGGCTTGATGGTCACCATCGACTTGAACTCACTGTCTCTGCCCAAGTAGTAGCCTTCCAAAGCAACCTCTGAAACCACAAAGCGGGCCCCCTCGGTGATGTTGATGGTGATACTGATATCTTGCTTGTTTGGCGAAATAGCTACCTGGGTGGAATCTACTCGGAATTCCAAATAACCTTTGGACAAATAATAGGATTTCAAATTTTCCAAATCAGCATTCAATTTGGCTTGTGAGTAACGATCTGACTTGGTGTACCAAGACATGTAATTGGGTTCAGACAAATCCATTTGGTCTTTCAATGTGGATTGGTCAAAGGCCTTGGCGCCCACAATTCTGAACTCTTTGATCTTGGCAACATCGCCCTCAACCACCGAGAAATTCAAATTCACTTTATTGCGCTCGGCCGGAGCCACTGTGGTGACGACTTCGGCCCCATACAAGCTTTTGTTGATGTACTGTCGCTTGAGTTCTTGCTCGGCACGGTCTGCCAGTGCTTTGTCAAAGGGTCGTCCTTCAGCCAAGCCAATATCTTTGAGCGCTTTTCTCAGTGTTTCCTTGTCAAATTCCTTGATGCCCACAAAATTGACGGCTGAAATAAGGGGGCGCTCTTCCACGACCACGACCACCACTTTGCCATTGACTTCAATTCGGACATCTTTGAACAAGCCGGTAGCGAACAAGTTGCGAATGGCCAGTGTGCCTTTTTCGTCGGAATATATATCGCCAACACGGAATGGCATCGTGGCCAAAACATTGCCAGGTTCTGCTCGCTGCAAACCTTCAATGCGAATATCTTCGACTTGAAATGCTTCGACCGCTTGACTTGACGCCAGGAAACTCAGGCTCAAGATACAAATTTGAATCAACCTGAATAACGCCGAAAGTGATGAAGTGATCATAAATATTGAAGTGAATGAGCGAGAAAAATCAAATGAACCAGCGTAAAAAATCATTCAAAAAGGCGAAGAACATCAAGAGCAAAACACAGCTTAAGCCAATGGCTTGCATGCGCTGCAGCCACAGCGGTGAGGGCTTGATGCCTGTCACACCTTCCCAAAGATAATACATCAGGTGTCCGCCATCCAATAAGGGGATGGGCAGCAAATTCATCAGGCCGATGCTGAGACTGACGAGTGCCAAAAAAGCGATATAGGGGCGCCAACCTGCATCCGCTGTTTGACCGGCCACATTGGCGATGGTGATCGGCCCGCTGAGTTGCTTCCACCCCGATGAAGTGGTCAACATATTGACAAAAGCATCTGCAGTGAGTCGGGTCTGCAACCAAGTCTGCGTCAAAGCATGACTCAACCCATCCAGCGGACCGTCTTGCAACCACACTTTTTCAGCTGTGGCACCCAATGATGCACCAATGGCAGGTACCGACTGTCCATTCACATTCATCACAACAGGGGTCAGTCTCAACAGGCTCTGCTGGCCATCTGAGCGAAGTACTTGCCATTGCTGAGCACCTTGAAGGCCTCGGATCAAACGAATCAAATGGGCCGCGTCTTCGACGCGCTGGTTGTTGACCTGCAGCACCTGGTCACCAGGTCGCAGACCTGCCATGTCGGCAGGGCCGCCTGGGTTGACCGCTCGCACCACTGCTTTCATTTGTGGACCGGCTATACCCAACTTTTCCAAGCCGCCATCTTCATCGCTTTGATCCAATCCCAAAAGTGGAATTTCAAGGGTCCTGACAACTCCTTTGTCTATTGATTGAATTTCAAGTTCGATGACATCCGCGGATTTCGCGTCCAGCAACGCCCAATGCAGTTGGGTCATTGAGGCGACTTCTTGCCAGTCCGCACCCAGTGGCCGCAGCCGCAGCACCTCATCGCCACCCTTCAAACCGGCAACAGACGCCAGCGAGGAAGGCGGTGGCGAGGACAGAATGGGGCGAGGCTGTTCACTGCCAGCCCAATTCAAGCCAGCATAGAGCATGACTGCAAGCAATAAATTAGCCAAAGGGCCTGCAGAAACAATGCAGACCCTGGCCCACAAAGATTGGGCATCAAAGGCATCGGGCGTCAAACTGCCATCCGTTTCTTCGTGGTGTCCATGCATTTTGACGAAGCCACCCAGGGGAATGGCACCAATTGTGAAATCGGTGCTGGTCGACATGCCTGGCTGCTGACGGGTCCATTTGAGCAAGGGACGGCCAAACCCAATCGAAAACTGCAATACCCGGACCTTCCAAAACAAGGCCATGCGGTAATGCCCATATTCATGAATAAAAATGATCAGCACCAATGCCAATACAAACGCGGCCAATGTTTGCATCAAGATGCCCCCCCCTGAAGATTCGCGGCGATGGCAAGCGCGGCATCGCGCGCTTGCGCATCAATGTCCAAAAGATCTTCCAAACACTGAGGCCGCATCGGACGGATTCTTTCAAGGGTGGCCAAGTTCACTTGATGAATATGGTCGAATCGAATCTGCTTCTTCAAAAACAAGTCAACGGCCACTTCATTGGCCGCATTCAAAACAGCAGTGGTACCTTGGGGCGCCGCCAAAGCTTCCCAAGCCAATCTCAAGCCCGGAAATCGTTGCATGTGAGAAGGCTCGTCCATGGCTTCAAAAGTCATGGCTTGCATGTGATTGAAATTCAAAGGATCAGAACCTGAGGTAATGCGGTCTGGCCACGACAAGCCATAGGCAATAGGCATGCGCATATCGGGCGTGCCCAGCTGAGCCACCACCGATCCATCCACAAACTGCACCATGGAATGGATCACGCTTTGCGGATGAATCACAACTTCGATTTGTCGGGGTGTGACACCAAACAAATATTTGGCCTCGATGACTTCCAGCGCTTTGTTCATCATGGTGGCAGAGTCCACGGAGATTTTGCGCCCCATCACCCAGTTGGGATGAGCACAGGCTTCTTCAGGGGTGACTGTGTGCAAACTGTTGGGATCTCGGGTTCTGAATGGGCCGCCAGAAGCGGTAAGAATGATTTTGTCAACCGCAGCAGGCCAAACTTCAGGGTTGTCGGGCAAGGATTGGAAGACAGCCGAATGCTCGCTGTCAATGGGCAGCAGTTTTGCCCCACCAGCAAGAACCGTGTCCAAAAACAATTGCCCACCAACCACCAACGCCTCTTTGTTGGCAAGCAACAAACGTTTGCCCGTTTTGGCTGCTGCCAAGCACGGGGCCAAACCTGCCGCACCCACAATGGCGGCCATCACCACATCAACACGTTCATCGCTTGACACGTCGACCAAGGCTTGAGGTGTGTTGAACACTTGCGTGGATAAACCTGCTGACTTGATTTTCTCGGCGAGCTGTTGAGCAGCTTCGCGCTCCACCATCACCGCAAATTGCGGCTTGAATGCCAAGCATTGAGAGAACATCAACTCCACTTGCCGTGCACCCGTGAGGGCGAAGATTTGGAATTTTTCAGGATGGCGGGCCACCACATCCAAGGTGTTGACACCAATGGAACCGGTGGAGCCGAGAATGGTGAGTTGTTGAGTCATGGACGCTGAAACAACACCAACATCAGGGCCAGCGGCAATGTGGGCAACAAGGCGTCCATGCGGTCTAAGACGCCGCCGTGGCCGGGCAACAACTGGCTGCTGTCTTTGGCCCCAGCACTGCGTTTGATCAATGATTCAATCAAGTCGCCCACCACGCTCATGGCGGTCAGGAACATCAAGCCCAGCACCAGCATGGGCAAGCCATGCTGAAGCAGTGCAGCAAACACACTCCCTTGCAACCATGGCCAGTATGCTTCCAAAGAAATCCAGGCAAAGGCCAAGACTTGCACTGCCACCATGGCGCCAAAGACACCTTCCCAGGTTTTACCGGGGCTGATGTGGGGGGCCAACTTCCGCTGGCCCCACCGGCGGCCCACGAAGTAGGCAGCGATGTCGGCAATCCACACCAAGGTCAGGCATGACAGCAAAAAGGCCGTGCCCATCAGCTTGGCTTGGAACAAGGCCATCCACGTGGTGCTCAATATCAGCACGCCCAACAACAAGCGAAACCATTGAGGCCAAGCTTGCCACATGGACAAACCACCGCGCAGCAAATGCGCTCCCAATAAGACCCAAGAAGCGCCAACCAACAACCAGGTATTTCGACCGAAAAGCCAGTCCCACAAGCCGTGTTCTGTGGACATCCAGAAGGTGGCATAAGCCGATGCACACAGCACGGCACAAGCCGCACTCATCAGCAACGCCCAGCGCACACCCACGCCATTGAGCCGCCCCCATTCCCAAGCAGCAGCCAAGATGAGCACCAAACCGAAACCGCCCAGCCACTGTGGGTTTGAATGGAACAAGGCCGGTAGCGCAATGGCCAACAGCAGCAAGGCAGTGATGATGCGCTGCTTCAGCATGAAGTGCTCAGACCGCCATGATTTCTTGCTCTTTCGACGCAATGAGTTTGTCGATGTCTGCAATGTGTTTATCGGTGACTTTTTGAATGTCGGTTTCAGCGCGTTTTTGATCGTCTTCGGAGGCGAGTTTTTCTTTGACGAGTTTCTTCACCGCTTCGTTGGCATCGCGGCGCAAGTTGCGAACCGCCACTTTGGCGTTTTCACCCTCGCTGCGCACAATTTTGGTCATTTCTTTGCGACGTTCTTCGGTCATGGGCGGCATAGGGACGCGGATCAGGTCGCCCATGGAAGCTGGGTTCAATCCCAGATCGCTTTCCCGAATGGCTTTTTCAATTTTGGGACCAAGGCCCTTTTCCCAAGGCTGAACGCTGATGGTGCGAGCGTCTAACAAAGTGACATTGGCCACCTGTGACAAGGGTGTGGGGTTGCCGTAGTACTCGACCATCACCGAGTCAAGCATGCCGGGATTGGCGCGGCCGGTGCGGATTTTCGACAAGCCATTGGTGAAGGCGGCAATGGACTGGTCCATTTTGGTAGCGCTGTTTTGTTTGATCTGGTTGATGTCCATGATTCAATTCTCCTGCGGTGTCACTTCAAGCTCAAGCAAAGACCAAGGTGCCTTCGTCTTCGCCCATGACGACACGCTTGAGCGCGCCGTTCTTGAAGATGGAAAAAACGGTGATGGGTAATTTTTGATCGCGGCACAGTGCAAAGGCGGTGGCGTCCATGATGCCCAAGTTACCTTTGATGGCATCGTCAAAACTGATGCGGCTGTAGCGAGTGGCTGTGGGGTCTTTGTGAGGGTCGGCGGTGTAGACGCCATCCACTTTGGTGGCCTTCAAGACCATGGCCGCGCCAATTTCCGCGCCCCGCAAAGCGGCAGCTGTGTCGGTTGTGAAGAAAGGGTTGCCAGTTCCGGCGGCAAACACCACCACTTTGCCTTCTTCCAAGTACTGCAAGGCCTTGGGTCGCACATAGGGCTCCACCACTTGCTCAATGCCAATCGCCGACATGACACGTGCCACCAAACCGGCTTTGTTCATGGTGTCGGCCAAAGCCAGTGCGTTCATGACAGTGGCCAACATGCCCATGTAGTCGGCGGTGGCGCGGTCCATGCCGACAGAACCGCCAGCCACGCCACGGAAGATGTTGCCCCCGCCAATCACCACCGCGACTTCGACGCCCATGTGGGTGATTTCTGCAATCTCTTCAACCATGCGAACAATGGTGGCGCGGTTGATACCGAAGGCGTCATCGCCCATCAAAGCTTCACCGGACAACTTGAGCAAAATTCGTTTGTAAGCTGGTTGAATTGCGGCCATTGATTTCTCCATCTGATTCAGAGTTTAACGAGTTGCAGACATAAAAAAGGGGACTGTTGTCCCCTTTGATTGATGCTGTCAGGCTGACTGTTTGGCGGCGGCGACTTGGGCGGCCACCTCGGCCGCGAAATCATCGACTTTGCGCTCGATGCCTTCACCCACCACGTACATGGTGAAAGACTTCACTGTGGTCTTGGTGGCTTGCAACATTTGTTCAACCGTTTGCTTGTCGTTCTTCACAAAAGGCTGGTTGAACAAAGACACTTCTTTCAGGTACTTTTGCACAGCACCTTCAATCATCTTGGCAGCGATGTCAGCAGGCTTGCCAGACTCGGCGGCTTTGGCTGTGGCCACTGAACGTTCCATGTCAATCAGTTGGGCAGGCACATCGGCACTGGTCAGGGCCACGGGCTTCATGGCGGCCACGTGCATGGCGACATCGCGGGCAGCGGTTTCTTCACCGGTGAACTCGACCACCACACCAATGCGGGTGCCGTGCAAATAAGCAGCGAGTTGTTGGTCGCCACCGAAATATTGGAAGCGGCGAAAGCTCATGTTCTCGCCAATCTTGCCAATCAAGCCTTTGCGCACATCTTCCAAGGTGGGGCCAAAGCCGTCTTGGGCATGGGGCAAGGCGCCCAAGGCATCGATGTCAGCAGGATGGTGTTTGGCAATCAGCTCGGCTGCGGCCTGTGCCAAAGCCAAGAAGCTGTCGTTTTTGGTGACGAAGTCGGTTTCGCAGTTGACTTCCAACAAGGCGCCGGTTTTGCCGTGCATGGCGGTGGCCACCACGCCTTCAGCGGTGACACGGGCAGCGGCTTTGCTGGCTTTGCTGCCCAACTTGACGCGCAACAGCTCTTCGGCTTTGACCAAATCGCCTTCGGCTTCGGTCAAGGCTTTCTTGCATTCCATCATGGGGGCATCGGTTTTGGCACGCAACTCGGCGACCATGCTTGCAGTGATAGCTGCCATAAATACTCCTCGTTTTCAGTTCAATGTGTGTTGTTCAAGAGGGGGTGCGAAAAAGGGGCCACGCGAGCCCCTTGTGCTGATAGCCCGGGGGCCATCAAGCTTGTGCATCCACCTCGACGAATTCGTCTTGGCCTTCAGCCACAGCTTTGACAACGTCGTTCACGGCGTTGGCGCGGCCTTCCAGAATGGCGTCAGCGATGCCACGGGCATACAGCGTGACCGCCTTAGATGAGTCATCGTTGCCAGGAATGATGTAGTCGATGCCTTCAGGGGAATGGTTGGAGTCCACCACGCCAATGAGTGGGATTCCCAATTTTTTGGCTTCAGCGATGGCAATTTTGTGGAAGCCCACGTCAATCACGAAAATCGCATCGGGCAAAGTGACCATGTCTTGGATGCCACCAATGTCTTTTTCCAATTTTTCCAACTCGCGCATGAACATGAGTTGTTCTTTTTTGGACATGGCGTCCAGGCCAATTTCTTGTTGCGCTTTCATGTCTTTCAAGCGCTTGATGGATGTTTTGACAGTTTTGAAATTGGTCAGCATGCCGCCCAACCAACGTTGGTCCACGAAGGGAACGCCTGCACGTTTGGCTTCGGTGGCAATGATTTCACGCGCTTGGCGTTTGGTGCCCACCATCAGGATGTTGCCGCGGTTGGACGCCAATTGCTTGGCGAACTTCATCGCGTCCTGGAACATGGGCAATGTTTTTTCCAGGTTGATGATGTGGATTTTGTTGCGATGACCGAAGATGAACGGGGCCATCTTGGGGTTCCAGAAACGGGTTTGGTGGCCAAAATGCACACCGGCTTCCAGCATTTCGCGCATGGATGTAGACATGGATAACTCCTGAAGGTTGTTTCTAAAAGCCAGTTCATCATTGCCCGTGAGAGCAACACCTTTTGGAACTGGTTTGGGATTTACTTCGGTGAGATTTACAAAAAGTAATTCTTTCCACTAAAGCCAAACGATTCTAACACAGCCAGAGTGGCTGAATGCCCTGTTGAAGGCCTCAGCCGCGACCGACAAAGGGCATGTTGGTGGCCATCACCGTGTGGAACAGCACATTGGCCGACAGTGGGAGGTTGGCCATGTACAAAATCGACTCCCCCACATGAGCGACATCCATCAAAGGTTCGGGCTTGACGTCGCCGTTGGCTTGCTTGACACCACGGGCCATGGGGGCAGCCATTTCGGTGCCCGCATTGCCAATGTCAATTTGTCCCACAGCAATCGAGAAAGCACGGCCATCCAATGCTGCGGTTTTGGTCAATCCAGTCACCGCATGTTTGGTGGATGTGTAGGCAATCGAGTTCGGGCGCGGCGCGTAAGCAGAGATGGACCCATTGTTGATGATGCGACCACCCATGGGCTGCTGTTTTTTCATGATGGCAAAGGCTTGCTGCAAGCAATAGAACATGCCGTTCAAATTGATGTCGACCACATTGCGCCATTGCTCGATGGTCAATTCATCCAAGGGCACCGGCGGCGCACCAACGCCAGCGTTGTTGAACAACAAGTCCACCCTGCCCCATGCCTTGGCAGTTTCAGCAAACAACGCTTTGACAGCGTCGGGATTGGCCACATCGGTGGGCAAAACCAAACACTGGCTGGCTCGGCCACTTTCTTGCGCCAGTTCTTTCAGTGGTTGTTCGCGGCGACCGGCCAGGGCCACATGCCAACCATCATTCAACAAGGCCAAGGCTGCAGCTTTGCCGATGCCGGTGCCAGCACCCGTGACGATGGCGATTTTGGGTTGAGTCATGGCTGGCGTCCTTTCAGGGTCTGCGCTTGGGTTTGTGGTTTTTCTTTGGCTTGGCCGCGGCTTTTTTCACCGCCTCGGTCAAGCTTTGGGGCTTGGCCTCTTTGGCAGTCGCTGCTTTTTTCTGCGTGTTGCGTTTACCGCCGTTTTTTTCAGGCGCCGATGGTAGGGGATTTTTCCGCTTGGAACCTTTCTCCAAAATGTCTGCGCCAGGTTCTTGCACCCAACGGAAATCGATTTTGCGGCCATCCAAATCAACGCGACTGACTTGCACCCGCACCCGCGCACCAATGGCATAACGAATGCCGGTGCGTTCGCCACGCAACTCTTGGCGGGCTTCATCAAATCGGAAATAGTCGCCACCCAATTCAGTGATGTGCACCAATCCTTCCACGTACATGGCGTCCAATGTGACAAACACACCGAAGCTTGTGACGGCAGAAACTGTGCCGCTGAAATCTTCCCCCAAATGTTCGCGCATGTACTGGCATTTCAGCCAAGCTTCCACATCTCTGCTGGCCTCATCAGCACGGCGTTCGTTGGCACTGCAGTGCAAGCCCGCGGCCTCCCAGGCTTGTTGTGCAGGTGAGGCTTTGACGGGCGCTGTTTTACGTTGAGCCAGTTTGGATTGCGCAGACAAGCGGCGGGCCAATTTGGCATGGGCTTCGCCAGGCGTGGGCAAGGCAGGCAGTTGGTACTTCGTTCCATTGAGGATGGATTTGATGACGCGGTGCACCAGCAAGTCGGGGTACCGGCGAATCGGGCTGGTGAAGTGGGTGTACGCCGGATAAGCCAAACCAAAGTGACCGCTGTTGATCGGTGTGTAAATCGCTTGTTGCATCGAGCGCAACAGCATGGTGTGGATTTGCTGTGAATCGGGGCGTTCTTTGCTGGCCTGCGCAATGGCTTGGAATTGACCCGGTGTCGGGTCTTCACTCAAGGTGGCCGAGACACCCAAAGCACGCAAGTAGTTGCGCAGAATTTCGCGTTTCTCAGGTGTGGGGCCTTCGTGCACCCGAAACAGCGACGGGTGTTTGCTTTGCAAAATGAAGTCAGCGCTGCACACATTGGCCGCCAGCATAGCTTCTTCAATCAATCGGTGCGCTTCGGTGCGCACACGCGGCACAATTTTCTCAATGCGCCCGTTTTCATCGCAAACAATTTGGGTTTCGGTGGTTTCAAAGTCCACCGCACCACGCTTCAAACGCGACTGCAACAGGCTGCGGTAAACATCATGCAAGTGCATCAAGTCGGGCACACGGTCTTTGTACTTGGAAGCTTGTGGCCCCCGGGTGTTGGACAAAATCGCCGCCACATCGGTGTAGGTGAATCGCGCATGGCTGTGCATCACCGCTTGGTAAAACTGGTAGGCATAGACCTGCCCTTCTGCGTCGACCATCATGTCGCAGACCATGCACAGTCTGTCTACGCTGGGGTTCAGGGAACACAAACCATTCGAGAGTTTTTCCGGCAGCATGGGGATCACACGGCGTGGGAAATACACGCTGGTGGCACGTTCGTAGGCGTCAATGTCGATGGCGCTGCCGGTATCCACATAGTGGCTCACATCGGCAATGGCCACCAACAAACGCCAACCAGGTGTGGGGCCTTTGGTGACGGGTTCGCAATACACCGCATCGTCAAAGTCTCGAGCGTCTTCACCATCAATGGTGACCATAGGAATGTCGCGCAAGTCGATGCGGTTGCGAGCATCTTGAGGGCCGACTTTGTCGGGCAAGGTGGCGGCTTGGGCCAAGCATTCTTCTGAGAAACGATGGGGCACACTGTATTTGCGCACCGCAATTTCAATCTCCATGCCGGGGTCATCCATCTCGCCCAACACTTCTTGCACACGGCCTACTGGCTGGCCAAACAAACTCGGTGGTTCGGTCAACTCGACCACCACCACTTGACCGACCGCTGCATTACCGGTGGCACTTTTGGGAATCAGAATGTCTTGTCCAAAGCGGCGGTCCTCTGGGGCTACCAACCAAACACCGCTTTCTTGCAACAAGCGACCAATGATGGGTTGTGCAGGACGCTCTAGGATTTCAACAATGCGGCCCTCTGGTCGGCCCTTGCGATCAAGGCGCGTGACCTTGGCCAGCACCCTATCGCGGTGCAAAACAGCACGCATTTCGTTTGGGGGCAAATAGACGTCAGCATGCCCATCTTCACGCTGCACAAAACCGTGTCCATCGCGATGACCTTCAACGGTGCCCTGAAATTCTTCAGCAGGGACAGAATGGGTGGTGGTGCTTTTTTTGATATGATCCTCTGCTTTCCTGAAAGCCCAGGTGGCGGAATTGGTAGACGCACTAGTTTCAGGTACTAGCGAGTAACTTCGTGGGGGTTCGAGTCCCTTCCTGGGCACCAATCTTAACGGTCACTCAAACCGGCAGGCCAATCAAATCATGGCCTTGTGCATCAACGATGCGCACCTTTGTAAATTCACCGGTTTTGTATGTCTTACTGACTTTCTCGGGCGGCAACAAATGCACCACGCCATCAATCTCAGGCGCGTCAGCATAGGTTCTGCCCACACCCCCTTGTTTGCCCATGCTCTTGGCACTGTCCACCAGCACTTGCATGGTCGAACCAATGCGTGACTTCAACTTCTGAGTTGACACGGCTTCGGCCACAGCCATGAAACGCGCTTGACGTTCTTCGCGCACGGCTTGCGGCAACATGCCCGGCAAATTGTTGGCAGTCGCGCCTTGAACGGGGCTGTAGGCAAAGCAACCGGCCCGGTCGATTTGCGCTTCTTGAACGAAATTCAGCAGGTGCTCGAACTCGGCCTCGGTTTCGCCAGGAAAGCCTGCAATGAAGGTGCTGCGCACCACCAACTGCGGACACATCTCGCGCCATTTCAGCAGGCGCTCTAGGTTTTTTTCGCCACTGGCAGGTCGCTCCATGCGTTTCAACACATCGGGGTGGCTGTGCTGAAACGGCACATCCAAATACGGCAACACACGGCCCGACGCCATGAGCGGAATCAGGTGATCGACCGTGGGGTAAGGATAGACGTAGTGCAAGCGCACCCATGCATTGTGCTTCTCAGCGATGTCGGCCAAAGCCTCTACCAACTCCAGGGTTCTGGTTTTGACAGGGCGACCGTCATGAAAACCCATTTGATAGCGCATGTCCACGCCATAGGCCGAGGTGTCTTGGCTGATGACCAACAACTCTTTCACGCCCGACTCGAACAAGGCCTGGGCCTCACGCAACACATCGCCGATGGGACGAGACACCAAATCACCGCGCATGGACGGTATGATGCAAAACGTGCAACGGTGGTTGCAGCCTTCGCTGATTTTCAAATAGGCGTAGTGCTTGGGCGTGAGTTTGATGCCCGCAGCAGGGACCAAGTCGATGAAGGGATCGTGAGGTTTGGGCAAGTGCAAATGCACCGCATCCATCACCTCTTGGGTGGCGTGTGGGCCAGTCACGGCCAACACACTGGGGTGCATGGCTTTGACCAGGTTGCTGCCGTCTTCTTTGGCCGTGGCACCCAAACATCCTGTGACGATGACTTTGCCGTTTTCTGCCAGCGCTTCGCCAATCGTGTCCAGACTTTCTTTCACCGCGTCGTCAATGAAGCCACAGGTGTTGACGATCACCAAGTCGGCGCCAGCAAAAGTTTTGGAGGTTTCGTAGCCCTCGGCGCTGAGTTGGGTGAGGATGAGTTCGGAGTCGGTCAGGGCCTTGGGGCACCCCAAGCTGACAAAGCCCACACGAGGCGTGGACATCAGCGCTTCAACCCCATGGCTTGAAACATTTGGTCTTGCATTTGTTTCAACATTTGTTGAGATTGCTCGGTGTAGTTGCCCATGACGTTTTTCAAAAAAGGATTGGGTTGGCTCATCATTTGGGTCCACAGCTCAGGAGTGAGTTGTTTGGACTGCTCGGACATGTGCTGCTGAATATCCAAAAAGGCTTGCACATTTTTTTCCAAATAACTGCCCATGAAGCCTTGCATAGAGTGGCCGTAGAAACGAATGATGTTGGCCAGGGCGGCTTCTGAAAACATCGGAACGCCGCCGGACTCTTCTTCCAAAATGATTTGCAAAAAAATACTGCGGGTCAAATCTTGATTGGTTTTGGCATCCACCACTTGCAAAGCTGTGCCGTCCACAACCATGTTTTTGACCTCGTTCAAGGTGATGTAACTTGAAGTGTAGGTGTCGTACAAACGCCGGTTTGGGTACTTTTTGATGGTCCGTAGGGCAACCTGGGCTGCGTCGTGCGGGGCCTTGGAAGCACTAGGGGACTTGGGTTTGCTTGTCAAAGGGATGTCCTGAATAAGAAGTCGCTCGGAAAAAAGAGGCGTCTTGCGGACGGTGTGGTGGTGAAAAAGTTTCGGTCAAGATGGTAGGCGCGATTGGACTCGAACCAACGACCCCCACCATGTCAAGGTGGTGCTCTAACCAGCTGAGCTACGCGCCTTCGTTGCCGAACGGCGAAATTCTAACAGTATCTATTTCAGAGGCTTCAGGCTGCCCATCTTCGCGCTGATTGAACACCCGCCACTGTTTTCACGACGCTCAGCACTTTGTTCAATCGAGAAGCATCAGGCACCTCGATGGTGAAGGTCATCCAGGCCAGATCTTTGATGGATTGGGTTTGCACACCGATGACGTTCATTTTGTCTTTCGCAAACACTTCCGAAATATCGCGCAACAAGCCTTGACGGTCGTGGGCCAGCACCTGCACGTCCACCGGGTACACCGGGCTGCCTGCCGCAGTTTCATGGCCACCCCAAGCCACATCAATCACCCGGTCGTGGCTGCGTTGCACGAGCTGCAAAAAATTTCGGCATGCCACCCGGTGCACACTGATGCCTTTGCCACGTGTGACAAAGCCTTTGATCTCATCCGGTGGCGCTGGCCGACAGCATCGTGCCAGCTGGGTGAGCAATGAATCCACACCCACTACCAAGACACCGCCTGGCGTGTGCAGTTGTTTGGGGCGTTGCACCTTGCGCAGCAAGCGTTCATCCGCAGGTTCTGGGGCCACGGCCGGGCGCAGCAACAACTCAATGTGTCGCAATGAAAACTCGTCCTTGCCCACCACCTCGAACAAATGTGCTGCGGAGTCAAAGCCCAATTGCTTGGCCAAGTCTTCCAGTTTGAACGCGGTGCGGCCTTCGCGTTGCAACAGTTTTTCCACCAGTTCGCGACCCCGGGCCATGGTTTGAGCGGCTTTTTGGGCATTGAACCAAGCACGCACTTTGGCTTTGGCGCGGCCACTGGCCAAGAAACCCAATTCGGCATTGAGCCAATCACGTGAAGGCCCGCCTTCTTTGATGGCGGTGATCTCCACGGTTTGGCCATTGCGCAGCGGGGTATTCAGGGGCACCAAGACACCATCGAGCTTGGCGCCTCGGCACCGATGGCCCAGCTGGGTATGCAAGGTGTAGGCAAAGTCAATGGGCGTCGCCCCCAGCGGCAACTCGACGATGGCGGCTTCGGGCGTGAGGACGTAAATTTTGTCGTCTTCTTGCTGCGCTGTCGCATCAGGTGCGCCCGATAAGTCGCGTTCCCAGGCCAACAGCTGGCGCAACACGGCCATTTTTTGCGCTTGCTCGGCAGATGCTGTGACGCCTGCATAGCCCTTGACGCCCGCTTCTTTGTAGGCCCAGTGCGCCGCCACACCAAACTCGGCGTGTTCGTGCATGGCTTGGGTGCGGATTTGAATTTCCAGCACCTGGCCAAGATGCCGCACCACGGTGTGCAAGGATTGGTAGCCGTTGGCTTTGGGTTTGGCGATGTAGTCGTCAAACTCGTTGTCCAAGGGGTGCATGTGGCCATGCACCCAAGACAGCGCACGGTAGCAATCATCCACATTCGCCACGATGATGCGCAGGGCTCGCAAGTCGCGCACTTGGTCGAAACCCAATGATTTGCCACGCATCTTTTTCACAATGCTGTAAATGTTTTTGGGCCGTCCCTGCACTTGCGCGGTGATGCCTTGCTGCTTCAACTGCGTTTGCAAATAGCTTTGAACCTGGCCAATTTCTTGTTCGCGTTCTGTGCGTTTGAGTTCCAACAAACCGGCCATTTCTTTGTAGACCGCTGGCTCGAGCATGCGAAATGCCAAGTCTTCCATTTCCCATTTGATCTGCCAGACGCCCAAGCGATTGGCCAAGGGGGCAAAGACCTGTAAGGACTCACGCGCTATGGCTTCAAAACCCGGCACTTTCAAAGACGCGGTGTAGCGCAAAGATTGCAAATGCGAGGCCATGAGCAGCATGACAACGCGCAAGTCGCGAGAAAACGCCAGCAGCATGCGACGCACATTTTCAATTTGCACCTTGGTTTGCAGCGGGTCATCGCGTAGCTGACTTGCTTGACGTTGCAACTGAAACAAGCGTTGTGCTTCCAAGGCCAAATGGGCCAATTCATCGCCGAAGGCGGCAGCCAGCAGTTCTTGTGGTTTGTTCAGTTGGTCGCAGGCACAGGCCAGGTAAACAGCCGCTTGCATGTCTGCGGTGCCGCCAATGTGGGCCACCAAGTCCGCAACACCTTGAGCGTGGTCCGCCAATCGTTCACCCGTGGGCAATTGCTGGCCCGACAGCAATGGTTGAGCAAACGCCCGCGCTTTCTCCACCAAAGCTTGGCTGATGGGCCCTGCTTCGGTCACCGGCAAGGCCTGATGTGCAGGCATTGGAACGGGCGAAGAATCGGTGGTCATGGTGGGTTTTCAAGCGCCAACGGCGCTGGGGGAGAATCGGGACATTGACATCGTAAGGGATAGGACTTTCATGACTGCGCAATTTTTAAAAGGCAAAACCGCTTTGGTAACGGGCTCCACGAGTGGCATTGGTTTGGGTTTGGCCACCGCTTTGGCCCAGCAAGGTGCCCACATCGTGCTCAATGGCTTTGGTGACCACACACAAGCCGAGCAATCGATTCAATCGTTGGGCGTTCAAACCCTCTACCACGGCGCTGACATGCGCAAACCGGCAGAGATTGAAGACATGATGCAAGCTGCTGCCAAGCGTTTTGGGCAAGTGGACATCCTGGTCAACAACGCTGGCATTCAACATGTCTGTGCCATTGAGCACTTTCCCACGTCGAAATGGGACGACATTCTTGCCATCAACCTGAGCAGCGCGTTTCACACCACCCGCTTGGCTCTGCCCGCCATGAAGGCAGCCAACTGGGGCCGCATCATCAATGTGGCGTCAGTTCATGGCTTGGTGGGTTCTGCCGACAAGTCTGCTTATGTGGCGGCCAAGCACGGCATCGTCGGCTTGACCAAGGTCACGGCGCTGGAAACAGCCACCACCGGCGTGACCTGCAATGCGATTTGCCCAGGGTGGGTATTGACGCCTTTGGTGCAGCAACAAGTGGATGCCAAAGCGGCTGCATTGAACATCTCTGATCAGGAAGCCCAGCGTGTGTTGTTGGGTGAAAAAGAACCCTCGATGCAATTCACCACGCCCGAAGAATTGGGTGCTTTGGCGGTGTTCTTTTGCACTCCGGCGGGCAACAACGTGCGCGGTGTTGCCTGGAACATGGACGGTGCTTGGGCTGCGCAGTAAACCTCGGGTTTTTCCCATCATCAAAACCGATGAGGGTGCAAGGCACGATATTCACTTTGGCATTTTGTAAGCGCGAATCCATTGCCTTGGAACAGTGAAAACTTTAAGGTTCGGGGCATGAAAAAACCCAACCCCAACCCCGAATCCGAAGCCTTTGCAGCGCGTTTGCGCCACGCCATGAAAGAAGCAGGATTGAAGTCTTCGGCCACCCAATTGGCCGACGCTTTCAACATGCGCTACTGGGGCGAAGGCATCACACCCCATGCCGCTCGCAACTGGATGATTGGCGTGTCCATGCCCAAACCAGACAAGCTCAAAACCTTGGGCGATGTCTTGCAAATCAGTCCGCAAGACCTGTTGTTTGGCCCTAGCCACCCCAACCTGAGCGTGCGAGAACCCAACCAAGCTGCCCCTTTAGGCATGGGGGACACGGAAATGCTGCGTCAATTCATGAACTTGACAGCAGAGCACAAACGCATGGTGCGACATTGGGTGAAATTGGCACATTTGGCCCAAGCTGCCCATCGACCGCCGCAGAGCCCGGATTCTGCAAGCAGGCCTGCTGCTTAAGCTTGGTGGATCAAGCAGGCCTGCTGCTTAAGCTTGGTGGATCAGCGCAATTGCACGCGCTTCGATGGATTGACCCATGCCCACGGGTCCAAGCTTTTCAGCGGTTTTGGCCTTGATGTTCACTTGGTGGGTCGCGATGCCCAAAGCCTGCGCAATGCGTGTTTGCATGGCAGGTTTGTGCGCTGCCAACTTCGGCGCTTGGGCCACCACTGTGGCGTCGATGTTGCCGATCTGCCAGCCTGCCTCACTGAGCAAACGACCCGTGTCTTGCAACAAGTCCACAGAATTCGCGCCTTTCCATTGGGGGTCGGTGTCGGAGAAATGCTGACCTATGTCCCCCAGACCCGCAGCACCCAACAGGGCATCGGTGATGGCATGCAGCAAAACATCGGCATCTGAATGGCCCAGCAGACCCAAGTGGTAGGGGATGGTGACGCCGCCAATCACCAAGGGGCGACCCGGTACCAAGGCATGCACATCCCAGCCCTCGCCAATGCGAAATGAGGTCATGCGCTCGCCTTTCGATGTTGCAACACGGCTTCTGCCATGGTCATGTCCTCTTGGTAGGTGACTTTGAAATTGAACGAGGCGGATGGCACCAAAAGCGGTGCTTCACCCAAGGCCTCCAGGGCGCTGGCTTCATCGGTCACTTGATCGCCTGCTTGCGCCAAGGCCCCAAACAAGCTGTCCCAACGGAACATTTGAGGGGTTTGCGCCAACCATTTGCCACTGCGCGGCAAGGTGCTGCTGACGCGCCCCTGTGTTTCTGCTTTCAAGGTGTCCGGCAGTGGCAATGCCAGCAAGCCGCCCACCGCATCGCTCTGGCACGCCAACAACAGCTTTTGAATCAAACTTGGGGTCACCAAGCAGCGCGCTGCGTCATGCACCAGCACCCAATCATGGCCGTCCACCCCCAGGTTTTGCAGCGCCAGCAAGCCAGCCAACACACTTTGGGCCCGGGTGGCCCCGCCCGTGTTGGAAATGGCAAATTGGGCTTGAGGGTAGAGGGTGAAAACTTCGGCCATGCTTTGGTCATCGGGGGCGACCACCACCACGCCTTGACCCAAACCCGGCACTTCCGCAAAAGCCCGCAAGGTGTGCACCACCATGGGCTCACCCGCCAGCAACGCATATTGCTTGGGGCCGCCCAAGCCCGAGCGGCTGCCACTGCCTGCACAAGGGATGACCACGTGAAATCGCGGGAGCTGTTGGTTCATGGGTGGCGGGGTTTCGTCAAGCGACGGTGTGCAATCTGAAGCCCCATTCTAGAATCAGCCCTTGCCACCCCCGCTTGCCTGCATTCGGGGGTGTTTGTCATGTCGGTGTCCCCTTGATTCATGCAACTTCCTGCGCTCCACTCTTCTAAGAAATTCACCCTGGCCAAGCCCCCAGGCTCGGCTGATGCGGCCTTGTTGGCCGAGCTCATCACGCGTGAAAAAGCGCAGGGTCGGCGGGTGGCCATCATCACCGCCGACGCTTTTGATGCGCAACGCTTGCTGGACGAACTGGTGTTCTTCGCCCCTGATGCCCGCTGCGTGCTGTTTCCCGACTGGGAAACCCTGCCCTACGACACGTTTTCACCGCACCAAGACCTGATCAGCGAGCGCTTGGCCAGCCTGTGGCGCATTTCCCAAGGCGAAGCCGACGCGGTGCTGGTGCCTGCCGCCACCGCCATGTACCGCTTGGCCCCGCCCTCTTTCTTGGCCGCCTATACCTTCGCCTTCAAGGTCAAGCAAAACCTGGACGAAGCGCGGCTCAAAGCGCAGCTGAGCTTGGCCGGTTACAGCCATGTGTCACAGGTGGTGAGTCCTGGCGAATACACCGTGCGCGGCGGTCTGATTGATTTGTTCCCGATGGGCTCCTTGGTGCCCTACCGGGTGGATTTGTTCGATGAGGAAATCGACTCGATCCGCACCTTCGACCCCGACACCCAGCGCAGCCTCTACCCCGTGCCCGAAGTGCGTTTGTTGCCTGGCCGCGAGTTCCCAATGGACGACACAGCCCGCGCCTTGTTTCGCAGCCGTTGGCGTGAACTTTTGGACGGCGACCCGACCCGCAGCCGCATTTACAAAGACATGGGCAATGGCGTTGCCACGGCGGGTATCGAGTACTACCTGCCGCTGTTTTTCGAGGACACCGCCACCGTGTTTGATTACCTGGGCGAAGCAGCCTTGGTGGTGTTGCACGGCGAGTTGGAACCCGTGCTGCAACGCTTTGGCCAAGATGCCCAAGAGCGCTTCCGATTGGCCCAAGGCGACCCCGAGCGGCCGGTGCTGCCACCGGCCCATTTGTTCCTGAGCACCGAACAGTTTTTTGCCGCCATCCAAAACCATGCGTCCCTGTCGGTGCGAGCCACCACCTCGGTCGAGCCGGTTGCATGGGCTGCCGCCCTGCCCGACCTGACCGTGGACCGTGCCGCCAACCACCCCTTGGCCAAACTCAGCATGCGCCAGCAAAGCAGCCAGCAACGCATGTTGGTGTTGGCCGAGTCCGATGGTCGGCGCGAAAGTCTGTTGGATTTCATCCGTGCGGGCGGCATCAGCCCCGTGGTGTTTGACGATTTGGCTGAATTTGCAAGCAGCGCCGAGCCCTTTGGTTTGGCCACCAGCAGCCTGCACACTGGCTTTGCATGGCTGGAAAAAGGCATCGACCTGGTGACCGAAACCGAGTTGTTCGCTGCCAGCCCCACGGTGCGCCGCCGTCGCAAGCAAGAACAGGTGAGCGACGTCGAGTCGCTCATCAAAGACCTGAGTGAATTGAATGTGGGCGACCCGGTGGTTCACAGTGCCCACGGCATTGGCCGTTACCGAGGTCTTGTCAACATGGACATGGGCCAAGGTCTGGACGACCAAGGTCAGCCCTTGCTGCAAGAGTTTTTGCACCTTGAATACGCTGACGAAGCCACCCTTTATGTGCCGGTCAGCCAGTTGCACCTGATCAGCCGCTACAGCGGCGTCAGCCCCGACCAAGCCCCGCTGCACCGCTTGGGCTCAGGTCAATGGGACAAAGCCCGCCGTCGTGCCGCCGAGCAGGTGCGGGACGCTGCCGCCGAGTTGCTCAACATCTACGCTCGGCGCGCCGCCCGCCAAGGCCATGCTTTCCGCTACACCCCGCAAGACTACGAAACCTTCTCCACCGACTTCGGCTTTGAAGAAACCGCCGACCAACGCGCCGCCATCCATGCGGTGATTCAAGACATGATCAGCCCGCGCCCGATGGACCGCTTGGTCTGCGGCGATGTGGGCTTTGGCAAAACCGAGGTGGCGCTGCGGGCCGCGTTCATCGCCGTCATGGGCGGCAAGCAAGTCGCCATCTTGGCCCCCACCACCTTGCTGGCCGAGCAGCATTTCCAAACCCTGACCGATCGCTTTGCCAAGTGGCCGGTGCGTATCGCCGAGATGAGCCGCTTTCGCACACCCAAAGAGGTGAAAGCCGCGATGGCTGGTTTGGAAGAAGGCAGCGTGGACATCGTGGTGGGCACGCACAAGTTGCTGAGTGAATCGGTGAAATACAAGGATTTGGGCTTGCTGGTGATTGACGAGGAACACCGCTTTGGTGTGCGCCACAAAGAAACCCTGAAAGCGCTTCGGGCGGAAGTGGATGTGCTGACCCTGACCGCCACGCCCATTCCGCGCACCTTGGGCATGGCCTTGGAAGGCCTGCGCGACCTGAGCGTGATTGCCACCGCGCCGCAACGCCGATTGGCCATCAAAACCTTTGTGCGTTCTGAGGACAACGGCGTCATCCGCGAAGCGGTGCTGCGCGAACTCAAGCGCGGCGGCCAGTGCTATTTCCTGCATAACGAGGTGGAAACCATCCAAAACCGCTTGGAACGCTTGAAAGAACTGCTGCCCGAGGCCCGGATTGCCGTGGCCCACGGCCAGATGCCCGAGCGTGACCTGGAGCGTGTGATGCGCGATTTCGTGGCGCAACGCTTCAATATCTTGCTGTGCTCGACCATCATCGAAACCGGTATTGATGTGCCCACTGCCAACACCATCTTGATGAGCCGCGCCGATAAATTTGGCTTGGCGCAGTTGCACCAACTGCGTGGACGCGTCGGCCGCAGCCACCACCAGGCCTATGCCTATTTGCTGGTGCCCGATGTGCAAAGCCTGACCAAACAAGCCAACCAGCGCCTGGAGGCCATCCAGCAAATGGAAGAGCTGGGTTCGGGCTTTTACCTGGCCATGCACGATTTGGAAATTCGGGGCGCGGGCGAAGTGCTGGGCGACAACCAAAGCGGCAACATGCTGGAAGTGGGTTTCCAGCTCTACAACGAGATGCTGTCCGAGGCCGTGCGAGCCCTGAAAAACGGCGAAGAACCCGACTTGCTCAGCCCGGTGAACGTGACCACCGAAATCAATTTGCACGCCCCAGCACTTTTACCCAACGACTACTGCGGCGACGTGCATTTGCGCCTGAGCTTTTATAAAAAACTCGCCACCGCCAAAACCCAAGACCAAGTGGACGCCTTGCTGGAAGAGCTGGTGGACCGTTTTGGCAAACTGCCCTCGCAGGCGCAAACCTTGATCGACACCCACCGTTTGCGGGTGCTGGCGCGGCCTTTTGGGGTGGCCAAGGTGGACGCTGCGCCCAGCGTCATCCTGATCACCTTCAAGCCCCATGCGCCGATCGATGGCATGCGCATCATCCAGCTGGTGCAAAAAAACAAGCACATCAAACTGGCTGGCAACGACAAACTGCGGATTGAACTTGCCCTGCCCGAGGTGAAAGACCGGGCGCAAATGGTGCGCGACATCCTGCGTTCACTTGGGGACCCCTTGGCCCCGGTTCAAAAGGAAAAAGTGGCATGACTGCACCCACTGAATTTGCCCCTGGCCTGTGGATTCAGGGCTTTTCAGCCCCCCTGCAACTCAGCCAGTTCAAGCTGATCGCGTTCGACATGGACTCCACACTCATCAACATCGAGTGCATTGACGAGGTGGCCGACGCCGCCGGGCGCAAAGCCGAGGTGGCCGCCATCACTGAAGCGGCGATGCGCGGGGAGATTGCCGACTACAAAGACAGCCTGCGCCAACGTGTGGCTTTGCTGCGTGGTGTGCCTGCAAGTGCTTTGGCCGAAGTCTATGAAGAACGCTTGCGTTTGAACCCTGGTGCTCCACAACTGGTGCAGGCTTGCCAACGTGCCGGCTTGAAAACCCTGCTGGTAAGCGGCGGTTTCACCTATTTCACCGACCGGGTGCGCGACCAACTCGGCATTGATTTCACCCGCAGCAATGTGTTTGAGATTGACAACGGCGTTCTCACGGGCCGCATGGTGGACCAGCCTTGGGGCGATATTTGCGACGGGGACGAGAAGCGGCGCATGTTGCTGCAAACCTGCCAAGACTTGGGCATTTCCCCCGCACAAAGCATTGCCATGGGCGACGGCGCCAACGACCTGCCAATGATGGGTGTAGCGGGTATGTCGGTGGCCTACCAGGCCAAGCCCAAGGTGCGTGAACAGGCCATGGTGGCCATCCATGCAGGCGGCTTGGACCGCTTGTTGGAAGTGGTGCTGCCCAGCGCTTGATGAGCCGAACTGGGTTAACGCAGCGCCGAGTAAATGGCCTGCGCCAACTCCGGCGAAATGCCTTCCACAGTGCACAAGTCCTGCACACTGGCATCGGCCACGCCGCGCACCCCGCCAAAGCGCTGCAACAGTTTGGCCCGCTTTTTCGGACCCACGCCGGGAATCTCTTCCAAACTGCTGGAGCCCGTGCGCACCTTGGCGCGTTTGGCCCGCATCCCCGTGATGGCAAATCGGTGCGCCTCGTCGCGGATTTGCGCCACCAGCATCAAAGCGGCGGCGTCCTTGCTCAGCGCCAGCTTGGGGCGGCCATCGGCAAACACCAGTTCTTCCAAGCCCACTTTGCGGCCCTCGCCTTTTTCCACGCCCACCAGGCGGGATAAATCCAGGTCGAGCGACTCGAAGACCTCCCGTGCCATGCTGATTTGGCCCTTGCCACCATCAACCAGCACCAAGTCGGGCAACTTCGCCTCGCCCAAGCGCACCGCCTCGGCCAGCTTGGTGTAGCGGCGCAGCAGCACCTGACGCATGGCGGCGTAGTCGTCGCCGCCGGTGATGCCATCGATGTTGTAACGGCGGTATTCGGCGGCCTGCATTTTGTGGTGGTGGAACACCACGCAAGAGGCCTGGGTGGCCTCACCAGCCGTGTGCGAAATGTCAAAGCACTCGATGCGAAAGCTGTCGAGGTCTTCCACCGCCAGGTCCAGCGCATCCACCAAAGAGCGTGTGCGGGCTTGCTGCGAGCCCTCCTCGGCCAGCAAACGACCCAGTTGCAGCGCGGCGTTTTGCTGCGCCATGTCCAGCCAGGCTTTGCGTTGCTCGCGCGGTTGGTGGATGGCACGCAACTTCAATCCCAGTTGCTCGCTGAGCGCCGTCAACAGGTCTTTGTCCACCGCATGGCTGGTGATCAGCGTGGGCGGTGCAGCCACCTCCAGGTAATGCTGGCTGATGAAGGCTTCCAGCACCTCGTGGGGTTCCGCGTTGTCCACATGGATCGGGAAATACGGGCTGTCACCCAAATGCCGTCCGCCGCGCACCATGGCCAAGTTGACGCAGGCCTTGCCGCCGTTCACCAACACCGCCAAGATGTCCACGTCCCGGTCGTCCACCGTGTCCACTGCTTGCTGGTGCAGCACCTTGCTCAGCGCACTGATTTGGTTGCGGATATCGGCGGCTTGCTCAAACTCGAGCTTGTCCGCATGAATCATCATGCGTTTTTCCAAAGACTTCATCACGTCCTTGGTCCGGCCATTCAGCAATTCACAAGCGCTTTGCACATCACGCTGGTAGTCCTCGAGGCTGATCAAGCCGACGCACGGTGCCGAGCAGCGTTTGATTTGGTGCAACAAACAAGGCCGCATCCGGTTCCTGAACACCGTGTCCTCGCAGGTGCGCAACCGAAACACTTTTTGCAGCAGTTGAATGGCTTCGCGCACCGCCCACACACTGGGATAGGGGCCAAAGTAGTCGTGTTGTTTATCCACCGCACCTCGGTAATACACCACCCGTGCCGCGGCTTTGGGTTGCGGATGGCCAGAGTCTTGAACAGCTGACGATTGGGCGCGGGTGATCTTCAAGTAGGGGTAGCTCTTGTCGTCGCGAAACAAAATGTTGTAGCGCGGCTTGAGGGTTTTGATCAGGTTGTTTTCCAGCAGCAAGGCCTCCGCCTCGGAGCGCACCGCCGTGGTTTCCATGCGCACGATCTTGCTGACCATGTGGCCGATGCGGGTGCCGTCATGGGTTTTTTGGAAATAACTGCTGACGCGTTTTTTCAGGTGGTTGGCCTTGCCGACATACAGCACCTGGTTTTGCGCATCGAAATACCGGTAGACGCCTGGCAAGGCAGGCAGCGCTGCCACTTGGGCCAACAAGGCCTCGTCAAACCCGGCGCTGGGCTTGCCTTCGTCTGGCTTGTCAGCGCTCAACGTGGGCTACCACTGGCCCACATTGGGCATGCTGGCCCAGGGCTCGGCCACGGGCAAGGCTTGCCCGGCTTGCAACAACTCCACGGAAATGTTGTCTGGGGACCGCACAAAGGCCATGTAGCCGTCACGTGGTGGGCGCAAGATGGAAACGCCATGGGCCTGCAAGCGCTCACAGGTGGCGTAGATGTTGTCCACGGCGTAGGCCAGGTGGCCAAAGTTGCGGCCACCTGCCAGCTCCTCGGGATCCCAGTTGTAGGTGAGTTCCACCTGGGCTTGGCTGTCGCCCGGTGCCGCCAAGAACACCAAGGTGAAGCGGCCCGAGGGAACCTCTTTGGATCGCAGCACTTCCAGCCCCAAGGCATCACGGTAGAAGGCCAAAGATTTTTCGAGGTCGGCGACCCGAACCATGGTGTGCAAATAGCGCATGTGACAAAAGCTGTGAAAAAGAAGACAAACTTTAACTCAGGGGGCTGGGGGCTGGGGGCTGGGGCCAGAGGACCAAAGACCTTTGCCAGCCTTGTGCAGGTTTTGACGCATAATTTCTCATGGACAAACCAAGCACTTGCACCTACTGCACACTGGCCGAGGCCCGCATCTTTGACGAGACCACCCTGTCAATCGCATTCAAAGATGTGTTCCCCGTCTCGCCAGGCCACACCCTCATCATTCCGCGCCGCCACGTCGAGTCTTACTTTGATTTGACCAACCAAGAACGCGAAGACATGTTGATTTTGATGAACCGGGTGAAGGACAAACTCAAAGAAGAATTGAACCCCAATGGCTTCAACATTGGCATCAATGAAGGGTTTGCCGCTGGCCAAACCGTGGGCCACATCAACATGCACCTGATTCCCCGCTTCAAAGGCGATGTGCCCGAACCCCGTGGCGGTATTCGCTGGATCTTCCCCGACAAAGCGGTTTTTTGGAATGCAACCCCAACGGCTCCGGCTGTTGATGAGAAATGAGTCAGCTGTTGGCATTTCAGTCCGCATCCCTTTCCTCTTTTCACGAAGCCAGAACGCCATGAACCGCTTGAATTTTCCTTGGACCGCCACTGTCTTGCTGTTGAGCGCCGCCACCTTGATTGGATGCACACAAGAGCAGCAAAACAAAATTGGCCGCGAAATCCAAAACTGGACAGGCACAGACGGTGTTTTGGAGATTTACGCCGGCGACAAATTGGTTCGCCGATTCTTGAAAATCGACAAGCTCAGCACCGCGCTGGGCACGGATGACGGCAAACCCCGCGACTACCGCTACGGCTATGGGGTGTTGGATGCGAACTTGAACATGCAGGTTGATCCAACCGAAAAGAGGGTGTATTTTGAAATCAGCAACTACACCAACGCGGTCTTTTTTGAAAATCCAAACTGATTGCCTTGAACCGTGGCCAAGTTGGGCTGGCCTCTAAGTAAGGCTAAGCCGACCATGTCCATCAGATCGAAAGTCCAAGTTTGGCCCTTGAGTTTTCGTTATTGAAACTCAGCTCAAGCCGTCCAAGTGGGTTTGCGCTTTTCAATAAATGCTTGAAACCCCTCTTGGGCCGAGTCGTGCATCATGTTGCAAGCCATGGTTTGTCCCGCCAATTGGTAGGCGGCTTGCACGCCCATTTCCAACTGTTGATAGAACAAGCCCTTGCCCAAGCGCACCGCGGTTTCAGGCTTGGCGCTGATCTTGGCGCACAAAGCCAGCACCGTTTGCACCAGATCATCGGCCGCTACGGCCTGGTTGATCAGGCCCCGCTCGACAGCGGTGTGGGCATCGATGAAGTCCCCTGTCAGCAGCATTTCCATGGCTTGCTTGCGGTGCATGTTGCGGCTCAAGCCCACGCTGGGGGTGGCACAAAACAAACCATAGTTGATGCCCGATACCGCGAACTTGGCGGTATCCGCCGCCACAGCCAAATCACACATGGCCACCAACTGACAGCCCGCCGCAGTGGCAATACCCTGCACTTGGGCGATGACCGGTTGGGGCAGTTGCTGGATGCGCATCATCATGCGGCTGCATTGGGCAAAGAGTTGGGTGTAGAAATCATGATCAGGCTGGCTGCGCATTTCGCGCAAGTCGTGGCCAGCGCAATACGCTTTGCCCAAGGCCGCCAGAACAATCACTCGGCAATCAGGGCTTTCTGAGGCCTGCACCAAGGCCTCTTCCAAGGCGCTCAGCATCTCGGAGGACAAGGCATTGAAGCTGTCGGGACGGTTCATGACCAGTCGAACCACGCCCGTTTGGGGTTGTTCTTGCAGTACAAAGGCGGTGGAGGCATTGCTCATGGTGTATCTTCTCCCGATGCGGTTCAACTTTTGACATCATGCCAGTATTGTGATGCGTTACCCCCACCCACCTTTGTACCAACTGGGCCTCGATGATCCGCTGCCCCCGCCCCACCTGGCCTGGGGACCAGACTCGGCAGCGCCAGGCTTGGTAGCGATCGGTGGCGGACTGTCGGTGGAACGTTTGCTAGAAGCTTACGGGCAAGGCTGTTTCCCTTGGTACAGCGAAGGCCAACCGGTGATGTGGTGGAGCCCAGACCCGCGCATGGTGTTGCCGGTGGGGCCATTTCGGCTGCAACGCTCACTGCGACAGGCATTGAAACAATTTTTACGATCTCCCGGTGCACAAGTGCGCTTTGACACCGTTTTTTCACAGGTCATCCAAGCTTGCGCCAGTGCGCCTCGTCCGGGTCAAAACGGCACTTGGATCGTGCGCGACATCGTCAAGGCCTATGAAGAACTTCATCTTGCAGGCCATGCCCACAGCATCGAAGTCTGGCTTGGCAACGAGCTGGTAGGCGGCTTGTACTGTGTCGCTATAGGACGCGCTGTGTTTGGTGAATCCATGTTTTCTAGACAATCCAATGCTTCCAAAATCGCACTGGCAGCCTTGGTCGGTTTCGCCCGTGCGCAGGGTGTGGCCTTGATCGATTGCCAACAAAAAACCAGCCATCTCGCGAGTCTGGGTGCCTGCGATATGAGCCGGGCAGAATTTTTGATGCACACCACGACAGCCCTGGCCCAGCCAAGCCTGGAGTGGCAGTTTGACCCTTTATACTGGCTTGAACTCCAGATTGAACCAATGGCCCAGTGACGAACCTTCAGGATTTACCTCTTCAATCCCTGCAGTTTTACGCCACTGCGCCCTACCCTTGTAGCTACATCGATGGCCTGCAGGCGCGCTCACAAGTTGCCACGCCCAGCCACTTGATACACAACGACACCTACTCAGAATTGGTCGCCAAGGGGTTTCGCCGCAGTGGCATGTTCACCTACCGCCCGTATTGCGACGGGTGTAAAGCTTGTGTCCCATTGCGCATTGATGTGCAGGCATTTCAACCCAATCGCAGTCAACGTCGTGCACAAAAAGCCCACCAGTCATTGGTGGCTCAGGTTTCTCGACTGGCATATGTGCCCGAGCATTACGACCTCTATTTGAACTACCAGAACAGCCGTCATGCAGGTGGCGGCATGGACCAAGACAGCATTGAGCAATACACCCAATTTTTATTGCAAAGCCGTGTCAATTCACGCTTGGTCGAATTTCGCGATGCCGCACCCGAGGGCGAGGTCGGGGCACTGCGTATGGTGTCCATCTTGGATGTCCTCAACGATGGCTTGTCAGCGGTTTACACGTTCTATGATCCCGACCCCAAGCTGGCCTCGGGTCTGGGCACCTTCGCCGTGCTGTGGCAAATCGCACAAGCCGAATCGCTTGGTCTGGCTTACGTGTATCTGGGCTATTGGATTGCACAAAGCCCAAAGATGACCTACAAAGCGCAATTCAAGCCACACCAGTTGTTGCGCGATGGACAGTGGTCTGCATCTACAGAGTCGAGCCCGTAAAATCCTGCCATGCGAAAAAATGACGATGATCTGCACCATGCAGGCCCCTCGATTCAAGTTTTAGAACGCATGTTTTCCCTGATCGATGTCTTGGCCACCAAGGACAGCTTGTCCTCTCTCAAAGACATCAGCGAGCAAACGGGCCTGCACCCCTCCACTGCGCATCGCATCTTGAACGACTTGGTATGTGGCCGCTACGTTGACCGCCCCGAACCCGGTCAATACCGTTTGGGCATGCGCTTGCTCGAACTGGGCAACTTCGTCAAAGGTCGCTTGAATGTGCGGGATGCTGCTCTCAAGCCCATGCGGGATTTGCATCAACTGACCCAACAGCCCGTGAACCTGAGCGTGCGCCAAGGCGATGAAATCGTCTATATCGAACGCGCCTACAGTGAACGTTCTGGCATGCAAGTCGTGCGTGCGATTGGCGGTCGGGCACCCTTGCACTTGACCTCGGTGGGCAAGTTGTTTTTGGCGGCCGACGACCCCAACCGGGTCAGAGCCTATGCCACCAAAACGGGACTCAGTGGCCACACCAAAAACAGCATCACCCAACTGAATGCGCTAGAGACCGAGTTGGCAAAAGCACGCCAACATGGCTTGGCTCGAGACAACGAAGAGTTGGAGTTGGGGGTCCGTTGCATGGCTGCAGGCATCTATGACGATCAAGCCAAATTGATTGCTGGGTTGTCGATTTCTGCGCCAGCTGACCGGCTTGACGAAGCTTGGCTGCCCAAGTTACAAGCCACAGCTTTGCAAATTTCTGAGACCTTGGGTTTCTCCAGCCGCTGAATGTAAAAAGCCTCCTTGAAGGAGGCTTTTGCATGCATCAGGATTGCGCTGCGGGATGTCGCAACTCAATCCAGCGGCGGACACGTTCGGCATCGGCTGTTCGGCTGAATTTACCTGCTGAATCCAAAAACACCATCACCAATTTGCGTCCGGCGATCTTGGCTTGCATCACCAAGCATTGACCTGCTTCGGCAATGTAGCCCGTTTTTTGCAAATCAATGCTCCAGTTGGGGTTGGTGACCAAGCGGTTGGTCGATTTGTATTTCAAGGTGCGGCTGCCTACATCGACGTCCATGCCCTCGGATGTGCTCAGCTCACGCATGGTTGAATCGTTCGCCGCAACCGCGACCAGTGTGGCCAAATCTTTGGCGCTGGACTGATTGCGACTGGACAAGCCTGTGGGTTCCGCGTACTTGGTGTCGTGCATGCCGAGTTGCTTGGCCTTGGCATTCATTTGGGCAACGAAGGCAGGCAAACCTTGTGGGTAGGTGCGTCCCAAGGCATGGGCAGCACGGTTTTCACTCGACATGAGCGCCAGTTGGAGCAGTTCACCTCGTGTCAAGGTCACGCCAGGGCGCAAACGTGAACTGCTGCCCTTTTCTGTGTCAATGTCTTCAGTGGTGATAGTGATTGATTCATCCATCGACAAATTGGCTTCAAGAATAACCAAGCCCGTCATCAATTTGGTGATGGACGCAATGGGTAAAACGGCGTTGTCGTTTTTACTGAACAGCACTTCTTGGGTGTCTTGGTCAATCACATAGGCCACACTGGATCGCAGAGACAACTCATCGCTGCTTTGGTGCAAACCTGCCATGCGGCCAAAAGATGGTTTTCTGGGGGCTTTGGCCTTCAGACGCGCCTTTTTTTTCTTGATCGCCTTTGACTTAACGCTGGATGTCTTGGCGGTTTTTTGATTGCTTTTGGCGTGCGCGATCGGGGTGAAAGCAAAGGCACACAAGGACAATGCCAAAACAAAAATAGGGGCTGTGAATCTCTTGAACATGTCGTCCTTGTTTGAGGGGTGCGCTATCGATGACAACCAGTTTAAGGTAAATTAAAAAAACAATCAATATCAATGACTTGCATGTTTTTCCTCAAGTATCAAAAAGAATTCATTTTTGACTGGATCATCCTTGTGCTGCAACGCGCTCAGCCTTGCTCTGCAATTTGTTCAATGCACTCAAATACGCTTTAGCAGAGGCCACCACAATGTCGGGATCAGAGCCTACCCCGTTGACGATGCGGCCATTGTTTTGCAACCGCACCGTGACTTCGCCTTGGCTTTCGGTTGATCCACTGATGGCGTTGACGGAATACAACACCATTTCAGCGCCACTTTTCACATGCTTCTCAATGGCTTTGAGCGAGGCATCCACTGGACCGTTGCCATCGGAGTCGCAGGCGATTTCTTTGCCGCTGTGTGTGAAGACTATGGAAGCATGCGGGCGTTCACCAGTTTCGCTGTGCTGAGACAACTTCACAAAGCCAAACACATCACCTTCGTGGGAGACACTTTCCTCGCTGACCAAAGCCAATATATCTTCGTCAAAAATTTCGCTTTTGCGGTCAGCCAATTCTTTGAAGCGGGTGAAAGCGGCATTGGTTTCCGCTTCGCTGTCGAGTTCCACGCCCAAATCTTGCAAGCGTTGTTTGAACGCATTGCGTCCACTGAGCTTGCCCAACACGATTTTGTTGGCACTCCAACCCACGTCTTCAGCACGCATGATTTCATAGGTGTCACGAGCCTTGAGAACACCGTCTTGGTGAATGCCCGAAGCATGGGCAAAGGCATTGGCACCCACCACGGCTTTGTTGGGCTGCACCACAAATCCTGTGGTTTGGCTCACCATGCGACTGGCCGCCAAGATGTGTTGCGTCTCGATGCCCAAGGTCAAGCCGAAATAGTCTTTGCGGGTTTTCACCGCCATGACAATTTCTTCCAAAGAACAGTTACCGGCGCGTTCCCCCAAACCGTTGATGGTGCATTCCACTTGCCGCGCACCGCCAATTTGCACACCAGCCAAAGAGTTGGCGACCGCCATGCCCAAATCGTTGTGGCAATGCACGGACCAAATCGCCTTGTCGGAATTGGGAATGCGTTCGCGCAAGGTTTTGATGAAGTTACCGTACAACTCGGGGACGGCATAACCCACCGTGTCGGGCACGTTGATGGTGGTGGCGCCCTCTTTGATGACGGCTTCCAAGACACGGCACAAATAATCCACATCACTGCGGTAACCGTCTTCTGGACTGAATTCCACATCGGCCACCAAGTTGCGGGCAAACCGCACTGATTGCTTGGCTTGCTCAAACACCTGATCCGGGGTCATACGCAACTTCTTTTCCATGTGCAAGGCAGAGGTGGCGATGAAGGTGTGAATCCGGGCGTTGTTGGCGCCTTTCAAGGCTTCTGCGGCCCTTGAAATATCGCGGTCGTTGGCGCGTGAGAGGGAACAAACCGTGGACTCGGTGATGGCGTCAGCGATGGCCTTGACCGCCAAAAAGTCACCCTCCGAGCTGGCTGCAAAACCCGCCTCAATCACATCCACGCGCAAGCGCTCTAACTGGCGGGCAATGCGCAATTTTTCGTCGCGGGTCATGGACGCGCCAGGAGACTGCTCACCATCACGCAAAGTCGTGTCAAAAATAATCAATTTATCGGTCATTTCTCACTCCTGATGTCTGATCATTCAGAACCTGCTCAACACAAAAACAAAAGGCCCGTTGCTGGTGCAGACGGGCCTGGAAAAAGGATGCGCGAACGCTACCAATGAAGCCCGAAAAAGCCCAGTAGCAGTAGGTTGTGCAAAGAATTCATGTGCGGAATGTAGCACAGGCCGCCGACCTGCCCGGGGCTGCAAGGCTTTGCTCAGTGCAAGCCCATTTCTTCGGGCTCATCGGTGGAGGTGCTGATGACACTGGTGGGAATGCCCTTGATACGCCGCCAGACATAGACGGCATAGCCGCTGGTGCCGTAAATCAGGAACAAGGAAAACAAGACGATGGGCGGATGAATGTTGATGACCGCAATGACCAAGGCGATGGAGACAATGACCGCGAAAGGCACGCTTTTGCGCATTTGGAAATCTTTGAAACTGTAAAACGGCACGTTGCTCACCATGGTGAGTCCGGCATACAAGCACAGTCCAAATCCAACCCAAACAAAGTCTGTTTTATCCAAACCCAAGACGGTGATGAACCAGATAAAACCCATCAGCAGCGCAGCTGCGGCAGGCGAAGGCAAACCTTGAAAAAACCGCTTGTCTACCACCGACGTGTTGACGTTGAAGCGGGCCAGACGAAGCGCGGCACAAGCGCAGTAAACAAAAGCAGCAAACCAACCCCAGCGGCCCAAATCACGAAAGACCCATTCGTAAATGATCAATGCTGGGGCTGCGCCAAATGAGACCATGTCGGCCAAGGAGTCCATTTGGGCACCAAACGCGGTTTGGGTGTTGGTCATGCGAGCCACTCGACCATCCAAGCTGTCAAGCACCATGGCAAAAAATATGCCCAGTGCCGAGGCCTCGAATTGGTTGTTGATGGCCATCACAATGGCATAAAAACCACAAAACAAGGCGGCCAATGTGAACAAATTGGGCAGTACATAAATGCCCTTTCGAAGCCTGCTGGAGGCTTCAACGTGTTCGTCAGGGTCAGGAGTGCTCATGCGCGCGGGTGTCAATTGCGACTTTGGTCAACCAATTTGTTTTTGGCAATCCAAGGCATCATGGCACGCAGTTGACCGCCAACCACTTCGATCTGGTGATCGGCAGTGTTGCGACGTCGTGCTGTCATGCTGGGGTAGTTCAAACGGCCTTCTTGAATGAACATCTTGGCGTAATCACCGTTTTGAATCCGCTTCAAGGCGTGGCGCATGGCAGCACGGCTTTCTTCGTTGATGACTTCGGGGCCTGTGACGTACTCGCCGAACTCGGCATTGTTCGAGATGGAGTAGTTCATGTTAGCGATGCCGCCTTCATAGATCAGGTCGACGATCAACTTCAATTCGTGCAAGCACTCAAAGTACGCCATTTCGGGGGCGTAACCGGCTTCCACCAAAGTTTCGAAGCCCATCTTGACCAGTTCAACCGCACCACCGCACAACACGGCCTGCTCGCCGAACAAATCGGTTTCAGTTTCTTCTTTGAAATTGGTTTCGATGATGCCAGCCTTGCCGCCACCGTTGGCCATGGCGTAGCTCAGGGCCAAGTCGCGGGCTTTGCCGCTCTTGTCTTGGTGCACAGCCACCAAATGGGGCACACCGCCGCCTTGGGTGTAGGTGTTGCGAACCGTGTGGCCAGGAGCCTTGGGGGCCACCATCCAAACATCCAAATCGGCGCGTGGCACGACTTGGTTGTAATGCACATTGAAGCCGTGGGCAAAGGCCAAGGAAGCGCCTTGCTTCATGTTGGGCGCGACGTTGTTGTTGTAAACATCGGCAATTTGCTCATCGGGCAACAACATCATGACCACATCCGCCGATTTGACCGCGTCGTTGACTTCCATCACGTTCAAGCCAGCTTTGCCGACTTTGTCCCAGGAAGCGCCTCCCTTGCGCAAACCCACCACCACTTTGACGCCGCTGTCGTTCAAGTTTTGGGCGTGGGCATGGCCTTGCGAACCATAGCCGATGATGGCCACGGTTTTGCCTTTGATCAGGCTCAGGTCACAGTCTTTGTCGTAATAGACTTTCATGGTTTTCTCCTTCAATGTTGTGTGAATATTCAGACGCGCAATACGCGCTCGCCGCGACCAATGCCACAGGCGCCAGTGCGCACCGTTTCCAAAATCGCAGCGGTTTCAATGGCTTGTAAAAAAGCGTCGTTTTTATCGACGTCACCGGTCAACTCGATGGTGTAGCTTTTGTCCGTGACGTCGATGATGCGGCCACGGAAGATGTCAGCCATGCGCTTCATTTCTTCGCGCTCTTTGCCCACTGCACGCACTTTGACGAGCATCAGTTCGCGCTCGGTGTAAGCACCTTCGGTGAGGTCGACCACTTTGACCACTTCGATCAGACGGTTCAGGTGTTTGGTGATTTGTTCAATCACGTCGTCCGAACCGGAGGTTTGCAAGGTCATGCGCGACAAACTCGGGTCTTCCGTGGGGGCCACGGTGAGCGATTCGATGTTGTAGCCTCGGGCCGAGAAAAGCCCCACCACCCGCGACAGTGCGCCGGGTTCGTTTTCCAACAAGACAGCAATGATGTGTTTCATGATGATAGCCCGCCGATCAAAGGTCTTCGCTGCCGAGCAGCATTTCGGTGATGCCCTTGCCTGCTTGCACCATGGGGAACACGTTCTCGGTTTGGTCGGTTCTGAAATCCATGAACACCGTGCGATCTTTCAGTTTGCGGGCTTCGCGCAAAGCGGGCTCAACATCTTCAGGCCGCTCGATCAACATACCGACATGTCCATAGGCTTCCGCCAACTTGACGAAGTTGGGCAAGGCGTCCATGTAGCTGTGACTGTAGCGACCGGAATATTCAATTTCTTGCCACTGGCGCACCATGCCCAAATATCGGTTGTTCAGGGAAATGACCTTGATCGGGGTGTTGTATTGCAAACAGGTGGACAGCTCTTGAATGCACATTTGCACAGAGCCTTCACCGGTGACGCAATACACCTCGCTGTCGGGCTTGGCCAACTTGATGCCCATGGCATAGGGGATGCCCACGCCCATGGTGCCCAAGCCACCTGAGTTGATCCAACGACGAGGTTCGTCAAACTTGTAGTACTGCGCGGCCCACATTTGATGCTGGCCCACATCTGAGGTGATGTACGCGTCAGCGTCTTTGGTGAGGTTCCACAGGGTTTCAATCACCGCTTGGGGTTTGATCACGCTGGTGTTGCCACGATCGTATTTCATGCAGTCCCGCGCCCGCCAAGCTTCAATCGTCTCCCACCAAGCCGACAAGGTTTTGGGGTCGGGTTTGGCAGGCATTTCTCGCAGCATGCCCAGCATGTCGGTCAACACATCTTTGACGTCACCGACGATGGGGATGTCCACCTTGACACGTTTGGAAATGCTGGAGGGATCGATGTCGATGTGGATGATCTTGCGTTCGTTTTGGGCAAAGTGTTTAGGGTTGCCAATCACGCGGTCGTCGAAACGAGCACCGACGGCCAGCAAGACATCGCAGTTTTGCATGGCGTTGTTGGCTTCGACCGTGCCGTGCATGCCCAACATGCCTAAAAACTTGCGGTCACTGGCCGGGTAAGCACCCAAGCCCATCAAGGTGTTGGTGCAGGGGTAGCCCAGCATGTCCACCAGCGTGCGCAGCTCTTGCGAGGCTTCACTCATCAAGACACCGCCACCGGTGTAAATAAAGGGACGCTTGGCCGCCAATAACAGTTGCAAGGCTTTGCGAATTTGACCACTGTGGCCTTTGCGAACCGGCGTGTAGGAGCGCATTTCCACCGACTCGGGGTAGCCGTGATAAGGGGTCTTTTTGAAGGACACGTCTTTGGGAATGTCCACCACCACGGGGCCGGGGCGACCGCTGCGGGCGATGTGAAAAGCTTTCTTCATCACATCGACCAAGTCGCGCACATCTTTGACCAAGAAATTGTGCTTGACGATGGGGCGGGTGATACCGACGGTGTCGCATTCTTGGAAGGCATCCAAGCCAATCGCGTGCGTGGGCACTTGCCCGGTGATGATGACCATCGGGATGCTGTCCATGTAGGCTGTGGCAATGCCTGTGACGGCATTCGTCACGCCGGGACCAGAGGTGACCAGTGCCACACCCACATCACCCGTGGCACGTGCATAGCCGTCAGCAGCATGAACAGCTGCTTGCTCGTGGCGCACCAAAATGTGTTGAATCGTGTCTTGTTTGTAAAGCGCGTCGTAGATGTGCAGTACGGCGCCACCGGGGTAGCCCCAGAGGTATTTGACGTTTTCGGCTTGCAGGGCTTTGACAAGAATGTCTGAACCGTTGAGTTCAGTACCACCAGCAAGCGAATCGCTGGTGTTTGCGGCTTGGGAAGGCGCCGCCTTGGTAGTTTCCATGGTGTAAACCTTTGTGAATTTCGTAGACGAAAAACCCAGGGTGCCTTTTTGCAACTTTTTTTGGAAGCGCATCAAGACTTTGGATCTCGAGCCATAAGCGTTTCACACCATGCTCGAACCCTTTTTGATTGGGAGCCCAAGATTATGACACTGTTTGATATTGCCCTTGCTTCTTCGCCTTTCAACTGGAGGCGGGTGACATAATCGTTCACGCTTTGAGCTTGCAGACAAGCCAATTCAACTCTTCACCGCTACAGAATGAACCCCTGACCTTGGCTTCCGACAAAGAACTTTCTGATTTTTTGGCCAGCGTTGAGAAACGCGCTTTCAAGCGTTCGCTCTACCATGTCAGAGATGAAGAGGCTGCTTTGGATATCGTGCAAGACAGCATGATGAAATTGGCCGAGCATTACGCAGACAAACCTGCAGCCGAACTGCCTTTGCTCTTTCAACGGATTTTGTCCAACACCACGCTGGACTGGTTTCGCAGACGCAAAACCCGCTCCGCCTTGTTCAGTAATTTCAGCGATTTTGGCAACGGGTCGGATGATGAAAGCTTTGACATCCTCGACATATTGGAAGGCAAAGGCACTGCTAATGAATCCGAAAGTGCTCAAGATCTGTTCTCGCGAACCCAAACTGTGCGGCTCATAGAATCAGAAATTCAGAATTTACCGGGACGTCAACGAGAGGCCTTCTTATTGCGTTATTGGGAAGAACTGGATGTGGCTGAAACAGCTACAGCCATGGGATGCTCAGAGGGTAGTGTGAAGACACATTGCTCGCGGGCCATTCAATCGCTTTGCAAAGCCTTATTGGCCAAGGGAATCAAACCATGAACAACCACCGTTTTGAAGCTCAAGATTTGTTGGGGAAACGTTTGGCTGCGCACTTGAACGAAGCCAACCAATCGCTGGGCTACGACATCACTGAGCGTTTGCGTGCAGCGCGAACGCGTGCACTTGCGGTGCGCAAAATCAGCCAGCTCGAGTGGCAGACCATTGCTGACGTTCAAATGCAAAATGGTTTGCTCAGTCTCAAGCCTGGTCACAAATTTCACGGCTTCTACCAATCCCTGGTCTCTGTGCTCCCCTTGGCGTGCTTGTTGGCTGGCTTGGTGTTTCTTTATGAATTTCACAATGACCAATCGGCCCTAGAGCTCGCAGAAGTGGACGCTGCATTGCTGATCGATGATCTCCCGCCGCAGGCCTATGCTGATCCCGCATTCGCGCATTTCTTGAAAAACAATCCGAACATTTCCGAATAATGCGTTGGCGTTTACTGTCTGGCTCATTGACCCGTCTTTGGTTCTTTAGCGCAACGATCACTCTCACATGGGCCGCCATGGCCCAAACGCCAAGCCTTGATCAACCGACCCCCAAGAGCAAGGTCAAGCCCCCTCAGATGGCAACTGAAACCGGCCCCAAATGGTCTGAACTCTCGCAGACACAACAAGCCATCTTGGCGCCGCTTCAACATTTGTGGTCTGGCATGGAGGAAAACCGCAAACGGAAATGGTTGGCCATTGTCAAAAATTGGCCTGCCCTCACACCTCAAGCGCAAGCGACAGCACAAGAACGAATGAAAGAATGGGCGGCTCTCAGCCCGGCTCAGCGTGCTCAAGCGCGTTTGAATTTCGCCCAATCTCAACAACTCAGTACGGATGAAAAGAAAGCCAAGTGGGAAGCTTTTCAAACCCTGAACGAAGAGCAAAAACTCAAGCTCACGCCTGCAAAACCCGGCGTACCCAAAGGTGCCGCAACAGCTGTCAAACCCATTGCGCCAGAAAAGCTCACTGCCACCCCCAAACCTCGGCAAGGGCAGGTCAAAGCCCCACGAATTGAAACCACGGAAGTTCACCCACAGACGCTGTTACCCGTGCGCAAAACCAGCATGCCTGTTGACGGCGACAAATAATGTTGGTTGACGAAGCTGGCCACTTTGGTCGCACACCCTCCCTTTGGCGGCGTCTGAGTTGCTGGTTTTACGAAGGCATGTTGCTGTTTGGTGTCATCTTCATTGCGGGCTATTTGTTCGGCGCTCTCAGTCAAACCAAGCATGCGCTGGACAACCGACACGGCCTGCAAGCTTTTGTGTTTCTCGTGCTGGCCATCTACTTCACTTGGTTTTGGCACAAAGGCCAAACCTTGGCCATGAAAACCTGGCATTTGCGCTTGGTGGATACCCATGGACAGCCACTCACGCAAAAACGCGCGTTGTGGCGCTATCTGCTGAGCTGGATCTGGTTGCTTCCACCCCTCGTGCTGTCTCAATGGATGGGCTACTCCTCCATGCAAAGTGTGGGTTCAACAACAGCTTGGGTGGTGGTCTGGGCAGCATTGAGCCGCTTTCACCCCGAGCGTCAATATTGGCACGATCAATGGGCTGGCACACGCATGATTGACGTGCGGCCCCAAGCGTCATCAAACAGCCACGAAGAACTGCCAACATCAGCCCCATGAACCCTGCATTCTCTCTTTGCGTTTACTGTGGCTCTCGCCCTGGCAGCCTGCCCGAGTACGCCAAGGCTGCTGTGCAAGTGGGCACTTGGATTGGCCAACACCGAGGACAACTGGTTTATGGTGGCGGCGACAACGGTCTGATGGGCATCGTGGCCCAGGCCACCCAAGCCGCTGGAGGCCGCGTTGTGGGCATCATTCCACAGGCCTTGGCTGAAAAAGAATTTGCCCGCCATGCGTGTGACGAATTGCACGTGGTGGACAACATGCACCAGCGCAAACACATGATGGCCGAACGCGCCGATGCGTTTTTGGCGCTGCCCGGGGGCATTGGCACGTTTGAAGAATTGTTCGAGGTGTGGACTTGGCGGCAACTGGGGTTTCACAACAAACCCATTGGCTTGTTGAATGTTGCGAATTACTACGACGGGCTGTTGCAGTTTTTAGAAAGCACCGTGACACAAGGTTTTTTGTCGGACTGGCAAATGGACTTCGTTCACCAATCGACCGATGCTGACAGCTTGCTGCCCCAGTTGGTCCAGGCTGCTGGCCTGGCCCAAAGTGATGGCTTGGCGAAAATCTAAATCAAACCGCTGATTCGTCGGTTTCACCAGTGCGAATGCGCACCACTTTTTCAACCGCAGTGACGAAGATTTTGCCGTCGCCAATTTTGCCGGTGCGCGCAGCAGTGACGATGGCGTCCACACAACGGTCCACCTCGGCCGAATTCACCACCACTTCGACCTTCACCTTGGGCAAAAAATCCACCACGTATTCCGCGCCACGGTAGAGCTCGGTGTGGCCTTTTTGACGGCCAAAGCCTTTGACCTCGGTGACGGTCAAGCCGGTGACGCCGCATTCAGCCAGTGCTTCGCGTACTTCTTCAAGTTTGAAAGGTTTGATGATGGCGGTGATTTGTTTCATGGTGTACTTCCCTGTCAATCAAATAAAAAAACGTCAGGCACGGAAAAGACTGGTTATAGGATAACGCCAATCTTTGCCAAAGGCGCGGTGCGTGATCCTGACCCCGATGGGCGCTTGGCGGCGTTTGTACTCGTTGATGCGGATGAGCCGAATGACCTGGTCCACGTCGGCGCGGTGGTAGCCCGCCGCTTCAATCTGCTCGGCGCTTTGGTCTTGCTCCATGTACATGGCCAAGATGGCGTCCAAGACCTCGTAAGGCGGCAAGCTGTCTTGATCGGTTTGATCCGGGCGCAACTCGGCGCTGGGGGGCCGCGTGATGATGCGCTCGGGGATGATGTCCAGGCCTTGGCCAAACGGGTCGTTCGCGTTGCGCCAGTGCGCCAACTGGTACACCAAGGTTTTGGCCACGTCTTTGATGACCGCAAAACCACCCGCCATGTCGCCATAGAGGGTGCAATAGCCGGTGGCCATTTCGCTTTTGTTGCCGGTGGTCAGCACCATGCCGCCATGTTTGTTGGACAAGGCCATGAGCAAGGTACCGCGAATACGCGCTTGGATGTTTTCTTCGGTGGCGTCCAACGGTTTGCCGGCAAAGTCGTTTTGCAAGGTTTGCAAAAAATCTTCAAACATCGGCACGATAGACAGTTCGTCATAGCGCACCTGCACCCGCTCGGCCATCTCACGGGCATCGTTCAAGCTGATGTCGGCCGTGTAGGGTGAGGGCATCATCACCGCGCGAACACGCTCGGGGCCCAAGGCATCGACGGCAACGGCCAACACCACGGCTGAATCAATGCCGCCAGACAAGCCCAGCAGCACCGATGGAAATTTGTTTTTACCGATGTAATCCCGCACACCCAACACCAAGGCTTGCCAGACATCGGACAAAGCGTCGGGCAGCGGATGCACCAAGGCTTTCAAACGCACACTGTCTGTTTTGAGTTCGGCCAACACATCAAACGCGTCTTCAGCAAAGCTGAGCGCACGGCCCGCCAAGCTGCCCTGGCTTTGCAGTGCAAACGAGCGCCCCTCAAACACCACCTCGTCTTGGCCACCCACCATGTGGGCATAGACCAGCGGCAAGCCGACCGTCAACACACGCGCTCGCATGGCTTCTTCACGCTCGGTGGCTTTGCCTTGGTGAAACGGCGAGGCGTTCAACACCACCAAAAGTTGTGCGCCGTTGTCGCGGGTGTCCAACGCAGGTTGCTCGAACCAAGCGTCTTCGCAAATGAGCAAACCAATGCGCACACCTTGCACCGTGAACACGCAGGTGTCGTGGCCGGGTTTGAAATAACGGCGTTCATCAAACACCTGGTAGTTGGGCAGCTCGCGCTTGGCATAACTGGCCACCAAATGGCCTTCACAGAACACCGAGGCCATGTTGAAGCGGTGTTGCACCGCCACCGAGCGGGTGCGTTCGTCGTTGCCACTGGGGTGCCCCACCACCACATGCATGCCGTGCAAGTCGGCGAGTTCGTCGCGCACCAAGTCGAGTGCGTCTTCGCAGGCTTGAATGAACGAAGGCCGCAGGTACAAATCTTCAGCGGCATAGCCACAAATGGAGAGTTCGGGCGTGACCAACAAACGCACACCGCGGTCAAAGGCGGCGCGGGCAGCGTCGATGATTTTGTGGGCATTGCCCTGCATGTCACCGACGGTGAAATTGAGCTGGGCTACACTGAGTTGAAGCGTCATGAATGAAATGCAAAAAGAGCTGAACGATTATGGCATTCAGGTGCACACGCACCCCGCAGAGATTGCCGCCGCCGCATGGGACCAGCTGTTGGCGCAACAAGACTGCCCCACCCCCTTCATGCAACACGCTTACCTGCAAGCCATGCACGAGAGTGGCAGCGCCACGCCCGACAGCGGCTGGACACCGCGCTTCATCACCCTGTGGGTGAACGATGCACTGGTGGCCGCATGCCCCATGTATTTGAAAAAACACTCCTATGGCGAGTACGTGTTTGACTGGGCTTGGGCGAATGCCTATCAACAACACGGCTTGCCCTACTACCCCAAGGCCTTGATTGCTGTGCCGTTCACACCCGTGCCGGGTTCGCGTTTGCTGGCCGTGGATGCGCCCACGCGGCAGCGCTTGTTGCAAGCGGTCATTGCTTGGTGCGCCCAAGAAAAACTGTCGTCACTGCATTTGTTGTTTGGCAGCCCCGCCGACATGGCGGCTTGCGAAGCCGAAGAATTGCTGCAGCGCCAAACCGTGCAGTTCCATTGGCACAACCAAGCCTGGCCTGACTTTGAAGCCTTCTTGGCGAGCTTGAACCAAGAGAAGCGCAAAAAAATCCGGCAAGAGCGGCGCAAAGTGGCTGAAGCAGGCGTCACCTTCAGATGGTCTTTGGGTGCAGCTATTTCTTCAAGCGATTGGCGCTTCTTTTACGAATGCTACGAGCGCACCTACCTGGAACATGGCAATGCGCCCTACCTGACACCTGCGTTTTTCCAAAGCATGCAAACCGACATGGCACACAACTGGTTGTTGTTCATCGCTGAGCGCGACGGCGTGCCCATGGCCAGCAGTTTGATTGGCATCCATCACCTGGGCGAAGCCGACGCCGTGGCCTATGGCCGTTATTGGGGGGCCCTCGAGCGCGTCGATTGTTTGCACTTCGAGGCTTGCTATTACCAACCCTTGCAATGGTGCATGCAGCATGGGGTGCAGCGCTTTGAAGGTGGTGCCCAGGGCGAGCACAAGATGGCGCGGGCCTTGATGCCCACCAGCACCCACAGTGGCCACTGGTTGGCCGACCACCGCTTTGCGCAGGCGGTGGCGGAATTTTTAGAACGCGAAGGCCGCGGTGTGGACAACTACATGGCGCACTTGGACGAACGCAATCCGTTCAAGCGCCCTGACTGATCAGCCTTTGATTTTTTGGTAATTGCTCATGCCGTCCTGCACCTCTTGACGTGCGGCCTCGGGGCCTTCCCAGCCCAAAATCTTCACCCATTTGCCGATCTCCAAGTCTTTGTAGTGCTCAAAGAAATGCGCGATGGTTTTCAAACGCATCGGGTTCAAGTCTTCGGGTTTTTGCCATTGGGTGTAGATGGACAAAATTTTGTCGGTGGGCACGGCCAAGACCTTGCCGTCCATGCCCGCTTCGTCTTCCATTTTCAAAATGCCGATGGGGCGGCACGGCACGACGACGCCTGGAATGAGCGGCACGGGCGTGATGACCAAGACGTCCACCGGGTCGCCGTCACCGCTTATGGTTTTGGGCACATAGCCGTAGTTGGTCGGGTAGTGCATGGCCGTGCTCATGAAACGGTCCACGAAGATGGCGCCGGTTTCTTTGTCCACTTCGTACTTGATCGGGTCGGCGTTCATCGGGATTTCAATGATCACGTTGAATTCGTGGGGAGCGTTCTTGCCAGGGGTGACGTTGTCGAGGGACATATTGAAAATCTCTTGAAATGAAAAGGGAAATGAAAAACCGCCCTATTTTGTCAGTAATTACCCTGAGTTTTCTGACACGTTCAGGCTGTTTATGGGAAAGCCGTCATTCGAATCCCTTACATTCGCCGAGTTGGCCAATCAACCTCGGTGTGAGTGTGTGAGGAAGCAACGCAAAGGTGGTGTCAAACAACCGGTTGCGTGGCCCCACCTCAACGCGAAACTATCGAAGGAGATCTTATGACTGGTTCTACAGCGCTTGTATTTGCGCTCATCTGCGGCTTCATCGCCGTGATTTACGGGTTTTGGGCCCGCAGCTGGATTCTTTCCCAAGATGCAGGCAATGCCCGCATGCAGGAAATTGCAGCGGCGATCCAAACCGGTGCAGCAGCTTATTTGGCTCGCCAATACAAAACCATCGCCATGGTCGGCGTGGTCTTGGCCATCCTGATTGCCTGGGTGTTGGACCCCTTGAGTGCCGTGGGCTTTGTATTAGGCGCTGTGTTGTCTGGCGCTTGCGGCTTCATCGGCATGAACGTGTCCGTGAAAGCCAATGTACGTACCGCACAAGCAGCCACCAAAGGCATTGGCCCCGCGCTGGATGTCGCGTTTCGCGGCGGCGCCATCACCGGCATGCTGGTGGTGGGCTTGGGCCTCTTGGGCGTGACCGGTTTTTACTGGTTCCTCACCCGCGCTGGCGTGCCTGCTGACGGCAAAGCGCTGGCCGGTTTGCTCAATCCGCTGATCGGTTTTGCCTTTGGCTCTTCGCTGATCTCCATTTTTGCCCGTCTGGGCGGCGGCATTTTCACCAAAGGCGCTGACGTTGGCGCGGACTTGGTGGGCAAAGTTGAAGCCGGTATCCCCGAAGACGACCCGCGCAACCCAGCCGTGATTGCCGACAACGTCGGTGACAACGTCGGCGATTGCGCTGGCATGGCCGCCGATTTGTTTGAAACCTATGCGGTCACCCTGATTGCCACCATGGTGCTGGGCGCTTTGCTGGCCGGTGCCGGTGGCCCGAACTTGGTGCTGTATCCGCTGGTGTTGGGTGGTGTGTCCATCGTGGCCTCCATCATTGGTTGCTTCTTTGTGAAGGCCAGCCCCGGCATGACCAACGTGATGCCTGCGCTTTACAAAGGCTTGGCGGTCTCGGGCATCTTGTCCTTGATTGCGTTTTACTTTGTCACCCAGTCCATGTTCCCAACCGCCATGGCCTTGCCCGATGGCACGGCCTTGAGCGCCAGCGGACTGTTTGGCGCCTGTGCCATTGGTTTGATCTTGACTGGTGCGCTGGTCTGGATCACCGAGTACTACACCGGCACCCAGTACGCGCCTGTGCAGCACATTGCGCAAGCATCCACCACCGGTCACGGCACCAACATCATTGCGGGTCTGGGCGTGTCCATGCGCTCCACCGCTTGGCCTGTGCTGTTCGTCTGCGCCGCCATCTACAGCGCCTTTGATTTGGCTGGCCTGTACGGCATCGCCATCGCTGCCACAGCCATGCTCAGCATGGCCGGTATCGTGGTCGCCTTGGACGCCTACGGCCCGATCACCGACAACGCCGGTGGCATTGCCGAAATGGCCGAGCTGCCTGCCAGCGTGCGTGACATCACCGACCCGCTGGACGCGGTGGGCAACACCACCAAGGCCGTGACCAAAGGCTATGCCATTGGCTCCGCCGGTCTGGCCGCGTTGGTGCTGTTCGCCGACTACACCCACAAGCTCGAAGCCTTTGGCGCACAAATCAAGTTTGACTTGAGCGACCCCAACGTCATCATTGGCTTGTTCATCGGTGGCCTGATTCCTTATCTCTTTGGCGCGATGGCGATGGAGGCCGTAGGCCGCGCCGCCGGTGCGGTGGTGGTGGAAGTTCGCCGCCAGTTCAAGGAGATCAAGGGCATCATGGACGGTACCGGCAAGCCCGAGTACGACACGGCGGTGGACATGCTGACGACAGCGGCCATCAAAGAAATGATGATCCCCAGCTTGTTGCCTGTGGTGGCACCGATCTTGGTCGGTCTGATCCTCGGCCCAGCGGCTTTGGGCGGTTTGCTGATGGGAACCATCATCACCGGTTTGTTCGTGGCGATTTCCATGTGCACCGGCGGCGGTGCCTGGGACAACGCCAAAAAGTACATCGAAGATGGACACCACGGCGGCAAAGGATCTGAAACCCACAAGGCCGCCGTCACGGGCGACACCGTCGGTGACCCCTACAAGGACACTGCGGGTCCAGCGATCAACCCCTTGATCAAGATCATCAACATCGTGGCGCTGCTGATCGTGCCCGTGATGATGCATTTCCACGGCGGCAGTGTGGCGGCCCCAGCGGTGGTGGACACCCCGCCTGCGGTCAGCGCACCTGCTGAGGCCCCAGCTGCTCCGGCTGCTGAAGGCAAGTAAGCTCGGTTCTTGCCAACTTCGGTTGGCAGGATGTGAAAAGCCCGCTTCTGAACTGACCCCAATTAGTTGGACAGTTGAAACGGGCGGTTAACCCAAAGATGGCTGAGTTCTGTATTGCACAGGACTCAGCCCTTTTAATTTGCTCCTGATGCGCTCGTGGTTGTAGTAATGAATGTACTGTCGCAATCCATCTTCGAGACGCTCCACA